>NZ_QPIW01000026.1 GCF_003339505.1 Runella aurantiaca
AGGTCTCAAAAACGCAAATGATAATTTTATACGCTTATGCACTGAATATATTGAAATAATGATTCGATGGATTGACATCCAAATATCCTATAATCAGATAGTTACAAAATATCTTCGGCTTTAGTACGGTCTTCCATGGTTTATGATTATATTTTTACAATTATACAAATTTGAAGATAATAAATGTAATCATTTGAAAATATAGTTGTCTTATCTTAAAACAGAGCCTTATTTTGGCTGTAATTTTTGTAACAATTTTTGTTCGCAATCTTTTAGATGGTGACTGCGAACGCAAAATAGCAAGAGTGTTTGTAACACGGTAAGTGCCAATTATATAGCTAAAAAGTGAGGATGTTGGTGAAAAAACACCAACATCGGCAAAAAACTGCGTAAATTAGACCTACAAATTGACGAAATCATGGAGAGCATCGCAAAATATTTAAATGAAGAAAACGATTACTTTGTCGTCAAAGCAAAAAGAAAAATAGTTGAAAATCTATTGAGAGAGACAGATATGACTTTTGACAAAATCGCTAAAATCGCAGGAGTTACTCTTGATTTTGTCGTAGATATTAAGCAAAAACTTGCAACTGCTAAGTAACCTGGTTGACTATATACCTAGTTATTGTTAGAGATTCGTCATCTTCTTTCCTCAAGTTGTTCACCGCCTTCCAAAGGGTGACTGCGAAGGTAAAATAACAAGACTGTTTATAACACGGTAAGTACCAATCAAGTAGCTAAAAAGCCAGGGTATTTGTATACACTTTAAGTGGAGGCATAGGCCAATGCCTAAGTCACGTCGTTTTGCCAGCACCTCCTCGCCAAATAAATAAGGATAAAAACGCGCTTGAAGGCTTTTGGGAGAAAGTAAACACCCAATTTAACTTTAGGCATGAAAAAAATCATTGCGTTGATTGTCCTAGTTGGACTATTCAGTTCATTCTCTCCCGAAAAAATCACCTGGGTGGCCATCGGTGACTCCATCACCTACCTGAACGAACACCAAAACGAAACTGGAAACCGAATTACGAAAGGCTATATGACGAGGGTAGTGGAGAAACTGCCTCACATTGAATACATTAATAAAGGTTATAACGGCTGGACGGCGGGGCTGATTGCCGAGAAAATAGAAACGCTTAACCTGACAAAAGCCGATGTGTACACCGTTTTTTTGGGGACAAACGACTGGTGGGGCGGGCGACCGTTGGGCACTTTGGCCGATTATGAAAACAATGCCGGCCACCAAACGCTCTACGGTTCGTTTCGCATCATTATCGACAAACTGCGCCGCCTGAACCCGGATGCCAAAATTATATTGATGACACCCATGCAACGGGTCGATTTTGTGTACATCGCCAATATGAAAAACAACGCGTACGGTTCTTACAAAGAGAAAAAGGGACAAATGCTCGGTCAGTTTGCGGAGGCCATCAATGCGATTGGGAAGCATGAAAAACTGAAAGTGATTGATTTGTACAATACCAAACGCTTAAGCGTGAAGAAGTTGGTTAAGTACAAACGGCTGAAAGACCCGCAAACGGGCGCGTACAAAAACTACGCTTATCCCGATTTTATTGACGTTCCTTTCAACCCCGAAACCGACGAATATCCTTACCCCGTCGAGTCCATTGCCATGACCTACGACGGCCTGCACCCTTCGGACGTAGGCTATGAGGTGATTACGGAAAAGTTGGTGAAGATTTTGAAGAGGTTGTAGGTTTTTATAACCACTAAGGCACTAAGAATCACTAAGGGATTTAACTCTTCTTAGTGGCCTTTAGTGCCTTAGTGGTTAAAGATAAAGCCGATTATTTCATCTTCTTAGGGTCAACCACTACGTATTTAATGGATTTGTTGTTTTTGTCGGCGTGGGCGGAGTAAGTAATGTGCAACAAACCGTCAGGCGTTTGAATCAGGCAGGGGTACGAATAACCGCCTTTGTCGCGGGCGTGGTCTTCGAGGCGCGTTTTCCACTTCCACGTTTTCCCTTCATCATCAGATAGATACAGGCTCACGCGGTAGCGTCCGTCGTCGATGTCGTTGCCCAAAAAGGCCCATTTGCCATCCTGCAATGTCAATATTTCAACGCTTGCGGTATTGGGAATGTCGGTTTTGAGAGAGGCGGTCCAACTTTCTCCTTTGTCCGAAGATTCACTGATTTGAACGCGCGTAGGCTCGTCGCCGCTGTCGCGCAGGTACGCCACCAAGTTCCCGTTTTTACGTTTTGCCAACGCGGGTTGAATCGGCCCACGGCCTACGAGCGGCAGGCTTGGTTTCCACGTCGTACCAAAATCGTCGGAAATGGCCATGAGCGAAAAGTTATATCCGTCGGAATAGAGCGGCAACACAATGCGGCCGTTTTCCATCAGCATCGGTTTGATACGCGTCATCCACCCGATGCTGCGTTTGGGGGCATCTTTGGCGGCTTCGATGATCATGTCGTCGTATTTGCGGGCGTATCCTGCCCAACCTGCGGTATTTTCGGGCAGTTTCTTGAATTTTTCGGCTACTTCTTTGGCAAAATTGTCATCGGGTTTGAGCAAAATATTATCCTGCCAATTCCAAATAGGTGGGCCGCTTTTAGCGTAATCGGTCGAGGTTTTAAAACGCAGAATAGACTGCTCCCATTGGTTGGCCTGTACCGCAATCCAGACTAAAAACAGTTTGCCCTGTTGATTCAAAAACAAAACGGGGTTGCAATCGGGCAGGTGGGGCGTATCGGCCATTTCAAACGGTTCACTCCAAACGGTTTCGCCTTTTTTCAAACGGGCACCCATGATTTTGACGTCGTCGGCGGTGCGTTCGCCACTCCCATAAAACCACACGGAAAGAAAATCGCCATTGGGTAAATTGACCAAACTGCTGCCGTGAACGTGTTTTTCCTGACCCGGAAAAATCAGCGTGGAGCGAACAATGGGGGAGGATTGCGCAAAGGTGTTTTGCAGGGAAATAAAGGTAAAAAGGAGTATGGAGAGAGGAAAACGGAGTTTCATTGGTGCTTTTTGTATTTATAAAAACGTATTTTTTGTCATGCTGGACGGGGCCGCCCATTCGGGCATCTAAGAGCCTTTGCATGGTGGTATAATTGCTTTTTGCGAATTGTTAATTCGTACGGTTTTAGACCCTTTCAGGGTGACAAATCAAATTACTTGACTTTCTTCCGGCGTTCCATCACTTCCCGCCACGTAGTCAGGATGATGCCCTGTGATTGGATATAGGCTTTCAATTCGGGATTCATCATCGAAAGCATATCAGCGTAGCGTGAGCCACCCGAAGCGCTGATGTGCTTGAAGGCGTCGGTCACGTCGCTGCTGTGGACGATGAACATGGCCAATCCGGGCTGCATGTTGTTGAGGGTTTCGATGAATTTTTGGGCTTTGTACTTGCCCCATTCTTCGGGCGTTGAGTTGGGAGTTGTGGGCTTCCAGTCGCCGCTGATGGTGTGCAAATCATCCAACACGGGCAAGCCCGATTGCCAGATTTTCTGTCCCACCGGTCCCGTCATTTTAATTAATTCGGATTCGGGCAATTTCATGCCCTCTTGCCATTTGCCTTCGGCCTTTAATTTCTTGATGACAGGATAATTTTGGCATTCAATGAGCAACTTGTTATTTCCGCCCGGAAACATGACCGGAATGCCGTATTCAACCCCGACTTTGATGTATCGCTCCAAAAAGGGGACGTGCGCAAAAAGCGTACCCATGTGCGAGTCCATGTGGGTGGGTTTCAGGCCCATGCGCAATGCTTTTTCGACCTGCGCCCTGATTTCTTTTTCTACGTCGTCGGCCGTGCCATTTTTCACGACTTGGGCTACTTCGTGCCACAGATTCCCTTCTTTATCCACCAAACTTGGTACGTTTTGAAAGCCCGCCACGGGTCCCCAACGATAATCGCGCCACTCCGATGTCAACGTCAAATGTACCCCCGCGTCGAGATTAGGATTGCTTTTTTGAATGTAATTCACAAAACTCGCCGACCATGCGCACGGAAACATAATGCTGCACGACGTAGCCACGCCCTGCTCCACGGATTTGATGGTTCCTTGGTTGGAAGAATACGACATGCCCGGGTCGTCTACGTGAAAAATCACGACTTTGGCTCCTTTGGGCCAGCCGAGTTTTTCGGCGTAGGTTTGCTGGGCTTGGCTGATGAAGGCCGTTGCCAACAAGAGGAGGAGGGTTTTTAAGGTATTGGTTATCATGGGGTTTGGTTGGTGTTTTTGTTGTGTTTGACGGCAGTCGCTCGCGTCCCGCGAGTGATGGCTATTGGTAGGCCTCCGGCCTTATTGAATCAACAGGCCGGAGGCCTTGGGATAATTGTCACTCGGTAGAACCGAGCGACTACTTGCTCTGCGAATAGGGCGCGGCATCTTTGCCCGTTGCCCACGATTTATTCGGCTCAGGACCCATTACAAACGTCAATTCTCCACCCGCCATGATTTCAGAATGGTCAATCCAGCTTCGGTCAAAGGCTTTGCCGTTGAGCGTGGCGGATTGGATGTATCGGTTTTTGGAGGAGGTGTTTGGGGCAATGATTTTGAAGGTTTTTTCTTTCCCGACATTAAATTCAGTTTCCTCAAACATCGGGCTACCAATGGCGTATTGGGTACTGCCCGGAGCCACGGGATAAATGCCCATGCTGCTCAATAAATACCAAGAGGAAAGCGAACCCATATCTTCATTACCTGATAACCCTCCCGGTCCGGTCCGGTAAAAACGCTCCATGATTTCGCGGGCCCAATACTGGGTTTTCCACGGAGCACCCGCATAATTGTACAAGTACGCTACGTGATGCGAAGGTTGATTTCCGTGTACGTATTGCCCGATGGTACCCACCACACCCACGTATTTTGGGGTACTGATGGAGGCATCCATGGCAAAGAAGGTATCCAAACGTTGATTAAACGATTGATTTCCACCCAATAACTGAATCAAACCGGCTGGGTCGTGTTGCACCGACCAGAGGTATTGCCACGCGTTGGATTCAGTATAATGACGGTTGGGACGACGGCCCACCAACAGCGGGTCAAAATATCGGTAATAATGATGTGCTCCCACAGAATCAATGGTTTGTTGATTGGTGCCGATGGCTTCCAACCACGCGCCGTTTTCGCGGCGCGGACGCATAAAAGCCGTAGACGCATCAAATACGTTTCGGTAATTCTGAGCGCGTTTGTAAAACAAGGCCGCGTCTTCTTTTTTGTTCAATGCTTCGGCCAACCGGGCAATGCACCAATCATCGTAGGCCAATTCCATCGTGTTGGGAACGGATTCGGTGGTGCGGTCGGCGGGTGCGTAGCCTAAGCGGATATAATCGGCCAGTCCAGCACGACCGGCGGAGGCGGGAATATTGGCGGGGGGAGATTCCAAGGCTTTGCGACGCATGGCGGCGTACAATCCTTCAATGTCCCAATCACGGTAGCCTTTAAAATAGGCATCTACGATAACAGGAATCAAGTGGTCACCGACCATGCTTGGGCGATACGTATTGCGGAAATGCTGCGCGGGAAGCCAACCGAATTCGGTGGTTTTGGCGGCAATGGATTTAACAAAATCGTTGACGTGGTCGGGGGCGATAAGCGTCAACAGTGGATGCTGCGTGCGGTAGGTATCCCAACAGGAAAAGGAGGGGTAAAAGTCATATTTTTGGGCGGTATGCACTTTTTTGTCCATACCCATGTACCGCCCATCCACGTCCTGCCCGATGTATTGAGCCAATAAACTGCGGTAAAATGCCGTGTAAAAAACCTGCTTTTGGGCTTCATCGTTGCCTTTGATGGCTACGCGTTTGAGTTCTTCATTCCATGTCTCGCGGGCGTCGTTTTTCACTTTGTCAAAATCCCAATGCGCAACTTCGGCCTGTAAATTCTTTTTTGCACCTTCTACACTCACGTGCGAAATGGCCACTTTGACCGTGACTTGGTCGTCTTTTTTGGTTTTATAACCTACAAAAAAGCCGACATTCAACCCTTTTTCTTCGTTTTTGTACGGCCAATAACCTTCCGACGATTCGGGGGTGATGTAGTCATTGTCCCACGTGCCATAATATTCAAACGGGCGGCTGAATTTTGCCACAAAATAAACCATCGTGCCGTTGGCATCTTTGTAGCCTTCGAGGGTGGAATCATTGGTCATTTTTACCAACGATTCGCCACTTTCCGCATTACCGCCGATTTCGTGGCCGATGTCGAGCAGAATAGTTGATTTTCGTGATTCGGGGAAGGTATAGCGGTGTACGCCCACGCGTTTGGTGGCGGTGAGCTCGGCTTTGATGTTACCGTCTTTTAACAACACAGAATAATAACCCGGCGAAGCCGATTCGTCTTTTTTGTCGTAACGAGAACGATAGCCCGAATCAGGGTTTTCCTTGCTGCCTGCCGAGGTTTGAATTTTATCGCTGACGGTGGGCATGACCAAAATATCACCGCCCGTGGTCATACCGACGCCACTGAAATGCGTGTGGCTGAAGCCGATGATAGAACTGTCGGGATAGGCGTAGCCGGCCGCGTAGGTCCACCCTTTGACGTCGTGGTCGGGACTGAGTTGTACCATGCCGTAGGGGAGCGTGGCTCCCGGGAAGGTATGACCAAAGAAATCGGTCCCGATAAACGGGTCAACGTAATCAACGGGTTCTTTGCCGGATTCTGAACAGGAAAAAAGTGAGGCCATTAGAACGCCTATGGCAAAGAGGTATATGGTTGTTTGTTTTAACATCTTAACAATTTGGAACGCTGATTTTGATCGGTTTTTTACATCTGACAGAGGGCGGAGGCAAGCCCCGCCCCTACGAAATAATTGCCATTGTAGGGGCAGGCCTTGCGTCTGCCTGTTTGTGTGCGATATGACCGCCGCCCATCTTTCTTACACTGTTTCCGAAATTTCTTCTTCCTTGAAGAGCAAACTGACTAGCTTGCGGTATTGCGAGAAATCAGGAATAATCAACTGCGCACCGGCTTTCACGAGGCGAGGCCGTTTGTCGAAATTGTGTCCGTGGCGTTGTACTTCGTTGCTCGTAATTCCAATCGAAATACCACCCGAACGACGCCCTTCACGGATTTCGTCGGGACCATCGCCAAATACGGCCAATTCATTGCCATTCAGGTTGTTGTCGCGGATGATTCGCTCGATAATCATCTTCTTGGAAAACTTGGTGTACTCGCGCAAAGCACCGTAAATCCCGCCGTCGAATAAGTCAGCATAGCCAAGTACGGTGGCTTCGTGGCGAACGTCATCTACGTCGGTGCCGCTGGCTAGATACATTACTACGCCGCGCTCTTTCAGTTCGTGTAAAAACGCCACTGCGCCCTTCATGGTATAATCTTCCCAGTCCAGTTCACCCGCCTGTAATTTGGCCATGCGTTTGTTGACCAATTCCATCAGGGCGTCGTTGTAAATCTGTTTGTACTGAAACTTATCCAAAATTTGGTCTTCGGGCACGTAGCCTGCTTCGCGCACCATGTTGACCAAGCCTTCCATTTGGTAAATGGTCTGAATACCGGTGGTTTTGTGAATAAACTCTTGCGTTTCGCGCTGTACTTTTTTGAATCCTGCGGCGTCAATTGTATCGTAAGAATCGCCCAAAATCGCTTTCATCATCACGGGCTCCATGATTTCTTCCCACCCGTGGCGGAGGATGCTGATGGTGCCGTCGTGGTCAAAGACGGCGTATTTGATGTGGCCCAGTTTTTCCAACACCGATGGGTCACAGAGCTCCGTTTCGGAGTCGGGTAGATAAACTGCCTGACGCGGATTTTCGGCCAAATCGGCTTGGTAAATATAGTTGGGATCTTGGCTGATGGCCAGAATTTCTTCGCCATTGGCGGTGCCCGTAATAAACAGTTTTTGAACCGTAACTGCCGCCGCAAAGTTGGCAAATTCAGCGGCTTCGTTGGGGCTGATTCCCGCCGCCAAACACAAGGTGATGGCACTGATGACGGTGTCGCCCGCACCTACGGTGTCGAGTTGCGCGGTCAGCTGTAATCCCAAATGCTCATGATAACCAGTTGAATCAAAGGCGGTAATGCCTCTGGCACCGCAGGTGACAAAGACGGGTTTTTGCGACTGGGCAAATAAAGATTGACCGTATTCCAGCACGGTAGCGCGCGGCAACATCGTACGCGGCTCTACCTGAACGCCGTTGAGGTGGGCAGCCTCCACGTCGTTTACTTTGCGGTATACGTTGGAGAAACGGTCGTTGAAATGCCGCGAGTCAACCAAGATAATTTTGTCGTTGTATTGCTCAAAAAGCGCATTGGCTTTTTCGATAAAGCTATCGTTGGTAATACTTCCGAGCACCTGTTGGTTGAAAATCAGCGCATCGTACATCTCTAGCGCCGATTGTAGGCCCGCCAGAATCAGCGCATCGGTTTCGAGAGAGCGTTTGTTGTACACTCCAAAGTCAATGCGCGGCTCTTCTACGCCTTCAATGTATCTTTTGAGGTATGCGTAGGTTTGAAAATGCTCTTTTTGAATGACCAATGAGCTGGTGTCGGCGCCTAAATTTTGCAATTGAGCGGTCAATTCACGCCCGTGAATATCGTCGCCTACTACGCCGATAACCTTGAGTTGAGCGGGTTGAAGGGCCGAAAGGTTAGCGATGACGTTGGCCGCGCCGCCTGGCGAATAATAGTGCTTGGCTACGGACTCGGCTTGCAGGCCCGTTTCGATTGATACTTCTGATTTGCGCGTATCCATGATCCAGTACGCGTCCAAACAGAAGTCTCCATATACCGCCACTTTGACGGTTTTTATTTTTTCAAGAATAGATTTGATTTGAAGGGTGTCCATAAAATAAAATTGGAATAGCTACTATACGTTTAAGTAAATACTCCAATTGCACTACTCAAGGCTATTCTTTCATTTATTAAATATTTTGGACGATTAATCGGCAGCTTTCAATTTGTTCCTCCCAAAAGCATTAGTTTTTTGATGAGAAACGGATAACCGATAAGACAAAGCGCAATGCCCCAACGAAACAGCGTTTTGGGCAACGTTCCCGCACCTTCGTTGGCTAATAACACTTCTCTGATTGATTTGTAGAAATAATAGGAGACTTCCACTTTTTGCCCCACTTCATAAGGACAAGGGGTTTGGTAATGCGTTGAATAATGCCGATGTGAGCCGTTAGAAAAGACAAAATCTACCACGGGCGCCTGCCCTTCGCCTTCTTTTGAACCAAATAATTCACCAGGGTTTTGTCGAATTTCAACCACTGTTCCTACGGTTTTGATGCCTTTGGAGGTGACACGCTCCACAATCTTTGATTTATCGTAAGCGATGATTAACAGATACGTGCCAATAAATGCCAAAAGCGGCATCGTTTGGATTATATAGGGGAGAGGGTTCATTATTTTCATTCTTTTTGTTGAAAAACTGTTTTATTCAAAATAAGAATGGACGCAAAACTTACTGAAAGTTAGTAACAATCTTCTGATAAAAGTGAGGTTATAAAGTTGAAATACGAGAATAAAGCGAAGAAAAAACGGCTTAGTAGCTCCTGCTGTTAAGGGCATCCTGCAATTTCCATTTTGAAAGTACTGTTGGTACCCGTAGAAAATGAAGTGCCCACCGTGGGTTGGATGGTGATGGAACCGCCAGCTTGCAATAAAAGTGATTGATTGGAGGGAGTAACCAACGTAGCTCCGGTCACTGTAAGAGCGGTTTGGGCTTGGTACACGGTGTAGGCCAAATTATTGACGGTTTGGGTGGAAGGGCAAGGGTATACTACTTGAAAACTCCGGTCGGAATAAACCCCGTCGGTCGCATAAGTGCCTGAGGCATAGGCACGGATTGTCACTTGGCCCGCTGTGCCGGTGAGTGTAACGGTGTTTCCAGTTACCGTAGCTGGACCAGAGACTACGAGAAACTTGGGTGTATTTGTTGAGGCTGAGGCAGTGAGGGGAAAAGGGGCATCACTTACATTTTTGTTGGATATAGGGGAAAAAGCAAAACTTTGGGAATCCAGTGGGCGATTTACCTGAAAACTCCGTTCAACTGGAGCGGCTTGATTGTAGGCCCCGTTGCCGTGCTGGGCTGCGCGGAGCACCACCGTGCCGGGCATACCCGAAAGAGTCACTTGATTTCCTATCACATACGCGGGCCCCGAAATGGAATAATAAGAGGGCGATAGGCCCGAAGATGTAGTTGCACCTAAGACAAAGGGAGTGTTTGTGGTCTGTTTGTCGTTGATTGTTGGAAAAGTAATGGTTTGAGCAATACCGCCACATTGAGGAAAGAGGTCTTTGATGAGGGTAGTGGTTAGACCCAGAGAGTCTGATACTGTAAGATAAACACGGTACCAGTACGAAGCCGCTCCCAATTCACAATCCAAAGGGGCAAGGGTAGTATTGATATTATTGCCCGAATGAGATGAACTCAAGTGTTGGTGGTCATTGTGAGCAAGGTATATTTTCCAACTCAGACTCAGCGAAGCAGGGTTCTGCTCATTGTCTTGGACTGTTGCATCTAAGGTAATAGGATGGTTTTGATTGACTGGAAAAGGAGTGAAGTTGTCCAATGAAGTTGATGCAATCACCGGTGGCGTATTGTTAAGGTATATATATAGAGAGTCGGAGGTGGATGCCCCGTTGGCATCGGTGACTGTCACCGTTACGGTATATTTTTGGGGTGCGCTTGAGTTAGATGCAAAACGGTGGTGGGGCTTGAGCCCGCTTTCGGTAGAGCTGCCATCTCCAAATTGCCATAAATAGGTCAGGCTTGTACTGTCAGGGTCGTATGATTTTGCGGCACTGAATCGTACAACTAAGGGGCCTGCTCCGTACGTCTTGTCAGCTTCTATCTTGGCAATGGGGGCACTGTTGGTTGTTGGAAAAATTCTTAGGATTTGGTTGGCAGTACAGTAAAAAATACCGCTAGTGGTAGGTGAAACACTCAACGAAATGACATTGTTGCTGAGATTGGAAGCAAAATTTTCAACAGCGATTATCTGATTGGTCGTGTCAAAAGTGACCATTTTAATCCATTTTTGGGAATAGTCGGCAATGTAGAGCTTGTTGAGGTATTGACTGGATAAGTCTGTTCTTTTGTAAAAATCACCAATCAAGATGCAATGTCCGTTGATTTCTCCAGGAACTTGTATACCCCCTACCGTATACGTATTTCCGCCCACAATACTGTATCCTGTGGTGGAGTTATAATAAAGCTGAGGTTTTTTTTTGTTGCTGCCGGGATCCCATGTAGCACTTGGGTGTTCGGCGCGGGCGTTTTCTCCTTCGTAACGCGGCCAGCCAAAATTTTGCCCGGGGCCGGTAGCAAGATTGACTTCTTCAAACAAAATACTGCCGACATCTCCAATCAATAGGTTTCCGGGATTTCCCACTTCCGGATTGTGAGAGCCGGTTTCAGGAAGGGGCAAGATACCATAAGGATTGCGGAGTCCTCTGGCCCAAATACGTGACCGAGGTGAGCGAGGGTAATCTTCTGAATAGTAGGGATTTGAAGAGATTCCATTGCCGTTGGTAGCGTTTATTCGAAGAATTTTTCCGCAATGGGAATCTAGATTCTGGCTACGATAAGAGCCAATGTTTTCGGCTGAGGTCATAATACCCCGAGCAACCGTACGAGAACCATAATCAAATCCTCCTATGTCATTGTTGGCGGCTGTGGCGGCATCCCCAACGGAGATGAAGAGTGTACCATCTTTGGCGAATTTCATACTCCCTCCCATGTGAAAAAATGAAGTACAGGGAATCCCCGTACTTGCGGTTTCTCCAATCAAGATGGTGCGCGTATTGGCTACTATCGTGGTAAACCCAGTGGCGGCGTCTGCTTGGTATCTGGTGACTCGGGCCATTGTCCCACCGTTGCCTGCATCATCGTATTGGCTGCCAATGTTCAATAAATGTTTGGGGTCAACGATATAATAAATATAAAATAAACCATTGCTCAGAAAATTGGGGTCTAGCACCAACCCGATGAGCCCTAAATCGGTGACATTATACACTTCCTGATTAATATCCAACAATGTAGTTTGTACGCCGTTGTTGATAACATACACTTTCCCTTCCTTTTCCCAGCAAAATAATCTTCCACTGTTGTCGAAAGTGATGCCCATCAGCGAATTAAAGTCGGAAGCATACACTTGCTGAGCAAAACCTGACTGAAGGGTTTGGGATTGGCCTTTCACAAAAAGAAGAGCCAAATACAAAAGTAAACAGCCTTTTTTCATTTCAAAGGGACGGGCAAAGGTGAATAAAAGTAGGGCCTTTAGAGCGGAATTGTAACAGTACAAAAATACGGACTACACTGCTGTCTTTTGGGGAAATTATTGCTCAAAATCGACCGTTTGATAACTTTTTATCCTAAAAAGCCAATTTTTGGTCTTTAAATAGATAGTCTATATATTTAAAGTATAAAATAAATGACCACGTTGGTCGTATAAAAAGATTAAAATTGAATGGCTAGAAAACAGAAATCACCGCTGCGTTGGCCAGTAAATTGGACCGTACAGCGGTGACCTGTAATTGGAGAAGTGAGTTTTTTTAAATTTCAAATTTAATTCCTTGCGCCAACGGCAACGTGGTGCCGTAGTTGATGGTATTGGTCTGACGGCGCATGTAGGCTCGCCACGCATCGGAGCCGGATTCGCGCCCCCCGCCTGTTTCTTTTTCGCCGCCAAATGCCCCGCCGATTTCGGCGCCTGAGGTGCCGATGTTGACATTGGCAATGCCGCAATCCGAACCCGCTTGACTCAAAAACAACTCGGATTCACGCAAATTGAGCGTAAAGATGGCCGAAGAAAGCCCCTGTGGTACGCCATTTTGTAAAGAAATGGCTTCCTCTAAAGTACTGTATTTGATGAGATATAAGATGGGTGCAAAGGTTTCGTGTTGCACAATCGGCCAGTGATTTTCGACTTCGGCAACGCAGGGTTGTACGTAGCAGCCCGATGCAAAATCAGGACCAGTCAAAACGCCCGGTTCTACCACAAAGGTACCGCCCGCAATGCGTACTTCGTCGACCGCCGACTGGTAGTTTTTGACGGCTAAAGTATCAATCAACGGGCCAACGTGGATGTTGCTGTCGAGTGGGTTGCCGATGCGCAGTTGACCATAGGCTTTGACCAGACGCTGTTTTACGTCCTCATAGATGCTTTCGTGGATAATCAACCGGCGGGTACTGGTGCAGCGTTGGCCCGCCGTTCCTACGGCCCCAAACACAATGGCTGGAATGGCCAATGGCAGGTTGGCATGTTGCGAAATGATGATGGCGTTGTTGCCGCCCAATTCCAACAAACTGCGCCCCAAACGGCCACCCACGGCTTGCCCCACGGCTTTGCCCATGCGCGTACTGCCCGTTGCCGAAACCAACGGCACCCGTTCATCGTGCGAGAGCCATTCGCCCACTTCGTGTCCACCGATAATCAGGCCCGAAACTCCTTCGGGAACATCGTTGGTTTTCAATACTTCCTGAATGATATTTTGGCAAGCAATGGCCGTTAAAGGCGTTTTTTCGGAAGGTTTCCACACGCAAACGTCGCCGCAGACCCACGCCAGCATGGAGTTCCATGACCACACGGCCACGGGAAAATTGAACGCGGAAATAATGCCCACAATGCCCAGCGGATGCCACTGCTCATACATCCGGTGCGAAGGGCGCTCGCTGTGCATAGTGAGTCCGTATAATTGGCGCGACAGCCCGACGGCAAAATCGCAGATGTCAATCATTTCTTGCACTTCACCGAGGCCTTCTTGGAGGCTTTTGCCCATTTCATAACTGACCAAGGTGCCGAGTTCGGTTTTGTATTTGCGCAATTGCTCGCCCATTTGCCGAACGATGTCGCCGCGCTTGGGGGCGGGCACAAGCCGCCACGTTTTGAAAGCTTCCTGGGCCTGACCGATGACCGTATCGTAATCTTCGCGGGATGCCGCGTGAACTTTGCCGATGAGTTGACCGTCTACTGGTGAAAATGAAGACAACTCTTCTCCCCGACCTTCCCAAGCGGCCAAGCCCGTACTGACGCCGTGATTTGTGCTGGAAATGCGCAGTGATTCTAAGATTGTTTGCATCTGATAAATTTGGAAATTGGATTTGTTGATGATAAAAACTGGTTGAATAGTTCTTCAATTCCCAAAGGTAAATCCAATCTTACACAAACAAAAACACCAGCGCGCCCGCCACGTACCCAATCAACGCCAGAAGACTGATGCGCTTGAGATACCAGAAAAAGCTGATGCGCTCCATGCCCATTACGGCTACGCCCGCCGCTGAGCCAATGATCAACATACTGCCGCCCGTACCCGCGCAATAGGCCAAAAATTCCCAGATTCGGTGGTCTTGGGGGTAAGTTGCCAAATCGTACATACCCATGGAGGCTGCCACGAGTGGCACGTTGTCAATGACCGCCGAAGCAATCCCGATGATAAAAACGATGGCGTCGAGGTTGCCGATGGTATTGTTCATCCATGTCGCTAGGTCGGTCAATACGTGCGTTACTTCCAAGACGCCAATGGCTAGAAGTATGCCCATAAAGAATAAAATACTGCTGGTGTCAATTTTACTTAATGCATGACTGGCCGTAAAGGGCTTGCGGTCTTCTTCGTCTTTTTTGGAATGGAGGATTTCTGAAACAATCCAAACCACGCCCAACGCCAGCAGAATACCCATGTAAGGCGGTAGGTGCGTCACGGTTTTAAAAATGGGAACGAATAAAAGCATCCCAATGCCCGTCCCAAACATGATGTTACGTTCTTTGTCGGTTACATCATCGGCCTCCGATTTCTTTGAAACCTTTGGGGTAGCAATTGACCCTTTAAGTTTAAATGAAAGATAAATAAGGGGAACAATCAACGCAATAAGGCTCGGAATAAAGAGGGTTTTCATGACATTGACGGCTGAAATCTGCCCGCCAATCCACAACATCGTCGTGGTGACATCTCCCAGCGGCGACCACGCACCGCCTGCGTTTGCGGCGATGATGACAATCCCTGCAAAAAAACGCCGCATTTCATCATCCCGAATGATTTTACGCAGCAACGATACCATCACAATGGCCGTGGTAAGGTTGTCCAAAACCGCCGACAGAAAAAACGTAAGAATGCTGATAATCCACAGCAAAGCGCGGCTGTCTTTGGTGTGAATACGCTCCGTAATCACGCCAAATCCTTGATGGGCGTCGACCAACTCTACAATGGTCATGGCCCCCAACAAGAAAAAGGCAATCTCGGATATATTGGCTAAATGATGGGAAAGCTCTTCGACGATGTGGTGTGAATCACTACTCCCTAAGGCATAGAGGGTCCAACAGATGACACCTGTCAATAAAGCAGTTGCAGTTTTGTTGAGATTAATGTTGTGCTCAAGGGTAATAAAGAGGTAACCTATGACAAAAATGATAATAATGGTAGTAATCATAATTGATAATTTAAGAATGGGTTAAAACAACAACTGAATCCTTAAAAAGTCGTTAAAAACTCGCTATTTACGCAAAAAACACCGATTTTGCAGAAATATTAAGCAAAATAGAAACGATGCTTCTTAACTGGATTTTACTTTTTGTGGGTAGCCTAACGGTTTTGTTGGTTGCCGCCCGTTTTTTTACCAATGCCGCCGAAAGCGCAGGCCGACTCCTCAAGCTCCCTCCCTTCGTGACGGGTATTTTTATCGTAGGCATTGGCACTTCATTGCCCGAATTGGTAACGGCCCTTTTGTCCATTTCGTCGGGGCAGGCGGAGATTGTGGCGGGAAATCTCATCGGGGCCAATATCTCCAATATTTTCTTGATTGTGGGTTTTACGGCCTTGATGAATCGCCGAACGATTGACTTAGGGAAACGTTACCTTATGATTGACCTTCATTATCTGCTAGGCTCGGCGCTGGTCTTTTATTTGTTTTTACAAGACGGCATCCTTACGTGGAAAGAAGGGGCTTTTTTGATTCTTATCTTTGTGATATACAGCCTTTATCTCCTGAGGGCCGGCAATGAAGACGAACCCGAAGAAACCACCGAAATCACTCCTACATGGGGCAAAGTGGGGCTGATTCTGGTTTTGGCCGGCGTCGGAATTTATTTTGGGGCCGACTATACGGTGTTGAGTATCACCCGAATCGCCGAAATTCTAACGATTCCTCCGTCCATCATTGCCCTCACTGTGTTGTCGTTAGGAACGACGCTGCCCGAGTTGGCGGTCAACTATTTTTCGGTAAAGCAGGGTAAAGCGTCGTTGGCGATTGGCAACGTGATGGGCTCGTGTATCTTCAACGTTTTGGTCATTCCGGGCGTGGCAAGCTGGGCGGGAAACCTAACGGCCAGCGGCCAGCTTCTGTCGCTTGCGTTGCCGATACTCGTGGCTGCATCGGCCTTTTTTTATCTTTTGGCCCAAGATAAGCGCATCTCCACTTGGGAAGGAGCTTTGTTTTTGGTGATGTATTTCATCGTAATGTTTAAAATCTCTGGACTGATTTAATCAGTCCAGCGTGGATACTCAAACCAGTTTCAAAATGGGACGAAAATAGGGCTTGCTGAGTACCACATCGGCGCTGTTTTCTAAAATTTGGTTTTTGGTGCAAAAAGAAACACCAATGCCTGATTTGCGAATCATGCAAATGTCGTTTTCTCCGTCGCCGATGGCCATGATGTTTTCAAAACCCACGTGGTAGATTTCTGAAAGGTAAGACAGCGCATTGGTTTTGCAGAAATCATGCCCGCAATTGGAAGTGTTGCGCTTGAAAAAATACGACGGGATTTTGACTTGACCCGTGGCCACGCTCCGCGAAAATTCAAGTTCATTGGCCAAAGTAAAATCCAGCCCAAATAAATTTTTGAGGTGGCCAGTGACGCAAGTATAACTGTCGCTGATGATGCCCGTGATGAATCCTTTTTGTTTTAATTCCGCCACAATTTCCCCGAAATCAGCCACGACGGGAATGGATTTGACAACTTCAATGATTTCACCGAAGGTTTTTCCGTGTAGCAGTTGGGCAATCTGCTTGGTACGCACCACGGGGTTGGTTTGTTCGGCCACGATTTGCCAAAGTTCCTTCTTGAACCCAAAAGCATCGGCGGCGGTGTGAATAAAACCAGCCCGCAGAATGGTATTGTCCATGTCAAAAACCACCATTTTGCGCAATCCCACCATTGATTCCCTGATGGCGTCGGTCATCTCGTGCCGAATAACGTTGATGTTTTCGAGGTTTTCGAGGGAGGGCTCCGTGATTTGATTGGTGCGCGCCAGAATGGCTTTTGTCACTTCTCTCGACATTTTACCGAGCTCTTGCCAAGGCTTCATTTTATTTTCGACCGTTCCGATGCTCACTTCGGCAATGCGGGTTTCGAGACGATGCATATCCAACAAAATTCCGATGTCAACACCGTAATCATTTTCAAAATCAATTTTTTCAAAGAATGATTTTCGGCCCGCAATGATGCCACTCAGCGGTTGTTTGAAATGCGTGAGGGCGGGGAATAAAATGCTCAGCAGCGGCTTGGCCACCAACTCCGTTACGCGCCCCGCCTGACGGTCAAAATAAGATTTTACAAAGTCGGCTTCATTTTTTAGAAGCGGCTCAACGAGAATATCCACGACGTTTTCGGGGTAGGTCGGAATGTCGGCATCCAGAAAAACGATAATATCAGATTGGGCCATCATAAGGCCTTCGCGCATAGACGCCCCTTTCCCCAATTGTGTACTCGTAAAGGCGGTTGCGCCAGAGAGCATGGCTACTTCAACGGTATTGTCGTAAGATTGATCGTCGATGACGATGATTTCACGAACTTGGGCGCAATTTTGAGCTTTTCGAATAACGTTGGCAATGGTGGCTTCTTCATTGAGGGTAGGAATGATAACGGTAACGTTGTTCATAGAGTTGATGTTTGGAAGATAGATGAGGAAGAATACCCAAGCGGAGACGTTCCCGCTTGGGCGAGGCAAACACTCAGGACAATTAACAATCAAAGGTCTTCCGGCAATCTTAACAACACCTTAAGCAGCAATTAAAAAAAAATAATTTTGGGGAATGGTTGAAAAAAAATGTCGTAACGGCAACAAAAAAGTTAAGAATGACGAGTGAGCATACCTCGCTCGTCATTGCTAGTCAACCAAATCGTATGTTACCTTCATTTTCCGCTTTTTTTGAATGTAAATTGCTGTTGTTGCAGGTGTAGGTTTGCTTGTCTTAGCTGATTGATGGTATCTTTCATCAAAAAAATAACCTTATCCTGCGACAACTTAACGGCTTCGAGCGAGTCTTGTCGCAAAAGGGCTCGGTTCGTCATTTCTGTCATGTTGCGCTGCGCCATCCATTGGTAGAAGCAGACGAAAATCAAGCCCGCCAAAATGGCCAAAAAACTGATAACTGCGCTGCGTCGGTTGTGCTTTCCGCGCTGACGGTCGTACGTGTTGCCGTATCTCGGCAAAATTCGTGTCTTCATTCAGAGCTGCGCATTGAGAATACTTTATTGCGGCAGTTGCCACTGCGCCAATCGCTTGTATTACAATAGCAAAGAAACGGGGCAATCCTTAAGAACTTATGAAGGAATTATTAAAAAGTTACTAAAAATGAAGAAAATCTAAGACGTAAAAAACGAAGCTAGAGACGCGAAATCGGGGCAAAAATCAATGGCGGTAGGGAATGAGTAAGGAGAAAAAAGTGGTTTGTGCGTTGGCGTCGGAAGTTACCTTAATGTTGCCGTTGTGCAGTTTGGCGATGCGCTCCACCAACGACAACCCCACGCCGTAGCCTTTGATAGTGGTTGTGCTGTCACTTCTGAAAAAGGGTTGAAATATGTACGGTAAATCTTTGGGTAAAATGACGGTTCCCGTATTTGTAAATCTGATTTCAACGTCAGTTTCCATCGGAAATACATCGACCGCTACGGTTGAATCGGGCGAAAACTTGCAGCCATTTTCCATCAGATTGACGATGGCGGTTTTCATCAGGTGGGCATTGGCTTTGACAATGAGCTGATTGTCGTCTTCAATGGTGCTCAGCATTCGGACTTGCACTTGGTACGAAGGCTCGGCTTTGAGCAATAAATCACGAGCTTCCCAGATGATTTCGTCAATCCGGACGTCGTTGTAAATCAAACTGCGGTTTTGGTCATTTACTTTGGCCAGTTCCAGCAGTGTTTCTGAGAGTTGACCCAAATCCCGAATATCCTCTCGTATAGATAGCAGCGTTTGTCGGTATTCGGCTTCGGTTCGTTCTTTGAGCAGGGTCACGTCGAGTTGTGCCCCAATGCGCATAAGGGGGTTTTTGAGTTCATGCGACACGTTGGAAATGAACAGGTTTTGTAGTCGAAACACCTCGCCGATGCGGTCCAGTAGTTTGTTGAACGTGCTGGTCAGTTGCCCCACTTCGTCGCGAGGGTTTTGGACGGTCAGGCGTTGCTCCATGAGCTTAGGATAAATTTGATTTACCTGTCCGATGGCATTGGAAACGGGTTTCATGGCCTGACCCGCAAAATACCAGCCCGCAACAATCACCAACCCAATCACACCAAAGTACATTCCCGTCAAAATTCGCCATAGACTGCGCAGTTCATCGTCGCCGTATTTATCTTCCGCCCCCGCAATACATATGACACGGTTGAAGCGGTCGGTGTACACAATTCCGATAATTTTAGCTTTTCCTTCCGAAAACTGAACTTCTTTTTCGAGCCGTATTTGGTCGAGAAGTTCGGGGGTGAGGGTGTAGTAAAGGGTCTCATTGCTGGTGTAAAGTTCTTCATTTTTGTGGTCATAAATCGTCAAGTTTTCGTTGTGAAGTACGTCGTAGTTGGTCTTGTCAATCTTTCTAAGGAGTTTAGAGTCAACGCCTTCTACTTTTACCAATAGCTCACAGGTAGTGATGGCTTTGTGCCGCAACCGTTTGTAGAATTCCTGCTCTACATAGGTCATTCGTATCAAATAAATGATGATAAATGCCATCAGCATAATGGCCGATACCAGCAATGCGAATTGTGCGGTGAGCTTGGTCCGAATCTGCATTTATGCCTCCTGTTTGAGCACGTAGCCTACGCCATAGTGCGTGTGGATGAGTTTGACGGGAAAATCTCGGTCAATTTTTTTGCGCAAAAGGGTGATATATACTTCGATAATGTTGGTGCCCGTATCGAAACGAATGTCCCAGATTTTTTCGGCAATGTCTACTTTCGACAGAACCCTTTCGGCGTTGCGGAGCAAAAATTCGAGGAGGGCGTATTCTTTCCCCGTCAAATCGATGCGTTGGCTACCGCGCGTTATTTCGCGGGTGGTAAGGTTCATTTCGAGGTCGGCGTAGCGGAGCACATTCGCGGTGACTGGCTCAGACTGAACTCGTTTGGTGACGACCTTGATGCGGGCCAATAACTCCAAAAAATCAAACGGTTTGACCAAATAATCGTCGGCGCCTGCATCGAAGCCCACGAGCTTTTCTTCCAACGCCCCCAGGGCGGTCAGCATGATAAACGGGGTACGAACGCCCGCACTTCGGAGTTCACGGCAAAGCTGCACGCCGTTGATGCCCGGAATGATAATATCAGAGACGATGACGAAGTAGTCATTTCGACGGGCAAGCAGTTTTCCAATTGTGCCATCGTAGGCAATATCTACCTCATATCCGTTCTCTTCGAGGCCTTTACGCAGCGATTGAATGATTTTTATATCGTCTTCAATTAAAAGAATTTTCATGCAAAAGGAATTGAATTTATAGAAGCGTGTGTGAAGATTTATCGTCAAAATTAAGCCAGAACCATCAATCTTAAACTATTTTTATACAGAAATCAAACACCTACGCGTTGGAGTCTATGATGGGTAGATGGAACCAAACCCACCAAAAGCGGTGTTTTTTTGAAACCGTCGTGAAAGAATAAACGTAAATTTGTGAAGTAAAAACTTAAAAGAGAATAACGGATGAAAAATGTGTTGCTGGTAGTGAGCGCCTGTGTAACGGCCTTTGTGGCGTTGGTTGGTTTTCAAAAGTTAGAACATCCTTTACAATTTTCTCAATTTACTACCCAACATTTGGTAGATACTACGCAACAAAAACCCGATTCTCTGCCCCAATGGCAACGGGTCTATCAATCGCTCCGCCTCAAAGAAGCAGGCCTCTCTCTCGAAGGTTTTCGGTACGCATGGGCGGGTTTTCAAAAAGAAAAGTTTACAAAATCTATTCTTGCCATTGCCGATTTTAGCCAATCTTCCCGCCACAAACGTTTGTACGTGATTGACTTAAAGGAAAATAAACTTTTGTACAATACCTATGTGGCGCACGGCCGCAATTCGGGTGAGGAGTTTGCCCGTCAATTTTCCAACAAAAATTCTTCTTACCAATCTAGCTTGGGCTTTTACCGCGCGTTGAGCACCTACCACGGCAAGCACGGACTGTCGCTAAAATTGCAGGGATTGGAAGAAAATATCAATCACCGCGCGCTGGAGCGGGCTATTGTGATGCACGGCGCCGACTACGTGAGCGAGGAGTTTATTCGGCGTACGGGCCGCTTGGGGCGCAGTCAAGGCTGCCCCGCCGTATCGGTAGACGATACCAAAAAACTCATTCCGCTGCTGTGCAATGGCGCGGGGCTGTTTTTGTATTATCCTGATAATTCCTATCTCAAAAACTCAAAACTATTGGCGGGTTTGGACGAAGAAACTCAAACGGATTTTCGCTCCCAACCGTACACGTCGTTGAAAAACACCAACTGACCCGCATCGTTGATGTCGGCCCCTAAATACAGAATAAATACGGGCACTTTTTGCTTTAACTTATCCGATTTGGGCTTCTGATTGGTGACAGGTTCATTGATAAAATCGTCGTCCAATAGGTGTTCTCCCGCCAAAAAATTGGCCAATTGCGCGGGGCTTTGCAACCGCACACAACCGTGGCTTCGCCAGCGTTGGTCGCTGACAAAAAGGGTGCGAACATTGGTGTCGTGCAAATAAATTGCGAGCGGGTTTTTGATGTTTACTTTCATCAAACCCAGAGAATTATCTTCTCCGTTGTCTTGCCGAAAACGATACGGAAAATTGTCTTCCGAAATTTCGTCCCAGTTGATGGAGTGGGCGTCTACGCTATCGCCTTTGGTATCAATGACGGCCATTCCGTTGTCTTCCAAATAGTCTTCATCCTCCCTGATTTTTGGCAACATTTCCCGGAGGGCAATGTTGGTCGGGACGTTCCAATATGGATACATAATGATGTTGGTGGCGTAGGTATCAATGCCCGGCGTGGGAGAGTCCGCTTTGCCCACAATCACCCGCATACTCAGTTTTTGGGCACCCGTTGAGTCAAATCCTTTCAAATACGCACCACGCGTGTTGACCAGCACCATGCGTTCCGCTCCTTGCGCCTGTCGGTTCATCCAACGGTAGGCATTGAGCGATTCGGCAATGATGGCGGCGCTGTCGGCCTGTCCGTTTTTGATAAATCGGGCGTAGTGGTTTTTTAGTTGAGAATAAACGGGGAATGAAGGCTCTAAACGCGCCAGCACGTCGTCAATGTTTTTGTTTTTACCTTCCACTACGTCCCAAGCCACTTCACGAATTCGGGCCGAATCGGGGAGTAAAACCTTTGCAGTATAGCGAATATAGCGCGGTTTGTGGCCATAACTGATTTCTTCCAATAGTCCCAAAGGGCCTTTTTTAGCGGCCCGTGCGGTATCAATTCCGATGGCGTGAGAATAGCTAAGCAGCGCTGCGTACGTCTTTTGGTCTTGTAACTTTTCCAGCAATAATTCTTCGGTTCTTTCGGGCTTACGACAACTGTTAAAGATAAAAATAGAAAGCGAAAATAGGGTGTATCGAATGATTGGTTTCATAAAAGAGCGAGTTGCTTGAGTAGAATGCACTCGTTTAAATAGTCATGCCAATACAAGTAAATATAGATTAAAAGGCTGATGATGAGTTGGCTGTATTTCTTGTGTTTAAGGTATTATATGCGGGAATAAACAATGTGGGTAATTATTTCTACACTTTTCGAATAAGGGAATTTTGTAAATAGGGCAAAAAAATGCCATGCTTTGGGGCATGGCACATCGTATTTGGGGATGAATAATGGCTCAGGAGGCTTGCTGCGCTGCAAAATAGCGTTTAAGCCATGTGGCATCAGCGCGTACTTTCCAGCGTTTCATCCATTGCGATTTTGTGGTAACGGTATTGTCAAAGACGGTAGTGTCAGGAGCTAATTCTTCGGCGTTGACCGCGCTTTTAATGCCCGATACTGGGATGCTTTGAAGTTCTCCTCGGTCGTCAATGTACATCAACGAGCGGTCGAAAAAGTCGACGCCCAAACGCGGGCCGATTTCCTGCAACCAATGAACAGATTTGTCGATAGAACAGCCACTTGGCAGCTCTTTGCTTTCATCCACGGCAATGACAACAAACCGATTATGGAAGATTTTTCCCGACGCTGTGAGCTTCAGGCCGTGGGCTTCCCACTCGTCCAAGGCGGCTTTGAGGGTTTCGGTAAGTGTGCCAACTTCGTCGTTGGTCAGCGGGCGATTTGCCTGATAAATCCAGACGCGCGCTTCAAAATCTATTTGATCGAAAGGAATGTACATTGGTGAATGGTAATTAGTGAATGGTGATTAGTGAATTAGTGATTGGTGAATTATGGTTGTTAAGTGTGGTAACAGATTGTCAAGTTGTTGACTACCAGTTAATAAACATCCACTTCATGTCTATTGCATGACTACCTAATGACTATTTCACTAACTTTCTTATAAACCTTCGGCCTGCGCCACAAGTTCCGCCAAGTCGAAGACTTTGACGGAGCCTTCTTTTTCTTTGTTTTTAACGCCGTCGCTCATCATCACCATACAAAATGGGCAACCCACCGCAATCGTGTCGGCGCCCGTGGCGAGGGCTTCTTCAATGCGTTCAATGTTGACGTCTTTTTTCCCTTTTTCGGGTTCTTTAAACATCTGTGCCCCACCCGCGCCGCAGCAAAGTCCTTTGGCTTTGGAGCGTTTCATTTCAATCAAATCGGCATCTAGGGCTTCCAAAACCGCGCGGGGTGCCTCGTATACATCGTTGGCGCGGCCGAGGTAGCACGAATCATGAAACGTGATTTTACGGCCTTTGAACGTACCGCCCCCTTCGATTTTTACTTTGCCCGCGTTGATGAGTTGTTGCAGAAATTCCGAATGGTGAATCACTTCGTAGTTGCCGCCGAGGTCAGGGTATTCGTTTTTGAGGGTGTTGAAGCAATGCGGGCAAGCCGTCACGATTTTTTTGATGCCGTACATATCCAACACCTGAATGTTGGCCATGGCCTGCATTTGAAACAAAAACTCATTGCCCGCACGGCGGGCGGGGTCGCCAGTGCAGCCTTCTTCGGTGCCCAGCACGGCAAATTTTATCCCTACTTTGTTCAGGATTTTGACAAAAGCAATGGTCACTTTTTTATAACGGTCGTCGAAGGAGCCCGCGCAGCCGACCCAAAACAACACTTCGGGGGTTTCGCCAGCGGCGGCCATTTCGGCCATGGTTGGTACTTTCAGTTCGCTCATTGATTTTTAGAATTGATGAAAAAAAGTGAGGGGCTTGGTTTGATAAAGGTTAAAGTACAAAAGCCACACCGTGTGATTTACGCTTATTTTTCCTCTTCAAAACGCACGATGGAGGAACCTCAGAAAAAAGTAAAAATAGGCGTAATTTGTTTTTTTGAAGCACGGTGAATGCGGTTATTTCACTAATCATTTGGATTTTTACCGATGCAAAGTCGGTAATTCTCCAAAATTTTCCAATGTTTGTCTAAAGATTCAATTTAACAAATGAAAACAGTCTATAAATCGCACCCTTGGCACGGAATCCCCATCGGGGAAAAGGCCCCCGAAGTCGTTACAACCTTTATTGAAATTGTACCGACCGACACGGTTAAATACGAAATTGATAAACTGACGGGTTACCTGAAAATTGACCGCCCTCAGAAATACTCAAATATTGTTCCGGCGCTGTACGGTTTTGTGCCCAAGACCTACTGCGGCGATGCCATCGCAGAGTTTGCCCGTCAGCAGTCGGGTCGTAGCGACATCAAAGAAGGCGACGGCGACCCGCTTGATATTTGCGTGCTTTGCGAAAGCACCATTCCCCACGGTGACATCATTTGTCAGGCCATTCCCATCGGCGGTTTGCGGCTGATTGACAAAGGCGAGGCCGACGATAAAATCATTGCGGTGTTGAAAGACGACCTGTTGTACGGAAAATACAAAGACATCGCGGATTTGCCCCAAAGTGTTGTGAACCGTTTGCAACACTACTTTTTGACGTATAAGAACTTACCCGGCGAGCCGATGACCTGCGAAATCGCCAACGTGTATGGTAGAGAAGAAGCCCACGAGGTGATTCGTAAATCCATCACTGACTATTTGAATAACTTCGGGATGTTGTAAATGACAACTGCCTGTGCTTCTGGGAAGTGACCTATTGGAAAGTGCTAAGTCTAATTTGCACAACCAATCGGTTATTTTCCCATGAAGCAATCCATCGTTGATATAAATAATTTTTACCAAGCGCCGGAGTTTTCCGTTTGTGTGAGTGAAGCAACCAATGAATCGTTTGATAAAATAAAACAAGTATTGGAGTTGTCACTTGAATGTTTGTCGGTTTGCATCGCCAAACAAATGACTTACAGCATCGGCAAACAAATCGCGACTGGCAAAATTATGAAAGCGGTGGTTGACAGTGAGTGTTTTGAACGTTTGCCTACGGCAGAGTTTCTGCATGAAATGTCTCTCAAAGGAGACCAAATGTTAGCGGGCATGTTGCCCAGTCAGAAAAGCGCCATCGTGGGTATTATTGTAGGACATACAAAAGTGAGAACCGCAACGGCTTCATTTTTAGTGGGAATAATGGTTTATCTTTTGGTGGCCTACATTCAAAAAGAGGCGTATACCCGTAAATGGGACGTTCAGGAACTCTCTTTTTTTCTTTATCAACTTGTTGACGTTGACATGACTACCCAACTAAATCAAAAGGATTTAGAAACCTTGGGAGTATCTTCACTTTTTATTAAATCTTAGATTTTTTTGCTTTTATCATTTAAAGACGATTTCCTTTAAAAAAATGTCTGTTTCGCGAAATACGCCTTCCAAGTCTTTGGAAGTAAAATGCGATGCAATAACGTGCTCACCCGCATTGGGAAACGCCACTTTTCGCTTCTGAGCAGCAGGAGTCCCCAGTTCATCAAAGGCTTTGAGCATGGCTTCTACCGACACTACTTTGTCTTGATTTTCTTCATCTTTGTAATAGTACGCCATAAAAACGGGCATCTTTATTTTGGCAAATGTTTCTGGTTTTACGATGGCGTCCATCGTCTGTTGCAGCGTCATAACCCCGTTGGTATGGTAGCGCGTTAGCCAGTAATTGGCGCGCTCGGGGGTATAATGCGTGAGGTCGCGGTGGGAGCCGCTCAACAGTTGCAACAATTGCTTGCCCCAAGGCCCCGTTGCCACTTCCAATCCATTGACTTTGAAGCAAGGCGAATACAGCACAAGTGCTTTGATGTCAGGATGTTCGGAGGCAATGTAAGAACTGAGTAATCCACCTGCCGAGCAACCTATGACAATAACACTGTCGCCGAGGGATTTGGCTACGGCAATGGCGTATTTTGCGCTGGATAAAAAGTTTTCGGGGGTTAGGTTTTGAAACGCGTCGGGACTTTTTACGCCAGCATCGTAGAGGCGAGCGAGGTAGAGATTACACCCGTATTTTTGGGCTAGTTGCTTGTGTATCGGGTCGCCTTCCGCCCAACTGGCCCCAAAACCGTGGATATAGACCATGCTGTACTTGGTTTTTTGCTTTTTGGCGGTATCGGCCCAAATGATGCGGGCTTCGTTGTCGGGTTTAAGCTCAAACTGTGATTCGGTTTCTTGAATGTCTTTTTCAAGTTGGACAACATCAGTCGTCACGCTCGTGAGGGTAGGAGATAACATGGCTTTTTCGGGACGAGGGCCGATAAAATAAATAATAACCAAGGCGACGAGCGTGATACCCGTCCATTTAAGGAATTTTTTCATCCGGTTTTTAAAGGTTGATAGGAAGGTTACAAATGTAAGGAAAGCATTAGTTTAAGGGACAAAATTGCTTTAAATAATAGTTGTGATTATTTCATAAACATATCTATCCTATATGCTTCGTTTCTCAATTTATCTTTGTTTATTGTTTTTTGGGATGCAGACCCTTACTGCCCAAACCAATATACCGTTGCCAGAGCACCCACGTCCTGATTGGGAGCGTGCCAATTGGCTCAACCTTAACGGCGACTGGGAGTTTCGGTTCGATAAAGAAGATGCCGGCCTGAAACAGGGTTGGGGCAAAGGCACTCAAAAATTTCCCCTGACCATCCATGTGCCGTTTCCGTGGGGGGCACCGCTGTCGGGGGTCAAAGATGAAGCCGATATTGCGTGGTATCAACGCACGATTTCTATTCCCAAAGATTGGAAGGGCCAACGCATTTTTGTGGTCATTGGAGCCAGCGATTATAAAACCACCGTTTGGTTTGGTGGCAAAGAACTTGGTACTTTTGAAGGTGGCTATGTGCCCTTTGAATTTGAACTTCCTGTCACTGGCTTAAAAGCCAGTGCAAATCAGGCTGGAGCAAATCAAAAATTGGTGATTCGGGTAGATGATAAGCGCCGTGAATATGCTTTATACGGAAAACAGGGCTACGGCAACGCACGGGGCATTTGGCAAACCATTTATCTGGAAGCGCGCGCCAATGATTATCTTGAAACCCTGCATTTTACGCCCGATATTGACAAAGGCAAGGTTCAGGTAACGGCCACTTTGCCGCAACCTGCCTCGCAAGATTTGGCGCTGAAACTCAACATAGCGGGTGTATCTGCGCCCGTTTCGCAAACCATTGGAAAGGGACAAACGCAACTGATGTTTGACGTTTCTATCCCTGATTTTAAACTTTGGACGCTGGAAAATCCGCACCTGTACGAAGTGGAAGCGGCGCTGGGAGGAGATAAAATTAAAAGTTATTTCGGGATGCGTAAAATTTCGGTGGTCAATTTGCCCGGGACTAATTTTCCGTATGTCGCGCTTAACAATCAGCCGATTTATCTCCAAATCGCGCTCGACCAGTCGTACCATCCAGAGGGTTTTTATACCTTTCCGACGGATGAGTTTATGAAAAATGAGATAAAATTGGCCAAGGATATTGGCTTAAACGGCATCCGGACGCACATCAAAATTGACGTACCCCGTAAGTTGTATTGGGCGGATAAAATGGGGCTGTTGATTATGTCCGATTTACCCAATTTCTGGGGACAACCCAACGCCGAAGCCCGGGCCGAATCGGAGCGGGTGTTGCCCCAACTCATCAAACGAGATTTCAATCACCCCGCCATTTTTTCGTGGATTCTCTTCAATGAAACTTGGGGATTAAAGACCAAAGTAGAAGAAAACGGCAAAAAAGTGGATAAATACTTGCCCGAAACCCAGCAGTGGGTGGCAAGCATGTACCGCAAAGCCAAAGCACTCGACTCTAGCCGTTTGATTGAGGATAATTCAATTTGCTGCGGCGCGGGCCATACCGAAACGGACATCAACTCGTGGCATGAGTATCTGCCCGGCTATGGATGGGAAGACTACCTTAAAAACTTGACCACCAAAACGTACGAAGGTTCTACCTTTAATTTTGAAAATGGCTACAAAGTGGGCAGACAACCGAACATCAACTCCGAATTTGGCAACGTATGGGGCTACGATGGCAGTTCTGGCGACGTGGATTGGACGTGGGACTACCACCGCTCGGTCAATACTTTTCGTAAATATCCGTTGGTGGCGGGCTGGTTGTACACCGAGCACCACGACGTAATCAACGAGTGGAACGGCTATTTTAAATTTGACCGTACCCAAAAATTTACGGGCTTGGAAGCCTTCGTGCCGGGTATGAGTCTCAAGGATTTGCACGCCGATATTTATGTCACTACGGGCCAGGATATTTCACTTAGCGTGCGCCCGACCGAAGTGGTGCAAGTACCCCTAACGATTTCGTCGATGACAGGACGCACTGATTTGGGCAATGAGCTGACCCTGAAAGTGGAACTGAACGGCTGGGATGCTTTTGGACAGGCTAAAAAGTGGCAGAGTTTTACCAAAAAAGTCCCATACAGCCCGTGGATTCAGCAGGCACTCGCGCCGTTGTACGTGGTGATGCCTTCCGAAAAATCGGTGGCTGTGTTGGCGCTGACGTTGCAGGATGCCAAGGGAAATATCTTGAGTCGCAATTTCAATATGTACATCATTGAGAAACCCCAAGCCGCAGAAATAGTGACGGGCGGTGGAGAAAAACAACGATTATTGACCATTGCACCCAATAAATTTAGCGATGCAAAATGGTCAATGAAGCAGTGGGATGTGTTGGACGGATTGAAAGTAAACGGCGCAGGAAGCGGTTATTTTGAATACAAAATTAAATGGCCGACCGACCTAAAAGCAGACAACGTCAACGGGGCGTCGTTCATCATGGAAGCCTCCGCAAAACAGTTGTTTGGTAAAGACAAAAGCGGTGACGTCAAAATTGCCGACAACTACATGCTCGGCGGCGGTACGTTTGACAATAGCCTCAATCCCAATTCTTATCCCATGACCGATGAGACTAAATTTCCGAGCGATGTAGCCATCAGTTTCAACGGAGTAGCGGCGGGAAAACTCAACCTGCCCGATGATCCCGCCGACCACCGTGGGGTATTGTCGTGGCACTATCAACCCCAAAACCGTAAACTACGCGAAGCGGGCAGCTACGGCTATCGTTTGGAAGTAAATGTACCCAATGAGGCCCTCCAGAAAGCCATCCAAACGGGCGAATTGGTGTTGCGTTTGGCGGTAGAAGGCAACGGTGGTTTAGCGATTTACGGCGAAAAATTTGGCATGTACCCCTTTGACCCGACGGTTATCGTGAAAGTGAAATAAGGACATGATGATTATGCAGGTTTTGAGAAACGGCCCGCACACTGTGGGATTCAGTTTTCTCAAAACCTGTCTTTTTTCAACTGATTCGTATGAAAACAAAATATAGATTTACCGTCGCGTCGCTGGTCTTCTTGGGCCTGAGCGGATTAAGTTTTGGCCCACCCACCGCCACCGTTAAGCCCAACATTATCGTCATCATGGCCGATGATATGGGCTTTAGCGACATCGGCTGTTACGGTTCTGAAATTCCCACACCTCATTTGGACAATCTGGCCAAAAACGGCACAAAATTCACGCAATTTTACAACGCGGCCCGTTGCTGTCCTAGTCGGGCGGCGTTGCTGACGGGGGTGTATCCGCATCAGGCAGGAATGGGCGAAATGGTGGTTACGAAGGTAAAAGACCGTGCGCAAGAAAACCCCTATCAAGGTTGGCTAAGCAAACAAACTGCCACCGTGGCCGAAATGCTGAAAGCGTCAGGTTATCAGACATTTATGTCGGGTAAATGGCACGTGGGCGAAGAGCGCGCCGATTGGCCATTGCAGCGCGGTTTTGATAAATATTTTGGCCTCATCAGCGGAGCCACGAGCTATTATGAGGTGTTGCCCGGTCGGTTGGTGCTGGAAGACAACGAGCCGTATACCCTGCCCAAGGATTTTTACATGACCGACGCCATCAGCGACAAAGCCGTGGAGTATATTTCGTCCAACGAAAAAACAAAACAGCCCTTCTTTATGTACGTTGCTTACACCGCGCCGCATTGGCCGTTGCACGCGCCCGATGAAGAAATCCAAAAATTTCGGGGCAAGTACAAGAGAGGGTGGGATGAATTGAGAAAAGAGCGATTTGTGAAACAACAGAAAATGGGCCTCTTTGGTAAAAAATACGCGTTGCCCGAACGTGATGCTGACATTGCCGCTTGGGAAAACACCACCAACCAAGACGAATGGGATTTGAAAATGGCTACCTACGCCGCCATGGTGAGCCGCATGGATGCGGGCATTGGAAAAATCGTCGAAAAACTGCGCGCCAACGGGCAGCTCAATAACACGATGATTGTGTTTTTGTCGGACAATGGAGCCTGCGCTGAAGTGCTAGATGCCCGCGCCAAAAAAGATTTGGGCGAGGCAGCTTATACCGTTTCGTTGACAACGCCAGCGGGCCAAAAAGGCTCTTATACCACGTATGGTAAAGAGTGGGCCGCTTTGGGCAATACTCCTTTCCGAATGTACAAGCAGTTTACGCACGAAGGCGGCATCGCTACCCCCATGATTGTACATTATCCCAATGTTATAAAAAAGGCATTCCAAACTTCGCAGGTCGGGCACATCATCGACCTCCTCCCGACGATTCTGGAAGTGGCGCAGGTGAAACAACCGCTTACGATGAACCAACAGAACCTTAAGCCCATCGAAGGCAAAAGTTTGGTGCCCATTTTGCAGGGAAAAACCCGTAAAGGACATGACTATATCGCGTGGGAGCATTTCGATAACCGTGCCATACGACAAGGAAAATGGAAGTTGGTAGGAATGAAAGGTAAAAGCCAATGGGAATTGTATGACCTTGAAAACGACCGTACCGAAACCCAAGATTTGGCGCAGGCACACCCCGAAATTGTAGCCCAATTAACCGAAAAATACCGCCAATGGGCGGCGAAAGTGGGAGTGAAAAAGTAGGGTTTTTAGGCAATAAATTCATTATCAGCTAAATATATAGTATGCAAAAATGTTCAATACGTACTCGTCAGTTACTGCTGACTTTATTTTTTTTATTTATTCTTCAATGTGTTTCGGCGCAGAAACAGCCGTTAAGGTTGTTTTTGATTGGGAATAGCTTTTCGCAAAATGCCACCCAGTTTCTGCCCGAGTTGAGTAAAGAAGGCGGGCACGAACTCATCATTGGAAGGGCTGAATTGGGTGGATGCTCTTTGCAGCGCCACTGGGAACACGCCGCCGCCGCCGAAGCAAATCCTAACGATGAAAAAGGAAAGCCTTACAAAGGGAAATCGCTAAAAATGCTTTTGTCGGAAGGGAGTTGGGACGTGATAACGCTTCAGCAATACTCCAAAATTTCTACCGATTTGAGCACGTACGAACCGTATGCCACTAAGCTCTACGAATACGTCCGTAAACTCCAGCCCAACGCCCGCATCGTTTTTCATCAAACGTGGGCTTATCGGTCTGATTCTAACGATTTTGGGCAGCTGACCGAAGGAGGAGAGGCTAAAAATGAGCAAGAAATGTGGGAAAAATCGCGGGCTGCGTACCGAGCCACCGCTGCCTCGCTTCACGCAGCGGTCATCCCGACGGGCGATGCATTTTGGCAAATGAGTTCCAGTCGGAAATGGACGTACCATCGGGATAAAAACTTCGATTTCAAAAATCCAACAATGTCCAATCTGCCCGATCAAACGAACTCTCTCCACGTGGGTTATGCGTGGAATAAAGAAAAATTAAATTTTGATTCGCACCACGCCAGTCCAGCAGGGTGTTATTTGGGGGCATTGGTTTGGTATGGTTTCTTGTTTCAGGAATCGCCAATCAAGCTGACTTTTACCCCGAAAAACGTACCTGCTGATTTTGCAAAACAGCTGCGGAAAACCGCGTGGAAAACCGTAAAAAAAGAGTTGAAGGCTTCGGCTCACTAACTGATAAATACATCGTTATGCAAAAAAATCTATTTATCTACTTCTTAGTGTTCCTCGTCCATACTGCCCACTGCCAACTGGTGAGCGACTCGGTGCTGATTGAAGGTCATTACCGTACCTTCCATTTTCTGACACCTGCCGATAAGCAGTCTTCTTTGCTGTTTGTTTTGCACGGCTCAGGGGGCAACGGGCGTGGACAGCGAAACGGAGCCCAGAAATTGGAAGCCATTGCTCCCAATGAAAACATTTTAATGGTATATCCCGACGGCTACAAAAACTATTGGAATGAATGTCGGAAAACGGCGCAGTCGGCGGCAAACATGGAAAACATCAACGACAATGCGTTTTTTCAATCCATGATTACCTATTTCGAGCAAAAATACGCCATCAATCCTAAAAAAGTATTCGCGGTAGGCACTTCGGGAGGCGGGCACATGGCGTATAAGTTGGCGCTGACGATGCCCGAACAGTTCAGAGCCATTACCGCGCTTATTGCCAACTTACCCGACACCAATAACATGGATTGCGCCGAAAAACGCATGGCGATTCCCGTGATGATTGTCAACGGTACGGCCGACCGCACCAACCCCTACACTGGTGGGGAGGTGTTGACCAACGGTATCAGTCTTGGCTTTGTTCGCTCCACCGACAGGACGTTCAAATATTGGTCTGAACTGGCGGGATATGCAGGCAGCCCCAAAATGGAGGCGCTGCCCGATACCGACCCAACCGACGGCCGCACCATTGAGCGCTATACGTATAAAGAACCTGGCAAGCCCGAAGTAACCCTCTTAAAAGTACTGAACGGCCAACACAATTCCCCGCGCGATATTGATGTGTATCTGGAAGCATGGGCGTTTTTTAAGCGGCAAATGATGGAGTGATACTCGTGTGTCAGGGCGGTTTCTCAAGCCCATGATTCAGGTTTCTTAAAACCTGAATTTTTTCCGAAACCGTGCCCATAAATGAGGTTGTTGTTGGAAAACACCAGCAACTACGAAACGGTAAAAATTATCAATAAAGTTAGCCAAACAAATTAATTCAGTTGGGATATGCACTCCTAAAACCTCCTCAAAAAATGAAAAAACTCTTCCTTCTCCTCTTTCTTTTCCCACTCTTCGCCGTTGCCGATGTGTACTTGCCGGCTATTTTTAGTAGTAATATGGTGTTGCAGCAACAATCCAACGTAACGGTATGGGGATGGGCGCAGCCGGGCGAGAGGGTAACAGTTACGGGGAGTTGGCAAAGTGAAACGGTCAGTGTGGTGACCAACGAAAATGCTGTTTGGAAATTAACTATTACTACCCCCAAAGCAGGAGGCGGACCGTATACGTTGAGCATTCAGGGAAGAAATAAAATTGTGCTGGAAAATGTCCTGATGGGTGAGGTGTGGTTGTGTGCGGGTCAATCCAACATGGAATGGAGCGCCGACCACGGCGTAAAAGACGCAAAGGCGGAGTTGCCGACGGCCTACAATGCCAACATTCGTTTTTTTAAAATGCCCAAACTCACCGCCGAAACGCCCCAAACCGACGCCAAAGGAATCTGGACGGTTTGTGATTCACTGACGTTAAAGCGGTTCAGTGCCGTGGGATATTTTTTCGGTAAAAAACTCAATCAATCGCTCAATGTGCCCATCGGCTTGATTGATGTAGCGTGGGGCGGTTCGTACATCGAATCGTGGATTCCAGAGCATTTGGTCAATCTCTTCCCCAACACCCGTACCTCGGCCGAAACCATGATTCCGAGCAAAGGATGGCCGCGACAGGCGGGATATATTTACAACGGCATGGTAGCACCCCTCACGCCGTTTGTCATTGCGGGGGCGTTGTGGTATCAGGGCGAGTCCAACCGTCATTATCCTTCTACGTACTACCAACTCATGCACCTGATGGTGGATACGTGGCGGGGCGCGTGGCAGAAAGACTTTCCGTTTTACTACGTTCAAATTGCCCCTTTCAACTACCGCGATACCACCGAATTTAAAGCCCCCGCCGTGCGCGAGATGCAAACCCGGGCCATGGACATTCCGAAATCGGGTATGGTGGTCATTACCGATTTGGTCGATGACCTTAACAACATTCACCCCGTGTATAAAAAAGAAGTCGGCAATCGGTTGGCGGGTTGGGCATTGGCAGAGACTTACAATCAGAAGAACGGAAATTATAAAAGTCCGCAGTATAAATCTTTGCAAGTAGAAGGCAACAAAGCCATCGTTTCGTTTGACCACGCCGAAAGTGGTCTTGCCGCCAAAGGAGGCCCGTTGACTGAGTTTGAAGTCGCGGGAGCAGACCACGTATTTTACAAAGCACAGGCCCGAATTGTCAAAAACAACGTCGTTGAAGTCACCTCCGATAAGGTTAGTCAGCCCATAGCGGTGCGTTTTGCGTTTCGGGATACGCCCGTTCCAAACTTGTTCAACAAAGAGGGTTTACCCGCCATTCCGTTTCGAACTGATGATTGGAAACTAGGACGTTGAGAGAAAGGATGTTGGTGGAAAAACCAACAACGGCAAAATACATCTGCTGCCTCTTGTGCTGCTCAATAGGAGGTTTTAGACCTTTATGAGGTGACAAAAGTGAGTATTTCTATTCAACTAATTAATCACATAGCCAACAAAGTAGTGGCAGAAATTCCTAAATTATGGTGCAGTTCTTTTATCATTTTAAGACTTAACTTCCTTTTTCCATTCAATACTTCCGACACTCTATTTTCGCCTCCAAAATAGTGGGCCACATCTTTTTGGGAAAGTTTAAGTTCAGCCATTTTATATTTAATAGCCTCAATTGGATTGGGCTTGGGTATTGGATAATGTTTTTTCTCATACTCGCAGGCAAGTATTGTAATTGCCTCTAAAATTTTCTCTTCTTCAGAACCCTCAGGACACTCTAGTAAAAGCTCAATCATTTCATGGGCCTCCGCAAATTCTGCATCATTGGTAATTGGCTTAATCTGAATATTTCTATTTTTCATAACCGTGTCTGCCTTTTGTTATAGGTTAAAAATATCCTTTATTTTATCGTATTCTTTGTGGGTTCCTATAAATCGAACATAAACTGCATGAAATTTATATCGAAAATAGGCTACTAATCTATATTTATTGAGGGCTATGTTAAAAACGACTCTTCCATTTCCAATAATATCAGCATCTTTAAAGTCTTTGATAACTTGGTTTGAGGTTTCATAGGTGTTTTCGTCCATTTTCTCATACCACATCTCTAAGGATGTCCTTGCATCAGGGTATTGGTCCCAAAACTCTTTCAGGGTTTTATGCGAATATATTCTCATAAGAGCAAATGTATCAAAATAGTTCCACAATTTGGGAACTCACCAGAGGCGTTTTTTATAAAATCGTTTCGAACCGATGATTGGTAACTAGGTACGGGAAAGTGACAAAAGGCTATGGAATGTATCAGCCAACGTAAGCCCTACTTATTGCCGCACCCATCCACATACGCAGAAAAGGTACTACCTTGGTCTGCTTTAAAGCCAGGGTTCAATAACACGTAATTTTGGGCATCATAAGTCACTTTGGCCGAAGGTGAAAGAATATTTTGGGCCTGAATATTGGTGCTAACCTCAAATTTGACCGTATCTGTAATGGTGTGATTCAGCGCCAACGAAACCGTACAGGGGTCAATTCTAACCAAAAATTTACTGACGTTCAGGCCAGAGCTATCGGTGTTTTCCAATAAATCCCATGCGGTATTCACATCCGCATTGTGACTTGCCAAAATTTGACTGAGGGTAGATGTAATTACTTTAGGTTCAATGGACTTTAGAAAAAGACTGTCTAACAGTTGATTCACCGTTGTGTAGTTTTTAAAGGAACGCCCCACCAAATTATTGTGCAAATCCATGGCCGAAGCGGCCGTTTTGACCAGCGCCGTTCCTGCGTCATTGTACTCATAGGCCGACGTAAATTGCTGTACAATGTCGTTGGCCGTGGCATCGTTGGCGCCCGCATCTTTCAGTTTTTTGACCGCAAGCGCATTCCAAAGTGAATGTCGGAAAGCGTTGGAACTATTGTCATTTTGGCTTTGTGCACCTACCCCAAAAAATTGGTCGGTATAGGCATTGGCTTCGTTGCCCGCATCAAAAATGAGCGGTGCCTGCGCGGGGTACATGAATGCCAACGCCTCCACGCGGGGATTTAAGCCGAGAGGCTTTGAAAGAAAAAGAGGCAATTGATGGCCTATGGACGCTTTTACGGAAAGACAGCAGAGTAGAAAAACGTACAAAAAAAATGGTTTTAGCATAGATTAAAAGGCCTGTTATATTTTTTTAAGGGCAAGTTCATTTAATTTTATTTGCAATTGTTTTCCTTTCAAGTCTTTTGCAATTACTTTCCCGCTTGGGTCAAGGAGAACAGTCTGAGGGAAGCCTGTTATTTTATAAATTTCAATCAATTTATTAGAACTATCAGATAAAATTTGGGGCCAAGTTACCCCATTTTTATCATTGAATTTCCTTAATTCATCAGAAGTATCTCCCCCAACAATTCCGATAAATTCAAAACGGCTTTTATCAAGACCTTTGTAGATTGTGACCAAATTAGGGATTTCTTCCACGCATCCTCTACACCAAGTTCCCCAAAAATCAATAAGTACATATTTGCCTTTGAGACTATCCAATGAAATGGTTTTTTTAGTGGAAAACTCTTTGGCTGAAAATGGTTGAAAAAGATAGCCTACTTGGGTAGAATACACAACCACATCAGAGGGTATTCCTTCTAATTTTACTGTATTATTGAATAAATCCACTCCCTTATTTTTGTATTTTGTTCCCAATAAGCCTCCAATGGTGATATATTGCTCTATTTCAATTAGTTCGTTGTCTTCGATTACTTTATTTTGCACCGAGCCATCCATTTCTACAACACTTGCGCTTTCAAAATCAGGACTGGTTAAACCACTCGGAACAACCGCCAATTCATGCTTTTGCCCTTTCTGAATCAATTCAACTATGGCATATCGAGGAAAATTATACCCGAATTGATTTCCGTTGAATTGTTTGATAACGATTGGAATTTCGGCGTCTATTATTTGATGGTTTTGATACACTTGATACTTAACAATTTGTTCATTTAAAGTAGAAGAAACATTTTTATTAAAATCCAATATTTCGGGATAAAACGCTTTTTCGTCGCTGAAGTCAAGATTGTTGTTGGTGTCAACCATAGCCATCCAATTTCCTTCAGAATTTATTCCCCAAATAACATATACGTAGCATTTAATTGGTTTTTTGGAAAGTTTAAGCTCGTCGGGTTGCCATTTCCATGATTTTTGTAGGTAACTGTACATTTCAAAAGTAATATTTTCTGAAACATAATTTTGATAAACTAATTGTCTGATGTTAAGCACAATCATAGATCTGCTTACACTTTGCCATTTAGGAGGAATTCCTTTAATCGGCAAATAGGTTTTAACCCAACCTGCCCCAGCAGGGTCTGTAGAAGAATGTTCTTTGGAAAGCAATGAAAACGCTGGTATAAATGGCCCATAACCCTTCACAATTGTAAGTGGGAGGTGAATGGATGAAATAGGCTCGTCTTTGGTCTGACAACCTATTAGTAAAGCAATTAAGAAAAATGAAGCTCTATTTAGCATATTCTACGGATATTTACTTTCTGGCTTGATTATTACTATATCAATAACAAATATGATAAAATAAACAAACAATTTGCAGAAAGTTTCAATATTAGCCATAATAAAAATACCCGACGCGCACTTGGATTGGCACGTCGGGTATCTGAGTATATATAACACCACAAAAAACGAAAAAGAATTTCGACTTACGTGATAGCTTTTCGTTTGATTAGGTCAAATGTCCAAATTAATCCTTAAAAAGTACTTAAATGTGGCTTAAACTTTGCTTAAAAATTACTTCCGTTTCAAGCTGGATAAATATTCTACCAAGTCCACCAATTCTGGTTGACTCATGGATTCGTGTAAGCCTGCGCTCATGAGCGATTCATCCATTTTTTTCATCGACACCACTTGGCTCATTTTGTAGCTTTGGGTGGTGCCTCCGGGAAATTTGAGCAGTAAATCGGTTTCGGTTTTGCTCGAAACAATCCCCACGGTAGTCGTGCCGTCTTTGAACTTTACTTCATAGCCTTCGTAGCCGAAACTTACCCCTGCACTTGGGTAGAAAATAGCCATATATTGACCATCTTTGCCCAATTTGCTGCCAATTTCTGACAATTTAGGCCCAAAATCGTTGCCTTCACCGTTGACTTGGTGGCAGATAGCGCAGTAATTGGCAAACACTTTTTGCCCGTTGGCGGCGTTGCCCGTCATGGCCATCAGTTCACTTACGGGCGGGAGTTTTTTGCCCGCTTTGCTGGGGGTAGCATCTATGTATTTGGCGGCTTCTATTTTTACATTTTTGCGCCAAGCACCGCTTACGCCCTGCACGGCAGCGGCTTTTAAATCACCGCTAAATTTGCCTTCTTTCAACAGCGCCAATACTAAATCTTCGCCGTCCATGCTGCCGCCTAACGCCCGTGTTGCTTCGGCCCGGAGGGCTTTGGGGCGTTTGGGGTCAAGGGCAATTGCTTTCAGCATGTCGATGGATTGTTTGGTGCCCACACTCCGTAAAGAAGTGACCACACTCTGCGCTTTGGTGGCATCTTTGCCGTTGATGGTCGCCCACAACAGCGGTGCCTGTTCTTGCTTCAACAACTGACGGGCGGCGTCGCGGCCGTCGCGTTGCATGGGCTTTTCGGTGGCCACCTGTAAAAGACGTTTTGACTCCGAGATTGGCTCAAAGCGTTGTACCAAATCCATGTACTCAGAGGTGCCAAAACTGGCATCCAACAGTTTTTGAAGGGATTGCTGCGCCACAGGCGAGGTTTTGACAAAGCCGGGGTCTAAATGGCGCAGGCACAATTTAGCCACGTCATTGTCGGTGTTGCCCTTCATGATGTCCAACAAAGCGTTTGATTTTTCGGTTGCGCCGGGGTTAAAGTCAAACGCGCGGAAATAGCGCAAACGGTCGGTGAGCGGCACATTTTTATCACCTGCCAACGAAGCCAACAACGGCACCGAAGCGGCCGTACGCGCCCGCCATACAATGTCACGGTTTTTAGGCGTGGCCGTAGGATTGGACCCCGCCATTTTGAGCCATGCGTTGTAGAATTTATCCCATTGACCATCGGCCGACACCCCGAGGGCTTCTAAATACCAGCGGTCTTTTCCGTCGTAACGGGTGGCCAATTGGGCCCACACGTCGGCGGCTAAATCGTCGCTGATGTGACGAATCGCCAAAGCTACTTCGCGGCGCACCTGTGCGTCGGGGTCAGCCGCTAAGGTGTTCAAATGTTCAACCGACAACGGCAACACACCTTTGGCGGTAATCTGCCGGGCGGCGCGGATGGCCGTGATTTTGAGGTCAGGGTTGCTATCTTTTAAGGCAAGTTCTACGTATTTAGTGCCGTTGGAAAGTTTCGTCAACAACCACAATGCCCGGGCTTTCATGCGCGGATTGGGGGAGGTCTGGTACATTTTTACGAGGTCACTTTCGGCACTTTGTCCAAGGCTACGAATTTTGTTCCAAGCCATATAACGTACTGAAACATTGGGGCTTTGAATCGCTTTTAACGCTCCTTCTAAGGTGCTGAAATCCGTACTTGGCACTTTGTAAGCCGTATTGGCAGGTGCTACGCGGTAAATGCGGCCTCGGTTCAAATCGCCCGCTTGGTGGCCGCCCACGCCCGGGTCGTACCAGTCGGCGGCGAAGAGTGAACCATCAGGGGCCACGCACACATCCGACGGGCGAAACCACTGATTGCGCTTTCCGTAAAGTACATTTACGATGCTTGCTTTGTAGCCCGCCCCGCTTTTTTCGACGGGATACGAGCGCACCACGTTTGGCCCTGCATCGCAGTGAATCATCTGGTTTTGAAATACTTGTGGCAACATGTCGCCTTCGTAAATCAACATGCCCGTGGGCGAGCCCGCACCCGTTTGGAGCAGGTTGGGGATGGCGCCGGGGTCATTCAGGTGCCAGTGGCGTAGCGGAATTTCTGATTCGATGTTGGTCCGGTTAGCGCTCCAGCTTGCACCCGTCATTTCGTCGGTGTAGCCGTAGTTTCCGTACTCCATTACATAGTTGATGCGCACCCCTTTGTTGCCGTCGTCGTCGTTGTCTGACTGCCACATGGTGCCGTAGCTGTCTACGGCTACTTCGTAGTTGTTACGGAAATTGTGTCCCAATACTTCTACATTTTTGAAGTCTTGGTCGCATCGAAACACCATTCCCTGTTTGTATTTTTTTCGGTCAATGGGCTGTCCGTCTTGGTCCAGTACGGGTTGGCCTTTGCCGTCGAGGAGCTGATTTCCTTCGTTTCCGAAGTTAAAATACAGTTTTCCGTCGTGCCCGAAGGTGAAAGCGTGCATTCCGTGGTCGTGCTGCTCGCCCTTCACTCCCTGAAAGATGATTTCTTTTTTGTCGGCTTTGTCGTCACCATTTTCGTCCGTAAACAGCCACACGTACGGGCTTTGTGAAACCAGCACGCGGTTGCCCATCACCAAAATCCCCAAGGGCGCGTTGACTTCGGGCCCCTGATAAAACACCTTACTGGCGTCGGCTTTGCCGTCGCCGTTGGTATCTTCCAGAATCATGATGCGGTCGCCTTCTTTGTGGGTGGCATTTCCCGTAATATGCGGACGGTAGTTGTAGGCCTCCAACACCCAGATTCGTCCTTTGTGGTCGATGTCGATGTTGGTCGGGTTGGTAATCATCGGTTCCGAAGCATACAGATTGGCTTCCAGCCCGTCGGCTACTTCCAAAGCCCCCACGGCGTATTTCAATTCGTGTTTTTGTTCCTGCGTGAGGGTAGCGTATACACTGTCGAGGGTCGTTTGAGCCCCGCGACTTGGGTTGTCGTTTTGGTAAGTTGCCAACAAAGAGCCAGCCAGCGCCAACCCACCCAGTCCCCAAAGGTATTTTTTCATAAGTATCCGGATTTAGAACATGTCATTTGAACAATTAACTGTTAAAGCAAAATGTTTGGGGTTTATAATGCCTTTTCCGTATAGCTTCTGGGAGACTTGGGGAGGAAAATTATTTTCGAGCGTAAAACATCGCAATATTTTTCAGTCGATACCAATGTTTCGCTTTTACCCACGGGTATTTTCGTTGGGCAAGGGGCACAATGTCGGCCTCTGTAATGTCGCCGTTGAGTTCTTTTTCGCCCATCGCGTAGATGTACGATTCTGCTTCACGGCAGTGCTTTTGAATTCTTTCGGCCTCTTCGGCGGTGATTTGGGGGTATTTTTTTTGTAATCGTTCATAAATGGGCTTGCGGTAATTCTCGCCCCACTCGATGCTCAATTCCATGGCATGATTCAATAGCTCATCGCTGAAACCTAATTCGTTGGTGTTCATCGCAGCGTTGGTGAAGTTGGATAAATCATACTTGGAAAGGTCAAACCCAATTTCAGGAATCGGCGTAAAAACGGCCCGTTGGCCAGAGATGGCGGAAAATTGATCCGAAAAAGGGTACTTTTCTTTTACTTCTTCGGGAAAATGTTTGATGAGGTCGATGCTGTAATACCAGCCATTGGTAAATTGAACCTGAACTTCGTAAAAGCCAAACATGATGTGGCTGAATTCACAGGTAATGATCCATTTTCCATTTTCTTTTTTGGGATTGGGAGCGTAATAGCATTCAGTTTCAAGGCCTTTTACTTTATGAAAAACGCTGATTTGTTCTACTTCAAAAGGCTCTGAATTCAGTTCAATGAGGAGCCGCTGAAAGTGGATGTTCTGAAAAACGGAAACCTGATTTCGGGCCAATATCCCTACCGGAACGTTGGACGGGGCGGGAGCATCGGGAAACCGTAGACTTTTGGTCGTGGTTTTTGTTATCTGAATTCGTCCTTTGAGGGGAGAAAAATTTTGAGAAAAAGGGGCGCAAACAATGGCTTTTTCCTCGGGTACAATCGTCTGAACACCGTCGCCACGGTCCGGTAGTAGGTAGCCTTTGGTTTCGTATTCCCAATCGGCAATGTCCCTCATGCGTTCGTTGGAGGCTTTGCTGATTTGTGCGTGGCTGTAGAGTTGATTTTCTAACTCGAAGAGGGTGCCATCGGGAAAATCCGCGAGGTCTTTGACAAAGAATAGTTGATAGTTTTTGGTGTTCATGGCTTGTGCCTCCGCGCTCATTGATTTACAAAAGCGTAGAAGGTCTTCTTGTTTTATACGTTTCTTTCTGATTTTTTTACCAAAGTAATTCAGATAACCTGTTCGATAAGCGGCCCGTTTATTTTTCGGCACTAATTGCGACTGGTTTCTGTTGCTGTAACGTCAACATTGCCAATCGGCAATTGAAAATTATCAACAATGTCCCAAAAAAATAAACATCAACTCCCCACCATTAAAGCCAGAATATTGGCACTTAAATACTTACCGCTGTTTTTAAAAGAAATTTGGCACACGCAGCCGTGGATGACGGCGACCAATGTGGTTTTACGACTCATTCGGTCGGTGATTCCGTTTTTGACGCTGTATTTGGGAAAGTTAATCATTGATGAAGTAGTATTGCTTATCAATAGCCACTCTACCGATACGCGGCATTTATTGGCGCTGATTGGGATGGAATTGGCGTTGGCGATGAGCTCCGATATTCTGAACCGTATGACAGGGCTATTGGATGGACTTTTGGGCGATTTGCACGCCAATCGGTCGTCGATTCAAATCATGCAACACGCGGCAACGCTCGATTTAACCCAATTTGAAGAGCCGATTTTTTACGATAAGCTCGAACGTGCCCGCCAACAGACTGTTGGACGGACGGCGTTGTTGGCGCAGACATTAGCGCAGGTGCAGGATATTATTACCATTGGTTTCTTGGCTGGCGGTTTGGCGGTGTTTAGTCCGTGGTTGATTTTGATTTTGGTGTTAAGTATTATTCCGGGCTTTTTTGGGGAGTTTTATTTCAATTCGCAAAGTTATGCGCTGTCGTATCAATGGACGCCCCAACGCCGTGAATTGGACTACATACGTTACATCGGAGCGAGCAATGTCTATGCTAAAGAGATGAAATTATTCAGCCTCTCAGGCTTTTTGACGGAACGTTTTCGGGAAGTATCAGCAGCGTATTACTTACAAAACAGAAAGTTAGCCATTCGTCGTGCAGTTTGGGGGGCGCTGTTGGCGGCCGTTGGTACGGCGGGCTATTACGGAGCGTACGCTTTTATCGGTATTGAAACCATTAAGGGGGTTATTACGATTGGGAGCCTTACTTTTTTGGCGGGGTCTTTTAGGCAGTTGAAAGCTTCGCTTGAAGGTATTCTTAACCGGTTTACGACTATCTCTCAGGGAACTTTGTACCTACGAGATTTCTTTGAATTTTTTGACTTACGACCCGAAGTGATTTCTCCTCCCAAACCGCTTCCGTTTCCTTCTGTTATTCAAAAAGGATTTGTGTTTGAAAACGTCAGTTTTAAGTATCCCGGAGCTGAAAGATGGGTCTTTCAAAACCTTAATTTTACGTTGAAAGCAGGTGAAAAATTGGCCATTGTGGGGGAAAATGGGGCAGGAAAAACAACCCTGGTGAAGCTGCTCACCCGCTTGTATGACCCCACCGAAGGGCGTATTTTGCTCGAAGGGCGCGATTTACGGGAGTATGAATTAGGAGAATTACAGCGCCACATTGGGGTCATTTTTCAGGATTACATCCGCTTAATGATGACGGCCCAGAGCAACATTGCCGTGGGAGATATTGACGAACTCAACAACCTTGACCGCATTGCAACGGCGGCTGACCGCAGTTTGGCGTCGGCGCTGATTAAACGTTTTCCTGATGGTTTGCAGCAGGTGTTGGGACGGCATTTCAGCGGAGGGGTGGAGCTTTCGGGGGGGGAATGGCAAAAAATCGCCCTTGCCCGGGCCTATATGAGAGATTCTGATTTATTGATTTTGGACGAACCTACCGCCGCACTCGACGCTCGTGCCGAGTATGAAGTTTTTCAGCGGTTTGCCGAGTTGACCAAAGGGAAAATGGCGCTGTTGATTTCACACCGTTTTTCTACCGTTCGCATGGCTGACCGTATCATTGTGATTGAAAACGGCCAACTCATCGAGTCGGGAAGTCACCAAAGCTTGATGGATAATAAAGGACGCTACGCCGAACTGTTTCAATTGCAGGCTAGGGGATATTTGTAATCGTATTTTGATTTTGTCTTTTTTGAAAAGCGTTATATCTTTGAGGAGATAACGCTTTTCGGGATGAGATTTGGGCAGTTCATAACGTTTATTGGAGTTTTTGCATTGGGGGGCAGCGTTGAAGCCCAGACGCAAGATACCACCTCTCTACAAAACCGTATTTTTCGGTTAGACGAAGTGGTTATTTCGGCTTCGCGTTTGCAAGAAAGTCTGTTGAAATCACCAGTAAGTATTGAGAAAGTGACAATGCAGGATTTTCGTCGTTCGGCGCAGCCGTCGTTTTTTGATGCTCTCGAAAACATCAAAGGTGTTCACTTGATTGTGCCTAGTTTGGGGTTTAAAGTGCTTAATACCAGAGGCTTTGCCAATACCACAAATGTGCGTTTTGCCCAGCTCATTGACGGAATTGATAACCAGTCGCCGCACATTGGCGCGCCCGTCGGCAATGCGCTCGGACCGAGCGATTTGGATATTCTGAGCGTTGAAATTATTCCCGGAACAGCCTCTGCGCTGTATGGGATGAACGCCATCAACGGCTTGGCAAATTTCCAAACCAAAAATCCTTTTGAACATTTGGGGTTGAGTTTTCAGCAAAAATTAGGGGTAAATCACCTGAGTGATAAGGGGGTAACGGCCAAATTGTTCAACGAAAGTAATCTACGTTACGCCCACGCTTGGAACGACCGTTGGGCCTTTAAAATCAACGGGACGTTTACCAAGGGTTACGATTGGCAAGCCACCGACCGCACCGATATTTCCCCCAATATCAATGCCTCTGCCGGACTGAGAGACGTCGACAATCCCGCTTTCGACCCCGTGAGCGGCTACGGCAACGAGTCGGCCAATCGGCGCACGCTGACTTTGGCCAATCGCAACATTGTCGTGGCGCGTACGGGTTATAATGAATCAGATGTGGTTGATTATCATTTTCAGAACCTAAAGGCCGATGCAGGTCTTCATTTCCGTCCTACGAAAGCCGTTGAACTGAGTTACACGTATCGGATTGCCTACCTCAATAATGTCTACCAACGCTCCAATCGCTTTCAGTTAGCCAACTATTTGTTGCAACAGCACGCCTTTCAACTGCGCGGTCGGGCGTTTCAGGTTCGGGCGTATGTTACGTCCGAAAATACTGGTAAGTCCTATAACCTTCGTTCCATGGCTGAGAATATTGACCGTGGGTATAAATCAGATAACCAATGGTTTACGGATTTTCAGGCCCGTTTCAGACAGGTAGAGGGTTCGGTTTCTTGGGCCGATGCCTTGCGTGAAGCCCGTACTTTTGCCGATGCGGGCCGACCGCAGCCCGGCACGGAAGCTTTTACGAATAGTTTAGCTCGTTTGCAGAATATTAACAATTGGGACGTAGGCGCGGCGTTGCGGGTCAAAGCCAAGTTGTACCATGCCGAAGGCCAATGGAATCTGACGGAAGAATGGCTTGAAAAATGGCGAAAACAAACGGGAATTGAAATTTTGGCGGGTTTTGACCATCGTACTTATGCCATTGTTCCTGATGGTAATTATTTCATTAATCCGGAAAGTAACAGCCGTCATCTGACTTATGCCAAAACAGGGGGATTTGTGCAGGCAACGAAAGTATTGTTTGGAGAAAAGCTCAAACTTGGCGCTACCCTTCGCGCTGATAAAGCCGATTACTTCGACCTGAAACTCAATCCGCGTTTTACGGCTGTTTACGCTTTCCATGAAAACCACCATTTTCGGGCATCCTACCAAAGCGGGTATCGTTTTCCGAGCATTTTTGAGGGTTTTTCCAACATCAACAGCGGTGGGGTAAAACGGGTGGGCGGCTTGCCGGTGATGTCGCAGGGGATTTTTGAGAACTCATATATACGCACGTCGATTGATGCATTTCAGGCGGCAGTAAATGCGGGCGTGAACAGATTGGGCGTAAGCAAGCGTGACAGTTTGGTCAAAGCCAACCTCGGACTTCTGCAACGCAATGCGTATACCTACCTCCGTCCGGAGTTTATTCGTTCTTTGGAAATCGGCTACAAAGGCCTCTTTTTTCAGAAACATTTGTTTGTTGATGCAGACTTTTATTACAATCGCTACCAAGATTTTATGGCGCAGGTAGAAGCCAATATTCCGAATGTTTCTACGCCAGATTCGCTGGGCTATATCATGCTCGACCGGTCTAAACAGCAGCGTTATCGCCTCTGGACCAATTCCAAAACCATTGTTCATAATTACGGGGCGAGTCTTGGCGGTCGGTATCGGTTTAGGCAAGGGTGGTTTGTGGCGGTCAATGCTACTTACACCCAACTTGACCGCAAAGAAGCAAATGACGGCTTGGAAGATGGATTTAATACCCCCAAATGGATGACCAATGTCTCCGTTAGTCACGCAAATCTGTTTAAAAATATCGGTTTTGGACTTAGCTACAAACACCAAAGTCAATTCTATTATCAATCGTTTTTGGTCAACGGCAACGTGCCCGCCATCAACGTTTTTGACGGACAGATTACTTATTCATTGCCAAAACAAAAAGTGGATTTCAAACTCGGCGGCACCAATCTCCTCAACCGCTACTATTTCTCCATCCTCGGCGGCCCGCAAATCGGTGGTTTTTATTACGTGACGGTGACGTATCGGTAGGGATTAGGGTCTCTGTTCTTCTTTTATCTGTAACACAAAGTCAACACTCACACCAAAATCTTCGGCAATTTCTTCGACTGTCAGTTTTCCACGACTGAGCGCCTTGATAATACTTTCAGTGATTGCTTCCAGCCTCCCTTCTATTCTCCCTTTCATTTCACCTTCTAATCTCCCTTCCATTCTCCCCTTGGTCTCGCCTTCCATAATGGCCGTGTCAATGACATTCTTTAAATCACGGTAATATTTGAGGCTTTGTTCATAGGCGTTCATTTCGTCGGGCGTGAACTTAGCAATTTCAGCAACGGCAAATAGTTGATCAAAAACTTTTTCCTGCAAAGCTTTTGGCTTACTGTCTAAATAGGGCAGGTGTTTGAGTACGTAGAGCCATTTGTCGTACGTGGTTTCCAGTTCCTCCTCTGTTTTGGTGAAATGGGGCATCTCTAAATACACGAAGGTCAATTTTTTGTAAAATACGCGCCCGTTTTGGTCTTTAAGTTTTACTTCATGACGAACTTCTTTTTCATGAGCATCTTCAGAAAACACAAAATCTAACACGCCTACGGTATAAATTTCGGTCAATTGAAAATCCCACTCTCCGCGTTTGGCCTGTTCTTGAATCGGGAAAGAAGCGTAAAATACGCTGCGGTCTTTAAAATAGTTTTGTTTGGCCTTTTGCATCTCAACAATAAATCGTTCCCCGTTTTTACCAATGCAATACAGGTCAAATATCGCTTTTCGATCAAGCTCCTTAGCGCCAAGGTGTTCGTTTCGAGTGTAGCTTAACTCCGTGATTCGATGCTGTTCAGGCAGTACTACCTGATTCAAAAAGTCAATTAACAACTCTTTGTTTGGCTCGCTGCCGAACAATTTTTTGAATCCAAAGTCGGTAAAAGGATTTATGTATTTTTCAGCAAAAGCCATAATTGCGTGTTTTGTGAACAAAAATACACCTTTAAAGGCGTTATCTCAAAAGCTTTACAAAACCCCAATCTTCCGAAATTTTTTGATTCGGTGGAACGTCAGGTAATTGGCATCGTGGTTGTTGTGGGCGCCGCCTTGGCCGTCGTCGAAGGCAGTGCGGGAAAGGAAGATGATGTCTTTGCCTTCAAAAAGCCAATCTACGTACTGAAAGCCGTGTTTGATGATTTCGGGATGTTGCAAAAGAAGGGTGCGTAAGTCCCAATTACGCAAATCTTCGGAACTGAAAAGCGCTTGGGTGTTGCGAATACTCGCGGGGTTTTTGCCCGGATTTGCGGCTTTGATTTCCTGCGGAATATAATTGGCAACGGTCCAGTATAGTTTGGATTTGGGGTCGTACCGAATGCTGAATTTTTTGCTGCCGCCCGGGAATTTGACAAAGTCTGTATTAGAATCAAAGGTGGCTGTTTTGCCGTCGGCGCTGATTTTGATGAAGGCGGCCTTTTCTTCCAATGTCGATTTGTCATCCACCCGCAACACATCCCACAATTGCCCTGTGGGGTCTACGACGGCGTTTCCTTCAATCCAAGCGCCAAAATTTCCGTTAAGCAAGGTCGAATCATAACGTAATACATTGCTGCTCGTCCAGTTGGCAGCCTTCATGGGGTCGGCCCCCAAGGGAATGGACATCATGAAAGCACCGTAGCGTTTTCCCCATTTTTTGATCGAGCCCATCGCATCTTCCATGGCGCGCCAGAGGCGGCCGTTGTGTTCAATCAGGGGCATGGGTGCACAGTGGTATTCGCCCGCTAAAAGTAGGCCGTTTTCACCGTCGGTTGGCTCACTCCAAGTCACGCCGCCATCGGTAGATTTCCGGATGATGGTGTTGCCGTGGTGTTTGCTTGTGCCCATGAAATACAGCCCTTTTTCATGCACAAAGAGTTTTGACCAAAATTGACCGTTGATTTCAGAAATCTGCGTCCATGTTTTGCCTTTGTCATTGGAGCGATAAATTCGGGAGTTTGGGCGTTCAAACTCATTGGATTTCGGGCCAAACAAATCGTGCGATGCCAGATAATCGCCGTTGGATAAAATACAAATACTCGGTGAGCCGATGTACAAACCCGAGGCCGCCGGACTGTACGCAACCACCGAGCCGGGAACCTGTGCCGTAGCAAAAATCCCTGAAATCAGGAAAATCAAAATTAGAAAACAGTGCTTTTTCATTGTTGGTTGGAGTGGTTTAAGTACTTTGTAAGTATTCCAACAGTTTAAAATTAGATAACGCGCCTAAAATTGAGCTCAAAGCCCCAAAATATCTTGTTTTATACGTACACATTTCCTATATCGACCAAACGGCAGCAATAACTAAAAAAAAACAGATAACACCTCTCAAATGCTATCCGTTGTGCAATGGCGACAGGGTTACTTTTTCGGTTTTACTTCCTCAACCATCTTCGCCGTTACGAGTTTCTTGTTGGAGGTATTGCCCCATGAATTTTGAATGTAATTCATCACATCCGCTATTTCTTCATTGTCTAATCCCGGATTGGGCATCATTCCTTCGTAGGCAACGCCGTTGACGGTAATTTTTTCCGACAGACCGAATTTAATGGCAGCAATGGCTTTTTCGGGGGTTTTGACCAAATAATCGGCTTTGGCAAGTGGTGGGAAAGCTCCCGCAACGCCCTCTCCTGCGCCCATGTGGCACGTAATGCAGTTTTCAGCGTAAATCACTTTTCCCCGCTCCATGCTTTTGGTAAGTGCATCGTCTTGGTGGGGGAGGCTGGCAGAACAAAAAAAGATGCCTGAACAAAAAATGACTAACAGTTTCATGCGAAAAAGTGGTAAGTATGGATAATTCATCAAACACAATTTGAGCAGCTATGGGATTAACATAACTGCTCAAATCATTATTTATAAGTAAGTGATGCTAATAAAAACGATTTACGCTTTGGGGCTGATTCTGACGATTTTGCCTGAGTTTTCGAGCACCACGTAGATATTGCCGTCGGGTCCTTGACGTACGTCACGTACGCGTCCGAGTTTTTCGAACATTATTTCGCGGCTTACCACTTTGTTGCCTTTTACCACGAGGTGTTGGAGGTACGCAAATTTAAGTGAGCCAACAATCAGGTCGCCTTTCCATTCTTTGAATTTATCGCTCGTGATAAACGTCATTCCGCACGGCGCAATCGAAGGCTTCCAGTACGTAACGGGTTGCTCCATACCCACTTTGGCGGTGTCTTTGGAGATAATGCTGTTGTCGTAGTCAATCCCGAACGTAATCACGGGCCAGCCGTAGTTTTTGCCACGCTCTACGATATTCAGCTCATCACCTCCCTGCGGACCGTGTTCGTGCTCCCAAATAACGCCCGTGGTGGGGTGAATCGTCATTCCTTGGGGATTGCGGTGGCCATAGGTCCAGATTTCAGGACGCGCACCGGCGGTTTTTACGAATGGATTATCGGTAGGGATTTTTCCGTCTTCGTGCAGGCGGACCACTTTCCCTTGGTCTTTGCTCAGATTTTGTGAATTTTCTTTTTGTCCGCGTTCGCCGAGCGACAAAAATACATAGCCTTTTTTGTCAAATACAATGCGGCCACCGAAGTGTACATTGGCTCTGACGTTGGGGATGGCTTTAAACAAGTACTGAATATCGGTTAGGGCGTGGTCTTTCAGTTTGGCACGCAGCAGGGCGGTATTTGCGCCGCCGTCGTCGCCTTCTTCACCCGCCGCTTTGGGCGATGAATAACTGATATAAATCCAGCCGTTTGAAGCATAATCGGGATGCAAAGCTACGTCGAGCAAGCCGCCTTGTCCTTTGTAAAGAATGGCTGGCAATCCAGTAATTTCTTGCGGGTCCAAAACGCCATTTTTTACCAGACGCAATTTGCCGACGCGCTCGGTCACTAGCAAGTCCCCGTTGGGTAGAAAAGCAGTTGCCCAGGGCATGGTCAACCCTCTGGCAACGGTATCTACTTTCAAGTTGGCTTCGGTTATTTTTTGTACAGAATTTGTACCCTCCGTGATACCGCTATTGCTCATCAACGCAACGGAAGCGGTTAGAATCAAGCCTGTCAACGCAACGGGAAGGCTCTTTTTGAGTAAGGTTTTGTTGTTCTTCATAAAATGAAAATGAATAAAAAAACGATAGGTTGAAATGTTAAAAATAGAATAGGGCCGTGGATTCTCCTTCCTCCTTTGTTATGGAACCAATTCGAGTTGGTTTAAATGCCCAGTGATAAAATTAATTTCTTCATTACTCAAATGGATGTCCATGGCGGCGGCATTTTCGAGCGCTTGTTTGGCGTCGCGCGCCCCGACCAACGCAATGGTAATGCCCGGCTGCTCGACGGTCCAACGCAGCACCAATTGGCCAATCGTTGCTTTTTTATCATCGGCCAAAGGTTTGATTTTATCCAAAAATGCATCCACCCGTTTGAGATTCTCATCTTTGTAAAAAAACAGCTTTGCTCGGTGGTCGTCGGCCGCAAATTGGTGGCCGGGTTTCATTTTTCCGGTCAATAATCCACGTTCCAACGGGCTGTAGGCCAAGATGGCTTTTCCGTGCTCGATGCAATACGGAACCGTTTGCTTTTCAATGTCTCTTTTCACCATGCTGTAAGGCACTTGGTTGGAAGCAAGAGGGATGAACTTTTCGGCTTCGCGCATTTGGTCGGCGTTGTAATTGCAAACACCCGCGTAGCGCACTTTTCCTTGCGCTATTAACCGCGAAACGGCCTCCATGGTTTCACCGATGGGCGTTGTGGTGTCTGGCCAGTGAATTTGATACAGGTCAATATAATCGGTGCCCAGGCGTCGCAGGCTGTCTTCACATTCTTTGACAATGCTCTCTTTGCCCGCGTACCGGTAAATATCAATGGCTTGACCGTCGTTTTTTTTGCTGTGCATGGCAAAATCTCCCTTCGCCAAGTCCCAGCGCATGCCAAATTTTGTGAGGATTTGAACTTTGTCGCGCGGAATACCCTTGATGGCCTCGCCCACGATTTCTTCGCTGAGTCCTTGCCCATAAATTGGGGCGGTGTCAATGGAAGTTACGCCCACGTCATAAGACGCTCTGATGGCCTTTACGGCTTCATTTCGCTCGGTTCCGCCCCACATCCATCCTCCAGCGGCCCAAGCGCCAAAGGTAATCACGGATACATCAAGGCTAGCTTGATTTGGTTTGTCTGAAATGCCAATTTTGCGGTAGTTCATAGAAATAGTATTAACAACAAAACACGTATACAGGTAGGTTGCCGTTTTTATTTACGGTTTTCGATAAAAATCAGTTCACAAATGAACGTTTAAATCTAACTTTGAACAATAGTTTAGGTAATATTGAACAACTCCTTAAAAAGTTAGTGATGGCGATGAGAAAGTTAAGCTCTACCAATTATTATAATCAGACGTTTTTGGAAGATAAATGTGCGCTCAATGAGCTGATTCATCTTCTGAGCAAACGATGGCTAACGGAGGTTATGTTTAGCATTGAAGAAGGCAACAGCCGATTTTCAAGCCTGAAAGAGGACTTAAAGCACATCAGCGACAATATTTTGGCTGACCGCCTCAAGCTTCTTGAACAATATAAACTCATTGTTAGAAACAATCATTTGGGCGAAGTTCCCGCCCGGGTAGAATATTCTTTGACCGAAACGGGCGAAAAACTGAGCGAGTTGCTGGGCGGTTTGTGCAGTTTTGCTGAGAATGAAATGGAATTTCCTTCGTAAATTATGAGTTAAGCGTTAGACTTTAAAATGTGGATTTACTGAAAAACTAGCCGTTACTTTGGCCCTAATTACAACGTAACCCCCAAAAATCATTTTCAGTATGTCTAAGTTATTTATGCCATTGTTGTTGGCAGTGTGTTTTCTGAGTTTTGGTGTTTCGGCAACCGCCGCAAAACGCGATTTTTACCAAATTAAAATTTATCACCTCAAAACGGAAGAGCAGGAGAAAAAAGTGGATGCGTTTTTAAAAGACGCGTACCTGCCCGCCTTGCATCGAATCGGTATCAGTAAAGTGGGGGTTTTTAAACCCATCATCAACCCCGAAACGGCCAAGCCGACCGACGAAAAGCTTATCTACGTTTTTATTCCTTTCCGCTCACGCGATGAATTTTTTAAGTTGGAACAAAGACTGGCGAAAGATAAGGCGTATTGGAACGACGGCAAAGCCTACCACGACGCGGTATTCAGCGAGCCGCCGTATGATAGAATTGAATCAATTTTATTGAATGCGTTTGATAAAAGCCTGCAATTTACCATGCCCCAACTCACTTCTGCCCCCAAAGAAAGGGTCTATGAATTAAGAAGTTATGAAGGCCACACCGAAAAAATATCTAAGAATAAAATAAAGATGTTTAACGACGGCGACGAAATTGGTCTCTTCAAGCGTCTTGGCTTTAACGCGGTGTTTTATGCCGAAGTCGTATCGGGCAGTCGGATGCCCAATCTGATGTATCTCACCACTTTTGAAAACCGTGCTTCCCGCGATGAGCATTGGAAAGCATTCAGCGCCGATGCCTACTGGAAAAAACTTGCGGCGATGCCCGAATACCAAAAGAATGTTTCTAAGAATGACACCCGATTCTTTTATCCAACCGACTATTCTGATATTTAACAACATTTCTTTTCTACATCAAAGCAGCGCCAATCGGGTCCGATTGGCGCTGCTTTTGTATGCTAGTAATTCATTATTTACAACGTTTTGAATCGTTCAAAGCATTGACGCTCAATGTCTTCACGGTCGTCGGGGTGGGCAATGTTGATGAGGGCTTTGGCACGTTGGCGGAGGTTTTTTCCGAACAGATACGCTACCCCATATTCCGTAATGATGTAGTGCGCGTGGGCGCGGGTGGTGACCACTCCAGCGCCTTGCTTGAGGTAAGGCGCAATCCTTGAAATACCTTTTTGGGTACGGGAGGGAAGCGCAATGATGGGTTTCCCGCCTTGACTAAGGGCGGCCCCGCGCATAAAATCCATTTGACCACCCACGCCCGAATACTGATAGGTACCAATCGAATCAGAACAGATTTGCCCCGTTACGTCGACTTCTACGGCGCTGTTGATGGCCACCACTTTGGGATTTTGTTTGATAATGTACGGGTCATTGACAAAATCAATGTCAAGAAACGAAAACGCAGGATTGTCATTGACGTAATCATACAGACGCTTAGTGCCTAAGGCAAAACCCGTGACGGTTTTGTTGGGCATGATTACTTTAAATCGATTGTTGATGACATCTTTATCGAACAAATCAATCAGCCCATCGCTGAACATTTCGGTGTGAACGCCTAGGTTTTTGTGGTTATAAAGACACTGCAAAACCGCGTTGGGAATGGAGCCGATGCCCATTTGGAGGGTGCTGCCGTCGTCAATCAATTCGGCGACGTATTGACCGATTTTTTGGTCGCTTTCCGACACTGAACTGCTGAAATTGGCTTCATGGAGGGCGTCTTCACAATAAACCATCGCGTGAAATTTACTGGCGTGAATCATGCCGTCGCCCTGCGTACGCGGAACGTTGGGGTTTACCTGAGCAATGACGTAACGGGCGTTGTTGACAGCCGAGCGGGCAATGTCGACCGAAAGCCCCAACGAGCAATAACCGTGTTGGTCGGGTACCGACACGTGCACCAAGGCAACGTCGATGGGTAAAATTCCTTGATTAAACAACTCTGGGATTTCACTTAAAAACACCGGAACATAATCGGCCCGCCCTTCATTGACGGCCTTGCGAATGCTCTCCGAAACAAAAAGTGAATTGATGTGAAAATGGCCTTGGAATTCGGGTTTATCAATGTATACATCGCCGTAAACGGTGATAGAAACAACCTCAACATCCTGTAATCGAGGGGCTTCCAGAGCGAGGTGTTTTAAAAGGAATGAAGGGGTTTGTGCACTTCCTTGTACAAAGACTCGGTGGCCAGATTGAACGCAGGAAAGAGCCTCTTGCGGAGAAACGTAGCTGATTTTTGGGCGCATTGGGTGGGCCGTTTGGTTTGGCGCAATGGTAGGCGCTGTGATGGTTTGAAAAAATGATAATTATCAGGAAATAAAGGGGGAAATATCGGCAAAAGATGCGATTTTAACTACTTTTATCTCTTTAAACCAAGGCTACGTCCTCATTCCGTCGTTTTGTGGGCGGTATTTATTTGTTTTGATTTTTAAATTGTATTTTCAACCGTAAACACTTCATTTTACTTACTTATGCGAAACTTTTACCTTTGGCGAACCCACCTGTTCCTTGCCTTTTTTTGTGCCCTAAACGTCACGCTCAAAGCCCAGACCCTTGCGCCACTTTCGGTGGAAAAAATCATGCGCGACCCCAAATGGATGGGCGTTGCCCCTTCCAATCCCTACTGGAGCGAAGACGGTACCAAAATTTTCTTTAGCTGGAATCCTGAAAAAAACACGGGTGACTCACTCTACGTGTACGAACTGTCAACCAAGCAAACCCGCAAAGTAACGCCGCTGGAGCGCAGTTTGCTGCCGACTGCATCGGGCGATTATAACCGTGCTTTCACCCAAAAATTATTCATAAAAAATGGGGATATTTATTGGATTGACGTGAAAACGGGCCAAACCCGACAGTTGACCAATACCGTAGATGCAGAATCAAACGTTACGTTTAGCGCCGATGGCAGCAAAGCTATTTTTAGACGCGGGCAAAACTTGTTTTCGCAACATTTGCTCACGGGAGAGTTGATTCAATTAACGAATTTTTTGCCAGGAACAAAGAAAGCCGACGCGGCCGCAAACGAGCAGGATAAGTGGCTGAAAAAAGACCAATTGGCGTTGTTTGAGGTTTTGAAAGAGCGTGCTGACAAAAAAAAGGAAGCGGATAAAATTACAAAATCAAACCAACCGAAACGCCCGAAAGAGATTTATACCAACGATGCTATCTTGGATAATATCCTCTTATCGCCCACGGCGGAGTTTATCACTTACCGTTCGACCAAAGGGGGTAGTGGCGCAAAATCAACCGTTGTGCCGAGTTATGTAACTGAATCTGGCTACACCGAAAACCTGCCCGCCCGCACGAAAGTGGGCGCTTCCCAAAACAACTCGCAGTTGTTTATCTACAACATTAAGAAAGATACCGTACTCGAAGCATCGACCAAAGACTTGACGGGTATCAACGTAAAACCTGAATACCTGAAAGAATACAAAGCCGATACGGCTAAAAAAGCCGCCGCCCGCAAAGTGCAGTTTATCAACGTTCGGTGGTCGGAAGATGGCAAGTACGTGGTTGCAATGATGCGCTCACAAGACAATAAAGACCGTTGGATTGCTTCTCTAAACCCCGAAACTGCTAAATTTAAAGTCCTTGACCACCTGCGCGACGAAGCATGGGTAGGTGGCCCGGGCAGTTTTTGGTTGGAATGGATTGATAATGAAACCATTATTTTTCATTCCGAAGCCACGGGCTATTCGCATTTGTACTCGGTTAATGTCCGTACGGGCGAGCGCAAAACCCTCACGTCGGGGAAGTTTGAGGTGCAGCAGGCGCAGCTCTCAAAAGACAAGAAAACCATCTATTTTCAGTCAAACGAAGTACACCCGGGCGAGCAGCATTTCTATAAAATGGCCGTTACGGGAGGGGAGCGTACCAAGCTTACGGGCATGGTGGGAGCCAATGATGCCACGCTATCGCCCGATGAGTCGAAGTTATTGATTCGTTATTCTTCGGCCACAAAACCATGGGAATTGTACCTTCAGGAGGCGCAGCCCAGCGCCACGGCTACGCAACTTACGAAATCGCTTTCCCCTGAGTTTAGCTCGTATCAGTGGCGTGAACCCCAAATTGTGACCGTAAAGGCCAGCGACGGGGTTGATATTTATGCCCGTTTGTACGTTCCCAAAAAGAAAAATGGTGCGGCGGTGGTGTTTGTTCACGGGGCGGGTTACCTTCAAAATGCCCATAAATGGTGGAGTCAATATTTTAGAGAGTATATGTTTCATAACCTGTTGGTGGATTTGGGCTATACCGTGCTCGACATGGATTACCGGGCGTCGTCGGGCTATGGCCGCGATGTACGCACGGGGATTTATCGTTTTATGGGCGGAAAAGATTTGGATGATAATGTTGACGGGGCAAAATTCTTGGTTGAAAAACACGGAATTGACGCCAAGCGCATCGGTATTTACGGTGGTTCTTACGGTGGTTTTATCACTTTAATGGCCATGTTTACCAAGCCGGGTGTTTTCAAAGCAGGAGCTGCTTTGCGTCCCGTGACCGACTGGGCGGCGTATAATCACCCTTATACGGCCAATATCCTTAACGAACCCGCCACGGATTCGTTGGCGTATCGTCGGAGTTCGCCTATTTATCACGCGGCAGGATTGAAAGATCATTTATTGATTTGTCATGGCATGGTAGATGTCAACGTGCATATTCAGGATTCATACCGGTTGGTACAGCGTTTGATTGAGCTGAAAAAAGACAATTGGGAAATGGCGTCTTACCCCATGGAAGACCACGGTTTTGTGGAGCCAACCAGTTGGATGGATGAATATAAACGTATTCTGAAGTTGTTTCAGGAGAAGTTGAAGAAATGATAATCAGACAGTTAGAGAGTGCAAAAGGCCGTTCTAAAGGTAACTTTGTGACGGCCTCTTGCACTCTACACTACATCAAATAAATCAGTATATGAATTGCAAAACATTTGCTTAATTTCTTTCTCTGTCTTTTGAATATCAGTACAATTTCTATTTACTAGTAAATATGAACTAACATGTTCATATTCAATATGTTCGAATGTAAGACGTCCAATTTTTGTAGGGATAAGTTCTTTGTAAATTCTATATCTTTGATTATTCTTATAATCTTCAACCATTCCTTTTTTGTCGAGAGTTCTAGCTCCAGAAATTCCAAAAGATGCATTGGGGTAATATATCAAAATGTAAGGGATTACCTTAATACAGGTAACAAAAATATTACCAATATCACCTTTATTGATAATTATACTATACTTACGATCGCTGCGACGATGTTGCTTGCAATAAAATTTGATAGCAAAGACATCGCCCTTATGATAATCAGCGCGGATAATATAGTGAAGTTTAGTAACTGGGGAAAAGAATTTGAATACTAGTGTGTATTCATGAGAAGTAATATCTTTACAAGGCTCTTTTTGGATAAACTTTATATCGTATCCAGGGTAATCAAATGTCAAGGCACTAAAAATGCATTACTGTTCCTACTTCTTTTTGCATGTTCACTTTCAGATACAAGTTTACCAACTACTAAGTCGGGTGTTATTTTTACATGCTCTACTGTCTGAACTTTAGCCCAATTAAGTCTTTCTCCTTTTGATAGCCGTGTCTTTTTTACTAATGTGTCCATAGTATTTGAGTTTTTGTCTTAAATACCTTAATTCAGATACTACTCCCAGTGATACAGGTAATACTGTTACTTACAAAGTTAAAGTGTTTACTTCTTCAGTAATTGCATACAAATATATGCAATTATATGTTAAAAATATATAACGCTGAAACTGAATATAAAGTTTATAATGTAGCAGTTGTTGATATTAGCAATGAAAATACAATGGCAGATTATCTCCAGAATAATAGAAAAGAGGAAATCAATAACAGTGAAAACTAATAAATCTTAAAAACCTGATTTATGCACGAGCATTTTGTGTAAACGAGGTGAGTCACAACCCAATGTACGGCATAAAAAAAGAGCCGCAACACGTTGCGGCTCTTCGTATAAACAGAAAATCTTAATCAATGATTCTAAACAAACGATTCCAACGAATTTTGTTCAGAATTGACTTTGGATTGGGGTCAATGGACATCCAGATGAAGACCGCTTTGCCGACGATGTGGTCGGCGGGCACAAAGCCCCAAAAGCGTGAATCGGCGGATTCATAGCGGTTATCGCCCATCATAAAGTAATAATCCTGCTTGAAAGTATAACTTGTGATGGCTTTGCCGTCGATGCTGATGGTGTTTTTGTCCACGACTATTTTTGACGCGTCATTGTGGTCAAAGAACTTAATCACATGGCCGTATTTTGATACGTTTGCCGAGTCGAGTTGAATGGTCAGCCCTGTTTTGGGAACTTGAATTGGACCCCAAAAGTCAGGGTTTTGCTTAGCACCCGCTGGAAATAGCCCCATTTCGGTGCTTGTGGGGGCGTAGCGATATTCGTGTTTTACGTCCTTAATAAAGGGGTGTTTCAACAAACCTTCCACAATTTGTGGGGTTGTGCGAATCTGGTATAAAAACTTGTTGGGAGCCAAAGAATCACTGGGATACGAGCTGTAATCTTGAATATCTTCGTTCTCAAAGAAACGGTCATCCAATAAGTCCGTAGACCACATGCGGTAGTAAAACTGTGCTTTAGCGGGAACTTCTGCGGGTTTACCGTTTACATACACATCAGCGCCTTTAATATCAACCAAGTCGCCACCCACGGCAATACAGCGTTTGATGAAGTTGGTGCGCAAATCAACGGGGAATGCTTTGTAGCCGCCGTTGCCCTGTGCAGGATCTTCAAACGGCTCATCGGGGTCGCCGGGGTAGTTGAATACCACCACATCGTTGCGTTTTACGTCCGAAAAGCCCGGCAGGCGGTACATCGGAAGTTGAATCAGGGTTGAAAATGACGGAATATTGGTTCCCCAGATGGTTTGGTGGGTCAGTGGCACTTGCAAGGGCGTTCCCGGGGTGCGGGCACCGTAATGAAGTTTACTCACAAACAGGAAGTCGCCAATCAACAGGCTCTTCTCCATCGAAGACGAAGGAATGGTGTAGGCTTCTAAAAATAACCAACGGATTAAGGTAGCTGCCACGACGGCAAAAACAATGGAATCAAGCCACTCTCTAAAGGCAGATTTTTTGGGGTTGGGTTTTGACATTTCCGGTAGTATTGAATGCAATTTTGGTGAATGAAAAACTTAGTCTTCGCCGAGCAAATCGTCCATGCCGTAGACTCCCTGGCGAGGGGAGAGCCATTCAGCGGCGACGACGGCCCCTAAAGCAAATCCTTGACGGCTATGGGCCACGTGTTGAATCTCGATGCTATCAACGGCGGAGTCATAGCGGATAACGTGAGTGCCAGGCACCTCACCTTCGCGCAAAGATACAATCGGGATTTGATTTTCGGCAACATCGGCTTGATTGGCCCATTCCGTTTTGGCGGCGAGGTGCTCTATCAGGCCTTCGGCGAGCGTAATGGCCGTGCCACTGGGCGCATCTAGCTTATGGATGTGGTGAATTTCGGTGGTATGAACGCTGTACTGTGAATAGGGCGCAATGAGCTTGGCCAAGTACTTGTTCAATCTAAAAAATAAGTTGACGCCGATGCTGTAATTGGAGGCGTAGAAAAAAGCAGCTCCGTGCGCTTGGCAAAGTTGTTCGATTTCGGGGCGGTGATGTAGCCAGCCCGTGGTGCCGCATACGGTAGGCAAGCCTTTGTTCATGCACCATTTGAGGTTTTCGTAGGCGGCTTCGGGGGCGCTAAATTCAATGACGGCATCTACATTGTCGCGGCTGAAAGTATCCAGCTCGTGGCGATTGGTAACGTCAATTTTTCCGACAATTTGGTGACCGCGACTCAGGGCGATTTGTTCGATTACTTTGCCCATTTTGCCGTAGCCCAGAAGAAGAATATTCATTAATTTGAAAATTTATTATGTGCCAAAGCACTGGTATGCGTTAAAGGTGAATGAATGAGCAATCAGCAAATTATTATTTAATCGGTATTACTATTTTAGCCCCGATGATACCGCCCGTAAATGAATTATAGCCAGCATCGGGCTGAACCCGAAACGATATATCTTCCGACATATCAAAGGTTTTTAAGTGAGCCGCTACGTTGGCTTCGATGATATTAAGCGTCCAAACGGCCGTTAGCATCACAAAATTCAAATCCCGGTAGCGACGATAAAAATCTTTCCCTTTCGTAATCTGCTCAATCGTTAGGGTCCGCGTTATTTTTTGACCCCGAATGTATACGGGTGCTTCTGTCCGTAATGCCGCCCCTGTTACAGGATTATAACTGTCGATGTAGGGCGTTAGATAGTCGTGGTACCGAATATTAAAATAGCGGATAAAATAAATGACCGTTCCAAAACCCGCGTACACAAAAGGCATTTTCCAATACTGTTTGTTGTACGCCTGTCCGAGGCTTGGCACCACGAGCGAATACATAGCCGCTTTGCGGGGGCTGTGCTTGGCCGCAGGCTTGGCTGGGGCCACGATTTTGGCCAGGGTATCTTTCAGGCCCTGAGCGTTTTTGAGTGAATCAGGGCGCAGGGTATCGGCAAGGGTTGCCAAACGGGCAAAGCGCTTTTGCAGGGAGTCTGTTTTAACTTGCTGGCTCATTACTCCTGACAACCCCACCACACACCAGCAAATGAGCAATAATCCCGACCGTATCACGATTCAAATTTTAAAACCTTTAAAATCCGTTCCAACTCATCCTGCGAAGTAAAAGGAATTTTTATTTCTCCTTTTTGTTTATCGTCGGTTTTAATAGAAACCTTTGAGCCAAAATAAGAAGAAAGTTTAAACTGCAACGACCGCATTTCTTGCTTTACCACGCTCGGGCGACGGTCATGGGAGTTAGGGTCGGGCGTTTCTATTTGGAGACTGCGCACGGCATCTTCTACTTTGCGTACCGACCACGCTTCTTCGATGGTTTTACGAAACAGTTTAAGTTGTACGTCTGGATTGTCAATGTTGATGATGGCTCGGGCGTGGCCCATCGTGATTTGGTCGTCGCGCAGGGCGGCCTGAATCATGGGCGGGAGTTTGAGCAAACGAATGTAATTGTTGACCGTTGTGCGGTTTTTGCCGACGCGCTCCCCCAATTCGTCTTGCTTGAGGCCACAATCGGAAATCAGTCGCTGATAGCTCAGGGCAATTTCGATGGCGTTGAGGTTTTCGCGTTGTATGTTTTCAATCAAGGCCATTTCCAGCATTTGCTGGTCGTTGGCCGTTCGGATATACGAAGGAATGTGGGTCAGACCTGCCAGCTTGGAAGCCTGTAAACGTCGCTCTCCTGAAATCAACTGGTAGCGGTCCCGACCAATCTGACGTACGGTGATGGGTTGGATAATGCCTTGAATACGAATGGATTCCGCTAATTCATTGAGGGCTTCTTCATCAAAACGCGTACGAGGTTGAAAAGGGTTTACATCAATCTGCTCAACGTGAATTTCGCTCATCATGCTCACGTTGTCGTAAGGCAGAGGGCGAGTTGAACGGTTGACGTTATCGCTGTCATGGAGTAATGCACCCAAGCCACGTCCGAGTCCTGTCATTTTTTTAGGAGCCGCTTTTCCAATATTTTCCATGTGTAGAAGATTTTTTATAAATGTTGGGTTGAATGAAAGACGTAACTTTTTGTAAAACCGTTACGCATGCCAATGAAGCGGGACAAAACGGCCCGCCGGGAGATTAATTGGCTTTTCGTACGGTTTGTTCGTCCTGTTCAAGCAGCCCATTCTTACTTAAAATTTCGCGGGCAAGGTTAAGATAACTGACCGCGCCCTTGCTGTCGGAATCTTGCGCAATGGTAGGAACACCGTAGCTTGGAGATTCACTGAGACGGATATTTCGGGGAATGATGGTATTGAAAACCATGTGTTTGAAATGCGCCGTTACCTCATTGACGACTTGGTTGGAAAGGCGCACGCGCATGTCATACATGGTCAGCAAAATGCCTTCGATGGCCAAATTGGTATTGAGTCGGGTTTGGATAATCTTAATGGTATTGAGCAATTTACCCAAACCTTCCAACGCAAAATATTCGCACTGCACGGGTACAATCACCGAATCGGCGGCCGTGAGGCTGTTGATGGTAATCAAACCCAGCGAGGGAGAGCAGTCAATGATGACAAAATCGTAGTCTTCTTTGATGGGCCACAAAGCTTCCTTCATTTTTTCCTCGCGGTTTTTGAGATTAATCATTTCAATCTCCGCTCCTACAAGGTCGATGTGGGAAGGCAAAAGGTACAGATTCTCGAAGTTGGTTTCTACGATGGCTTCCTGAGGAATGACACCTTCTACCATACATTCGTAAATGCTGTATTCGATTTCTTTGGGGTTAAAACCCAAGCCCGACGTAGAGTTGGCCTGAGGGTCAGCGTCTACGATTAAGGTTTTAAAATCCAGTACTGCTAAACTTGCTGCCAGATTGATGGCAGTGGTCGTTTTACCGACGCCACCTTTTTGGTTGGCTATTGCTATAATTTTGCCCATTGTTGTTAGGTTTACCGCCTTCAAATATCCATCTTTATTCGGACTCTGCCAAACTGTTCCACGTAAAAAATGTTAAATGTTTCACGATTTAGTAGTAAGGAGTTGGCAGTTAACCCTTAGCAAAGCAACGATTTTGATTTTTTGAAGGGACTTACTTCCCAATTAAACATTATAAATGAAAGAATGGCCTAAACGAGTGGTAGTGAGGCTCATTTGGAAACGTGTAAATTTTAACAATCATTTAATACTCCCTTATGGGGCGCATTTTGTGCCTGCTTTCAAGGATGATTTAACCTTTAATAGCCGCATCCGCCAATATATGCTTTAAAAATACTGCCACTTTGGGCTTCAAAACCTGGTTGAAGGGTGACTGATTTTCCCGCGTTCAGCAGTACGTTTGTGCCCGCCGAAACCGCTGTTGGCCCACCGTTTTGGGTGACAATTGTTGTGGCTGCGTCGTATTTTCCAGTGGTGATGGTTCCTGACACAAGGCGGGTATCGGGGCAGGGAGGAGAAGCGCCCGTTTCCTGAATGAGAATGTTGTCCAAAAACAAACGATTGCCCCATCCGCCCACATCTTCAAAGACCAACTCTAGGGTTTTGCCGGCATAGCCCGATAAATTAATGGTTTCTTTCCGCCATTGACTGCAATCTGCTGGGGTAAAAAGCCCCGTTTGGTCGGGAGCCGTGGCCAGCGTACTTCCTGATTTATCATAAAGGAGTTGTTGGTTTCCGTCGCACGAAATGCCCCAAACCCTAAGTTTGTCGAATTTTACGGCATCATAACGGGCATAGGCTACGTCAAAAGTAAGGCTGGCAGAATCCATGTTGGAAAGGTCAACAAAACGCCTGAGCTGGTCTATTTTTCCAGTATTATCGGTGGCTCGGTTATTGATTACGGCGGCGTTGGCATGACAGGTGTTGCTTTCTGTAGTCCACCCAACGGCATCATTGTCAAGGTTTTGGTTAATCCAATGGGTTAAGTTGGCAACAAACTGCTCATTTACAGGCTCGGCAATATGCCGTGCCGCGTCGGTAGGAAAAGCATCGTAAATATCTTTGATGCCGTCGTTGTCGCGGTCGATTCCTTTTACGTAATTCAGTAGCGTAGTCAAAGCCTGCGGGGCATTGGCGGGCGAGGGTGAGCCAGCTTGGTTCAACGTGCTTTCGCCGTGACATGACGTGCAGGTTCGTACCTCACCTGCTTTGGTGCTTATCCATAATCTTTCCCGTACAATTCCTTTATTATTGGCGTCGGTTAGTTGCCAAGTCAGGGCGCGTTTGGCGGGTACAATCATCGCGGCGGAGCCGTCTGGATGGATATTGGCACTGCCTTGGGCACCAGTGGTTGGCGGATTATAAACGACGGCCGCGGGGTCATGCAAAAACTTGGCAATGCCTCTTCGTCCGGGTTTGGGCGTCGCCATTCCGCCGATACCGCGCAACAAATCGTTTTGTAAAAATTGGAGGTGTTTTACCTCATAAACAGGAGAGGGGCTAACTGGATTGATGGTTTGGTGGGCGCTGCCCGACACCTTTAAATTAAACGGTTGTTGTTGGTCGGCATCGTCCCGGCTGGTGACATCCCGGATGGCAAGGACGGATAGGTTATTGCGGCGGAGAAATTTTTGAAAATCGTGCAAATTCACGCCCGCCGCCGCAAAAAGTGCCTGCTCAGAAGGCGCAACGGTTTGCAAATTGAGGGTAGGCGTGGTAGGACGCGGGGTGACTTTTACTTCTACGGGATAGGTTTCCCACAGTATGCCAGAATACGTCAATAACTCATCGGGACTCCACCAAGATACGGTTTTGGTGATGCCAGCTCCCGTCAAAGCCGTGGCTGAGGCTTTAAAATAGCCCCCAGCGGCTTCCAAAAGACGAATGCGATAATCGTATTTGCTGAGCGGAGCGCCAGAAGTGCCTATATTTTCATCATAATCGGTTGCGTGTGAGTGCGAAACAATGACCTGTCCATCCGAAAGCGGCAGGGGAGTGCGATACATGCCGCTGTGGTTTGCGCTGGGCGTTTCGTCGGGAGAGCGCGTGTCGGGGTGCGTAATGTAGGTAAAAGTAATTTGTTCGGGGTGCATTCCGGGCGGTGCGTTTACTTTTACCACCATTCCTGAGGCGTGTGTACCAAACTCGGGGGCTTCGATTCCGTAATAAAGACCTGGCGTGACGGGGGATTCGCGAATATGAAACATCGCCCGAATTGGGGTCGGACTGATGGGCGTGTAGAAATCGTGGAGATTGGGGTCATTGGTAAAATTTTGCGTCATATAATTCCCCATTTCGTGCCGGCCCAAGTGGTTGAGCATTTCCATTTCGGTGCCGTCTTCGTTCATCATCCAAGGATTAAAAATATTGAAGTTTTGGGGATTGGTATTGGCCCACTGCGGCAGCGAAAGTAAATCGGTTCGGCCAGGACGCGGCTCAGGAAAGATTTCTACGTCGGGTAAAATGGACGATTTGGTGGCGTTGGCGGTTTCATCGGCGTAGTTAAAAGTGCCGTAACCTGTGTTGTCGATGATGTCCGCATCGGCCTGTTGGTCGCGCTGAAGGTGGTCCCATCGGGTGAAGATGACGCGCCCAGCGTGGTCAATGGTTGGCGTAAAATCTCCCGATGGCGAATGGGTCAACATTTCGAGCCCGTCGGCCATCGAACAAGCGTTGGGGTCGAGCCGCCAAATCCCCGACACGATAGGGGAAGATTCGTATTCGTCGTGCTGTGGGTACAGGTGCGCAGCCCCGCCAAGGGGCATATCGGTCGTAAAAAGAATGCGGTCGTCGGTGCCATAAATCGGCTGAATGTTGTTGTAGCCCACCGGTTGGTTGGGCACGAGCGTAATCACAGGGGTATCATTTTTACCTAATCCTGTAATCTCGTATAACTTCCAACGGTAGCTCTGAACCTGATAACGGGCCGTAGCCGAGCCGATGACCATGCTGAACAATGCTTTGGTGCCACTCCAATGCACAGACGGGTCACGCACTGCGATAGACGTAGCGCCCTGCATTCCCGTTTGGCCGTAACCTGCCGTTTGGGTCAGATTCTTCAACGAGCCGTCGGGATAGCGAATGTAAAGGTCGCCGCCTCGCGGAGCCGAAAAGGTGCTTGCCTGATGATTGCCGAAGGTTTCTAAGCTGGTGGCAAACCCAAATGGTTGAGGCACTTGGGTACAAAACAGAATGGGATTGGGCAAGGTTTGGGCGCGGAGTAAGAGGGAAGAAAGGGAGAATGCCGCTAAAAGGAAATGTGTTTTCATGGCTGAACAATGGTTAAAAAACATAAAGAGGACAGGTAAGAAAAAGCGCAATGAAAAAATGAGTATTGTGGCCGATAATCGCTGGAGAGCGTGGCTTTAAATGCGTTTGCCTTGGGCAAAAAGTAGGGGAGGTATTCGGAAATAAATCGCAGGTTTCAGGCGCTGAAATCGTAGAAACGGACTGCTAAGCAAAGGTATAGATAGTTTGTGTTAATTTCCCAACCGTTTAATCGAAAACAATGGCAGCTGATACCCCCTCAAAAAAGAAATTGAGATTACGATTTTTTTGGCGGAAAAGTACAGGGAGGAGAACGGTTATTTAGGAATATTTTCTATTTTTGAAAAGAATACAAAAGCCTTTTTGGTATAAAATGAATGGTGGAGCAGTGGGCGGATAATGCCCAAAAAATGCGTTAGAAATGAATAGTTAGACGGATTTTATTTCTATTACCCTCATAAACATTCTACCCCTAAACAAATGCCTAACATGACTGAAGAAGAGCACAATGACCGAGAGTCGCTGGTTGCGTTTATTGACAAGATTCATCAGGTATATGAAATTTGGTACGCCAAAGTTGCCAAGCGAAATCATCGAGTTTGGTACATGCTTCAACTGGTATCATTATTATGCGGATTTTTAACCTCTATTTTTGTCGCCTTTCAAACCAAAGCCACCTGGACTCCTAACATTAAGCTCATTTGCGCCGTCATTCCGTTGATTGGCTCGTTAGCATCTACCATCGTTTTACAATTTAAAGTTTTTGAAACCTGGAGGTTACGGGAAGAGGGCCGGATTTCGTTTCACAATCTTGTGAATTTCGGAAACAGCGAGTTGTTGAAGTGTAAAACGCCCGAAGATTTTCAAAAACTGCACGAGACGCTTACCCAAAAAACCAACGAACTCGAAAACGAGCAATCAAGCAAATATTTTGGCCTATACGGTAGCAATTTTATTGCCTCATTTACCCCCAAAAAAGCCTAATGGCTTTGTCTTTTGTCTCCTACGATTGGGCCATTCTCGTTGTAGTGAGGAAGTTAATCACCGATGAAGTGTAGTGAACTGCTGGAGCGTCTTGTGGTTTTTTCAGAGATAGTAGATAAAGCCCAAATTGCCTTTAAAACAGTAGATAAAACAAGGCATCTCTCATGGCAAAGCATCTTCTGATTTTTTCACTGGCGGGTATCCTTACCCTTACTAACCTTTTTCTGATTCCCTCCCAAAAAGCGGTTCGGCTGTTTGATGGTAAAAGTTTTAAGGGCTGGGAAGGCGATACCGTCACTACTTGGCGGATCGAAAACGGGGCGCTTGTGGGTGGCTCGCTCGTGACCAAAGTGCCGCACAATGACTTTCTTTGTACCCAACGTAGCTTTTCAAATTTTATCTTGAAACTCAAATTCAAATTGGCGGGTACGGAGGGTTTTATCAATTCTGGAGTACAGTTTCGCAGCAAACGATTGACCAATCCTGCCTACGAAATGATTGGTTATCAGGCCGATTTGGGAGATAATTACTGGGCAAGTTTGTACGACGAATCAAGAAGAAATAAAACCTTGATTGGCCCCGACGCGGCGCTCGTTAAAAAAATATTGAAGCCCGGGGCTTGGAATGACTTTGAAGTTCGGGCTGAAAATCGCAGGATTCGTATCCTTTTAAATGGTCAGCAGACCGTAGATTATACCGAACCCGACGAGAGCATTCCGCAATCGGGCCTGATTGGCTTGCAAATCCATGGGGGCGGAAAAGCGGAAGTGGCGTATAAGGATATAATTATCCAAGAACTACCTTAACCTAACCTCTACCATGAACAAACGTACTTTCCTGAAAACCTCCTCTGTGCTACTTACTGGGACCATGTTGAATCACTTAATTTCGTGTAAAAAAGCCGAAGCTCGTACCAATTGGGCGGGTAACCTGACTTACAGCACCGACAATTTGCATACGCCAAAAACGGTGGCTGAATTGCAAGAAGCCATCAAAAGCTGTAAAAAAGTAAGGGCTTTAGGTACCAAACACTGTTTTAATAAAATTGCGGACAGTACCGAAAATCAAATTTCCACGGCAGAATTCAACAAAATTATTTCGTTGGACAAAGAGAAGAACACCGTGACGGTAGAGGCGGGTATCAAGTACGGAGAATTGTGTAAATACCTAGATGACAATGGCTACGCCTTGCCCAATCTGGCGTCGCTTCCGCATATTTCAGTGGCGGGGGCGTGTGCTACGTCTACGCACGGTTCGGGAATCAAAAACGGCAGTTTAGCCACGGCGGTTTCAGCCATGGAAATGGTCAATGGCAAGGGTGAAGTGGTGAATTTGTCCCGCGAAAAAGACGGTGATGAATTTTTGACCGCAGTGGTTGGCTTGGGCGCGATTGGCATCGTGACCAAAATGACGCTTGACCTGCAACCGACCTTCAAAATGAAGCAGGTTGTTTACCAAAATTTACCAATGTCGGAGTTAGAGAAAAACTTTGAGGCGATTATGTCGGGTGGGTACAGTGTGAGTTTGTTTACGGATTGGACCAAAAAGAATGTCAGTGAAGTGTGGATAAAAAGCAAAGCCGAAGACATGAAAGACATAGCACCCGCGTATTTCGGCGCAACCTTAGCTACCAAAAACCTCCACCCCATCGAAGCCCTCGACCCCATCAATTGCACCGACCAAATGGGCGTAGAAGGCCCGTGGTACGAGCGGATGCCGCATTTCAAAATGGGCTTTACCCCCAGCAGTGGTAAAGAATTGCAGTCGGAGTATTTTGTGGCTTTTGAGCACGCCTACGAAGGCTTTATGGCCATTGAAAAATTGAATGAAAAGGTATCGCCTCATCTGATGATTACAGAAGTACGGGCCATTGCTGCCGATGATTTATTTATGAGTCCGTTTTATAAAAAGACTTGCGTGGCGTTTCACTTTACGTGGAAACAAGAGATTCCAGAAGTGATGCAATTGTTGCCGCTCATCGAAGAAGCGCTTGCGCCGTTCAATCCACGGCCGCATTGGGGAAAACTATTTACGTTGAAGCCTTCAGTGTTGCAGTCCAGAATTGAAAAATTGCCTGAATTCAAAGCTTTGATGGCCAAGCATGACCCTGATGGAAAGTTCAGGAATGAGTTTGTTGAAATGAATTTGTTTGGAGCGAGTTAAGGGAACATAGGGGTATGGTCGTTGCGGTCACCGATCGCTTTTGAACATCAACAAAAAAGACGTCGAGTTATCGACGTCTTTTTTGTTGAAAGAGATATTAAAATCAGAAAAAGCTATACGGCAAAACTTTCGCCACAGCCACAAGTACGGCTGGCGTTGGGATTGACAAACTGAAAACCTTTTCCGTTGAGTCCGTCCGAAAAGTCCAATACGGTACCCGCCAAGTACAGAATGCTTTTTTTATCGACCACAATTTTGATGCCTTTGTCGACAAACTCCATATCGGTGGGTTGTTTTTCAGAATCAAATTCGAGGTTGTACATCAAGCCTGAGCAGCCGCCACCCTGCACACCCACCCGGATGTGGCTATCGTCGGGACGCCCTTCTTCTTTACGCAATTCAAAGATTTTATCTTTTGCTTTATCCGTTACCGTGACCATTGTGTCTTATATTTCAGTTGATTCAAAATGCGTTGTCTACCCCTAAAAACCAAACTGTACGGCTAAAAGTTTCAAATTAGGAATTGCTTTTATTGTGACGCTTTCTCCAGAAATAGCCATTTTTTATCGTACGACAAATTTGTTGTAAGATATTTTTGTCGTACGATAAATTTATCGTACAATTGCATTTCAATAAAAATATATAGAAATGCAAAAGCATTATAAATTGGCTCCAACAGTTGGGACAATCCCTCCAGATAAAGTAGTTGGACGGCTTACTGAAATCGAAGAATTGTATAAATTGACAGAATCTCAAAGCGTGGTTTTGTCGGAAATACGGCGAATGGGAAAAACGCTTTTTCTTCAAAAATTCGCCTATGTCACCGTCAAAGAAAATCGCCTAAATAAGGCTATTCACTTTGATTTGATGCAGGTTGTTGATGTGACGGAGTTGACAGACAATCTTTTAGATAAACTTCGCAGTAAAGAAAATTATGGTTGGCTCAAAGTGCAATTGGAGCGTTGTCGATTGCTTTACAATAAATTCAAACCCGAAAAAATTGACGTAAAACTGCCTCAATTACCTGAGCTTTCATTCAAGCTGCCTGAGTTTAAAACGGAATGGAAGAAGGCTTTATCGGCTTGCATTGAAGATTTAGCTGACCGAAATCATCAGGAAAACGAAAGTCTCACCTTGATTTTGGACGAAATGCCGTATATGCTTTGGCAATGGATTTTGAATGGAAAAGCCCAAGATGCTATAGAATTGTTAAGTCTACTAAGAAGCCTTCGGCAAAGTTTGCAGGACAAAGGCAGAATCAGGTTTGTTATCTGTGGTTCTGTAGGATTGGAAGTCGTTCTCAATCACTTACGAACAGAATTTCGCTACACCGCCGAACCTTTCAATGATGCCGCAAAATATTCATTGGAAGCAATGAACGACAGCGATGCTGTTTTTTTGAGTGAATGCTTGGCATTATCGGGTTTTACATTTACAGAGAATAAGGAGGAGGCTATCAATGCCATTTGCCAAGTGACCGAAAACTTACCTTTTTACATCAACAAACTCTTTGCAATACTACAAAATTCGTTTGACTCGAAAATCAGTCGTAATACTGTTTATCAGGCATTTGATGAACTTTTAACCAATGTTGACCAAGATTCTACTTTTGAGCAGTTGGATACGCGTATCTCGACCTACTATCCCAAACAGGCAGATATTATGTTCAAGGTCTTAAATTATCTGTCAAAAAAAGGAACAATTACGAGCGAAGACGAAATTAAAGAAAGCCTTGAAGCCGATGACAAAGCCATTCAAGAGGTGCTTAGATTGCTTACTAAAGACCAATATTTACGTCGAGTCATCGAGAATGAAACACGTTCTTATCGTTTCAAGTACAAACTCATCCAACAATGGTGGAAACTCAACAAAGCTTAGCTCAAACAGGTATCAGTACGTTTTTGTCGTTTGGAGCGAAGAGCGTAAAGCCCGAAATTTTAGAGAAATTACTGATTGGCCGGCAGAAAACGGTCGATATGCTCACGCAGCAAGCCACCGACATTGCCGAACACGGTATCAATGTCCAACTCATGCTCATTGGCAATCGAGGCATGGGAAAAACGCACGTGCTGCGTGTGTTATATCACCGTATTCAGCCGTTGGTGCAAAACCGTAAAATCGTGGTGGCGTATTTTGTAGAGGAAGCTTATGATGTAGCGAGCTATTTGGATTTTCTGGTCCGTATCATCAAAGATTTTATTCGTTGGTATGCAGCAGATGCGGAACTATTGCAGCAAAAACTTTCGATTCTACGCGAAACTCCCTCGGTTCGACAGGAAGAATTGGCGGAGCAAATCGTAGCTGACTATGTGGCGGATAAACCTTTACTGATTTTAACCGAGAATTTTGATGCCATTTTGGAGGCATTAAATAAAACGGGGCAAGCCAAATTGCGTTCGTGGTTGTATCGCCACAACCGCATTAGCATCATGGCTACGGCGCAGGCCCTCAGCCCTGATTTGGGACGCGAAGACCGTCCTTTTTATCAGTTTTTTACCACTATTTACCTCAAACGACTTACCTACGAAGACTCACTCGAACTATTGCGTACCCTTGCGCAAACGGAGCATAATCAAGCCGTGATTGACCACTTAAATGGAAAAGGCATTGGACAGGTACGCGCCATTCATGAGTTAGTCAAAGGTAATCACCGCTTACTGGTGACTTTTTATGAGTTTCTGAAAGCTGATACGTTGGCAAAACTCTCAGATATTTTCTTGAAGACCCTCAACGACCTCAAACCTTATTACGAAACGTATATTCGCTATTTGCCGCCGCAACAGCAAAAGATTGTGCATTATTTGGCCTTGGCCGTAACGCCCCGCAATGGCACTGACATCTCCAAGGATTGTTTTATTGACCAAAAATCTCTTTCCAAACAGCTTTCTGACCTCCAACGCTCTCATCTGCTGGAAGCTTATACCGACCCTGCTGATGGTCGAAATAAACTCTACGACCTCAGCGAACCACTGTTACGTATTAGCTTAGCCATTGGCGAGCATACCGAAGGAATTACCCCTTTGTTTATTGATTTTTTAGCTAATTGGTACAACATCAATGAGTTGGAAGGTCAAAAAGAACGTTTCTGGAAATTGCATTTAGAGGAAAGTAATGAAAAGTTGAAACAGGATTATTTGTATGATTATCAGGCGAGGGCAAGAGCTATTGCAATTAAACTAAAAGAGGGGAAAATTGGAGATGAAGATATAAATTATCTTTTTGAGGTAGGAAATGAATTTTATAATAAAGGAGATTACAAGAATGCAATAGAATATTATAAGAAAGTAACTAAGGTCAGGCCTGATGACTATGAGGCATTTTATAATTTAGGTATTGCTTACGATGCCAATCATGAATATGACAATGCGATTTTATCTTATCAAAAAGTCATTGAAATAGAGCCTAATGATTACGAATTACTACATTATGTGGGCGTATTATATTCTAAAACAGGCAATTATGTGAAAGCAATAGAAAATTTTCAAAAAGTTATTGAGATTACACCGGATTTATCGGAGCCTTTTTATAATATCGGGAATGCATATTCTGCTAAACTAGAGTTCGATAATGCAATTAAGAGCTATCAAAAAGCAATTGCGATTAAACCTGATTTTTATCAGGCATTTTATAACTTAGGTAAAGCATATCGCGAGAATGGGGATTATGACAAAGCAATAGAGAGCTATCAAAGGGTAACTGTTATTAAACCTGATGATTATTGGACATTTTTTAACATAGGAAATGCCTATTACAAAAAAGAAGACTATGATGAAGCTTTAATCTATTATCACAAATCAATTGATATTAAACCTAATTTTCATCAGGCATGGCATAACTTAGGAGTAATTCATGAAGAAAAAGAAGATTTTGAAAAAGCGGTTGAATACTATCGAAAAGCTATAGAAACAGGTACTATTTTCTTAAATTCTCATGAAAATCAGCTAAAAGTAGAACTGGATAGAATTTCAGATGCGATTGTATTTATTCTTCAGAATGAAAAAAAAATAACTAAAGAAAAAATCCTACACTTTGAAAAACTAATAGAAGAAGGCTATGGCCTTCCCGATGCCCTAAAAATCTCCTATCTAATGCTGCAAACCTACCGCCGTTATGTGTTGGAGAAGGATAAACGAGCCATTTATGAGCTACCCAAGGAGCAGAGAGAATTCTTTTTACGGGAAATTGTGAAGGAATAATCACCGCGAAATGCTGTTACTGAAAACCTATCCCGTAATTTTGCGTTTAATTGAATAAAAATTGGGGAGGCTTGATGGCTCAACCAAACTGTAGTGATTTAGACAAACTTGTAATGAAGTATTATCATCTGAAAGTAAAAGAAGTCATAAAAGAGACAGCAGAAGCCGTTACGATTGCGTTTTGGCATCCGTTGAGTGAAATGATAAAGTATAAGCCGGGGCAGTTTCTGACCTTGTTGGTGACCGTCGACGGGCAGAAAGTACGACGTTCGTACTCCATGAGTAGCTCACCTCACACCGACACGGCCCCCGCCGTAACGGTCAAAAGAGTACCGGGTGGCTTGGTGTCTAATTGGCTCATCGACCACGTAAAAGTCGATGATTTCATTGAAGTGATAGAACCCATGGGGCATTTTATGGTGGAGCCAGATGCCCGCAACGCCCGCACTGTGGTGCTGATAGGCGCGGGGAGTGGTATTACGCCGTTGATGTCGATTGCTAAATCTCTCTTGAAAATAGAAACCGAAAGTCGCGTAATACTCTTGTACGGCAACCGCGATGAATCTTCGATTATCTTTAAGGCGCAACTAGCCGAAATGGCGCAGCAGTTTGGTACTCGGTTTGTGTTAAAATATACCCTCAGTCAGCCGCTAAATGGTTGGGAAGGGCATGAAGGGAGGTTGAACCGACCGCATATTTTGAAGTTATTGGAAGAAGTAGAAGGCTTTGTTCCCACGGCCGCGGAGTATTATCTTTGTGGTCCAGAGGGGATGATGGTGGAAGCAAAGGAGGCATTGTCGTTGCTGAAAGTGCCCGACGAAAAAGTGCATAAAGAAAGTTTCGGAACGGCTCATACGGTGGGAGAGGTAGTGGAGCAGGACGATGACGGTAGCCTCAAAGCGCAGGAAATCACCGTTTTGTACGAAGGGAGTGAGTATAAATTTATGGTAGAGCCGCACCAAACGATTCTGGAAGCGGCGCTGGAATTGGACATTGATTTGCCCTATTCGTGTCAGGCGGGGATGTGTACGGCCTGCATGGGCAAATGCACGTCGGGCAAGGTGCACTTGGACGAGGACGACGGCCTGACCAAGTCAGAGTTAGCGGCGGGGTATATTCTTACCTGCGTGGCGCATCCGTTGTCGAAAGATGTGGTGGTGGAAATCGAGTAACCCGGCACTTTTTTTGCCCTAATACATGAATTAACTGTTTTAAAGATGGATATTACGTTTCGCACCTACGAACTCAGTGACCGCACCGAGTTGGAAGAAATTTTTTTACAGAACACCCCAAAGTATTTCGCTCCCGAAGAATTAGGGGATTTTTTGGAATACCTCGATATATTCGGCGACGATTATGTGGTGGCAGTAGTGGACGGCCGAATCGTGGGCGGTGGCGGATACTGGATTCGCTCTTCCGACCATCAGGGAGGGCTTTCGTGGGCGTTTTTACGTCCTGATTTTCAGGGAACTGGCGTAGGGAAAGCCCTTGCCGTTTATCGAATTGAACAGATTAAAGCTTCGGGTGAAGCCAAAATGATTTTGGTGGAGACTTCGCAACATTCCTTTGGGTTTTACGAAAAACTCGGGTTTAAACTCCTTTCTCAACAGCCCGACTATTGGGCTCCGGGCATTGATTTGTACTCAGCGGTGCTGGAATTGGAGTAGATATGCTCAGATTAAGTCATTAACAAATTTCTATCAATACAGAAAAAGCCGCGACGCACAATGGGTGCAACGCGGCTTTTTTTGGCAGAAGACTTCTTTATCGTCCAACGGTTCCGAACCGTCAGACGATAAAGAAGCGTTGGCGTTTAGAATTACAATCTCGAAACGGCTTGCTGAACGAAAGCCGTCAGGTCGCTGCCCGACAACATTCCCTGCGACAACAGCGCCAAGTTGTAAGCGTGACGAATCAGCGCAGAGGCGTCTGACGGTTCAGAACCGTCGGACGCAGCGTTCAGGATTTTCTGCGTAACAGGGTGGTTTGCGTTGATGGCTAAATTGAGCATCGTTGGCATATCGCCAAACATTGATTTTTGTCCAGAAGTAGCTGCCATATCGTTCATCCGACGAATAAACTCGGGAATCGTAATGACCACGGGCATTTCGTCCGTTGGCATAGCCTCAACCGTAATCGTGAGCTTAGGCGCTCCGCCGAGGGTTTCTTCAAACAGCTTTTTGGCGCGCTCTTCGTCGTCTTTTGAAAGTACACTTTCGAGCTTGATTTCTTTCTCAATCAATTTATCTAACGTATCGGCATCGACGCGCTTGATGCTGGTTTTCTCGATTTTGTACTCAATCCCGTTGATAAAGTGTGGGTCAATGACGCTGTCAAAAATCAGCACATCGTAGCCGCGTTTTTGCGCAGATTGAATGTACGTATCTTGCTTTTGCACGTCGCTTGCGTATAGCCATACTACGGTTTCGCCTTTATCGGTTTGATTTTCTTTGACTTTTTCGGTGTATTCTTCAAACGTAAAGTGCTTGCCCGCGAGGTTTTTAACGAGGCAGAATTCTTTGGCTTTTTCGCCAAATTTTTCGTCTGAAATCATACCGTATTTTACAAACAGTCCGATGTCGTCAAACTTCTTCTGGAAGCCTTCACGGTCGTTACGGAAGATTTCAGAAAGCTTGTCGGCTACCTTACGCGTAATGTAGCCGTTGATTTTCTTGACGTTTGAATCCGACTGCAAATAACTGCGCGACACGTTGAGCGGAATATCCGGTGAATCAATCACGCCGTGGAGCAATTGTAAAAAATCGGGTACCACATCTTTCACCTCATCCGTGATAAACACCTGACGGCTATAGAGTTGGATTTTTTCCTTCTTAATGGAGAAGTCGTTTTTGAGTTTTGGGAAATACAAAACACCCGTAAGGTTGAACGGATAATCTACGTTGAGGTGAATCCAGAACAAAGGATCTTCGCTCATCGGGTGCAATTCCTTGTAGAACGCAATGTAATCTTCGTCTTTCAGTTCAGAAGGTTGCTTGGTCCAGATTGGGTTGGGGTTGTTGATGATTTTTTCGTCAAATTCAATCTCAACGGGCAAGAATTTGCCGTATTTTTCTAAAATCTCGTTGAGGCGGTATTTCATCAAAAATTCTTCTGAATCTTCGGCAATGTGCAGAATGATGTCGGTGCCTCGGTCTTCTTTTTGGGCGGGTTCGATGCTAAACTCTGTTGAGCCATCGCAGGTCCAGCGAACTGCTTCGGCCCCTTCCTGAAACGATTTTGTGATGATTTCTACTTCTCGCGCCACCATGAACGAAGAATAGAATCCAAGTCCGAAGTTTCCGATGATGTTGCCGCGTGTGTCTTCTTTTTCTTTGTATTTCTCCACAAATTCGGCGGCTCCCGAAAACGCAATCTGATTGATGTATTTCTTGATTTCGTCGGCCGTCATCCCGATACCCCGGTCGCTGATGGTAATGGTTTTGGCTTCTTCATCCAGTTTTACCGTTACTTTCAGCTCGCCCAATTCACCATTGAATTCACCGAAACCTGCCAGTTTTTTGAGTTTTTGGGTGGCGTCTACGGCGTTAGAAACCAACTCACGCAAAAATATTTCGTGATCAGAATAGAGGAATTTTTTGATAATTGGGAAAATATTGTCGGTATGAATCGACAATTGACCTTTTTCGGCCGCTGATGTAGTTGCTTCCATAATCAATGTTTAAGTGATTAAATGTTATGACGATTGACAACCGGTCAATTTTTATTCCAAGGCGTGGATTTCTGACAGATTGTCAGAAATTAGTTATTATACAGAAATAAGCAGTCATAAAGGGATGGATTACTGAATCTCAATCCCAATTTGTCGCATCAAAGCCGTGGCGTTGAACTCCCGACAAACGCCCTCTTGCAGGCGATAATCGAAGTGAAGCTGACCGTTGGCAAATGTTGAATAAAAGCTGTAATTGTGGATGTAATCATGCACCGACGACATCATTCCCAGTTCTAAATCATGCGTGGAAACAAACCCTGAGCAGTGCAGTAAATGCAGTTGCCGAATCAAGGCTTCCGCTCCTTTGTGGCGGTCGACCGAATTGGTGCCTTTCAGGATTTCGTCTAAAAAGTAAAAAACGGGAATGTGGGATGATTTGGCAAGTTGCAGCAACGCTTCCAACCGTTTGAGTTCGGCATAAAAAGAAGAGGTATTTTCTTCGAGTGAATCCTGCGTTCGCATACTCGTAAATACCCGAACGGGTGAACACGTAAACGCCGCTGCGCAAACCGTTGAGCCTGCCAGCGCAAGTACCGTGTTGAGGCTTAATGTTCGTAAAAAAGTACTTTTCCCCGACATGTTGGACCCCGTGATGATGGCCGTTTGCCCCACGTGGCTAAGCTCAAAATCATTACAAACCCTTTTGTCGGGGTGTATCAGCGGATGCCCCGCCTGTTGTGCTTTAAATTCAAAGGATTCGGGAGAAATTTCCGCAAACGGATATTGCGGATTAGCGTAGGAAAAACCCGCCAAACTGCACAAGGTCTCCATCTCACCTGCCACCGAGAGCCACTTGGCAAGGTCGTGGCGGTGCGTTTTTTTCCAAGCTTCTAGCTTCGTCATCCATTGCAAATCCCATAAAGACGGCAATCCAATGGCCAGCATAAAATAGGGGTTAAGTCGAAAGTTGAGGCTTTCGGTGACAGAGGCGAGGGTGTCTATTTGCTTAGATGCGGTGGTGCTTCCCGATTGTAACTGATACTGAAGTTGTTTGAGTTTTACCGACTGAAAAGGTTGATTTTCAATCTTTTTGAGTAACACACCAAGGGTTTTCAGGGTGTCTACAATCCCCTGTGATTGCTCCGCATAGGCTTTGACCGAAGGGTTTAATTTACTCAAAATAAAGCTGTGGAAACCTAACAAAAGCAGTACGACCGACCAAGGGATAAAACCTGTAAATGCCCCGATAATAAAGCCGATGGTGAGCAACGGCAGCCAACGGAGTTTTTTCCATCTCAGTATAGACTCATTTTCACCAGCATGAAGCCAATGTTCCAAAAAATCAGTTGGCTCGGCAATTTGTTTTTCCAGCCGGGCATTTGCTTCCAGCTCCTGACGCCAATCCAACAAGGGTGTAAGCTCTTTTATCGCTACCTGCCGTACCGCAATTTCGATGGGGTCGGCAGGGGCGAGTAGCCAATTGGCTAAAGTTTGCATCCCTACCCGCGTGTGTGCTCGGTTGAGCAGCCTAAACAAAGAATGAGGCCCAAAAATATCGAGGTCGTTGCTATAAATGTGGTTTTTGATGGCAAACTCTTCACCCGTCTGCGGGCGGGAAAAACGCAGAGAAAGGCGCTCTGTTTCGTCGGCGTTGAGGGCGGCCAAGGCGCGGTGCAGCTTCAGTTGATGTCTAGTGGCTTGATGCTTACGTAGAATAAAGGCAAAAATGACCAAACCCACAACCCCCGCCGTGACGGGAATCCACAAAGAAAAAGTGAGTGATTGCCAAACGGCAACGATTGCCCCAACGAATACAATGAGGCGGATGGTCGAGAGTTGATTATAGGTTTTCTGAAAAACGTCAGCCTGCTCTTTAAATTGGGCTTGACGATGGAGGAAAATTTCGGAAGGGGTCACGGCTGTTTTTGCCCGCAAAGGTAGCAATACCCTTTCGGATTATCAGAACTCTGGCGATAAAATGGCTTAATTCAGCGAATAAAGAGGGAGTTTTACGGCGGTAGCGGTATTGTTAAACATCAATTCGCTAATAGTCGCCTGCATATAGCCAATCAGCGGAAACTCGGCAATAATCTCCATCACTTCTATGTCGTTTTCAGCTTTGATAACGCACCACAACTTGGAGCGGTCGGAAGCGAGTGAATACGATGTTATTTTCCCCTTTTCCATCAACTTGTTGATTTTCAATCGTTGACGAGGGATTTTTGCGATAAATTCCTCCGTTGTTTCCTCAGGAAGAATAAACTCAACCATAAATTGGCTCATATTGGATGCAAGTTTGGGGGTGAATTATAAACTGCCTTATTAATCCACCTTGTATTGTTTAGGGCAAGAATACGTGGACTTCAACGTAACAGCCGTACGAATGAAATGGTTCGTAAGACTGTATTTGCTTCGTCAGAATTACGTTCGCAGACCGAAATAATCATTTATTTTTTTGTTGTTTTGCGTTGTCAACCATTAAAACCATTGATTTTTTCATGCCACTGCCCAGAAAAGCCAGCGAATCTCACACTATTATGACCGAAATGGTATTGCCCAACGATACCAATACCCTCAACAACCTAATGGGCGGGCGCTTGCTGCATTGGATGGATATTTGCGCGGCCATTACCGCCCAAAAACACGCCCACAGAACGGTCGTTACCGCTTCGGTAGATAATGTGTCGTTTGCTGAACCCATTAAACTGGGAAATATTGTAACGTTTGAGGCGCAGGTAACGCGCGCTTTTACGTCTTCGATGGAAGTACATATCAAAGTAAGCGCGCAGAATCTTTCAGCGGGCGAAAAAGCCATTCATACCAACGCCGCTTTCTACACCTTTGTGGCTGTTGACCAAAGTGGTCGCCCGATTGAAGTAGCGCCGGTAATTACCGAAACCGAAGAAGAAAAAGAACTGTTTCAAAGTGCTTTGCGCCGCCGTCAGTTGCGTTTGGTATTGGCGGGGCGTATGAAGCCATCAGAAGCTACCGAGTTGAAAGCACTTTTTGGCGAATAAGCCATTAAATCGTTCCTATTTTTCGGGACGAAAAGGCAAGGGGTTTTTCAGAAAAAAGCACCTTGGTCTTTGCCCATGTTTCTTTGAATAATTCCGAATTACGGTAGTTGTTCAAAGCGGTAGCATCGTCCCAATGACTGTTGGTGATGAAAATGTTGGGATGATCGTAATCGCACAACAATTCAAGGTGCTGGCAGCCAGGCATGGCGCGAATCTTGTGTTTTGAGCGGTCAAAAATGTCTAAAAATTCATCGACTTTTTCGGGTTGAAAAGTCATACGGACAATTCGGATAAGCATGTTGTGAGGAGGGTTTGAAGGGGCAGTGTTTAGGGAGCAAAGCGTGTAAAATGAAATATAACAAATGCTAAAAGCAACTTTTTAAACTTCTATCTTCTCGTTTCGCACTCCTTTTTCCTGAATTTACTTTCCCCGATAAACGGCTTTTCTTTTCTGTAAAAATGCCATAATTCCTTCGGATGCATCGTAGGTGCGGCTTAGTTCATCTTGACGCTCGGCTTCGAGTTCAAGCATTTGCTCCAGATTGGAATTGAGTGACTGATTAAGTACCTGTTTCATGGCCCCAATCGCCTTGGTGGGCGCATTTCGGTAATAACTTACGACTTCGCTAACGACCAAATCTAACTCACTTGAAGGAACCGCCCGGGAAATAAGCCCCATCTGAACGGCTTCTAATGCCGAAACTTTGCGCCCGGTACTTGCCAACTCAAAGGCGCGTTGCATCCCGACCAATCGCGGTAAAAAGAATGTTGAGCCAGCATCGGGCATTAGGCCGATGTTGACAAAAATTTGACTTAAATAAGCGTCTTCTGCGGCAATGACCACGTCGCAGGCGAGCGCTAAGGAGCATCCAGCCCCCGCCGCTACCCCGTTCAATCGGCAAATAACGGGCTTGGGAATGGAACGAATGGCCAGAATCATGGGATTGTAGTTGGCACGGAGTGAGTCGCCTAAACTTTTAGCCCCTACCATCCCTTCTTTCAAATCGGCTCCTGAACAAAAGGCTTTTTCTCCCGCTCCTGTAATGACCACCACCCGAACGGCATCGTCTTCGGCGGCGGCATTGATTGCGGCCGTAATATCCTGCAATAAACCCGGACTGAGGGCATTGTAGACTTGGGGGCGGTTGAGCGTGATGCGTGCTACGCCGCCGAAGGGTTCAAACAAAATATTGTCGAAGTTCATCGATAGGTTATTTACAAAATAAAGCAATAGTAAAACGTTGGCAATGAGGTGTTTGTTATACAAACCACCAAACTGTAACCAAACTTATAGAAACGCCCAAAAAAAGCCCAGCCGCCACTTGCGCAGGGGTATGGGCGTTGAGTTTGAGGCGAGCGCTGATTAAAAAGCCAGTCATCAAAATGAGCGCAATGAACGAATACATGAGATTGGTATGACCAAATTTTACAATAATACCCAACACCGCTCCCAACATCCCGCCTATACCGACGGAATGGGCGCTGATTTTCCAATAAAGACTAATCAGTCCCACCATCCCAATCGAGACGGTGATACTTCCCAATACAATACCGATTTCGGGGGCAATTTCTGACAAGGGGGGGAGGCTGAAACTGAAAAAATAAGTAGCAAAAGCATAAAAAAGTGTCGAAAGGAAATACGGGAGTCGACGGTCTGCCAAGTCATCCAAGTGTAGACTTTTGATGTATTTGGCGCGGTAGAGATAGTAAATTCCCAAGGAGGGTATCACAAAGGTAGTCATGCTGACAAACCCCAACAGTGTGATACGGACAGAGGGGGCGAGTACGTCGATACCCAAAACATCAGGCGCGAAAAAAAACAACAGGCCCAACAAGAAAGTGGGCATCAACAATGGGTGAAACAGGACAGAAATGACCTGTGCAAGGCGTGTATTCAAGGGTAGCGTAGGTGGTTATCTGTTACTGGTTACTGTTTGGGCACTGCCAAACCTATCAGGGCGTAAAATTACATTATTAACAGATAACTACTACTAAATCGCTAAAGTTGCTTTCTCAATCGGGCTACCGGAATGTTGAGTTGTTCGCGGTATTTAGCCACGGTTCGGCGGGCAATGTTGTACCCACGGTCGTTGAGGAGTTTTTCTAATTTATCATCCGAAAGCGGATTGCTTTTGGGCTCATTTTCGATAAATTCTTTCAATATAGATTTTACTTCCCGGCTGCTGGCATCTTCGCCGTAATCGGTTGAAATCCCTTCGGAAAAGAAATATTTCAGGGGATAAACCCCAAACTCTGTTTGGACGGATTTGCTGTTTGCCACGCGAGATACGGTCGAAACATCCATTTCAATTCGATTGGCTATGTCCTTCAGAATCATGGGCTTTAGGCGGGTTTCGTCACCATCAACAAAGAATTCATATTGGTAATTGACAATGGCGTTCATCGTCCGCTGAAGCGTATTCTGACGTTGCTTGATGGCATCAATAAACCATTTGGCAGCATCTAATTTTTGTTTGACGAAGGTCACCGTTTCGCGGATATGACGGTTTGTTTTGTCGCTTTTATCGTAGGTGTCAAGCATATCGGCAAACGAACGGCTGATGCGCAGTTCAGGGGCATTTTTGGAATTAAGATGCACTTCCAACTTACCATTTGTATTGCTCACCCAAAAGTCAGGCAATAAATAATGCGCCAAACCATCTTCGCCCTCAACCGAGCCTGGTTTGGGATTCAGCTTGGTGATGAGACAAATCACATTTTTCATTTGCTCATCATTGATGCCAAGTCGTTTCTGGATTTTTTCGTAGTGTTTTTTCGAAAACTCTTCAAAAAAGTCTTCGATTATCTTAATGGCAAACGTTACGTTGGGGTCTAAAGGGTCTTTGCGGTCTAGTTGAAGTAGCAAGCATTCCTGTAAATTACGGGCCCCAATGCCGGGAGGATCAAACGTCTGGATTTTCTTTAAAACGGTTTCAACTTCTTCAATGGTAGAATTAAAACCTTGTGAAAACGCCAAATCATTGACGATAGCTTGCAGTGATCGTCGGATGTAGCCGTCGTTTTCAATGCTTCCCAACAATTGCAGGCCAATAACGGTTTGGCGGTCATTGAGTCGTAAAAAACCGAATTGTTGAATCAAAGCATCATGAAGTGTACTCATGGTAGCAATCGGCATATCCCGGTCTTCGTCTGGGTGGTTGCCGTCGCTGTACATTTTATAACCTGCGTATTCATCATGATGAAGATAATCATCTAGACTGATGTCGTCGCGATGGTTATAATCATCAGCGTAATCATCTTCCGAGTCATTATTGTATTCATCTTTCGGGAGAATATCATCTTCCATCCCTTCTTCCAACGCTGGATTAATCTCTAGCTCCTCTTCAATGCGCGTTTCCAACTCTGCCGTGGGAATTTGCAATAACTTAATGAACTGTATCTGCTGAGGCGACAGCTTTTGCTGTAGCGTTTGGTTTAGGCTTAATTTCTGCATGATACTAAAGGTTATAGAGATTTGCCATGCGTTTGTTTAGAAGATGATTTACCAACAAAGTGACGTTCTCAATAGTCGTGCCAAATTTTTATAAATGTCGAAAATATTTTTTGCAAAAAAAGAATACGCTCATTTTTTGTTGACTTTTGACGTTACTTTTCAAAAAAGTGACAAAAAAAACGCCTCGAAGAGGCGTTTTTTAGAAAATATTTTTTTTGGTACTCTTTTACTCTACTAAAATGAGGTGGTTTTTCTTTCCTTTTGAAACCAGTAAATATTTGTCTTGGAGCAACACGAAGTCGGGTTGAGCGTTTTCGTCGGTTACTTTGGTTTTGTTAATCCCCACTGCATTTCCCTGAATGGCACGACGAGCTTCACTTTTGGAAGGATAAATCTCATTGTGGGTCGAAGTGGACAATAAATCGGTAACGGTCGCGCAATTTTCTAATTCAGTACGTTTGATAATGGTTTGAGGAACGCCCTCAAAAACGGATGTAAAGGTGGCCGCATCCATTCGTTGGAGCGTTTCAAGGGTGCCTTTTCCGAACAGCACTTCTGAGGCCGCAATGGCCATCTCATAGTCGTGTAGCGAGTGCACACGTATCGTAACATCTTTGGCCAAGGCTTTCTGCATAATTCGTAAATGTGGCGCTTCGGCATGTTGCTGTTCAAAGGTTTCGATTTCTTCTTTTGAATAAAGCGTAAACACCCGCAATAAACGCGGACAATCGGCATCGGTGCAGTTAATCCAAAACTGGTAAAACTGGAAAGGGGACGTCATGGATGCATCCAACCACACGTTGCCACCCTCGCTTTTTCCGAATTTAGTGCCGTCGGCTTTGGTTACAAGCGGCGTAGTAAGCGCAAACGCCCGGTGCTCGGAGGTTTCGTCGTTGTTGGATTCTTTGCGACGAATAAGCTCCGTCCCCGTGGTGATGTTGCCCCACTGATCGGATCCGCCCATTTGCAGACGAACGTGCTTGTTTTTGTATAACCAATAAAAATCGTAGCCCTGTAATAATTGGTAGCTGAATTCAGTAAAAGAAATTCCTGTTTCAAGGCGTTTTTTGACCGAATCTTTGGCCGACATATAATTGACGGTAATGTATTTTCCCGCATCCCGTAAAAAATCCAAAAAGCTAATGCCTTTAAACCAGTCGTAGTTATTTACGATTTCGGCCGAATTTGAACCGCCATCAAAGTCGAGGAATTTTTCCAGTTGTTTTTTGATACACGACTCGTTGTGACGTAAGGTTTCTTCCGACAAAAACGACCGTTCGGCGGCTTTGCCCGAAGGGTCGCCGACCATACCAGTGGCACCACCCACGAGGGCATAGGGCTTGTGGCCGCACAGCTGGAAATGTTTCAGCAACATAATAGTAGCTAAATTCCCGATGTGCAACGACGAGGCAGTCGGGTCAAAACCAATATAGGCAGCCGTAATTTCTTTTTGCAATTGCTCTTCCGTCCCGGGCATCATGTCGTTGAGCATTCCGCGCCAACGAAGTTCTTCAATAAAATTCTTTTGCATTGTTGTCTTTACCATTGAAGCCGCAAAAATAATGGTATTTTACTATCTTTACTTAAAAATCAAGTCGTAGCGTTCAGCGTAGCAAATTTGAGCGAAAGCATTGGTGGGCGTTTGGATGAAGAACAAGTGGTGTTTATTTCCGCTTCGTGTTTTAACGATGATTATGACGACCTAGAAAGCAAGGTTAAAATTGATGATTTTGAGATTGTTATGAAGAATATATACCACAAAGTAGGCTTGAACAAATAGCTAATTGCTTTTTTATATCCCTAATTCGCTATTTTATTTTTTTGTTAAAAACAATCCAGATTTTACAATCCCGAAAATTTCTCATAATTTTACGCGGCAAATAACGAATCGTTTATTTGCTATGCTCTCAGACACAACTAAGTTCCTTTACGAAGCTCTAACGTACGACGACGTACTCCTCGTACCTGCCTACTCCGAAGTACTCCCGCGCGATACCAACACGCAATCACAACTTACCCGTCACATCCGTCTCAACGTGCCGCTGATTTCAGCAGCGATGGATACCGTCACTGAATTCCAGTTAGCCATTGCCATGGCGCAGGAGGGAGGAATCGGAATGATTCACAAAAACATGAGCGTTGAAGATCAGGCCGCTCAGGTTCGTAAAGTGAAGCGTTCTGAAAGCGGAATGATTGTTGACCCAATCACCCTCAACGAAGATGCTACCCTTAGGGATGCAATGCGCATCATGGCCGAATTCAAAATCGGCGGTATTCCCGTGGTTGACAAAAACAGTAAACTCATCGGAATTGTCACCAACCGTGATTTACGTTTTCAGAAGGATATGGCAAAAGGGGTTGCCCAAATAATGACGAAGGAAAACCTCATTACGGCCCGCGAAGGCATCAGCTTAGAAGAAGCTGAAAGCACACTTCAGGAATATAAAATTGAAAAATTACCGATTGTTGACAAAGACAATAAACTGGTAGGATTGGTCACGTACCGCGACATTATCAAGCGCAAAGACCACCCTAATGCTTGCAAGGATGCCCTTGGACGTTTGCGCGTAGGGGCAGCGGTGGGCGTCACGGCCGACCTGATTCGCCGGGTGGAAGCGCTGCTTAAAGCGGGCGTAGATGTAGTAAGCATCGATACCGCCCACGGCCATTCGCTCGGGGTGATTGAGGCGCTGAAAGGTGTAAAAGCACAATTCCCTAAATTGGACGTAATTGTCGGAAATATCGCTACGGGAGCGGCGGCCAAAGCATTGGTAGATGCAGGTGCCGATGCCGTCAAAGTAGGCGTAGGGCCGGGCAGTATTTGTACAACCCGGATCATTGCGGGAATCGGGATGCCGCAACTTTCGGCCGTTTATGAGGCCGCGAAGGCGATTGAAGGCACGGGCGTTCCAGTCATTGCCGATGGCGGTATTCGGTATTCTGGCGACGTTGTGAAGGCCATCGCGGGCGGCGCAAGTACCGTGATGATTGGCTCGCTACTCGCTGGTACGGACGAAGCACCCGGTGAAGAAATCTTATACGAAGGACGTCGCTTTAAATCTTATCGGGGCATGGGCTCGGTAGAAGCGATGGAAGATGGGTCTAAAGACCGTTATTTCCAAGATGCAGAAGATGACATCAAAAAGCTGGTTCCTGAAGGAATTGTGGGTCGGGTACCGTTTAAGGGCAAAGTGTCAGACATCGTCTACCAATTGGTAGGCGGACTGAAAGCGGGAATGGGATATTGCGGTGCCCCCGACATTGATGCACTCAAGCAAGCCCAATTTGTCAGAATCAGCGCGGCAGGGATGCGCGAAAGCCACCCGCACGATATTCAAATTGCGAAAGAAGCTCCCAACTATACAACTAAGTAGGGTCGTAATTTTTCAAAACCATTATTTCTGCAAAGCCTTTCGGTATTCCGAAGGGTTTTGCTGTTTATGGGCTTTAAAAACACGATTAAAGTAGGCCACGTTTCCAAAACCACTTTCGTAGCCAATATCCGTAATGCTTTTGCCGGTCGAAAGTAGCCGACACGCTTGGTTGACACGGTAGCGATTGACAAAGTCGGTAAAAGTTATGTTCATCATCTTTTTGAAATAATGACAAAAAGAAGGGACGGTTAAATGGGTAATAGAGGCAATCTCTTGAATATCAATGGGTTTTTGGTAGTTTTCTTCAACGTATTTTAAGATTTTATTCAGACGAAGCTCATCTTTAGGACTTACTTCGAGTTTGATTCCTTCGGTATTTAATAGGGTAGACTCAGAAGTTGTGGCCAATATTTGAAGAATATTGACCAACTCCATCAACCGTTCAAACGGTGGTAGGCCAAGTAGTTTTTTGAGCCTTTGTTTGACGTGAATTTTGGTTTCTCCGTGAAAGCATACCCCAAAATGAGAACGCTCAAAAAGCCTTTTAACGGCTTTCATTTCGGGCATTTCCAAAAAATGTTCGCCCAATAAATTTTCCTTCAATTGCACCACGATTTCTTCGTGCGGCCCTACGGCTTCCTGACCAAAGCCCGAATGCGGGACGTTGGGGCCGATAAACACCAAATCGCCGTCTTCATAGTGGCTCAAATGCATTCCAACGTGCCGGCGCCCAGAGCCGTGGAAGACACAGACAATTTCGTATTCGGGGTGATAATGAAATTGCCACCGGAAAAGCTCCGGCAAAACAACGTTGTGAAGGATGCGAAACGAGCTCCCTTCGTCGGGACGAATGACTTCAAATTCGGTTTTCATCGCCTGTGTTAAGCTATTTGTACCAAAAATAGGGTAAAAAATCTTAATGTAGGATAAAAAGTGCGCAATAGAAGCCTATTTTTTTTTGAGATAAAAGTAGAACTTTGTCATGAAAAAATTGTCTTGGCTTTATCTCGCTTCCCTATGATGATTGAAGAGCGGGCTTTGTCCCGCTTCTTTTTTTTATAAGCCACCGACAACCCGTTTCGTTCCTTGATTCCCAATTTCCACTTCCATCGTTTTAACCTAAACCCTATGCAATCGTATTGGAAAGTAAAGCTTTCGATATTTCTGAATTATTTTGTTTTTGCCATTCTGCTCAATAGTGTCGGCACCGTTATTTTACAAGTCCAGAGTACCTACAACGTCTCCGAAACTTCGGCTTCTATTCTGGAGGCATTCAAGGATTTAAGCATTGCAGGGGTGTCTTTTTTAATCGCTTCTTACATCAACCGATTGGGATATAAAAACGCAATGCTCGTGGCATTGGGCTTCAATGCGCTTATCTGTTTGCTTATGCCATCCATTCATTCTTTTGGGATGACCAAAGTGGTTTTTGCGGTTGCGGGAGCAGGCTTTGCGCTCATTAAGGTTTCGGTATATGGCACCATCGGATTGGTTACGGCCGACAAAAAAGAGCACATCAGCCTCATGAATTTTATCGAATCGTTCTTTATGGTGGGGATTTTGGCTGGATATTTCTTATTCAGTGGGTTTATTGATGATTCTACCCCAACGGCTTGGCTGAAAGTGTATTATCTTCTAGGAGGAATTGCCTTGGTTGCTTTTGTTTTGTTATTGTCGACTCCGCTGGATGAATCATCGTTGAAAATAGATACCGCCAAGCCTTTTACCGACGATTTTGCCGAGATGTTTCGCCTGATGATTCTGCCTTTGGTATTGGTATTTGTCATTTGTGCGTTTACGTATGTTTTGATTGAACAGAGCATCATGAGTTGGTTGCCAACGTTCAATAGCAAAGTGCTTCATTTGCCCAACGCATTGAGTATTCAAATGGCAAGCCTGTTGGCCATTGCCACGGCCTTGGGGCGATTTTTGGCGGGAGTGTTATTGAAAAAACTCAATTGGCTATTTGTTTTAACGGGTTGTCTTGTCGTTTCGGCTGCTTTGGTGTTGGTCGCACTGCCTTTGGCCCAAAATGCCGCCACAAGTGGGGTAACTGGATGGGGGAATGCGCCGTTGGCGGCTTTTATTTTTCCCATGATAGGTTTGTTCTTAGCGCCTATTTATCCTGCTATTAATTCGTTGATATTGAGTTCGTTGCCCGTGAAAAAACACGGGCTGATGTCGGGCTTGATTGTGATTTTTTCGGCCTTGGGAGGCACCACTGGGTCGCTGATTACGGGCTATGTATTTGAACATTACGGCGGGCAAACGGCCTTTTACTTTTCGCTGATTCCTATCGGATTGTTGATTCTAGCATTGATTTTATTCAGCCGTTTGCAGGGGAAAAACGCCACGGTCGAAATCAGCTCGGTGGGTGGACATTGAGCAAACATGGATTGTTTTTGTTAAAACCGTTGATTAAGAATGACTTTACCCGAAACTCAAATGGCAGACCGTAACCTTGCGGAAAACTTTCAGACGTTGTTTGATACGGTGCAGCGCAGTTCTTTATTTCCCGACTCCAAGACGTTTTCGGATGCCATTGCCAAAGAGCCGTTGGCTCAGATTTTGGATAGTTATCATCGGCGAAAAAATGAAGCGAATTTTGATTTAAAAGCCTTCATTGAACAAAACTTTATCCTTCCTGCCGAACAAGTCACCGAATATCAAAGTGACCTCAATAAGCCGATTCAACAGCATTTGGATGATTTGTGGGAGGTATTGACCCGTCAACCGTCTACCTCAGAAGCGCAAGGCTCGCTCATTCCGCTTCCTTTTAGTTATGTGGTGCCAGGGGGGCGTTTTCGGGAAATTTATTACTGGGATTCGTATTTCACAATGTTGGGCTTGCAGGTTTCGGGGCGGGACGCATTGGTCGAAAGCATGGTCAACAACTTTGCGCATTTGATTGATACGATAGGGTTTATCCCCAACGGAAACCGCACCTATTATTTGGGTCGGTCGCAACCGCCCTTTTTTGCCTTGATGGTCAATCTGTTGGCCGAAAGCAAAGGAGAACAAATTTGGCAACATTATTTGCCCCAATTGGAAAAAGAATACGCGTTTTGGATGCGTGGCTGCGAACAATTATCGCCTACACTAACGGTACAAAATCGTGTGGTGAGGCTGCCCGACGGGAGCATTTTGAATCGGTATTGGGACGATATTTCGTTGCCTCGGCCCGAAGCCTACAAAGAAGACGTGGCATTGGCCGCGCAGGTGCATGACCAATCTCCCGAAGAAGTGTATCGCCACCTCCGGGCGGCTGCCGAGTCGGGCTGGGATTTTAGCAGTCGATGGTTTAAGGATAGCCAAACCATGCAAACCATCCATACTACTGACCTGATTCCGGTCGATTTGAATTGCCTGCTGTGGTTTCTTGAAAAAAGATTACAACGCGCCTATGAATTAGGGGGAAATGTGCTTTTAGCCAACACGTATGGGGAAAAAGCAGCGCAGCGGCACACGGCCATTCAAAGCGTTTGTTGGAACGAAGCGGCGGGGTTTTACTTCGATTATGATTGGAAACTAAACCAGCAAAAAGATAACTATACTCTGGCGGCCGCCTTCCCTTTGTTTTTCTCCCTCTCCAGCTCAGCGCAAGCGGGACGGGTGGCACAGGTATTGGAAGAAAAGTTTTTGCAGAAAAACGGTTTGCTGACCACGCTCCAATTTACACATGAGCAGTGGGACGCGCCCAACGGCTGGGCACCGCTACAATGGATTGCTTATCAGGGACTTAAAAATTATCAACTTGATGCCTTGGCCACCAGAGTCAAAAGCAACTGGATGAGCAATAATGAGACTTATTATGCCAAAACGGGCAAAATGATGGAAAAATACAACGTGCTGACAGATGATGTTTCTGCCCAGGACGGCGAGTACCCCAACCAAGATGGTTTTGGTTGGACGAACGGCGTATATTTAAAAATGAAGGAGTGATGACGAATCAGCGGAGAAGATTTTTTCGCTGATTTTTTTTGCCTTGGCAAATTTAAAAGACAAACTTGCCAAGGCTTTGTACTGTTGATTAGAACGGCAAATTATCTTCGTCGCCGCTTTGGAACGTAGAAGGGAGTTCCGTTGGTGGGCGTGTAGAAGAAGTGCTACCCGTGCCAGAAGCAACTGGAGCCGATTCATAACCACCCGCACCGAGTGCGTCAATTTTCCACGCTTTTACGTCAGTGTACCAACGACCGTTGTATTCGCGGCTTTCCACGTCAAACGAAACGTTCACTTCGTTGCCCACCTGCAAAGCACTTTCGTTGATTTTGTCGCCCCACGCCGAAATACATATCTTTTTGGGATACTGTCCGTCGGTTTCAATCACAAAATCCTGCTTTTTCCACGTGCCGTTTTTGCCTTCACCCGTCTGTAAGGCCAATAGCTGAATGACTCTTCCTTTAATGTCCATGATTAGTATATCGGAACGCCGATGCGATTTAAAGTTGCTTATAAAAAAATGCGAGCCATTGGATGTTTCCAATCGCTCGCTCTTTTCAACGTACAATGAGCATTTTCAGCTTTGTACGAATGTACCTAGTCTTTGAAGAATTTCTTGTAGTTGCGCTCTTGGCCTTCCAAAAGACTTCCAACCCAAAACGCGATTCCAAGCAACACAACGTAAAATATAATTGTACCAATCGTTCTTAAGTCCATTATGTTGAATTTAAATTAGTGAAACCTTTTTTGTATTCCCTACAAAAGTAAGAATGTAAGGGCTTTCGCCCCAAACATAATGCGTTTTTTTTATGAATTATAAAACACCTTTGGTGGAGGGCAATACATCCAGCGCTTTTAAGTCACGTTTTACCGCCATTTTGATGGCTTTGGCCCATCCTTTAAAGATGGCCTCGATTTTATGGTGCTCGTTGGAGCCGCTGCATTGGATGTTGAGATTGCACAGTGCCGTGTCGGAAAAAGACTTGAAGAAGTGATAAAACATCTCCGTGGGCATCTCTCCGATTTTTTCCCGTTTAAATTCGGCATCCCATACCAGCCACGGGCGCCCAGAAAAATCAATGGCAACTTGCGCCAACGCTTCGTCCATCGGCAACAAAAAACCGTATCGACTGATGCCCCGTTTGTCGCCGATTGCCTTGCGGTAGGCGTCGCCAAGGGCAAGTGCGGTATCTTCGATGGTGTGGTGCTCGTCGATGTGGAGGTCACCTTCGACCGTTATTTTTAAATCTGCGCCCGAGTGTTTGGCGAGCTGGTCGAGCATGTGGTCAAAAAAACCGATGCCCGTGTGGATGGCAGAATGACCGTTGCCGTCGAGATTTAATTCAATTTTGATTTGGGTTTCGCGGGTGTTGCGCTCTACCGAAGCGATGCGGGCGGGCAAGCGCAAGTGTTCGTAAATTTTATCCCAATCGGTGCTGACGAGTGTAATGGCGTCGTTCAGTTCTTTGGGCAAATCTTTGGGCCATTCAGCGGCCAGAAAAATCGCTTTTGCGCCCAAATTCACCGCTAACTGTACATCCGTCAGGCGGTCGCCAATGACGTAGCTGTTGGCCAAATCGTATGTTTCACTGAAATATTCGGTCAATAGTGCCGTGCCGGGTTTGCGCGTGGGGGCGTTTTCGTGCGGGAAACTGCGGTCAATGTGGATTTTTTGAAACGATACTCCTTCGCCCTCCAGCGTTTGGAGCATTTTATTTTGGGCGGGCCAAAAAGTATCTTCGGGAAAAGAATCTGTTCCTAAGCCATCCTGATTGGTGACCATGACAAAACCGAAGTCGGTTTCCTCGGCCAAACGCCGTAAATTGGAAATCGCTTTGGGTAAAAATGCCAGTTTTTCTAATGAATCCACTTGAAAATCGACGGGAGGTTCCACAATGATGGTTCCGTCGCGGTCTATAAAAAGAAGTTTTTGCATTACTCTCAATGGTTTAAACCGCGAATATCGAACATCCCATCCCGAATTTTTATAAATTGCCTAAAAATTTTGTTAACCTCAACTAATCACTTCATGAACAGACCTATCCTGTATGGCCTTGTGGCGGGATTGAGCCTCTCGACAGGCTTTGCCCAAAGCGGCCTCAAACCCGTTATTAATCAATCGGCCGATGCCATCGAAAGTAAAGTCATTGCGTGGCGTCGCGATTTGCACGAGCACCCCGAATTGGGGAATCAAGAGTTCAGAACGGCCAATATTGTGGCCGAACATCTGCGTAAATTGGGCTATGAAGTCCGCGAAAAAGTAGCGGTAACGGGCGTTGTGGCGGTTCTTAAAGGAGGAAAGCCCGGCCCAGTAGTAGCTTTAAGGGCCGATATGGACGGCCTGCCCGTGACCGAAAGGGTGGATGTGCCGTTTAAATCGAAAGTGATGACGGAATTCAATAACCAAAAAACGGGTGTGATGCACGCGTGCGGCCACGATAGCCACGTCGCGATTTTGATGGGAGTTGCGGAAGTGTTTGCGTCAATGCAAAAGGATTTGGCAGGCACCGTTAAACTTATTTTTCAACCAGCGGAAGAAGGCGTTTACACGGGGGGAACCTTTGGTGCCAACCGAATGATTGAAGAAGGAGCGCTGGAAAACCCAAAAGTGGACGCTATTTTTGGGTTGCACATCAATTCGCAAACGGAAGTAGGTAAGATTCGCTATCGTCCGGGTGCCACGATGGCCGCCGTGGACCAGTTGACGATTAAGCTCAAAGGCAAACAAACGCACGGCGCGTCGCCGTGGTCGGGCGTTGACCCCATCGTGACGGCTTCTCAGATTGTGATGGGATTGCAAACCATCGTAAGTCGGAATGTGGATATTACCGAAAACCCGGCCGTGGTCACCGTGGGAGCTATTCACGGCGGAATTCGCTACAACATTATTCCTGAATCTCTGGAAATGATTGGCACGATTCGGACATTCGGGGATGCCCAACAGGCGTTGGTTCATCGTCGTATTAAAGAAGTTTCTACGCACATTGCGGAAAGTGCGGGTGCGAAAGCCGACGTAGAAATCGGCATCGGTTATCCCGCCACGGTCAATGACCCAGCGCTGACCGACAAGATGATTCCGACGCTTGAGGCTCTCGCGGGAAAGGAAAATGTGATAATCTCTCCCGTGGCAACAGGAGCGGAGGATTTTAGTTATTTCCAAAAGAAAATCCCAGGCTTCTTCTTTTTTCTGGGCGGTATGGCCAAAGGCAAAAGTCCTTACGACGTAGCCCCTCACCACACCCCTGATTTTTACATTGACGAAAGTGGCTTTACTTTGGGCGTGAAAGCCCTGAGTCATTTGGTGGTGGATTATATGGAAATGAACTCAAAACCCACACCCACAAGCGCTAAGGCGAAGAAAGTAAGCAAGTAGCTTCTAGTTAGTTTTATTGGTCTTATAACAGCAAGAGCGTCGGGGTTTTCCCGACGCTCTTGCTGTTATAAGACCAATGTGAAATAAGTTACTTATTGTCTTTTTCGAGTCATTTATAAAATTTTAAAAGTTATTTTTTTAAATAATCACCTTCTAGCCGGCTTCATGGCATGGAAAAAAAATACCAAAGCAACCAATACGATAAGATTTTAAAAGAAAATATTGAAGCTGTAATTCCCAACTTGATACAAAATGTGTTGGGAATTACGGTAGTCTCATCAGAGGAATTACCTGACGATATACAGCACACAAAAGAACGGAAACCAGACGCTTTGAAACAAATAACTGATTTGCATGGAAACATATTTATCCTGCAAATTGAATTTCAAGTCCTTGACGAACAGGAAATGGTATATCGTATGGCCGAATACTATATCATGCTTGCGCGAAAGTATAAATTACCTATTCGTCAGTTTGTTCTTTTTCTTGGCTCTGACGTACCAAAAATGTCTACAGAGTACAAAAGCCATTTTATGAGCTATAACTTTTCTCTTATTTCTTTTTCCGAGTTAGACTACAAAATTTTTCTAAAATCCTCGAAACCAGAAGAAATTGTATTAGGGATTTTGGCAAATTTCAAGGAAGAAGACCAAGAAAATGTCATAAAAAGAATAATTTACCGTATTGAAGAAACTACAGAAGGTGACTTTTCGTTGAAAAGGTATTTTCAGCAGTTGCGTATTTTGGCACAATTGCGTAATTTGGAATTACAATTAAAAACCGCTATGGAAAGTATTGCGAAATATATAAGTGAGGAGAGGGATGTACTCTATTTGAGAGGAAAAGATAAAGCACGTCAAGAAGAACAAACAAAATTCGTTTCTAATTTGCTTAATAAATTGGAACTGAGCATCGAGCAAATTGCAGATATTGCGGGAGTCTCCGTTGATTTTGTAAAAGCTATTAAACAAAAATTGAGTTCCGAAAAATAGCTTTGGTCTTATAAACACAGCAAGAGCGTCGGGTTTCCTCGACGCTCTTGCTGTTTACGCTTGTTTATGATTTATCTTTCGTTCATCGGAACAAAAGACCGCAATGTTGCTCCAGTGTAAATCTGACGCGGACGACCGATAGGCTCTTTGTTTTCGCGCATTTCTTTCCACTGCGCAATCCAGCCCGGCAGACGACCTAAGGCAAACATTACCGTGAACATATTGGTAGGAATACCGAGGGCTCGGTAAATGATTCCTGAATAAAAGTCAACGTTTGGATACAAACGACGGCTTACAAAGTACTCGTCGTGCAATGCTGCCTCCTCTAATCCTTTGGCAATTTCCAAAACGGGGTCATTAACCCCTAATTTTGCCAATACATCGTCGGCCGCTTTTTTGATGATTTTGGCCCGTGGGTCAAAGTTCTTGTAAACACGGTGACCAAAACCGAACAAACGGAAACCGCTCGTTTTGGCATTTTTGGCCATGTCTACGTATTTGGCTACATCGCCACCGTCGGCTTTGATGTCTTCCAGCATTTCGATTACTTCTTGGTTGGCACCGCCGTGGAGTGGTCCCCATAGCGCACAGATACCCGCCGAAATGGAAGAATAAATGTTGGCTTTTGACGAGCCTACCAAACGGACGGTCGAGGTCGAGCAGTTTTGCTCGTGGTCAGCGTGAAGAATCAACAATTTATTCAAGGCCTTAGAAACCACCGGGTCTACTTTGTAATCTTCAACTGGCAACGCAAACATCATGTGAAGGAAGTTTGAGCAGTAATCCAAGTCGTTTTTAGGGTAATTGACGGGATGACCTTGTGATTTTTTGAACGACCAAGTGGCAATCGTTGGCAATTTTGCCATCAATCGAATGATGTGCGTTTCGGTGCTGTCGGGAGCCTTATCATCGTAAGAATCAGGATAGAAGGCGCTCATGGCACTTACCAACGAAGACAAAACGCCCATGGGGTGTGCATTGACGGGGAAACCTTCAAAAATCTTGCGCATGTCTTCGTTGACCAGCGTATGCGTTCGGATTTCGTGCTCGAAGTTTTCGTATTGAGATTGGGTCGGCAATTCACCGTAAATCAACAGATAAGCCACTTCTAAAAAAGTAGCTTTTTCGGCCAATTCTTCAATGGAATAGCCACGATAGCGCAATATGCCTTCTTCACCGTCCAAAAAAGTGATGGCACTTTTGGTGGCTCCGGTGTTTTTGTATCCACTATCAATGGTAATATAGCCCGTTGAATCCCTTAATGAATTAATATCAATTGCTTTTTCTTGCTCAGTTCCTTGGGTGGTCGGAAATTCGTACGTTTTTCCGTCTACTATGAGTTGGGCTTTATCTGACATACAGTGGTGGTAGGTTAAAATATTCGATGGATTTGGGATAAAGGTACAATTTTCATAAAAAACTTTTTTCTATGAAACTTTATAGGGTAATTATTTCAAAATTTCTTGTTAAAAAGAAATAGACGATGGTTAAACAACTCGAAAACAAAAGACTTGCTTTGATTGTTTTTAACCCTTTTTAATAACTATTATTTCGAAGACTTCGGACTAAGAATGGGTTCATTGCGAAAAATCTCTCCATTTTTCATCACAAATTTTATCTTTCTAACGTCGCTGATGCGCTCTTCTGGACGGCCTTCTACCGCTACCAAATCGGCCCAAAAGTTGGTTTTGACGTTTCCTAATTGACTCAAATGAAATACGTTTGCATTGACGGACGTGGCCGAGCGCAATACGTCAAGGGGCTTCATGCCATAGTCGACCATCATTTCCATTTCTCGGGCGTTGTCGCCGTGCGAAAATACCCCCACATCGCCGCCGAAGCAAATCGTTACGCCCGCGTCAAGTGCCTGCTTAAAGGTAACCCGTTTGTTCTTAATGCGTTCCGGCTCTGGTTCAACGCCTTTTTTCCAGCCTCGGTATTGGCTGACGGCATCGCCTGCCGCTAAGGTAGGGCACAAAGCCACGCCTTTATCGTGCATGAGCGAAAAAATTTCAGGCGTGCCTGCGTCGCCGTGTTCGAGGGTTTCGCAGCCGCCCAAAATAGCCCGTCGCATTCCTTCGGTACTGCCGGCATGGGCGATGGTGGGACGACCGCTGCTGCGGGCGGTTTCGACAATGAGTTTTATTTCGTCCACCAAAAAAGTAGGGCGGGCGTCGCCCATTAAACCCCAACGATAATCAGCGTAAATTTTGACCACATCGGCACCTTTCCCGATTTGCCGACGCACGGCTTGGATGAGGCGGTCGTGGCCGTCGGCTTCTTCGGCACCTTGGGGTACTTCAATGTCGGGGCTGAAACCTTTTGGGGCGTAGCTGCCCGTGGCAATGAGCGCTTTGGTGGCAATAACCATGCGTGGACCAGGGATGATTCCCTGATTGATGGCCTGTTTAAGTCCTACATCATCAAATTCAGCACCTTCTGTACCCAAATCCCGAACGGTGGTAAAACCTGCCATGAGCGTTTGTTTGGCGTGTAGGGTAGCCCGCACGGTGCGCAATGAACGCGCCTCTTTCAGCACTTGGTCGTCCCAAGTGGTTTCATTATAAGGATGTAAAAACAAATGTGAATGTCCTTCGATAAAGCCCGGCAGTAAGGTACATCCCTTCAAATCAATGATTTGGGGGGCAGGTTTGCCCGACGTTTGTAACTTTTGGGCGGCCTCTTCTACGTTTTTGGGTTCGCCTACGGCGATGATTTTTTCGCCTTCCACCAATACACTCCAACCTTCGTGGATGGCTGTTCCGTCAAAAACACGGTCGGGTTTTAACAGATACAACTTTTGGGTGAAACCATTCCCCTGAATGAAGAATAAAAATCCAATAAATGCGAGTAATTGTTTCAAGTGCGTAAAGAGGGGGTTAAGTAAGCAAAGGTACTTAAGGACTCGTTATCCTGAACCGAAATGGAAGAAGAAAGTTTGAAGAAAATGTTTTACCAAACGTTTGTTTGGTAAAATTAAAATTATCTCCAACTTTGTATTTCGAAACTGAATACACCTTACGATGCCGATTCAAAAAGTAACCAAAGAAGAAGTCGTTAACCAAGCGCTTTTGCTGTTTAAAAAAAGGGGCTATCACCGCACCAGCATGGCCGATCTGGCGGAAGCTTGCGGTTTGTTGAAAGGAAGTTTTTACCACTATTTCAGCGGAAAAGAAGCCTTGATGAAAGAAGTGCTCGGGGCCGTTCATTCGTATTTTAAAGCAAAAATCTTTGTGATTGCCTACGATGAAACGCTTTTGCCGCGTGAGCGCCTCGAAAAAATGCTTGCCAAGCAAATCCGGGTGGCATCGAGCACGGAAGGTGGCTGTTTGATGGGAAACATGGCCATCGAAACGGCACTCGTCACGGATGAATTTCGGCCCGCCATGCGTACTTTTTTTGATGAATACTTAGATGCGCTCGCGCACGTGTATTCTTATAAATATGACGCCAAAAAAGCGCGTCAAATGGCCGAACAGGCAATGGTCGAATACGAAGGTGCTTGGGTAATGGTGAAGCTGACCGACAGCTCCCATTATTTACAGGATGTGCTGGAGCGCGCCATGACGCGTTTTGATGCGGCAGAAAGCAATAACGTTACTGAAAAACTATAAACCAATGAAAGAGCTCAAAATAAACATCCCCACGCCCGATGGATTTGAACTGGCGGGCATCCTGTATGAATACCACGGTGCGCCCAAAGCCGTGGTGCAGCTGAACATCGGAACGGGGATGCGCAAAGGATTTTACACAAATTTTGCGCGGTACTTGGCCGAAAATGGCTTCATCGTTTGCCTCTGGGAATACCGTGGCATGGGGGAGTCGCGCCCCTCGGATAAAGAAGATTTTGCCGCCATTACCATGCAAGACTGGGCGATTGACATGCGGGCCGTGCTTGACTTTCTGGAATCAAGGTATCCTGACTGGCCCAAGCTGATGATAGGCCACAGCATTGGGGGGCAGCTTGTGGGCCTGATGCCCAATCACCACGTTCTGAAAGGAATGGTCATGATTACGGCTTCGACGGGCACTTGGTGGCGTCATACTTTTCCGTATCGCCTCAAGTCGTATTTCTTTTTTAATATTCTACCCACGTTGACGGTTCCTTTTCTGGGGTATGTCCCAGTCAAAAAAATGAAAATTATGGAAGATTTACCAGGAGCATTGATGTTGGAATGGCGCGAATGGTGCAATTCCGAAAACTATCTGTTTGATTTTCTGGGCAAAAGTATTCCTTATAATGCATACAACGAACTTGCTTTGCCCATCAAGGCCTACTGGACTACCGACGACCCGATTGCCAACGCCGTAACGGTGCCTGCTCTGCTTCGCCATTTTCGAAAAGCCGATATTATGACCGAGGCGATTCGTCCCGCTGATTTTGGGTTGAAGCAAATCGGGCATTTCGGGTTGTTTTCCCGAAAACTAAAAACCCAATTCTGGACCAAAGTCGTGGCAGATTTGGAAGCGATGGTCTCCACGACACTTACCTATAATAATCCCGCGCTCAAAAAAACTACTCTTTAACGGCCATGAACAAAACTACCTTGATTGATTTCCTGAACGAAGGCATAGACGAAGTTGTCGCTTTTGCCCACGCCAGCCCTGCGGAGGCTTTTTATTTCAAACCTGCCGAAAATGTCTGGTCGGCGGCCGAGAATGTGCAGCATTTATCACAATCGGTTCAGCCTCTGAATCGCCTCTTTGGTCGTCCCAAAACCTATCTTCTAGAAAAATGGGGGCCCGCCGCTCATCTTTCGCGCTCCTACGAGGAGGTTGTTGGGGCCTATCATGCGGCATTGAACGGCCGCCAAGGAGCCGCAGGGGCGTTTGCGCCGCTGACTCCCACGCCAGACGCCGTGGCGCTGGCGACTGAATTTAAGCAGGATTATCTCTCCCTCATTGCGCATCTTTCGGAGTGGGACGAGCAAGAATTGGATGAACACGTGATTCCGCACCCTTTGATGGGACCGCTTACGGTGCGGGAGATGCTCTTTTTTACGGCCCATCATATCCGTCACCATCACCAAATTATGGTGAGCAGGGTGAACTTGGTGCATCAATTTTAATTGTCAAAATGACGTTTTTGCACATTTTGGTTAGTGAACAGGATTTTAAATAGTTGTACTTTTTCTATTTTCGTTGTACTATTTAAAGAACTTTTCATTTTTGTAAAAAAAATAATTGGACGGAACACAGCGAGGTTTGAATTTTCTGGTTGTATTATTTTAAGATTTGTACTATTCTGAGAAAAGGTTGAAATTGGGTATATGAATTTAACAAGAGGGGGTTTTTGCCCTATTTTTTTGTAATTTAAAACCTCACACCTTTGCATTGTCAAAACGAAGTCATCACAGCTGGTGAGACAAGATGGTACAAAAACAATAAAACAATGAAAAAGAACACAATGCTTCTGTCAATATTTGCCGCCATGTTTTTTGTAAGCACAGGAAACGCAATGGCCGAGAGTCACCTTTTCACAAAAGACGTGAAAATCGTAAAACGCGACGCTAAGAAAGTAGAAGTTCGCGTCAACCAACCTAACGTTGGAATTTTGGATGTAGAGTTAAGAGACAAAGAAGGAGTACTCATATACGAAGGCGAAATTAAGGGAGGCGAAAACGTAGCGACTCAGTTTAACCTGAACGCTTTGCCAAGCGGTGAGTATACCTTGAATTGCTTCAACAACAATTTCTGGTCTTCTCAGCAACTTGCGATCTCAAACGGTAACATTGAAATCAACGAAAACAGCTACAAAGAGTCGTTGGCTCCTAAAGTTGAAATGATTGCAATCAACCGTTTTGAAGTATCAACCGTGGTGAAGAACGTAGCCGACATGGAAGTAATCATTGCTGACCGTGCGGGAGAAGTTGTTTACAAAGGTTATTTATCTACCGCATCACGTTTCAATTTGGGACATTTGCCAAGCGGCGAGTATTCTTTTGAATTTGTAGTAGCCGATAAATCTTTCAAGCAATTCGTTAATGTGAAATAACATAATGTCTTCATTCATCAACAAATTACTATAACCACTCCATCTTGACAATTCGATTTTGCGAGAGCCCGTCAGAATATCTGACGGGTTTTTTTGTTGTTAAAGACAAAAAAAGTAGCCTAATTTTCGTTAAAAGTCAAGCCCCGTTTTCGCTCGGCTCGACGGGCCGCCTGCGCGAAGTGGAATATCAGAAAAGCCTTCAAGGTAATAGTTTAACAACGGTAAAACCTCAAAGCCTAGCAAAATAGATTTGATAGTTTTGAGGTCGTTAGCTAGATTTACACTGTTGTGAGTTGAATTCCAGAGGAAGACTGCCTACTGAAAATATATAAAGTGCCTTCAGACCTGCATCAAAGCCTAAACTCTGGGTACCTCAGCTTTATCTACATATGTTAGCCCCAAAAACTTATTCTATATGCCATTATCCAAATCAACGTTGATGAAAATTGTCAGGGGTAATTTGTTGAAAATGAATTATGTAGAATTTAAGGATTCTATAATGGGCTCTAGCGGGTTATTTATTAAAAAAATCAACACAGGTTATTTTTTAACCTTAGGTATGATAGTTTCAAGATATTATGAAGAAAAATTTACTTGCGCTTATTATTTATCTAAAAGTACCAGATGGTCTGCTATTTGGGGTGATATACCTCCAAAGTCGTATGAAAGGCCATCATATTTACTAACAAATGAAGAATTACAAATATATCCTAAAGATATAGCTGGTAATAAACTTAAAAAAGATATTTGGTGGAACCCCAATAATAACGATGAAATGGAATCATTTTATAAGATTTTAAAATTAACAGAGGAAAGATTTATAAATCAACCTGAATTAATTGCCCAAATAGAAGATAGTAAAGAAATAACTGAGTTCCTATTACTTTCAAATAAGGTAATTGAGAAAATAAAGTCAGATAAAATTGACCATGATTTCAAGTTTTTACCTATAAAATCCTTAGACGATATACCGATTGTATGGTTTAAGGCCGCAGAGATTGTTTTATCTGAATCAAATCTGTCTATAAATAAACACATGGTTAAGACATTAGCTGCTGATTCATTTAGAAAATCTTTATTTAATTTTTAATTGAGCCCTAAAAAAGTAAAACCGTTGTGCGTTTTCTTATCCGTTGTTGGTGTTATCACCATAGCCGTCAGGCTAAGGAAAAAAGGCATAAATTTGTCGGATGCAAAAGATTGATTTTCAAGACCTCGACCTATCCTCGTCGTGTTTTTCAGACTTATCCTCTTTTTTTGAGGCATCCGCTTTAGAGCAATTGGGTAGAGAAGTTAAATTCATTGAGCGCAGCAGCTCGCGTTTGAGTGCATGGATGTTCTTACAGTTAAATACCT
>NZ_QPIW01000027.1 GCF_003339505.1 Runella aurantiaca
TTTAGGTTTGTTAGCACAACTAAAATACGAAAATCCCCGAATTATGCCAAATACGCGCATATTCGGGGATTATTTTTTGATGCAAAGTACTGATATTTAATATCTTAACCCTTTAAAGGGAAGCCTATTTATGTAAATCCACTTTTTATTCTTAGATTTACATAAAAATCGTTCCAGAAAATGATAGAGCGAACCTTGGCTTCTCGTCTTACGGAGCTTCTTACTAAATTCCCCATACTATCGCTTACTGGCCCGAGGCAGTCGGGGAAAACGACCCTGTTGCGTCAACTTTTGCCGAATTACCGATACGTGTCTTTAGAAAATCCCGATGAGTTGGATTTTGCACTTTCAGATCCCCGCCGCTTTTTGGATACCTACTCTGGGCAGGTTATTTTTGATGAAGTACAACGTGCCCCAAAGTTGTTTAATTATCTACAACAGCGGGTAGATGAATCTCGACAGATGGGACAATATATACTGTCGGGTTCGCAGGACTTCCTATTGATGAAAGGTATTACGCAAAGCTTGGCAGGGCGGGTTGCTATTTTTCGATTGTTCCCATTTTCATTTGGAGAGTTACAAACCGTTGATTTATTGGCAACGACTCCAGAACGTGCGATGTTTACGGGCTTTTATCCACCTGTTTTTGACCGAGGATTGCATCCTTCTGACTTTTACGCCAACTATTTTGAAACTTACGTGCAGCGGGATGTTCGGGAACTTCAGGCGGTGCAAAATCTGACGCTTTTTCGGACATTTGTTCGGTTGGCGGCAGGGCGGGTTGGACAACCGATTAATTACCAAAAATTGGCTTCAGATGTAGGCATAGCTGCTACAACTGCCCGTGAGTGGTTGAGCATTTTGGAAACGAGTCATTTAGTGTTTATGCTGCCATCTTATTACAAGAACTTTAGCAAACGCCTCATCAAATCCCCGAAATTATATTTTTATGACGTAGGTTTAGCCAGTTATCTTTTAGGAATTAAACAGGAAGAAGAGCTAATTACCCATCATTTTCGAGGCAATTTGTTCGAGAATATGCTCGCGGCAGAGTTAGTTAAGCAAGGTTACAACCGCAATGAACCCAACGAGCTTTACTTTTGGCAAGAAAGTAACGGACACGAAATTGATATTTTATTAGAAAAAAGTGGAGGAGTACTCATTGGTGAAATCAAATCGGCAGGGACCATCAATGCTTCATTTTTTGATAATTTAGCATGGTTTCAGCAGCAAACGGATGTGCCTGTACTGGAAGCTTATTTGTGGTATGCAGGGAATGAATCTCAAATTCGTCGTAGCGCAACAGTGATGCCATGGCACCAAGTAGGGCTAATAAAGTGAGTTTATATCAATTTACTTTTGGGCAATGATACTCATTACACAGTAAGCCCACCACAAAGGTGGCTTTTTTGTTAAACCCTGACTCCTTATCGTGAAAAAACTTATTCGCTACCAACGATGGACTGCCAGCTGTAAACTTCAAACAGCAAAACGGAACGCCGCCTGCTGCAAACTGTTAACTGCCTGCTGCCTACTGCTGACTGTCGCCTGTACCCGCCCTTCGCCTCCCGTGTATAGCGGACAGAAGATGAGGGGTATCAACTTGGTGGCTCCTTCTAAAGAGATTGATTCGTCGGTCTTTAGTCCTATTCGTCAGGTAAATGCCGAATGGGTGGCGGTCATTCCGTACGGTTTTTGTCGGGAAGGGGAGCCGCATTTTCATTTCAACATGAACAAAATGTGGTGGGGAGAAACCAAAGACGGGACTGCCAAAACGATAGAACTCGCGCACCAGAGCGGCCTGAAAGTAATGCTCAAGCCGCACGCGTGGGTCGGAAGGGGGATGTATACGGGCGATTTTGACCTCAAAACCGAAGCCGATTGGCAAACTTTTGAAAAAGATTTTGGTGATTATATCCTTACCAATGCCCGCATTGCTGATTCAATGAAAGTAGATTTGTTTTGTATTGCGACCGAAATGGACAATTTCGCGTTTAAACGCGCTCCTTTTTGGCGTTCGATGATTAGGCAGGTACGAGAAATTTACAAAGGGCCGTTGACGTACGCCGATAACTGGAATAACTATCCGCGAAATCCCTTCTGGGCAGACTTAGATTTTATTGGTGTAGATGCCTATTTTCCCCTTTCGTCCGAAAAACACCCTTCGGTAGAGACCTTGCAAAAAGGTTGGTTGACGCATTTAGATGAGTTGGAAGAATTTGCGGCAAAACTTCAAAAACCCATTTTATTTACGGAATTTGGCTATCGAAGCGTTGATTTTGCCACCGAAAAACCTTGGGAATCGCACGATACAAAAACCGATAATCCTGCATTACAGGCGGATGCTTACCGGGCTTTTTTTAAGGAAGTGTGGCCCCGAAAATGGTTAGCGGGGGCTTTTGCGTGGAAATGGTTTTTGCACCAACCGCGCGACTCCCGAAGGGACGCTTTTTCACCCCAACAAAAACCCGCTGAAGCGGTATTGAGGGAAGAATTTGGGAGAAAATAGCGTTTGTTATTGCCAAACTCCCAACCTAAACGTTTTCTGAACTCCCGTCGGGTGGATTAAACTTGTGGTATGCTGGTCAAGGTTGCCGATGATTAAAATATCACGGCCCGATTGATAGCCCGCTTTGGTGGCTTCCAACGCAAGATTGCGAATAAAAAGGGACGTGGGGCGTTCGGCTAACGTGTCGCACACGCAGGCTTGGCCTTTATGTAATTGATGGAGGGCGGCAAGCAATGCTTTGGTATCTTCTACTTTGGCCGCTTTTCCGGCGGCGGTCATGGCCTGCACACGATTTTTGAAATAGCGACCATAGGCTTCATATTCAAAGCGTAAGGCAGGAATATTCGCTAAAAGTTCAGCACTGTTTGCAAAAAATTGAATGTGATTGGGGTCAACAAAACCTAAAAAATTACCACCCCAAGTAAGCGAATACTGTCGGCCTATTTGTCCCAAAAATGTTTTATAATGGGTGATATTTTGCAATTGCCTGCCCCTGCTGAGGATGGCAATGTCGGAGGCCAAGCCAAATTGATGCTGAGACAAGGGAGATACACTTTTGCCCATGGTCAGGTGGCGTTTTTGCTTTCCGCTTCCGCGCAAATCCGACTGCACCCTAAGTTTATAGTGAGGGAATTGGCGTAAATAGGTCTGCATCATTGCGTCCCGTTTTACCAAAAAAGAATCTCTGACCGATTTTAAAATTGACTCGTAGCGAAGGTAGGGATAATCGTAACGATCGGCCAACGACCAAAGATAGGTGAGGTCGAGGGTCGAAAGGGTGTCGACTCTAAACGACGCCTGAGGAAGTTTCAGTTCATAAGGTTGGCCTTGAAACGATGGTGCAGTGAGGGCTTTCCAAGGCTGGATTTGCCCATTTTTGATGGTCGTTACATAAATCTGCGGGACGGAAATCAGGGCTTCCTTGAGGGTATCGGCTTGGGAAAATGGCAGCACTAAATCAAGTACACTAAATGATTCGAGGCGCTGAGTAGTGTCGCAACGTTCTTTTTCCCATGAACTTTCTTTCAATTCATCAACTGCACCGCAGGCAATGGACAGCAGCACGAGCGCTATACTGCCGATACAAAAAACGACTTTGCCCATGCTGCTTATACAGTTGAAAAATGAGAATGTTTTCCTCTAAAATGCGGCGGCTTTCAGGCGCAGCCCTGCATCTTCGGGCAAGCCAAAAAGTAAGTTTAGGTTCTGTACCGCCTGTCCAGAAGCACCTTTGGTTAGGTTATCTATTTCGCTCGTAATCAGGAGATTGTCTCCGTGCTTCTGGAGTTGAATCAGACACTTATTGGTATTTACGACTTGTTTGAGGTCAATATCTTGGGTACTTACATGCGTAAACGGATGCCCAGCGTAATAGGTTTGGTAAAGCGAGAGGGCTTCTTCCAACGTTCCCGAAAATTTGGTGTACACATTGGCCATAATCCCACGGGTAAAGTCTCCGCGATAGGGTATGAAATTCACCTCTTTGCTGAAATTCGCTTGCAAAGCCGTCAAGCTCATCTTGATTTCTTTGAGGTGTTGGTGCGTAAAGGCTTTGTAAATAGACATGTTGTTGTTGCGCCACGTAAAGTGCGTCGTGGCGCTCAACGCCTGACCTGCACCCGTGGAGCCAGTAACGGCACTTACGTGGACGTCGTCGGTTAATAAACCTGCGGCGGCCAAAGGCAACAATGCCAATTCGATACTGGTGGCGAAGCAACCAGGGTTGGCGATTTTATCGGCAGTTTTGATGCGCTCGCGCTGCAATTCGGGCAAACCGTACACGAATCCGTTGGATTGATCGCGGAAATCAGTACTCAGGTCGATGATTTTGACGGAAGAAGGCACGGGATTGCTTACCAAAAACTTTTTGGATTCGTTGTGCCCCGAACAGAGAAAAATAGCATTTAAGCCTTCTATTGCCAATAAATCTGCGATTTCTTCCCCCGAAAAAGCTAATTCAGTATCCCCCAATAAGTCGGTATGAGTGGCATAAATGGGTTTGCCTGCTTGGCTTTTGGAGTGCGCCCAGGCAATTTCAACGCTCGGGTGATTGATTAAAATACGTAATAATTCGCCCCCGGTATATCCCGCTGCGCCGACGATTCCGATTTTTATTTCAGTCATTTTGTTTTTTTGATCACTGGGTTGTGAGCAACCCTGTTTTGGTCGTGAAAAACCCAAAACACATTTCACTAAATAAATCTAAGCAACTTATTGCCCTTGTTGTTGTACGGCTTGCATTTCTTTTTGAAGACGTTTGCTCAATGCCATGCCTACTTCGTCAATTTCAGCGGCCATGATTTCGTCGCCCGTAGCATTGCGCAGTGTATCGGCTACGCAGCCGAGCATTTCGATGCAAAAGCGCTTCATATCAAGCACTTCCATGTCTTTTGACCACAAGGGGATAAAGAGCGTTCCCCGGTGAAAATGGTCCCAAACTCCTACGGCAATCGCTTTGGTTTCTTCCAGTCCTTCGTTGGGGTTGTCGGTCGCTTCCCAATAAATTTTTTCGGGGATTTTCTCCTCGTCCTGCTCTATGGTAAATTTTATTTCTTTTTGTGCCATTGGTTTTGTTTCCTTATTAATCCTGCAAAGTTAAGAATTAGAACCTATGTATACGAAAAATAGTTCTGTTTGACCCCTTCTAAAAACGAGTGAAATCGGGGAGGGTAGGTTTTAAAATACTAAATTTTCTTCAAACCTACCGTTTCGGTTTTGGCATCTTTTCCCAAAATTTTAGCCTTTTTGGGGGTAAAAGCAACCGTTTGGTTTTTGATGGGTTTGAGCGATTGGAGATAACTATAAATGGCTCCGAGGTCTTCTTCGCTCATTCCGCTGTAAAAAAGCCACGGCATAGGCGTATTAAAACCGTCCTGTGTGGCGAAGGAATGGAAGGTTTTAGGGTCAAACGATTTAAAACGAGCAATAAATGCCTTTTTGGTCCAATGTCCAATTCCTGTGGCCAGGTCGGGGGTTAAATTGGCCGACTGTACCGTGCCGCTGGGCAACGGGAAAGACATTCCGCCCGCTAGTGACTTCTTTTTGACGGGTATGCCCATGTGCCGTTTGGTGTGGCAATCGGCGCAGCCCGCAAACGTAACTAAATAGCGGCCGTACCCGATAGAATCTTGCAAGGCTGGTTTGGATTGAAAAGCCGCCTTTTGCGGCATTTTTTTGAGGATTGGCTTTAACCAAAAATCAGGTTTAGCGGCAGGAACTGGGTTTTCGATGGGAGGGATAGTGCGCAAGTAGGCGATGATGGATAAAATATCTTCGCGGTCCATTTTGCCATAATTTTGGTAGGGCATCATCGGCAATAGGGCGGTTCCGCCCTTGGAAACACCCGTTGTAATGGCGCAGTAGAGTTCGCCGTCGGTCCATGCTTTTAGGGCAGCAGGCGTTAAATTTTTTCCATAAAAAGTACCAGGTAGGCCCATTTTATGGTCAAAGACCTCGCCGCCTGCGCCTTGAGTGCCCGCTATCATGGGGCCAGCAAACTGTGAATAATCGCGGCGGGAATGGCAATCCATACAGACGGCTACGTGGTTGGCGAGGTATTCGCCGCGTTGAATGCGCTCAGGAGTGAGGTTTACGGTTAGTTGTTCGGGTGCTCCAATGCGGGCCTGTGGGCTTCTGCAACCGATAAATGCAAGGCACGCAGTAGCCTGCGCGACGAGAATAGCGTGGGTGAATTTCATTGTTAAATGGCTGTTTAAAAATTAAACAACCAAATTAATGATTTCACCTACGTATCGGCCCGATTTTCTGCTTGATTTATTAAACGTTCTTTGCAGCAATGACTCAATTGGGCGATTTCTTACTTCTTAAACACCAGTGCTTGAACGGGCCGAATTCGACTAATAATCAGGGTAGGTAGTAGTAAAATGAGCGCAATGAGCAAAATGATACCCGCATTGAGCAACAAGATTGCTTTCCAATCAAACACGATTGGAACCGTATTCATAAAATAATTGGTGGCGTCGAGGGGAATGATTTTAAAACGGGATTGGGCCCAGCAGAGGCCAATGCCAATGAGGTTGCCAATGAGTAACCCTTTGACAGACAGTTGAATACCCACGAAAAAAAAGATGCGTCGTATTTGTGCATTGGGACTGCCGAGCGTTTTGAGAAGGCCCACCATCGGTGTGCGCTCCATCATCATGACGAGCAAAACCGACGCAATGTTGAAACACGTCACAAACAGCACCAAGACCAACAAAACACTCGTGTTTTGGTCCAATAATTGGAGCCACTCAAACAAAGGCCGAAACCGATCCGTGACCCGTTCCATGCGCATATCGGCGGGGAGTTGGCCATACAAGGTTTTGGCAGAAGACTCCAATTGGTCAAAATCATTGACAAAATATTCGTACGCTCCGACCGAATCGGGGCCCCAACCGTTGAGACGTTGCACCAAGCCAATGTCCCCCAGAACCAGTTGATTATCAAACTCTTCGAGGTTGGTTTCGTAAATGCCAACAATGTTAAGTTTACGGACGCGCGGCGGATTCTGGACAAAATACATCACGACGTTATCGCCTACTTTTAAGTTTAATTTTTGGGCAATGACCCGACTCAGGATGATTTCTTCGGCGTAAGAAGTATCCGAAAACTGAATGGGGCGGCCTTCAATCAAACTTTCTTTCAATAAATCCCAGTCGTAATCACGACCTACACCCTTAATGACGGCCCCTTGTAGTTCGTCAGGGGTTTTGAGAATACCCGCCTTGTGCGCAACGGCCTGTCGGTGGCGAATCCCCGGGATTTTTTGCCATTGATCATAGACGGGCGTATGGAGCAAAATCGGTGATTCTTCAAATGATTGGTTGAGCGATAGTTTGGAGACCTGAATATGGGAGCCAAAAAGAAAAACCTTTTGATAAATGGTGCCCTTAAACCCAAATAAGACAGACAGGGCCACAATACCCACGGCAACCCCTAAGGCAATGGAGGCAATGCCTACTCGGGAAACAGTAGCCGAGAAAGTGGCTTGCTGAGGCTGACGTATGCGACGAGCCACGAAAACGGGGAAATTCACAGCCTACGTTTGGTTGAAAGATTGATAGTTTGTATGTTTGAAAAGTCCCCGCAAAGGAAACACATTCTTTTTAATCAACCTAGTCTTACGCTTAGTTGGGGGTGGTCATAAATTGTCCTAAAACACAAACTTTGAGAACCTATGAGCCTTACGTTTCTCTGTATCACCTGTTACTTTAAAGGAGGGGATTTTATGCGGGCCTGCAAGGAAGCCGGCAACACGGTCTATTTGCTGACGGCCAAACGAACCGAAGGCAAAGCGTGGCCCTACGAATCTATCGACGAGATTTTTTATTTGGAAGATGATTCCAATACGCTTTCAAACTTTGAGAACATGATTAAAGGTATGGCCTACGTGATGCGTACCCGAAAAATAGACCGGGTGGTGGCCTTGGATGATTTTGACGTAGAAAAAGCGGCGACGATACGGGAGCATTTTCGGATTCCTGGCATGGGTCAAACCACGGCTCGTTATTTTCGTGATAAGTTGGCCATGCGGGTGCAGGCCCGTGATGCGGGTATTAAAGTGCCCGTGTTCAGCGCTTTGTTTAATGATGTAGAAATTACGGATTATTTGCGGGCGTCCACTCCGCCGTGGGTCATCAAACCCCGCGCTGAAGCCTCTGCCGCAGGTATAAAAAAAGTGTATAGTTTTGATGAAGCATGGCAGACCATTCATGGCTTGGGCGAAGAAAGACACTTGTTTTTGATTGAACAATTTAAGCCCGGGGCCGTCTACCACGTCGATGCACTTACGCTGGGTGGGAAAGTTATATTTCACCGCAGTAGTGAGTACCTCAATACACCGTTTGAAGTGGCGCACGGGGGCGGAATCTTTCGCTCCGTGACGGTAGAATTTAATTCTAAAGATGCCAAAGCCCTCAAAAAGATGAATGAACAGGTGCTGAAAGCATTCAATATGAATTATAGTGCCTCACATACTGAAGTTATCAAATGCCACGAAGATGGAGAGTTTTATTTTCTGGAAACGGCATCGCGGGTAGGAGGGGCGCACTTGGCCGAAATGGTAGAAATGTCATCGGGCATTAACTTATGGAAGGAATGGGCAAAAGTGGAAAATGCCTTGGCCAAGGGTGAAAGTTATTCGTTGCCCGATGTCAGAGATGATTATTCTGGAATTATCATTTCGTTGGCTCGTCAGCAATGGCCCGATTCCGCGCCGTTCAATGACCCTGAAATTGTGTGGCGAATGAACGAAGAATACCACGTCGGCCTCATTGTTCAATCCACAACTAGGGCGCGAGTACTTGAATTAATGGAAAAGTACGCCCAAATGATTCGGCATGACTACCATGCCTCCGCCCCCGCGCAGGATAAACCAACCCATTAGATTAGATTGGGGAGGTATTGCATAAAAATCAATCTTTTTTAATAATGAGTATTTTCGATACAGAAATCAACCGTCGCCACACCAATAGTTATAAATGGGATAAATATCCCGAAAATGTCCTGCCGGTTTGGGTGGCCGACATGGATTTTCAGGCCGCACCTCCCATTCTTGACGCGTTAAATAAAGTTACGCAACATGGCGTTTTTGGCTATTCTCGCTGTCCTGATGAACTGAATGAGGTTATGATGGAGCGTCTTCGTACGCGCCATGCGTGGGAAATTGATAAAAATTGGATGGTATGGCTGGGAGGTTTAGTGCCGGCCATCGGCCTTGCCATTAGAGCCTTCACGCAGGTGGGTGAGGGAGTGATGACGGCGGTGCCAGTGTATCATCCGTTTATGATTGAAATCGAAATGGCCGATCGTGAGTTGCAGAAAGTCCCTTTAAAATTAGAAAATGAGCGTTGGACGCTTGATTTTGAGGCGATTGAAGCGGCCATTATGCCCAACACCAAATTATTTTTGCTTTGTAATCCCCACAATCCCGTGGGTACAATGTTTACGCGGGATGAACTGCAACGTTTGCATGAGATTTGTCAAAGTCATGGTATTGTCGTTTGTTCAGACGAAATCCATTGTGATTTAATATTAGATGGTACCAAAAAACACATTTCCTATGCTACACTCGGCCCAGAAGCCGCCCAAAACAGTATTACGTTATTGGCCCCCAGCAAAACCTTCAATTTGGCGGGCTTAGGTTGCTCGCTGGTGGTGATTGCCAATGAGGAGCTGCGCGCTAAGTTTGTCCGTACCAAAGCAGGGTTGATGCCTATGCTTTCGGCGTATGCGTACGAAGCGGCGTTGGCGGCCTACCGAGATGGGGCTTCGTGGCATGAGGAGCTGTTGGATTATTTAAAAGCGAATCACGATTTGCTTTTGGAGACGGTCAATCAAATGAAGGGGTTGAGAATGAGACCATTGGAAGCTACTTATTTGGCGTGGATTGACACTCGTGATACTGGCCTAACCGACGTAGCCAAACGACTCGAAGAGGCAGGGGTTGGCATCAATGATGGTGCAATCTTTGGAGAACCCGGTTTTATCCGACTCAATTTTGCCTGTACTCGCGCTACACTAGAAGAAGTTTTGAGGAGAATGAAAACGGTTTTTGTGTAAAAATAAGAAAGGTCTGGTAATCCTACCAGACCTTCTTATTACTGTTTATCTCATACGTTAGGCAAGTGTTGATGCGTGTTTGGAGGGGTATTACTGCTTCGGTGTCTATGCTCAAGCTTGCAGCAATGGCGGGTTAAGGACAAAGAAGTTTAACGATTAATTTGTTGAATACAAATGTACCTTTATGTCTTTTGTGAATCAAATCAATATTATTTATGTTTTGATAGATAAAACCTATGACATTCGTACAACTTGAATACTTGGTTGCTTTGGATACCTATCGGCATTTTGCAATGGCGGCTGAAAACTGCTGCGTTACGCAGCCGACCCTGAGTATGCAAGTCCAAAAATTGGAAGATGAGCTGGGCGTAAAACTTTTTGACCGCAGTAAACAACCTGTCGTTCCGACTGAAATAGGCGAGCTGATTATTAAACAAGCGCGGCTTTTGTTGCGTGAATCGGCCAAAATAAAGGACATTGTCGACGAACATCGCGGAACCGTAGCGGGGGAGATTCGTGTGGGAATCATCCCAACGCTGGCGCCGTACCTTTTACCGTTGTTTTTGGATAATTTTATTAAAAAATACCCGCAAGTAAAGCTGAAAGTAATCGAATTGACCACCGAACAGCTTATTTCTAAACTAAACAAAGATTTGCTCGACGTGGGAATCGTGGTGACACCCTTGCAGGATGATCGAATTACGGAGTTTCCGCTTTTTTACGAGGAGTTTGTGGCCTACCTCTCAGAATCAGAAAAAGCGTACCAAAAAGAATTCATCCTTTCGGAAGACATTGAGCCCAATCATCTTTGGCTTTTGGAAGAAGGACATTGTATACGCGGACAAATCCTGAATATCTGTGAGCTGCGAAAGCAGAATTCGCACATGCGAAATTTTGAATACGAGGCAGGAAGTATCGAAACCCTCAAACGGATGGTGGAACATTACGGGGGTATAACGATTTTGCCCGAATTGTCGCTGCGGGATTTAACCGAAAAGCAACAATTGCAGGTTCGTCATTTTCACGCGCCTTCGCCCACCCGAGAGGTCAGCTTGGTAATGCTCCGGCATCACCTCAAAAAGAGCATTATTGAAGCAATGAAAACCGAAATCCTGAACGTAATTCCTGAAAAAATGAAACAGAACATTTCGGGAAAGGTGATAGAACTGGGTTAATGGCATCAAAATAATTTTATGCCCTGATTATCCTCATCAGATGCAATTTCGTCTAAAAATTCTTACTAGACGTCGCTTCCTTTAAATAGAGAAACCGTTATTTGCTAACTTTCAGCTAGAGCTTGATTAAAATTTTATTAAATTTAGTGGCTCATCGACTCTTTTCCGAAATTAAATCGTACTGTTATGTCGGCTCCAACCCTTACTTTACCTGCTCCTCCCGGTAAAATACGCTGGCGGCAACTTCTGGTTGTTTTCACCCATATTTTCTTTTGGGCGTGTTTTATCTTTTTACCTTTTATTTTGATTCAGTCTCAGCAACCCGCTGCGGATACGCCATCTAAGCTAACGAATGAGGAAAAAGAGCGAATTTGGCAAATGACTTTTTATTTTAGTCAGTTTTTTTCGGTGCTGATATTTTATGCTAATTCTGAAGTTTTGCTTCCCAAAGTCTTTAAAAAGCATGGCTTGGGTATTTATTTGCTTATCATTCTGACTACTTTTATTGTTGTTCTGACGATTACCTATTTCTTTCGTTATTGGATGATGGGATTTGCGCCAAGAACTTGGTTTACGTATTCAACTTTTTATTCGCTTATTTCAGTTATTGGAATCAGCACCTGTTTTCAATTATTGAGTGATTACCAACGCGAGCATCGTCTCCAAAATGAACAAGAAAAAGTACGTTTACAGTCTGAACTGTCGTTTTTGCGGTCGCAGATAAGCCCTCACTTTATGTTCAATCTGATGAATAGCTTGGCGGCCTTGGCCCGTAAAAAGTCAGATTTGTTGGAACCGATGATTGTCAAGATGTCTGATTTACTGAGATATATGCTTTATGATTCAGACGATGCCAGAATCCCGTTGGATAAAGAAATGAATTACCTCAAGAGTTACGTTGAACTGCAACAAATGCGTTTTGGCAATAAAGTTAAAGTGGAAATGGACTTTGAAACGCCTACCAATGGCTTAGCGCTTGAGCCTATGCTGTTGATTCCTTTTGTGGAAAATGCTTTTAAACACGGGACGGGTTTTATTCGGGAACCCTACATTCAAATCGCGCTGGCAACCAACAAACATAAGCTGCATTTTAGAGTACAAAACCGCTTCAACAGCGATTTTGTAGAATCGAAAGATGGGAGTTCGGGGATAGGCTTGGCCAACGTTCGTCGGAGATTGGAACTGCTTTATCCAGAACAACATTCACTTAAAATATCTAAGGAGAAGGACATTTTTATTACGGAAGTGGAAATTACGTTAAAGTAACAGTCCACTTTTTTGAAGCGTCTAGTATCAATTTTAACTACTAAGTTATGCATAAACTTCGCTGTATTGCCGTTGATGATGAGCCTTTGGCGCTCGAACTTTTGGAAGATAACATCCGCCAGATTCCTTTTATGGAATTGGTGGCAAGCTGCCAAAACGCTTTTGAGGCAATGGATATACTGCACGAACAGAATGCGGATTTGATTTTTTTAGACATTCAAATGCCCGGAATTACGGGTGTCCAATTTTTGAAATCGTTGCAGGGACAGTCGTCGTCTCCTATGGTCATTTTCATCACTGCGTATGAACAATACGCGCTGGAAGGATTTGAACTCGATGTGGTTGACTATTTGCTTAAACCCGTTTCGTTTGAGCGGTTTTTGAAGGCGGCCAATAAGGCATTTGAACTCTTCAAATTACGTCAACAGACGCCCGCCCCTGAGTTATTATCGACGCATTTTTTTGTTAACGCCAATTATGCACTCGTAAAAATTCGTTACGATGAAATCACCTATATCGAAGGGTTGAAGGATTACGTAAAAATCTATCTTACCTCGGCGCGTCATCCGGTTATTACCCGTATGACCCTCAAAGGGATTGAACAAAAATTACCTTCGCACGAATTTATGCGGGTACATAAATCCTACATAGTTTCGTTGGATAAAATTCAGTCGGTGCGTAACCTGAAAATTCACATCGGAGAGGCTATTATCCCCGTAGGTGAGCAATACGTAGAAGAGTTTATGAAATCTATCGGCGAAAACTAAATATTTCCGTTTCTTTGAGGGAATAATCGCCCGAATCAACATAGAGATAAAGGCTTTTTTGAGTATAAAAAAGCCTTTGTCTTTTTTTATGGCTATCATCAATTTTGCCGTATGAACTATCTAAATTTAGCCGCAATTCTTCTTTTACCCTCCCTGTGTTTTGCCCAAAAAAGCCCCATTCAGTACGTCAACCCTTACATTGGGTCAGCCCCTGCGGTTACTGAAAGTGCCCGTCGGCACAGCGAAGGAGCCAGTGAATTGAGGGGGCAAATTTCTCCCGTTATCGGCCATCCGCATGGAATGACCACTTGGACACCCCAAACCCGGTCAACAGAAACCAAATGCATTGCGCCTTACTATTATAACGACCCTAAAATCAACGGATTCCGGGCCTCCCATTGGCTCAACGGCAGTTGCGTTCAGGATTACGGGAGCATGGCGGTTATGCCTGTTTCTGGAAAACTAAAGGTTTTGTCCGACGAAAGAGCTGCCAGTTTTACGCACGCACAAGAGGTGGTTACGCCCGCTTATTATTCCGTTGAACTCCTTGAATCAAAAATCAAAGCCGAACTCACCGCTACCCAACGGGTGGGGCTTTTAAGGTTTACCTTTCGTCAAAAAGAAGCTGCTTATTTAGTTATTGAGCCCAATAGCGACGAAGGCGAAGGCTACGTTGAAATTTTTCCTGAACGCAAGGAAATCGTGGTTTTCAATCCCGTGCACCGGATTTATCAAGGAGCAGGTCAACCCGCAGGATTCAGTGGGTTTTATGTGCTTACTTTCGAGAAACCCTTTAAATCTTACGGGACTTGGAAATCTAACGGTGTTCAACAGTCTGAAAAACAGGCTAAAGGAAATGGACGGCGTGAGAACGTGGGGGCTTACATAGAATTTGAGCCGGAAGAAAATCTCGTCATTAATGTACGGGTTGGGTCATCATTTACTGATTTGGAAGGTGCACGCCGGAATCTTGAGGCCGAACTTTCAACCCTGAATTTTGACCAAATAAAGCAGAAAGCCGAACAGGTTTGGAACCTCGAATTGGGCAAAGTAAAAGTGAAAGGGACTGAGCAGGATAAAACCGTTTTTTATACCGCTTTGTATCACGCCAAACATACGCCGCGTCTTTTTTCGGATGTTGACGGGCGATATCCGGGTTTTGCGGACGACACTCAAATTTATACCGCCAACGGATTTGATTATTACTGTGATTTTAGTCTTTGGGATACCTTCCGGGCGGCCATGCCACTGCACGCGTTGTTGGAGCCACAGCGTACCGGCCACATGATGCAGTCATTGACCAAGAAGGCTGAGCAGGGCGGATGGATGCCCATTTTTCCGTGTTGGAATCAATACACCGCCGCCATGACTGGCGACCACGTGGCTTCGGTCATGGCCGATGCTTACGCCAAAGGAATTCGGAATTTTGATGTTCAGTCGGCCTACCAGTATTTACGTAAGAATGCTTTTGAGGCCAACAAAGACCCCAAAAGTTATGAGTCTGGCAAGGGGAGGAGAGGCATGGAAAGTTATTTAAAATACAATTACATTCCGCTCGAAGATTCGGTTTGGCAGGCTTTTCACAAACGGGAACAGACCTCGCGTACGCTCGAATATTCCTACGATGATTTTTGCCTCAGTACCCTTGCCAAGGCACTAGGCCATACCGAAGATCAAAAAACGTTGTCGTTGCGGGCGGCTAATTTTAAGAACGTCATTGATCCGCAAACTGGCTGGGCGCGCGGAAGGTATACAGATGGTCGTTGGAGCCCTAATTTTAACCCATTTGCCTTAAGGGCCTCGTTTATCACCGAAGGCTCCCCCGCCCAATATACGTGGTTTGTGCCGCATGATGTGGGGGGATTGATGAAAATCATGGGCGGTCGGGCGCCCTTTATCGCTAAATTGGACTCAATGTTTGAAAAAGGATACTACTGGCACGGCAACGAGCCGGGCCATCATACTGCTTATTTGTATTCATACGGCGGCGCTCCTTGGAAAACCCAGCGTTGGGTTCGTCAGCTAATCAAAGAGGAGTACACGGCTGACCCTGGCGGACTCAGCGGCAACGAAGATGGCGGACAGATGTCATCGTGGTTGGTGTTTAGTATGATGGGCTTTTATCCCGTATGCCCCGGAAAACCCGTTTATATTCTGGGGAGCCCGAGTTTCAATGAGCTTTCGGTGACGATGCCGAATGGTACATTGTTCAAAATAATTGCGACGGATAACTCACCTGCCAATGCCTACATTCAGTCGGCTTCGTTGAACGGGAAACCGTTTTCAAAGCCTTATTTAACCCATGAACAACTGACAAAAGGAGGAACGTTGGTGTTGAAAATGGGGCCGAAACCCAATGAGACATGGGGGAACAATGCGCCTGAGTTGTCATCTGATTTTTAAGGTGAACATTCTCATTCTCGACGGACGTATTAAAAAATAATGTAAATTGTCCGGCAATAACTTACTTCCTTTTCTAACAATATGAGCAACCTAATTAGTGGAATCCAGCAAGTGGGCATTGGCGTTCCGAACGCCAATGAAGTGTGGAAATGGTATCGGAAAACGCTGGGATTGAACGTACCCATTTTTAATGATGAAGCAGATGCAAAATTAATGACGAGTTATACCTCAGGGGAGGTACGACGCCGTCATGCCATTATGGCCTTAAATATGGCAGGAGGAGGCGGTGTTGAAATCTGGCAATACAAAAATAGGATTCCTGTAGAGCCTTCGTTTGTTCCTGAATTGGGAGATTTAGGGATTTTTGCCATCAAAATCAAATGCCTTGATGTACCCAAGTTTTATGCGCAATTGGCTGATTCTGAATATAAATCTTCTCCTGAAAACTCGCCTGAACAACGGGCGAATTTTTGGCTGAAAGATTGCCGTGGCAACTTGTTGCAAATTGTACCGAATGAGTCTTGGTTTCGCCCCAACGGCTCGCTTACGGGTGGTGTTTGCGGAGCCATGATTGGCGTGAGTAATATGGAAAAAGCCATTCAGTTTTATGCCAATACCTTGCAGATTGACCAGATTGTGTACGATAAATCGGGGAAATTTGATGATTTTGATTTTGTAGACGCCAAACAACAAAAATTCAGAAGAGTGTTACTTCGTAAAACCCTCGGAGAAACGGGTGCTTTTGGAAAATTATTGGGAGGCATTGAAATAGAATTGGTGCAGGCGCTTGACCGCTCACCACGCAAAATCTTTGAAGACCGTGATTGGGGCGATGCGGGTTTTATTCACTTGTGTTTTGACGCCCTTGATATGAATGCCCTCAAAACGCGTTGCGAAGCCAACGGTTTTCCGTTTACTGTCGACAGTGCCGATTCGTTTGACATGGGCGAGGCGGCGGGGCGCTTTTCATACGTCGAAGACCCTGATGGTACGCTGATTGAATTTGTGGAAACGCACCGCGTGCCGATTCTTAAAAAATTAGGCATTTATTTGAACCTCAAAAAGCGAAAAAAACAAACGCATCTACCTGATTGGATGGTTGCTACGCTGGGTTGGGGCAAAGTGAAAGATTAAAAAAAACGGCTGAGTCCTACTTGTTTTTCAAGATGACTCAGCCGTTTACAATGTTGTTTATCTTATTTCAGGTCTTCGATTGGAATGGGTTGATTGCGGTCCCATAAAGCCGTTACGTTTACAATTTTCCATTTTCCATCTTGCTTTTCCATGATGCGCGTTTCGGTGCTGTGGGTATAGTGCGTCATCTTTTGGTCACTGTTGTACTGGTTCCAAATGAGATACGCTACATCACTGCTAAAAAACTTTACAATCATGTCTTTGCGGACAACTTTGGGGTTGTTGCTTCCGCCAGCCCCCGGCTTGTTGTCTTCAATATATCGTCCAATTTTGTCGTCTACTGCTGCCCACCCGATTTTTGGGTCAAAATAGCCATCTTTACTCCAAACTTGGAACGCATAGTTTGCCTGAACGAAGTTTTCTTTCCAGCAGTTGTAATCACCCTTGAAAAAGCACGAAGTCTCATTTTCAATGGTCTGCATGATAGCTTTTGTTTCCTTTTCTTCATCAATAGGAGTCATGGAAGAATTGGTTTTGCTATCGACATCATTGCAGGCGGTCAAAGCACAAAAAACAATTAACAGGGCAAAAAGTGTTGTTTTCATAAATACATATTTTTTAAATGTAAAGATTATGCACTTACCCTTGTAGCCCGTCAAAGAGCCTTTTTAGTGGCGTTTGACGATGCAATGAATATCTTTTAATTTGTTTACAATTCCAAATAAAGTACAAATTATTTTTGAATTAATACCTTTTTATTGAGAGGCCAAGCGAGTTATTCGTTGTTGGAATTTTTTCGGAGATTCGCCCACATATTTTTTGAAGAGTCGAATAAAGTAGGAGTAATCATCGTACCCAAGTTCGTCGGCCACGGCTGATACGGTCAAGTCGTTGTAAATCAGCATTCTTTGCGCCTCTATCATCACCCTTTTCAGAATCAAATCTCCCGTGGTTTGATGAAGGGTTTCTTGACAGATTCGGTTTAGATGCCGCGTGGTCATGTGCATCAAATCTGCGTATTCGTTGGGAAGCTTTTTAGTTTTATAGTGGGTATCAATCAATTTTTCCAGCTGCTTCGTTCGAGCATAGTGCCCGTGTTGGTTGTTGACTTTCAAACTTTCTTCTTTATATAACCGCGCAAGTTGTATATACACCATGTCAATCAATGAAACCAGTTGGGCATATTTGTAAGGTAAATTTCCTTGATGCTCCTCAAAAATCTCCTTGAATAGCGTTTCGAAACGCAATACCTCCTGCGCTTCGAGGTAAATCACCGGGTAATTGGTTTGCAGATAGAAGAAAGGAAAATGGTCCAACTTTCGGGTAAGGTAGACGTCATTATAAAAAGCCTGTGTATGAAAAAAGACGTACCCCTGCACATCTTCTGACAGCTCCCAACTGTGGACTTGTCCGGGCGTGAGCAAAAAAACGCTCCCCGCCCGAACATCGTAGGTATTGAAATCAATGTTGTGCAACCCCTTGCCTGCGGTAAACAACACGGTAATAAATGTACTGTGTTTGTGCGGGGTATTGACAAATCGGTGGCTTTCGAGGTGCGTTTTTAATTCATTGGCATAAAAAGAATGGACCATTCCTGATTCCAAAAAGGCATTAATGCCATAAATGGGTAGTTGTTTCATGAGAAAAATAAATAATGTCTGAATAGTCCTGTTTTTGGCTACAAATATGCGTCATTAAAACCATTTGTTGGTTTTAATTTTGTATTATAAAAAATAGAACAACCATGTCTCTCATTCATTTAACGCAAAATAAATGCCCCAAATGTCATCAGGGGCAAGTGTTTAATACCACAAACTTGTTTAGTTTCAGACCCGCAAAGATGCAGGAGGAGTGTTCGCATTGCCGTCAAAATTTCAGCAAAGAGCCAGGCTTTTATTGGGGTGCCATGTACGTGAGTTATGGATTAGCTACATTGGAAATGGCGCTGGCCTACGTTTTGTTGATTTCAATCGGGATTGATGCTTTTGATTTCTTAAATCTTGCGGTTTGTATTGCCCTTGTGCTGGTGCTTTTTCCGTTTAATTTCCGAATGGCACGACTGATATGGCTCTATCTTTTTACCAATTTGATAGAGTCATAATAGTAGAAAAACTTCGTTATTCAGCGGCGAATTTTTCCCATTTGGCCAAAACGGCCATAAAGTCTTCTGGTAATTCTGATTCAAACTGCATCCATTGTTTGGTACGGGGGTGTTCAAATCCGAGGGATTTGGCGTGCAGTGCTTGGCGCGGCATGAGTTGAAAACAATTCTCGACAAAGGCCCGGTAGCTGCCGCTCGTAGTGCCGCGCAAAATCTTGTCGCCGCCGTAGACTGAATCACTAAAAAGCGGATGACCAATGTGCTGAAAATGCGCCCTGATTTGGTGGGTACGGCCCGTTTCCAGATTACACTGAACCAGTGAAGTATACTTAAAAGATTGCAATACTTTGTAGTGCGTTATGGCGTGTTTTCCCTGACTTCCATCCTCGTACACATCCATTACTTTACGGTCGCGGGCGCTGCGGCCAACGTGCCCTACGATTGTTCCTGCGGTTTCTTTGGGTTCTCCCCACACCAACGCTTGATAGGTACGCTCGGTGGTGTGTTCGAAAAATTGACGGGCAATGTGCGCCATGGCATATTCAGTTTTGGCAATGACCAATAGCCCCGAAGTATCTTTATCAATGCGGTGAATCAGCCCAGGCCTTGCTTCGCCGTTTCTACCCGTGGGTAAATGTTGAAAATGATACACCAGCGCGTTGACTACCGTTCCAGACCAGTTGCCGTAAGCCGGGTGAACGACCATTCCGGCGGGTTTGTTGAGCACCAAAACCTCATCATCTTCGTACACAATGTTTAGCGGTATATTTTCGGCCACAATGTCAGTTTCGCGCGGAGGATGCGGCATCGACACCGTTATGATGTCAAACGGTTTGACTTTATAACTTGATTTTACTGCGTTCTCATTGACCTTAACCGACTCGGTTTCAATGGCATTTTGGAGTTTGGTACGTGTAACATTTGAAAGGTGATGTTTGAGGTATTGGTCAATCCTCATCAGGGTTTGCCCACGGTCCACAACGATTCGGTGATGTTCATATAATTCATCTTCTTCGTCGGTTGTAAGCAATTGATTTTCCGTCATTGAAATATTTTTTTAAATTTCGCAATAATTTCCTGAGAATTGCGTTTCTTGGGCTGATAACTACTCTTAATAATTGATTAACTTATGGACTACAACCAAGGACAAAAGAAAGATCGTAAAAGCCTACTTCTAGCTGCATTGGCAATTTTGGCCCTTCTAAACGTGGTTCTTATCTATTTCTTTTACAAAGAACGGGAAAAGAACAAAGAACAAGAAACTGTAATTGCCGCCAAGACCGAAGAAGTGGTAGCTGCAAAAATGAAACTTGACTCCATTTCAGCCCAATTGGATGCAAAAATAGCTGAAATTCAGCAGTTGGGTGGCCAAGTTGATTCATTGGTATCATTGAAACAACAACTTGAAAAGGATAAAGCAGCTCTAAGAAATGCTTCAAGTGCTGCATCTGTAGATATTTCTAAATACAAACAGAAAATCGCCAACTATGAAGCTATCTTGGTCCAAAAAGACTCTGATATTGCTAAGTTGAAGGAAGAACTAGGAATTGTAACGGCTCAAAACCAAGAACTTAGTTCGAAAGTTACGGGGCTAGAAGGAGAAAAAGCCTCGTTGCAGAGAACCTACGAAGATTCGGTTGGTCAGTTGAGTACCAAAAACCGTGAGTTAGCAGAAAAAGTAACGATTGCATCGGCACTGAAAGCTGAAAAGATTGCGGTAAACGCCGTTTCTTCCAAAGGAAAAGAACGCGATGGTGGAGCTTATCGAGCGAAACGCATCGACAAACTCAAAGTTGATTTTGACCTTGCGGCCAATCCTATTTCACCCAACGGAGAGCGTGAAGTTTACCTCCGCATCCTTGACCCCGAAGGTGCCGTGATGGCCGATATGGCTACTGGTTCGGGTACTTTTGTGTACTCAGGCCGTGAAACAGTCTATACTGCAAAACAAACCTTGAATTACAGCAACGAAGGCTCGCAGGGCTCTATCATCTACTCACGTGGTGGAATTCCGCTTAAAAAAGGCGAACACACGATTGAGTTGTATTGCCAAGGATTTAGAATTGGTTCAACTACCTTCAAAGTTCGATAGGCTTTTGGTTTAATAATAGTGCCGTAAGAGTTAATGGTTAACGAGTTAAGCCCTATATTCTTAACTTATTATCCATTAACTCTTAACTTTTTTAGGACTAACCCCTTAATAATCACATTTAAACGTTATTTTTGTAGATAAGTAAACTTTTTTGCGCGAAATCTTGTAGAACTTTCAACAATTTACTAGTTTTCGCATCAAACATAAAACTATCATAATTTAAGTACTGAATGGCTCAACAACAACGCAGACCTTTTCGACCCGTTAGACAAGAAGAACCGTACCGCATCAATGAACGTATCCGCGTCCCCCAAGTTCGTTTAGTTGGTGAAAATGTCCCCCAAGGTATATACGATATTCAACAAGCTATAAAGTTTGCGGAAGAACAAAACCTTGATTTGGTAGAGATTTCGCCCAATGCAGTTCCGCCCGTTTGTAAAGTAATTGACTATTCCAAGTTCAAATACGAACAAAAGAAAAAGCAGAAAGAAATCAAGGCCAATGCCCAAAAAGTAGTCATCAAAGAGATTCGCTTCAGCCCCACAACTGACGATCACGATTATGATTTCAAATTGAAGCATGCCATCAACTTTCTGAAAGAAGGAGCTAAAGTAAAGGCTTATGTGCAGTTTTCAGGTCGTGAAATTGTGTTCAAAGACCAAGGTTACAAGCTTTTGGAACGATTTGCCAAAGCATTGGAAGAAATTGGGAAAGTCGAACTTGAACCAAAACTCGAAGGAAAACGCATGAGCATGATTTTGACTCCCAAGGCAATCAAAAAATAGTCTCTTGTGAATATAATTTTCAATTGAAGAAAGCTGTTCTTTGCTTTCACTTTTGCAAAGATGATAAATAAAGCATTGACCACAGATTTTTCTGTAGTCAATGCTTTTCCTGTTTTTGATGTACGAATCTTATAGACTCGCTTTTTTGTGTTGAAAAGTAGAGGGTTTTTACTTGTACAAGATAATCAATACAGCCCCAACGACCATTACAGCAGCCCCAGCGAGTTTGCGCCATAACTGTTTTTCTTCAAAAAACTGCACCCCAAACAACACACTCACCAAGGCTGATACCTGAAACAGCGCCAAGGCGTAACTCACCTGAATGCCTTCAAATGCATAATTGGTTGAAAGTTGCATCAACCCCGATGAAAGCCCGAGCGCCAAGAAATACCACTTATATTTTTTTAGAATACGAAAGTGGGGACGAAAAGACGTATTTTTTTGGGTATAAAGGAACGCCCCGAAAGAAAACAAGAAACCGCCGATGCACCAAGAAACAAAAGCAAGGTTGGCGTTGGTGGCAACAATGATTTTTTTGAGATAAAGCGCGTCGATGGCGGATAAAAATAAGGCCAAAAAACGGTATTGCACATCCTTTTGTTTGAATACAGCCCAACTGATACCATTCGTTGAAGAAGGTTGACTGATGACAAAGTAACTGCCCGCAATAATCAATAACATCCCCCCAATACCCCAAGCATTGGGGATTTCACCCAATAAAAATAATCCAAATACGAGACTTACTAAGGCTTTATAGGCATTGATAGGCCCCAGAACCGACAAGTCGCCCCGGTGGAGTGATTTGACCAGAAAATAGTTGCCAGCTACGCCTAACGCGTTAAAAATGATGGAGTTATACCAAAATGAAATTGGTAAATTTTTTGGGAGATTAGGCAAAAGATAAAATAGACAACCGATGCTCAAAATCCCGTAGGTACTGGTAACCACAAAAAGGGGATGGGCTTGGCGCTGGGTTAGGTACTTTTGGAAAACGTTAGATACTGGGTTTACCAAGATCCTAACCCCAATCGCCAAGGCGGTAGTAGATATTAAAAATAAAAGCATTTGCTTTTTCTACGTCAATTTGAGGTTTTTAGGGTCCCAATTCACCACTTTTTTCTCAAAATAACTTTTGTTGCAGGCCAACACAGGAGCGGCCGCTCGGAATCCGAAAAGTGGGTCTTCGACAACCGGGGTGTTATTTAATATCCCTTCAAAGAAGTTTGCAAAGTGGTTTTTGTGCGCGTCATCTTCTTTAGGTGCGTCAAAAAGTACTTCTTTGACGGGTTCTGGCGTACGCGTTTCGGTGGGGTACTTAGCATCATAAGCGGCGAGGTATTCCTGTTGTTGTGCGTTTGAAAACGTACCAAAGCTCTCACCGTTACCGTATCCTGGAGCGGCGGCGAGTTTACGTTTGGTTAAAGTAAGAGAGTTTCCGCCAAACGTAATTTCACCTTCGTTACCCACAATGCGGGTCACGTTTTTGATAGAGCCCGCGTTGGCAAAATTGACCCTCAACACCATCTGAAAGGAGTCTAATTTGCCCATGGCAGGGTATTCCATGGTGGCGACCATAACGTCGGGCACGTCGCGGCCGTCTTTCCAGTAGGAGAGTTGTCCTGACGAAAAAATACGATTAGGACCCAACGAGCCCGTCACGAAGTGAACGCCCGTAATGAGGTGGATAAACAAATCGCCTGCTACGCCCGTACCGTAGTCGCGGTAGTTGCGCCAGCGGAAAAAGCGTACGGGGTCAAAAGCCCGTTTGGGGGCATCTCCCAAAAATGTCTCCCAATCAATGGTTTTGAGAGAGGCATCGGAAGGAATGGAATATTGCCAAGCCCCAATGGCGTTGAAACGGTCGTTTGTTGATTCAATAAAATTAATCATGCCGATGTCGCCCGCTTCTACGAGTCGTTTGGCTTCCTTAAAAGCTGCCCCGCTGATGCGTTGACTGCCTACTTGCATCACTTTACCAGCTGCTTTGGCGGCGGCAATGACCGCCGCTCCCTCTTCGATGTGTTGCACCATTGGTTTTTCACAATAGACGTGCTTGCCCTTTTTGAGGGCCGCAATCGAAATACGGTCATGCCAGTGGTCGGGCGTAACGATGAGTACCGCATCGACGTCTTTGCGTTCGAGTACTTCGCGATAGTCGCGGGTCGTAACTACATGATTCCCAAATACTTCTTTGGCGTGGGTTAGGCGTCCATCGTATAAGTCAGCCACGGCTACCAATTCACACATTCCAGTGCGCAGTGCGGCGTTGGTATCCGAAAATCCCTGAATTCCCATCCCGATAGTGGCAATACGGATTTTATTGTCGTTCAGGCTTTTGATGATATTAAAATGAGGGACGGCGGTTGAGGCAGTAACAGCACCTAATTGTTTGACGAAGGTGCGGCGGTCAGTTTTCATATTCAATGGGTCTAAAGGTGAATCGGGGTTGGTAAAATAGATAGCTTGTAACTAAAAGGTAATCATGTTGTTGCCTTACTTTTTCGATGAATGATTTTTCGTAAAAGCCATCCTATAAATAGAACAACTAACACAAACGCAATGAGGGGAAACCAAAACGTAAAAAAAGTGAAGAAAACGGATAGTATATTCTCAAACGTAGCCACAACGGGATTGGCCATTCCACCGCTAAACTTTGTGGAAGCCAACCGAACCATGCTCGTGCCAGCCTGAATAAATCCAGCCGTGCCACCGCCCATGATGAGTCCGAGTCCCCAGTGCAAAACGGGGTTGTCAATCTCAACAAACGAAGTAGTCAACAGCGTACCTGCGGCAAAAGCGGCGGGTGTAGCAATGGTATCCAGTAGATTATCGACCCAAGGAATATAATATCCGCCAATTTCTAGCACAGTAGCGGTGGCTAAAATCCCAATGGCGGTCCAAGTACCCATCCATTCAAAGCCCGTGGTGACATCGGCCAAATCAAAGTGAACCGCCAAACTACTCAGCAGAAGTGGTACAAACACCCGAAATCCCGAACAGGCGGCCAAACCAACGCCTAAACAAAGGCTGAGGAAGATTTCCATACTTTTACTTTATGGTATACGCCGTCACCGTATTCTTGTAAAAATTGGGAATAAGGACCGTTTTTGTTTGTGGAATATAGCCGAAGTCGGCGGTGTTGACCTGAGGATTTTTGCTGTCAATAAGTTTCCAAACTTTACCATCTGGTTTTACATAATAAACCTCCCCGTGCCAGCACGAAATCAGGTAATCATCGCCGTAGCGAAGGATTCCGTCGGCGGTTTTGTTGGCCATGGCCCACGAGGTGTATTTTTTGGTGACATAATCCATCTTCCAGAGGTTTCCTGAGCCCGCCGAAGCCACAATGAGTTGGTCTTTTTCGGCAAAAACCCCGTTGGGCCCCTGCAAATTGGGGTCATCCAAAAACAATTCCATTTTGCCGTCGGCGTAGCGGTAGAGTTTATGACCGCGCGAATCACTGACAAACACTTCGCCTTTCGGACTTACGCTTACGTCGTTGAGCATGATTGAATTAACGGCGGCGTGTCGATTGAGGATTTTGCCCGTTTTTAAATCAATTTCTACCAAGTCTTTCAAGTCGGCCACAAAAAGCGAATTTTTAAGAATACCCATGCCTTTGGGGTCGTTGAGTCCCGTAACCCATTGCAGGGTTTTGATTTTGCCATCGGTGCTCAAAACTGAAATAAAACCGTCACCGTCAGGGTTTTCAACGTTGACTTTATTCATGTTGGCGACAAAAAGCCGTTTTCCCTGCGGGTCATATTGTACTGATTCTGGCGTACGCAATAACGTATCAGATTTCCATAGTTGATTCAAACTGACAGGGGCGCTGTCTTGAGAAAAAGCGGGATTAAAGAGACAATAACTGACAAGGCTAAGAATAAAAATGTAAGTTTTCACGGTAAATAACGTTTAGTGGTGACTTAATTTATGAAATTAAACACTTTATTTTTAAAAGCAATGAAGTTATCTAAACTACGCGTCTATCTATTGTTAACGGTTCCATGCTGTTTGCTCGCTTTTTCTACGTTGGCTCAAAAGAAGGAAAAGCTTTTTAACGGCAAGGATTTGACAGGCTGGAAAATTTATGGAACCGAAAAATGGTTCGTTGAAAAGGGAGAACTGGTGTGCGAAAGCGGTCCTGACAAAGGTTACGGTTATTTGGCGACCGAAAAGACCTACAAAAACTTTGAGCTGAGTGTGGATTTCAAACAGGGAGCCAACGGCAACAGCGGTGTATTTATCCGTTCTAACATCGCAGATGGCAGCACCAAAATTAGCGGATGGCAGGTAGAAGTGGCTCCGCCAAACCACGATACGGGCGGTATTTATGAATCTTATGGCCGAGGCTGGATTATTCAAATCCCTGATGAAAAAGAAGGGTTTTTGAAATTCGGCGAGTGGAACACCCTTAAAATTCGCGCCGAAGGAGCGCGGGTACAAACTTGGCTCAACGGACACGAGATGGTCGACCTGACCGACGAAAAACTGGGGGCGGGAAATGGCTCCATCGCACTCCAAATCCACGACGGTGGTGGAATAAAAGTAAACTGGAAAAACTTGGTAATTAAGCCGTTATAGTGTTTTAGGGGGGTAGATATTTTTATCTCATCCCAAAAAGCGTTATCTTTGAACGCAATTCGCAGAAAGACCTTCCATCTCCGGGTAACTTTGCCTGTAAGATATGGAAGGTTTTTTTTATAAAACAGTACCTAATGCTGATCTGCTCCGTCCTAACTTTTGATTTGGCAGGTCGTTTATCACATTCTTATGACATTTGATTCATTAAATTTAATAGAGCCGATTCTGAGGTCAATAAAAACAGAAGGCTACACTACCCCCACACCCATACAAGAACAAGCCATTCCGATCGTACTTGAAGGAAAAGACCTGTTGGGATGCGCCCAAACAGGAACTGGCAAGACGGCGGCTTTTGCCATTCCCATTCTTCAGTTGTTGGTGCAGCGCCAAACACACGCTACGCGCCGCGAAAAGCGCACCATCAAGGCACTTATTTTGACCCCTACCCGTGAGTTAGCCATTCAAATCGGTGAAAGCTTTGCGGCCTATGGCCGTCATACGGGATTAAAACATACCGTGATTTTTGGTGGGGTAAAACAATTACGTCAAACGGATTCTCTGCAAAACGGCGTTGATATTTTGATTGCTACCCCGGGTCGTTTGATTGACCTGATGGCGCAGCGTTTTGTAAGTTTAAAGCACCTAGAAATCTTCGTGTTGGATGAAGCCGACCGGATGCTTGATATGGGTTTTGTCCACGATGTTCGGAGAATCATCGCCGTGATTCCTCCCCAACGTCAATCTTTGTTCTTTTCGGCAACAATGCCGCCCGAAATTGTAAAGCTGGCCGACACCATTTTGGTTAAACCCGAAAAAGTAGAAGTGACGCCCGTTTCTTCAACCGTTGATATCATTCAACAATCCGTGTTTTTTGTCGATAAAGACAATAAAAACGCGTTGTTGCTCCATATTTTGGAAGATAAATCCATTGAAACAGCCTTGGTTTTTACGCGTACAAAGCACGGTGCCGACAAAGTTGTGAAAGTTCTTTTGCGGCATGAGATTAAGGCAGAAGCCATTCACGGTAATAAATCGCAGAATGCCCGTCAAAATGCGTTGAACAACTTCAAAGAAAAAACCACCCGGGTGCTGGTGGCAACCGACATTGCCGCTCGCGGAATAGACGTGGATGAATTGGCGTACGTGATTAATTTTGAGATTCCAGAGATTCCCGAAACTTACGTGCACCGGATTGGACGCACGGGTAGGGCAGGAGCCAAAGGCACCGCCTATTCGTTTTGTGACAATGAAGAAAGAGGTTCGTTGAAAGATATTCAGAAACTGATTGCTAAGGTGATTCCGGTGGTGGAAGAGCATCCTTTTCCCTTGAGTCAGAAGCCCGGAAACGAAGCCCCCAAGCCGCACAACGTCGCTAGAGGTAATCGTCCGAGTCGACCGAATTCGCATTCACAAAATCAGTCCAAGCCTTCGGGCGCAACGGCTGACCGGGATAAGAAGCCTTGGTTTAAGAGAAGTAGATAAAAACTTGCCCCTTCTCATTTCTGGAGAAGAGGATATATTTCTTCTATTGTAGATAACACAAAACCGCCTCAGTAAGAGGCGGTTTTGTGTTATCTACAAGGGTAAATATGCGCTAAAAATGCATCAATAGCCATGATAGCAATATTTTATTGGCCCTTCACAACACTATTGAAGTAGTTTTTTAAGGAGTTTAGTTGAGAATAACCTCCCGTTAAAACTTTTTGAGCCGATACTTCAACCTCTTTCCAAGCCAGTGTAGTTTCAGGTTTGATGCCAAAAACATTTTGATACAAATAATTCACCTGAACAGGTAAAATTCGATTCGGCAAGCCACTGCCAAATTCTCCGACATAGCCAATGACCGATGAAAGTGGAATTTTCCAGTTGATATTTTTAGCGGATAATTTTTGGAATTGGTCTGAGTTGTTAAGTAAAAGCGGTGGTATAAGTTCCGCCGAATGACTTAACATTCGCATTAAACCGCCCAACATTAATACAACTTTGGATAACAAGACGGCGCTGGGTAAACCTAAAAATTGGATGACATAGAGGGCACTTATATAAGTGGCAATACCCATTAAAATAAAGAAAAGGCCAAATTTTTTATCCCCAATAAACACAGATTGTACCAGCATGATGAGCAGTACCATCAACGATACACTCCAATGCCAACTCTCAAAAATGACAAACCACAAAACGGCATCAATAATGACCGTAGAATGGGTGATGCGGGTTACCCAAGTGGTATGCAAAAGAGCGTATCCAATGGATTGATAATCTAAGTCAACATTGGTTTGGGGCTTAAATACATTGTGCAGGGGCAAAAAAACACCCACGATTCTATCGGGCAGAATGTTACATAAAATATACAGGACTGCCATCCCAATAAGTGTTATCAACCATATTTGGTTAATAACCGCTTCAAAATCAAACAAACGGTTAATCAGTGACATCATGGGAGAGGGTAGGTTATGTAGGTTTAGGGTTGATTGGAGTAGAGGACTAAGTCGGCATGAATAAGTGTTTCATTTTAAGGGCGGTGTTTTTTGAATCAGGCAATTTTTTATGGGCTTCGGTGCCTCCCTTATTAAAAAAATGGATGATACTTTCAAATTGGTGAGTGAGGTATTGGGGCATGATTTTATTCATGATAAAAGAGGGGAAATTCCCCCCTTGGTTTTCTCGGTCAATGAGCACCAATTGACTTGAGCCGTCGGTGTTTGCTTCAAAAAGATGACCTCCCCACCAGTCTATTCTCTCAAAACCAGTTGGAATGGGCATACTTTCCCAAACGATTGACTTAAAGCTGGTTTGTGTCGTTTTGTCGTCTATTTTTCTGGACCATTGAATATATAAAAGGTCTCGTTTTGAAATAAACGGGATGTTTGGATTGAATTGTTGATAAATGATTTGCGTGTTGTCGTCGATTTCTTCCACTACAAAGCCCCCCGTATATTCTGCAGTCCAATACTGGTGATAATCAATCATTTTGTTGACAAATACGTCAAATACAACGTCGTGATTGGCGGCTACTTGGGGGATTCTCCACCTAAATAAGTCATTTTTATCGTCGGCAAATGGGCGTTGCCAAATGGTAATGTCTTTCATTTTACCTCTTTCTCTCCAGCCTTCATCGGTTATCATTAACGTAAGGTCCTGATCCAACCATTTTTCATTGTTTAATTGCCAATCTCGGAAAGTTATCATTGTCTTAACGTAAGTAAGAGGATGAGGTGAAAGAACGTAACAGAAAATAGTAATCGTGCTAGGTTTTTGACTGAAAGACACGACATTAAAGACCATAACATTCCGATGGCTAAGATTGTTTGCCCCCTAGACGAAAACACATCGCTGAGCACATAAGAATTTGAGCTTCTGCCAATGGCACGACGAAACGCGCAGTTTGAAAAACGCTTGTAGTACGAAAGGTTCAATCTGTCAAGACGCAAAATATGGCATTACTACGCACTGCAAATGGGGCACACCCCCTGAATCAACAGATTTACTTCTTTGGTCGCAAATCCTTGCGGAAGTTTTACGGAAGGAATATGCACTTGGTCCAAGCAGGTTGTTTTTCCACAAAGTTCACACTTAAAATGGACGTGGTCGTGGTGGTGGTCGTGGTCATGACACACTTCCTTGCAAAGCGCGTAACGGAGACCATCTTCGTCCAATACCTTGTGAATGATGCCTTTATCAACAAACGTTTTTAGGGTACGATATATCGTGACGCGGTCGTAGCGGTCCTGCAAGCCGTTTTCCAAATCTCCGTGCGAAAGTGCCGAGTCACGGTTGTGCAGTATATCTAAAATGTCTTCACGGCAGCCCGTATGGCGCAATTCGTGTAAACGTAATGTATCTTTGGCGAATGTATTCATAGGATGGAATCCCTTAACCAGTTATTGGTGGCTGCAATGGGATTGGGAAATTTATACCAATAAACTTTCCAACGCCAGCCTTGTTACTGTTAAACTAATTTAAACCCTCCGAAAGTTCTCAACTTTCGGGAAGTTATCAAAATTACCACGTTTAATTTCTGAATTCATGATAAAAATCGGCATTATCAATGTTTCTGACCGTGCCAGCGCGGGGGTGTACGAAGACATTCCTGGCAAAGCCATCGTCTCAACCCTTAACGAATATCTGACCAGCCAATGGGAGCCCGTGTACCGGGTTATTCCTGATGAGCAACATCTTATCAGTCAGGCGCTTGTAGAAATGGCCGACCGAGAAGACTGCTGTTTGGTGGTGACCTGCGGCGGCACTGGCCCCGCCCCGCGCGACGTGACCCCCGAAGCGACCGAAGCCGTTTGCAATAAAATGATGCCCGGATTTGGCGAACTGATGAGGCAAGTGAGTTTGCAGTACGTTCCTACCGCCATCCTGTCGCGCCAAACGGCGGGTATTCGTGGTAAAACCCTCATAGTGAACCTGCCCGGCAAACCATCGGCCATTCGGCAGTGCTTAGATGCCGTTTTTCCAGCCATTCCGTATTGCATTGATTTGATTGGTGGACCTTTTTTGAAAGCCAATGAGACGGTCATAAAGGTATTCAGACCGAAATCGTAATGGGTGAAATGGAGCGATGCGATAGTTAAGTCATAGCATGAAAGTTATGCGTAAAGAAATAGCCTGAATAAAGGTTGAATCAGTATTTTATGCACTATTTGGCATTTTAGAGTCAATAAATACATCAATCATTACCTTTAACTATGACTTCTGAAAAAATTGCGTCTCTCCGTCAGGAAATTGCAACGTATCTTACTGGCGGCTTGCTGCCCTTTTGGATTACCCGTACCGTTGACAAAGAAAATGGGGGTTTTCTCACTCATTTTGACCAGTTTGGGCACGACTCGGGCGAAGATGAGAAATCGTTGATTGCGCAATCGCGCTCCGTTTTTACCTACTCTTCCGCACACCGTGCGGGGTATGGTGATGGGGTTTTGGCCGAAATGGCCCGCCACGGGGTGGATTATTTAATCAACAACATGTGGGACAATGAGTACGGTGGGTTTTATTGGATGACGAACCGCAAGGGCGAAGTGACCATTGACCAGAAAATCGTCTATGGACTCAGTTTTTGCATTTACTCATTAAGCGAATATACCCTCGCTACGGGCGACCCACGCGGACAAGAATACGCCGAAAAAACCTTTGATTTGCTCCAAAAATACGCCGTTGATACGCACTATGGTGGTTATTTTGAGATGTTTAACCGCGATTGGACGCTCAAAGGCCCAGGTGCCGCAGGCGGTGACCGCAAAACGCTCGATGTACACATGCACTTGATGGAGGCCTACACGACGCTGTATGAATGTACGGGCAAGGAAATTCATCGTCGTAAGCTGCTGGAAACCATCGAGTTGTTGGTAAGCCGTGTCATGCATCCTGAATATGGAACGGGTATTCCGCAGTTTTGGGCTGATTGGAGCGTGGCTCCGCAAATTAAGTTTGACATTGTTTGGGGGTGGGACCGCTTCAATCCCGATGGCCTTAAATCAGCCGCCGAAGACAATACCAGCTACGGGCACAATTCGGAATTTGCGTGGCTTCTGATGCACGCTTTAGATATTTTAGGATTGCCGTATGATACTTACCGCGACCAAATCACAAAATCGTACACCCACGCGGTGGAAAACGGCGTCGATTGGGAATTTGGTGGGGTATACGTGGAAGGCTCCCACGCGGGACAGGTATATGATAAAGAAAAGGAGTTTTGGCAACAGGCCGAAATGCTCATCGGGATGTTGGATGCCTATCGTTTCCTCAAAGATGAAAAGTACCTGCAAGCCTACGAAAATATCCACCGTTTTGTGTTCGACAAAATGATTAATCATTCCTTGGGCGAATGGTGGCCGCTGATGACCCGCGAAGGCGAACCCATCTGGAAACACATGAGCCACTCTTGGAAAATCAACTATCACGATGTGCGCTCAATGGTGCAGTCCATTGTGCGGTTGGATAAGATAGCGAAGGGAGTGTAGAGACTACAATATTCAAACGGTTTTCTCTGGTCATAAGATAAAATCAAATGACAGGGGAAACCGTTTTTTGTTTATTCAATCTCATCCAACCATTTGCAAAACAGCAGCCATTGAGCCGTCGACATATCTCTGCTTGAGGGCATATACGTGGCATTGGCCCAATTTTCGGAAGCCATTCTTTGTTTGATAAACGCTCCTCCTTTCCTAAAATATGCCTCCGTAAACGGCGTAATCAGTGACGACATCGGAAAGATGAGGTCGGAGGTTTGGAGCAATTCTTTGTACAAAACCTCAAACGTGACGGGAGTCGGGTAGTCGATGTGAGCTGGGTCAAGGTACTTTCCAAATTCCTTTTTGGGCAATACCCGAAGACTGACGAAGAAACCAGTACGCTGTATTTCTGTGACTAAATCTTCTGATATAACGGGCGGTGGCGTGGGATAAAACACGTACATCGCGTTGGCGGCTTGCTCAGTCGGGAAAGTAAGCGTTTGTTTGTCCCGAAAATGATGGGTAATCAAAAAAGTTTTTGCGGAGGCCGAGGCACTAACCCCCGTCATTTTCAGCTCCATGATTGTCATTGGTACGTCTCCTATGAATGGTTTCCCCCGTTGATATACTCTGACTTGGCACCACTCTTTCTGAAAATCATAACAACGGTAGGTTTTCTCAATTTGCCCCTGCTCGGCGTACATCCCAGCTTGGTCGGAGGCAACCATAAACGGACTTTCTTTCATTAATAAAACAGCTGTTTCGGGCGAATCCTCGGAAGATTTTAAGTACCCATAGAGCAATAACGTCCCTTTCTCTAATCTTACGGCGGTCAAGAAATCCTTGTCTTTAAATGAAACTTCAATCAGGCCACCGTTGATTAACAGGCGATTACGGTCAAAATAACTTGGGGAAAGGTGGAAGGTCCCCAGTGTGGTCTCTTGGTTGTCGTCTTCCAATAACTTCAACGTCAACTCCCCCAACGGATAGGTTTCATAGACGGGAGTTGGGTGTTCTTGCACCAATTGCTCAGGAATGCTTCCCGACATGTCTAATGCAACCATCCTGCGCTGGGTATCAATGCGACAAACAAAAGAGGCAAGTTTTTTTTTATTGAGGAAAGGCATTTCGGGCAATAATTGTCTCCCCATCGCAATCGACATCATATCGTCCTCGTACCACGGCGTTATACAACCCGTCAAAGTCGCCGTAGCAGGGTTGGCTTTTTCTCCCGAAGTATTGTAGTCTATCGTGCGGTCTTCTTTTATTTCAAACAAAGTATATTGAATAAATACGCCTTTGATGCGGATCGTTTTGGGTTGGTACTTTAGAAAGAAAGAAAAGATGGGTGAGTGGACGCCATTGGTTATATTTTCTACTGGAATAACCGAGAAAAATGTACCTGAAGCCCCAAAAACGCCTTCTTGGTTGAGGATTCGTTCCTTATTAAAAAAACGTAAAGAAGCTTTTTTGGGAGTGCCTTTGAGCAGGGATAAACCGTTTTTTTGGACGTGAAAAGTATCACAAAACACCTGAGAATAAAAGGCGAGCGTGGGGAGTATATCAATCATTACGGCGGAGGTTCGCCCTCTGTCGTTTTTTAAGTCAATTGTGGCCCCCAAAATAGCCGCCACATCGGCGGGGCAATCGGGGGCATTAGACGTAAAAAGTTGATGTTCTGTTTCGGAAACGGGCACTGCGATACTTCCCACTTTCACGTTTTCAAAACCAAATTCCATCCCGCCGTAATAATTCCAGCCGGCGGGCAGGTGTCCCGTAAAAGGTTGTTGGTTTCGTTTTGTCCTTACCAATTGATACATTTCATGGTAAGGTTCGTCCAAAGAGAATTTCCCCAAAGGGGTTTTTGCCCATGATTTGTATTTTTCTGGGGTATCAATCGGCTGAATTTCGATGTAAGGTTGGGTACTTTCGTCATAATTAACGGGCGAATCTTCAGGAACTGGCAATCCGCCCAATTTATGCAACAAAATCAAATCAGGCGACAGGTAAATCCTCGGGGGTAAAATGGCTTTTACCTGAATGGGGTCGTAGGTGAGCAACGGAAGCAAAAGATTGTTGTTTGCCGTGCCTGGATTGATGAAAGCTTGGCCGTAAAAATTGATACGCGGAAAGTCGAACTGACTCATAAGTTTGAGGATTGATTCCCTAAAGTAAAAAAAGAAATTAACCGTTGGGTAAATTTTGTCAGCCAAAGACAATTCTCTACATTAGGAAGTAAAAGTACGTCGCTGATGAAACCAACCCTTGCCAATTACCTTGATTTTCTTACACCGTGGATTTCTTCGGATTTGGTTTCTCCGCTTTATCTGAATCGCATTCAAGCCATTGCAGAGCGACTACCGGTTCTATCGTTGGGGTCTTTTGAGTGTTGGTTGGATGCCAATGAGCCGAGGGTCGATTTCAATGTTTGTATTAATCCAAGACTCAATGAGCAGATCGTGATTAGAGATTGGCGGCAGGAAGCGAGTCTGTTGGAAAGTGACGAATTTTGCGAAATGCGCGAACGAATTCGCTTCTTCTGCGGTCTTTGGAGTCAAAAAGATTTTTTTCTCAACTCCCTCTTGGGTGAATTGTGGCAAGTCTATGACATTGCCGACCCCACCGATTCGCAGCTGCCAGTTCCTTGGATTTACATTACCTTTTTAGAAAATATTTTTGATGGCGACCAATCAATTAAGACTGAAATCATTGCAAAAACGCTTCCATTGCTCGATAGTAGCTTACCTTCTGAACTGACAAATACATTTTTTGCTCATTTAAGAAGCCTCCCTTCGTCCATCCGTATTGGTCCGATTGGTATTCAAAAACGCAATAAAAAAACATCCCTTCGGCTTTTTTTGGAAATAAAAACGTTGGATGAAATCCTTGCGGTCTTGTCCTTACTTCAATGGCCAGGCAATCTTGATGAGTTAAGAGAGAGCGTAGCTATTTGGACCGACTCCCGTCTATTTCTTGGTCTTGCCCTTGATTTTGACGGTACTTTTCAGCCAAAGATTGGCATCGAGTGCCATTTTCCAAGGGAGCGTTTGCAGCCAGATTTGATTTCATTTACACAACACCTTAGTGAGTTGGGAGTGTGTTTCGAAGCTAAAAAACAGGCAATTATTGGCTGGAACGGGAGGTTTGACGTTGAAACCAAGGCCGATTTCTGGTCTTGGCCAGACCGTATTCTTCAAACGCCAGAAAGTATACCCCGCCAAGTAAGTATTCAACGAATAGCCAATTTTGTAAAACTGATTTTTGAGCCTAATAAACCCCTCATTGCCAAAGTATATCCGATGTTTCTGCGGCCTGTAAAAAGAAACCGTTAACGGGGAAGCTTTACGATAAATTCCGTATAGTTGCCATTTTCACTTTCTACCGTTATTTCTCCGTGATGCCCTTTTGTAACAATATCATAGCTTATCGACAAACCCAAACCAGTACCCTCGCCCGTTGATTTGGTCGTAAAAAAAGGTTGGAAGATTTTATTGATAATTTCGGGCGAAATGCCCGTCCCGTTGTCTTTGATTCTTAGTTCAACTTTGTCGTTTTTCAATTGGGTACTCACTTGTATTTCAGGTTGATAAGGTTTCCCCAATTGTCCAAATTTTTCGTGGGTGGCATAAAATGCATTGTTGAATAAATTGAGCAGAACTCGGCCCATTTCTTGAGGAACCATTTCAATTTCGGGCAAATCAAGGTCAAAATCAGTCTTCATTTCAATATTAAAAGAAGCATCGCGAGCTCTAAGCCCTTGGTAAGCAATATTCAGATACTCATGAGCTAGGTTGTTGAGGTTTGTTAAACGCCGCTCCCCAGTCCCCGTTCTTGAATGTTCTAGCATCCCCTTGACAATGCTGCTGGCTCGTTGGCCATGATGATTGATTTTTTGTTGATTTTGACTCAAATCGGAAACTAAATCACTGATTAGTTCTTTGTCAATTTTAGGTTTGGTTATTTCCTGTGTTAGTTCTTGGGCGAGTTCAATACTAAGCTCCGAAAAGTTATTAACAAAATTGAGGGGGTTTTGAATTTCGTGGGCAATACCAGCCGTGAGTTCTCCCAATGAGGCGAGTTTCTCTTTTAAAACTAGCTGGTCCTGGGTAATACGAAGTCGATTCAGTGATAGATTGAGTTCAACCGTCCGTTCTGTCACTTTTTGTTCCAGTTCGCGGTTTACTTTTGTTTGAAGTTGTTGATTTTCAAGTAATTGTTCGATGTTTTTCTTCTGTTTTTCTTCATTGTCTTTGCGAAGTATATTAATCATATTGGCAAGGGCAAAAGAGAACAAAATCACCTCGACCGTTAATCCTAGAGGGAGCGAATAATAAAACGTGAAATCGCTTTTTGGCAAAACGCCAGTTAGTACAAACATGATGCTGATTACTCCCATCAAGTTGGCTATGTAGCCTAAAAGCAGATAGCCAGCCGATGGGATTTGATCCTTTATGCATCTGATTCCCAGTGTAATAATGATAAAAATAGTAGCGGTCGAAACGATATATAAAAGAATAAAGGCGACTTCAAAATGGATGAAAAACAGGATACTTATGACGATATTGGATATAATTAACCCATTCAATACCCTGTGCCATTTTGGGTAATTATGCTGAGTTTTCATCAAACTTTGAATAAACAATAGGTACGCAACACCGTACAATTCTGAACCGACGAGCTCAAAATGAGAAGCCCAAATGGGAAAAGATGATAATGATCTAAAGAGGGTAATCAGATAGCCAGAGTTGTTGGAGGTAAAATAAAATGCAAAAAATAAAACGAATAGATAATAGGCATAACTCTTCAGTCTGGTGACAAAAAATATGATTAAATTATACAAAAACATAACCGAAAATATACCCAGAAAGCCAAAAATGACATTGCCTACTGCAGCGTCTCTTTCATCTACTTTGGACCTGGGTGCGATTTTAAAACGTAGGTCTTGGGGGATTTTAGAAATATGGCGGCGATACTCTAACCTAACAAAACACTTTTTTGTCTCCCCTGACTTCAACGGTACTTCTATATAATTTTTGTTGGCTTTTGGATAATCTCGTTTTTCGTAAGGATAAAGATGCCCCGTCTTTTTTAATTTAAAATCTTGGTTTTCCTGGTAGTAAAAATCAACAAAAGCCCAATTTTCAAAGTCAAAGACCCATTCTTCGTCGAGGTTGCTGTTGTTTTTAACCGAAAACTGCAACCAATACACGTCAATGTTCTTTTCTTTCAAGGTTTTTTCATGGGCGGGCTGGAATGGAAGAATGGAAGTTTTACTAAAAATAGCACTAGGTTGAAGCTTTTTTGAGGAATCTGACAATTGATAAAAGCCTTTTGTAACATCTACTTCTTTCAGATTTTGTAACGAAATCAATTGTGCATAACTAAAATGCGCAGTAAAAACCAGTACCCATACTACAAATGTAGAAATCCTCATATAAGCGAAATTTTTGGCTTGAATTTACGAAATTTATCCTTGCAAAAATTTAAATGGTATATTTTTGGAAAACTACTTATTTTTTATGTCATTTACATACATCATTTCACAACAACACTGTCTGATGTACAATTTGTGAATTTATGTCACTTACGTTACCAAATTTTACCCTCTAAACCGCTCTACTATGAAATCTACAGAAAAACTCAAAGACGCACTTGCGCGTGTTGGTGATCATGAACATCTTGTTCATTTAAATGCCCAAGCTAAAAACCTTACCAAAAAAGACATTACCGATTTTCTCAATAATAAGGTGGATAAAGATCTTACGGTGGGAACACTTCACGCTTTGAAAAAACTTGCTAAGCAAAGAATTATTGAAGGAAAAAGCGCCTTTCCATGGGATAAAATGGAGGATGTTGAGCACAATGAGGCAGATGATAGTATGTCAGGGGGAACTTGGTAACTGCTAACAAACCTCAATATTTTCGTTGAAAAAAAAGGTTAGTCTTACCGAAAAAGCATAAAAGCACATAAGCGCTTTTATGCTTTTTCGGTATTTCGTACTGCTTTATGGCTACCAAAAAAGTAAAAAAGAACGTATTGGATTTTACTATGCAACCCCAGCAGCAATTTGCATGGTGTTGGACTGCGGTTGGAACAAGTTGTGCCCATTTTTATGACCCCGAAAGTCAGTGGACACAGTGTAAAGTAGCAAGCGCTTCTATCGAACCCTCGCCAGGAAATTGCTGTGACGATCCAGAGAGTCTTGCCTGCGATACTCCTTGGTACTTGATTACGACAAACAACCAAGGCTCTTTTGTAACTACCCATATCCCTAGCAGTTTTGTGATTGGGGCTCTCCCTGTTCATAAATTAATGGCGGAAATTGATCAGGGCAGATTGGTGGCCTTTAAATTAGAAATAACGCTTGAACACGTGTTAGACTTTAACATTGATGGTCATGAAATCAAAATTCCAAAATTTGGACATTTTGTAGTTATTGCGGGCTACGAATCTTCAATGGCTTCCCCAAATGACCAGAACGTTATGGTGTATGTACACGACCCTTTCAGTCTCGAAAAAGGATACTCTACCATGACCTATGAAGTTTTTCAAACCAATTACAAATGTCACGGTGGTGTAGTTGCGGATGCTAATAGCACAAATGGTATCGACAGCGTAACGGGTTGTATAGTGACCCATAGCTTCTTTACTTCTCCCCTTCAAAATACGTGAGTTATGCCCATTAAAGAAGTTTTTGCCCCCGGTCAATCGGCTGAGCTATTTAAAAACTGGTCCTCTAAACAAAAAAAAGGGAGGCCTCGAAAACGGCCTCATGCGTATGAAGAATCCATCCCTCATAAAGTTTTTCATGCAGGACTGAATGATATTATTTCTGGAAAAGGATTAGAAAATGCCCAACTGGTTGCGTGGCGGCATCTTCATGCTGATGCAAAAGGAAATCATGCCCTTGTTGAAATCAAAATTGGAGAAAAAGAAGACGAGCATGTTTTGCAAGAAGCCCATTTTGGGCCCATGGCCCTCGAACATAAGTTATTGTTGTCTAAACTTAAAGAGCTTGAAAAGCTAAAAAATGAAGATTTTGAGCTTGCCTATCTCAGAATATTTGCCCTCAGAATAAATACCATTTGGCTACGTGCTGACCAACGAGAAAATGATTTTTTTATCCCCATTGCACCATGTTTTAATGGGTTTGTAGCAGGCGAACTTTATTCATCCCCAGATTTTCTGAAGCTTGCTCAGGGAGCTGCCCAACGTTTTTATCAAAACAGTCAGCCAAGAAGCCTCGAAGATGATGATTTGAAAGGAGGGTAAGCGTTTTAAAAATGAGACAGCCATTCAAAAAAAAGGCAATATTCCTTTGGTGTAATGAATGCCGATAACCCTAAAATCATCGTTAGCTGAAAGAATCCAAACCGCAAAAAAATCCAAAGGCCAATGTGGAGCAATACGCCCATTGCGAGTACAGGAAGCCTGAATTCTTCAATCCAAATCAACGAAAAAAGGGCCGCTTCTATCACTAAAGTTCCGTAGGTTGTACACTTAAAAAACCACGTACGGTCCAATGCTTTCGGTAGTTCTCGGCGGTTCCAAATCCTTGCCTTCAGTACTTTTTGGGTAGCGGTACCATCGCGCCACCATTCCCCCGTTAATTTAAACAGCACGTTTTTTGCGTAAATATTGGCCATGAAAAGCTGAATCAAGATCAATGTCCAAGGCCAGCCTGTTGCTTCCGATCGAAGAAGATGCTTGGTATCTAAAATGGAGAGTTGAGCGTCGGTAGGAGAGAATATAAGGAATAGGCAAAAAAAACGATAGACGGTATCTCCCGAACTTAAAACATAAATATTCCGATTGTGAATCGAAACAAGCGTAATAAAACAGACAAATGCCGCCAGATTTGGTAGAATTCCCAAAGTCAAGCAAAGGCCTGCCATAAATTGAATACCGAAAATCAGGTTAAGGGATGCGGTGGTTGGAGGTAAATAATTGAGAAGTGAAAAGCGAAGGTCTTTTTTGTTTCTTTTATAATCATCGTAGCCAAACCAACCTTCGGGTTGCAACAGTATCTTGTTTTTGCCCTGCCAAACCCACGTTTCAATCAATACCAAAATACCCGTCAACAGGCGTAAAACGCTGATGGTTAGCGTGGATTGATTGCTAAAAAAAAAGTCATTCCACGATTTTAACAGTTGGTTCAGGGTGATAAATTCCGTCATTGATTTTACTGCGTCTTATTGTTGAGATAGTTCGTAAGTGAACACTCGTTGGCTTAGCCAAGGAAACATCGCTCGTTGTTGGGGTTTTTGGGGTTCATGAAACCTGATTATGTGTACTTTAAGGGGAGTTTTGGATGAAGGGTTGGTCTTATGATACTCGCGTAAAATAAAATTACAAACGGCTTCTTTGGGAACATCATCCTTTTGAGAGAGCAACTGATTATGCATCTTAATAAATCTAAAATGCGGTGCCCATTGATAATCATTTTTTAAGGTATATTCAGGGAGTTTCCAAGGCTGAATGGTTCCGTCCGTAAATTCAATTTCAAAGCCAATCAAAAAATTTTTAGAAACGGGCTGAGGCGCAAACAACGCCCAATAATTGTCAAGTCCTGCCCAACAAATGTACTTACTGAAATAGTTGTGAAGAATTTGTCTAAAAAAATATCCTTCAGGAAGACACCAGAAAAGCAGCAGAATACTCATTAAAACAATGAAAATGCTGGCTCCAATTTTCTGAAGAATATCTAAAGAATCCATTTTGATTGATTTTGTAAGGCTAAAATAAGGTTAAAAGTTAAAACAAAAAATGATTTGTTCTTTCTTGGCCTTGACTCGGTAGGTTGGCGCGTTTGGGGTAAGAACAAAGTAATTTAGAAACGTTGAAATGAGCGATATTGAAGCAAAAAAAATGGATAACTAGGTAAACCTAGAGGGGGGAAATGCTTTTTCTAGTAAAAAAAAGCATAATTTTTGAAATGATTTTAACCAATATTGCAATTATTGATTTTAAAAGGTTACTTTTGTAACGGTAATTACCATTTTTTTCATTCTTTTATTTTTTTTTCAATGAACACAGGAACAGTAAAGTTCTTCAATGAAACCAAAGGATTCGGTTTTATCGTAGACAGTAACACAGGCGAAGAAATTTTTGTACACGTATCAGGTCTTATCGACAACGTACGTGAAGGTGACGTAGTTACTTTCGAGCCTGCACAAGGCAAGAAAGGCTTGAACGCTACGAAAGTGAAACGTGCGTAATACTCACGCAAACGAAATACATTTTGTTTAGAGTAACTTAGGGAGCTTAAAACGATGTAAGAATCAAAAGGCAAATCGGAAACGGTTTGCCTTTTGTATTTTTCGGGCCAGCCTGCTAAAAATTAGCCGTTTTCCATTCAAGCCCATTTTGCTCCAAGAGCCAGATGCGAACAGACTTCAATTTTTTCGCGACTTTTTTGCCTTCTTTTATTCCTAACACGCTAAACGCCGTGGCGAGGGCGTCGGCCGCGGTTCCGTTGGGAGCAATCACCGTGGTGCGTGTATGGGTGGTAAGACCAACGCCCGTGCGCGGGTCTACGATGTGGGAATATTTGACTCCATTGTGTTCCATAAAACGGTAGGTGTTTCCTGAAGTGGCCACCCCGCAATTTTTTAGTGTCAATACACGTTTGGCTGTACTGTCTTTCCCTCCCGAACTCACTTCAATCTCCCAACCCTTTTTTTGAGGAGGAGCCTCGCCGATGGTTAAGTCCCCGCCAGCATCTAAAAAAGCGGCAGAAATGCCAAAATAGCGCAATATGCGCAGGGCATCATCGGCGGCGTAGCCTTTTCCGATACCGCCAAAATCGAGACGCATTCCTTTTTGGGTAAGCATCACGGTACAATTTTTAGCATTCAAACGGATTTTTTTATAGCCAACGCTTTGTTTTGCTTCATGAATTTGGGCGCTGTCGGGGAAATAATTGCGCCGCAAAGCACGCCGCCAGAGTTGAACAATCGGCCCGACGCTCACATCAAACGTGCCTTTGGTTTGTTTACTATAATGAACCGACTGCTGAAGAATATCAAAGAGTATTGGACCTGCTAAAAAGGGCTCTCCCGAGCCAGCCGTTGCCGATAAACGATTGGTTTCGCTACCGTCTAAGTAGTCACTCAAGATGGTATTTAGGTACTCAATGCGTTTAAAAACACTATCCGAAGCCACTTTTGCGATTGAGTCATGAGGGGCATAAAAAACAAGATTGAATTCTGACCCCATCGCGTTCCAAGCGTATGAATACCGATTTTGGGTATGTGCTGGAAGGGCGGTACAAAAAGAGAAAATACAAAAAAAGAATGCGTATTGAGGCAAAACTAGAGAGAAGTGTACTTTAAATTTAAACATTATCATTCGGTGGAATTGTACAATCTGCAAATAAATGGTAACTTTTTTTGGAATAATGAACCTTTTTGCACGGTTTTTGGTATCAAAATTATAAAAATCATTCCTGTGAAAACCAAACGTGCCGCTGTTTGTTGTTGCTGTATCCGTGACTAAGACATGGAAAGGGAATAATTTACGCTTCAAAACTAAGAAATTGAGCCGCCCTTTCCTGAAGAAAGGGCTTTTATTTTGTAATTCAATCAATGCCATGACATTAACTGAGCAAGAACTTTCGGTCTCCTTTTTAACGCGTCTTACCGAACAAAATGCCAAGTATCGGCATCGGCTACCTCCCCGCAGCAGCGTAGGGAAGTTTGTGGAAGAAATGATGTGTTTTCTGTTTCCTGTTACCCAAGACTGCGAACGGACTTCGTTAGATTTACCCGAAGCCTATCGCCGTCTTCAAAACCGTTTGTCTTGCCTTTTGGACCCGCTTGCCAATCATCTTGACGCTGATAAAGACGTCATTATGGAACGATTTCTGGCCCAACTCCCCGAGATTTACGAAAATCTTTTGTTGGATGCGCAGGCAATTGCAGACAATGACCCCGCTTCGGTGGGCATCGAGGAGGTGATTTCTGTCTACCCGGGTTTTTATGCCATTGCGGTTTACAGGGTGGCACATTTATTGGTGGATTTGAACGTGCCTTTGCTGCCAAGAATGCTTACCGAACACGCTCATGGCCTTACAGGGATAGATATTCACCCCAAAGCAAATATCGGACAGTCGTTTTTTATTGACCACGGAACGGGTGTCGTGATTGGTGAAACGACCGATATCGGCAATAACGTAAAAGTATACCAAGGCGTGACGCTTGGGGCATTGAGTGTTTCTAAGTCGATGGCCGAAACCAAACGTCATCCTACCATTGAAGACAATGTAGTTATATACGCTAACGCTACCATATTGGGAGGCAAAACGGTCATTGGCAGTGATTCTATCATCGGTGGCAATGCGTGGTTGACGACAAGCGTACCCGCGTTTTCGCAGGTGTACCATCAAAGCGAATTGAAAATTAGACAGAGTATCCTTTAAGTTTTTAGCTAAGAACTGGCTTGGTATTCTGAACCAGTTCTTAGTTGCTATCTACACTGAATATCAAGCTAGTCCTCGCACAAATCTTCGAACGGTTTCCATAAAAATAGGTTCGAAATTCGATAATGTTTGGCGCGGCTGGGTGACAGAGGTGACCACCAAAAAACCGTACGTAAGGCACCACCATTCATAAAAGGTTTTGGAGACGGCATCGGCGGAGCGCGGTCGTATCAAGGCCATGGCTTCCCACACTGGATGATTGTTGAGCATGGCAAACTCAATTTGATAAGCCTGTTTTGACTGACAAATCCCGCCTTCCATATTAAACATCACCTGAAAAACCTCGGTTTGGGTATGCATGAATCGCCATTGAATTTGGGCAAATTCCGTAATTAATTTTTCAGGATTACGGTACAAAGTCCTCAGTTTTAGCAATTCTTCGTGCAGAAAAGCAAAGCCATCGTTTCGGATGGTTTCCAACAGTTTGTCTTTACTGTCAAAATATTCGTATAAAATAGGAGGGCTATATTCAATAACATCGGCAATTTTTCGAATGGAGACGGCCTGCCAGCCTTCCTCACGAGCAATGTCGCGGGCAGTTTTGAGGATGTCATGACGGACTTGTTTCCGCAAACGCTCCCGACGTTCAACGATTCCCATAAGATTAACGATGGATTAGAGTAGACTTTACACTGTTAAATTATCTACAAGTAAAAAATAAACGGTGAAAGTACCAAAAAAAAGACAATAAAAAAGCCGAGTCAAACGTTTGACTCGGCTTTTTTGGCTTGATAATAAATGCAGTTTTTAGGCAAAATATCTACATAAATTTCAACGCTAAATCTGCTCAAGCGTTGATTTAATCGCCACAAAATCAGGTAGGTTACCCGCGCTTTCCAGTACTTCTGCGTACTGGATAACTCCTTCTTTATCAATTACAAAAGCGGCACGTTTTGCTACGCCTTTCATGTCAAACGCAAATGTATCGTAGTAGGACTTAAAAGCCTGTGAAGTCTCCTTGTTAAAATCGGATAGTAAATCAAAATTGTATTTTTGTTCCTCCTTATATTTGTTGAGGGTAAAAAGCGAATCAACAGAGATACCCACTACTTCGGCACCGAGTTTGGTATAGTAGCCTAAGTCATCGCGCATGGTGCAGAGCTGTTCGGTACATACGCCCGTAAAAGCCGCTGGGAAGAAATGAATGATGAGATTTTTTCCTTTAAAATCTTCGAGTGAAACCTTTTTTTTCTCGGTATTAAAGAGAGTGAATGAGGGAGCTTTATCCCCTTTTTGTAATGACATGGTTGCTAAAGTTAATTTTGTTTTTGCAAAAATATAAATACATCCTGAAAACTTGCTAAATCATTAAATGTTCGTAATTATGCCAAAAAAACTATCATTGGCAGTAGTAGGATACGCAATACGTACACTATTATATCAATACCTAAACCCCGCAGCAGCGGATTTTACCTTTCACTAACACACATCATAATACGTATGCAAACCATTTGGGGAATTGACCTCGGCGGAACAAAAATTGAAGGCGTTGTATTGTCGTCACCCTCGCCTGATGCGGTGATTATCCGTAAAAGAATTGATACAGAGGCTCATAAAGGGTATGAGCACATTGCTAGCCGGATTGTTGAACTGGTACGTGCATTGGAAGCAGAAACGGGCTTCAAAGCTCCAAGCATAGGGATTGGCACGCCCGGTACGGTAGAGCCGTCCAACGGTTTGATGAAAAACTGCAATACTACTTGTCTGAATGATATGCCTTTGCAGAGTGATTTAGCAAATACCTTGGGGATTCCAGTCTTTATTGCCAACGATGCCAATTGCTTTGCATTGGCCGAAGCAACAATGGGAATCGTTCCAGATGTTGTTCCGAATTACCAGTGTGTATTTGGCGTTATTATGGGTACTGGTGTTGGTGGTGGGGTTGTTATTAAAGGAAAAGACGGACAGTCTTTTGTGTTGAACGGAACACAGGGAATCGGTGGCGAATGGGGGCATAATGAACTGGAAACCAACGGATATGATTGCTATTGCGGCAAAAAAGGTTGTGTAGAGCAGGTACTTTCTGGCCCCGCATTGCAGCGGTACTACGCGCAGATTAGTGGTCAGGAGTTAAAAATGAAAGACATTGTGGCGCGGCATTATGCTGGTACTGATCCATTTGCTACCCAAACCATCGACCGTATGTTGGAACATTTTGGGAAGGCTGTTTCGGTACTGATGAATATTCTCGACCCCGATGCCATTGTTTTGGGCGGTGGTGTTGGAAACATTGATTTACTTTACACCGAAGGCTTGGAACGAGCCAAAAAATACATCTTCAATAGCGGCCGTGTGGAAACCAAAATTCTTCGTCCAAAGTTAGGAGATAGTGCAGGAGTGTTTGGGGCGGCGATGTTGTCTATATAATAAAAGTATAAAGTTGAAAGGCGACCAAAGATTGCGTCATTTTGATGCGGTATCAGCCTGAGAAATGGGAAATTAAGAATGAATCATTGGTTAGTAAAGTCGGAACCGTTTGTTTACAGTTGGGATGATTTTGTGAAAGCGGGGAGGAGTGTTTGGGATGGCGTTCGTAATTATCAGGCACGTAACAACCTGAAAGCCATGCAAAAAGGCGATTGGGTGTTCTTTTATCACAGCAATGAGGGGCTGGCCGTGGTGGGTATTGCACAGGTAGACCGCGAAGCGTATCCTGACCCAACCACCGACGACCCCCGCTGGGTAGTGGTTGAATTGGTGCCTGTTCAGAAGTTAAAACGACCGGTTTCATTGCAGGAAATTAAGTCAGATAATAGATTGCAGGAAATAGCGTTAATTAGGCAATCTCGTTTGTCGGTCATGCCGATAAAACGGGAGGAATTCGACCTAATCTTAAGTTTTAGCAACGATGAAAACACCTAATGAATTTATTGTCAATAGCCCACGGGCGCGTTATCAATCTTTTGTAGTGCGCAGGGCTGGTGCGGCGCTTAGTGCCGTTTTGGTTTCTTTCTTTTACGTTTTGTTTTTGGTCATTGGTTTAGCTGCCCCTGAACTTAAGGCGCAGACTGTCAAGCGAATAGAGCTGCCTGTTCCAGGAGCCAATGAGTCATACCATACGATTTCTTTGGGCGCAAAAGGCGTGGTATTGGTTTCACAGCTTTCAAAAAATGCGTTTAACATTCAGAAGTTTAACGTTGATTTGGACCGCGATTGGTCAATCAACGGCACGATTGAAGATAACCTTGATTTTGTAAAGTCTTCGTACGACGGCCAATCCGTTTATCTGTTATTTACCCGTAGCCGGACTGACTTTTATCAGGTTGTGAAGGTGGGAGTAGCGGGTTTTATGGAGACATTTTACCTTAGCTCCGTGGACCGTTTTCAAATTACCGATTTCCAGACGATTGGTTATTCGGTTTTTATGGCGGGGACAGTACGAGACGAGCCGATGCTGCTTTATACCAATTTGGCTTCCAAACAAAGTAAGATTCTGCCCGGGGTTACGCAGCCCAACACCGTGATTCAATCTGTCGATATTGATACCACGCACCATTTGGTAAATGTCTGTTATGCCGCTCGCAAGGGACGAGAAATCAAGCTTATCTCACGGACGTTTGATGAATATGGGCAATCTGTTGGGCAGGTGATGGTAGAGCCAGAGCCTGATTACTCATTGCTCAACGGACGCCTTTTTACGCTGAACGACTCCACCAAACTGATGATTGGAACCTATGGTTTCCGAAACATGCAGGGAAACAACAACAGCGCATCGCAAGGGCTTTTTCTTAGTAAAATCGTTTACGACGAGGTAGAGTTTACGCAATACCACAGTTTTACCGATTTTAAGAATTTCTTCAACTTCATGAGCGAGCGTGAGCAAGAACGAATGCTGCGTAAGATAGAGCGGAAAAAAGAAAATGGAGACGAAGTAAAGCTTAATTACCGACTGTTGGTTCATGACATCATTGAACAAAACGGCAACTACCTGATTTCGGGAGAGGTCTTTTATCCTGAGTACCGTAACAACAATAATGGGATGTATGGTATGAGCTCGTGGTGGGGTTCACCCATGATGTCGCCGTGGGGAATTGGTGGCATGGGAATGTTTCCATCGTATGGACTTTATAATCCATACTATTGGGACCCATGGTTTGGCTCACGGAGGATGAACAATGGGCAAATATTTAATGGTTTTGTGTATACCCACGCGATTGTGGCTGGATTTAACCCCAAAGGCGATTTATTATGGGATAATTCACTGCCTTTTGAAGGGCTGAAAAGCATGGAACTCAAAGAAAAAGTAAGGGTAAAACCCAATGAGGACCAAACGGTTTCTATGTTTTACAGTAATAAAGGGGCTATCAAAGCCAAGGTTTTTGACAAAGACCGCGTATTGAATGACCGCCAGCCGATTCCGATTATGACCGTTGATGCCAGTGATAAGGTGCGTCAAACCAACACCGACGAAGTGCTGTACTGGTTTGATAATTATTACTTAGCGTTTGGATATCAGCGAATTACGGGGGACGATGGTCGCCGAAATGTTTTTTATCTGAATAAAATATCTTTTTAATAACATAGGATAGAGGGTCAATCGCTGGTCAATTAGGTTTTTCCTGAGTGTACCAGCGGTTGACTTTCGCCTTAACGCACAAATGCAACTTCTCACTCCTCTCCACTGGCAAGATTACGAACTGATTGATAGCGGTAATTTCGAAAAATTAGAACGATTTGGCGAATATATACTAGCCCGTCCTGAGCCTCAGGCTATTTGGGATAAATCTCTTTCCGACGCTGATTGGAAAAAAAAGGCCCACGCTACTTTTGTGCGTGATAAGCAGGCTACCGAACGCGGCGAGTGGCAATTGACGAAAGGGATGCCCGAAAAATGGTGGATAAGCTACCGACATGCGGGGCTGTCGTTGCGCCTAAAATGCTCGCTTACTTCCTTCAAGCACGTAGGGATTTTCCCTGAGCAGGCGGTTAACTGGGATTATTTAGACCAAAAACTCCGTGCACTGCCCGTCGAGAAACCGGCCGTTTTAAATCTTTTTGCGTACACAGGGGCCGCCTCGGTGGCAGCCCGACAAGCAGGGGCCGACGTAACACACGTAGATTCAATTAAACCGGTGGTCACGTGGGCGCGGGAGAACATGGAGGCAAGCGACGCCGACAATATCCGATGGATGGTGGAAGATGCTTTTAAATTTGTTCAGCGTGAAGTGCGCCGGGGAAAAAAATACAATTGCATCATTCTCGACCCACCTGCTTATGGCCGTGGGCCTGCAGGTGAAAAGTGGATTCTGGAAGAACAGTTGAATGAACTACTCAAATCCTGCGCTGAGCTTTTGGACCCTGTTCACCACGTATTCATTTTGAATTTGTATTCGTTGGGTTTTTCGGCTTTGATGGCCGAAAATTTGGTACTAGACCGATTTGGTAAAATGATGAATGCCCAATGCGGTGAACTCTACCTTGCCGACCATAAACAGCGCAAACTTCCCTTGGGTATATTTTATCGTTTCGCCTCCGTCTAAGCGGTGATTAATCGTGCATTTCCCCAAAACTTTCCCGTACTTTGCATCAATGAGTGAGTCAACGGTAGGCATGACGTGCCGTTGTGGCTTACTAATTTTAATAATGCATTCATTGTCAGGTGTTTTTGAAGAAATAAAATGACTTTTTTAAAAACATCAATAATAGTACAGAGCAACTTGAAAGCCCTAACGTATATAGTAAGTATTTGTTTGGCAATGTGGCTGGGCGGGTGCAGCAGCGACGAACGTCAGAGTACCCGTATTCCTCCGCTTCCTTCCGACGATGCCCTCAAACGAGCGGAAATCGGCGTTGAGTACTTGAGTGCCATCATTCGGCGTAGTCCGCGCAACTCCTTAAATTACCACAAAAGAGCCGAGTTGTACATCGTCCTTAAGGATTTTCCTGCGGCTTTGACGGATATAAATGACGCGCTTGAAATCAGCCCTAGCAATGGACTTTTTCTGCTGACCAAAGCCCGAATTTTGCGGCAGATTAAGCGCTACGACGAAGCCTTGGCGGCGGCACGACGGGCAGAAGTCTTGCAACAGGATACGCCTGAGCTGTACATTTTATTGGGAGATTTGACCCAACAAAAAATGCAATACCGTCAGGCAAAGTTGTATCTGTCGAAAGCCTTGCAAATGGCTCCTTACGAAGGGGAAGCCTATTTTTACAATGGACTTTTAGATGCCCGCCAGGGAGATACGCTGTCGGGGATTGCGCTGATGCAGCGGGCGGTGGAATTAAAACCACGCTTTGTCCCTGCGTATGTAGAGCTGACCACCATTCATACACGTTTGCACGATTATATTCAGGCAAAAGACATCAACGACCAGGGTTTGCGGTATTTCCCCAAAGAGTCGATGCTTTATTATTCGCGCGGGGTAATGTACCACAGTCAAAAACGGCTAGATAGCGCACTGATTGCCTATCGGGCCGCCATTAAATTTGACTCAACCAATTACGCGGCTGATTTTCAGGCAGGTACTATCTATTTGAAGTGGAACAGTTTACCGTTGGCCATTAAAAGCTTTGAGAAAGTTTTGCGCTATAATCCCAAATATCCGCAGATTAATTTTTTGCTGGGAAGTGCCTACGACAAACATGGGAACATCGAAGGGGCCATTGAACAATATACCCTGGCTACGCAGATAGATGCGGCTGATTGGCGTTCGCGGGGGCGTCTTTACCGGGCGCAACAGCGAAAATATTACCTTGATACCTACGGTACCCTACCGCCGGCTTCACCCGAAATAACTTCTGATGCTGATAATGAGAAAGATGTTGCCCCAATTGCCCCCGAGCGTGAAAGGGTTCAGGTCAATATTCTAACTCCTCGACTTGAATTGAAAACGAAAAGTGATACCGTCCGTAGCTTGAAAATCAGGCAATAGTTGGCAGTAACGTTTAAAACAACCATTTTTGCAGAAAATTTATCAACGATTCATGCTAGTTTGTAATAGCGGATGTTGATGAAGCGTGACTAAACATAACTAATTAACATGAGTAACATTAAAATCACCCTACCTGATGGCAGTGTGCGCGAGTACCCCCAAGGCTCGTCAAGTATGGACATTGCGCTGAGTATCAGCGAAGGACTAGCGCGAAATGTATTGGCGGCTAAAGTCAATGGAAAGGTGTGGGATGCCACCCGACCCATTGATACGGATGCCAACCTCCAACTCTTGACTTGGAACGATGCCGATGGAAAAGCTACATTTTGGCATTCCTCCGCACACTTATTGGCCGAGGCGATTGAAGCGTTGTACCCGGGTACAAAATTTGGCATCGGACCTGCCATTGAGACGGGTTTTTATTACGACATTGATTTGGGCGGGAAGCCTTTTTCGCAGGAAGATTTTAAAAAAGTAGAAGATAAAATGCTTGAGCTTGCGCGCCAGAAAAGCGAGTACAAGCGAACGTCGGTGAGTAAAGCCGATGCGATTGAATATTTTACCGAAAAAGCGGATGAATACAAGCTTGAACTGATTGATGGACTGGAAGATGGTCAGATTACGTTCTATTCGCAAGGTAATTTTACGGACTTATGCCGGGGGCCGCACATCCCCAATACGGGATTTATTAAGGCCATCAAAATCATGAATGTGGCAGGAGCCTACTGGCGTGGTGACGAAAAACGGCCTATGCTCACGCGGGTATATGCCGTAACGTTTCCAAAACAGAAAGAACTGGACGACTATTTGCACGTACTGGAAGAAGCAAAACGTCGCGACCACCGCAAGCTCGGCAAAGAACTGGAATTGTTTACTTTTTCCGAAAAAGTAGGCGCTGGTTTGCCGCTTTGGCTGCCAAAAGGCGCTTTGTTGCGCGAACGACTCGAAAGCTTTTTGCGCCGGGCGCAGGTGCGTGCGGGGTATTCGCCCGTGGTGACGCCGCACATTGGTAGCAAACAATTGTACGTAACCTCAGGACACTGGGAAAAATACGGTAAAGATTCCTTCCAACCGATTCATACCCCCGAAGAAGGGGAGGAGTTTATGCTTAAACCCATGAATTGCCCTCACCACTGCGAAATCTACAAAGCACGTCCACGGTCGTATCGTGAATTACCGTTGCGTTTGGCCGAATTTGGCACCGTGTACCGTTACGAACAAAGCGGAGAGCTACATGGACTGACTCGGGTGCGTGGTTTTACGCAAGACGACGCCCACATTTTCTGCCGCAATGACCAAGTGAAAGACGAATTCAAACGCGTTATTGATTTGGTTCAGTATGTGTTTCGGTCGCTGGGATTTGACAATTATAGTGCGCAAATATCCCTCCGCGACCCCGCAAAACCCGAAAAATATTTCGGAACAGACGAAGACTGGAACCGTGCCGAATCGGCGATTATTGAAGCCTCCGCCGAAAAGGGGTTAAATACCGTTACCGAACTAGGAGAGGCCGCTTTTTATGGTCCCAAACTCGACTTTATGGTTCGGGATGCCCTCGGCCGTAAGTGGCAATTGGGTACGATTCAGGTGGATTACCAACTGCCACAACGATTTGACCTTGAATACATGGGAAGCGATGGTACCAAACACCGCCCCGTGATGATTCACCGCGCGCCGTTTGGTTCATTAGAGCGCTTCATCGCGATTTTGATCGAAAACACCGCTGGTAATTTCCCCTTGTGGCTTTCGCCCGACCAAATTGCGGTATTGCCAATCTCCGAAAAGTACATGGATTACGCCAATGACATCTTCCTTCAATTGCAGGAAGCCGACGTACGCGGGTATGTTGACCACCGTGACGAAAAAATTGGCCGTAAAATCCGCGATGCGGAAGTGCATAAATTGCCTTACATGTTGATTGTGGGTGACAAAGAACAGGCCGAAGGAACCATCTCCGTACGCCGCAAAGGCCATCCCGATATGGGCTCCATGAAGTTGGAAGACTTTGTGACCTATTTCAAAACCGAAATACAGAGCGGTATTGCCACGTTTGGCGCTTGATTTTGTTTCAAATAGTACATTAATCGTAACAAACAATCCCGCGCTGTACAGTGCGGGATTGTTTGTTATCAGGTTTAACGAAAAGGTGTCTTTACATAATTACGCAGTTACCTGCAAGGCTAAACAAAATAAAAGAATGACTTACGACTTTTTTGCAAACAAAACTGACATTTTAGAAATTCTTGATTTTCTTTTCAATGAAACTGACCTACAGGTTTACGATTTAGGGTCTCCTTTCGGCAAAGAAATTTGTGAATACAAAACATTTAAGGAAATATCTTCAAAGTTTGATTTTGGAATAGACCAGTTTGGGACGACATTTCAACTTTGGACACCAAGACATGGAGGCAAACCAGTTTTTAGAAGAATCGTTCTAGACCCTAAGAGGTGTGATGGACATACCTTTCGTTATGCTACAGAGGGCTGGGGGTTAATCCAATTGTACTTTGGGGGGCTTAAAAATGAAATACTTAAAAGATCTCATATTGGACACTTTAATGAGAGCAGAGCATTGAAAAATGAAAGTTCAACTACGGTCTATGGCAAGGTTAGCGATTGGGATTGGCAAGAAATTCAGAGAACATCAAGAAAATTAAAATACCAATTGCAAAACAAAATGGCGATAAGAAAAATTGGAAGCTTTGGTGTATTGCCTGGGGCTGACAAGCTTGAAAATCAAGGAATTATATTAAGATAGTGAGGCAACAAACAGGGTGCCCAGCTGGCAATATGGGTTTTGCATCAGAGGGGCTGAGGTGTAAATTTAAGCACTATAGAATCTAAAGTAATAATATAAAGCTTTGAACTAGGAAACCAGCCCTAACGAAAAGCTCGTAAACGTCAAACGAAACAAAGCCAAATCTGCTAAGCACGTTATTATCGTAAAAGTTTTACATTTGAATTTCTAATTTAACACGCACGTATGTCTGTAACCATCGCTCCAATTCAGGAAGGGCTCGCGGCTTTTTTAGCGACCAAAGAGTATTCAAAATATGTGGTCATTGCCGATGTCAACACCCGTAAACACTGTTATCCTCGCCTAAAACCGTATTTGCCAAAGCACCATCTCATTGTTGTTCCAGCGGGTGAACAACACAAAAACCTGACCACCTGCGAACAAATATGGGGAGAAATGACGCGCTTGGAACTAGACCGCCACGCGGTCGTTTTTAATCTCGGTGGTGGCGTAATCGGCGACATGGGCGGGTTTTGTGCGGCTACCTATAAACGTGGAATTGATTTTGTGCAGATTCCTACCACCCTGCTTTCTCAGGTGGATGCCAGTGTGGGCGGGAAGCTTGGAATAGACTTTCAGGGATATAAAAACCACTTGGGCGTTTTTACCCAACCAAAAAATGTTTTAATCGACGCATCCTTTTTGCAAAGCTTATCGTATATAGAACTAAGGTCTGGATTTGCAGAGATTGTGAAGCATTGTTTGATTGCCGATGCGGCTAAGTGGGAAGAAATTCGCAAAAAAGACTTTGAGGAACAGAATTGGCCAGACCTGATTGCACATTCTGTCGAAATCAAGAAAAAAGTAGTGGCCGAAGATCCAACGGAGAAAGGCTTACGCAAGATTTTGAATTTTGGGCACACCATTGGGCACGCGGTAGAAACTTATTTTCTCAATAAGCCCCCCAAAGAGCGCCTCCTACACGGAGAAGCCATTGCGGCGGGTATGGTGATGGAGGCCTATGTGGCGTACCGAAAAAAAATGATTGATTTACAAACATTAGAACAGATTGAGGAGTTTATATTCTCGGTATACGGCAAAGTAGCGTTGCAAATGTCGGATGTGGCTACGGTGATTCAGTTGGCGCAGCAGGATAAAAAGAACAAAGGTGGGGAGTTGCGTTTTTCATTGTTGACTGGCTTGGGGAGTTGTGGGTTTGATATTAAAGTAACCCCGGGTGAAATTCAGCAGGCTGCCGCGTATTACGTAGGATAATTTATAATCGCTAAGATTTACAATAAATAATTTGCTTTTGTAGAAAATTTCGTATTTTTATCCAATCAAAACTGGTATAACACCAAACTCTAACATCCATCATGAAGCTTGCTAAACTTTTACCTTTTGTGTGCGTCGTTGTGTGGGCGGCGGGTTGCAATACCAATCGTCGGATTTTTGTGGAGCACGATTACAGTTATGAAACTAACTTTAAAGCCTACAGCACATACGCCTTTTTGGAATGTGAACGTGATACGGGTAACGTATGTACTGAAGTATACAATGCCATCCACCGACAAATGCAGGCACGTGGCTATCGCCTCAGCACAAGCAAGCCCACGCTTCTGGTAAACTACGGAATTTTCTACGACAACTTACGCTATCAGGGATACATGCAGCCCGTCATCAAAAACTGGGTTGATACCGAAGATGACTCCTTTAAATACGAGCCGATTCGCTACTCTTTGGACAAGGGAACGATTATTATTTCGCTGATAGACGCTGATACCGATCAGGTAGTTTGGAGAGGTTATGCCGCGGGTATTTTCAAAAATCCCAATGCTGCCAACAGCTACTATCGAAATGTGGTTCGGTCTATTTTTGATCAATATCCGCTCTTTGCTTCTGGCTATGACCCCCGTGGTGGCGGTCCTCAAGAAAGCGGAAGATAAAAATTATATCCCCATATTCATTTAAAAATAGTAATTCCCTGTGCTGATTTTACCAAAATCAACGCAGGGAATTTTTTTATTGTCCCAGTCTAATGGAACAAATCTTCGATGCGTTCGAGCATCAGGATGGCTGATTGAGGAACGATGACGTATTTCTCGTCTCCGTACATGACGTCGATGGCGTTACGTTGCAGGTAAATGGCCACATCGCCTTCCTGCGCTTGCAGCGGCATGTATTTTACCTTTTCCTCGGTTTCTTTCCAAGGCTCGTCTTCGGTAGGGGCAGGAATCGGAAAACCGGGTCCTACTTTAATGACATACCCAGTCTGTACTTGTTCTTTTTCGGTAACGGTAGGAGGGAGATACAACCCCGTTGGCGTTTGGTCTACGGGATTTTTGGGTTTAATCAGAACGCGGTCGCCTACCACGATGAGGCGTTTAAGCTTATTGTCGGAGGTTACTTCTAACATGTTTTAAATGATTACTGATGATAAACCTTAGGGTTCGCCATCCTTTAACGCAAACTTTTGAAAAAAAGTTGATGAATTAAAGAATCACTTTCCGACGGAAAGGGGGCTGACTGAGTACATAGGCCGCGTTTTCATCACCGAGTTCTACAGCTTTGGACAGGTCTTTTTCGGCTTGCGAAAGCTGATGCAATTTCAGACGGGCAAGGGCCCGCCAACGGAGGGCTTGCGGTTCTTCCCCGCGCGAAAACCAAACGGCTTTATCGAACGACAGAAAAGCGGTTTCGTATTCCGATAACTGGTAATGGGCCATTCCTTTTTGCAAATGCACTTCTGACAGCGTATTATCAAAACTCAGGGCTTCGGCAAAATCGTAGAGGGCAGAGTAGATATTTTGTTCTTTGAGGTTACATTGACCGCGATAGGCGTAAGCGATGGCTGATTTGCGGTACTCCTTAATTTTTTGGTTAAAATAATCGTGTGCTTTGGTATATTCTCCGTTGTTGAATAATTCAATACCTTCGGCTAAACGTTTTCGTTCTTTTTCGGCAGGCGTATCGTGGTCGGTAAGATAATACCGAAGTACGAGGTAAGGAATCAGTAAAAAAATCAGCAAAAACGTTTCCACGATGTTTGGGCGGTAATCGGTGGTAGCTAAAGTTACAATTTCATAACGTTTTGAATATGACTTTGGTTACAGGTTTCGACGAATTTTGTGAAATTAGGCAGATTTTATGGTAATTTTGGGCATCGTACCTACGTAATAACATTTACCGATTTACTGTCCAAAAATCATGAGTACTACTTTATCAACATCAACTCGACAAACCGATTTTTATCAACTAGATGATTTGCTGACCGAAGAGCACAAGATGGTTCGGGATGCGGTTCAGCAAATGATTAACCGCGATGTGCGGCCCATCATCGAAGAGTATGCCCAGAAGGCGGAGTTTCCTGCGCATTTGATTCAAAAGTTTGCTGAAATCGGTGCCTTTGGCCCAACCCTGCCGATTGAATACGGCGGCGGCGGACTTGATTATATTTCGTATGGTTTAATGACGCAAGAAATCGAACGCTGTGATTCGGGGATGCGCTCAACCGTGTCGGTGCAAAGTTCGCTCGTGATGTGGCCAATTTATGCCTACGGCTCCGAAGAACAGCGCCAGAAATACCTGCCCAAATTGGCCTCTGGAGAAATGGTGGGTTGTTTTGGCCTGACCGAACCCAATCATGGATCAAATCCGGGAGGAATGTTGACCTCCTTTAAAGAGGCAGGCGACCACCTGGTGCTGAATGGCTCAAAATTATGGATAACTAACTCGCCCGTGGCCGATATTGCGGTAGTATGGGCCAAAAATGAACAGGGACGGATTCGCGGATTGATTGTGGAAAAGGGAATGGAAGGCTTCTCGGCGCCCGAAATTCATAATAAATGGTCGCTTCGGGCGAGTGTTACGGGAGAACTGGTATTTGATAATGTGAAGGTACCTAAAGAAAATATTTTGCCCAACATCGAAGGCTTACGCGGGCCACTCGGCTGCCTCGACAATGCCCGCTACGGCATCGCATGGGGCGCGATTGGCGCGGCCATTGACTGCTACGAAACGGCATTAAAGTATTCGTTGGAACGTGAACAATTTGGCCGACCCATTGCAGGGTTTCAATTGCAACAGAAGAAATTGGCCGAAATGTTGACCGAAATCACCAAAGCGCAACTATTGACTTGGCGACTAGGAACCCTCAAAAACGACGGGAAAGCCACCACCGCCCAGATTTCAATGGCAAAACGCAACAATGTCGACATGGCACTGCACATTGCGCGCGAAGCCCGGCAAATGCTCGGGGGAATGGGCATCACGGGCGACTATCCCATTATGCGTCACATGATGAACCTTGAGTCAGTCATTACCTACGAAGGTACGCACGATATACATTTGTTGATTTTAGGGCACGAAATTACGGGGATTCAAGCCTTTAAATAAGGCACCAAAATAAATTAGAACATTAGTCATGATTGGCAATGTGTTGCCGTTTAAACCCACTTTATGCGTTGGAATAATAAGTATTTGCCCTTTTTAGGACTCATTGTGGTCTATATTATCGGAGCCGTAAAAATTGATATTATGGATATTGATGCGGCCCAATATGCCTCCATTGGCCGCGAAATGGCCGATAATGGTCAGTTTTTGGAAGTTCAATTTCGGGGTAAAGATTATTATCTGGACAAGCCGCCGTTGCTTTTTTGGCTTTCGGCCCTTGTGTTTAAAATAATAGGTATCTCAAATTTTTCTTACCGGCTGATTCCGATTCTGTCCACGCTACTGGGAATGTACGCCCTGTATCGGTTTTGTAAATTGTACTATTCGGAGCGAACGGCTTACATCGCCGCCTTGGTGATGGGAAGCTGTCAGGCATTCTTTCTGATGAACCATGATGTACGCTGCGATACGTTGCTCACCAACTGCGTTATGGTTTCTATCTGGCAAGTAGCTGAATACGTTAAAAGTCGAAATTGGAAACACTTCGTGACTGGTTTTGTCTTTGCTGGACTAGCGATGTTGGCCAAAGGGCCCATCAGTTTGATTGTGATTGGAGCCGCTTTTTTCGTTGATTTTGCCTTAAAACGCCAGTGGAAACAGCTTTTTGATTGGCGCTGGCTGTTGGGTCTACCTGTCATCGGATTGGTTTTGCTGCCGTATTGTGTCGGGCTTTATCGTCAGTATGGTTCAGATGGACTTTATTTCTATTTTTGGGAACAAAGTTTTGGACGGATTACGGGCGAGAGTGAATGGGACAATAGCCCGGGTCTTTTTTTTCAATCGCATAATTTTCTGTGGAGTTTTTTGCCTTGGGTTCTGGCATTTATACCCGGCCTTGTGACGAGGGTGCGGGACATCATCAAGCAACGATTTTTGCTTCCTGTGGCCGACGAAGCGATTTCGGTAGGAGGTTTCATCTTGCCATTTATGGCGCTCTCAACGGCTCAATACCAATTGCCGCATTATACATTTGTGGTATTCCCGTTGGCGGCAGTATTGACCGCTCGTTTTTTGGATAAACTCATTGAGCATCCCGAAGCCTCGTCTTTTCGCTGGACCCGCATTGGTTTAATCGTTACTTCGTGTGTGATGCTAATTGCCATCGTTGGGCTTTGTTTCTGGGCGTTTCCGTTGCAAAATATCCCTTTATTGATTGTCGCGATTTTGCTTGCGGTGCTGATTGTGCGTTTATACAATGGTAAGCGGCCCGGTTTTTCTCAATTGGTTTTTGCTCCTTTTCTGACGGGTCTTGGCATCAATCTACTGATGAACGCGCATTTTTATCCAAGTTTATTGAAATATCAGGCGGGTTCAGTGATAGGGCAGAAAGTAGCAGAAGATTACTCTGCAAGTGTTGCGGACTTTTATATTTATGAATTGGCGCCGGTCGATGAATACAATATTTTTCACAGCGCCTTGGATTATTATACCCAACGTACTACGCCCGTTTTGCGCTCACTTAACGAAGTAAAACAGCATTTTAAGCCCAAAAGTACCCTTATTTACACCGATGAGCAGGGATTGAAATCGCTAAATACGGCAGGACTTCGGTATAAGGAAGTGCACAAGGTTCAGAATTTTCACGTAACGGGCCTAACATTGCCTTTCTTGAATCCTGCCCTACGCGCCACCGAAACTCACCCTCGGTATTTGTTGATGGCCGATTGAAAAAGAAGCTACCGTATTATATAAACATGCAATGAAGCAGTCTCTTAATTTGAGGGACTGCTTCATTGTTTTAGCGAATAAAAACCTGACCTGTTTGACTCAGAGCATCACGCAACCAGTGCGGATTCATCATGGCAAGGTTATCGGGAAGTTGATCGGTTTTGAAAAATTGGAGTTCTAGCGTCTCTTCTTTTGAAAAGTCTTTACTTATCATTCCTGTCAATTGGGCCTCAAAGTAAGTAGTCACGTATTGAACCGACTTGTCGGGATAATGATACGTTTGTGAAGCGGGAGCTGAATAAACTCCAATCAAGCGTTTGATGTGCGCTTGTGTATTTGTTTCTTCCCATATTTCTCGAACAATGGCACCTACGACTGTTTCGCCAAATTCAACATGCCCAGATATAACACCCCATTGGTCTACATCTCTTCGCCTTTGAAGCAGAATCTCTCCCTGCTCGTTAAATATAGCGGCTGCCACGGCAGGAAATAGGGTTTGGTTTTTTTTAACGGTTGGATTCATAACATGTTTTTTGAAAATTGAACGTTAAATAATGGGTTTGGATATATTTCACAAAAGTGGGAATAGTGTCAAATCTCTCAGGTATTTCCCCAAAAGACCCCAATTCGGTTTCCAAAGCGCAGCTTAACCCTACCCCGGCACGAAGTTTTACCACTTTTAAAAGAAAGCTATTGAGCTGGTTCTATCGGTTCAAAAATAACCCATTGGACAAAAGAGATTTCCTGATTTCAACAATGCCTTTTTGCATAAAAGTAAATTATTTATTTAATATGAAAACATTAAGCATTTTATATCCACTCATAATCAGTGTTTTAGTTGCTTGCACAACCCAAGGGAATGAAGGGTTTGAGATGACTTCAAACTGTTACATGTATGCCAACAAAAAAGATACCATTCAGATGAACCTGCTTTGCCTAGGAACCAAAGTAAGTGGTGATTTGACCTATAAATTGTATGAAAAAGACCTCAACCAAGGCACCATTGAGGGGGAGGTAAGGGGAGATACCCTACTCGTTAATTATACCTTTAATTCAGAAGGCACCAGCTCAATTCGGCAAGTGGTATTTCTCAAACAAGGAGATAATTGGGTGGAAGGCTACGGGGATGTAGAAGTAACTGATGAAAAAGTGAACTTTAAAAACCCAAAAGCGTTAAATTTTAATAGTACCTTAATTTTAAAAAAAGCAACTTGCGGGAAATAATAAAGTGGCTTTTCTTAAGTACCTTCGTCAAAAGAAAAAGTCGTTTTAAGTGCGTATTGGCACAATTAACGCAAAAGGCTATCGTTGAATTACAAAATTTTACATCAAGTATGGTTCGTTTTTGGGGATTAATGATTGTAATATCAGGGTTGGCGATGGGGGTTGCTCAGGCGCAGGATTATGACCGATTTTCGATAAATATTGCGGGGGGCAAAAGCCTTTCCGTGCGAGAGTTGGCCACCAAAGTTTTTGGTAGAACAAGAGGAGGTGAGCTTGCCGACGATGGCATCGGCGCTCAGATAGTGTTGGCGTATTATCCCACCCGCCGATTGGGGTTGGCAACCCGTTTTTCATACAACCAAAACCGAACCCGCGAGGAAGGAATTAAATTGATTGCTTCGACTAACTATGGGGTAGAAAATCCCGTGGTTGAATCTACCGAAGGTTGGAATGCCATGAGTGCCATGATTGGCCCTTCTCTGCGATTGGGGGGGCGAAGACTGGGCTTGGAAGGACGCTTGTTGGTCGGTTATGCCGTGGTCAACAGCCCAATGTTTGTGACGACGGGTTCCTACCAAAAATACAATATAACGGTAAGCACCCAAACGCAGAACTCAGCTGATTGGGCCTATGGAGCGGGGGCAACGCTAAATATTGGCCTCATTGGCGGCCTTTCTATGGTGGTCAATACCGATGCCACTTTAATCAGCACAACTTTTAGAAACGTTAGTAATCAAATCACGACGGCGGGCTTTCCTACTGTGAATCAGCTTGTTGATATTGAGCAGCACGTGGGCGTTCTCAATGTGACGGGAGGACTGCGATTTGCTTTCTGATTTTTAAATCTTTTTTGTTTTACATTTGTTATAACTAAAGAGCCGATGAGAGAAAACCCCTCGTCGGCCTTTTGCTGTTTGATGGTGTTTGTCTATTTGATAGAAATCACAAGCATCGTTTGCGGTGAAAAAGTATCTTATCTGATTGAGAATTAGTAATATAAAGTTGCCACTTAACAATTAACCGCGCGGCTCAACCCTTCGCGCTTCAGTACATAAATGCTTTCAACTCAAGACTTTCTTAAATTATATTCGGACGATGCCCTCGTCCAAATGATTATCAGTCAGATTTCTGGTAAACAGCCCCACGTTCAGGTCAAAGGTTTGGCGGGTAGCTTAGATGCGGTGTTGCCAGCGGTAGTTTACCAACACCTTCCAAGACTATGCCTGTTGGTGGCCAGCGACCGCGAAGAAGCCTCCTACTTTCAAAATGACCTACAAAATCTGTTGGGGCGGGAAGTGCTGTATTATCCCACTTCTTACAAACGGCCGTATCACTACGAAGAAATTGAGAATGCGAACGTTTTGATGCGGGCCGAAATTCTGAATAAACTCAACGTGACCGCGCCGCAGGAATTGGTGATTGTGACCTATCCGGAAGCATTGTTTGAAAAAGTAATCAACAAACGTTCTTTGTTGTCCAATACCTTTTCGGTGAAAGTGGGCGAGCGGTTGGATGCGCAGTTTTTGCGAGAATTCTTGTTGGGCTATGACTTTGAGATTACAGATTTTGTGTACGAAGCGGGGCAGTTTTCGGTGCGTGGGGGAATTATTGATGTGTTTTCGTACGCGAGTGAGTATCCCTACCGGATTGAATTATTTGGCGACGAGGTGGAAAGTATACGTTCCTTCAATCCCGAAACTCAGCTCTCGGTGGAGAGCGTCAACCAAGTAAATATCATTCCTGATATTCAGAATAAACTCACGCTCGAAACCCGTGAATCATTTCTTAACTTTCTGCCTACCAACGCGTTATTGTGGTTTAAGGACGTTGAGCTGACATTGGAAGTGATTGAAGAATGTTACGAAAAAGCCGAAAAAGCCTTTGAAACTGTCAAGAGCGGTGACATTCAGATGGTGGCCGACCCTAACCAAATTTTTGAAACGAGGCGTGGTTTTCTGAATCAGATTAAGGCATTTAAAACGATTGAATTCGGAAAGCGTTTTTATTTTAAAGATACCAACTCCAAAAGCGAAGACGAATCTGGGCCCTCCAACGGTCAGCGGAATGAGACAAAAATGCTGTATTCGTCCAAGCCGCAGCCTTCTTTCAATAAAGATTATAAGCGACTAATTGACGATTTGTCGGAGCGGCAGCACCAAGGTTATACCAACATCATTGCGGCCGAATCCCCCAAGCAATTGGAGCGTTTGGAACGAATTTTTGAAGAGTTAGACCCCTACGTGCGGTTTAGACCGATGAATGTGTCATTGCGCGAAGGATTCATTGATGAGCAACTCAAAATCGTTTGTTACACCGATCACCAAATCTTTGTCAGGTTTCATAAATACCACGTCAAAGAGAAGTTTAGCAAGTCAAAAGCGCTGACGTTGAAAGAGTTAAGATCTTTAAAGTCAGGCGATTATGTTACGCACGTAGACTACGGTATCGGGCGATTTGCGGGGATGGAAAAAGTAGATGTAGGTGGTCGGGAGCAGGAGGCGATTCGGCTCATTTACCGCGACAATGACATCCTGTTTGTGAGTATCCACAGCTTACACAAAATTGCCAAATACACGGGCAAAGAAGGCACCGCCATTACAATGAGCAAATTGGGCTCGCCAGAATGGGAGAATAAAAAATCGAAAGTAAAACGCCAGTTGAAAGACATTGCGCAGGAATTGATTGCGCTGTATGCCAAACGTCGCTCGGCCAATGGATTTGCCTTTACCCGTGATACGTATTTGCAGGCCGAACTGGAATCGTCGTTTTTGTATGAAGATACCCCCGACCAAGCCAAATCAACCCAGGATGTGAAGGACGATATGGAAAAACCGCATCCTATGGACCGTTTGGTGTGCGGAGATGTGGGTTTTGGGAAAACCGAAGTAGCCATTCGGGCCGCTTTCAAGGCTGTTACGGACAGCAAACAAGTGGCGGTGCTGGTGCCCACGACGATTTTGGCGATGCAACATTACAAAACGTTCAGCGAGCGTTTGGCCGATTTTCCAGCGCGGGTCGAGTACATCAACCGTTTCAAATCCGACAAACAAATCAAAGAAATACTGAAAGAAGTGGAAGCGGGGAGGATTGATATTTTGATTGGCACCCACCGAATTGTGAATAAAGACATCAAATTCAAGGATTTAGGGCTGCTAGTGATTGATGAAGAACAAAAATTTGGAGTAAAAGTAAAAGACCGACTGAAGGAAATGCGGGTCAATATTGACGTTCTGACATTGACCGCCACGCCTATTCCGCGTACGTTGCATTTCTCACTCATGGGCGCGCGCGATTTGTCGGTGATTGGTACGCCTCCACCCAACCGTCAACCAGTTACGACAGAAGTTCACGTTTTTAATGAAGTATTTATTCGGGATGCCGTCAGTTATGAATTGAATCGGGGCGGACAGGTGTTTTTTGTCCATAATCGAGTAAACGACATTGATACCATCGGTAATATTATCATGCGATTGGTGCCCGAAGCCCGCATTGGGGTGGCACACGGTCAGATGGAAGGCGAAAAGCTAGAAAAAGTGATGATGAAGTTTATCGAAGGCGAATACGATGTGTTGGTCAGTACCAATATCATTGAATCTGGGATTGATATTCCCAACGCCAACACCATCATTATCAATTCGGCGCATTATTTCGGAATGTCGGATTTGCACCAAATGCGTGGTCGGGTAGGGCGGAGCAATCGCAAAGCTTTTTGTTATTTATTAACCCCCCAAATTTCCCATTTAACCTCCGACGCCCGCAAGCGGTTGCAGACCTTGGAGGAGTTTTCGGAGCTTGGCGACGGGTTCAAAGTAGCCATGCGCGACTTAGACATTCGCGGGGCAGGAAACCTATTGGGAGCCGAACAAAGCGGTTTTGTCAATGACCTTGGCTACGAGATGTACCACAAGATTTTGGATGAAGCCGTGCAAGAATTGAAACAAACTACGTTCAAAGATTTGTTCGATTTGGGAGAGATTGCGGAGCTAGTCAGAACCGACTGCCAGATTGAAACTGATTTGGCAATTTTAATTCCTGACTATTATGTGAAAAATATTTCTGAACGTTTGTCGTTATATACTCGTCTGGACAACATCAGTAGTGAAGATGAGTTAAGCGCGTTTGGTGATGAGGTTACAGACCGCTTCGGTCCGCTCCCTGAGGAAGTGAAAGGTTTGATAGAGATGGTGAGAATCAGGTGGATGGCCGAAGCGCTTTTTATGGAAAAATTGACCTTGAAAAATAATACGTTGAAAGGATACTTCCTGACAACGGGCAACGACGCTTTCTTCCAGTCCGATAAATTTGGGCACATCATCAGCCACATTCAGCGAAATCCAAAACGTTTTTCTTTAAAAGACCTAAAAAATAGGCTATTAGTGACTTGTTCAGAGGTGAAAAGCATCTCCGAAATGCGAAAGATTATGGAAGAGTTGACGATTGCTTAAAGCGTATTTATCATTAGTTACTTCACTTTATCCCTCTGTAAAATAAGCTATTTAAGCCTGTTCTTACGGAGGGATTTTTATGTCTTTATGGGTACTCTGCGTTCCCCGTTTGTTAATCATGCTAAGCTTTTTAACTGAAATGTACTTTCTGGTTATCTTATTGATTGCTAGAGTGTAAAAGTTATATCTTGCTGATGTTATCGCAAAAAAATGGAAAGAAAGATGCCTTTTAACCGCTTGATAAGAATATCACATGATAGTCAGCACAACTCTTGTGAAAACAGGGCTAAAGTTGTAGGTTAGATTTGCTAAGGCAAAAACGAAACCTCAATTTTACCATGAAACCTTATGTTGATTTTCATACGCATACTTTTTTGAAAACCCATCTCAACGTAGATGAGATTCAAAACGCCAAGTCCCCCTTTACGATACTGGATGTGGATATACCACTGAATGCCGATCAATTTGCCTTTAACGATGTGGTAGATTCGCAGGCAAGTTTTACGCAAATAGCGCAAGGAAAAGGCAACTTAGTTGTAGTATCACTGTTTCCCGTAGAGAACGCTTATACAAAGGCAACGTTCATCAAGCTGCTTAAATTACTTACGAAGGATTTGAGTAAGAAACTCATCCAGACCATTGAAAAAGAGCAGATAAGTTACTGGGAGATTTTAATGCGGGAATTGGAACACGCCCTAAAATACCAAAATACCCTTCATGACGTGGAGGACAACGGGGTAAAACGTCAGATTTCTTATAAATTCATCCACTCAATGAATGAGTTTGACGCCGCTCGTAATGATATTCTACACGTTATTTTATCAATAGAAGGAGGTCATGCTTTTTATGAAAACCCCCAGATACTCAATCAGAATCCTGCTAACATCATCAATCGTGTCAGAGAGTTTAAGACGCCTACTGCTACCCGACCACGTCTCAGCCACATTACTTTAGCGCATCATGCCCAAAATAGATTTGCCAATCAGGCCCATGCAATTCCTTTAGATTGCGCGGGCAAGGGCGGGGCTAATCCTGTGGGCGGATATAATCCTACGGGCTATGGATTGACGGAGGAGGGGAAAGATTTTGTTCGGGAATGCCTGAGAGAGACCGATGTTGAAAAACGTATATTGTTGGATATTAAGCATTTGAGTGTTATTGCGAGGGATGATTATTACAAATTAGTTGCGGCTGAGTTTCCTCAAACGCCGCTGATTGCTACCCACATGGGGGTTACGGGGTTTTCTGTAAGAAGCGCAAAATACGTTAAAGAAGGAAACTTAACCGACATTATTAGGGGTATTACGGAATTTACGGACAAAAGATGTTATAAGGTACACTATAACCAAATTTTTGCTTTTGAGTTGAACCGCGACACTGTTTGTTTCAATCCTTGGAGTATCAATCTCTATGATGATGAGATTGTAAAAATTATAGCATCAGGTACTTCGGGCGGATTGATAGGATTGGTAATGGATGAGCGGATTTTAGGTAAAACAAAGTCGATTACCAATTACCACTCACCTGAGTTGTTTAGTAAAAAAACAAGAGATGAACGCGGGTCGTTGCTAGATGCACCGCTTTGTGTCAATGGTTATTTGCAGGGAGGAGTTATTGAAGATGATATTTTAGACATCAACACCGACCCTCGCAATGCACACGCCAATGGTATTTACTATTTCTTAAATAACTGGCTGCATATTGTTAAAATCGGAGGTGACGAAGCCTGGAAAAGTGTATGTTTAGGAAGCGATTATGACGGCTTAATCAATGCTTTGGATATAGCTCCCAAAGCCAATTTTATAGAGCATTTTCGGCAACGACTCGCCGACGAACTTCCCATCATTGCGGCGATTAAAGAGGTAGTTTTGCCCGCATCACCCGAAGATTTAGTGGATGCACTGTTGTTTGACAACGCGGTAGATTTCCTGAAAAAAAACTGGAAATGAAGGACTTACTATATTCAACATCATTATCTTACCCGTCTGAAAAATGAAAACTTCTCAATTATTGATTTGGGCTGTCTTTATGCTGCTGTCGACTTCTGCCTATGGTCAGATGAATCCCCAAAAGCAAGTTGTGAAGGATACGCTTGCTACGTCTAAGGTCAGTCAGTTGGCGGATACTATTTTTAAAGAAGTAACGAAGAAGTATCCCATAAAAGAAAAGAACATTTCTTATGAGAAAGGAGATGCACGAGCAGTATTTGAAGCAAATAAAAGGATATTGACGGCTAAAGAGGCCATCATTTTCAAAAACGAACTGGTAGGTAAAGATTCACTGTTAAATATTTCCAACGTTGCCATCAGAAAAAAAACAATTTCTGACGCTTTGGAGATGGCTGTATTTAAAAACGATGTCGATATATTGATTGATAGTCTTCGATTGATTAATACAGCTATAGAAAGCAATGAAATTGAGTTCAGAGTTGAAAGGATTGCGGAATACAAAGTGATTTATGAGGTTTATGAACGGTTTAAAGGATACATAGATCAACAGTTAAAGGGGCGAATTTCGGGGGATGTTTACCTCAATGGGTTACTTAAAAACCTAGATATTGTCAAAAAACACATGAATTTATTGTTAGAAAATCAGTTTGTTTTCTATCGGTATACCCCAACTTCAAAGCAATTTGTTAAGAGTATTCACTTGTTCCACGACAATGATATTTTACTATTTTCAAAAATGAATGAAGATAGAAATTATACGGGTGGATTTCGGTTTGAGTTTACGACCGATTACTTCAAAATGCGACTTTTTCGCCCCCTCAACAAAAACAATATTCTGAGTTATCAGAGTATTCTTCTGGGGGGAGAAGGCTATACTCCTTACATCCGATTTAAGGAGGAAGAAGTGGAAAACGCAATGGGCATTCGGTTGGTAATCAATCAAAACACTGGATATTTTGATCAAGCATCGCAAGACTCAATCATCAAATACATGCGCGCCAGACAAACCCAGACTGACAGACCTTTTGCCTCATTTCAGTATGTAGCCCGGGGAAAGTATCGCTTAAATTACCATGGTCACTGGCGTTCAAAAAGCTTTTTTAAAATCGGCACTATCGGCGGCAATATTGGGAGAAATCTGCAGGCCGCTATCCATCAGGATTTGACCCAAGGTTCTATTAAAGTACTGAATTGGGAAGACCAAATCGCTAACGGAGGTAGGCTGGCATTTAACATTGATCACCACTTTGATTTAATGCTTTTTTCTTCAGAAAGTACTGTTTTTGAGAAAGATAAATACCTGCGTGAATCAAATCGGAGCAAATGGCCAAAGTTTCTGAATGTTTATGTGCCTTTGGAGGTTCACACAGGCACCGAATTGGATGCATTGGGGGCGGGCCTTGGGCTATCGAACCGAAATTTCAAAGAAAAAAGTGGGACCAATGATTTGAAAATTGATGACAATCGGTCGCAGCCGATGCTTCAAAGATGGTATAATAATTTTAGCGCGTCATCTGAAATACGATACCGTTATGTTCTTCATAATACGATGCTTGAGGGTTTGGGATGGGGAAAAACTTGGCAAGATGATAAATACGATGACGAAGCACCTACGAAATACACATTGAGAAAAAATGAAGTAAATAGACACCTATGGACTTGGGACGTTTTTGCAGGATTTAGATTCAATAAAGTCTCTATTTATTACATGAGGACAATGATTTTAAATAAAGAATTTCAGAAAATGATTTTAAATACAGAAACCCCCGATAGCGCAGGAAAACCCTACGGTTGGGGCAGAATCGGTTTTAATTTCCTGTTGTAGCGCCCTCAGGTTATTTATCAAAACACTTACTGATAAATATTCCCCATTCATAGGGCCTACTATTCAACTGCAAAGTGACAGGCTGGATACATCAAGGACTTCATTTACAGATAATTAGTACCCAATGACGAAGGGCATTATTCAATCACCCAAACTGTTATTTTTAAAATTTTTCTTTCTGTTTATTTGTACTTAGTCTAAATAATGCAGAAGTTTGCAGCATTATTCACCATTCAGCTCAAAAACAATGCGCAAAAATTTGTTACGTTTTATCCCTATCAGCCTTTTGGTTGCGGTGTTGACTTCGTGCAAAACTGAGGATACCACCACTCCGCAACTCCGTACTTCAATTGATTATGCCGCGCTTACTCCAACCACGTCATACAGTAGCCTTTTTGTAGACAACAGCGGAGCAACGACCGTTGACCTTAGCAACGGAAATAACCGTTATAAGATGTTTCAGGCGCTCAATACTTACATTAGTTCGGCCATCAGTGGCAACCGACAAATTGATGCTACGGTACTGAAAAACTTGTACGCAAATACGGGAAATGCCTTTGCTGATAGTACTAAATTGAACACTTCTGGCGTCCAGCTACGTAGCATTACGGCCTCGTCGTGGGCGGCGACTGAAGCAGAAAAAGTAAGAGCATTTATCGAATCCAATTTTACGGCCGTGGCCGAAGCAAGCAAGTCGGTGACGACGGTAGCAGCCAAAGGCAAAGCAGGTAAACTCGGGACATATCTAGTGGATGAAAAAGGAATTGAGCCGATTCAAATCATTCAAAAGTCGCTTATTGGTGCTTTACAGTACGATTATATCGGAAATGTGTTGTTGACCAAAGGGCTTGACGCCGATAATTCTACGTTGGTAACGGGCAAGAATTATACGCAATTGGAACAAAATTGGGACGAAGCTTACGGTTTATTGACCTTGAACCCCATTTACCTGAACGGTTCTACGGACGATAAAAGAGGCACCACCGAATTTGCCCTTGGGTCGTACATCTGGGAATACAACAAAAGTGCGTATGCGCAAATTTATCCTGCTTTTCTCAAAGGCCGGGCGGCGATTGTGAACAACGACAAAGCCGAGTTGAAAAAGCAGGCTGACCTAATAAAAGCAGCCATGGAAAAAGCAATTGCGGCGTCGGCAATGGGGTATTTAGGACCAAAATACGTAGCAGCTCAAACCGATGCCGCCCGTGCTCACGCCATTGGCGAGGGACTCGGGTTTATCTACTCGCTGCGGTTTGCTACCATCAATAGCGCCGATGCGACTTTCTCGGATAACATCCTGAAAGCGTTGATTTATGATGCACCAAATGGTTTTTGGGACTTGACCCCCTCCAAATTGTCGGCGGCCTCAGACGCCATTAAGGCGAAATTTAAGTTGTAAACATTTTTTTAGACACACTGTTTTTATGTGAGGAGGGTTGAGAACAAGTCATTGTTGTCGGCCCTCCGATGTCATTTTAAATTCCAAATTGTGCAATGATAACTTTCAAACAGGTAGCCATTAAATGTAGTATTGTTTGTCTTCTCGGAGGTCTGCTTTGGGCGTGTGGTAAAAATAATGCCACCACCGAGCCCGAAGGCGACAATGATGCAAAAGACCGACAATCGGTATTGACGAATTTGGCCGATAATATCATTCTGCCTTCCTACGCCAATTTTAAAATCAAATTGGATGCAATGGTGACAAAATCGCAGGCCTTTTCGGCCAAACCCGACGTGGCTACCTTGACCGAATTTCGTCTGGCGTGGACGGAGGCCTATGTTGAATGGCAAAAAGTAGAATTGTTTGACGTGGGACCCGCCAACCGAACCGCTATTCGCAATTATTACAATATTTATCCAGTTAGCGTGGCAGGAATCAATGAATACATCGCTGACCCTTCAACTAACTTGGAAGTGGCATCGTCGTACGACAAACAGGGTTTTCCAGCGCTGGATTATTTACTCAACGGCGTTGGCGCTACCGACGCTCAGGTGGTGGCCTATTATACCGCTGCAACAGAAGGACCCAAACGTTTGGCGTACATCAAACGCATTACAGACCACATGACCTCTTTGCTGACCAAAGTAATCACGGACTGGAACAGCAGTTATAAAACCGAATTTACCACCAAAACTGGCCTCGACATTGGCTCGCCAATGGGTGAATTAGTAAATGGCTACGTGCTTCATTATGAGCGTTTTATCCGTTCTGGAAAATTTGGGATTCCTTCGGGAGCTATGCTCAACGGCGTGGTAGCTCCCGAAAAAGTAGAGGCTTTTTACAAAAAAGACATCTCCAAACAATTGGCTCAGGCGGCCCATCAGGCATTTATAGATTTCTTCAACGGAAAGAGCGTTACGACTGGTCAGGAAGGGCCAAGCCTGAAAACCTACCTCAACGCCCTCGGTGCCAAAGACAGTAGCACGGGGATGTCGTTGGCCGAAATCATCAATAAACAGTTTGAGACGGCTAACCAAAAAATAACTTCCTTAAAACCGAATTTATACGAAGAAGTAAAAACCAATAATACCGCTATGGTGCAGGTATATACCGAAATGCAAAAAGCCGTTCGTATGTTGAAAGTAGACATGACGGCCGCGATGAGCATCGTGATTACCTATACCGACAACGACGGTGACTAAAGCGTGAAGGGTTATTTTAACAAAACAACATCGGCAGCGCCCTTGGCGGGATTTAGAATTGCATTCGGTCTGATGCTTTTCGGGGGCATTGTACGCTTTTGGAGAAATGGCTGGATTGAGACCTTGTACGTCCGACCGAGCCATTTTTTTCCTTTTTATGGGTTTGAATTTGTGCGTCCCCTAGGAGAATATACCTACGTTTTGTTTGCAATCTGCGGCATTTCTGCTCTTTTAGTGGCCATTGGGTTGTTTTATCGTTGGGCCGCCATCGGCCTATTTTTGAGTTTTACCTACATCGAACTGATTGACAAAAGCACGTATCTTAATCACTATTATTTTACGAGTGTCGTTTGCCTGTTGTTGATTTTTCTGCCTGCCCATGCCTATATCTCGGTAGATGCGTATCGTCGGCAGACGCTTTTGGCCGATTCCATCCCGCTTTGGTGTGTAGATTCGCTGAAGCTTTTTGTGGGAATGTTGTACTTTTTTGCGGGCTTGGCGAAGCTCAACAGCGATTGGCTATTGCAGGCGCTGCCCTTGCGAATCTGGTTGCCCGCCAAAAATGACCTACCTATTCTTGGATTTTTGTTCAATTACGATTGGATTCCTTACGTATTTAGCTGGTTTGGGTGCCTGTATGATTTGAGCATACCGTTTTTGCTTTGGAACCGCAAAACCCGCCTTTTCGCTTACGCTGCTGTGGTTGTTTTTCACGCGTTAACGGCCATTTTATTTCCTATCGGTATGTTTCCTTACATTATGGTGGTGACGGCGTTGATTTTTTTCTCGGCCGAATTTCACCAGAAAATCATTGAGCAGCTCGGACGTTGGTTTTCGGTGTCGACTACTTTTCTCAGGCCCGCAAAAACCTACGGGTATCCACCCATGCTAAAGCCTTTTCTCCTCGCGGGATTTTCGATTTTCTTTATCATTCAATTGTTAATGCCGTTTCGTTATTTGCTATACCCAGGGGAGCTTTTTTGGACTGAAGAAGGTTATCGTTTTTCGTGGCGGGTGATGCTGATGGAAAAAGCGGGGTATGCGCAATTTACGGTACAGGACGAGGTAGGGAATCGGGCGGTGGTGAATAATAGCTTGTTTTTGACCCCTTTACAGGAAAAAATGATGTCTACCCAGCCAGATATGCTGCTGCAATACGCGCACATTTTGCGGGATGAATACACCAAAAAAGGCTTTCGCAATCCGCAAGTATACGTGGATTCGTACGTGGCGCTCAACGGCCGCTTGGGGAAACCCTTGGTAGATCCCACCGTTGATTTGGCTAAAGAGCAGGATTCTTTTAAACATAAAACGTGGATTACCTCATTTGATGACAACATTACGGGTTTTTAGCGCAGCAATGTGCCTACTTATTTCGACGACGGCCGTGGCGCAGTTTCAACTTTCTGGTCGAATTTTGGCGCGGCAAGATAGTGCCACCATCAAAGGCTGTTCGGTGTATCTTTTGAACGGAAAGCGGACGACTTCAACCGACCAAAACGGGCTTTTTACCTTCAACAACCTACCAGCTGGCACCTACGAATTACAGACGGAATGTGCTGATTTTAAAACCGCCAAAATCTCCCTTATCATTGCCAATCAAAACCATTTTGTAACGGTTTTATTGGCGGGGCGTAGTGAAACGCTCAATGAGGTGATTGTGAGCGAAAAGCAGGCTGATTTTGGCTTTACACGAATGAGGAGCGTCGAAAGTATGGGGATTTACGAAGGGAAAAAGTCGGAAGTGATTATTCCTGAGCAACTTGTCGCCAATCTATCGACCAATAACGCCCGTCAAATTTACGCTCGGGTAGCGGGACTAAATATATGGGAAAACGAAGGGGCTGGCCTACAACTTAGTATTGGTGGCCGTGGATTGGACCCCAACCGCAGTTCAAATTTTAACGTTCGTCAAAACGGCTACGACATCAGCGCCGACGCGCTAGGCTACCCTGAAAGTTATTACACACCTCCCATCGAAGCCGTTGGACGCATCCAGATTGTGCGCGGTGCGGCGTCGCTCCAGTACGGGACGCAGTTTGGCGGGCTGCTGAATTTTGTCATGAAAAAGCCCGTAGCAGACCGCAAATTGGAAGTTGTAGCGCGGCAAAGTCTCGGTTCTTTTGGATTTTATAATGCCTTTACAAGCGCGAGCGGAACGGTGGGAAAAGTAAGTTATTACACATTTTTTCAGTATAAGCAAGGCAACGGCTGGCGGCCCAATTCGCACTTTAACAACAACACGCTGTTTGCGGATGTTGATTATAAATTGTCGGAAAAATCCACCCTCGGTGTCGACATCACGCACATGAACTATCTGGCGCAGCAGCCGGGCGGGCTTACTGACCAGATGTTTCGCCAAAATCCCCGCCAAAGCAACCGCGAACGCAACTGGTTTAAAGTCAATTGGAATCTTTTTGCGCTTCATTTTGACCATAAATTCAACCCCAAAAATGAGTTTAATCTGCGGGCTTTTGGGCTTTCAGCCGCCCGTTATTCGCTGGGCTTTCGTCCCAACCGCGTGGCCAGTGTTGATGACAACAGCGAGCGCGATTTAATCAAGGGAGATTTTATGAATTGGGGCCTCGAAGCTCGCTTTTTAAAGCGTTATTTCTTGGGCAAAAAACAAGGTGTTTTGTTGGTCGGCAGTCGCTACTACCACGGTTTCAATCACAGCATTCAGGGCTTAGGAAGCAAAGGAAAAGATGCTAATTTTACCTTCACCGACGATCCGCAAACCATTGCTTCCGATTATGAGTTTCCGAACCAAAATGTTTCGGGTTTTGTGGAAAACATCTTTTACCTCAATGACCAATTGTCCGTCACACCGGGGCTTCGCTATGAGTACATCTATACCACGGCGGCGGGTTTTTACGGCACGATTCAACGCGATTTGGCAGGAAATATCATCACATCAACCCGCACCAACGAAACCCGTACCAATGGTCGTCAATTCTTGTTAGGGGGAGTAGGGGTGAGCTATAAGCCTGTCAGTCAGTTGGATGTGTATGCTAACATTTCGCAAAACTATCGTTCAATAACGTTTAGCGATATGCGAATCACCAATCCATCGTCGGTGATTGACCCTAATTTGCAGGATGAAAAAGGCTATTCGCTGGATGCAGGTATTAGGAGTGTACAAACAACGCTGTACAATTTTGACGTCAGTGCATTTTATTTGAATTACAACAACCGCATCGGTGAAGTGCAATTTTATGATGAAAGTCAACGCGTGTTGCGTCGTCGCGGAAACATCGGTCAGGCGGTTATTTACGGGCTAGAATCCTATGCCGAAGCGGATTTTTTGCGGATGATGCGGCCCCAAAATACGAATATCAGCGGTGTGTTATTTGCCAATATGGCGGTCATTAAATCTTCTTATAAGGCCAGCGAAATTACGGCTGTTGTGGGAAAACAAGTAGAATTTGTTCCAAAAATCAATCTCAAAAGTGGTTTGCGCGTAGGCTACAAACAGTTGAAAGCGTCTTTTCAGTATACCTATCTGTCAGACCAATTTACGGAAGCCACCAATGCCGTAGAGGGTGGAGTTTCGGCGGTAGTGGGGCTTATCCCAGCGTATTCAATCATGGATGTGAGCTTCTCGTATGCTTTCCGTCAATTCCGCATAGAAACCACCATCAATAACCTCGCCGATACAGCCTACTTTACCCGCCGTGCCACTGGCTATCCTGGGCCGGGCATTTTGCCCTCCGACGGCCGCAGTTTTTATGTGACCTTGCAGGCGAAGTTTTGAAAGAGAGAAGATAGAAATTTTGCTTCATCATCATGTGAATTTAACAAAACGATCAAGCCGATAATCTTTAAACAGTGGTTTTCAGGGAATGAATGCATTAACCTCGTTGCTTAGTAAAATGCCATCCGCCAGATATTTTGGGGTGCTAAGTGGTCCTCTTGAACTTGGATTAGACACTATATTTCTGGTTACTTTTCTAAACAAATCCCTCATTTGGTATGGGGTTAAATATTTCCTGTTTTTTTTGAAATATTGACTTTGTAAACTAACTGCCATGGCGGCAATCACGGCCGAGGCTGCTGAGGTACAGGAGTATCGTCCACACATATCTTGTTCGGGAACTATGCTTTTGAAATTTGTAAGGCTGTAGACATCTATTCGTTTTCCATAATTTGTATTTGGGAAGATTGTATACCCACTGGGAGCTTTATAGGCGGCCCCCACTACAATAGCTCCCGAATCTTCCGTGACGCTTATATGCTTATTGCCGTTGCCCGCAGGTTCTATGACCGTAACACCAAGACAGTGGGTTGCAATATGTATTAACTCCTGAATTTCAGGAACACTTTCCGCTACTTGGCCGTATATATCATATTCAAGAAGCACAATATCTCCTGGGTTAGATACCAGTAAAGTTTGCATAAGAGCACGGGAGACGGATATATTAGAGTCGGAAGGGGAAATATGGCATAGATTATCGTTGATGGAATAAAACGTTCTTAACTTGCTATCAGGAACGATTCCAAAACGTGTTCCACAACATCCTGCTAAAGATTGGTTTGCCCAAAAAACTCCCAATGTTTTGTCGGCGTGTTTTTCTCTTGAGGATCTCGACCTTAAAGGTCTATGGATTTCAGCTTGTGACAATTTTGAACTGATGCAGCTATTTAGAGAAGGATAACTTCCGCTTTCAATCAAGGAGAAGTACGCAGAATCTCCCTTTGCCATATGACTCAAACGCATGCCAATGACATAATTATCATTTATATAGCGAGAATTATTAGCATTACATGTTCCCGACGCATTATTAACATTTCCTGCGTTATATACATCTACCCTCGCAAAATAGTCTTTAAATTTAGATGTCAATATTGCTAAGGTATTTGAATCAAATGTGCATCGATTTACCCTAAAAAATCGTGTCAAACTATCCACCGCTTCCCTGCATAAAGGTACTCGGTTTGATAACGCTTTTAAATCGCTTTCCTCAAAAACTGGAATCAACTCAATTCCAAAGTCATTTTTCAGTTGATTCAATAAATTATCCTGACTTGAGCCTGTATTTTTTTTTAATTCAATGATAATATTTTGAATTTGTTCACTCTTTTTGGTTTTTACCTTTTGTGGGATTTTCTTCTTCCCATTTTGGGCAGTTAAAAAATTCGCCAATAACAGACAAATGAATAATAAAAAGATTTTTTTCATGAATTCTGTAAGATTTTTGTAAAACTACAGCGTTTTTACATTTACACCTATGACAAAAATGACCGCTTGATAACTTTTCCTATGATTCACTGGAAATAGGTTCAATTTTTGGGCTTCACCTTAAATAATTACATTTATGCGCAAGGCTACTGTTTCTTTATCAACGCAATTCTCAGACGAAAAGATGCTTACAGAATTGACAGAGAACTATACCTTATATGAAACTGGTCCTAATATCAGCAATGATATGAAGTTGTTGTTTCGAAAATTTCATGAAGTGGATGAAGATGGGCTTCGTCCAGATGGAAAAACTCAGCATTTTGGGATTGCGATTTCTAAAAGAGAGTTGTTGGAAATATTAGATGGAGATGATTGCATTGCGCTCCAAATTTGCTTCGGATTTCAACATGATGGTTCGCATAACAACATTAATAATATTCCCAAATTAGCTATTTTAGACAATGCCACGGTGTTGGTTCTCTCCCGTATTGAAACCATCACGAATGCTACTGGGACAAAAATTAACCGAAATAATGAAGCTTATTGGACAACTTCTGCGGATATTAAACCCACCGATGTAGACTGCCCCCCTTATGTCACCAATTGTAAGAAACCAGAAGAGCGATAATAATTTTTATGCTTATCTCAACCAACCATTAGCCAATTGGAGTGATAACACCTAATTTAATTGTATGGATTTAGCAACTTTTAGTTTCTATTTTGCCGTAGGGTGTTCTCAATTGGTTATTATTCCGATTTTGGTAGGGCTTTGGAGGAAGCATTTCCTCTCCAAAGCCCTATGGGTGTTTTGGCGTTTTCTATTGCTGGCTTTTCTGCTGACCAATGTTTCTATTGGTCTGGCTTACAGTGGAATCCATAATCATTTTATGAATTATTTTGATTCTCTTAATGTCGCTATTTTGCCGATTTATTATTTTAAAATTTTGTTTAGAGAACACGTACTGGCAAAATGGATTCCTTATGCGGGTTTGTTAGGTGTGTTATTGTTATTGCTGGATGGTTTTTGGCTCAGTGGATTCTACAATGTCAACGGGTTGTCGAGTTCTGTAATCAATTTTATGGTACTAAGTTTGGCATTTTTGTATCTAAAATACTCTTTCAGTGCCCAAACTTCGTACCTTCGACAGCCCAATGTCTATATTTGTATTGGTTTGATGGTTGCTTTTGCTGTTGAGTTTGTTTTTAGTTTATTCAAAGAAAAGTTACTGCATACTGATGCTACTTACAGGGTTTATTTTGAAATGGCTAACCTTAAATATTTTTTTAGACTTATTGCGCTTTTCCTTTACACGGTATCGTTCAAAAAAGCCACTAAATGAGACTCTTTTGTCTGTCGTTGTGCGTGTTGTTCATGGTCAATGTCTGCAGCTATGGGCAGCGCTCAATAATATTCCGGAAGTTTATTGCACAGGCCATTGGCATCAACTACGTTAAGGATACTCAGCAACCCATCCGACTTCATTTTCAGCCAAGTCAGGTGAGTATTGAATTTGTAGATTTAGCAGACTCCGCAAATGCCTATTATGAATGTGAGTTGAAAGTTCAGGCATCGATTGTCAATACGCTTTCACTAGGGAAGGTTAACGTAATCAACTACGCAAATCTGCTGGGTGGGGATTACGAATTAAAAATTAAAAATTTGACAAATGGCCATACAGCAACACTTCAATTTTACATTGAGCCTGTATTTTGGGAACAGTGGTGGTTTGCGCCGCTGATTTTTCTTATTACAATGGCTATTATGGGGATTGTTTTTTATTTCTTTTTTTTATACAACACGCGAATTCAGCTTCATTTTCAATCGCTTAAACACGAACTCGAAATCAAAGCTCTACGGGCGCAGATGAACCCGCATTTTATCTTCAATAGCCTGAGTACCATTGATTCCTATATTGCACGAAAGCAATGGAACGAAGCGTCGGATTGTTTGCAGAAATTCTCTAAACTGATTCGACAAATTCTGGAAAATTCCGAAAATTCGACTATCAGTATTGAAAAAGAGCTTGCCACTTTGCGGTTATACATTGAACTTGAAGAGGCCCGTTTTTCACACACCTTTGTGTCTCGTATCGAAGTGGATGAAGATTTATTGGATGCTTCTTTCCAAATCCCGCCATTAATGCTTCAGCCTTTTGCCGAAAACGCTATTTTGCACGGCTTACGGCATTTAGAAGGTCGTCAGGGTTTGTTATTGGTACAGTTGCAAATTGCTTCAAGGAATGATAAGGAATATTTGTTTTGCCAAATTGAAGACAATGGCATTGGTAGAAAAGCATCTTCAGAGCTCAACAACCAATACCGAGAGCCTCATAAATCCATGGGGATTAACGTGACGTTTGAGCGAATTGCGGCTCATCAAGCCCATTATGGCCCGCAAATCAAAACCGAAATAGAAGACCTGACTGTGCCAGATACTGGCACCATTGTACGTATATGGTTGCCATTATTTGAGAATTATCAAAAGGTAAAACCCTGAAAGCAACGGAGATTTAATATTAAAGCCAGCCAAAATACTCGGCCAGTCGGTCTTTGTTTAAACGCGAAACTGGAATAGAAACCCCATTGGTCATAATCACATAAGCGCCTTCTCCTTTGACAAATTTTTTGATGTGGTTGAGATTGATTAAAAACTGACGATGGACTCGCAAAAATCCCCGTTCTTCCAGCAATTCCTGTATTTCTTTCAGTGATTTGGTCACCAGATAAAACTGCCCTTCCGAGATGTAAAACTTGGTATAGTTGTCGTCTGATTCGCAATAAAGAATCTCAGACAGATTTACAAACGCTACGCCGTTTTGGTAGGGCAGGGCTATTTTGTCGGGAAAAGTTTTGGCGGTATTGGAGAATTGGCTTCTCAGATGACTGACTTGCTCTTTGGAGGTTTGTTTTTGCTTTTCAATTTTATGGATGGCCTGCATCAATTCGTTGCTGTCGATGGGTTTGAGCAAATAATCCAAAGCACTGTACCTGAAAGCCTTCAGTGCAAACTTGTCGTAGGCCGTCACAAAAACCAAGGCAAACGGAATGCCTTCTACGGCTTCCAACACCTGAAAACCGTTCATTTGGGGCATTTCAATGTCCAGAAAAACCACATCGGGCTGGTGTTCAATAATGGCCGCAACCCCTTTAATGCTACTGGTACAAGCAGCGACGACTTCAATTTGCGGGCATTTTTGGCTCAGACGGATGGTTAGAAGTTCTACCGCGTCGGGTTCGTCGTCAATGATAATGGCTCTCATAATTAGATAGGTATCTTTACTGTTACTTTGGTGCCGATGGCTTCGTCGGTGTTATTTTTCAGGTCAACGATCTGTACTTGAGTGGTGGTATTGTAGAGCTGATTAATGAGTTCAATGCGTTCAGCGGTGACTTTCATGCCGTAAGATTTATTTTGAGTAACCGATTTACTTTTGAATTTGCCGGCTTTTTGGCGACCTATACCATCGTCGGTAATTTCCACCTGCAACACATCAGTGTTGGGTTGGGTGATTTCAATACGCACCGTTCCTCCCTCATCTTTGTGCATCAGGCCGTGCCAGATGGCGTTTTCCACAAAAGGTTGCAGCAGCAAAGGCGGTATTTGGATATAACTTTGATCAATGCTTTGAGTGATGGTAATATGGTAGTTGACTTTACCGCGAAAACGCATTACTTCCATTTCAAGGTATAGTCGCAGGGTTTCGAGCTCGTTTTCGAGCGTGACTTTTTCGGAACGGGAGTTTTCAAGTACTAACCGAATCAACCGTGAAAACTTGGTAAGGTATTCGGTCGCTTTTTCGGTGCTATTTTGGGTGGTGTACAACTGTATGGAATTGAGGCAGTTGAAGATAAAGTGCGGGTTCATTTGGGCGCGCAGGGCGGCCATTTCGGTATGGGCAATGCGATTACTTAATTCAGCTTCCCTTTGTTTGCGCAGGGCTTCTTCGGCTTTCAGGCGATTTTTGAGCGTTTTTTGGTTTAATTGATAACGATAAACGGAATAAACAACCCCTAACGTAAGTAAACCAAGCAGCGTTTTAAACCACCAAGTTTGCCAAAAAGCGGGATGTATAATGATTCTTAAACTGCGCACATCACTCCATGTGCCATCATAATTGCTCCCTTTGATTTGTAATACATATTCATCGGGCGGTACGTTGGTAAAGGTAGCCAATGGTTTATTGCCCACGTTGACCCAATCTTTATTAAACCCTACCAATTGATAGGCATATTGATTTTTATTCTGCTGAAAATAAGACAAAGCCGAAAAACCCACGCTAAAAAAGTTTTGGTCATGGCTAAGTTCAAGTGCATCAATATAGTTAAGACTTTTGGGCAGTGTTAAGGCTTGGTCAAATACGTTGACATAGCTGAAAACCACATTGGGTTTGATGGTATCAGGTTTAATATCTTCATCTCGGAAACGAAATTTCCCAAAGTAAAACCCGTCATCGCTTGTTTTGCCAAACGAAGTCCAATCAAAATTAGAGAGATCGTATTCTGCACCAAATTTTTGTATGTCACCATTGTCGGGGTTGTATCTTATCAAGTTGGTTGAAGAACGTACCCACATGATTCCCTTTTTGGTGAGGTGCATGTTGTACAGCGATTCTATTGCTGAAACTTTGGAATAGGCACGTTTTTGCTGGTCGTATTTCCAAAGGCCCATATCGCTTTTGGATAACCAAACTACCTTACGAGCTTTGTCTTCTACTATTTTTCTTAAATAGCCATCTGGGTGGCTCAGAAATACTTTTTGAAGTGTTGCTTTTTGCGTATTTGGGTCAAACAAAACCAAAAAGCCTGAGCGATAACCAATCCAAATTATCCCTTGGCTGTCGGTCATTATGGAGGATATTTCTTCGGTTTCATTTATAGCTTTTTTTAAACCTTCATATATCCTAAAACCTTCAAACGCTTTGGTAAGATGATTGAACTTAATGAGTCGCCCAACGTCTGCAAACCAAACGTTACCCAATTGGTCTTGACAGTAAGCTCCAATGCCCATTATCTGCTCCGTTCGATTTCTTTCCGCGCCCAATCCTTTTATTTCGGCTTTGATAGGCACAACAATTCCCTTTTTTTTGTCTAACTCAAACAAGCCACCTGTATCGGTTGAGCCAAATAGCCAAAGTTTTTGGTTAACTCTATCGTCTAATGCACCTACAATGTCTATATACTCCCCTTTTTTATTGACATATCGCCATAGTTCTTTATTCGATTTGGTGGTTTCGTCATGTTCAGCTACTACCATATAGTTGTCATTGTGGTAGAGGTAAATGTGTTTGTTCTCTTTTTTGAGCAAAGTTCTGAATCCGGTAGCCTTTTCAGGAAGCAAGGTATTTCGTCGAAAATATTGTTTTGAGAGGTCTAAAAAACCAAGGGTATTTTCATTGGCGGCATTGCTGTCCATGCCAAACCAAATTGTATTTTTTGAATTAGAATAAAACTCACCACCATAGTTCATCAGTGCAAAAGGATTGCCCAGCTCGCTTGTATATAGGTACGACTTAAAAGTATTTTTATCGAAAACTGTAAGGTGGTCGCCATTCTTGAACCACAGCTCGTCTTTATTTTTGATTGCTATGCTACTAATTCTATTTTGAACCACTTTTGAAAATAAAAATCGCTTCCATTGATGCGTTTGGGTATCAAAACGCAACAGCCCTATCTGAAACCAATCGTGGCCGAGCCATAAATAGCGGCCATCGAAAACAATATTATGTAGAAAATTGAAGGCATCTTGTCTGGAGTCAATCTTCATTTCGGGGGTAGAGATAGTAATTGGGAAACTCACACATTGGCGAGTGGCAGGGTCAAAATAAGCTAATGAATGTGGGTGCTGGGTCGTAAGTGCCATGCCCCATACCCATCCATTGGGGGTTGTAATGAGGGGTAAAAATTGCTTGAATTCTTCTGGTCCGTTTTGGTCACTATATGCGTTTTTAACATTTTTTGGTAAAAATCTGATAAAACGTAAATTAATGTAATCAAACCTAAATAAGGGCAAGGGTAAATTATGACTGTTTTCGTCATGCTGCTGCACAAACCAAAGGTCATTGTCATTACCCATCATTTGCCAGTACAAAAATCTGTGTTCTAATTTTGGGTCTTTGTACTTAACAAATGGGTTTTTATACTGACGAAAAACTTCGTTTCCTGCATCAAAAACAGCAAAACCATCGTCGTTTGTGCCAACTATATTCCCCTTTTTTGACTCAAATAGCACCCAGTTTGAGTTTTTAAAAGCCTTGCTATAATTTCCGTCATACCGTATCAAGGGTTCATTTATGTTTGGCTCGCTTTTCAGCCACAGATACCCCTGTTTATCATGTAATATAACTTTCTTAGCATTGGCTTTTTTGAAGGATTCCACATTGATTGTGACTGGGTCAAACCGCAGATGAGGCCCTGATTTGACCTTACTCTCCGGTATGCGTATTACTTCTATCTTTTGGGCGGTTGTACGCAGCCCATTAAAGAAAAAGAAGTAAAAACATACAAATAAGCGGTAAAACATTGGAGTTTAAGGGTTAAGATGCCTATACCTCAAAGGAAACAAAGTTAACAGAGTTCGGTATAAATGAGTATTGCCACCACTACTTTCGTTTCAGGGCTTCTTTATGGTTGTTTTTGGGGTCAAAGATCTGTACTTGGGTGGTTGTGTGATAAAGTTGATTGATGAGTGCAATACGTTCAGCGGTGACTTTCCCCAACTCCTAAGAGCACTGTTGCTCCAAAACAATAGCGTGAGACACAGATGTACGAGAAAAAATCCCTGGGCTTTCAACAGATAGGAAAATGAATGAGCGATATTATTTCATCAATGCTATGAAAAAAAACGAAGCTTAGGAAAGCAATCCCCGTCAACTGCATAGAATATTGGGTGAATGGCGGTATTGAACAGGTGGTGGTAAAACTCCGACTCAAGAAAATAAATCCGTTACCACAGACCGTTTAGTCAATTACCCGGTATTTCCGGTTGCTCACCCTTTAAAATACACCACTCACACGTAGGAAATGGAAACGGAATAGGGAAGTGTGTAGGTTTGGCTCATCAATCATACCTACCAAGCCAAAAGTATCCAAATCAATGAAGGGTTTAAGGCAGATAATGGAACCGTTTTTACGGCACAAATCGGTGGGTATAATTAAGAATCAAAGGTTTTGAGTCGTTTTGTACACTACTCCTGCGATGTACGCTCACCTATTGTATCTGATAAACACACTTTTATTATCCATTAAAAAATCGCCCAAAAGCAAATGAAAACACCTGTCCGTTTACTCATGCCCCTTTTATTCATCCTTGGGCTTATTATAATCTGGTCATGTAAGAATGAACCCGAACCGACGCCTACGCCAGTCACCAAAAGCTCGGCCAAAGACATCACCCAATTCAGCTTCTCGGCCCTCAGCCCTGCTGTAGATGCGGTTATAGATGCCGCGGCCAAGACCATAAAAGCGACCGTACCGGCGGGAACCGATATTACCAAATTGGTACCGACGATTACTGTTTCTGACAAAGCCACTTTATCGCCGGCTACAGGTGCAGCGCAGGATTTCTCCAAAGAAGTAAGCTACACCGTGACGGCCGAAGATGCTTCTACGCAGATTTTTAAAGCGACGGTCACCGTCGATAAACCCATCAATAACGGCACGGTGTACATTGGCAATCTCGACGGCAATTTTTACGCCATAGATGCCCTAACGGGGGCTAAAAAATGGGAATTTAAGACCGGAGCGAGCGTTAACTCCACCCCAACGGTGGTCAATGGTGTGGTGTTTTTTGCGAGTTGGGATAAAAAGCTCTATGCCCTTGATGCCGAAACAGGCGCAAAAAAATGGGAATCGAATCCAACGGCGGTAGTCCTGTTGCAGCCCTTCGCCGCTCCGATGGTGGTCAATGGAATGCTTTATTATGGAGGAGAACATCATTTATACGCCCTTGATGCCGCGACCGGGGCTAAAAAATGGGAATATATGAATGACGACGTATATAGCTGGCAGGCTTCGCCAACGGTGGTTGATGGCGTAGTTTATGCCACCATTCGGGGCAGTTCCGGTGGAAAGTCCGGTTTACACGCCTTAAATGCCACCACAGGTGCTCTGAAATGGCATCAGCCCGGCATCGGTATTTCGGAGTCTTCGCCCGCAGTAGCAAATGGTATACTCTTCGCTGGGTCGGAATTCAACGGATTTATGGCCATAGACGCCCAAACCGGGGCCATCAAATGGACGTTTGCCAGCGGCTGGGTCACCAATTCATCTCCTACCGTTGCCAACGGTGTTGTTTATGTGGGTGCGAGTGCAGTCGCCAATTCCAATAATGATAAACTCTACGCGGTAGACGCTGCTACTGGGGTAAAGAAATGGGAATTTAGAACCCCCGATGGCGGCCCCGATTATTCGTCACCCATGGTGGCTGGCGGCATTGTCTATATCGGTGCTGGGGGCACGCTTTATGCGGTGGATGCCGCTTTGGGTACCAAAAAATGGGAAGCTAAACCCGAGGTCGGCAATTTGATTCTTTCCGGGCCGGTCGTTGCAACGGGGCTGGTTTACCAAGCCATCGGCAAGAAACTATATGCCTATGATGCCGCTACGGGTGCTAAAAAATGGGAATACGATACCGGCCGTACCATTGATCATTCTTCGCCCTGCGTAGTGGCCAAAGATGGTACGGTGTATCACGCGGGCATCAGTGGGGCGGTGCAGTAAGCACTTGTGCATTGGATCTTCCAAATCCACTTTACTGCCGAGGGAAATGGGTTAATCACTTTGTTTTTTGTAAAAAGTGTTTCCCGACGCAGGCAAGTTTACGACTTAGGGTAACTGGCAATTGATATTTACGAATCAATTGCCGGTAGACTCTCCTGCATTGATGATATGAATCAGTCAGGGTTAAATAAAGTAATCATCCTTTTTCCCCTTTAATAATGAAACTGTTACTATCTGCTTTACTCCTGCTAAGCACAATGGTCCTTGCTCAACAAAAAAAGGGTATTCCTGCCACTACCCAGAAAGCTCCTGCAACGACCGCCAAGCCGGCCGCACAAACGACATACGAGAGCCTGAAAACAGTTCCTGCCCAACAGCCTCCCGCGAATCCCATTCCATCGCAATCGGAATATGATAAGTACCAAAGCAGCCGCACGGTGGTAATGGCACCCGTCGATCAGCCCCCACAAGTAGGGACGGTCGTTAAACTAAATTTCATGCGTTTAGTGGTAGGCGGTATTGATGTAGAATTAGAGAAAAGAGTCGCCCCCAAATCGTCGGCCATCCTCACTGGCGGCTATTATGCCTATGGACTTTTGAAAGGGGGGTATCGCCTTGGCATGGATTATCGGCAGTATTTGGGTAAAAGTTACTCGCCCAAAGGACTCTATGTATCGGCGGGAGCCATGGGAAATTTTGTGCCTGTTAAAGACAATCAGCTTATCGGAAAAACAACCGTGGTGTTGCTCAATCTCAGGGCATTGGTAGGTTACCAAATACTGTCAGGGCATTTCGTGTTTGATGTGGCTGCTGGGCCCGCGTATGGTTTCGTGACCAGTACCGATACTTTTTCTGACCCCGACAAAGCGCTGAAAGTAGGCTTGTTGCCTGTCGTCAAGTTATCGTTGGGCTATGCGTTTTGATAGTTGAATTTTCACATTTAAACCACCCGTGGCGACGGTATTACGCATAATCCAATGAAAAAAATATCCATTTTGTTGTTTGCATTAGTAGTCCTGTTGGAGGGATGCAAAACCGAAGAAACCACAGCGGTCGACCCTGCCGCTGATGCCCAAACCGCCATCGAAGCCAAATTCAAATCAATAGGTTGGGACAAAGACGGCCACGCACCTTTCAACGGCACCGGTGCTGTCAAAACCCAGGCCGGCAAAGGCTACGTGCAGTATTATGCCTTTGGAGGCAGAAAAACTGCCATTTACTACTATCCTGATTATGGTACCTTTTCCATGGATACTGCCGAAATGGCCGGTTATGATAATGCAGGGCAAGATAAATTTGCTTTTGTAGTGTCCGACCCCAAATCCTGCGGTACAGGCTGCGGCTACAATGACGTAATTATGACCGCCGACAACTCGGAGGGAATCAATGTTGGAGGAAACTGGGTGTATGGCGAAATCTACAAAAAATACAAAGCCGTCAATCGCTGGGACGGGCCCTTGGGAGTACCCGTAAATAGTGAATCTAATGCTCAAACGGCAGGAAGTAGATTTAACAATTTTGCAAAAACGGGTTCAACAGTTACTGGTACTATTATTTCCAATGGTCAAACCGGCGCTCAAGCTGTTTGGGGAAAAACATATACAATGTGGGGGAGGACAAACTGGGATGCAGGTTGGCTCGGATTACCCAAGTCGAGCTGTGACCCCAATAAGGCCGATAACCAGCAAACCGTTGATTTTCAGAGCGGATCTATTAAGACAGGTCCTACTTGCGGTGCATATTTTAACAAAAACAATGAAACTGTGTATCAGAATGGAACCAGAGCCGCTAATGTCAGCAGTATTCCCTGTTATAATTTGTAAGCCTTAATATTAAGCGCGAGCCTCCGGCCACCTATCCAACTTTTTTTAAATTTTAAAGGCCGGAGGCAAAGCTATTAAACTTCTAAAATCATGAAAAATTTATTCGTTTCTCGTACCTGTTTTTTTGATGGTGATTGTGGTAGGGCTAGACGGCTGCAAATCAGACGAATCTGTTAAGCCATTCATCAACAGTTTCTGTTCTTTCCCTGTGGGGTTTAATTATAAATCAAATTCAAACCGAGGGTACCAACATTTCATATGAAAAAACAAACACTCACCTGCCTTTTTTGTGCCGTTACCTGCATTACGAACGCTTTTGGGCAGGAGTTTATTCCGGGTTTCGATTCGTTTTCGCACAGTAAACCCGCTTACGTTCATTTGGGCGACGGGACAGTTATGGAAGGAGAAATAGACGACATAGATCGTAAAAAAGGCTTGATTGAGGCAATTGCTATGAGGTCAAAAAGCGGTAAAAAGGCGCAGCTATTTCCCGACGACATTAAGATCATGTATTTGCCGGCCACCGCAATGACCAAATTAGATAATCGCATAACCACGATGACCAACGTTAGAAAACTACAAAACGCTGACGTAAATATGGAAACCATCAATAAAGGTTACGCCTATTTCGAGAAGTCTGTGGTTGTTCTCAAAAAAGAAACTCTCACATTACTCTTGCAGGTGGTGAACCCGTCCTTTTGTCAAAAAATAAAGGTCTATCACGACGCGTATGCGGGCCAGTCTGCGAGCCTCGGTGTGGGTAGTATGACGGTGGCGGGCGGACTCGACAAGTCGTATTTTGTAAAAGTAGGCAACCAACCCGCTTTTAAGTTGAAAAAGGCTGATTATGAAGAAGAGTTCCCGAACATATTTGCCAATTGTCCCGCATTTTCTCGAAAATATGCGAGTAAAAAAGACCGCGTCTGGCGAGATTTTGCTAAACACGTGGCCGAATATACGGAGCTCTGCAAGAATTAATGCCGAGATATTCGTTTTGAAATGCTTTGATTGTCAGTGACTTGCTGTTGCAGTTTCTGTTGAATAACAAATGAATACCCTACATGAGTTTCCATTTAATATTGGAAAGTAACTTTTTGAAATAACAATAATCTATGTACCATCAACTACCGCTCCGAACGCCCATTGAGGTAGAAACCATCCTCTACCTCGAAGGCGACAGCAATTATACCAGCGTTGTTTTTACCAACGGGCAACGGTTATTGCTGTCCAGAAATATCGCTTTCCTGCTTACACTTTTGCCCGAAACTTTGTTTCTGCGGCTTAGTAAAACGCACGCCGTGAATACAACTTATCTGGATACGATGCATCTCAAAGGATATTCACGCTACGCCCAATTGAACACCGGGCACAAGTTTGAGATAAGTCGCCGCCGAGCGTCTGAGATGCGTAAAGCCAAGAAAGCCGCGAGTTTTTCCACCTAAAATACTTGAATAAATAACATGAAAAAGGAATTATTGTCATTCATTCTTTTAGTACCTCTTTTGCAGGGAGGAAGCTTTGTATTTGCTCAGAGCATTACCCTCGATCCCCGAACGACTGCGCCAACGCAGGCCAAGGTTTTAGTGGAAGGCGTTGGGCCGGCTCAATCCTTGTGGGGCCCTTACTACCCGATAGCCTCCGAGCGTATGGGATTAAAGGCAGTAGCACCACCAACATCGGGTACCAAAACCACCGCCATAACAGGAATTGTAGACCAGTATTCGAATGGAGGACAAACAGGAGAGGCGACTGGTGTGATGGGTTTTTCAGCCTCTAAAACCAAAGCACATGGCTTATTGGGGATAGCTGATGGGCAAGGTGCAGGCAGTATCGTATATGGTGTGAGGGGATATGCCAGCAATATCAGCAGCAATACCTCTACCTTTGGCGGTATGTTTACTTCGTGGCGGGAAGGAAGTGAGAATTCCAATGGTTATGGTATTTATGCGGGGACCAACCATTATAGGGCAGCTGCCACTGGAAACTCTTACGGCGGGTATTTTTATGCGATTGGACAAGGTATCAGTAATAAAGTTGGCGTATTGTCGGAAGTTGACCATCTAACTTCTGCCCCCGTAGCGGCTGTTGGTGCCACGGGTTTTCAGGCCAATATTTCGGGACCATATTCTTCTCAAGTGATTGGTCTGTATACCAATATTGCCACCACTGGAAACAACGGTACTTTTGGCGCTAAATTAGATTACACAGGCGTAGCCGGAAATAGTGCAAGTATCTATGGATTACAAGCCAATGTAAAAGGAACAGGTGCAGCTTCTTATCGATATGGTGGTTATTTTGATGTTGATGGCTCTACATGGAACAATTCTTATGGCATATATGCACGTTCTAATATTGTGTCCCATGCACAAGCAGCCAATGGCTTGAACAGTTATGGTGGCTATTTTGTAGCCACGGGCAGTTCTCTTAATCAGTTTGGTATTTATGCTACATCGGATGCCAATTTAGGGCCAAATATCCGTTATGCAGGTTATTTTGCTGGCAATGTGTCGGTCACCGGAAACCTAACCAAAGGCAGCGGCACGTTCAAAATTGACCACCCTCAAGACCCAGAAAATAAATTCCTGTACCACAGTTTCGTCGAAAGCCCCGACATGAAAAACATCTACGACGGGGTCATCACCACCGATGCCAACGGTGATGCTACCGTCGAAATGCCCGCTTATTTTGAAGCCCTTAACCAAGATTTTCGCTATCAGCTCACTGGTATCGGGCAGTTTGCGCAGGCCATCGTTGCCGACGAAATCAATCATAATCGCTTCAAAATCAAAACCGATAAACCCAACGTCAAGGTAAGTTGGCAAGTGACCGGCATCCGCAAAGACGCCTACGCCGAGGCCAATCGGGTAGTGGTAGAAGTTGAAAAACAGGGTGAGGAAAAAGGAAAATACCTGCATCCGGAAGTGTTCGGGAAGGATAAGGTGCAGGGAATAAGCAGTTTACATGAGTTAAAGGCTGAAAATAAGTAGGGATTTTAGAACAATTTTAATTTAATCACTTTCAATCATTTATCATGAAAACCTTTCTTTTTATTACAATGCTTTCGTTGCTCAGTCTTTCAGCCATCGCCCAGGAAACCGTCTGGAGGGATGTGCCCGCCAACGAACTCAACGGCGTGGCTGTCAGTGATTTACAGGGTCGAATGCGCGAAAGTATGGCCTATGCAAACCGCTACGGTTTTGGAGCAGGTATTCCTACTTTTGAAAACGGTGAAAAAAACGGCCAGATCGTCTATGGAACAATCTTGATTCCAAAGAGATACGTTGAATTTAAAGACATTCCACAATCAGAATTGGGGAATGTCGATCTCAACAATTTTCAGGAGCGTGTCCGTCAATCCATGACCTGGGCGGCCAATCACGGTTATGCAGCGGGGATTCCTACCTTTCATCATGCCAACCACGGAAGCGGGATGGTGTGCGGCACGATGCTGTTTAAGGCAGGTTCCGTGACGTTTCGTGATGTAAAGCAGAGCAATTTGGAAAAAATTAACCAAAATGAAGCAGGTACAGCTGACTGGGTACGGTCAGTGGCGAGGTATGCCGGTCAAATGGGTTGGGTGGGTGCTTTTCCCACTTTTCATCAAGCCACGTACAGCGATAAAGGACAGGTGTATGGCGTGGTATTTTTTAAAAAGTAACTTAATTTAAGTAAAGCAATGGCTAAAAACATGATTTTACATGATACGCGGCTCGGTGGAAGCGCTCCCTCCGGTTTAGCTGATAATATCTTTAAAGTAAATGAAAAAAATGATACTGCTCATATATTCCAATGGATAGCTACCTACGCACGTTCTCAGGGTGGATTGGACAATCTTTTTATCATGTGCCACGGAGGAACCAAAGAAAAATCGGAGATGGTTGATGGAGGTGCAAGTGCTCAATCAAGAGTTTTAAAGGAGCGCGGATTACAAATCGGAGCCCAAAATTTGCTGCATTCTAACCTTAATGTTACAGCAGTATTGAATGGACTTGTGGCAAAAATTACGGTATTTGCATGCAATATAGCAGAGACAGATAAGGGTTCTAAACTGACGGCGGATGATGGGAAATTGTTTTGTAAATATTTAGCCGTCTATACAGGAGCAGAGGTAATTGCGAGTTCTGAAACGCAGAAGTATCACAAGGTTGGATTGTTGGCGCTATTTTCTGATACGGCGGGTACAATTGATTTTGGAGCGTGGGAAGGGCCTGTCTTTTCGTTCCTGCCTGATGGTAAATTAACGCCACTTAAATAGCAATCGTCCACATGATAAACATTGTAATCATTTTCTGACGACCAAAATGAATCTATGATGATTAAAAGCATTACGTAAAGTAAAAAAGCAATAGATTTAAGTTTCGTTCGAATTTATGAAACCACTTTTGAATAAATTGATCTCATTGCTATTGGCACTGCTCACCGGTCTAATTGGCTTCGCCCAAACGGCTACAGACTCTCTAACTACCTCTCAACCTGCTCCCACTCCCACCTTTCACAAAGGCCGCTTTGCGGCAGTAGTCGCTACCGAGGCTGCGCTGTATGCCGGCACGATGTCTTACCTGAATTTTATTTGGTATAAAGACGAAAAACGCGTGCCATTTGAATTTTATGCCGATGGTAAAGGCTACCTGCAAGTGGATAAATTCGGTCATGCTTACGGGGCGTATTTGGAAAGTTACGTGGGTTACAAAGCCCTACGGTGGTCGGGAGCTTCTAAGAAAAAGGCGTTGCTGTATGGCGGCACGCTGGGCTTTTTGTTGCAGTCGCCGATTGAGATTGTGGATGGTTTTTACGAAGGTTGGGGCTTTTCGTGGAGCGATATGGCCGCCAACGCCGTAGGCAGCGGGATGGTCATTGGGCAAGAATTGCTATTCGACGAACAAATCATGAAGTACAAATTCAGTTTTCGACGCTCTCCTTATTCCAAACAAGCCAACGGCTACTTAGGAACAACCTTTGCTGGGCAGATTCTACAGGATTACAATGCCCACACTTACTGGTTCAGCATTGGCCTCAATCGCATTATCCGTTCGGAACGCATTCCCGATTGGCTCAACGTGGCGGTGGGCTATGGTGCCAATGGTATGTTCGGAGAATTTGAAAATATAAAGAAATGGGGCAATGTAGTGATTCCGCCTACCCAACGCTACCGTCAATTTTTGTTTTCATTAGACATTGATTGGACAAAAATCAAAACGAAGAACCGATTCCTAAATCAGGTATTCCAAAGTATGTTTATGATAAAGCTCCCTTTCCCCACCCTTGAAATCAACACCAAAAACGGCTTTCGACTGTATGGAATTTACTACTGAGTCAGTTTATTCAACCTTCGACACCACTACATAATTGTCATTTCGGGTAATCCCATAGAAAATAACGGCATTTTTAACGCTATGGTCAAAAGCAAATGCTTGTCCTTCGCTGATGGTAGGGATGGTTTTCAGATAACGCAGGGCAGGCCCGCGTTTGGGCAGTTGAAGGACGTAAATTTCGGGCTTGTCGTGGCCCGTACAATACAACAGCCCGTCTTTCCCCCACGCGCCGCCCGACGTACTTTTGGGGGCAAATGAGGTTAACACCTCTTGCGGAAATGCCCACGACTCCACTTGCTGCCATTGCGTCGTGAATTTGACCAAAGTCGTCCACCGATTGTCGCGACCGCCGTCCATGTTTTTATCAGAATAGTTGCCAAACGCCACCCACCAATGCCCCTGATGAAAATCAATCCACGTGGCCGAGCCAGGAAACAACCCAAAACTGTGGGTATCCATGTGCCGAAGCGTGGCCGCGTCAAATATTTCAATGGAGCTGGCCATGGGTTTGTCGGGGTAATTGGAGTTGGCGCAGTAGAGTTTGTTGCCGATAATGATACCGCTGTTGAGGTGCTTGAATATCCCCGTTGTGTCTTTCCAATAAGCTACCTGTTTCCCGTCGGTTTTGGTATGTTTGGTAATGGAACTGTTGTTGATAACGTAAAAATGAACGGCATCCACGGCTACGCCCTGTTTTACTTCTTTCAATTGAAAACGCCTGATTTCTTTGGCTTGCTGGGCTTGGACGGTGGCCGAAAAGAGCATTATAAGTAGGACGAAAGCACAATAGGATTTATTCATAAGGCAGTAGTTTGCCGTAAAGTTAAAAGTAATTTTTAGCGTTGGTCGTCTTATAGAAGCAATTTAACCACTAAAAGTCACATTACTTAAATGATCTCTTTGACACGCATCCGTACCAAATCTTTTATTTTTATTTTGGTAACTCTTTTTCAATTTTCTGGCTATTCGCAATCCAAAACGGCCTCTTTACAAGACGTGGCCTTTATGCAGGGGCATTGGCTAGGAAACTTCAATGGCGGGCCGATTGAAGCCTTTTGGGCGGCTCCTGCGGGCGACAATCTGACGGGTTTTATGCGGATGATGAAGGAAGACAAAGTTACGATGTACGAAATGTTGGTTTTTGAACAAACCGCCAATGGTCCCATTGTCTTGGTTAAACACTTCAAACCAGGCCTGATTGCGTTGGAGGAAAAAGAGATTTCGGACCGTTATAGTTTTATAGAGGCCAAAAAGGGTCAGGCGCTTTTTGAAAAACAAGACGGCTCGGTGCGGATTATTTACGAAAAACGCAGCGAAAACCAACTTGTCATCCAACGCGGCAAACAAGAAGGCGGCAAATGGGTATTTGTAGACTTGTTTGTTTTTAATCGGGTGAAATAATATTTACGTATCGTTAAGTTTTATAAGTAATAAACAGCTGGTTTATTACTTATAAAACTAGCCACGTGCTTACTTCCGCTTCACTACCAACGCATTACTAACGGCTCGTTCGCCTTCGTGGTCAAACTTTTTGTTGTCGCTAGGATAGTTTACCACGCCTTTGCCTTCAATCCATAAAGTAGTGGAGCCGCCGCCGTCGAGGTTGAGGGCGTCGCGGCAGCCGAGTTGACGGGCCAAAAAAGTAAGCTCTGCCAAATTCATTCCGTAAGACTCCGCCGAGCGCCCATCTACCGTAATCAGCAATACTTTCTTTTTGTCGGTAATGCAGGCGCAGCTTCTGGGATGGCGATTGTCGTTAAAGGCATTCTTAGGGAGTACTTCATCGGTGCCGTTCAACCGCAATAAAGGCCCCGAAAGCATCACATTTTGGTACGGAAGTGTATATTCCCAGCCCACGCTCGATGTTCCTTTGAGGATACGTAATTTATTTCGGTGGATTACGATGGCGGCTTGCCCGTGAAAAGCGGCTTTGTTGCCAATGCCCAAACGGGTGGTATCCACTACCTTTCCGTTCACCTTTATAAAATCAACCGAACCTCCATTTTTTACGTCAAAAAAGCCCCCGTTGATGGCAAGCAGGGCTTGGTTTTCCATGGCTAAGGTACTCGTAGGGCGTAATTGGCCTTTGGCTTTGTTCTTTTTGTCTAAAGAATCGGCGGTGACGATGGCCCAACCATGTTTTCGACTTTTGACCGGTATTTCTAAAATATTAATGCTTTGGTTGGCGTTGAAAAGCTGTTTTTCGTTGAAATGCGTTTTACGCCATTTTATCCCTCGGTCAATTTCCTGAATATCCCATTTTGTATTAAAGAGGGCAACCGAATCGGCGGCCGTTTGGGCGTGAATAGTTGTGATGGTTGCAAACAATAAAAAGACAATGGGTTTCATTTTATTTTCTAATTTTGTGCGTTGATTCAAATAAAATCAATTTGAAGGGTATTCATTTCAACGGAGTAAAGTTCGCAATAAAAACGACAAATAGCTGTGACAACGGCGAACCGTTGCTACGGCGACCACAATTTAATAATCAGTTAACAAAAAAACATCGATGGCAAAAGTTCCGGTAAACAAACATCAGCCTGTCTATCAAATGCCTACTTCACCGTTGGCGGTGAAGACCAAAAAATTTGCGTTGGATAAAAAGAAGTACGTCAACATTGCAATGGGCCAATTGTGGGAGCAACAAAAAATGTGGACGCTTGTACCTTTAGGCTTACTTTTAGTGAATGCTATCTTGGGAATTACGGGCGTTTACCCAAACATTTGGGCTTATATTGTCATTATCCTAGGTGCGTTGTTGTACGTAGGTTTTTGGTGGGTACAATTCACGGGCGTTACGCAGTTAGAGCAATATAAGCAGTTGTTTGATAAGTACTTGTACGAGATTGATAGCCGCCAAATTTTGGTAAAAACCAACCCAAAAGAAGGCGGAATTATGCAGTGGGAGCAAATTAAGAGCGCCTATAGAACCAAAGACGCGTATATTTTAATGATGGCACGCGGTCAGTTTTTACATTTTCCGCACTCCGTTTTTAATTCAGAACATGACCTTCGACTTTTTGAACGTATTCTGAAACAGAAAAATCTGCTTCCTGACGTGAAAGAAGTGGCAAAATAAATTTTTATCTCTTGTTGCGATTTTGAAGTGGCGGTGTTTTCACCATAGCCGTCAGGCTAAGCCATTAAAATATCTTTGGGCGATGGTCTAATCGTGTTTTTGTCCAGCCTTCTCTTTTCTTTTTTCGCTGTACGAAAGAGAGATTCAAACAAATTAGCTATCCACT
>NZ_QPIW01000028.1 GCF_003339505.1 Runella aurantiaca
TAGGTTTGTTAGCACAACTAAAATACGAAAATCCCCGAATTATGCCAAATACGCGCATATTCGGGGATTATTTTTTGATGCAAAGTACTGATATTTAATATCTTAACCCTTTAAAGGGAAGCCTAATTGAGAACGGTCTAAAATTCAGCAATTTTAAAAAAACATCACTTTCGGGGAAAAGAAAAAATTCCCCCGAAAGTGAATGAAAGCTTAGCTTAAATAAACCCCGATTTCGTCGCCAGTGAGTTTTACGTGTATGTGTTCGTTCAGGGTAGTACTCATCGCATAGCCCACATAATCGGCAAAAATCGGGAAAGAATGATGCGCCCGATTGACCATCACGGCTACTTGAAGGCGTTTTAAAGATACCCCAAGAAAGGGCGAAAGGCTGTAAGCTAGTGTGCGCCCCGTATTCAGCACATCGTCGACTACAATGATGACCTTTCTGCTCAGGAGTTGTTTATCTAAATCAAACTGAACGGGGCTGGTGTGTGGATGGTCTTTATTGAGGTCAATTTGCATAAGATGAACCTTCAATTGGGATATTTCTTTTAAGAAAACTTCCAACAACCGCGCCATTTCGTATCCTTCTCCCTTGATCCCTGCTAAGACGACGCTTTCTTCCTCGAAATTTTTTTCATAAATCTCAAAAGCGATGCGTTTGATTTTTTGGATCGTTTGGTCGGACGAAAGGATTGTTTTATGCATGGACATTTTGCGTTGATGCTTTTTTTGATATTGAATTTGAGTTTGGCACAATTTTAGCCAACTACTACCTGAAATCAAACTCAAATGGCTCATTCATTATGAAAATCTTCAGAAATATATTTTTGGTGCTACTCATTGGAGGTACAATGTGTGGATTTACGTCAATCGGGAATCGAGAGGCGGAAATTGCCGAGCTAATCAAAGGCTCAATCAAAACCGGGAATGCCCATACGTTGGCGGATCACTTTGAGCGCAGCCTAGAATTAGTGATTGATGCCGAACGGGTGGATTTCCGTCGGGTAGGTGAGGAGCAAGCGGAACTGATTCTGAAAAATTTCTTTAAAAAATATCCCCCAAAGGACTTTAAGTATGGTTTTCAAGGTACGGCTTCGAAAGTGCGTTATTGCACTGCAACTTATCAGGCGGTCAATGGAAGTAAATTTCAGGTATATATTCTGATGAGAGTCACCGAAAAAGACTACCGAATCAATACCTTGCATTTTAAGAAAGAATAGGAAAACGATAATAGAAAAAGGGCGTTGGAGTTTGGAATGTATTTTCCAGAATCCAGCGCCCTTTCGTTTTTGATAAGGCCTATTTGATTACAAAATTGCTTTCTTTGATGCCTTTGTTGATTTTTACGGATTGCACTTCCTCTTTCGACGAGAATTGCCCGTTGCCCTGTTCGCGGGTGTACGGAATTTTTACCCCGTTGCCATCCTTAATTTCTTTGTAATTACTGAATGTAACATTCATCATGCCGCCGCCCATACCGCGCTGCCCGCCCCCAGGTCGCTGCCCGTCTTGAGCGCCGGGTGCTTGTCCTTGACCGGTTCCTTGCCCGCCTGGTTGTCCTTGTGGGCGTTGGCCACCGCCTCTCATTCCTTCCATATTGGCCATTCTTTTTACTTTTAAGCCACTTTCAACGTCAAAGAATTCGCTCCATTTTCTTCCTTCAGGGATTTCAAAGTCTACTTTCCACGCGTCTTTGCCATTTACGGCTTCTTTGCCAGCAACTGTTTTTATAATGCCATATTCTGCATAAAGCAATTCAGGAAAGGGAACATTTTGTAAAATCTGGGCGATGGCATCTTTGCCCTCGGCTACCCGATTGTTTGTATTGCCGCCAAATCCCTGCACGGTTTCGACCTTTGCCCCGTCGCTGGTGGAACGCATTACCTCGTTGCCCATCATGTACCTGACCGATGAGAATTTGTTGGGTTTCTTGACCTTGATTTCAGATTCCATGGTGCCGCGTTGGGTTTCGGCGGCGGTTCCGATGGTCAGGTCCTCGATTTTAGCGATGGCGTCTTTGCCGCCAATGGCCGCAAGGTACTTATCAATGATGGCGTCGGCGGTAGGGGTATCCTGTGCCGATACATTGAGCATGACCCCAAAAAAGAGCAGGGTTGAAAATATTTTTTTCATGAGTATATTATGATGAGTGAAAAGTGTTAAAACTTGCGTTTGGAACAAACAAATGTACATAAAACCAAATGTTATTGTGAGTAGAGTAGATAGATTTTGGGAAAATGCCGCCCAATCTCCCCTTCAAATCGTTCAATTGCCTTTATTCATCGAGCGTGGGGTGAAGGTGTATATAAAAAGAGATGATTTGCTGCATCCATTCGTATCGGGGAATAAGTGGCGTAAGCTAAAATACAACCTTCTGGAAGCAGAAAGACGGGGCTTTAAGCGGCTTGTAACTTTTGGCGGTGCTTATTCCAATCACATTGCGGCCGTTGCGGCGGCGGGTCAGGCCATGGGTTTTGAAACGCTAGGGATTATCAGGGGCGACGAACTTCATGCCGACTCAAACCAAACCTTACAATTTGCGTCTCTATGCGGAATGCAACTGCAATTTGTCAGCCGGACCGAGTACCGGGACAAAGAGCGGTTGGTGAAGCATTTAGGGGTTGATGCGTACATCCTTCCCGAAGGCGGCTCCAATCAATTGGCAATAAAAGGAGTAGGAGAAGCGGTAGCAGAGATTCAGTCCCAACTTTTCGCCCCGATTGATTATTTGTGTACGGCTTTTGGGACGGGCGGAACCTCGGCGGGATTGCTATCGGCCGCCGTATCGGCTAAAGTACTGGTTTTTTCAAGTTTGAAAATTGAAAAGCGAGACGTAGAGGAACACCTAGCGGCATTTGTTCCGCTATACGACAAAACGTGGGAGATTTTTACGGACTATCATTTTGGGGGGTACGGAAAAGAAACCGAAGAACTTAACCAGTTCATCGACGACTTTGAGCAGGAAACCACCATACCCTTAGAGCAGGTTTATACGGGAAAGATGATGTATGGGGTCGTGGACTTGGTGCGAAAAGGCTATTTTAACCAAGGAGATGTCGTTGTGGTTTTACACTCGGGAGGGCTACAGGGCAAAAGAAAATAGCTCCGAAGATCGGAGCTATTTGTCTACCTATTAACAGCCATGAAAACAAATATTTTTATGCCACGGTGGGCTTGAAAGCAATTTTATTGATTTGATAAAATGAGCCAAAGAGCAAGGAAGTATAAAATAAGTCTCCCATGATTGTGTTCAGAAACAAATTACCAAATAAGGTTTGTTGGTAAAAGGCCAATCCTGCGGTGTAACAGGCAATTAATCCCTGCCCCGTTTGTGGATACATGCTACCCCCGAACCAAACAAATAAGTTTGTTATTAAAAAGAACGAAACGGAAGCAACCAAACTTGAAACAAACAGGCGGCTAACGGTCACTTTTTTTAAGTAAACTATACCAAAAACGGTAATAAGTGCAAAAGAAAGGTAGGTTGGGAGAGATGGGTTACCAAGCAGGGTGTCGCTCAATAGCATGGCAGCGGCCGGTATCATGAATGCAAATAATTTGCGATTAAACTGTGCAGCACCAAATAGGGCAATTGCTCCGATAGGAGTAAAATTGAACGGATGGGGTACTATCCGAGAAAGTGCAGCTACTATGATAAGTATAACTACTGTACTAAACCTCGACACACTTAAATTCATGACTGTAGTAAAACGTTCTCTCAATATTACGTATTGTTAAATTTTCTTTTGTCCCTTTTACATCGAACTTGGGTGTAAAGATAAAATGATATTTTTTAAAAATGCAAGAAGTGGCCAAAAAAAACGATAAAAATTCGTAAAAATTAAACCAATGCCTTTTGATTGTCTCAAAATGAGACTTTAGAGGTTTTTTCAGTCAAAACGGGCAGGGTGTTTTAAATACAAATATGTTTTTGGACGGTAAAATATCAGGCGTGAATTAATTCTTTGATGATGAAGGTCATGTAGGGTTCGGCTTTGTAAGCGGCGGCCAATATCTTCTGAATTTCGGCTTTTTCAAGTTGTTCAGGAATGCACATATCCGTAATGACTGAAATGCCAACCACTGGTAAATCCATGTGGCGGGCCACGATCACTTCTGGTACGGTGCTCATTCCTACGGCATCTGCTCCCAGTAATCGCAGCATCCGGTACTCGGCTTTGGTTTCTAGTTGTGGACCCGTTACACTAACATACACGCCTGCGTGTGCACGGATTCCGTTGGCTTGGGCAATTTGGAGTGCTTTCTCAACCAACGTCGTTTCGTAGGGTTCACTCATGTCGGGAAAGCGGTCACCGAGGGTGGAAAGATTGGGGCCAATGAGCGGATTTTCAGGCAAGAATAGGCTGATATGGTTGTTGATGATCATCAAGTCGCTTACCTGATAGTTTTCATTAAGTCCCCCCGCGGCATTTGAAACGATTAATTGCTGGATTCCTAACAATTTCATGACCCTGATGGGAAACGTCACTTGTTGCATGGAATAGCCTTCGTAATAGTGAAAGCGCCCCTGCATACAAATTACTTTCTTCCCGACCAGCGTCCCAAAGAGTAAACGCCCTTTGTGCGATTCGACGGTTGAGACGGGAAAATGAGGAATGTTGTCGTAGTCAATACTGTACGCAATGTCAATGTCTTGTACCAAAGCCCCCAAACCCGTACCCAAGATGATTCCGGTGGTTGGCGTAAAGTGTTGCGTATGTTGCTGAAGAAATTCGGTGGCTTCCTGTATTTGTTGTAATGTCATGGAAAAAAGGGGATGAGAATGGGCAAAAATAAGAAAGGGAAGCCGCTTCATCAAGAAACGACTTCCCTATTAGGGTTTTAATATCCTTGATTAAGGAATGATTTTTACGGTATAGCAACCTTTAGGGGCGCTGATTTTGGCGAGTTGTTTGGTCAGGGCAGGGGTTCCTCCTTTGGTGACTTTAAAAAACTCAATTCCACCATCACGATTGCCGTAGTCAAAATATTCGTATAACGAAACGGCTAGGTTATCGCCTGTTTTATCAAAAATAACGCTCTCAGGGGCAATGCCGTCCAAGTCATAATCGGCTACTTTTGCCATTTTACCGTCTTTTGCCAAGGTTAACAACGAAAGGGTTGCTTTGCCAACGCTGCCTTCCCAAGGTTGAGCCGAAGCATTTTTGTTGGCTGTTACGATGGTGGTTCCGTCGGGGCTGATGCTAAAGCTTTCAGCGCCGATTCCTACGGCCGTTGAACCGAGGACTTTATGCTCGGCGGTTTTTGGGTCTTCGGCGGTTGTATTGAACTGAATGGCCGTCAACTCGCTGGCGGCTGAGCCATCCTTCAAATCTGAAACAATAAATAAGGTGCCATCGGGCGTAAACGCACCAGGGCCGGGTTTCCCCGTAATTTTTGCGGGAGTACCGAAGGGCTCAAACGTAGCAATTTTGTTTTGCGCATTACGCTTGGCCTTGAAAAGCCAGATTTCTTTGGTCTCTTCGACCGTAATGGCCACAAATTCGCCGTCGGGGTGCCACGTAACGTCCGTTGCCCGGGCATTTTGGAGGTTCAACGCGATGGGCACGTTCCGGGTAGGAAGGCCGCCCGCACCGATTTCAAATAATCGTAATTCTTTACCGGTTTCTTCCGAAGTAATCAGAAGGTTGCTGCCCAGCATATCAACGGCCGTTGGATTTTTACCGACGGGCACTTTGCGGGCCGAAGGTTTGGCCAAGTTTGAGATGTCCACGATGTACATGTTAATGCCAGAGGGCAACTCAGCAATACTTTTGACGGTTTTTAAACTGTCGGTCGTCTGCGCCCGCGATTCAATCACGTACGCATACCGACCATCCGAAGTAATGGTGGCGTTGCGGGTCCATCCAAAAGCGGAGTTAGGCACGGGCGATGAGCCTATATCCTGACCTAGTTTGAGCGGGAGGGGATAAACCGTCAATGCATCTTTTACGCCAACTTGTTTCAATAGTTTGCCGTCTACACTTGCCGAGGCGGCCATGTCGCCGTCAGACAGCGCAAGGATACCGCGGGCATTAAACTCAATGGTGGGTTTTTGGGCCAGGGCAGTGGTCACACTCAACAACGCCATACCCAATGTTGCACTCAAGTTTTTCATGGAATTTTACAGTGGTTTCAGGTTATACAACGATTAGATTCAATAGTTAATTTTGCATAAATACAAAAAAACCTTCAAAACTACTCGCTTTGAAGGTTTTTATAAAACAAAAAAGAACTAAGCAGTGGCTGCAAGACCGTTTACGTATCTTGCTAACTTCGATTTGAGGTTACCTGCTTTGTTTTTATGAATGATGTTTTTCTTCGCTAATTTATCCAACATAGATGACACCGTTTTGTAAAGTTCTGATGCCACAACCTGGTCTTTGGTATCGCGCAGTTTGCGAACCATGGTACGGGTTGTTTTGTGTTGGTAACGGTTTCTAAGGCGTTTTGTTTCGTTGGCCCGAATTCTCTTTAATGCTGACTTATGATTTGCCATTGGTTTATTGTAAAATATATATTGTCTTGATTTCTACAAAAGGAGTGCAAAAATACAGCCTCTCATCTAAAAAAACAAGTTTTTATTGAAATTTGTGGCCTGAAATTGTTTTAAGCATTTTATCAGAGGGTATTCCTCCCAGCTAGAGTTAACGCCCTTAGGAAGGTTTCGATGGCTGGTAACACTCATTGGTTGGTGGCGGATTTTTCCAGGGCATTATATAGTGGGGTGTAAGTTCTTTTCTCAGAAATAGAAATATTTGGACGGATAAGTTGCCCCTGCGCTACGCGGGTGTAAAACGATTCATTATCGACCCAAATTTGGGTTTGTTTTTGGCCCCAACGCTGGTAGATAAAACGGCCATTGTATACGTTTTACGCGTGGTTTTTCGTTCTTTGGCAAAATTATCAGAATAACTTATTAGTATTGCGTAACTGAAGAAACCTAATTCCCTCATCATGCTTTTAAGACGCAGCGTTCTTCCACTATCCATTTGTTTCCTTTTATTTATCCGGGTAAATGCCCAAAATACCCTCGGATATACCGAGGCCGACGTACATTATCGTAATGGCGTAGAGCTATTCGAAAAATCAAATTATTCGGCCGCCAAACAAGAGTTCAGGTATTATTTAGAGAAACGGCCCGCGTTGCTCAATACCAACGACTACACGGCCGTAAATGCCGAATATTACACGACCTTGTGCGCATTGTATGCCGATGCCCCAGAAGCAGAGTTGGCCGTGGATCGTTTTGTGCGAAACCACCCCGAGCATCCCAAAGCGGCGGTGATTTACAGCGATTTAGGGAAATACTACTTTGACCGGGGCGATTATTCAAACGCCGTTACCTACCTGACAAAAGCACTCGAACGCAGTGCCAATTACTACGCCGCCGCCGAAACCCGCTATAAGTTGGGCCTGTCGTATTACAGTTTAAAACAATACAATGCGGCCTTGCAGTACTTTGCCGAAGTACAACGCGACCCTACGAGCGATTATTTTGCCCCTTCGTCGTATTATGCGGGGGTGATTCAATACCAAAACGGGAAGTACATGGATGCGTATCGTAGTTTCAAAAGCATCGAGACAAATCCGCAGTTCAAAGCTGATATTCCCAACTGGATTGTGGCTTCGCTGTACCAAGCGGAGCGTTATGACGAACTCATTGCTTATTCGGAGCCGTTGCTGCGCCGTCAGCAAGGGGGAGGGGTCAAACTCAACGACGTGGCACTTTACACCGCCGAGGTGTATTATGGGAAAGGCAATTATGCAGAAGCTGCCAAAAATTACGCCTTGTATTCGCAATTGAAAGGACGAGAAACCGCAGCCCCCGCGCCAGTTCAGTTTCGGTATGGTCATTCCCTTTTTCGTACGGGCAACTATACGGGTGCCATTGACCAGTTAAAAAGCGTTTCGACCCGGAAAGATACGACGGGTCAGTTTGCATCTTACGTCATCGGAATCAGTCATTTACAAAACAAAAATCCGCAGGCGGCGTTGACGGCGCTGGATAATTCATCCAAATTGGCGTTCAATAAAAACATTCAGGAAGAATCGACCTTCAACCACGCCAAAGTGCAGCTTGAACTGAATAACCATTCGGCCGCTTTTACTGAATTACAGGAGTTTCTGAAAAAATACCCCAATAGTAGCTTTGAAGAAGAAGCCACTAAGCTGTCCATTTTGTCGCTGACCAAATCCAACAACAGTGCGGCGGCGGTGGCGTACATTGAGAAACTGAAGAAATTGGACGAGGCAACCAAAGCCGCTTATCAGCGTCAAACCATGAATTTGGGTATTGCCGACTTTAACGCCGAGCGCTATGCCCAATCCATCGTTAACTTCGATAAATCCCTTAAATATCCCCTCGACCGTGACATTGAACAAGCCGCTAATTTTCAAAAAGGGGAGGCTTTTTCGGCCATGAATCGTTATGGCGAAGCCATTCCCATTTATCAGCAATTGGTTCGTGGCAGTTCGGGTTCTCCTTATGGCATTCGTAGCCTTTATTCGTTAGGGTACGCTTATTACAACACCAAAGACTATAAATCTGCCCTGACTAATTTCCAGCAATACGTTGCCAAAGGAAAAACCGTCGGCGACCCCCAGACCCTCGAAGACGCCACGATTCGAATCGCGGATTCTTACCTGACGGATAAGAACTACGCACAGGCCATGGCCATGTACGATAAAGCGCTCAGTGAAGGCCGTTTAGACCGCGATTATGCCCTGTATCAGAAAGGTTTGATTCTAACGTATCAGGAAAAAGACGTAGAAGCCAAGGCTCAATTCGATAAGGTGATTGCCCAATTCCCAACGTCGCGGTACGCCGATGATGCCCTTTTTCAATCGGCCAACATTGACATGGAACGGGCAAACTACCAAGCTGCCATTCGTGCTTACAGCCGCCTGATCAAAGACAAACCACGTAGCTACCTGATTCCGCCTTCGCTTTTGAAACGGGCGTTGGCCTACAATAACATTCAGGTGTACGAAGAGGCTGTGCGCGATTATAAACGTATTTTGAGTGAGTATTCAGACGCTCCAGCGGCCAAAGAAGCCTTGTTGGGACTTCAATCTACGCTCGAAAATGCGGGACGGACCGAGGAAATGTCGGATGTACTTTCTGATTACAAACGCAAAAATCCGCAAAGTACCGAAACCGAAAAATTGGAATTTGAAACTGCCAAAGGATTGTACGCCGACGGTAAGTATCCCCAAGCGCTCAAAGCCCTGCAAAGTTTTATCCGGGATTATCCCAATAGCGGCTCGGCCACGGAAGCACGGTATTTGGCGGGAGAAAGTTTTTACCGTTCCAATGATTTTCCCAATGCCATCAAACTGTTTAACATGGTCATTGGGGAATCAGACGAGCGGTTTACCCCCAAAGCGGCGTTACGGGCGGGAGATATTGAAAACCAACAGGGAAATTATCCCAATGCCGTGCGTAATTATTACGTCGTGTTTGCGCAGTCGGACAGTAAAACCGACCGGGTAACGGGATTGATGCGATTGATGGATACCTACTTTGTGATGAAGAAATACGATTCGACCCTGTATTTTGCCCGTGAGGTGATTAACGCGGGAGACGTCATTCCAGGTTCAACCAAAAAAGCCCAAATGCAAACCGCGAAAGTGTACATCGAAAAAGAAGACTACAAGACCGCCGATGCCGAATTGAAGAAAATTCTGGCGGTTTCCAAGGATGAGTTCGGGGCAGAAGCGAAGTATTGGGCCTCCGACGCCTTATATCGCCAGCAAAAATACAAAGAAGCACAGGCGTCGGTGATGGAATTGAATAAGCAATTTGCCGACTATGAAAAGTGGCGGGTAAGGGCCTTTATCTTATTGGCCGATGTATATGTGGGATTGAAAGACCCCGATCAGGCCAAAGCTACGCTTCAATCAGTGATTGAAAACACCGATGATGCCCAGGCCCTCGAACTGGCCAAGGCAAAATTGGCCGCATTACAATAACCCACACCGCACATATAGGAAACGGATAACCCAATCGAAACGGACAAACGATGAAAAAAATACTCGTATCGCTCTTAGTCAGCCAGTCACTATATACCCTTCTTTCCCAAGACGTTTTGGCCCAAAAACCAACGGGAGAGATTGACAGTCAGACGTTTGAAGTTGAGAAAAAGAAAAAAATTGAATTGCCACCGGCCAACCGCCTGTACAATAAATTACAGCCGTTTACCAACGAGGACGACGACCGAAAGTTAAATTATGAATTTCGCGCGCCCAAACTTACCCTTGGTGCCCCAAAGATGACCCCCAATGTGTTGCCCGTCAACGGAAATGAGAAACCCGAAGAAGACGGTAACCTGCAAAATTACGTAAAACTCGGCGGGGGCAATTACGGTAAGGTGTACGGCGAAGGATTCATGGGGGGCCATACCGAAGACTTAGGGTATGATGTTCACTTTAAACATCTTTCTAATCAAACTGGACCCGTAGACGGGAAAAATTCGGCCAATAGTGAGAACCGCTTGAAAATCAACGGGCAGTATTTGGGTAGTACTTTTAAGTTGGGGGGGACGCTTTTTTATGACCGCGACAATTATTATTTCTACGCAAACCGCAACCAACCCAACGCCGAAGTTCAAAAGGCAAACATACGTCAAACGCTCAACACCTTTGGTCTTCAGGTTGGATTTGAAAATATTGACAACAATAAATTCATTGACTATGCCCTCAAAACCTCTTTGTATCGTTTGAGTGACCGCTACAATGCGGGCGAAACCGACTGGGGAACCAATTTTTCGGGTTCTATTCCGATTACAGAAAACATCTTTGCGCTGCTGAACGCCGATGCCTTTGTTTCGCAGCGGGTCGATGCCGAAACTTTTAAGCGTAACATGTTCAGCATCAAGCCTGCGTTCAAATTTGCCTATAATGCGTTCACGGTAACGGCGGCATTCAAAGCCGTCAACGAAACCGACGACCGACTTAAAATTAACCGTACCGTCGGGTTCCCACAATTGGAAGTAGATGCCGTTCCTTTCAACGGAGTACACATCTTCGCGGGTTACGGGGGAGATATGACCCGTAACACGCTCCGCTCATTATTGGGCGAAAACCGTTGGTTAGCCCCCAATGTGATCATAGCCAATACCGAACGAAGCCGAGACATCTACGGTGGGTTAAAAGGAGAAGTGGGGCCGTCGTTTCAGTTTGAAGGAAAAGTATCTTACGCGTTGTTTAAGAATTTTTACGGATTCAACAACGATTGGCTTGATTCGACAAAGTTTGCCGTCGTGTATGATGCCGACTACATCAACGTGCTGACGGTTTCGGCCCAGGTAGGCTACCAATACCAAAACATTGTTCGTTCTACCCTGCGCGGTGATTTTTATGATTACGGGGTCAAACGTCTCGAACAGCCCTGGGGGCGTCCAACGACCACGGTGACGTGGAATAACCACTTTGTTTTCAGCAAAAAAATGTTCGCAACCATCGACGCCTATTATATCGGCGGAATCAAAAATCGGAACTTCCTAACGGGAAAAACTGTAGCCTTGAAACCCATTGTGGATTTGAATTTGAAGGTGGATTATCTGCTGACGCGCAACTTTTCAATCTTTGCCTCGGTCAACAATTTACTGGGCAAAAGCTACGAGCGGTATTTGTATTATCCGCAACAGGGCCTTAATTTCTTAGCTGGATTATCGCTCCAGTTCTGAGATAAAAAAACTTTTATAATGGCAGATGCGTCAGAGTGTTCTATAAGAAGCAATTAGCCATCTTTCTCTTTTAATTTAAAAAGCAATCGTCTTCGGACTATTGCTTTTTTTTTTTTGAATGTGTACCTTAGTACCCAATTCCCCATAAACGGTTTGATGAAAGATATGATATCGGTATTGGATTATACCCGAAAATTGCTTTTCGAACACGACTGTGTTGTTCTGCCTGACCTAGGCGGGTTTTTAGTGTACTTTAGCCACGCTTTTTACAGCGAGCAAAATGCACTTTACCACGCACCCCAAAAAAGGGTAGCCTTTAACGAAGCGCTCAAATTGGACGATGGATTATTGGCGCATTACCTGACCATCAACGAGCAAATCTCCCGCGAAGAAGCACAGAAACGAATTCGGAAATTTGTGGAAGACATCAAACAGTCCATTCAGGAGAATGGTAGTTTTATGTTGGAGGGCATTGGAAGTCTGGCCAATAATGAGGAAGGTAAACTTCAATTTGAGCCTTTGACCTTGGTTAATTTTTACGCCGAGAGCTATGGTTTGAAATCTATTCATGTTAATCAGGTAGACCCAACGTTGAAAATTGCCGAAACTGCGGATGCCTACAACTGGATTGAGACGGACCGTGCGGCTAAGGAGTTGACGTATGAGTTGCCCCGTCGTCGTCGTTCACGCGTTGGAATGTACATAGGAGGTCTTTTGATTGCAGGTTGCGCGTTGGTAGCGGGAATTACCCAGTTGCCTTCCGAAAGTTTAAAGTCAAGCCTCAATCCCTTTGACCTTGTACCTGCCGTGAAGGCGTGGTTTTCAACTGATATAAAATCTAACAGCGTTAAAAAACAGCACTCAGTCCCAAAAGAGATAGCGACGTTACCCGTTGAAAATGAGGATTTAACGCCTAAAGAATCGGTTCCTGCCGTAGCAGTTACGCCCATAGAAGTGAAAGAAACCATTGCCGTAAAAAAAGAAGTTATAGAAACACCTATCACCAAGGTAGCCGCACCAATTTCATATAAATCAGACGAGAAATCTGACTTTTTGGTGATTGCTGGTGGGTTTTCAAACATTGAAAACGCTCGTAAACTTGAACAAAAATTGCAGCGTAACGGATACGAAAACGCCCACATTCTCAACCCTGAACCCACCGAAGGTAAATTAATCATTGTGGCGGCCATTGGGTGTGAGAATTCTAAAAAAGCAAAATCACAGTTAGCCCGTGTAAGTTTTCTTTCGGGAGCCAATGCTTACGTATTTCGTCAATAAGGAATTACTTTTATCGAATAATAGTAAAAAGGGGCAATTAGCCCCTTTTTTTTTGTCAGTATACAAATTCCCTTTATTTTGCGTTAATTAGACAAAATCAATCAAAGAATTACCAATGCTAGTGACCAGCCCTCAAGATCGCGAACACCAAATGGTTGCCTTTGCCGGCTCGACAATCGTAACGTCGGTGCTGTTTGTGACTTTATTTTTTGTGAAATTATACCAAACCATTCCTAAAGTAGAAACCATTGAATACGTAGAAGTAAACTTTGGAACCGACGCGGCGGGCTATGGAAAAGTTCAAACTTATAATAAAGCCAGTGATTCACCCCGGGCGGAGGATGTCAAAAAATCGGACGATACCCCCAAAGTGAAGGCAACGCCCACGCCCAAAGTGACGCCACCACCCGTAACCAAAGTAGAAACCCCGAAGCCCGTCAAGACGGCGCCTGTCAAACCTCCCGTTACGAGTAAGGTAGAAAGTCCGGTTGAAGTAAAAGAAGACACGAAACCCGTTAAAACCGAATCCAAAGCAACGACTCCTGCGCCCGTTACCCCCGCAAAGCCCGCTCCTGAACCTAAAAAAGTGGATGAGAATGCGCTATTTAAAAAGTCATCAGGAAGTGGAAAAGGCAGTAATGGGACTACAGGGACCGCCTCGGGAACGGGGGGGAATAATAATGGCGACAAACCGGGAACCGTAGGAGATCAAGGAAACCCCAACGGTAAAATTGACGCCAAAAGTTTGTACGGTAAACCAGGCGGCTCAGCAACGGGATTGGCACTTAACGTTTCAGGCTGGGGGATGGGTGCTCGCCCGCAGGTGAAAGATGATTCTGACGAATCGGGCCGTATTGTTTTTGAAATAACGGTTGACGATACAGGTGACATTGTAAACGTACGGGTCAAAGAATCGACAGTGAGCCAATCGATTGTCGACCTATACAAACGGGCGGTAAGTCGTATGAAGCTGGTGCCTAAATCGGAAAATGTACCAGCGACCTCCAAAGGCACGATTACGTTCAATATCAAATCCCGATAAGGATACGATTTTGTAAAATATTTTAAATCATTGCGCAAAGCGTCAGGAAGTTAATTCTTGGCGCTTTATTTTTGCCTTTATTTCATTTAAAATCGGTCATGAACTATTCTGAAACCATTGCGTATTTGTACGAGAAATTGCCCGTTTTTCACCGCGTAGGAGCCGCTGCGCTGAAACCTGGGTTAGGGAATATTATTGCGCTTTGCGAGGCGTTAGGAAGCCCCCAAACGCGGTTTAAAAGCATTCACGTTGGCGGTACCAACGGAAAAGGGAGTACTTCTCATTTGTTGGCGGCCATTCTCCAATCAGCGGGGTATAACGTAGGCCTGCATACGTCGCCGCATTTGAAATCCTATACTGAACGTTTTAAGATAAATGGCCAGCCGTGCGAGGAAAGGGTAGTGGTCGACTTTGTCGAAAAGCATAAGAGCCTCATCGAAAAGGTTGAGCCGTCTTTTTTTGAAATCAGTGTTGCTTTGGCATTTGATTATTTTGCCCAGCAAAACGTGGATATTGCCATCATTGAAGTAGGTTTGGGGGGACGTTTGGATTCCACAAACATCATTTCTCCGCTTCTGTCAGTCATTACCAACATCAGTTTTGATCACACAGACTTATTAGGTAATACCCTTGAAAAAATTGCGTTTGAAAAAGCGGGCATTATTAAGGCAAATACCCCCGTCGTCATTTCGGAAACCCAGCCCGAGACTGCGCCTGTTTTTTTTCAAAAAGCCGAAGAAATGAACGCTCCGATTTATTTCGCCGACCAACAGTACCTTGTCAACTCCCTTTCGGTAGAAAAAGGTAAGCGTGTCGTAACGATAGAAAGTAAAAAAGAGGGTTCCCTATCATCAAATACAATAGCGCTGGATTTGGTCGGGAACTATCAGCTTAAAAATGTGGCGGGGGTATGGCAAAGTGTTGAATTATTAAAAGAGCAAGGCTTTTCTATTCCAATAGAGGCGGTAAAATCAGGAATGGCGCATTGCACAACCCTTACCTCGTTCAAAGGGCGTTGGCAAGTATTGAGTGAATCGCCGATGACCGTTGCCGACGTCGCCCACAATTATGGAGGATTGAGCGAAACCCTTAATCAAATCAAAAGGTATGATTTCGACCAACTCCACTTTATACTAGGATTTGTCAAAGACAAAGACATAAAAGGGGTACTGGGGCTTTTTCCAACAAATGCCCATTTCTATTTCTGCAGCTTTGATTCACCAAGGGCATTGCCTTCAAACGAATTAGTCTATATAGCAGATAAAGTTGGTATAAATGGCGGGGAATATAGAGATGTAAACGACGCATTGAACGCAGCCCGACAAAAAGCCTCCACGTATGATTTTATTTACGTCGGGGGAAGTACTTTTGTGGTTTCTGAACTGTCTGAGATTTGAATATCCTGTACCTAATTACTGTCTTAACAAAATTATTAAAACCTTGAGCCGTAAGAAACTGATTAAATTTGCAAGTAATGCACTGGCAGACAATGTATTAGAGGTTGGTAAACCCCTCTACGAAACCATCAAAGGAAAGTGGAATGAAAGTTACTTTTTGAATACAAATCCCATCGTTCTTGAACTTGCGTGCGGAAAAGGGGAGTATTCGGTCGGATTAGCGCAAGTATATCCCAATTTGAATTTTATTGGCATTGATGTCAAAGGGGATCGACTAGCGGCGGGCAGTCAGCAGGCCACACTGCTGGGCCTCACCAACGTTGCTTTTCTCCGGGCGAACATTGAGTTTCTTCAAAACTTTTTTGAAGAAGGGGAAGTGGCTGAAATCTGGATTACGTTTCCCGATCCTTTCAATCTCAAAAAACGGGTTCGGCGGCGATTAACCCACCCGCATTTTCTGGAAAAATACCGTGCTGTGATGCAGAAAGAGGGTTTGTTGCATTTAAAAACCGACAATCGGGAGCTGTTTGATTTTACATTAGAAGAGCTTTCGCAGTTTGGGGTGAAGGATTTAGAAGCCACTTTTGACCTTTACCAATCCAAAATGCATGATGATCACCACGGAATTCAGACGCGTTTTGAGCAAATTTTTACTGAAAAAGGCTTTCCTGTTCACTATTTAAGGGGCCGTTTCTTGTAAATAAATATATAAATGAATAAATATTCATAAATGAATTGTTTTTCATTATAAATATAAATATCTAGTTATCAATAAGTTAATGGTGTTTGTAATGGGAGAGGAGTAATAGAAAAAGGCACTATCACTAGTGCCTTTTTCAGTATTAAAAACTTAAATTAAATATTTACCTAGTTTTATTTATTTAGAGATTAACTGTGCAAAGTATTTAACAGTACGAACGAGTTGGCTTACGTAGCTCATTTCGTTATCGTACCAGCTTACAGTCTTGACCAATTGTTTATCGCCAACGTTGACAACTTTCGTTTGGGTAGCATCGAAGAGGCTTCCGAATGAAGTTCCGATAATGTCGCTGCTTACGATTTCGTCTTCGTTATAACCAAAGCTTTCGTTACTTGCTGCTTTCATGGTGGCGTTAACTTCTTCGGTCGTTACTTTTTTATTTAAAATAACGGTTAATTCGGTTAAACTTCCAGTGATAACAGGAATACGCTGAGCGCCACCGTCCAATTTGCCTTTTAGTTCGGGCAATACTAATCCGATTGCTTTAGCGGCACCAGTACTATTAGGAACGATGTTTGAGGCAGCAGCTCTTGCACGTCTTAAATCACCTTTCGCATGAGGAGCATCAAGGGTATTTTGATCGTTTGTATAGGCGTGTACCGTGGTCATGCTGCCTATTTCGATGCCAAAAGCGTCGTTAAGGGCTTTGGCCATGGGTGCAAGACAGTTTGTGGTACAACTTGCGCAGCTGATGATGGTTTCACTACCATCAAGAATGCTGTGGTTTACGTTGAAAACAACCGTTTTTAGATCGCCGGTTGCAGGAGCGCTGATAACGACTCTTTTGGCACCTGCGGTAATGTGAGCAGCAGCTTTATCTTTATCGGTAAAAAAACCTGTACATTCGAGTACAACGTCTACTTCGTGAGCTCCCCAGGGAATTTCAGCTGGGTTTTTCTGTGCATAGATGCGTACTTCATCACCATTTACAACAATACTATTATCGGTTGAAGTTACCTCTTCGTTGAATCGTCCTTGTGCAGTGTCGTATTTTAGAAGATGAGCCAATACTGATGGGCTGGTCAAATCGTTTATGGCTACTACATCAATGTCTGGCATGTTGTAAATTTGGCGATAGGCAAGTCTACCAATTCGTCCGAAACCATTGATGGCTACTTTTACTTTTGTCATGGGTATTTTTTGGTGGTTTAATGGAACATCATTAATTCATTGGCAAAGATACTATATATTTTTTATTTACAGCAGGCATACGTTTGCATTGTTATTTAGTAAACATGGAGTATTTGTTTAGTATTTTGTTAGCTCAATTAGTACATTTTACTAATATTTGACATTTTATTTAGTATTGTCGCTGCCTTTTAGCTAAAATATAACGCATTATATTAGTATATTTACTAAAACAAAGCTAAACTGTTGTTGTATTGCTAAATAAATAATGAATGCTGTATACTAAACAAACAATAGTGGACTTTAGAAGAACATAGTACAATAAATACATTAAACAGTACATGATTTCCCAATAAATTAGTAATATTACATACAAAACGAATTTAACCTCAATACGCACAAAATAGAGTAGGGGTACCACAATACAAATAGAAACACATCATAGAGAAGAAATAGGCTAAATCATTAATATAAGAAACAGAACATTGTGTATACTGATAATAATACATTTTATGGATTAAAATAAAATAGGCATTTCTTTAAATCTAAAAGTCTTGTAATCATATCATTAAATCAAAATAAATCAAGTTTTACTTTAATTACAAATGAACGAAAAAGTACAAATAGAATCCGCTTGGGACAATAGAGAACTCACCAAAGAGCCACAAGTCATTCAAGCTATTGAGAATGTAATAGACGCATTGAACGAAGGTAGAATCAGAGTTGCTGAACCAACAGACGACGGCTGGATTGTCAACGACTGGATTAAGAAAGCTATCCTGCTTTATTTCCCTATCCGACAAATGGAACTAAAAGAAATAGGGATTTTTGAATACCATGATAAAATGAAACTAAAGACCGGCTACAAAGCATCTGGTGTGCGTGTTGTACCTCCAGCTGTAGCAAGGCACGGAGCTTACTTAGCAAAAGGAGTCATACTAATGCCGTCCTATGTCAATATCGGTGCTTATGTAGACGAAGGTACCATGGTTGATACTTGGGCTACCGTAGGAAGTTGCGCCCAAATAGGCAAACATGTACACCTCAGCGGAGGAGTTGGAATAGGAGGAGTCCTAGAGCCACCACAAGCAGCGCCAGTGATCATTGAAGATGGCGCATTCATTGGTTCACGCTGTATCGTTGTTGAAGGAGCACACATAGGTAAGCGAGCAGTCCTAGGTGCGGGAGTCACAATTACTGGTAGCTCCAAAATCCTGGATGTGACGGGAGAGGAGGTCATCGAATATAAAGGATACGTACCTAATGATTGCGTTGTCATTCCAGGAAGTTATCCTAAATCATTCCCAGCAGGGACATTTCACGTGCCATGTGCTCTTATAATCGGAAAAAGGAAACCCAGTACCGATCTAAAAACCTCACTTAATGAGGCACTACGCGAGAATAACGTAGCAGTTTAAAAGCAATTAATATTAAAAACGAAAAAGCCACTTCAATCGAGTGGCTTTTTTACGTGCTTCATTTACCCCATAAAATTACTGTCTTATCGGAAAAACCCGACTTAAGCCAAACCACAAATCTTCGAGCAAATCGGCTTAACATCTTCACAATCCTTTTCACTATCTGACCAAATATTGTGCTTCTCTGTTTGACTTATACAAATGTAACAAAAAGATTTTGTAAACTCCAAACAAAATTTAAATTATTTACAAAAAATTACATTGTTCAATTTTTAATAGAGCAAGGGATGGTACTTATTCAAAGAATCCTATTAAAATACTGTAACTAGCTAACTATCAACAATATATGCTATTTACACAAATTTACATAGTGTATTCATATGTAAACAATATGTAGTTTACATATATACAGCCCAAATAACATATGTAAACATTAAAATTTTATCTGTAAACATTTTGCCATTTATGTAACCAGTATTACCTTTGTAAAATCATCCTTAATGTTTACAACATGGCAACATTTTCAGATTTTACAGATATTCGTTACCTCAAGAATAATAAGATTCGCGTCATTCTTCATCAGAATAATATGAATGCTTCTCAATTTGCGGATGCCATAAAAGTACAGCGTTCAACCATTTCACACATTTTGGCTTATCGTAATCGGCCAAGTCATGACATTTTAGAGAAAATTGTGGCATGGAATGAAAAATACAACTTAGAATGGTTTCGAACCCAGTCCCCAGAAGAAGCGCAGATTATCACCCAACTAATTGAAAATCAAGGGTATGGAGGGGCAAAAGTGAGTAATGTAACGACACCAGATTTGCGTGAAAGAAACCACATAACCAAGGTATCGAACTCAGCAGAATCTCGAACCGCTCAAAACAAGCCCGAAGTGACCGCAAATCATTCTCTCGAACAGTTAAAACCTCGTCGTGCGGTACTCATAACCATTGTTTATGATGACGGTAGTTCTCAAGTCATACCTGTTGATCCAAATTCTAAGTTCAATCAATTTTTGGGGCAATAAAAACCTGCAGGAAAATCGTTACGACTCAGAGATAAATTGCATAAAAAGGTTTAGCATTGCCCATTGGCAGATATGGTTCAGAAAGGGCTATCCGTAATGTCAAGGTTAAACAGAAGGTATCTGGACAATTTAAAACAGGGCAGAGCGCTTTTTGTACTATTCGTTCTGTAATTGATACGCTTCTCAAAAGGAATCTTGAGGTATTAACATATCTTACTCAAATCATCAAATTACAACCTGAGTCGTAACAAAAAATCAATCTATTTAATAAATAAATTCCACACTTAACATATATTAATAGTATACTTTTTATTATATAATATAAATGATAGAAAATATAGATTTTATAGGGATATACTGATTAAATAAAAAAAGTAGGAGTGGGCTTGAATTATTATAAACAGTAAAATCAGATATACATGACAACGAAATAAACATTTTCAGGTAGTCAATACAGCTACTTTCCTGTGGAACGTTTTTATACACTCAACAATCTGTCTGTTAACACTTTAACTATCAATGTTTCACAAGTTTTTCACGATGTTCCACGTGAATATATAATCATCTAGTATTCAGTGGGTTAAAAAAGAAATGGACTGGCTTTCATTTTACCTAAAATAATTGATGCTTTCATACCGAGTCTGTTGAGGCAAACGAGAAATGTAAAAGAATCAACTTTACAAATCTTGTATACGCACTTTTCTTCTTCTTAGAACGACTATCTTTCTTATTTGCCAGTTATACCTTCTTGATTTCTTTTTTGTCTATAATCGAATCCTTGGGGCAAATTCAGCGTTGCTCTTTTTCTTTTAATGGCGCTTAATTCTCTATATAATAGGAAGAATTAACACAAAAACAAATGTATTATAATTTACATTATGTTAAATAAAACATCTAAAAATAAAGAGTGAGTTGAACCCACTCTTTATTTTCCTAATTTTCCTATTTTGTTTCTTCACAAACAATTTTCTTTCCTTCAAATTCTTTCAAAATGACATCCAGTTGTTTCAGTGTTTCGACAACGGCTTCTTCTTCTTTAATCGCCTTAGCCTTTGTAAAATAAGGCAGTGATTGTTTGAATTTGCCACATACTTTTGGTTCAACGTCTTTTCCTTTTGCGTTGTAATCCTTCATATCCATCGCATCTACTTCTCTTTTCATTTCAACTGCTTCGTTGAAATAAAATACACCCATATTAAAAAGTGCATCGTAATTGTTAGGGTCAGCCTTTAGCGCTCTGTCATAGGCTGATTTTGCTCCTTCACGAGCCTTCGTAAGCTTTGCATTTAGTTCAGCAATTTTAGCCGAAGTATCTCCTAGTTTTGCGATTTCTTCTTTTGTTTTAACTAACTCTGCTTTAGCTTCTTCCAGAGCAACTTTGTTTTCTTTCTGCTTTGTTTCAACCTCTGCTTTTTGACGCTTCAAATCCGCATTTTTTGGTTGTTTAGCAATCAGTCCAGAAATCCTTTTTACTTCGTCTGCAAAAACTTTATCTGTTTCTTCAGCTTCCTTTATCTTACGGTCAACACCTCCCGTTTTTTTAGATGTTTCGGCTAATTTTCTGATCTCTGCCGTAATTTGTTGTACCTCATTATCGTTCAAAATACCCAAATTAAGTGCATACTGCGCATTTTTGGGGTCTAAGTCGATTAATTCATTCAGACCAACTTTCGCTTCTTCTAAACGTTGTGTGTCCAAAAGCACATTGACACGCTCAGCCTTAAACGAAGTTTTGCTTGCTGGTAATATCTCCATTCCCTTATCTAAGATTGCGAGTGCTTTGTCGTTCTTCTTTTCGATACGGTACAATTGGGCTAACAAAGCGAAGTTCCCAGCATCCTTCCCTCCTTTTTCGATGTATTGCTCCATCATGGTCGCCGCAATGTCATTTTTTTGACTCTGCATTGCACTGTAAGCTCCGTATAAAGGTGCCAGCGTATCCTTTGGATTTACTTCTTGGGCAATGTTGAAAAACTTAATTGCTTCATCGTACTTTTTGGTCTGGAATTTCTCGGCACCTTGTTTTACAAGTGCCGTTCCCAAATTTACCCCGCTCTCGTCCGTTCCACCTGTCAGAAACTTCTGAGCTTCTTTGGTCACTTTACCCGGTTTTGCAGCATCTACTTCTACTGCTTTTTTAAAAGACTCATAAGCTACTAAAGCGGCGCTTGAGTCCATTTCAGTATAGAGACGGGCGATTTCGTCATACAATTTGCCCCGATCTAGCCAAGTGCTTGATTTTGCACCTGCTTTGGGGTCTGTGATAGCTTTGTCGCTTTTTTCTTTTTCTTTCTTTTTCTGTTCAAGTACTAATTTGTCTACCTGAGAGAAGGCAGAAATAGCAAAAAAACTAAAAGCAGATGTTACGATCAACTTTTTCATTTTGAGGTAAGTTATTAAGTTTAAAATTTGAGCAAAAAACGGGATAAAAATTGACTTATTGTTGATTGAATAAATTTAAAAAAAAGGATAAGAGAGCAGATTGTTGGATAAATAACAAAATTATACCCTAAAATCTACTTTCTTATCACACATATTTCATCCAATCTAGGCTTCGATTGGTGGTTCAGGGGCTGCTGATGCACCTCCCTCTTCACTTCCATCAATAACTGCTTCTTCTGATTCTATACGGGTAACGGATGAAATTTCATCGCCATCGTTTAATTTAATCAAGCGCACTCCCTGGGTGTTTCGGCCCGCAACGCGAATTTCAGTGACTGACATACGAATCGCGATTCCTGATTTATTGATAATCATCAAATCATCGCTATCCGAGACTTCTTTGATTGCCACCAGATTTCCTACTTTTTCCGTAATATTCAGCGTTGTTACCCCTTTTGCACCTCGGTTGGTCTCACGATAATCTTCAATCTGCGATCGTTTTCCGTATCCATTTTCAGAAACTACCATCAATTGTTTTTCCAAATTACTGACGCAGAGCATTCCAATCGCTTTGTTGGTGGTTCCTTCATCACCCAATTCGATACCCTTCACACCAGCCGCCGTACGACCCATTGGACGAACCCGGCTTTCATGGAAGCGAACGGCTTTTCCTTGTTTTGATGCAATGATAATTTGGTTGTCGCCATTGGTCAGTGCCACATCCAACAAACGGTCACCTTCATTAATTGTAATTGCCGCAATACCATTGGCACGTGGCCGCGAATAGGCTTCCAACAATGTTTTCTTGATGGTTCCGTCTTCAGTACACATGATGATGTAATTATTGTTGATATAATCAGCATCACTTAAAGTACGAACATTGATTACGGCTCTTACTTTATCACCCGACTCAATATTAATGAGGTTTTGAATGGGCCGCCCCTTGGCCGTTTTTGAGCCTTCAGGAATCTCGTATACTTTTAGCCAAAATAGCTTGCCGAATTCCGTAAAAATCAGCAGATAGTTCAGCATGGTTGCCGAAAACAAATGCTCCGTAAAGTCATCATCTTTGGTGGTAACTCCTCTTGAGCCAACTCCTCCCCTGCCCTGCGTACGGTACTCGCCGATTGGGGTACGTTTTACGTATCCTTGATGCGAAATGGTAATCAACATTTCTTCATCCGCAATCATGTCTTCATCCGCAAACTCTTCGGCGGCGTACTCAATTTTTGAGCGGCGGGCATCACCGTAGCGTGCTCTCAAATCAGTAAGCTCGTCTTTGATGATCTGGAATTTACGAACTTCGTTGGCTAAAATATCCTGTAAATCAGCAATGAGCTTCATCAATTCCTCAAATTCGGCGATGATTTTGTCGCGCTCCATTCCCGTAAGGCGTTGTAAACGCATCTCCAGAATAGCCCGAGCCTGGGGTTCACTCAAACTGAATTGTTCAATCAAACCATTTCGGGCGGTTTCGGGGTCACGGGCGCTACGAATCAATTTAATGACCGCATCTAGGTTATCGAGGGCAATCAGTAATCCTTGTAAAATATGGGCCCGTTTTTCCGCTTCCCGTAGGTCGTACTGGGTACGGCGGGTGATTACCTCCACCCGATGCTCCACGTAGTATTTTATCAAATCTTTCAGGTTCAACAACGCAGGGCGCCCTTTTACCAAGGCCACGTTATTGATACTGAATGATGATTGAAGGGGAGTAAACTTATAAAGATGATTTAAAACAATATTGGGAATACTATCTTTTTTCAACTCAAAAACAATGCGAATTCCGTCCCGGTCTGACTCATCTCGGATGGCAGAAATCCCATCCAAACGTTTGTCATTGACCATATCAGCAATCCGTTTGATCATGTCGGCCTTATTGACCATGTACGGAATCTCCGTAATCACAATTTGCTCACGTCCTGTCTTTGTTTGCTCAAAAGTAGCCACTGCACGCATCACAACCCGTCCTCTTCCTGTCTCATAAGCAGACCTAACTCCCTGATAGCCATAGATAATAGCTCCCGTAGGAAAGTCAGGGGCTTTGACGTATTGTATCAATTCCTGAACAGTGATAGAATTATTGTCAATGTAAGCAATGGTTCCATCAATGACCTCTGTAAGGTTGTGAGGGGCCATATTGGTGGCCATACCTACGGCAATACCCGAAGAACCGTTTAAAAGTAAGTTGGGTAATTTGGCGGGCAATACGGTTGGCTCTTCATCAGAGTCATCGTAGTTAGGCTGAAAGTTAACGGTCTCTTTATTGATGTCTTGCAACATCTCTTCAGCAATACGTTTCAGCCTTGATTCGGTATAACGCATGGCAGCGGGCGAATCGCCATCCAAGGAACCAAAGTTCCCCTGACCATCAACCAGCATGTAACGAAGTGACCAAGGTTGCGCCATACGCACCATGGTATCGTAGATTGAAGCGTCGCCGTGGGGGTGATACTTGGCCATCACGTCACCGACGGTACGGGCCGATTTTTTATAGGGGCGATTGTGCAAAAAGCCCGATTCAAACATTGTATAAAGCACCCGACGGTGAACAGGCTTTAATCCATCGCGGGCATCAGGGAGTGCACGAGAAATAATGACTGACATTGAATAATCAATGTAAGCCGTACGCATCTCATCCTCAATGTTAATAGGAATAATATTACCGGTGTTTTCTGACATAAACAAAAATTAAATGCTTTTGTACAAAAATACACCAAATACTTTATAATGGCAAAACTAGCTCCGCTTACGCCGTCTTTCGTTTGCCTGCTCTCTTTTTTCGGCCGCAGTCCTCGGCTTTCCGAAGAAATGGGGCTTGGGAAAAGTGCCTCTCCCACGCACAATACTCCTGCCATGACTATGCTCATGACGCACTTTGCAGCCTTTGATTGGACATTGACGATACCAACATCCTCCAACCCCTAAACCACACATCAATACCAACAAAATGGACAGCTTTTTATTCATTTTAAAGCAATGTTTTAAAATGGGTCACCTTTATTAGAAGTGAAAGTACAAAAAAGTCATCAGAAAGGCGCTTATAAAAATGGGCAATTTCAAAATCAGATGAGCATTTGTCGCCTGAAATGGGTAATAAAAAAAGCCGACACTTTCGTATCGGCTTTGGAGCCCCCAGCCGGGATCAAATCGTAAGGACGACCCCGCAGCAACCTACTACAGCGGTGGGCGCTCCTAGCAGTTGCTCTATAAGAGAGCATTTGTCGCCTGAAATGGGTAATAAAAAAAGCCGACACTTTCGTATCGGCTTTGGAGCCCCCAGCCGGGATCAAACCAGCGACCTACTGATTACAAGTCAGTTGCTCTATCAGCTGAGCTATGGAGGCTTTTTCTATTTGTTTAGAGTGTAAATAGTAACACTTTGGAGCCCCCAGCCGGGATCAAACCAGCGACCTACTGATTACAAGTCAGTTGCTCTATCAGCTGAGCTATGGAGGCAATATTTTCACGAATATTAAATCTTTAATGAATCAACTGGTGAGCGTTAAAGACATTCATATTTCGTGGTGCAAAAGTAGTATTTTCTACTACTTCACACAAATTTAGTTCGCTTTTTTTTACAAAGCTTCGCGAATAATTTTCAATTGGTGCTTAAAATCAGCCAGTTGCTTTTGAGCAACTTCGATTTTTTTCACGAACTCCGCACGAACTTTCTCGCCATTTTTAGAACGGCCAAAAAATTCGATGTTATTTTGCCAAATCGTCAAATCGTTTTCAATTTGAGTCATGCGACGGCGGATGTCCATTTCTTTGCGTTGAAGACTGCGTGATGATTCGCCATCGGCAACCATCGACACTTCATTCTCAAGGATAACCTGCTCACGCTCTTTAGAAGAGAGTTTGCCGATAGCACTCACGTACGCATTGACTGCATCAATATAACGCTTGTTGATGGCCTGCATATCTTTCTTTGGTACAAATCCGATGCTTGCCCATTCTGATTTGAATGCATTCAAATCACTTAAGCTTGCCTCGCCCGCTTTTGCACCTGACTCAATTTTATCACAAAGTGCTTGTTTCTTGGTGAGGTTTTCAACAAACTCCTTCTCCACTTCAGAATTCTTAGCCCGCTTGCGGTCAAAATAGGCGTCACAGGCTTTCTTGAATCGGTCAAAAATAGAATCTTTAAATTTCTCAGGAACTTGTCCAATCTGCTTCCATTGTTTTTGAAGCGCAATCACCTTGTCGGTATTGGAAGAGGAATCTTCACCTCCTGCCAAAATTCCTTCAACTGCTTCGCAAAGCTCTGTTTTCAGTTTCAGGTTTTGTTCGCGCTTAGCTTCCAATTGACGGAAGAACTCACCTTTGTTGTGAAAAAACGTTTTGAGGGTCGCCCAAAACTTTTTGCTCAACTCACGACCTTCGTCGCGCAACATCTGTCCTTTGGCATTGACCCATTGCTCTTGAAGCGCTACCACTTCTTTGGTCTTTTCATTCCACTCATTAATGCTGCTGGAAGTAAATGCCGTAAACGGAACCAAAGCCTCGTATATCTTAGACTTGATTTCGTAATTTTGGGAAAGCAACTGTTTTTGATCTTCCGTTTGGGCACGGCGCGCATCGTATAAAACATCCAATGCCGACTTCATACGTTGCCAAAGCAACTCTTGCTCCGCTTTGGGTCCTGGCCCGATGTGTTTGTATTCTTCAAAATGCGCGTTTGCTTCTTCCAACACACCCCGGCTAAGCGCTTTCCCTTCCAAACTTTTGGCTAGGGCTTCCACTTTTTCAACTAGTTCGCCCTTGAGTTGCAGATTTTTCTTGCGATCAAGTTCTTTAAGTTCAAAATAAATGTTGCGGTTGCTGTAATATCGATCAATCAACGCGTGGAATGTGGCCCAAAGCGTGCTATTGTGGGGAGACGCAATGTTTCCTGCCGATTTCCACTCGTCTTGGATTTTCTTAAATTCTTGCCAACTCGTTGCGGGATTCATGGAGTTTGCCTCATCGGCATCAACCAATTCACGCAGGCGTTGGAGGAGTTGAGTCTTAACCGTAAAGTTTTTATCTTTCGATTTCTCTAAATCCTGAAAGTAATGATTCTTAACGTCCTTAATTTGGCGGTATAGGGAATCAAAACGTAGGCTTAATTCATCTGGTTTGAACTCAAAGCCTTCTTCTGAGCCTGTTTCAGCAATATAGCGTTGTTCTGCCTCATCACGTTCTGTCTTTTTGATTTGGTCGAAGAACACTTTTACTTCTTTGAGAATTTCGTCTGTTCGCTTAAAATCAGCGGGTTTGGCCCCCTCACTTTTGGCAGTTACCAGTTGATTTTCTAATAAATTCACAAACCCCTTCTTATCAAGTTGAGTATAATCAACTGACTGTTCTTCAACCACGTCAAGTTCTTCCATGGCTGCAACACTCTGCTGAGTGAGTTGTTCGCTTTCGCTTAATTCTGCTCCGTCGTTAATCATCGTAAATGTGGTAGTCATCGCTTAGATTTGCAAAAATAATAATAATGACCGTTTTTCGATGTTTCAAAACCGGTTTTTCAATTTTAAATCTAAATTAACCCAAAATGGCAGGTAAAAAACTGGCTGATCTACGAAAAGATTATAGTCTAAACGGATTAACCGAAGAGGATGTTTTAGCAAATCCTTTCAATCAATTTGAAAAATGGTTTGAAGAAGCCCAGTCAGCCGAGGTAATCGAACCAAATGCAATGATTCTCAGCACGCTGGGCGCTGATGGCTACCCGCATAGCCGAGTAGTACTTCTCAAAGAGGTAGATTCAGCCGGATTTGTGTTTTATACTAATTATAACAGTCACAAAGGGATAGATTTGACCATCCACCCCGTGGCGTCACTTACCTTCTGGTGGGCAGAATTGGAACGTCAGGTTCGTATTTTTGGGGATGTACAAAAAGTCTCCGACGCTGAATCCGACGCTTATTACAGCATTCGCCCCCGAAACAGTCAATTGGGGGCCTGGGTTTCTGAACAAAGCGAAGTCATTGAGAATCGGGACGTTTTAACAAAAAAACTATCCCTGTTGGAACAAAAATTTTTGGATCAAGTTGTACCTAGACCACTTCATTGGGGAGGCTACCGGGTTGTTCCCAAAGAAATTGAATTCTGGCAAGGCCGCCCCAGTCGCTTACACGACCGCATTCGTTACCGAATCGACACCGATAATGCGTGGAAAATTGAACGCCTTTCTCCCTAGCATGAAGTTTATTATATATAACCCATTCTGAATTAATTAAATAAATAAATGCATAAAGAAATTACATATATCACCAACAATACTCATATAGCATCCCTACCCTACCTAAATTTTATTTGAACCTATGAATCACAGAAATCCGAACAGTTTAACTCGTATCGGTGTATTTTATGATGGTAATTATTTCTTGCACGTCAGCAATTACTATAACTACACGCACGAACGCCGCAGCCGCATCAGCATTAATGGCTTGCATGATTTTATACGACAGAAAGTAGCAGAAGTGGAGAAAAATGAGCCACGCCTCTGCCAAATAGTGGACGCTCATTATTTCAGGGGTCGACTCACGGCGGGGGAAGCTAGTCAACGCGGCGATTTGCTCTACTACGAACGGGTCTTTGACGATATTCTAATGTCGGAGGGGGTTACAACCCATTATTTACCCGTAAGGAGTACTTTGGGCAAAAAACATGAAAAGGGTATTGACGTTTGGCTGGCGCTAGAAGCATTTGAAATGGCTTTCTACAAACGGTTCGATGTGTTGGTACTTATCGCGGCAGACGGCGATTATGTCCCCTTGGTGAGAAAATTAAACACCCTTGGTACGCGGGTAATGGTTTTGGGCTGGGATTTTGAATATACCGATGAAGAAGGTAGTCGTTTTTATACGCGTACTTCTCAGGATTTGTTGGCAGAAGTGACTTATCCAGTGGCTATGCAAGATATAATAAACAGCCGAAGCGAAACCCTCAACAGCAACCTGTTTGTCCCTCGTAATAAAGGCAAAGTATTTACAAAACAAGGGGAAGAACCCTCCGAAAATACCATTGAAGAGTCAAACTCTGCGCTGCTCAACGATGAAGAACGCAAGGAGAGCTTTATTTTATCCCTCAAAGAAGGCTTTGGATTTATAAAGTATCCCCCCAACAATGTCTTTTTTCACTATACCAGCCTACGGGATTATGATTTTAATGACCTCGTGATTGGTGATCGGGTGCAGTTTACGCTTGATGAAAAAGACGGTAAACGCGCCGTTGGACATGACGTCCTTGTCTTGCAGGAAAATAAATAATTGATAATGGGCAGACAGGAGGATGATTTTCTCCTGTCTGTCTATTTTTCCAATCGTCTGACGATTTCATAACACGCCCTGCTGTTATGATAGGGGCATTTCCAAAAACTTATCTTCGCGTTTCTAACGGGCGTCAAGTCGGGTTTAACGGTTCCAAACCAATCTCCTTTCTGGGTATCTAGCACGTATTTTTTGATAAATTCCCAGCTTTTGAGCGACTTATCTTTGTAATGCTCCTCCCCTGTCAGTTGATAAGCATTGTAAAATCCTACCATTTGTTCGGCCAATACCCACCAACTACGCTCGTGGTTTCGGTGATTGGTGGCGGGGTCAAATTCATAATCCAACGCACCATCTGCTCCCAACCCAGTACAGGCGGCTTCGGCCATTTTGATGCACAATTGCTTCACTTTTTCGCTCCGTTCGTGGTCGTTCAACACTTCGGCCGTTTCCCACAACAACCACGAAGCTTCAATGTCATGGCCGTACGAAATTGTTTCGTCCTTGGGATTCCAGTTTTGGTCAAAAAACAAACGTAAACGGTAGGTTTTCTGACTGACCAATTTCTCCATAAAGGCGTCTGTCAAATGCACAACGCGCTGACGAAGCGTAGCATCGGGCCAAACGCGGTATAAATTGGTAAAAGCCTCGATGATGTGTAAATGGGTATTTTGAGATTTATTCCAAGGCATTCTGCTTAAAATCAGATCATCGACAGGTTCCCAACTCGGCCCAAACGCTTCAAAATAACCGCCCTTGTCGGCATCATATCCGTGTTTATCTACGGTTTTAAAAAGCTCTTGCGCAAAATCCAACGCAGGGGTAAATTTTGAAGCGGCATAGTATTCACTCAATCCATAAATCGCAAAGGCGTGGCCGTAGAGTTGTTTTCGGGTTTCGAGCGGAGTCCCCGCCGCCGTGACCGACCAATACACGCCCCCATTTTTGGCATCTCTAAAATGGTTGTATAAATGATGGTACGCCCTATCGGCAAGGACCAAATAGCGCTTACGGTGGAAATGCCGATACGCCAACGAAAAGGTCCATAAGATACGACTGACCAGAATAATGGAACGCGGAGCATCCAAAACTGGCTGATTGTCATAATTTACCTGACCATGAAAGCCTCCACGCTGATAATCAGGCGAAAATTTTTCCCAATAGGCCAAAATACGTTTCCACTCGGCTAAGTTTTCGCGGGCAAATTGCTCCATATGACAGGCATGAGGTTATGATAATTTATGGTAAAAGCCCGAGCAACCGCGAATATAATCAGGTAGGTTAGTTATCATTTTCAGACCTCACCTTAAAAAGTCTTTGAAACCAATTTTGTTTTTCTTTTTCCTCCTGCTCTTTTTCAGCCTTATCCCATTCAAACGAAGCTAAAGGCCCCAAATCGGGTTGACCTGCATCCACCCAACAAGTAAACCAGAAATCACTCACCATTTTTACAGAAGCGCGCATCTGTCGCTCTACCTGTCGGTCCAGCATTTGATGGTATTTCTTAGCGAACTCGCGCGAATAGGTTTTAATCACCACGCCATTGCGATCCTCCAACGCATATTTCAGTTCGGATTTCATCTGAAATGATGCATTTTTTTCAAACTGTAAAACACTGTCCAAGGCGGCATTGGCCTGTCTAACCGCCTGCCAAGCGCGCAAGGCCGTTTTTTGTTCATATTCTGCCGAGCCTAAAAACATGTTGTATTCTTCAGCATACAACTCAGGTAAACGCGTTTCCCAAAACGCATGGATTCCTTCTTGCCCCGTTAATTGTCCGTTGTAATTTCGGGTGGTGTGTAATGGAACATTGGCATCGGCAATGTAATGACCTAAATCTGCGGCAACGCGTAAAATACGTCGCGGATTTCTTTGTCGAAAGGCTTCCGTCAATTGCGATTTGTACTGTTGAATCGCCCACGGAACGGTGCCATTTAACGCCAATGTATCTTCGCCGTACTTTTTTACAGCCTCAGTCCAGTACAGCGGCAACTTGTACAAAGCACTATCGCCGTAGGCTTCTGCATCAATATAATGTCTTGGCGCTTCCCCCACGACGGCATAACGCCGCTTGTCGGGGTTGACGGCGTTTTCGGTAAGATAGTCAAGGTGTTTCTTAAAAAATACCTGCATTTCGGGCGGAAGCGAAAACACAGCCAAGCGATTGATGCGTTGGTGCGCCCAAAAACCCCACACAATCGGCGAATTAGAGGCTATTAAGGGGGGACAAATCAGAAACAAAAAGATAAAAATTGATTTAACGGCCCATTTTTTATGTTTAAACACCTCACTTACACAAAATATTATTCTGTAAGCCTTAAATCTGAAATTTTGCAAAATAGACTTTAGTAGCATTTAAAATGGCGGTTAAAAGTGTTTGAAATTGTTAAAAGTGAAAAAATTAGTTCTTCTAAATCCTTAACCCTCAGCAAAAATGGTTAAAACACAATCAGAAAGTACAATACTATGCCAAACGGGCCTCCTAAGCTTGTTTTGCACTTGGAAATAGTCTCATAATATGATTTGGCAAAATTACATTTTAACAGAATTATTACAATTTTTTATAAAAAATATACAATTTTAATGCAACATTCGTTAATTTTGCATCGTATTCAAAAATCAGTTTTTTAAGTCAACAGCACTCTTTTAAATAGTTACTTACCATGGACAAGAAGAAAATAATAGGATACTTTAAACCGATCGTTGGACTTTGCGTTTTTATGCTCATCATTTACGGAGCCTACACTCCCAGTCAAAAAGCAGAAATCCAAAAAATCGTTTGCATCAAATTCAAACCGGGCACTCCAACTACTGACGTAGAACGCCACATGAATGAGTTTGCTCAGTTGAGACGTGAAATTCCCCAGATGGTTGCTTACAGCGGTGGAAAAACACTTAGTGTAGTTGGCAAGTCAGAATATGACGCCATGCATTATTTGACATTCAGAACAGAAGATGACATCACGACTTTTCAGAACCACCCTAAATACCAAGCGTTTGTAAAAGAAAATCAGGCTATTTGGGAAAAGGAATTGGTAATCGATGCCAACATTCAGAAGTAACTTTAATCCATAAAAAAAACGCTGCTTGGAAAAGCAGCGTTTTTTTTATGGATTAGTAATGAGCAAGTAATCAACTTGATACTTTGCCCATCACATACATTTCAGACAAAGTAGGGGTTGGACTTCCGCCACTCTGTTCGAGCGTTACGGCAAATGCTTCTGCCTGCGGTGCATTTTTCATTTTTTGCATCACTCCATTGACATCAAAAACCCCCAAATCAACGGGTTTTCCGCCTACAAGTCCCCAAAGCTGGTATTGCTTTCCTGCCGCTGGAGCGGGCAATGAAAGAACATTCAGCTGGACCTCTTGCGTTTTGGGGTTCCAAACCACCCGTACCGCACTATTGGGCGACTTATCAACTCCCTTTAAGGTAACAAACTGATTATCGGCGTTATTTAGATTCGCAATCAGCTCATTTTTTTGATTCAGTTCAACGTTTTGCTGCGCCAACGAAGTATTCAGGGAATCCAAACGGGCGTTGAAGTAAACCGCTGAGCCTACCAGTGCCGCAATTGAAGCCGCCGCTACCCATCCCCACTGAAACGACGGTTGCCGCGAATCAAGTTTGTAGACAGGCGTTTCATCAGCCTCTTCTTCAGTGGCTTCATTTGCAGGCAAGTCATTCAAAGAAACCTCCTTTACATCGTCGGCAAATTCCAATTGCGCCATTATTTTATCTTTAAGCCCAGCAGGCGGCGCCACCCGGTGAGCAAATGCGTAACGTTCGACGGCTTCCCCGAGTTGATTCAACTCAGTTTTAATTTCAGGATATATTTTTGAAAGACAGTCTACTTCCCGCCGTTCCTGGTCTGTTACATTCCCGGAAAGGTAGTCCTCCAAAATCCCCGATTCGATATATGCTTTTGTGTCAATCATGTACCAAAATATTTTCTTAAATCCCTAAGGGCGCTTCTCACACGGGTTTTGACGGTACCAAGCGGCATCTCTAGCCGCTGAGCCGTTTCTTCGTGGGTATAACCTCCCCAATATACCATTTCAATCAGCGTTTGCTGCTCCGGTTTGAGCTGAGAGACCACCTCTCTCAGTTCTTTGGCATCCAGTTCGTTATAAATCTCCTGATGCTCTTCAACCCAATATACGGCGGATTCAATGTCTTGGATTTCCGGCCGATTGACGCGTAGATAATCAATGGACGTATTGCGTGCAATGTTGAGCATCCACGTAAACAACCTCCCCTTACCTACATCGTATTGAGCAATATTCTTCCAGATTTTAACGAAGATTTCCTGTAGCAAATCCTGCGCCGTTTCTTCTGAGCGAACTACTTTGAGTACTACCCCGTACAAAGCATCGGAATAGTTATCATAGAGGTAGCTGAATGCTTTTCGATCTTGTTGTCGAAGCATTTCAACGAGTTCGCCTTCATCGTATTTAGGCAATTTTAATCCCATATAGTACGGTTAAGACCTTATTAATATTTCGAGTATATACACTCAACTTGCGAAAATGGACTTAGGTTTTACTTTTTTTAATGATTGCAATATCAAAAAAAAATAAGAACTATCTAAATCTATTGTAAATCCTTTTCCCGTAAGTAGAAGCAAAACCAACTTCAATTATGGAAAACACATTCATAAAAGCAACCAAGCGGATTGGATATACTCTCCTGGGGCTCTTTTTGGCCTTTGTGGTATATGCAAATCTTGAACCTGCCCCTATGCACTCGTACGTTAAGCCCATCAGCATGACCATTTTTAAGGTGGACGGACTGACCAGCCCTGAGCAGGTAAATTCAGTAAAAGAAAAAGTGTCGCTACACGACGGGGTAACCGCCTGCGGGGCAAACCCTGTGAGTGAACTGGTCAGCATCACCTTTGACCCCGACCAAACTTCGGAAGGTTCACTTCGTAAATTGGTAGGCAATATCACAGGTCGGCCAGTACAAGCAGCGGTGTTTAAAACCGATGGGCCACCAAGTCCCCAATGCCCTGTTCCGCAAGAATACATCATGGCGTTTGAAAAAGTAAAATACGCGCTTTGCTTCCGCTAAAATAACCCCCTTGAACAGCAACACACTCCTACTTTGAACATTAAAGAGCAATTTTAATCTATTTTATATATCAATTAAATCAATTACACACACATGAAAAAGAGAATTCTTGTCCTATCATTCGCCCTTATTTCAGTTTTGAGCGGTTGTAAAAAAGAGGAAGAAACACCAGCGCCTTCGTTGTATGACCGTTTGGGCGGAGTAACCGCCATCTCAGCCGTGGTTGACCAATTTATTGCAAACGTAGCCGCTGACCCCAACATGGTGCGCACCTTCAAACCATTGTTGGACGATGTAGGCAAAGGAAATACTGCCCGCGTGACTGCGCTTCGTAACAACTTAATCGACCAAATTGGCCAAGCCAGCGGTGGGCCTCAAATGTACAAAGGCAAAGACATGGTAACTGCTCATGCAGGCATGAACATTACCGAAACTGAATTCAATTCGTTGGTTAATGACCTGGTACTTGCACTAGACAAATTCAAAGTACCCGCCACCGAAAAAGGAGAGCTTTTAGGAGTATTGGGTGGACTAAAGGGACAAATTGTAGGTAAATAGTATTCAGCTATCCAGTAAGAGGGTGGTAAACTATTGAGATAGATTACCATAGAGGTTGGATAGTTGAAGGTTAACAGGGGCAAAATTACTTGCCCCTGTTTTTTTTGCTATTCTACCCAAAGCACCAGTCCTTTCAGATAGCTTCCTTCAGGATGAAACAAATTTACTGGGTGATCGGGTGGTTGCGTGATTTGGTGCAATACCCGAACCTGCCGTCCTGCTTCAATCGCGGCGGCGACAATGGTATTATAAAACAACTCGCGGTCAACAACCTGAGAGCACGAAAAAGTAAACAAAATCCCGTTCGATTTTAAATGTCGGATGCCGTCGGCGTTCAGTCGTTTATAGCCCTGAACAGCCCGGTGACGGGCGGCCATACTTTTGGCAAAGGCAGGAGGGTCGAGTACCATTACATCGTAGGTATCGGAAGTTTGTTTTAAAAATGCCATGACATCTTCGGCGTACGACTGGTGAGTAGCAATATCGCCAAAATTGGCTTGTACGTTTTGATTGGTCAGGTCAATGGCTTTTTTAGAAACATCCACAGAATCTACCCTTTCGGCACCAGCCGCCAGTGCATAAATCGAAAAACCTCCCGAATAACAGAACGCATTGAGGACTTTTTTGCCTTTGGCATAATACGCCAACAAATCACGGTTGTTGCGCTGATCTAAGAAGAAGCCCGTTTTTTGACCCGTTTCCCAATCAATCAAAAATGTATGTCCATTTTCTTTGACGGGATGAGGTACGGCACAGCTGCCGTACAAATAGCCATTTTGCACGTTTTTGGCAAAATTTTCGGGCAAAGTATCTGCACTTTTGTGGTAAATGGCTTTTAAGTCGCCGCCATAAACCTCCTGTAACGCCAACGAAATATCTTCCAGCACGCGATACATTCCAATAGAATGGGCCTGAATCACCAAAACACCATCGTAATAATCAATAATTAAACCCGGAAGCCCATCCCCTTCGCCGTGGATTAACCGGTAGCAATTGGTTAGATTGTCGGGTTGATTCGCAAAAATGACTTTCCGAACAGTTAACGCATTTTGGAGTTTTTGCTTCCAGAAAGCCACATCAGGCAGTATTTTTTCATAACTAAAAATCTTCACCGCAATATTACCATTGTGATAATGGCCCGTAGCCAAATATTTATTGCGATTATCTACTACTTCTACGATGTCGCCGTCGGCTGGTTGACCTTTCATTGAGCCAATGGCCCCTGAAAATACCCACGGATGAAAACGACGAACGGCTTCGTCACGGTTTGATTTGAGAACTATTTGCGGAAAAATCATTGATTTAATTTAATGTACACCCTCGGATGAAAGCACCATTTGCCTATCATTACGGGGAATTTTACGCAAAGATGGGGGATATAAGAATAATTAAAGCATCTTTCTGCATCATTTTGCATAAATATACGTCCCCCAAAACAAGTAGAAAGAGGGCTTTTCGTTTTTATCTTGGAAACAACTAACCATATTAATTTCATGAATCGTCGGGATTTTATTAAACAATCTGCCGTTTTGGGTACTGGTTTGGTACTGGCACCAAGCCTTTTTGCCGAAGCTAAAAAACTAAAAAACTTTGGGGTTCAACTATACAGCGTCCGCGACCTGATGCCAAAAGACCCGAAAGGGACAATGAAAAAACTCGCCGAACTGGGCTACACGCAATTTGAAAGCTACGGAGGGCCTGATTTCTTGTGGGGCATGAGTCCATCGGAGTGCAAAACCTATTTGGGCGACTTGGGTGTCAAAATGATCAGTACTCACTTTGACATCAACAAAGATTTGGACAAAAATATTGAGCGGGGTGCCGAGGCAGGGCTCAAATACATGCTTTGCCCGTATATCGGTGCGCAAAAAACCATCGATGCTTGGAAGAAAAAAGCCGACTTGTTCAACGAAGTGGGCGAAAAAGTCACCAAAGCAGGCATGAAATTTGGCTACCACAACCACGATTATTCGTTTAAACCCCTCGAAGGACAAATTCCACACGAAGTTTTACTCGCCAACACCGACCCTAAAAAAGTGATGTTTGAGTTGGATTTGTGCTGGGTTATCGCTTCGGGCCAAGATGCCGTTGCTCACCTCAACAAGTATGCAAATCGCTATGAACTCGTTCACATCAAAGACATGGTCAAAGAAGGTGGCAAAGTAGTTCAAAAAGATTTCGGAAAAGGCTCCGTCGATTATCCAACCATCCTCAAGGCCGCCAAAAAGGCTGGTATCAAGTATTATATCGTAGAGCAGGAAGAATATCCCGTTTCCTCCATCGAAAGCATGAAAGTAGATGCCGAATGGATGAAGAAACTTTCCATCTAAGGACTTATTACTAAAAGAGAAAAGCGCGAAGAGGATTGTCCTTTTCGCGCTTTTTGGTATTTATCCATTCAACTTCAAAAACGAATAGCCATTCATTCTTTTTGGGAAGCCCCTTCTCTGACCCCTGCTTCTGGTTTCAAAATGTACACGTCCAACATAGCTTTTGGACGCGCCAAGTATTCACGGATTAAGGTCTTAATAGAATAGCCATTGGGGACATCCTGCGCGGCAAACCCAACGGCATTCAATCCTTCATGATCGGCGAGGTAAAGAGCGCGGGCATTGTGGAAGTTTTGCGAAATAACCGTTACGCGTTCTTGGCCATAAACTTCCCGACAGCGAATCACCGAATCGTAGGTACGATACCCCGCCGTATCCAACAGCATGGCATCTTCGGGCACCCCAAGTTTGGTCAGGGCTTGTTTCATGGCTTTGGGTTCGTCGTAGGTTTCGGCCTCTTTGTTGCCGCTCAAAATCAGGTATTTTACTTTCCCCTCTTTAAATAAGCGCGCCGAAGCCTCCATACGATACCGAAAAAAGAGGTTTTCTTTGCCACGGGCTACGTACTTGCTTGTACCGAGCACCAAACCTACATCGTTGGAAGGCAAGGTGTTTATATCAAAAAAGACTTTCGAACGCGTCGTATCTACTACAATCCAGTTGCATAACAATATTAACACAACGACGGAAAACACACTCCAGAAGCCCCCCTTGATGAGTTGTTTCACCAGTGAGACTTGCAGCTTTTTGGAGCGTCGTATCGCGTTAATATGCAGCAATCCTTCTTTCATTTGATTGGTTAGAATAAACCTAACTGTCCATTTTCGTCGGTCGAAGATGCCTCGTCAGGGGCATCAGTTTCTTCTTCAAGCTCATTCTTAGGTTCTAAAATCGTAATAGTCGCTTTTTCAGCTTCTGGCAATGAGTCGATTTGTTTTACTTCTTTTACTTTTAGGCCCGACACTTTGTTACCCAATGCTTTCCACCCCCTCACGTCCACAAAGGCATCAAGTACCACAATCTCCTTTTGGGTTTCGGTTTTGCTTTTTTCAATCAGCAATTCCATCCGCGGATGGGCATCGAGCGAAACAAAAATAAGCTTCGAGCCCTTGGTATCTCCAATAAAAGAAAACTTCTTGTCAACGGTACTCGTTTCAATTTTAAACCTTTTGGCAAAATAGCTTTTTTGGGTTGCTTCAAAATAAACCGCCGTGATGGGACGGTCGGGCAAAAACTTCTCAATTTGGAGAATGTCTTTGGGTTCGTACCGGTTGGTCAGGTCATAGGTCGTCAGCTCGTACGTCCCTTCCTTGTATAAAACCAAAATCAAATCTCCGTTGTCAAAATTGCCCAAATACCGACCTCGGTCGTCGCGATTCAGGCGTCCCAACACGCTGTCGTACCATAAATCTACGCCACCAAGGGTTGATGCTCCCGCCGATTTAAAGGCTATTTTACGAACGGGGTACTTTGTCAACACATTTCCCATGGCCGAGCGGTTTTTAATCGCCAGTTGGGAAAAATTAAAATCAAAAAGTTTGATACGCGCCGTACTTTGCGCCGTCAGGCTGACCGTAATCACCTCTGCTTCGCCGTTGTCATTGGCCGTAAAATAGGTAATCTTAGATTTAGGCGTTCCGAGGGTCACGTCATATTCTTTGTCGCGGGTGATTCCCGTCACCACAAAACGTTTGGCGTAGCTAGCCCCCGATTTTCCGTCCAAATAAGTGACATTGTATACTTTGCGCTCATCATTTTTCTTGAACACAGCCACGTAGATAATGTCTTTTCCGACAAACACTTTTTCGGTAATGCGTACGACCTTGTATTTTCCATCGCGACGGAAGATAATCACGTCGTCGATGTCGGAGCAATCCATCACGTACTCATCTTTCTTCAAGCCATAGCCTACAAAGCCTTCTTCTCGGTTTACGTACAACTTTTGGTTGGCCGCCGCCACAACGGTCGCGGCAATGGTATTGAACGAACGGATTTCGGTACGGCGTTGGCGGTTTTTGCTGTGTTTCTTCAGTAAGTCTTTGTAATAGGCAATGGCAAAACGCGTCAAATTGGCCAGATTATCCTCTACTTCTTTCAGTTCCTCTTCCAGCTTCCGCATGGCTTCTTCTGCCTTAAAGCCATCATATTTCGAAATCCGCTTGATGCGCAGTTCAGTCAACCGCAAAATATCTTCTTCGGTTATTTCACGGTAAAAATCGGCTTTAAAAGGCGTCAGGCCAGCGTCGATGGTTTGAATGACGGCCTCAAAAGTCTCGCATTCTTCAATGTCACGATAAATTCGGTTTTCAATGAAAATTTTCTCCAGCGAGCTGTAAAGCAGCTTTTCTTTCAACTCAAAGCGCCTGATTTCCAGCTCCCTTTTGAGTAGATTTACGGTCTGGTCATTACAAACACTTAATATTTCGGATACCGTTACAAAATGCGGTCGATCCGCGATAATGATACAGGCGTTGGGTGAAATACTCACTTCACACTCCGTAAATGCGTACAGAGCATCAATGGTAATATCGGGCGAGACGTTGGGGGCCAAATGCACCAATACTTCAACGTCTTTCGAGGTCAAATCTTCTACTTTCCGTATCTTAATCTTCCCTTCATCATTGGCTTTGATGATGGAGTCTTTGATGGAGGTTGTGGTCGTACTAAACGGAATTTCGCGAATAATGAGCGTTTTCTTATCCAGCTCTTCAATCTTGGCCCGCACCCGCACTTTACCACCGCGCAAGCCGTCGTTGTAATTCGTAATGTCAATTTGCCCACCCGTTGGAAAATCGGGGTATAACTGAATCGGTTGGCCTTTGAGCAACGCAATCGAGGCTTCTACCAATTCAATAAAGTTGTGCGGTAAAATCTTGGTCGAAAGCCCTACCGCGATTCCTTCCACCCCCGTTGCCAAAAGCAATGGAAACTTAACGGGTAGCGTGACGGGTTCGCGCTTACGACCGTCGTAGCTCAACTGCCATTCGGTCGTGTCATCGTTGAAAATAACATCATTACCAAACTTCGAAAGCCTTACTTCAATGTAACGAGGAGCGGCGGCACTGTCGCCCGTACGAATATCCCCCCAGTTTCCCTGCGTGTCAAAAATCAATTCTTTTTGACCCATATTGACGATGGCCTCGTTGATGGAGGCATCGCCGTGTGGGTGGTATTGCATGGTGGCTCCGATGACGTTGGCCACTTTGTTAAAGCGCCCGTCGTCCATTTCCCGCAAAGCGTGCAAAATTCTCCGCTGAACCGGTTTAAGGCCGTCTTCAATTGCGGGCACTGCGCGCTCCAGAATTACGTAGGAGGCATAATCCAAAAACCAATTTTGGTACATATCCCCCACATCCGACTGAGTATGGAGGGCATCTTTCTTAGGGCGTTTGTCTTCAGGTAAGGTTTCGTTGATTTCGCTCATTGTCTTTTACTGCGTGATTTGGGGTTTTCGGTTTTGCAAAAAAATGGCTTCTTATCTTCCGCTCTCCCCACGGAATTGCCCGCAAATCACAAAAATTTAAAACGTAAATATACAAAAAAAAGGCGTTAAAATTTGAATTTAGACCCACTCAATCCCCTTTTTAAGCAATAAAATTGTTTGCCCCTCAGGAGTGTCTGGCAGTGGGTGATAATCGTAAATCCAACGCGCCAAAGGCGGCAAACTCATCAAAATAGATTCCGTACGGCCGCCCGTTTCCAGTCCGAATTTTGTACCTCGGTCCCATGCCAAATTAAATTCGGCATATCTTCCCCGACGTACCAACTGCCATTCTTTTTCGGCTTCGGTAAAAGGGATGTCTTTATTTTTTAACATCAGGTGCGTATACGTCGGAGCAAAGGTTTCTCCCACGGCCTGCACAAAACGAAAAAGGCTCTCTTTGTCTTCCGACTTCTGATAATCAAAAAAGATACCTCCCACGCCACGCGTTTCCTGACGGTGGGGGATGTAGAAATAATCATCCGCCCATTTTTTAAATCGAGGATAGTAATGAGGGTCATGTTTATCGCAAGTGGCTTTCAATTGTTGGTGAAACCAACGGGCATCTTCTTCCACCACGTAATGCGGCGTCAGGTCAATGCCTCCGCCAAACCAACTCACCCCGTTTGACATTTCAAAATAGCGCACATTCATGTGAATAATCGGCACTTTCGGACTATTTGGGTGCATCACAATCGATACGCCCGTGGCAAAGTAATCGGCCTGCTCGGTCAGGTTCATCTGGCGCATGAGTGCTTCGGAAGTTTGGCCCTGCACGGCCGAAAAGTTAACGCCTCCTTTTTCGATGATGTTTCCATTTTCGAGCACCCGTGAGCGACCGCCACCGCCGCTGTGGTGTTCCCATTTATCTTCTTTGAATTTCCCCAAGCCGTCGGCGGTTTCGAGGGCTTGACAAATCGTATCTTGTAAATGTTGAAAGTAAGTGGCAATCGTATCGCGCATGAATTGTAGTATTGGGGTGGTTTTGATTAACTCCTAAAAAATCAAGTAGTATTCTTTCAATAAAGTTCGAAACTCTTCAGAATAGCTCCCATCAAGGTGGTGAATATAGAGAGATTCGAGAATAGATTCGGTATGATGACGCTCAAAAGTAGTAATCATTCGAAAAAGCGGCTTATCGGGCCGTTGAAAAACCCGCAATTGACGGGTCGGCCAGAGTCCTGCACTCGCGGCAATCTCCGTCAACAATTGGGTTTCATACGCGGGTAAAAGTACCACAAAACGTCCCTCTACTGCCAATAACCGCGCCACCGAATCCACCAACTCCTCTAAAGAAAGCGTATCGGTATGCAACGCCCGATTGCGCGCGGCCGACGGCGACCGTAGATGATTGGCAAAAAACGGAGGATTGCTGATAATCAGGTCGTAGTCTGAAAAGTTTGAAGTCAGATTTTCATTTTCCCTCGGCCAATCCTGAATCGCCGTATGATGCACCGCTATTCTCTCTACAAAAGGGCTTTGCGCCACATTATCAACGGCTTGCAAGTAGTTTTGTTCCTCGATTTCTACCGCGTCAATGCGCATCAAAGGGTTTCGTTGGGCCGCCATCAACGCCAGCAGACCAGTTCCAGTCCCAATGTCCAAAGCGCGTGTCGCCCCCGTTACCTTTACGTATGCACCCAAAATACAGGCTTCGGTGCAGACCTTCAACGCACTGCGGTCGTGCCAAACGGTAAACTGTTTAAATCGAAAATAGGGAGCAGGAGTTCTTGGCATGGGTGATTAGGCGGTTACTTGCGCCCAAAATCTGCCGGATTCTCTCCCCAATATTCCGTTTCCCATTTCAAAATCTGATTGGTAAATTTATTTTTGGAGAGCCATTCTTCGGCGCGTTGGAGCAGTTCAAAGATTTGCTTGTTGGCGGGGGTTACTTCAAGTTTAGTGTTGGCATGTTTACGTTTTATCCAACTGATAGCAGTGCGAGAATCCGAATAAATCGGTAGATTACTTTGGTGTTTTTGTAGATAGGCCAGCCCGTGGACAATCGCCAAAAACTCCCCGATGTTGTTCGTTCCATCCCGAAACGGGCCTTGATGAAATATTTTTTGTCCCGTGCGGAGGTACACCCCTTGGTATTCTACATCGCCCGTTGCGGTGTTCCAAGCGGCATCTACCGCAATACTTTCAAGGTTGGGATTGCCAATGTTGGCAGGGGCTTCTTTGAGCGGTGCTTTGGCCGTTTTGGGTGAAATAAAAGCCCAATAATTTTCTTTCAGGGCTTCTTCTGCCTCCTTAATGGTGTCAAATGACTTAAATTTAGCTTCAGGAAAACCCTTGATTTGGGCCTCACAGTCGGTCCAGTCCGTAAACACACCTCGTTTACGTCCTTCCCACACGACATAATATTTTTGTTTTTTAGCCATGCCACAAACTTACAAAAGTGCGGGTAAAAAAAGTGAATATGGGCTTTTAATCGTAGTCTATTCTTAGTGTTCGTTCGTACACTATACTACCAAACGAAAGAAAATTAACCACTGCACAACCTACATGAAATCTATTTTCTGTACTGCATTAGCCTTTTTATCCCTTGGCGCTTATGCCCAAAAGGGAGTTGTACTGACGGACAAATCTGCGGATAAAAAAGTGGAAGTCTCCATTGATGGCAAACCGTTCACGAATTATTTTTACCCTGGCCCTTCCGTCCTCAAAAAAGCCGTATTGTATCCTCTACTCACGGCCCAAGGCACCAACATTACCCGCGGATGGCCGCTTGACCCTCGTCCGGGTGAGCGCGTTGACCACCCTCACCACGTAGGCATGTGGCTCAACTATGAAGCCGTCAACGGGCACGATTTCTGGAACAACTCTCTGACCCCTCCCAGCTCAAAAGGAACCTACGGCACGATAGTACACACGGGCATCAAAAGCCTGAAAAGTGGCAAAAAACAGGGTGAATTGACCGTAACGGCCGACTGGCTTGACAAAAACGGCGGCCTGATGCTGACCGAAACCACCACCTACGTATTCAGCGGCGACGCCACCACCCGCACCGTGGATCGCATCACCACCCTCACGGCCAAAACTGACCTTGTCACTTTCAAAGACGTGAAAGATGGGATGTTTGCGATTCGGGTGGCCCGTCAATTGGAGCATCCTTCCAAAAGCCCCGAGGTATTTACGGATGCGTCGGGAGTGGCCACAAAAGTACCGGTGATGGACAACACTGGCGTATCGGGCAGTTACCGCAACAGCGAGGGCATTGAAGGCGAAGAGGTATGGAGCAAACGCGCCCGTTGGTGTAATTTGCGCGGAACAATGGGCAACGAAACCGTTAACCTAGTAATCCTCGACCACCCCAAAAACGCGGGTTATCCTACCTACTGGCACGCCCGGGGTTACGGGCTTTTTGCGGCCAACCCCCTCGGAATGAAGGTGTTCAGCCAAGGAAAAGAAGAAATGAACCTCCAACTCAAAAACGGCGAGTCAACCACCTTCCGTTACCGCACCGTGATTGCCTCTGAGACACTATCAGACGACAAAATCAATCAGATTGCCGCTGATTTTGGCAAAGTTAAGTAGCGATTTGTAGCCCATACTAGACCAATCTGCCCTCAGTTTGTGGCAAGCTTAAAAGACAACACCCGACAAATCCAAAAGTAACCAATGACGAAAGTTTTAGATCTTAATTATACAGACGCAAGGCTGTTTTTTCTCAAAGAAGAAAGTTATTTCAACTTTGACTTACCCCACTATTTTGTTTTTGGAAATTTACTTCAATTGGTTTCTAATCAACTCAACGGGCAAGGCATTTCAACTTTTTACTCAACAACTCATCAAGGCGGACAAACCACAAGGCATTTCCCAGCAGAATATGAAGACGTAAACTACAAGTTTCTTAATAACAAAGACGGAAAATTTGCTTGGCGACCATTTCAACTAATTCACCCAGCTCTTTACGTTTCACTCGTCAATAAAATCACGGAGCAAGAAAATTGGAATGCTATCATTAGTCGATTTACTCAATTTCAAGCAAACCCCAAAATAAGATGTTACAGCATTCCTATTCGTTCTGACACAGACCAATCAGACAAAGCAACATCGGTAGGACAATGGTGGCAAACAATAGAACAACAATCCTTGGAATTGGCACTAAAATATGAATACGTTTTACATATTGATATATCGGATTGTTACGGTTCTATTTATACACATTCCATTCCTTGGGCAATTCATACGAAAACAACAGCTAAAGCACAACGGAAAAATTTTCAACTTGTTGGAAACGTAATTGACAAGCATTTACAAGATATGTCTTACGGACAGACAAATGGAATTCCCCAAGGAAGTGTTTTGATGGACTTTATCGCTGAAATGGTTCTTGGTTTTACAGATTTAGAACTTTCGGACAAAATTCAGCAAGACAATATACAGGATTATGAAATAATAAGGTATCGAGATGATTATCGGATTTTTTCAAATAATCCACAGACTGCTGAACACATAACAAAACTATTGACAGAAATTTTGATAGAGCTTGGAATGCGATTGAACGCACAAAAAACTATTGTATCAAACAATGTCATTAAAAACTCTTTAAAGTCGGATAAATTATATTGGATTTCTTCAAAAAAGGGCGCAAAAAGTATTCAAGAACATTTATTGATTATTCACAAGCTATCCGAAGAACACCCGAATTCTGGAAGTTTATCAAAAGCTTTGAGTAAATTTTACAATAGAATAAAAGGCATATCAGAAACCTATCAAAATATAACAGTCTTGGTAAGCATTTTGGTTGACATAATGTTTAAGAACCCAAGAACATACCCAATAGCTTCCGCGATTCTTAGCAAACTACTTTCACTTATTCTTGACAACAATAAAAAGAACGATTTACTAAATCTTATTTACCAACGGTTTGAAAAAATACCAAATACTGGGCACATTAAGATTTGGCTTCAAAGACTTACAATTAAACTTGACAGGCAAAGACAATACTCAGAAAAGCTCTGTGAAAAGGTAAATGTTCCTGCATTGCAAATTTGGAATTCTGATTGGTTAGAGAATAACCTAAAAAACATTATTGAGCAGACACCAATTATTGACGAAGCCATAATTGCAGGTATAGATGTAGTAATTACAAGCGAAGAAATTGAATTGTTCAAAACTGAATATGACTATTCAGAACAGACAGCAGAATAAAAAACCAGCCCATAATAAAGCAAAACCGTTATTATGGGCTGACATGCTTCGAATGAACAGTAGCGATGGAAGTCAGTCACTTATCCAAGACCCGAAACATTAGTCATCAGCATAAAAGGCCGCCATCGGTAACAAACTCGAATAACACTGTTTCTATATTTGGAAACAATGGCTACTACCTTTATGGCATTAAACAAGGCAATAATGGCAACTAAAGAAATCAAGACTTATTCGCTTGCCGAAATGAAGGACAAGTATATCGGTAAAGTTGGTACTGCTGACCGTGACGAATACGAATATGAACTTCGTATGGACGTTTTGGGAAAAATGATTAAAACAGCAAGACAAGAACGCCATTTGACACAAGAAGAACTCGGAAGACTTGTAGGAGTTCAGAAAGCCCAAATTTCCAAACTTGAAAGCAGTGCAAACAGTGCAACAGTTGGCACTATTTTGAAAGTATTTAAAGCATTAAAAGCAGAGATAAACTTTAATGTAAAACTCGAAGACAACTTTGTTAAACTTGTCTGACAGAAAAGAAAGCCGAACGCACAATAGCAGTTTGGCAATAAGGCCCCAATCCCCAACAACCGTTAGCTATAAAGTATAATAACAACACGAATAGCAAATTGACATTCAACCGCTAGACAATAGACACAATGACACTTTTTTGGGTTCTTTGGGGCATCGACGCTGTAATATCGCTGGTGGTGCTGTATTTTTTCTTCATTGGCTTAGTAGATGGCTCCGTCTCCTCCTTCAATATGGGCTTATGGGTCATGATTTTATTGGGCATCGGCGCCATTATGCTGGGGAGTCTGTGGCTAAAATCAAATGACTATCTCCGTATAGCCAAGATCGTTCTGGCTATTTTGGCCGTACCCGGGCTACTGTATGCTTTATTTATGCTCATGATCATTATTACCAAACCGCGCTGGAATTAACCTTTCAGGCCGTTTTTTTGACGATTCAGTCGGAGGGAGTTGTTCTACGAAAAAGGTTTTTGTTGTTTTACAGTCTCTTTAACAACTCAAAAACACGATTTGCAATGAAACTTTTCTCCTCCGTAAGCACGCTCCTCCTTTGTCTAAGCCTAGGAATGGCGCACGCCCAAATCAAAACCCCCGCTGCCAGCCCCTCCGCCACGGCGGTACAAAGCATCGGTTTGGCCAATGTAACCGTAGAATACAGCCGCCCAGCGTTGAAAGGCCGTAAGTTATTCGGCACCCCTCTGGCCCCTTACGGTCAAGTTTGGAGAACGGGCGCCAACAAAGTGCCTAACCTGATTTTATCCCAAGAAATGACCCTCGAAGGACAAAAAGTACCTGCGGGCACGTATGGTTTGTTTACCATCCCGACCGAGACCGAATGGACGATTATTCTGAGCAAAAACCCCAATCAATGGGGAGCGTATGGTTATAAACAAACCGACGACCTCCTCAGGTTTAAGGTAAAAGCCGAAAAAACGGCGAAAACGGAAGAGTATTTCACGATTGAATTTACCGACTTTACGCCCAATTCGGCCAAAATCGCCATTCGTTGGGAGAATTTACAGGCCAAATTCAGCATTTCGCACGACCCCGATGCGCAAATCATGGCGGAGATTCAACAAAAAATAAACGCGCCTACGGTCACTGAAGGTACGTACTCAGACGCCGCAAATTATTACTACGACACCAACCGCGATTTGAACAAAGCCTACGAATGGGCCAATAAAGTGGTCGAGAAAGAAAAAGAATACTGGACCTACTACCTGCGGGGGAAAATTGCCGCTAAAATCGGAAAATGCGACGTAGCCATCGCTGATGCCCAAAAAGGCTTAGAACTGGCAAAAAAAGCCAACGATGGGGCCTACATCCTAAACCATACCAACGTCTTAAAAGCTTGCGGGAAATAAACTCTTTTATAAGTCACTCATATACAGAAGGGTTGAAAGTCTGACTTTCAACCCTTCTGTGTGTATAACCAAATTTGAATTTTCTAATCGACTCTCCACAACAGCGAAGAATCTCCGTAGCTCAAAAAACGATAATCGTTGGCCAAAGCCGCTTGATAAACGCTACGCCACTGTGGACCCAAAAACGCCGCCACTAACAGCATCAACGTTGAGCCCGGTTGGTGATAATTCGTAATCAGTCCTTTACATATTTTGAAACGATATCCTGGAAAAATCATTATCTCCGTCTCCCCCACCAATTCTTCTAGCTGAGCACCCGCCATGTAAGCCAAAATAGCCTTTAAAGACGCTTGAGGTGTGGGTTCGAAGGGATAATCCAAGTAAGGAGTCAGCTTTTCAATAAAAAAATGCTCACCGTCATTTCTTTGGCCTAAAGACGAAGTCAGCAATTTGACCCCAATCCAGTATAAACTTTCTAATGAGCGCATGGAGGTGGTGCCAACGGCAACCACTTGCTCAATGTTCAGAAGAAGATTTTCAATAAAGGATTTCTTAAAAACCACCTGCTCCGAATGCATGGTATGCTCCACCGCATTCTGAACCTTTACGGGTTGGAACGTGCCCGCCCCCACGTGCAGGGTTACAAAATCGTGGTGGATGCCTTTATCGGAAAGTTGCTGAAATACATTTTCCGTAAAATGAAGCCCAGCCGTGGGGGCCGCTACGGCTCCCTCTACTTTTGAATACACGGTTTGATACGTATCCGAATCATGCGCATCGGCATGACGCCCCAAATAAGGCGGCAACGGAATTTCGCCCAATGCGCGAATCACGTCGGCAAAATACAAGCCCCCCGACCAACTGAAATGAACCCAATTTTTTTCGTTATCAATCAGTTCGGCCTCTACACTGCACTTTGTTCCTTGCACCACACACTCAATACTGAGTTTTTCTCCCGCTTTCCAACGTTTCTTATTCCCAATCATGCAACTCCAAACGCAAAACTGGGTTTGCTGCATGATGTCATTGATAATGCGGGAAGGCGCTTCTGGATGCAGTAAAAAGATTTCGATGGTTGCTCCCGTTGCTTTCTGAAAAAAGACCCGCGCAGGAATTACTTTGGTATTGTTAAAAACCAGAAAAGTATGCTGCGGCAAAAACTGCGATAAATCATAAAAATGCTCGTGCTGGATTTGACCGTTGTCAAAAATAAGCAGTTTTGAAGTATCGCGAGGTTCAACAGGAAAGCGGGCAATACGCTCATCGGGTAAGTCGTAATGATAATCCGCGAGTGGTATTTCGGGGAGATTTTGCATAACAGACCCTCAACTAACTAAAGCTCCTCTACTTTTGGTTTTATCATCAACCGAATGGGCAATGCCAAAACGATGATTAACAACAAAATCACAATTAGATAGAACAACCCTTCAAAATCGCCGATTTTAAAGGTAAATTCGTTGTTGACCGTGGCAAGAACAAATACCGTCATGGCAATAATGGTATTAATCATGGCGACCAAGCTAAAAATCCAGTTTTGAATATGCTCGTTGAGGTCATCGCGTTGGGCGGTCCATTCGGTTTGGTTCGGAATAGGCAGTAGATGACTCGGCAATTTAATGAGTTGGCGGCCCAAGGCGGGAAAAAGAACATTGTTGGCCACAATCAGTGCGACCAGAATATAGAAAACATCTGACTTCCCAATGAATTCGTCGGCTTTACCGAAGGCGTCAAAGTGTACACCGACATCAGCACTAAAAAGACTATAACTGTAAATAGATGTACCAAACACCGCAATCATTGAAAAAAAACGCCACGTGCGGATGGCTAAAGTTGTAAATTTCATAGTTAAAAAGTTAAGGGTTAAAAGTCAAAAATTAAAGGTTTGCATTAACCCCTAATTTCTAACTCTTAACCCTTTATCAATGTTTTAAAGAAATCAAGTTGCTGCGATTTCTATTTCTTCACCGTATTTATCGTAGAATTTAAACTCAGTTACAGCCAAAGAGCTGTCTTTCAAAAGTTTAACCCACGATTTATATCTAAACAACCACTTGAGTCGGGGCGACGGGAATCCCGCCGTAAAGTACGCGTGCAAGTACGGGTGAAGGGCTACCGACACCTTTTGTTCATTTTGACGGGTAAGGAGATATTCAAGGTTATTTTCAATAATATCCGAAATCAGGATACTGGGCTGAATCGTACCAGTTCCATTACACGTTGGACACACTTCGCGGGTCACAATGTTAATTTCTGGACGAACCCGTTGGCGCGTAATCTGCATCAACCCAAACTTTGTCAGCGGGAGCAACGTAAACTTCGAACGGTCGGCCTTCATTTCGGCTTTCATTTCGTCGTATAGCTGCTTTTTATGCTCGGCTTTCTTCATATCAATGAAGTCTACCACAATGATTCCGCCCATATCGCGCAAGCGCAATTGGCGGGCAATTTCTTTCGCCGCTTCGATGTTGGTGTGCAGTGCCGTGTCTTCCTGATTTTCCTCGTTATTGGACTTGTTACCGCTGTTGACATCTATCACGTGGAGTGCTTCGGTGTGTTCTACGATGAGATACCCACCTCCCGGAAGGCTTACCGAGCGTCCAAACAATGATTTAATTTGCTTTTCAAGGCCTACCTGCTCAAACAGCTTATTTTTGCCGCTGTATAGTTTGAGAATTTTCTCTTTATCAGGCGCAATCGTGTGAATAAACCCTTTGATGTCGTCGTACATCTCTTTGGTATCCACCGTGATACTATCAAAAGTATCGTTTAGTAGATCTCGCATAATGGACGACGCCCGATTCATCTCCCCGATGATTCGGTCACGGGGTTTTGCTTCGGTGAGCATTTTCATTCCGTTTTCCCACTTTTGAATGGAGTTTTGAATATCTCTATCCAATTCTTCCACTTCCTTATTGGCCGCTACGGTGCGAACAATAATCCCGAAGTTAGCGGGTTTCACCGAGGTCATTAATCGGTGTAAACGGGTGCGTTCAGCCTTATCCGTAATTTTTTTAGAGATATTGACTGAATTTGAAAAGGGAACTAACACCGCGTAGCGACCTGCAATAGAAATGTCGCAAGATAGACGGGGGCCTTTGGTAGAAATAGGCTCTTTGACAACCTGGACGAGTATGGGCTGATTTTTGCCCAACACTTTGTCAATTTTTCCAAGTTTGTCAATTTCCGGCTCCATTTTGAAGTTATTCAATTTGCCGGAATTCATTCGCTTCGCAATGACCTCTTTGGTCAATTTGTTAAGCGACTGGACGTTTGCACCTAAATCATGGTAATGTAGAAAAGCATCTTTTTCGTATCCGATGTCAACAAAAGCAGCGTTCAAACCAGTAACGAGTTTCCGAACAGTTCCTAAATAAATATCACCGACCGTAAAACTGTTTTCCGACTCCTCCACATGGTACTCCACAAGGCGCTTTTGTTGCAAAAGCGCTATGCGTGTCCCTTTTTGTGAGGCACTGATGATTAATTCGCTACTCAATGTTTTGTAAGGATCTAAGGTGAAAACCATTCCGTAAACCTTACGAATGGTTCAAAACAACTACATAGTCAAAAAGGCATTTGACGAAGCATATAAAACCCAAAACCAAGGTTGAAAAGCACCTTGGTTTTGGGATAAAATTACTTCTTCTTATGACGATTTTTTCTGAGGCGCTTTTTCCGTTTGTGAGTAGCGATTTTGTGTCTTTTTCTTTTCTTTCCGCAAGGCATAGCTTTACAATTTTTAAGTTAATTAGTATGTTACAGCGGTCATGTACCGCATGTTATTCGTTTGTGAGTACCGCGAATAACGGTTTTATTTTAAGTCTTTTTCCAACTCAGTAATCGCCGCTTGAATGGTAGGGTCTTTCTCCTGACCTTTCACGACCGACAGTTCTTCCAACGCCTCTTTATTCTTTCCCGTTTGAGCCAATGAAACGCCCAAATAAAAACGAGCTTTTGAATTCATGGGGTTTCCTTTCAACAATTGACGAAAACGTTCCACCGCTTTTTCGTACTGGTTTGAACGCATCGATAGAAGTCCCAAGTTAAACAAAGCTACTTCATTGGTTGGGTCATTTGCCAAAACTTCTCTCAACAACAAGATTCCCTGCATGGGTGTTTCCGTAGAAACGTAGGTCATCGCCATGTTGGCTTTGGCGTTGAGAAGAGCAGGGTTCTTATCAAGCGCTTTTTGGTACCATTCTCTCGCCTTAGCACCTAATGCTGAGGACTTTTTGGTGTCAACTGCAAAACTAAATGCATCATAATAACGGTCGCCAGCACGAAGCAAGTTAGGCTCGGCAGGCTCCAACAAAGCAAGCGTTTCTGCATACTTTGCGGCGCTGTCAAATTTTCTGATGTTCAGATAAAAATCAGAAAGCTTTAGTGCCGCTCCTCCCTTTTGCTTTGAATCCCGGGCAGAAACCAACTGCTGAGATAGCGCCGCGACCGAATTTTGCTGTTCGGCAGTCAATGGCTCAATGTGCGTTTCCGCAGCGGTCGAAGTTGTTTCGGCTTGGCCCGATGCAGGTGCCTGAGTGCTGTCTTTACCCTCCGAAAGTTCTCGTTCTTGGCTTTTAACAACAACTTTTGGCAAACTATAAAGCCCACCAATGAGTACAGTAGCCAATAAAATAACAATCAGGATTGAACGGTTCATAACATTTTCAGGCAGCTCCTTCGTGCCGTTGAAATTACTTTTCTGAGCCTTTTACTTGCTCAACAAATACTTTAGCAGGCTTAAAACTTGGAACATAATGCTCGTCAATGACGATTGCAGTGTTCTTAGAGATGTTACGAGCTACTTTTTTAGCGCGTTTTTTGTTAACAAAACTACCAAAACCACGAACATAAATGTTCTCACCTTTGGCCAATGAGTCTTTTACTACTGTGAAAAACGCTTCAACTGTTTCAGAAACGTGTGCTTTTTCGATGCCGGTTTGATCGGCAACTGCTGCAATTAAGTCTGCTTTCGTCACTTTTTTAAACTTTAAGGTTATAAAACTGTTATTCTTTGTAATATTAGTTTCAAAATCCTGCGGAGCCAATCTATTTTACAATCGGCTTATTTTGAGCGCACAAAAGTAGTATAATTTCAACAAAATGCGAAAATCTTTTACGCCTTAATTTCAAAACAAACATTCGAAAACCATTGAATAACAAGTTTTTTGCCAACGAGCTCATTAAATGGTATGAGTATCATCACCGAGATTTACCCTGGCGACGCACCCGCAACGCCTACTATATCTGGCTCTCAGAAATTATTCTTCAACAAACCCGTATCGCGCAGGGATTACCATATTATGAACGTTTTGTAGAAGCCTACCCCACCGTCATTGATTTAGCCAATGCTCCTGAGCAAGAGGTCATTCGACTCTGGCAGGGCTTAGGTTACTATTCCCGGGCGCGCAACCTGCATCAAACGGCCAAATACATCGTCGAAGAACTCAACGGTGCGTTTCCGACAACCTATGCAGGATTGCTTAAACTAAAAGGAATCGGCCCATACACCGCCGCCGCCATTGCATCTTTTGCTTACGATGAACCCGTAGCGGTAGTAGATGGCAACGTATACCGGGTACTGTCGAGGGTATTTGGGATTGATACCGATATTACCAGCGGCGACGGGCAACGGCAATTTGCCAATTTGGCCAATGAACTTATTTCTCGTGAGCAACCCGCAACCTACAATCAGGCCATCATGGAGTTTGGGGCCGTTCAGTGTACTCCGTCATCCCCTGACTGCCTGTTGTGTCCTGTTCAGCCCCATTGTGTTGCTTTTGCCACTGGAAGGATTCATTTATTGCCCGTTAAAGTCAAGAAAACCAAGGTGCGAGAGCGTTTTTTTAACTATTTTGTCATTGTCCAAAATGGACGGATTGCCATGCGACAACGAACCGACAAAGATGTCTGGCAAAAGTTGTTTGACTTTTACCTAATTGAAACAGACGCAACCGTTCAAAGCATCGACGAATTTACTGACAATCAGATAATTAGTTCTATTTTCTCTCAAACAACAATTAGTCCCCCAAGCCGTATTTTTACGCATATTCTCACCCATCAACGTATTCAGGCGCAGTTTTGGGTACTTGAAGTTCCCCTCGAAGTTACCTTGAATCTACCCCCCGAATTGGCTTTTTTAACGGAAGAAGAAATAGAGAATGTACCCAAACCTGTCTTGGTTACGTCTTATTGGAAAGAGCATTTTTTTTGAGTATTTTTGTGATTGAAAATCCCGAAAAAACACCCAAAATCGGGAATTAAAATGCTCATTTTTCGTTAGAGACTTTACCTGATTTTAGTGGTGAGCTTATTCAAATTCGTAACTTTAAACATTTATATAATACAATGGCAGGAGTAAACAAAGTAATTCTATTGGGCAATTTGGGCAGCGACCCAGAAGTACGTCACCTCGAAAATGGTTCAGCGGTGGCACGCTTCAACATTGCTACTTCGGAAGCCTACACCAATCGCAGTGGAGAACGGGTAGAGCAAACGGAGTGGCACCGAATTGAACTTTGGGACAATTTGGCCAAAATCGCCGAACAATACCTTCGCAAAGGCAATACCGTCTATATTGAAGGAAAACTGCGTACCGAAACTTGGACGGATAAAGAAGGGAAACAGCGTGAAGGAAAAACCGTACGGGCCAATACGATGCAGTTGGTAGGAGGCAGAAACAGCGGAGGAGGAGATAGTAACGAACAATCTTCACAATCCAACGTAGCTACCCAAGCAAGCCGCCCGGCACCTGCACCCAAACCCGCCGAGCCGATTTCGTCAGATCTTGGCGGTAGTGGTGACGATGATTTACCGTTTTAACAACAAAAAACCTGACAGGGATTCCTGTCAGGTTTCAACAACACAATTTGTTTACTTCTTTACTACTTCCATTTTTACTTCATAGTTCTTTTGGGCATCGGCATCTTCTAAAGTTCCTGGATAAGGCGATACCTGCTTCAAAACAAACAGATATTTCTCATTTTTAACCGTCACTTCCAGAGAGTCCTGACTCACAGGGCTTTTGTATTTGGTGGGTTGCACTTGTTGACAATCCCCCAAGCACATTTGAATTTTTTGGGTGTCGTTTACGGCCAAATCAACGACTACTTCCCCCGTACGAATACAAATCGCATTGGCAGGACAACGACTATCAGCGACTGCGTCAAATGAAAGTTTAATCCCCTCCACTTGCGTGTTTTGTTTGATTTTTAAGCTGATTTCTTCTCTTACTCCCGCTTTTTCGTTGTTTTTTTGGTGCTCAGCGTCAATTTTTTCAGACTGGCAACCCATGGCTGTTAGAAATGCAAATAAGATTACTTTTTTCATGGCAAGAATAAATAATACTTTTATCCGACAAACACCGTGTCTGTCTACAATCACAAGACGCAGTCTTATTTTTATTAGTTGTAATCTTTTTAAAAAAATGTTAACAATCATTGGAATTAACCACGTAGCCATCTACGTAGCAGATGTAGCCCAAAGTGTTGAATTTTACGGAAAAATTGTAAGATTAACTTCCTTGGCCCGCCCAGCCTTCGACTTTCCGGGCGCCTGGTTTAAAATCGGAGACGCGCAAGAGTTGCACATCATAGGCATACGCACTGAGCCTGTTGTATCAGGCTCTCGAAGCAATCATTTTGCGCTGGAAGTAAGTGATTTGGATGCGTGGGAGGCTCATTTTAAGGCAACAAATACAACCTACCGCCCTCCCAAATTTCGGCCCGATGGTGTACGACAGATATTTCTCCAAGACCCCGATGGATATTGGATTGAATTCTTTTCAAGAAATGGCAACCAAACAGTTTAGATTGGTTGCCATTTACTTGGTTATTTTTTTTGAAAAGCCAAAGCAGCACCGTTCATACAGTAGCGTAAGCCCGTAGGGCGCGGGCCATCGTCAAACACGTGGCCTAAATGGGCGTCGCAAACGGCGCAAATGACCTCATCGCGTTCCATGCCAAAGCTTTTGTCTTTTTCGTCTTTCAAGACTTTTTTATTGAGCGGAGCGTAAAAACTCGGCCAGCCAGTACCCGATTCAAATTTTGTATCGGAACTAAAAAGCGGAGTGTTGCAACATACACATTTGTACGTTCCCTTTTCTTTGTTGTTCCAGTAAGGTCCCGTAAAAGCGCGTTCTGTTCCTTTCTGTCGGGTCACGTAGTACTGCATCGGGGTTAGCAGTTTTTTCCACTCCGCGTCCGTTTTTACAACCCGTTTCAATTCCTGGCTTTGCTGTTGGGCCAGCGCCGGCAGTCCGGCCAATACTACTCCTCCAAGTGAGCGAATGAAAATACGGCGATTCATCTTTGTTAGGTTATGCTTGTTTTGTGCTTATATTAACGTATTCTTTTATTGTATAGTTTTAATTATCAAAAATATGCTTCCAAAGTGGGATTTAGCGGGTAAAGTTGCGCTAGTGACGGGTGGAACCAAGGGAATTGGACAGGCCACAACCCAAACATTACTGCAACTGGGTGCCGAAGTAATCATCGTTGCCCGCAATGAAGGTGAGATTGAGCGTCAGCTTGCCGATTATGAAGCACAAGGTTTGAAAGCAACGGGTTTTGTGGCCGATTTGAGCAACCATGACAACATCCCTGAACTCGTCAAACACATTAGCCTACGTTGGGGGGAATTAGACATTTTGGTCAATAATGTAGGAACTAACATCCGAAAACCTACCACTAGTTACACAGCTGAAGAATTTAATTTAATCATAGCCACCAACTTAACCTCGGCATTTTCATTGTCGCAGGCATTATATACATTGTTAAAAAATGCCCAAGGATGCATTGTCAACGTTACCTCGGTAGCGGGATTAACCTCCCTGAAAAGCGGCTCTATTTACGGCATGACCAAGGCTGCTCTCAATCAATTGACCCGCAATTTGGCCTGTGAATGGGCCGCCGACGGCATACGTGTCAACGCCGTAGCGCCGTGGTACATCGAAACTCCTTTGACCGAGTCAGTACTTTCCAACAAAGAAAGCCTCGATTACATCCTATCGCGTACGCCCATGAAACGCGTCGGGCAGCCCGAAGAGGTCGCGTCGGCAATCGCCTTTCTTTGTTTGCCCGCTGCCAGCTACATTACGGGCAACATTGTAACCGTCGATGGCGGTTTTGCCGTTTATGGATTTTGAGCTAATTTTAAAAAAATTTAAAAAATACGCCTTAAAACTTTCAAGTGCGAAAAAAAATTCATTTTTTCGGCTTCTAAATGACCTACTAACTCCTAACACTAACCATGTCAAAACCTAAACAAAGCTACGTTGGACCATTGATTATCATTGGTTTATTATTTTTCGTATTCGGATTTGTCACGTGGGTAAACGGCACGCTCATTACTTTTTTCAAGAAAGCCTTTAACCTCGACAACACCAGCTCCTACCTCGTAACGTTTGCCTTTTTTATCTCATATACGGTCATGGCCATTCCTTCTTCGGAAGTGCTAAAACGTACAGGTTTTAAGCGGGGGATGTCGCTTGGATTGGGAATTATGGCCGTTGGAACGCTGATTTTTATCCCTGCCGCACAAATCGCATCGTATCCTTTGTTTTTGGTCGGTCTTTTTACCATCGGTATCGGTCTAACCCTGTTGCAAACCGCTTCCAATCCCTACGCAACCATCCTCGGCCCCCGCGAAAGCGCCGCCCAACGGATTAGTTTTTTAGGAATTGCCAACAAATTAGCGGGAATATTCAGCCAACGCCTTTTCGGTGGGCTTTTATTGGCAGGCGGTGCCGCCACTACACCCCAAGAAGAACTTCAAAAAGTAGAAACTCCTTATTTGATTCTAACGGCGGTCTTGGTCGTGTTAGCGGGGGTCATTTGGTTCTCAAAAGGGCTACCTGAGGTAAGCGAAGAACAAGAAGAAGTGCCCAGTAACGCAGTTAAAGTAACCCGTAACAGTGTTTTTTCTTTTCCAAACTTAGTATTAGGCGTCATTGCGCTGTTTTGTTACGTAGGAGTTGAGGTGATTGCAGGAGATACAATTATCAGTTATGGCGTCTCACTGGGTTTTCCCGAAAGTGAAGCCAGTACCTTTGGTACCTACACACTTTGGTCAATGCTTGCCGCTTACGGCTTGGGCATCGTCCTTATTCCCAAATATGTTTCTCAAGTTACATGTTTACGTGCTTCTGCCATACTTGGTATCGTGGGCACGGTCATTGCCGTTACCACAGATGGGTTTACCTCCGTTTTATTTATTGCCTTTTTGGGTTTTGCCAACGCCCTTGTGTGGCCTGCAATGTGGCCTTTGGCTTTGGACGGGCTGGGCAAATTCACCAAAATCGGCTCGGCGTTGCTCATTATGGGGATTTCGGGAGGTGCCGTTTTACCATTGATTTATGGTAACATAGCCGATTCCATCCACAGCACCCAACAAGCTTATTGGGTAATGATGCCTCTCTATTTGTTTATCCTTTATTATGCTTTTATTGGCTACAAAAAACGCAGTTGGTAATTTCATTTAAACAGGCCTTTTGCCGCCCTCTCTTTCCCAAAAAGAGAGGGAATTTTTTTAGATATGAAAATCAGTACACCCGGCCGAATATGTTTGTTTGGCGAACATCAAGATTATTTAGGATTGCCAACGGTAGCCGCCGCTATTTCGCGCCGAATCAGCATCGAAGGGAGGCATCGTGCGGATGAGCAAATCATCATTCAATTGCCAGACATCAATGCACAGGAAACTTTTACGCTCTCCAACGCATCGACGTACGTCAAAGACCGGGATTATTTTCGCAGTACGCTCAACGTACTACGCCGGCGTGGGTTTGTGTTCAGCCGAGGGCTAGAATGTGAAGTTCACGGCAATATTCCCATCAATTCGGGTACATCGAGTTCGTCGGCGCTCATCGTTTCATGGGCCAATTTCTTAAGTCGAAACGCCGACAATCCCGCCGTTATTTCCTCCAAAGAACTTGGAGAAATCGCCAACGAAGCCGAAGTGTTGGAATTTGGGGAACCCGGCGGCATGATGGACCATTATTCAACAGCCATAGGCCATGTGATTTACCTCGAATCCACGCCCAAAATTTACGTAGAAGCATTGCACCCCACCTTGGGCACTTTCGTTTTGGGAGATTCCCAACAACCTAAAGATACACTCGGTATTTTGGCCCGCTGTCGGTTTGGGATGGAAGCTATCATCAAAAAAGTGACGGAATACGACCCTTCATTTTCAATTTTCCATACGCCCTTCGTTCAGGCTTCCGACTATGCTTCTTTGCTGTCAACGGATGAACTTGGGCTGTTGAAAGCCAATTTGGAAGACCGTGACCTGTTGGTGGAAGGAAAGAAGTTACTCCAACAATCGGCCACTTCTACCCAAGAAACCAACGACATTGATGCGGCTTTTGGTCAATTACTTTACCGGCATTTCCAAAACCTCCGTGACCACAAACGCACCTCTACCGAAAAAATAAATCGAATGGTAGAAGCCTCCATGAACGCTGGCGCTTTGGGAGGAAAAATAAACGGCTCTGGTGGTGGTGGTTGCATGTTTATGTACGCACCCAATTGTGCCGAAGAAGTAGCCGATGCCATACGACGGGAAGGAGGAATTCCGTACATTATTACGGTTGACGAAGGAACGAAATTAGAACAATAAAGCCCTTTAGTGGTTTTATTGGTAGGTTACAAAAATCTTTTAGGGTGTTTGAGTCGTTTATTAAATTTTAGAAACGATTCTAACACTTTTTTTATGGGCACAATAAAAAATTCAACCATAAAAAAGAGCAGGCTTACACCTGCTCTTTTAAGAATAGTTTCACGGCTGTTAGTAAGTTAGAACAAAAGTCCTTTGCTGAACATTGGATAAATAAAGTAAAATACGATGTACACCATGACAAGGAGTGTTAAAGCGGCTAACCAAAGACTCTGGTCCCGAAACAGTGGAGTTCTCCTCTCATTAGAGGGCATGCGGTAGATTTTCTGAGTTTTCATAACCTGTGGAATGGTTTTTTGGGGTTTTGCACTGCAAAGGAGCCACCTTTTTTTTACATTCTTTAGCGTAAAACTACGTGTTCTACTGAAAAGTTATCAAACGGTCGGTTAGCTGACTTTTAGCACGGAATTATTCTTTTTTATTTGTACAATTATCACTTTTACGAATGCCATCATACATCACATCAATCGGAACAGCTGTCCCTGAAAACTGCATCGAACAATCTTCCATTGCTGACTTTATGGTTCGGGCTTCGCAGTTAGATGCAAATGAGGCACGTAAACTCAGGGTATTGTATCGAAGCACTAAAATCAGGAAACGCTATTCCGTATTGAACGACTACGGCAAAACCGAAAACTTTGACTTTTACCCTAATACCGTTGACTTAGAGCCATTTCCGAGTGTATCTCAACGGATGTTGGCCTATCGACAACATGCCCTGCCGCTGGCCCTGAAAGCCGTAAAAGCCGCATTAACGCACAGCAATGAAGTTTTAAAGACCCCTGATTTTACGCACCTCATTACCGTAAGTTGCACAGGTTTATACGCTCCAGGATTGGACATTGAGTTGGTTCATGCATTGGGTTTATCTCGACAAGTCCAGCGAACCTCCATCAATTTCATGGGCTGCTACGGTGCATTTAACGGGCTCAAAATGGCCAACACCATTGTGCAGGCCGACCCGCAAGCCAAAGTTTTATTGGTCTGTATTGAATTGTGTACGCTGCATTTTCAGAAAAAAATCGACGACAACTACCTGTTATCCAATGCCCTATTTGCCGACGGAGCCGCCGCTGTTATCATTGAAGGACAGCCTAAACAGCTGTCGCTAGAGATGCAGTCTTTCCATTGTGATTTACTATTTGAAGGCCGCAATGACATGGCTTGGCACGTCGGTGATTTTGGGTTTGAAATGGTGCTGAGTTCGTACATACCACGTTTGGTCAAAGGTGGACTTGGGGAACTAATGAGTCAACTGCAAAAAAATACCGCATTACCCGCCTTTGATTTTTACGCTATTCACCCAGGGGGGCGGGCCATTCTGGAAGCCGCCGAAAGCCAGCTCGGACTCACCCCAGAAGACAATCGTTATGCCTACGAGGTTTTGAACGATTACGGCAATATGTCGTCGTGTACGGTTTTATTTGTTTTACAAAAATTGCTTCAGGAACGCACCCCAAAAGAGGTGGGCAAACATATTTTCAGCTGTGCTTTCGGGCCAGGGCTAACGCTCGAAACGGGTATCTTCAAAATAGCAATAAGCTAAAGCTGAGATTTTTTAGGTAACCAATAGCCCAATTGATTTTCCAGTAGTACTAGTACTGTCTGAAAATCAATTCATGAAAGAAACCTCTGCTTCTTACCCCAAAGCCCTCTTGCGTAGTGCTGCCTTAACACTGCTGCTTTTCGGGCTTTTTTTATTGACCAACTGGAAACTTTCGGTCAAGGAGTTGATGCTCTCAAGTCCCTACTTTTTGGTCATTTATTTCATGCTTTTTACCGTAGGCAAGCCGAATGTTGTAACGTACTGGAAAGAATCGCTCCAAGAAAAGCCCGAAAAGGCGGTTATTTTTCCGCTGATTTTAATCGGGGTACTCTACACTTATTTAATGGTTCATGGACATACACCTTTTAAAGGTTCGGCGGGTTTGTTCATTTTCTATTTGTTGTTTCCAGTGCTGGGGTTTTTAGCCTTCCAAAAAACAGCCCTACCCGTTACTTGGTTCGACATTGTATTTGTATTATTGATTGTTATCCCCGCCACAAGTATGTCCTTTGGAGTGGGGACATCGTTGCCTTTCAATGGCTCGGGGTTCAGCAACGCCATGCGTTTAGTGATTATGATTTCGACCGTGTATAGTTTCAATTACATCCGAAACCTCCCCGATGTGGGCTTTTATCCGAGCTTCCGTTGGCAATCTCTCTTTACGGCACTTTGGGTATGGTTGGCTTTTGTGGGGTTGGTCGCGCTTTTGGGCTATTTTGGAAATTTTCTAAATCTCGATGGGCACGACCTCCTATCCACTGAATTTGCTTACGAATGGGTCAAAGATTTCGTGCGTATTTTTGTGGGTACGGCGTTGTTTGAAGAGTTGTTTCTGCGTGGTTTACTTCAAAATATGCTTTCGAAAAAGATAACACAAAGCGGAAAATGGCCTATGTACTGGAAGTGGGGATTTGCCCTTTTTATCGTGTTGTCGTTCGTAACGGGCTATTTTGTTCAACTCAAAATGGCTTGGTTTCCCGTACTTATAACGGTGTTAGTTTTTATAGCAGCGTATCTTATTGAGAAGCAACAAGCTGGTATTCAAGGCCTCTACACTTCATTGGCCATTACGAGCATCTTTTTTGGCTTGGTTCATTTTCATTCGGGCTCTTTGCTTTTTGTGGGCTTGGCCAGCATCGCCGGTTGGGCTTATGGGTATACGTACATGAAAACCAACAGCGTCTTTTATGCGGCGTTGGTACATGCACTGGTTAATTCTTCAGAATTTCTTTTTCATATTTAACTAAGATAATCACGCAGAGAAGCAAATGGGCAAAGGCGCGGGGTTTTTAATTTCTTTGCGCCTTTGTTTGACAAATAATAGACGAATGAGAAAAGTACTACAAAAAGTCGCCAAATTTTTGGCCTATGCATTGGTCTTTTTAGCGGTCTTTGGCTATTTCTATTTTATTCTCCCTTTTTGGGGAATGCCTTTCAATGCACAACGGCACGGCAACCCACCTCTGACACCTGCATGGGCGTTGGAATGTTGGTTGTGGGAGGATGACCAAAACACGGCCGCCTACGCCGATTCGCTACTTGCGGGCTACCGCAAATACGATATTCCTGTCCGTACCTTGTTGATTGATAGCCCTTGGAGCCTCCGATACAATGATTTTGAGACAGATACAAGCCGTTATCCAAATCACAAAAAATGGTTCATGGGCTTGCAAGACCAAGGCTATCGAGTGGTGTTATGGATGACTTCTATGGTCGACAGTTACAGCAAAGACACTAAAATTCAAGAATCAGGAGAATTTTACCAAACTGCCAAAGAGAATGGCTATTTGGTGGGAAATGGCAACGAAATCAAGTGGTGGAAAGGCAAAGGCGGGTTTATTGATTATACCCACCCTGAGGCAAAACAATGGTGGCAGAACATGCAACAAAAAGTCCTAAAATACGGCATCGACGGTTGGAAATTGGACGGTACCGCTACCCTTTTTCGGAACCAACTCGGCCCCATTCCTTTTCTATACCAAAAAGCCCATTCTGGTTGGCTGACTACGCGCCAATACATGGACTTGTACTACCGCGAAGAATACGCCAACGGCCTACGAACCAACCCTGAATTTGTGACCTTGGCCCGTGCCATGGACCGAGGGTTTCATCCCGAAGGATTTGCGCCCATTGATGCTTCACCCGTCAATTGGGTAGGCGACCAAAAGCATCATTGGAAAAGTAAAAGTCAAACACCCGCCCAGGGCGAAGCTCAAAAAGACATTGCGTTGGAAGGCGTACAGGGCTTTGAATCGGCGATTGAAAGTATCTTAAAAAGCGCCAAGTTAGGGTACAGTGTTATTGGTTCTGACGTGGCGGGCTTTTCGGGAGATTCTATCCCCGCCCGCTTGTACATTCGCTGGGCGCAATTTTCCACCTTTTGCGGATTGTTTCTCAACGGCGGACATGGCGAACGGGCGCTTTGGAAAAGAAGCCCTCAAGAACTCGAAATCATCCGCCGTTTTTCATGGCTGCATACCGAATTAGTACCCTACATGTACAGCTACGTAGTCTCGGCGCATCGCGGTGGCACGCGACTCCAACGACCGATTGAGGGGAAATACCACTACTTATTTGGTGATAATCTGTTTGTTGCACCGATTTACAAAGATGAATTAGAAAATGAAATCCATTTGCCAGAAGGGCAATGGCGGTATTGGTTTGACGACAAAGAAGTAATCTCGGGGCCAAAAACGTTTACTAAAAAGTTTTCCCTTGAAGAATTTCCTGTATACGTAAAAGAAGGAGCCATTATTCCACTCCACATCCAACGCGCCTATACGGGCATTGGCGATTCTACCGCGGCCAATTACCTCACATGGCTCATTTATCCCAAAGGAAAAAGTGAATTTACGGTTTACGACACCAAAGACCAGACGCCTACGACGCTGATTGTAAACCAACAAGCCAATGTATTAAATTTACAATTTAAGGGCAAAAAGCTCCCTTCTATATTAACAATTCATGCTCCTGAGCGACCTAAAAAGATAACCTTAGGTAGAAAAGAAGTCTCTTTTCAATATGATTTTAAAAAACAAAAACTAAGTTTTAAAACAGACATAATCGGCGAAGCGAAAGTTTGGTGGTAGCGTATCTACTTCACTCATTCAACCTAGCTTCTTCCAAATCTAGTTCGTATTCTTTGTTCCTGAGCAACTCATCGGAGTAGTGTTTTTCATTGCGTAGTTTATAGAGTTCGCTTCTGCGAATGGCGACGAGCTCCAGTAACATCCGACGGTATTTGGGCAAAAAATGCGGAGTTGCTAATTCTTTTTCTTCCTTCAACAGCTTGCGGTTGGCAATTTCGACCATGCGTTCGTAGCGGTCTTTGATGCGGGTGTAGGCGTCAATGGAATTGAGCTCGTCGGGGTAATTGGTTTGAAGATGGTTTAACGCGGCTTCGGCCAAACGCAAACGTATCACGATTTCTTGCTCTTTATCATCGCCTTCTTCCTCCTTGATATCCAGCCATTTAATAATGGAAGTGAGACTTAACCCCTGAAATACCAACGTAAACAAAATAACCACAAAGGTGATAAACAGGAGCAAGTCACGGTGGGGAAACGCTAATCCATTGGTCAATGTCAACGGCACGGCAAGCGCCGACGCCAGAGAAACTACCCCCCGCATACCACTCCAAGCAATCAGAAATTCGTTTTCCCACTTCATCCTTTTCTCTTTTTTAGACAAACGACAAGATAGATAAGCCCCAGAAAACACCCAAACTATCCGCACGATGACGGTTACAACACTGATAATCAAGGCATAGAAAACCAGCTCAATGATGGTATACTGTTCCAGACCAGTGATGATTTGGGGGAGTTGCAGGCCAATCAGAATGAATACCAGCCCATTGAGCATAAAAATCAGCGCTTCCCAAACGGAGTACGCCTGAATACGACTGTTATACGTAAAAATTTCGTGGGAACGAAAGCTCAGAAATAACCCACCACTCACCACCGCCATCACCCCCGAAAAATGATAATGTTCGGCGGCGATGTACATCAAATAAGGAGAAATAATCGTGAGAGCGGTGTCGATACTTGGCGTAGTAGGCAAATATTTATGGACAAAATACAGTACGTTAGCAATGCCGAGACCAATGGCGATGCCCAGCCCAGCCACCATAAAAAAATCAGTGGTGGCTTTGGCAAACGTAAACTGCCCCGTCAGCGCAGCAGCGAGGGCAAAACGGAAAACAATGAGCGACGAGGCGTCATTAATCAGACTTTCGCCTTCCAAAATCGTTACTACCCGCTTAGGAACCTTGATGCCTTGCAAAACCGACGTAGCCGCCACGGCATCGGGCGGCGAAATAATACCGCCCAATAAAAAGCCCAAAGCGAGAGGGAAGTTAGGAATAAGCCAGTGTGCTATCAACGCAACGGCCGTCGATGTAAAAAACACCAATCCAAAGGCCAACATACTGATGGACCTACGTGCCGCCCAAAAATCTCGCCATGAGGTGTTCCAAGCCGCCGCGTATAAAATAGGCGGTAAAAAAAGCAGAAAAACAATATCGGGATGAAGGCTTACGTGAGGTATGCCAGGAATAACACCAATCAGCAAACCCATAATAACTAAGAAAATGGGGTACGAAATTTTAAGTTTCTCGCTCAACATCGAGAGCATCGAAACCGCAAAAAGAAGCGAAACAATCAACAATAGATTTTCCTGAATCATATAGGCTATAAATTGGTAATAATCACTGGGCGTTTTTGCAAGAATAAAACAAAGAAAGTTCTAACATAGCCAAATTATGAACAAAGCCAACGTTTTGAACAGCACATATTTCTAAAGATAGCAAACTGGGTAATGCCGCGCAAATGGGCCTTTCGACAATCCCCACTTTGCGTACTTTATTCCCCAATGACTTCGAAAGAGCGAATGGATTGCTTTTTTACAAATCTTTGAGTATCTTTCACTATCAATCTATACGCAAAATGAATAATATCTTCAGGGGGTTACTGGCCGGGTACGGCGCAAAAAAATTAGGCGGCGGTTGTTTCAGTACTGTCCTCATTTTCATTGTACTTTGGTATGTATTGGGACAATGCAGCTAAAAAAAACATTCCATTTTAAACCCAAACCCCGCTCCTTTTGGGCGGGGTTTTTTGTTGCTCATTTTTCCACGCAAAAAAACCAAAAGTTGATTTCCGTTTATCCATCAATAAAGGACGAAAATCCAGTTTTTTACAAACCTTTTTTAGGCACAGTTCGTTGTTTAAGTTAAATAGATTGATCATTCAACAAAACAGTGTGGTTAATCCTTCTCCACGACAACAGACTTCATTTTTCATGGAAAAAGCCGAAAAAATCCGAAAAACATACGTTGAGTACGTGCTCGACCACGGTCAACCTCCCGCCTCTTTTTATGCCTTTGCCAAAAAACTCAAAATGACCGAGGGGGAATTGTACGAATTTTATACTTCGTTTGAGTCCATCGACATGGATTTGTGGGTTTCTTTCTTTCAACAAGCCCGCACCAACGCCGAAAATGACCCTACGTATCAGGGCTATTCAGTACGCGAAAAACTATTGGCCTTTTATTACACCTGGGTAGAAGTGCTAAAATCAAACCGCAGTTTTGTGACCTACAGTTATCGCAAACTTCCGCAGCCCATCGCCACCAAAAACCCACCAGAATTACGTCCTTTTAAGGAAGCTTTTATCACTTACGCCCACGATTTGATGTATGAAGGCCGCGAAAGTCGCGAGATTGTGGTCCGCCCCTACGTATCAAACCGTTATCCGGAAGCCGTTTGGCTCAATACATTATATCTTTTGGACTTTTGGGTAAAAGATACAAGCCGCAATTTTGAATTGACCGACACCGCCATCGAAAAAACCGTTAACACCGCCTTTGACCTCATGGGAAGATCCCTCGTTGATACGGTCGTTGACTTAGCCAAATTTGTCTATCAAAATAGATAAGTATTCGTATTCTGTAATATGAAACAACAAAACAGTATCCCCACCTCCAAAGTAGCACGGGCCACCCAATTTTTGAAAACGGGCGCCAAAATTGGCGGCAACTACCTGAAATACAACGTCAAAAAAATAATGGATCCCTCCATGACGCGCGACGAACTACATCAGGACAACGCTACCGATGTCTATGAATCATTGAGTGAACTGAAAGGCTCCGCCCTCAAAGTAGCCCAAATGTTGAGCATGGACCGCAGCGTGTTGCCGCGTCAATACGTTGATAAGTTTCAGATGTCGCAATACTCCGCACCACCTCTTTCGGGTCCATTGGTGGTCAAAACATTTCGCGGTTATTTTGGAAAAGCGCCGCATGAACTATACGACAGCTTTGACATCAACGCCATCAATGCCGCTTCTATCGGACAAGTACACGAGGCGCAAAAAGACGGTAAGCGATTGGCCGTCAAAATCCAATATCCGGGCGTAGCCGAAAGTATCAGCTCTGACCTAAAAATGGTTAAACCATTGGCAGTCACCTTGTTTGGATTAAATGAAAAAGATGTAGAGCGCTACACCGAAGAAGTAGAAACCAAGCTATTGGAAGAAACTGACTATGAGCTGGAACTGCGCCGCTCCGTCGAGATTTCGGAAGCATGTAGCCACATCGAGGGACTTATTTTCCCAAAATACTACCCTCGATTGTCCTCAAAGCGCATTTTGACCATGGATTGGCTCGAAGGGCTTCACTTGAAGGATTTCTTACAAACCAACCCAACGCAGGAAGCACGTGACCGAATCGGGCAATTATTGTGGGATTTTTATGACCATCAAGTGCACCAACTGCGGCAGGTTCACGCCGACCCCCACCCTGGAAATTTCCTGATGCGGGCCGACGGTACGATGGGCGTGATTGATTTTGGCTGCGTTAAGGTTATTCCTGACTATTTCTACGACAATTATTTTACGCTCATCAATCCAGATACGGTTGATGATGACGCGCTCATCGAAAAGATTTTTTATAACCTCGAATTTTTGGTAAAAGAAGACGGCCCACGCGAAAAAGCGTTGTTCACCGATTTATTCAAACAGATGATTCGGTTGCTAGGACAGCCCTTCGCCTCCGAAGAATTTGATTTTGGCGATCATTCTTATTTTGATACCGTATATGCTTTTGCCGATGAATTGGCCAAAGTCGAAGAAATCCGTAATTCTAAAGTAGCGCGGGGCTCAAAAGACGGTTTGTACATCAACCGTACCTACTTTGGTCTTTATTCGATGCTCAACGAACTCGGCGCCCGCGTTCGGACCAATCGCCCAGAATGGTTGCGAAGCAAAAAACACGAGGTTCAAATCTCCTAAAAAACCAAAAGAAAATAATTGACCCCACGCCAGAGGTTTGTAGCGAAGATGTTTCCTAGAAATATCAAGCGTGGGGTCAGTTTTTTTAGCGCTGCATCAACGCCTCCAAAACAGGATACGCCTCCGCACTTTCATTCATAATTCCCAATTCACCCACCGTTCTAAACATCGTGACCGATACAACATTGGTTTGGGATAAATGCGTTAACACTTTTGCGGTCCACTCCTTTGCGAAGTTGTTTTTTTGGCGGCTATCTATTTGTTTTTCAAGTGGTAACACAAAATCGGCTGGATTGGTCGCGTAAGGATTCGAGCGTTTGCGTAACGCAATAAATGACAAATGTACTGGTTTACCATATAGATTTTCGGCACTTGCTACCGAGTACTGCACGGTTTCGGTGTTTTCTAATAGCGACAAATCATCAAAGGCGTGTTCTTGCGGGTCAAACGAAAAACTTACAAAATCGGCCTCGCCAACGTCAAATCGGTTTCGGTTAAGCTCAGTAAAATTATAGTCGGTACCAACGCCAATTTTCGTATTGGGCAATTGCTGCTTTAGGCTTGGGATATAGTCAATCAACGGCTGCGGCGTCACTAACTGTTGGGCGGAGAATAAAAGTAGGTGTTTGATTTTAAGGCCATTCTGCTCACAAACACCCATAAAATCGGCCAATTGAACCTCAAAAGCATCGGCTAAAAAAAGCGCAATTTCGAGTGGCAAATTCAGCAAGGCGGCCTTTTCACAGTGATTTGAAAATTTTGTAATCCAATTTGGGTCTAAAAGGGCCAAGTCGATGCGGTAGTGACCCAAATTCAGTGATTTGAGCAATACCACGGCTTTTTCAGACAAACGCTCGGTTTCGACCGAAGCAGCAACTCCCAATTGAAATTTCTTGCGAGATGATTTCTCTTCCGACTTCTGTAACGAAGAAGCCGCAGGAATTGAAATCGGGCGCAACGTAACGCGCTGCCAAACCTTATCTCCTGGCTTCAATTGCACGGGAAAAGGCCGTGACAGCGGCGTACAAAACGTCTTATACGATGCATCACCCCAATTGCGTTGGTCTTCCGTTTGAAATATATCTCCCTCAAAATCAAGACGATATTCACCACCGTTGCCCGCCTGCCATTGCATGGCCCGAATATCCAAGAAAGGGTCCTGCGCGGCAATATAGCGCGGAAAGTACGTTTCAGTTTTAGCATTCTCTTCGTGAAAAATCGTAACGGGTTGCTCCGCCGTTCCCTGAATAGGGTGCAGAATACAAAAACCAGCCCTGTTTCGCCGAACTGCCTGCAACGTCTCACCTTGAATTTCGAAGGTGATTGTCCCGTCGTTATCTCCATGAATGCGCACATTCCACTCAAAAATGGGTCTCTGTGCTTCGTCAATATTGGTACAAGTATACGAAACCGAAAAACTATCTTCTTGACTATCAATAACTTCATTTGTAATTAATTGAGCAAAAGTGCCCCAATTATGGTCGCGTAGGGCGAAATACATCATGCGCAGCACTTCGACGCCCTGATGTTTGATTTGACGTAGAAACCCATTTTGATAACCGATTTCGAAAGGACCTGATTTTAAACTTTGCATACGTGATAAGTGGAGATGAAGGATAGTTTTTTGGAAAACAAACGAGTATTGGTAGGATTCTTACTGTGTACTTTTCGGAATTTAATCAAACATATCCCCAAGCAAGACGCATTTCATCCATTTTAAAGGCAAAATTTAGCGAATTTTTAATTCAATATTACCATACAAACCCTTGTTTTAAGTCATTTTTGAGACAATATAGCGTGTAATTATTTCAAGAACTTGCTGTACCCACACAACAACTTTAGGGTGTTTCTGGGATTACCTCCACCATAAATTGTACTATTCTTATTGTGCATTTGGCGATATGTTGTATTATTCCGAACTTTGCATTAGATTCATCAACAAACTAAGACCATGAACACTATCAATTTTGAATATATTATCACTTATTTTCAAGGCGCTCAACCCAAAAATTTGTATAATAAGTTTGAAGCCTTTGCACTTCGTCAACAAGCAGTTTTTGAGGCACTCGTCCGCACGGGGCAACCCTTTGGTGGTAAGGTGTAACAAATCGTAAAAAAAGGGCTGCATCAACAGCCCCTTTTTCATGGGTTATCTAACAACAACCACCCGTTCACTCATTCGATATTTACCCGCCTGTACCTGTAATATATACGACCCCGACGGGAGGTGGTTGACTTTAAATTCGTGCTTTTGAAGGCCTACATTCACGTTGAATTCCTCCTGCGCCAATGTACGCCCAGTCATATCCACCAATTGAGCATGGCCCAACATGCCCGTGATACTTTCAAAGCTATACACAATTTTGTCGGTGGCAGGATTGGGCGTCACTTTGAGATTCAACAGAGAAGATACATTTGGAATTGACGAAATGGTGTTGTAGTCAAACTTGCACAAAAATACCTCGCGTCCTTTCAACGTAATGGTTTTTTGCCAGTTTTGGTGCGTCATCCTCACTTCGGTCTCTTGGGTATCGGAGGTGGCATAGGGATTCTGGGCGGCAATTAGAATCTCATTTCCTTTAATTACACCGCGCCAAATAGGAGATTTATTTTTGGCAGACTCAACGGCTGGCTGCGGGATAACCAACTCATTATCACCTTCAAAGAAGTCTTTAAATTGTGACAACCGGTGCAGTCCCGCAATAAAATATTCATACGTTCCAAAGTTATCCTGTCGCCCGAGGTCAACTGGCCCATCCCACAACCATAAACCTTTGGCCCCTGAGAAAAAAGGAAATATCGCGGTGGCTTCGGCCACGAAATTGGGTACAAACGGAACCGTAGGGTTAAAAGCGTCGTGGTAACGCAACCAAACGAAAGGAATAATGGGCTTGGTAGACCACGCTCGATTCACCTCGATGACAAATAATATATAGGCCAAATAATCTTTACCAAAAGGAGAAGTATTGTAATCGTAGTAATAATAGCACGAAGGCGTCAGAAAGTTGAGGTTGTTATGAAACGGGCCGCCCACTTTTCCCGAAAGGGTATCCCGCATTACGTGCAAAATCAGACTGGGGTCGGTAGTCCAATCACTCCATGGCGTGAGCGTCATTCCAAGCCAATTATTGAAACTCCCCCGAATCAACACATCACTGTAACTCCCAAATTGGGTTGATTCGCTCGTGCGCTCCCTGACGTAATCGGCGGGTGCCGCGTACAGGCGCTGAATATCTCGTTTGTAGCGTTCAACAAACTGGGCATCACTTAGATTACGATAATTTTCAGGAACACGCGGATTGTTTTTAATGGTCAGGATTTCGCGATCTGTATCGTGAATTCGCTCAATATCAAGGGCTATAATATCATAAGCAGGTCGGTCACTGCCCCGAGAATCGTCGAACAATCCCGCCATGTTTCGCAATTGATTGTTCCAAGTATCCCGATAGAGTCCCAAATCATTGGCCCAAGGGCTTTCCAGATTTCGTTCTGACCAAGGTTGGGTATTGGCGTCGGTGGCAATATGATACCAAGTGATGGCCCTTTTGTTTACGGGAAGAGTGGCACTTTCATTGCCTGAAAAACTGGCCAAATGGCTAAATCCGCGTCGTAATGGCCAAGATTCTGTGTCGCCAAAACGCGGCCCTTCATAAATAATCGTAAAAGGAAGTGAAAAATCTGGAAATTTTTCCCACTCAATCGCGTTATTTCTCTGCACGGGCGTCCATTGTAAAGGAGCAACGCACTCTTGCGCAAAGGACGAACTAAAAAATAAGACAATCAACCCCGTCAACCAACACCAATTTTGTCGCATAAAAAAATACATTATTCGTTAATAATCAACCACTAAAGAACCACTCCCTTTTTCATAACGCTTAACTTTAGGGCTGATAAATTAGGACATGAAATAATAAAAATACTAATTTTGAGTACAAATTTAATTCGTAACACAAGCTATGAAAAAACTGACGTTCATTTATTCTCTATTTCTTACTTTCTTTTTGGTGAGCTGCGACCGTACAACAACCGACGAACCCACGAATGAGGCAACGGTCAGGGTACTGACGACCAACCCCTGGAAAGTGGACAAAATTACGGATTTGAACGGCAATGTCATCAATACCGCTTCATTACCAGAACAATCAAAGGCGCTTTTTGGCATCAATATCCAATTCAGCGATGACAAAACCGTTCGTGCTATTGACCCCATTGCGCGAACCGTTATCAACGGCGGCACTTGGAGTTTCCTGGACAATGAAAAAACCCTTGACATTGACATTAAAGATTTGAAAGGACAATTTCCCATCAATAAGTTAGAACGTTCGCGCATGGTTTTGTTAAACAAAATCACTTACAACGGGCTAACTTTTAATGTCTATCTTGAGCTCGTTCCAGCGCTGTAATCAACGATGCAATCTTCCATCATTCGTTTTGAAACGGAGCCAGATTTTTTTATTCATGCCGAAGGGTGGGGTGATTCAAGCGCCCCACCCATTCTTTTGTTGCACGGCGGTGGCCAAACCCACCACTCTTGGGGCGATACCGCCCAGCGGCTCGCGGAGCGGGGTTGGTACGCCATCACCTACGATGCGCGCGGACATGGCAACAGCAGTTGGTCGTCGAAAGGAGCGTATTTGGTCGATGCGCTGGTCAGTGATTTAAAAGCCATCATTCATCAAGTAGGCGGCAAACCCGCCATCATCGGTGCCTCGATGGGAGGAATAACTGCCTTGGTTTTAGAGGGAGAATCGATAGAATCACTTACCTCCGCCATCATTTTGGTAGATATTGCTCCCAAAGCCGAGCAAAAAGGAATCGAGCGGATTTTTGCTTTTATGAGTTCGCACCTGGAAAGTGGGTTTGCATCGTTGGAAGAAGCCGCCAATGCCGTTGCCGCTTATCTTCCGCAACGTTCCAGAAAGGATAATTATTCTCGTTTAGAAAAAAATCTGCGTTTTCGCGACGGACGATATTACTGGCATTGGGACCCAACCATGCTCAAAGTGTGGAAAGATGCCACCCCCGACCAGCAGATTGCCTATGAAGAGCGTCTCTTTGTAGCCGCCCAAAACCTCAAAGCACCGACGTTAATTGTGCGCGGCGGCATGAGTGACGTGGTTAGCGACCGCGTGATGGCTGAGTTTCTGGATGCCGTGCCCCATGTCAGAAGTCTAACGGTTTCGGGAGCAGGTCACATGGTGGCGGGAGATTCAAATCACGCTTTCACCCACGCCGTCATTCAGTTTTTGGAAGAAGTTTATCCAGTATAAAATACACCGAAAAACCTCCTGTTTTGTGGTTGAATGACCACAAAAGGCAGGAGGTTTTTATATTATTTTTTTTAGGAAAACTCGTTGCTACCCCAATTCCTGAGCAGTAGCGCGGTATTTTACTTCCACGTTGTGGAGTTCAATCAATGGCTTCAAAAACTCTTCCAAGTAGTTGATATCCAACTGACTCGCGGCATCACACAACGCTTCGGACGGGCAAGTATGGGCTTCTACAAACAGTCCGTCTACGCCCGCCGCTACGCCCGCACGGGCTAGTACTGGCAAGTATTCACGCGCACCGCCTTTGCTGTCTTTGGAAGGGATTCCGTATTTGCGAATCGCGTGCGTCACGTCGAAAACGACGGGATAACCCGTTTTGTTCATGTGATAAAAACTGCGCGGGTCTACGATGAGGTCATTGTATCCAAACGTATAACCACGCTCGGTCAGGATAATCTGCTCATTTCCACTATCTTCAATTTTCTTGACGGGGTGTTTCATGTTTTCGGGGGCCAAAAACTGCCCGTGTTTCAAATTCACCACGCGGCCTGTTTTTGCGGCGGCTACCACCAAGGTAGTCTGCATACACAGATAGGCAGGAATTTGTAATACATCCACCACTTCTGCCACGGGAGCGCACTGCTCTGGATAATGCACATCGGTCAAAAGCGTAAAACCAAATTGTTCTTTCACTTTGGCCAAAATCTTAATACCCGCTTCTAAACCCGGGCCCATGTAATAGTCAAGGCTGCTGCGGTTGTCTTTCATAAACGAAGACTTATAAATGATTTTGATGCCCAGCCGCTCCGAAATTTCTTTCAGCCGTTCGGCTACGGTCATCATGATTTTTTCGTCTTCAATCACACATGGCCCCGAAATCAGGAACAATTCGTCGGAACCACATTCAATATCGCCTACGCGAACGATTTTCTTTTGTTGCATTTCTTATAGTTGATTCAATATGTTTTCAATTTTTACTTTCAAATCGGGGATGTCACTCAAAATTATTCCCCAAATCACATCAAAGTCAATCCCAAAGTATTCGTGAATGACAATATTTCGTAGTCCAACAATTTTCCGCCACTCTATTTCACTAAATTGCAGTTGTGTTGTTTTTGTGACATGATTACCAGCTTCTCCAATAATTTCAATTTGTTTGATACAGGCAAAACGCATCATAGAATTGTTAAGAAAATCTTCTATATCAACATTTTTGTGTAAGTTTCTATCTCTAGAATGGCATCATAAATATGTTGAAGCCTTGCTTTATCCCCCAATTGACCTTTCATAAATAAGTTTTTTTTCTGCTTCTATGTAAGGACGAATGTATTTTGACATCCCCCCTTCAGAAATCAAATCCACTTTTTTTTGCAGTAATTCTTCTAAATCAAAAATCATTTGGACATAGTGAAGGCCGATTCGTTGAGAATAGTCTAACTCCACCAACAAATCTACGTCGCTTTCTTTGGTCGCTTCCCCACGCACGTAAGAGCCAAACAGATAGGCTTTTAAGACGGGTTGGGTCTTAAAATAATCTTGAATTTGGCGAATATGCTTCTTTGACAACTTCATAAAAGTGAGATATGAGTGCAAAATTGCCTTTTTTACAAACAACTTCAAACTTTATGGTAAGCAGTTCGACACAAAGGCACAATTCCTGTGCATTGTTTTAGGCGTCTTCCCATTTTGATTTTATGCCCACTTTGTCAAACAGCTCCGAAAGACTGAGTTGGGTTTCCCGGATGTCTTGCCAATCTTTGAGGATAACCCCGAGTGTTGATTCTACCAATGATTTTTCCAAATGGGTAATGTGCATCCCCGCCAAGGCTTGCGCCCAATCGAGCGTTTCGGCAATGCCCGGTACCTTATTGAGTCGTTGTTCACGCAATGCCTGCATAAAAGCCGTGATTTGCCGCGCCAAAGTTGCATCAATTTGTTCCACTTTCGACTTGACAATGGCGAGCTCTTTTTCAAAAGGCGGATAATCAATCCACAGGTACAAACATCGGCGGCGCAAGGCTTCCGAAAGTTCGCGGGTGCGGTTGCCCGTCAAAATCACGTGCGGCACATGCGTAGCTTTGATGGTTCCTAATTCGGGAATGGTAATTTGCCAATCGGAGAGCATTTCAAGCAAAAAACTTTCAAATTCTTCATCGGCCCGGTCCACTTCATCAATCAACAACACGGGCGACTTAGAATGCGTAAGTGCTTGCAAAAGAGGCCTTTTCAACAAAAACTTTTCACTAAATATCGTCTTCTCCAACGCTTCTTGATTACGCCCTTCTTTATCATTCTCGCCCATTTTCAGGAAAAGCAATTGATGCTGATAGTTCCATTCATAAATGGCGTGGTGTGCATCTAGCCCTTCATAGCATTGCAGCCGAATCAGGTCGGTGTTGAGCGCTTGAGCCATCACTTTGGCAATCTCGGTCTTACCCACCCCCGCAGGGCCTTCAATCAAGAGCGGTTTATTGAGCTGCATTGCCAAATACACCGACATAGCCACGTATTCGTCGGCAATGTAGCCACGAGATTGAAGCAGGGTCTGAACGGAGGGAAGTGAATGGGGCATTCTTTGGGTTTATGAGAATTAAGCTATTCGTAAATTAAATTACAATTCTTCCGCAGTCGTATCTGTTCGCTTAAGTATGGTCAAAAACAATCCCAAAGGAATGTCTTTATTTCCGTGAACAGGGATAGGCATTGTTTGTTTGCGTTCAGGATGGTACATCAAATGATGGCTTCCGTTAATCCGTTTCAGTATCCAACCTTTTGCTTCTAAAACCTTGATTAAATTCTTTGGTGACTGATTCATCAAGTTATGCTATTAGGAGCTTAGAAGGATTAGCGTCTGAATTAATAGGAACCGAAATAGAATACTCCACCGTATTACTATCGTCAGGGATAGGTAGCCCTTCGCCTTCCATTACTAAAAGAACTCCTTCCAAGGCCTCTCTAATATTTTGCATTGCTTCCTCCATTGTACTACCATAAGCGATGCAATGATTCAACGTTGGAATATCAGCCAAATAGCCTCCTGACTCATCTTTGGTCATTACTACCCTATAAATTCTATTTTCCATTTTTAGTATTTATTTCGAACCGCTTCTCACAAAATTACTCAAAATCACTGCTGGAATCATTAAATAACTACTCAGGAAACTGCGTTTTGTCAATACCCGGAATAATCCGAAGGGCATTTTTGTAATAGACTTTTTTCAACACCTCATCCGACAGCCCCATGCCGTACATCCGCCAAAAAGCGTGATATTTTTTATGATAAGGGAAATACTCATCTTCGGTTTCCAACACCCTGAAATACGTGGCGTATTCGGAAGGAACCCAGCTATCTTTTCCAAACAAAATTCGGTCCTGCCATTTGGTAAAAAAAGCATTTGCGGCACGCGGCTGACGGCCCAATTCGGCAATTACCGCCCCGATTTCGACGTTCATGTTAGGAAATTTCTGCATCAAGCTATCCAACTTTTTCAAATCATTGGGATACCAACCCATGTGGGCATTGATAAACGTAGTCTTGGGGTGGCGCGCAAAAACGGCGTGCTGTTCGCGCATCAATGAGTCAAACGGCACAGGATCGTTATTGCTTCGTTTACGTCCAGCGTGGGTTTTGAGTTCGAGCCAACGCTCGTTGTAACGGTCCATGGGGTCCCAAAAAGACTTCGGGTCGGCGGTATGGATAATAACGGGAATCCCCAACTCTCCGCACTTAGCCCAAAGAGGATCTAAGCGCGGGTCACTGACGGCCACTCGTTTACCATCGGTATCTTTTACACCACTGAAACCCAGATTTTTATATACTTTCATACCGACGGCCCCCGCTTTTACATCGTCTTCTATTTGTTTGGCCGCACGTGCGCCCCAGCCTGGCGAGCCGATGTTTTTGAGTTCGGGATTCGTAAAAACCAAAAAACGTTTCGGATAGTTTTTACGGGCATTGGCAAGGGCTCCGTTGATGGTAGCGGTGCCTTCCTCCCACTCTTGCGAAAATCCACGACCGCTGAGGTTGACCATGATTCCCATGTTAAGGGCATCCATGTCGGCCACCAACTTTGACAAATCCTGAGAATTCATCCGGTATTGGTGGTTGTGAACGTCAATAAATGGAAACTTAGAGCGGGTAACTTTGTGCTCTGCTACTTTAAGCGTTGAGACTGGATCGTACTCTTCAAATCCGAGGGGCGGCTCAATCGTTTGGGCCATGCCCGTCAGCACTCCGAGAAACAAAACACCGCTTGCCAGTATTTTCATAAGATGGAATTTAAGAAAGGGTTAATAAATAGGAATTAATCTTTATAAATCAGCGCAACGCAGTGCGCGGCAATGCCCTCTTTCCGGCCCACAAAACCCATCCATTCGGAGGTTGTGGCCTTGATAGAAATATCCTCTTCGGGAATGTTCATCACTCTCGATAAACACTCTTTCATGGCAGGAATGTGCGGATTGAGTTTTGGTTCTTGCAACACAACGGTGGCATCTACGTTGCCCACTTCGTAGCCCGCCTCGCGAATCATTTCCATCACTTTTGCCAATAACAACTTGCTGTCTACGCCTTTCCATTGCGGGTCTTTATCGGAAAAATGATAGCCGATATTGCGCATATTGGCAGCCCCCAACAGTGCATCACATATCACATGGCAAACCACATCGGCATCTGAATGGCCCTTGGCTCCGTGGGTGTGCGGCACTTTAATGCCCCCCAACCAAAAATCTCTACCTTCTTCTAGTTTATGAACGTCGTATCCCGAACCAACTCTAAATTTCATTCTTTATAACCATTATCTGTTACATTCTCACCCATTTCTCTTCCTAAACCGTGGCCGCTCTGTAATACAGGGTAGAACAATTTTCTTTTCGCAGCAATTCTTTCGCTTTGTTCTGAATATCTTCCACCCGAATTGCCTGTATTTTTTCCGCTTCTTGATTAACCAACTCTGGATTGCCGGCATTGGCCGCAAAGGCCAAATTCATGGCACGGTTGAGCAGCTCAATTTCCGAAAATGCCAACGTAGACTCGGCCTGATTTTTCACTTTGGCCAACTCTTGCGCGGGCAACTGAATTTCCACCAACTCCTGCAACACTTCTTCAATGGCCGCGTCGGCTTCTTCCAAGGTGACGCCCTCGTTTAAATTTCCCTGCACTACCAACAATCCTGGGTCAATTGATGAGGTAGTGTACGCGTTGATATTAGCAAACAAGGGCCTTTCTTTCAATAATTTTTGGTACAAACGGGCCGACTTTCCGCGTCCCAACACATCCGTCATTAAATCAACGGTGTAAAAATCGTCCGCAAAACGGCCCGAGGTATGGTAAGCTTTATAGATGGCATTGAGCGGCACTTTCGCTTCAATTTCGGCAAATCGAGCCGTTGTTTGACGAGGTTCCTGTGGCAAATTTCGTACGTATTTTTCTCCAGGTGCAATCGGACCGAACCATTTTTCGGCCAGCGCTTTGATTTGGGGCACGGTCACATCTCCCGCTACCACCAAAATCGCATTGTTTGGCAGGTAATATTTATAGAAAAAGTGGCGCACATCATCCAAAGTAGCATTTTCAATGTGGCTGATTTCCTTGCCGATGGTGGCCCAACGGTAAGGATGTACCTCATAAGCCAAAGGGCGTAGTTTGAGCCATACATCGCCGTAGGGCTGGTTGAGATAGCGTTGTTTAAACTCCTCAACGACCACCTTTTGTTGTACTTCCAAAACTTTCGGGTCAAACGACAAACTCATCATGCGGTCGGATTCGAGCCAAAAAGCGGTTTCAAGATTGACCGAAGGAAGGGTAATGTAATAATTGGTGATATCAGGCGAAGTGAAGGCGTTGTTTTCGCCCCCAACTTTCTGAAGCGGCTCATCATAAGCGGGAATATTTTGGGAACCGCCAAACATCAAATGCTCAAAAAGGTGAGCAAAACCCGTGCGATTTTCTTCTTCATCGCGAGAACCAACGTTGTAAAGGATATTGACTGCCGCCATCGGCGTAGAATGGTCTTCATGAACGTAAACTTCCAGCCCGTTGTCAAGGGTAAAATGCGCGTAATGTATCATAGTGTAATAAGTTCACAGTCAATTGTCTAGCAACTGGAGTCAGGTAAAAATAAATGAATCGAGTAAAAATCTGTGAATCTTTCCCGGAAAAAACAAAAATCAATAAACTCTTTATTGGTGATTTAACGTTAAGAACAAAGCTAATGGTTTCAAGTTGAATGCCAAAAATTAGCCGATTCTATCTATTTGTTTGTCCGTTAACAGCTACATGAAACGAATTGTTTTTTTTCTATTTTTACTTATTACCCCTTTTGCCAAAGCACAACTTTTATACGATGCGCCCACCCAAAATCTGGTTTTGGAAGCCATCGACCATATTTACAATTATGAATTTGGTGCGGTTGAGCCTTTGGCCCGACAAATCAGGGCAAAATACCCCAATCACCCCGTCAATCCGTTGTTGAAGGCCATCCAATTGCATTGGCAATACCTGCCCGTCAAAGACAATAAAGCCATGAGCGGGCAATACCAAAGCTATCTGCAAGAGTGTTTAAATAAAGCAAAAGTGCTGGAAAAGGATGTAAAAACGCGCCCCGAAGCGGCGTTTTTTTCGATGGCTGGCCACGGGTATATCGCGTTGATTCACAACTACAACGACGACAAAATCAAGGCAGCTTCCGAAGGAAAAAAGGCCTATAACTACGTCATGGATGGGTTTAAATACATGGAGCGAAATCCCGAATTTTATTTTTCATCGGGACTGTATAATTACTACGTGATTCGCTATCCCGAAGATCACCCTATTGTAAAACCCCTGATTCTTTTCTTCAAAGATGGCAACCGCGAAGAAGGACTTCGCCAAATGGACATTGCGGCCCGAAAAGGCATCTTTACGCGTACAGAATCGGCTTTTTACTTAGCTCGAATCTTTTTAAAACATGAATTACGCTACGAAAAAGCTTCAAATTATTTATCTACACTGACCCAAAAATACCCCAATAATCCTATTTTTCTGATGAAAAACATTGAAGCACTCTTGCTTTTGGGGCAGTATGATGAGGCACAGCCGTTTCTGGAACGATTTAAACGAAGAACAGACAAATTTTTTCCCATTGCCTCCCACACGTTTGAAGGAATAGTGGAAGAGAAACACCTCAAACACGACGGCGCGGCGTCCAAAGCCTATCAGGCGGCACTCCGGCAGCCTTTTGATTCTGAATATACCAAGGAATACCACGCATTTGCTTATGCAGGATTGGCTCGAATTGCGCTGCGTGCTGGCGACCGTGCCAAAGCTACCTTGTATTACAAAAAAGCCGAAGAACTTGCTGAATACAAGGCGCTTATCAAGGAAATAAGAGCATATTTAAAGTGACTTTATTCTTCCAGTTTGCTCAATGAAGCCGAAAGTACAGGAGCTATCGGTGACGCGTGCGCCTTCCATTGTCCATTTTCTTTTTCAAAAAAAGCACCGCTTTGCGCAGTAATTTGCAGGTTTCCAGTGGTGGCTCGTTTTACATTAATGAGCGTTTCGGTAGTTGGAGAAACCTCTTCATTCCAACTTGTTCCATCCCAAAACAGCAAGGTTCCGTTACTTCCAGCCGCCCATCCGTTTTTAGCATCCTGAAAATAAACGGATAAAAGATTGGCCGTACTGAAAATAAGTACTTCCCCCCATTTTTCCCCATCCCAATGCAGCATGGTGGCGTTGTGTCCTACGGCCCATCCATCGTTTGCATTCACAAAATGAATGGCGTTTAATCGAGCTTCTGCATTGGCGTCAGCACCTTCCCACGTTTTACCCTCATTATGAGAGAATTGCACCTTTCCATCCTCATTCAATCGCCAAATTTTCGACGAATTTTCACTATTTTGCGCCCATGAAACAGCGCTAACCATAAAAACAACAATCCACAACGTCACAAATCTCAACATAATTTTAGGTGGTTAGTATCACATTAATACCCTTACCACATAAACCATGCCAAAATTATTGCAAGGCAACCAACGCATCAAAATCTTCCGCAAGTTTTTGGCTTAAACGGTCGAATATTTCCGTAAAACGGGCATACCGTTCGTGGTTTTCTGGGTTGGGTTGATACGATTCTACCGAACGAATGGTTTTAGCGGCGGCTTCTAAATCAGGATAAACGCCCAAATGCGTCAACGCCAGCAAAGCCGCACCCGCACTGGCACTATCATGCTTGTCATTGACGTACACTTTCTTGCCAAACACATCCGACAATACTTGCGCAAAAAGCGGCAAACTAGCATAAGCGCCGTTGATGTAAAGGTTTTGAATTGAACGGTACTGTTGGAGAAGCTTACCGATGCTGTGCATTTCATAAATAATTCCTTCAACGGTAGCGCGGATAAAATGCCTGCGCTCGTGGGTAATATTTACGCCAATGTACGCCCCTCGGGCGTTGGCGTTCCAGAGCGGGGCACGTTCTCCCAATAAATACGGCAAAAACAGCATTCCTCCCGCGCCAGCAGGCACGCGCTCGGCTTCAATCAAGAGTTGATTAATGGTGTATTCCAGGTCCAAATGAATGCCCGAAGCCCCAAACTGCTGCACAAACCATTCAAAAACAACGCCGCCATTATTGGTCGGCCCTCCTGAGATATACGTTCCTTCGTTCAATAAATAGTTGAAAAACCGCTGTTTAGGGTCTTTGATAACTTGTTTTCCTGCCACGCGCATAGCACCGCTCGACCCAATGGTGATGGTGGCATCGCCTTCGGTAACCACGCCCGCGCCCAAGGTGGCAAAGCACCCATCGCTCGCGCCAATAATGAGTTTGGCCGCGCTGGTGAGTCTAAAAAGGCGCACATACTCTTTCTTCAGTTTTAACTCAGAATAATCAATCGGGACCAATTCCGACAGTTGGTGCGGTTGTACCCCCGCGTAGTTCAGCGCCCGCTCTTCCCATCGATGGGTATGAATATTGAACAGTCCAGTTGAAGAAGCAATACTCTGATCAACAACCAGTTGGCCCGTCAATTGGTAAATAATATATTCCTTGATGGAGATAAACTTATAGACTTTTTCAAACCACGTAGCGGGCGTATGGGTACGAAACCAACGGATTTTAATCAACGGCGACATCGGGTGCACCGGCGTGCCTGTTTGTTCATAAATCAGCCGACATTCGTCGGAGTTTTTGAGGGCATTGGCCTCGTCACGGCCCCGATTATCGGCCCAAATAACGGCATTTCTAAGCGGAACCCCCTGTTTATCAATGGGTAACACACTATGCATCGACGCCCCGAAAACCAGCGCCACGGGTTTGTGCTTTTTGGTCAATTCATCGTTCAACAGGCTTTTCAAGGCGTACAAAACCGTCAGAAAAATTTGTTCGGGGTCTTGTTCGCTGTAATTGGGCTGTGGGTGAAACGTGGGGTACGTTCCCTGACGCCAACCGATGAGATTGGCCGCTTGGTCAAAAGCCGATACTTTTACTTTGGTAGTACCAATATCTATGGTTACAATACAATCCATTCGTTAAAAGCTGTGAATTGTGAATGAATAATTTAGTAATTTGAACTCTTTCATTGTTTAGGCACGGGGGTGAATCATTAAAAAACCATTGTCGTTATTGCATTTGCTATTGATTACCCCGTTTCCGAAACTGCCCAGGCGTATACCCAGTGAGTTTTTTAAACGTGGTTGAAAAATGTTGTGAGGAATAAAAACCCGTATCCAAGGCGATGTCAGTCAGGCTTTTGGCCGTTTGTCTCAATTGTTTCATCGCTTCGGCTATTCGTATATTAATGAGGTAGTTGAGCGGAGAAAAGCCCGAAAAGCTTTTTACTTTTTCCGTAAAAGCCGTACTTCCTAAGCCCACCACCGCCGCCATTTCTTCGACCGTCCAAGGGTGGTCAAGGCTATTACGAAGTAGTTGCTCCAGCTGGGCAAAAGCCTGCGGAAAATCACGTCGCTGATTTTGTTGTTGACTGAGCTGTCGCACAATCGTAATCAAAAGTTCATCCAAGAGCTGATTCACCCGGGTTTGATAGGCAAATTCGGCCTGCTTTACTTCCGTTTCAATTCGCTGGAGCAAATCACAGACCCATTTAAAATTGTTTAAAACCATAGGAGCTTGGGTTACCAACAACCTACCCATCAGTTTTTGGTCGGCATCTGCAATGGCCGACCATTCACCCAAAAAAAGCTCCTTAGATGGCTCGAAAGACGTAGGCTCAATGGTAAGCCACGCCAAACTGCCAATTTCGAGGGTATTGGTCGGGCTGCCATAGCCGTGCCACGGGCACAATACGACCACGTCGTTTGGGTATAGCACATGGCGTTGATGCTCAATCAGCCATTCAAATTTTCCTTCCAGAATACATACTATCTGTAGCCCTCCCCTGACCCGTACGGGCCATTCGTCCAATCGCACCGTTGGGTTTTTAAGCCGTATCAATTCCTTGATATGCCGAAATTCAGTCATCGAAAAAATGGGCCAGTTTAGTAAACTCATTAACCAAATCTTACATTATTAATTTTTTTAAATAAAACATCAAAATATTGCAAAATTCAACATCGTCTAATCGTAGAAGCTTTTTGCACAATTCTGTGTTTTTTTTGCAGTCAGTTCAATACCCTTAAATTTTACTGAACAAACAATCTTACTTTAGAAAGATGAGAAAACGATTACTCTTGCTTCGAGCTACCCTGCTATTGACAGCTCTCCTAGCCCTAGCCCCTATGCTCCGGGCACAAATGCGCGTTACCGGAACCGTTACCAACACCGCCGATAAATCGCCATTGGCGGGTGTATCTGTTCTTGTAAAAGGAACCAACACGGGTACTTCTACCGACGGAAACGGAAACTATGCTATTACTGCACCCTCCAGTGCCACATTGGTTTTTAGTTTTATCGGCTACGGTTCCAAAGAAGTGGCCATCGGCAACCAAACCAAAGTGGATGTATCATTGGCCGAAAGTGCCGAAGCCCTACAAGAAGTTGTCGTAACGGCGTTGGGGATTAAGAAAGAATCCAAAAAACTTGGATACGCCACCACAACCATTAATTCCGACGCCCTCACCGAAAACCGAACGCCCAATTTCATGAATACCCTTCAGGGAAAAATTGCGGGGGTAAACATCTCAGGATTGGGTACTGGCCCTGCCGGAACCTCCAAAATTCGTATTCGTGGTCAATCGTCAATTTCGGGACAAAACAATCCTTTGATTGTAATCAACGGGGTGCCGATTGATAATACAAACTTTGGAACCAACCCAGGCAACGCTGGCGCCGACAATTCTATCGGGGTGCGCGGCGGAGGAAATACCTCGGACGGCGGCGATGGTCTTTCGAGCATTAACCCCGACGACATCGAAAGCATGACCGTTTTGAAAGGCGCAACGGCAGCCGCACTTTACGGCTCACGCGCCAAGGACGGGGTTTTGATGATTACGACCAAAACCAAAGGCTCCGGACGCGGCATTGGCGTAAGTTTTAACAGCAACTACACCAACGAAACGCCGTTGGATTTTACAGACTACCAATACGAATACGGGCAAGGAGAAAACGGGGTTCGTCCTACTGCCCCCAACCCTACTTCTGGCCAGTGGTCTTTTGGTGAAAAATTTCAGCCCGGCATGACACAAGTTCTGTTTGACAATGTAACGGTTCCGTATGAGCCAGTTTACAATCGCATTCGCAAGTTTTTCCGCAACGGTTCCAATTTTACCAATACCGTCAGTTTGTCGTCGGCCAACGACAAGGGAGGATTTAACCTTTCATTTGCCAACATGGACAGCAAAGGAATTGTGTCTAACAACAGCTTTAACCGCAAAACCATCAACTTGGGCTTTGCCTATGACTTATCAAAAAAGTTGAGTTTTTCAGGAAACGTTAACTATTCGAACGAATATAACAAAAACCCGCCAAACATCGCCAACCAAGACAACTCTATTCCCACGGCACTTTATAACCTGTCCAATTCCATGCCTTTGGAATTATTGGAGGCCAAGAAGTACAATGCCGCTGGCAATGAGTTTATCTATTCTCGTTTTCAAAACCGCACCAACCCTTACTGGACCATCGCCGAACAATTCCAGAACATTCGCCGCGACCGGATATTTGGCAATATTTCGGTCAAATACAACCTTTTACCTTGGTTGTTTGTGCAAGGACGTGTAGGTCAAGACTTCTGGTCACGCGATCAGGATTTCAACAACTTCCCCACGGGTCATGCTTCATTGGCGGCAGCACCCGCAGGTTTTGTCAACGGAACCTACACCCAAGAATCCAGAAGATTCAGAGAAACCAACGCCGACATCCTCATTTCAGGAACGCAGAAATTCGGAAAATTCGGCCTAGACTTCAACTTGGGTGGCAACCAAATGTACCGCCGTTCGGATCTGAACAGCGTATTGGTGCAGGATTTTGTGGTGAGAGGGCTATACACCGTCATGAACGGCCGGGTAAAAGACCCCATTTATGGATTGTCAGAAAGAGCGGTTAACTCCGTATACGGCTCGGCAGAATTATCGTACAACAACTATTTATTTGTCAACGTAACCGCACGAAACGACTGGTTCTCAACCCTTTCTCCTGAAAACAGAAGTATTTTGTATCCATCCGTATCGGGTAGTTTTGTATTCTCTCAAGCCTTTAATAGCACACCGAGTTGGTTGAGTTTTGGCAAAATACGCGCCGCTTACGCCCAAGTGGGTAGCGATACCGACGTGTCTCCGTACTCCAACAACCTGTTTTATGGCATCAATGCCAACCTCTTTGGTGGGCAGCCCGTGGGCGGTTCATCAGGCACTACGGTTCCCAACGCGGGTCTGCGCCCGATGCGTACGGCCGAAACAGAACTCGGTTTGGAGTTGAAGTTATTCAACAACCGGGTGTCGCTCGACGCTGCTGTATACCAGAAAATAACGACCGACCAGATTGTTTCGGCCCAAATCTCGGATGCTTCGGGCTTTGTGTCGACCCTTATCAACAGCGGAAAAAGCCAGAACAACGGTTTTGAAATGCTGTTAAACTTAGTCCCCATCAAATCGACTGATTTTCAGTGGGATTTGACCTTTAATGCTTCTTACAATAAAACGAAAGTGTTGAGCCTAACCACCGACACGCCCGGCGAAAGAATCACCGTAGGAACACACGTATTCAACGGAGAATTGCGTCAGGTAGTAGGTCAGGAAATGGGACAAATCTACGGTTTTGGCTACCGCAGAGACGCGCAGGGAAGAAAGATTTTTGGCGGAAACGGCATTCCGTTAAGAACCACCGACCTAATTTCTTTTGGCAGTGCTTTGCCTAAGTGGATTGGCGGTATCAATAACGCCTTCAATTATAAGGGCGTAACCCTCGCTTTCTTGGTTGATTTCAAACTGGGCAACAAGATGCTTTCGGGCACCAACTTTAACCTTACTAGACACGGTCTGCACAAAATGACCGTAGCCGGACGGGCCGAAGGCGGGATTGTAGGAGAAGGCGTAAACGAAAGAGGGGAAACAAACACGGTCAAAGCCAACGTACAGCCCTATTGGGAAGTGGTGCGCTCATTGGCGCTGATTGAGCCCGTGGTCTACGACGGCGGCTATTGGAAACTCCGCCAGATTACGGCAGGGTATGAGTTTGGGAAGTTCTTGCCTAAAAACTCTCCCGTCAAATCCCTCCGATTGAGTTTTGTCGCCAACAACGTTTTGTTGTTGAAAAAATGGATTGACAACATTGACCCTGAGTCTTTCGGTTATTCATCTGACAACCTCGTCGGAATGGAATCTACCGGGCTTCCCACCACCCGCAGTATGGGCTTTAACTTAAATGCTAAATTTTAGTCCCTGAGTTGCGTGTCAATGTACTCAATCAATGATTAATAATTGTCTAAAAAACTAAGATTGCAAATGAAAAATATACTAAAAACAGTCGTTCTTTCACTCTCCGTTTGGGGACTCGGGAGCTGCGATTCGGGTTTCGACGAACTAAATGTCAATAAAACCGCCGCGACCGCCGTTGACCCGACCTTTATTCTGAACAACGCCCTCGTAAACGTATCGTTTCCGGCCGGAGTGGTTATTTACGAAATGGGGATTGTGCAACAAATGGTAAGCCCCAACTCTGGGGTTTTGACGGGGGCCAATTTTAACCAAGACAACCGCGACAACACCCAACAAACGTGGCAGCGCTACTATCGAAATGTGGTTAGAAATACCGCCGACGTCATTATATTGACGAAAGCAAATGCAACCCGTTCCAATTTGTTGAACATGGCGCGTATCACGCAGGCCTATGCCTTTATGGTTTTGGCCGATACCTACGGCGATGTCCCTTATCTTCAGGCGGGCAAAGGCTTTACCGACCAAGTGGTGCTTCCCAAATACGACACCCAGCAGGCAATTTATACCGACATCATCAAGGAATTGACCGAAGCTACTACTGGCCTCGACGCCACCAAAACCATCGAAAGAGCGGATGTACTCTACGCAGGAGACGTGGCTAAATGGAAAAAATTTGGCAATTCGCTCCTGTTAAGAGCAGGGATGCGTTTGAGCAAAGTTGACCCCGCCCAAGCCCAACAGGTGGTACAAAAAGCCATTCAGGGGGGCGTCATTACTTCAAATGCCGACAATGCGTCCATCAAGCATGACCCCAATTACGTAAACGGCCCGGGGCAAATGTTGAACTCTACCGAGGCAGCCAACTTTTATCTGGCGGCTCCTTTTGCCGATTATCTCACTAAAACCAACGACCCGCGTTTAAAATCCATCGCCGTTCGGTACGTAGGCGCGGCTTCAGGCCCCGAACAAGTAGCCGCCCGGGCAAACACCGACCCCGCCGTACAGATCGGAATGCCTTTTGGCTACGACAACAACTCCATCGCAACCGTAGTTAAAACATTGGGGTTGAAGAGCTTCTATGAGTTCAGCCAAGTTGACCGCACCCGCATGGCAAAAAATACCGCTCCCATGTTTTTGGTTACCGCCAGCCAAACCCAGTTGTTGCTGGCGGAAGCCGCCCAGCGCGGATGGACAACAGGTGCGGTGGCCGACTATTTCAACAATGGCGTGAGAGCCCACATGGAGCAACTCGCCTCCTTTGACGCCAATGCCGCCGTACCCACCGCCGCCATTGATGCGTACCTCAAAGAAAATCCGTTGGTGGCAGCTACTGCGCTTGAGCAAATCAATACCCAATATTGGATTGCTTCTTTTCTCAACGGGCCAGAAGCATTTGCCAATTTCAGACGCAGCGGTTTTCCGAAATTGACCCCCAATCCGTTTCCCGGAAAAGCCATCAAAGGCGACTTCATCAGACGCCTAACTTACCCTAACTCAGAGATTTCGGTCAACAACGCCAATGTCAAAGAGGCCATTAGTCGGCAGGGAGCCGATGATTTGGATACCAAAGTATGGTGGGATAAATAAATTTTAAGTAGTGAGTAGTGGGTATTGAGTCCTGAGAATTCTATTTTTGTTTTTCGAACGATTCAATATCCACCCAATCTATCTACTCAATACTAACTTTTCAATACTTATAAGATGCAAATCGGATTCGTTGGCCTTGGCAAAATGGGCTTCAATTTGGCGCTAAACCTGCATCGTCATGGCTATGAAGTGGTAGCCTACGACGTTGCAATCGACAACATTAAGAATATATCGCTCGAAGGCGTAACACCTGCTTACAGCCTCATCGAAATGTGTCAACAGTTAGACGGTCGAAAAGTAATTTGGCTAATGGTTCCTGCCGGTAAGCCCGTTGACGATTGTATCGAATTGCTCGTTCCTCATCTCGATCAACACGACATCATCATTGATGGTGGAAACTCTAATTTCAACGACTCGGTTCGCCGCTACAACTACCTCAAATCCAAAGGCATAGACTACTTAGACTGTGGCACTAGCGGGGGAGTTGAGGGCGCTTTGTACGGTGCTTGTACCATGATTGGCGGCGAAGATGAAGTGTTTAACCACTGCGCGTCTGTGTTTAGAGATATTTCAGTAGAAAACGGCTATTTGCACGCAGGTGGCCCCGGAAGCGGTCACTTTGTAAAAATGGTGCATAACGGCATCGAATACGGAATGATGCAGGCCATTGCGGAAGGCTTTGAAGTGATGGAGCAATCCAAATACGACCTCGACCTGCAACAGGTGGCACGGGTGTTCAACCACGGCTCGGTCGTACGGAGCTGGCTCATGGAACTGGTCGAAAGTGCTTTCTCAAAAGACCCGAAATTAGATACCATCAAAGGAGTAATGCATTCTTCGGGCGAAGGCAAATGGACGCTTGAAACCGCCCTTGACATGGGTATTCCTACTCCTGTCATTGCGCTTTCGCTAATTATGCGCTATCGTTCGCAGCAAGACGACACCTTCACGGGCAAAGTGGTGGCGGCCCTGCGGAATGAATTTGGCGGCCATGCCGTCGAAAAGGTTGTACCCTAAACTCACTAACCCCTTACAAAAAATCCCTGCCCAAGTATGTGCAGGGATTTTTTATGCCGATGCTATATGAAAAATAAGGTATTGTAGGCTTCCCTTGGAAATTACTTTGGACTTTGTTTTTCTTTAAAAACCCCAGCTAACTATTGCTGGGGTTTTTAACTTTTGATTAACTTACCACAGAATAATACAACATTTACAAATTTTTCATC
>NZ_QPIW01000029.1 GCF_003339505.1 Runella aurantiaca
ATTTTAGGTTTGTTAGCACAACTAAAATACGAAAATCCCCGAATTATGCCAAATACGCGCATATTCGGGGATTATTTTTTGATGCAAAGTACTGATATTTAATATCTTAACCCTTTAAAGGGAAGCCAATGTAAAATATTCCACAAAAGGCAGGCGTGCGTCTGCCAACTTTTTCAACGCCACTTCATCTACCTTTACGAAGTAAAAAGCCCATCCGCTGCATAAATCATAAGAGAGGCAGAGTGTTTGATTGTCGGGGCAATAGTTAATCAACAAGTTGGCCTCACGTACCTGTACTTCATAAAACTCGTACTTTTTATCTTTATTATTTCGGTAAAATCCATACAGTTCCCCTGCCATTTGCTTCTGGATTTCGATAGCACTTTCCTCTTTTTTTGGGCTATACTCGAAGGTTTCAGGATACGATGTTGCCAACGAACAACTCGTTAACCAAATGGCAAGCGGTAAAATACAAATACAACTTTTCATGTTTTTTTGGGGCGTCTCAAGTGTTTTTACCTAAACCAGCACTGGTTCATTAGAGAAAATACTGCCAAAATTAGCTGCGAATCCTGTCACCAACAACACTAGACAAAAACAACCTCCCTGGCTATCAGAGAGGTTGTTTTTACTGTTAACTTTGAGCCTCCAACAGGACTTGAACCTGCGACCTACGCATTACGAATGCGCCGCTCTACCAACTGAGCTATGGAGGCTTATTGTTTATTATACGACCTACAATCACCAATGCCCCGCTCTATCGAAACGTCGAACCGCAACTGTGCTATGGAGGCTTATTAATTATTATACGACCTACAATCACCAATGCCCCGCTCTATCGAAACGTCGAACCGCAACTGAGCTATGGAGGCTTATTAATTCCCAAATAGGTGTTTGCAAAATAAACAAACGCTTATCTGTCATACAAGATTTCATTTCAAATTTTGTGCCAAATTTCCCTTTTGCAAATCTGCAAACCATTCCTAAATTGCAGTCTATTTCCTAAAACCTATGATGACTCGAAAATACGCCTTAGTGTCGGTGGGGGAACTCCTTGCGGACTTAATCGGAACTGAATTTACGCAAAATCTCGCAGATACCGAAATCTTCAAACGTTTTCAGGGTGGCAGCCCCGCCAACCTTGCCGCCAACATGGCTCGTTTGGGAAACCCAACGGCCCTAGTCGCTTGCGTTGGAAATGATAATGTGGGAACCTATCTCGTAGAAAAAGTAGCCGAAACGGGTGTGGACACCACTTATATTGGCCGCGATACTCACGCGCCCACCAGCATTGTGCTGGTATCGCGCACCAAAGGCACGCCCGATTTTATCGCTTATCGCACAGCCGACCGTATGATTCAAGCCGCGTATATTCCCGATGATTTACTTCAAAATGCCTCATTTTTTCATACTACCTGTTTTGCTTTGAGTCAAGAGCCCGCCCAAAGTGTCATTGTAGCCGCCGCCGCGCGGGCCCAAGCAGCTGGGTGCATTGTGAGTTTGGACGCCAATTATGCACCTTCCATTTGGCCCGACCGCACGCAGGCACAGCAGGTTATTGAAGATTATTGCAAAAACGGGGCTTTCGTAAAACTCAGCGAAGATGATGCCCAGCGCATCTTCGGGCAAACCCTTTCCAACGATGCCATTATTACAAAATTCCACCAAATGGGCGCACAATTAGTGTGTTTGACATTGGGAGGAAAAGGCAGTATTGTTTCGTCTGATTATGGAAAAAACCATGTAGAGATTGCAGGAAAGCCCATTGAAGTAAAAGACGCTACGGGTGCTGGCGATTCTTACTGGTCTGGCTTTCTGACGGCGTGGTTGGATGGAAAATCACCCGCAGAATGTGCACAAGCTGGCGCCAATATCGCGGCCCTGAAAATCAGCACCGTGGGACCACTACCTGCTAAAGTTGACAGAGCTATTTTGTACTTGTAACGGTTTTCACTGCTTTACTTTTTCATCCCCAGGCTGATAAGAAACGTAATAAATCACCATTTCCATCATTTCGGAGGTGGTGTTCCACCCAAAGGTTACATCACGGGCGGGCTTAAAAGGATTGAGCGGATTTTCTTCAGTATTGTCGTAGGAGGCTTCTGCCAGTATAACCGAGCCTTTAGGGACGCGCAAAAGGGTCTCAAATTGGTAAGTCATTTGCCAGTTGAAATCCCAGTTATCAATCTTAATAAATGGCACCAAATCACCATCGGGCGTAATGGCAAAAGCTTTGAAGGTTTTGCCCAGAAAGTGCATGTGCGGCAAAATTGAAATGGCCGATATATCTTCGGTCAGAGGCTTCGTGCTTATGTAAAAAGTAGGTTTTTCGTTGGCTTTAATCAAAAACGGTGGATTAGTAATGTGCTGTTCGTGAAGAATCAACGATTTGACTTCGCGTTCTACAGGCTTTTTGGCAAAATAGAGATGAATCTCCGATTGGTCAGTTTGAGTAGTGGCGGAAGGAGAATAATGCAAATACATAATCAAATTGGAATTAGCGCTCATTTTCTTCGCTACACCTTGGGGAAACTGAATTTTATCATTGCCCGGCACCCAACCATACAAAAACTCATCAGCCATCGGAATACGCTGAAATTCGGCCAATTTAGGGTCTGTGCCCTGCATTCCTTCCAATCCTGCCATGCGTCCCGTGGTGTCTACCATCACGCGGCTGTGATGCACTACTTTCCGATTTCCTGGCAAAAACGCAATGGCATCCACCATCACATCTTCTTTGAGACCCGTAGGTACGTGGAAATACCGAAATTCTTCAACGCCCGTGTTCGGCACGGTAAACGCATTTTGCATTTTTAGTACGAGGTCAGGTTTTTTGTCTGTAAGTGACAAACGGGCATCTTTACTGCCTACTGCTAACTGTGAACTGCTAACTCTCGCCATCTTCCCCTCCACACTTCCTTGCGCCACCCATTGCTGAATGAGTTCTATTTCTTCCTCCTTCAAACCTCGTTCGTTGGCATAGTGCTGAAAGCTCTTATCGGCTGGGAAAGGCGGCATATACTTGATTTGGGTTACTTTAGCCACAAACTTTGACCGTTTGGCTACATCTTCGTAAGTCAGCAAATGAAAAGGGCCGACTCCCCCTGGGCAATGGCATACCGCACAGTTTTTAGCAATAATGGGTTGGATATGCTCATAATACGTCGGTTTAGACTGTGCCAAAACCGATGCACTTATCCCTAACATGAAGAGTATTTTTTTCATTGATTTCACGCCAATTAATCCCAAACAAAAATAGCAGACTCCGAGGAATCTGCTATTTTCAACACAAAAAAACTAAATTATCTTACCGTGAAGTTCAAACGGCAGTTGGCGTTTGCCTGTGAAACTGGCGTTGGATCAAGACAAATACTGTCTTCATTCCATGTTTTGAACACAAGCCCAGTAGAGGTAGTCAATTCCCATCTTACCACAAAAGCATCGGCAGCTGCACCCGTTTTTGCTCCTTGCAAACGTGCTCCCGCAGGACGGGGACGGTCAGGGTTTTCAAAAACTTTTACGTCTTTCACTTTGTCATATTTCACCGTAGCATCTTTATAAAGATTGTAGATTTCTGCAGGAGTGATGCTGAATGCATTCCACTGACGGTTACCAGCTGGGGCATCAATCGTTTTTACGACTTTACCACCGTTACCCAAAGAAATCGTTTTAGGGTTGCCATCAGGGTCGGTATATGATTCAATCATATCTACTTTGATTACAATCTTACTAACGGTCAATTGGTTATCCAATGATACCCAACGAATTTTAAAGTCAATTTTTGCGGCATCCTGACCAGTAAGCGGAAAAGTTTTTGCATTAGCAACAATGTTGGCTTTGCCTGTTTCAGCTACTCCGTCAAATACGCCCCAACCATGTACGCCCGGCTCCCAGGGTTTGTTAGGGTTAAGCGATTCATCGCGGCATCCTACCAACAGAAAAATCGCAAGAGATAATGAATATATAAGTGTTCTTTTCATTGTTTATCTTTCTTTAGGTTTTGAGAAATGATGAATGCCAAACAGTAAATTCAACATTCATCATTCAAAATTCGTCATTTTCTTAGAATTCCCACTTCACTTTCACTTTATCCCAGAAAATAGGATCGCGGTCAAAAATGACATCAGAAACGTATTTAGCCGCATTTGCAGGGTTCAATGCACCCTCAGATTGTGGATAAGGCAGACGCAACGCATATTGACGCGGTGGCTTAGAAATCGGCGTCATAATGCCCACAGAGAACTGTCTGAATTGGCCTTGGATTGGGAATCCGGTACGACGTTGAAAGTTCCAAAGGTCCATTCCTTGTCCCCAAGAGCAGAACCAAATTTGTTTAGCCACTACGTTCAATTTAGCTGAATTGGTAGCCGCAGCATCGTACAGTTTCAACCATTCGTTTACATAAGCGGTAATATCAGCCGCCGCAGGAGCTTTGGCCCGCGTTGGGTCTGACTTCAAACCTTGCGCTACTACAACCGCCATTTGCTCACGCATAGCAGCTTCAAACAATGCTTTAGCATCACCTGTTACACCCGTATTGTCCAATATAGCCTCAATCTGATAGTACTTGGTATTCCAGCTGTGAATGATGGGCCATTGGCCATCACCACCTGTGTTGAGGGCCGCCTGTCCAGTCAAGGCTACCGCAGCAGTAGTTTTATCTGAATAAACACCACCCGCTGGGTAGCAACCCGGAGTAGTACGCAAAGGACCATCGGCCGCTGCTCCTGATACATCTCCACGGTCGCGGCCAAAGAAACCAGCGATGTAAGCTATCTCAGATGCAGGCAAGTCTCCCGTAAATCCAAAGGCTTTTTTATAATCCTCAAGGAAGGTTGCCCGCAATGGCAAGTAAGAGCCCCCAAAAGGAGTAGTACCACGGTCGGTTGGGTTGCTTTGATCCAAAACACGGCTCGTTTGACGATAGAAATAGAATGGCAAACGTGGATCTTTGTTGAGAATCATTTCTCCCATCAATTGGTGATTAATGTAGCTTGGATCGCCAAGACCAGCATACGTATTATACCAAGGGTGGGTATTTCTCTCGGGAGCCACTTGCTTAGAATACAAGTAAGACCAGTTTTGCGCAGGCGTAGTAATAAACCCCCCCGCTTCAAAAGCGGCTTTCAGTTCTGCATTTCCATTAGCACGGCCCTTGCGAGACGTCAGCAACAGACGAAGTTTTACCGTTTTGGCAAGGCGTGTCCAAGTGGCGGCACTACCAGCACCAATGTAATCATTTTGCACCGATACGGCTTGGGGCTTAGCCAATTCAACTACTGCTTGGTCACATAATTTTAGAAGGTCTTCATAAATTTCTGAATCCTTATCAAACTTAGGCGTTTTGTTGGGCTCGGCGGCATTACCTTTCCATGCTTCGCTGTAAGGAATATCACCAAACATATCCACCATGTGACCTACCGCAAATGCCTTCAAGGTCAATGCAATCCCGCGATAAACGGGATTTTTACCATCTGCAGACCCTTTCAACATTTCTTCGATGGTCTGAAGCTCACGGAAACGTGCGTTCCAAGTTCCCTGATACGAAGTATTGCTCAGGTTGTAAGAATCACTGATAGTACTCAGACCTGCAAAACCCATTGCATCATTGTTGACACCAACATGGGCATTGATTGCTGCATTTTCGGCCACAGGCAACAACAGCGCTAACGAACCCGTAGCTGGGCGGTTAGGGTCAGTGTTGATATCCAATTCTGTCAGTTGGCAAGAGCTCACAATTGCAATAAGTCCTCCCAACGCCAGTGTTTTAATGCTATTTTTATAATTCATTTGTGTGTATCTTTTGAATGATTAATGAATGTGTAGTATGGGATATTGAGTACAATTTATACTCAATACTCGCTTCTCAATACTCACTACCAATTAGAACGTTGCAGTTATGTTAAGGCCAAAACGACGAGTCGAAGGCGAAGCCCCCAAGTCGAATCCTTGAATGTTTGAATCCGAGAAGTTTGACAACACTTCAGGGTCAAAGTTCAAGCCAGGCAACATGTTTGGTGCATAGAACCACAAGTTACGACCAGAAGCCGAGATACGGAATCCGCCAAATACTTTCGCGTATTTTTTCAGGAACGTTTTAGGAACTTCGTAACCTACTGAAACCTCACGCAAACGAATCACGGTAGCATCGTAGATATTTACTTCGTCTGCCCCATAAGCACCGTATCCATCAGAGAAGTGATACTGGAACGCCGACATCGCGATGGTATTTTTAATTGGCTGACCATCATCTCCCAACAATGGCTTGTAGGTTGTTGGGTCTCCTAATACACCTGGGATTACGCGCATACCTTCACGATCTTCTGAATTCTTCAACTGACCACGCAATAACAAAGAAGCCGCAGTAGATGAGAACAAGCTTCCGCCCGCTTTATAATCTACTAAGATATTCAAATTGAAGCCTTTGAACGAAACAGTGTTATTCCAACCTATTGTATATTTGGTATTAGGGTCACCAATGATATTTGAGCCAGCAGCCCGAATTGGCAAACCAGTGTTAGGGTTAATCAATAGGTTTCCGTTTTCGTCACGGGCATTCACAGCTCCGTAAATTTGTCCATACGGCAATCCATTACGGAAGATAGTTCCCAATGTGGTAGTTCCTGTACCTCCAATGAAAATTTCACCACCTGGGCCAGCATCTTCTACTTTTGAACGAATACGTGTATAAGCCATGAACGACGTCCAAGTAAATCCATTCCGCAATTTAACTGGAACTAGCGTTAAGCCTAATTCCCATCCTTTGTTAGAGATTTTACCAGCGTTGGTAATCTCGGTGTTAAAACCAGTGGTGTTTGGCAATTGGCGCGTTACGATCAAATCGGTAGAAACGCGGTTAAAATAAGCCAAATCAACACCGATACGATTATTCAGGAATTGAAGTTCAGTACCCACTTCCACTTCAGACGTAAACTCTGGCTTCAACGCCGCGTTGTTCAACTGACTTGGTAAGCTGGCGGTCGAAATAGCCGTAGCATTATAGAAAGTACGACTCAGGTTGAGTGCGGTGTTTACCTGATACGGATCGGCGTCTTTACCTACTACCGCGTAATTGGCTCTAATTTTACCAAAATTGATGATATTTTTAGGCAAGCTCAATACATCCGTAAAGATAAATGAACCAGAAATAGCTGGGTATAAATAACTGTTGTTGGCCGCAGGCAACGTTGAAGAGTGGTCTTGACGAGCAGATGCCGTTATAAAGGCAAAATTTCCGTAACCCAACGTTAATTCACTGAAGATACCGTACAAACGACGCTTACGAGAATATTCATACGCCGTTTGGGTCAAGGTAGCGGCAGTAGTCATTACATTGGCATCAATGATGGGTGAGCCAGCCACGCCTGATTCACTATAGCTACGCTCGTTGGGGTTAAAACCTACCAATAATTTAGCGTTAAATTTCTCAGTAAAATCGTGTTGAGCCGTTGCCAAAAACGTAAAATCAACCTCAGTATTAGTCAAATCCTGACGCAATACTGCACCAAGTGGTTGGAAAGTACCTCCTGGGCGAATGCCATTGCGGCGTATTTCTGAATAGGTATTCAAGCCACCACGAGCGGTCAGGTTCAACCAAGGAGTAACATCATAGCTCAACGCCATGTTTCCGTATACACGGTTTACACTTGATGTATACAAGTTGTATTTTGCCGTCCAAAGTGGGTTGTCAAGTGCCCGGAAGTAAACATTTGAACCATCAACGGGATTTTCAAAAGGATAACCATTTAGGTCATAGTTACGCGGTTGGTAAAACAAACGGCTATAAATTGAACCTGCTGAAGCCAAACCACCGTAGTCCGCGTAATAACCTGCTCCCGATTGTGGACTTGTCTGGTTCGTACGTGTGTAGGCTACGCTACCGCTTACGTTTAGGCCGTTAACTAAAGTGGCATTACCACCAAAGCTCAACGTAGTACGCTCGGTAGATGAATTAGGAACAATCCCTTCGTTTTTGGTACGCGACATCGAAGCATTGATTGATGTCTTGTCACCCGTAGAATTAATCTGGATACCATTTTCCAATACCTTTCCTTGGCGGAAGAAACCGCCTACAATATCATAGGCTTGGAGTGGTACAGGGATACCACGACCATTGGCTTGTAGTAATTCAGGAAAAGCTGATTTATAACGTGCTGCACCATACGGTACAGTAGCATCAACCAATGGGTGAGGAATTGTACCAGCAGGATAATCCGGGTCAATTATTTTTGAATAACGCTCAAAACCCAAAGCAGCATTGATACGATCTACTTCGCTTGGCATGGCAGTTCCCCAGTTACCGATAAATCCACCGTTATAGGTCTGGTTTGAGCCTTGTGAGTAGCTATCCTGATATTCAGGCAATGAAGATACTTTTTCAACGGAATAAGAAGAATTATAAGTAACCTCCAAACCTTTACGCGCCGATTTACTACCCGCTTTGGTGGTGATTACGATAACCCCGTTGGCCGCACGTGAGCCGTACAAAGCCGATGCCGCCGCACCTTTCAATACCGTCATTGACTCAATGTTGTTAGGGTCAATATCATACGCTCGGTTTGAAGTCACCGTGTTTTGGTTATACCCTTGGGTATTGTTTACACCATTATCAAAAGGAATACCGTCTACAACGAAAAGCGGCTGGTTGTTTCCAGTAAAAGAGTTGTTACCACGAATAGTGATACGCGTACCTGCACCAGGCGCACCGTTACCCGCCGTAATATTTACGCCTGGTACTTTTCCGCTCAATGCACGCAGTGGATCTGGCTCCGAACGCTGCTGAAGATCAGCACCTTTTACGTTTGAAACCGCAAACGCCAACGCTTTCTTGTCGCGCTGAATCCCTACAGCCGTCACCACAACTTCTGACAACTGCTTGGTATCTGCCGCCAACGCCAAGTTTATTGACGTACGATTACCAATATTAATCTCTTGAGAAACAGTACCCACAAAACTAAATACCAAAGTGGCATTAGTCGGAGCGTCAATTGAATAGCTTCCTGCGGCATCGGTATTCACACCTTTAGATGTACCTTTTACCACGACCGATACGCCTGGCAGGGGGGTTCCATCCTCTGCCGAGGTCACTTTCCCGGTGATTTTACGGTCTTGAGCTACCCCAGTAGCCCAAACCATGCACACAAGCAGAAAGTTGATACATAAAAATTTCCTCATAAGGGTAATTTAGTTTGGTTTGATTAAAGTGAAACATGTATGGAAAAAATCGCTGAAGCGCTAAAGTGAAGGCAATAGAAAAACTGGGCAAAACAAATTTGTTTAGCCAAAAACAGTTTTGAAAATTTTGCCTATTCCTATCCTAGATCAGAGGGATAGAAAATTTGGGGAAGTAAGAGATAGAGTTACGATTCATAGGGTACTTGTTTAGTTAGGTTAAGAAAATTTCTGAATGTAAAGTAAAATAAAGAATATAACAATTCAAACAGTGAGCTTATTTGGAGAATAAGGAATTTCGCCCTAAAAAAGAACAGAATTACTTGTACTTACAATAGATAATATTGTCAAAAAAGGCCTTTTTGAGCAAAATTTCTAAGGAATTAGGGTCAATTTACGGTATTAATAATTGTCCCTAAAAGTCAAACAGGGAGTTGTTTACTTTAAAAAATTCTTTAAAAAGTACAATAAAAACCTTGTAAAAAATCAATTTAATCGCAAAAAAAATAGCCCTACACGAAGGAGTTTGTCTAAAAAAAAGGGGAGTTCGTCTATTTTAGTGAGTTATAAAACAGCATTTATTGCTTTGGTAAATTAGCGTAATCTTCCAGCATACGCAGTTTGTCGGGAGATTTGGTGACGGAATGATACCCAACCAGAAAAATTTCGCGGGCTTTCCGAATATCAAATATGTCGTACTTCCCTACCTCTTTGGGTTCAAACAACAATTGGCACTGTAGGGTACGTTCTTGTGTTTTATTGCGAACGGCCAGCAATAAACTGCGCTCAATGACGGTCCGCATTGAGCGGATTGGCTTATCTGGAAGCGGAGGGTTACAATTGACCCCAATTAAGAAGTTTACTTCATCTTTTAAGAGCGGTTCGATGGGTAGATTATTCAAAACGGCACCATCCACAAATAGCCGCTTATTGTAGCGAATGGGTTCAAAAATGCCAGGCAAACAACTTGACGCCATCAATGGGCGAATCAACTCGCCCGATTGAAAATACACAATTTCGCCAGCTTCTATGTCGGTAGCCGCCACGGTGAGAGGAATTTTTAATTTTTCAAATGAATTATGGGGCAACAACTCTTGATAAAGCTCTTCGGCTTTGTCCATTCTCAATAGGCCAGGGCCATTAAACGAAGGTCGAAGGTACTTTAAAAGGTTTATTGTAAGCAACTTAGCGAGCACTTCATCTGGACTATGCCCGTGTGCGATAAGGGCCCCAACGATGGCCCCCGCGCTCGTGCCTGAAATAGCGGCAATCTCCACTTGTCGTTCTTGTAAAGCTTTTATTACCCCAAGATGCATGATTCCTCGGGCACCTCCTCCCGACAGTACTAATCCTATCTTCATTGACTGCAAAACGATTGTTCAGTTCTAAATTAACGTATAATCGGCCAGAATATAACTGATTTAACAAACGAACTCGCCCAATTAAATGTTTCCTTCACGATTTACTTAACTTTGCACCCTCATTTATTATTTATAATCATGCCCATCGACTTTGCACAAATTCCATCGCCTTGTTTTGTTTTGGAAGAACGTCTTCTACGCCAAAACCTCCAACTTATCCGTCAGGTGATGGATGAGGCTGGCTGCCAAATTATATTGGCATTGAAAGGCTTTTCTATGTATAGCGCCTTCCCCATTGTGGGCGAGTATCTGCCGGGGGCCACCGCAAGTTCACTAAATGAAATAAAGCTTATTAATGAATATTTAGGCTATCGGGCACATACTTACATCCCCGCGTATCAGGATGAAGAATTTGAGGAAGTATTGGAACGGAGTAGTCACCTCACCTTCAATTCATTATCTCAGTGGGAGCGGTTTAAACAACGCGTCAACGAATATAATCAAACTCACCCAGAAAAGGTGGTTTCGTGCGGGATTCGAGTGAACCCTCAGTATTCTGAAGTTGAAACCGACATGTACAACCCCTGCGTTCCGGGGTCTCGCTTGGGAGTAACACGCAGTCATTTTGGTGATACACTACCCGCAGGAATCGAAGGGATTCACTTTCATACGCTTTGCGAAAATGGCTCCGACGTACTAGAGCGTACCCTCGAAGCACTCGAAAGTCGCTTTGGCGACCTGCTCCACCAAGCCAAGTGGCTCAACATGGGTGGTGGGCATCTTATGACTCGCGAAGGCTACGATATACCTAAACTTATTTCACTCGTAAAAGCAATAAAGGAAAAATACAATTTGGATGTCATTTTAGAGCCAGGTTCAGCCATTGCGTGGCGAACTGGGTATTTGGTATCGACCGTGTTGGATATGGTAGAAAGTCAGGGAATAGAAGTGGCTATCTTAAATACTTCTTTTGCCGCCCACATGCCCGACACCCTCGAAATGCCCTACAAACCGCGCATATTGGGGGCCTATCACGAACCATTAGCTGATAAACCAACCTACCGACTCGGCGGTATGACCTGCCTCGCGGGCGATTTTATGGGCGACTATTCGTTTAACGAACCTTTAAAAATCGGCGATACGCTGGTCTTTGATGACATGATTCATTATACAATGGTCAAAACCACCACCTTCAACGGTGTCAACCTTCCTTCCATCGGCATTTGGCAGGCCAATGAGCGTTTCAGATTGGTAAAGACGTTTGGGTATGAAAGTTTTAAAGATAGACTTTAGTATCGTAAGCAAATTGATAGACAAGGCGGGGTAGTTTTTTAAAAAATCAGCTTGCCGTGTATAATATATTAAATTAATCGAGTAAATTTGTTTATGCCTCTCTCTTATAACCTTTTACTCAATAGTGTGCTAGTGCTATGATTTCAAAGAAAGCAAAATATGCCCTTAAAGCACTCAAAGTGCTGACCGAAGAATTCGGAAAAGGTCCCGTTCTCATTTCGCACATTGCGGAACGTGAAAATATCCCAAAAAAATTCTTGGAAGCTATTCTTTTAGAGTTGCGTAACCACGGGATTCTGTCCAGCCAAAAAGGAAAAGGTGGCGGGTATTTATTACGCGTGGAACCTGCAAGAGTCAATTTCGCCCAGGTCATCAGGGTAATTGACGGCCCTATTGCGCCAACACCCTGTGTATCGCTTCATTTTTATGTCAAGTGCGATGACTGCGTCGATGAAGCCACCTGCGCTCTGCGCCCCGTAATGGAGCAAGTGAGAGATGCCAACTTAGGAGTCTACGAAGGCACTACTTTGCAAATTTTTGTCAAATAGGCTTACATCCTCATTTTCTCTTCCAAAAACACTGCAGTGTAGTTGTCCGAAAGCTTCACCATCTCTTCGGGTGTTCCCTCGAAGGTGACATAGCCTCCTGCTTCGCCACCTTCGGGGCCCATATCAATAATCCAATCTGCCGATTTAATCACCTCAACGTTGTGCTCAATCACAATCACGGTATCACCTTGATTTACTAGCGCGTTGAGCGCTTTCAGGAGTTTTTGTATATCATGAAAATGGAGCCCTGTGGTAGGCTCATCAAAAATGAACAGGGAGCGTCCTTGATTGGGGTTTGATTTGCTCAAAAAGAAAGCCAGTTTTACGCGCTGCGCCTCTCCACCCGAAAGCGTGTTGGACGATTGACCTAATTTGACGTAACCGAGGCCCACTTCCTGAAGCGGCAACAGCCGGTCGGCGAGTTTGGGTTCATCGGCCCTGAAAAAGCCGATGGCTTCATCAATGGTCATGTCCAAAATATCGGCAATGTCAGCCGAGCCTTGGTCGGGACGTTGGTACCGAACATCCAAAATTTCCTGTTTGAATCGTTTTCCGCCGCAGGCTTCGCATTTGAGGTAAATATCGGCCATGAACTGCATTTCAATCTTCACTTGCCCTTCTCCTTGGCAGGTTTCGCAGCGGCCTCCTTCGATATTAAAAGAAAAATGAGAGGGTTTATAGCCCCGCGCTTTGGCCAAGGGCACTTCACTCATCATCTGTCTTATGTAATCGTAAGCCTTGATGTACGTAACTGGATTGGAGCGCGACGACTTGCCGATGGGATTTTGGTCTACCATCTCAAGATTGTCAATACGGTCCAAACTACCCGTCAGATTGGTGTACTTTCCTGCTTCTTCGTTGTATTCTCCCTTTTGGCGGGCCAAGGCTGGAAATAAGATTTTTCGAACAAGCGTCGATTTACCAGAACCCGATACGCCCGTCACCACCGTAAACGTACCGAGCGGAAACTTTACATCTACATCTTTGAGGTTATTTTCTCGTGCTCCCGTGAGTTCAAGCCAATGAGTTGCCTTTCGGCGAAAAGTAGGCACTGGAATTTTATCTTCACCCGTCAGGAATTTAATAGTATGGGAATGAATGCCTTCAATGGGGTTCAGAATATCCTCCCAACTTCCCTGCCATACCACCTCACCACCCAAATTTCCCGCGTCGGGACCAATGTCGATGATTTGGTCGGCGGCACGCATTACTTCTTCTTCATGCTCGACCACAATCACCGTGTTGCCCATGTCGCGCAGAGATTCCAGCACACCCACCAACTTGCGGGTGTCGCGCGGGTGAAGCCCAATGCTCGGCTCGTCCAAAATATACATCGAGCCAACCAAAGCACTGCCCAGTGACGTTGCCAATTTTATCCGCTGGAATTCCCCCCCAGAAAGCGAATTTGTCAAACGATTGAGCGTTAAGTAGCCCAATCCGACGCGTTCCATGTATTCCAAACGGTTTTCTATTTCGATTAAAATACGTTTGGCAATGCCAAATTGATAATCAGGTAACGAAAGGTTCTTAAAAAACAGCAACACCTCACTAATGGGCAACAACACCAAATCAGTAATGGAAACACCACCCATCTTTACATACCCGGCATCTTTGCGCAAGCGCGAACCACGGCATTCTGGACAAGTAGTACGACCGCGATAGCGAGACAGCATCACGCGGTATTGGACCTTGTGGGTTTGAGATTCAAGGTGTTCAAAAAATGCGGTTAGCCCTTCAAAATACGTATTTCCCGCCCAGAGAATATCTTTTTGTTCTTGGGTAAGGTCTTTATAGGCTCGGTGAATGGGAAAATCAAAGCGGATGCCGTGGCGCAGAAGAGGTGCTAGCCACTCGGCCATTTTTTCGGTTCGCCAAGGGGCAATTGCTCCTTCAAATACCGAGAGGTTTTTGTCGGGAATAATCAAATCAGGGTCCAAACCCAGCACTTTCCCAAAACCTTCGCAACGTTTGCAAGCCCCATAAGGGTTATTGAAACTGAAAAGATTGACCGTAGGCTCTTCAAACTTTATTCCGTCGAGCTCAAACTTATCCGAAAACACCCGGCGCTCCCCGCCTATCACATCGACAATACACAGGCCCTCTCCCTCGAAAAAAGCCGTTTGTACCGAATCCGACAATCGAAACTGCGTATCTTCATCGTCGTGTTTGACCGAAGCCCGGTCGATAAGAATAAAAAAATCGGCGGCAGAAAACGCGGCATATTCCTTGGTTTCCATCAATTCCTCAATAGATTTCGTTTCCTGATTGAGTACGACCCTTGTGTATCCTTTTGAAAGTAAAATACTTAACTCTTGGGCTAGACTTCTCTCTTCTTTCACAATCAAGGGTGCCAGTACCATCACACGCGTACCTTCTTCGTGGTGCAACATAAAATCAACCACGTCGGTCACGGTGTCTTTTCGTACGGGCAAGCCCGAAATGGGCGAATAAGTAACCCCCACCCGCGCAAAAAGCAGCTTGAGGTAGTCATAAATCTCGGTGGTGGTACCTACGGTAGAGCGCGGATTTCGGGTATTGACCTTTTGCTCAATGGCCACCGCTGGCGACACGCCCTTGATGTAATCTACTTCGGGTTTTTCCATGCGCCCCAAAAACTGACGCGCATAGCTACTCAAACTTTCGACATACATGCGTTGCCCTTCGGCAAAAAGCGTATCAAAAGCCAATGACGACTTTCCACTCCCCGATACCCCGGTGACCACAATCAATTTATTGCGGGGAATAGCAACATCAATGTTTTTAAGGTTGTTGACGCGAGCGCCTTTAATGATAATGTATTGCTTCGGATTAAGGGTTTCGAAGTCTATTTCGGAAGTATTTTGTTGGTTTTCGGCTACGTTCATGCGGCTGATTGCTAAAGGCACAAAGTTAGGGAATACCCCTTCATTTACTAACCCTAGTTTTTAAAAAATGGTTTGTTTTTCGTCGAAAACTGTTGGCTCGCATTGCTTTAAAACACAGGTATTTCTCCCCACATTTAAACAGTCAAAACAATCGCTTTCCATGCTCATCGCTTTGGGTAGAAAATCCGCTTGAAATGCTTGATAGGTTATATTTCCATCTGGCTACTATTCACAATCGGTTGCTGTTTTCCACAATTGATTCTTCCTGTATTTCACCGCTAAAAATAATTCAAATCAATGAACCGCAGAAAATTCTTAGAACAGAGTACGCAGCTTTCGGTGGCAGCGGGTGCCTTTGCACAAAGTATTGAAATCCGTGCTATAAACCATGTGCGTAAGTCGGCCAATGAAAAAATCGTTATTGGTGTCATCGGTTGCAATAATATGGGTAACGGAATCATGAACCACGCCCTCAACCAACCGAATGTGGAATGCGCGGCGATTTGTGATATTGATACCAACATTTGCAATAAGCGTGCCGATGAAGTAATGCGTAAGCAGGGAAAACGGCCCCAACTGTACGGGGATTTTAGGAAATTATTGGAAAACAAAGACATCGACGCGGTCATTATCGCTACGCCCGATCATTGGCATTGCCTCCCTATGGTTGAAGCCTGTCGGGCGGGCAAAGATGTGTACGTAGAAAAACCACTGGCCAATTCAATAGGCGAGTGTAACGTGATGGTAAAAGCAGCGCGACGCTACAATCGTGTGGTACAGGTCGGACAACAACAACGCAGCGGAGAACATTGGCAAAGTGCGATGCAATTTATCCATTCGGGCAGCATCGGCACGCTGCGAAAAGTACACAGTTGGGCGAATTTCAACTATGCAATTGGCTCTCGAATCGTGCCCGACGAACCCGTCCCCGCCCATATTGATTTCAATCAATGGCTAGGCCCTGCACCGCTACGCACCTACAACCGAACCCGACACCACGGTTCGTGGCGTTTTTTTTGGGATTACGGCGGAGGCCTCATGACCGATTGGGGCGCTCACCTGTTGGACATTGCGCTTTGGGCCAAAAACATCAAAACGCCGCCGCTGTCGGTCGCTGCTTCGGGCGGCAATTTTTATTCGCCCGACTTTGCCCACGAAGCGTTTGATACCTTGAGTGTGATGTACCAACTTCCCGATTATACCATTTCGTGGGAACAAACCGCTGGCACCCAAAACGGCCCTTATGGGCGCTCTTATGGGCTGGCTTTTATCGGCAATGACGCCACGCTCGTGATAGACCGGGGCGGTTGGGAGTTGTTTCCAGAAATTGACAAAGGCGGGTATAAAGTGCCCGCAATTCCTAAACGAAGCGGCAAAGAAACGCACGAAGAGCACGTAAAAAACTGGCTAGAATGCATCAGAACCCGCAAAGAGACGAATTGCCCCATCGAAAACGGCCGATTGGTTGCTTTGTATGCACACGCAGGCAACATCGCATTGCGCACCAATTCGCGCTTGGAATGGAATGAAACGGCGCAATCGTTCGGCAAAAATGAAGCCGCCAATGCCCTCATTACACCCACTTATCGTGCACCTTGGGAATTCCCAAAAATATAAACTGTGTTTCAATTCGTTCATTACAAAGCATATATCCATAAAGAAGTAAAAAAAGCAGCCTCTGCCCTTTTTGCTAAAAAAGCACATTCCAAACCATGAACCTTTCCACTTCCCGTCGCGATTTTGTCAAAACCGCCGCTACCACGTTGCTGGCCCCTTCCATTATCACTTCGGTGAACGCCCAACCAGCCGACGGCATCATCGGCCACGGGTCACACCGCTATAAAGTCAATGCCGATTGGGGTAAATTAGACTCCTCAAAATTTCCCGTCAAAAACTGCCATGAAATGGTCATGGACAGCAAAGGACGGCTTATTATGGTCACTGATGAAACCAAAAACAACATTTTGGTCTACGATCGTTCTGGTAAACTCCTAGACAGCTGGGGGCATGAATACCCTGGCGGACACGGCCTTACGCTCTGGAATGCCAACGGCGAAGAGTTTCTGTTTATCTGTGACCCCAACTCCAACCGCGTTACCAAAACCGACATCAACGGAAAAGTAATTTTCACCATTGAGCACCCCTCCAAAGTTGGCGCTTATAAGCCCGAAGAAAAATTCCTGCCTACCGAAACTACGGTTGGGCCCAACGGGGACATCTATGTAGCAGACGGGTACGGCTCGCAGTGGATTTTACAATATAGCTCTAAGGGAGAATTTATCCGCAAATTCGGCGGCCCCGGCGACGGCGACGACCAATTTGCCACCGCCCACGGTATCACGGTAGATTACCGAAATAAAGCAAACCCCACGTTGCTCATCACCTCACGGGTGCATAATTCCTTCAAACGTTTTACATTGGATGGCAAATATTTATCGACCATTTTTCTCCCTGGCGCGTTTGTTTGTCGCCCCGTGATTCACGGAGACCATTTGTTTGCGGGCGTTTGCTGGTCGCGTTTGCGCTACATGAACCAAACCAACAACTCTGGTTTCGTCACGATTTTGGACAAAAACGACAAAGTAGTTTCCAACCCCGGCGGCACCAAACCCGAATACCGCGACGGAAAGCTTCAGATGATGGTTCAGGATGCCGCGGCGGTAGGCGGCACATTAATGCACTGCCACGATGTATGCGTGGACAATGACGAGAACATCTACATTTGCCAATGGAACGCCAAACAAACGTATCCGGTCAAATTGTCAAGAGTATAATTTTAGTTTTATAATCAGAATAACAGAAAATGGGCCGTGGATAATTCTGCGGTCCATTTTCTGTTTATAACGGAAATGTGGCAATATTGGGGAAATAGTTCTACACCAAGAAGGGTTAGCATGATATTTTTACGTTAATTTTCGGGAATTTTTATTCTCACCGAACGTATAAAAAACATACATGCTATGAAATTTTTGCTTACCGCATTTTTGATGGGTCTTTCTTTTCTCCTACAAGCCCAATGCCGCCCCGCTACCGCTGCTGAAAATGCCGCCTACGAACGGGTAGTCAAAGAACTCCAACGCCAATTCACCACCGCCACTCCCAACGGAAGCTGGCGGGTTTTTGACGAAAAACATTCAATGGGCAACTTGGAAGTGACCTCAGAATGGGGTGGATTTACCCACCTTTGCACCGACCGTTATGACCTCATCATGGAAAACAGCGAACTGGCCGTGGTTCGAAAAGCCGAACTGGATACCGTCAAAGCCGCGCCAAATGTACCTACTTCTCTATACGTACACCGCGATACGATGTACAAAGAAAATCCAAACGCCATTGTGCAACGCGCCAGAGATACCTACTCCGTGAGTGTTGAAATGAACCTTGGCAACTATCGCCTACAACACCTCGAAAGCTCCCGGATTGTCGAGAATACCCAAGCCATTTCCGTACCCAACAGTCCAGTAGCGCTTGAAGTCCGTCTCAAGCCCGATTTACAGGGGGCAATCGGCCGTCAAGAAATCGTCATTTTATTGGGTGGATGGAATCCCCAACTCATCAAAAATGGACAGGATACGCGCTATCAACCCAAGTTTAAAAAAGGTGGTAAACTAGTGGAAAATATCGTAGTCACAATTACGGCACCCGTCGACATCGCTCGTCAGATAGTTGAAAAAATCGACTGGAAAGCAATTGATGGGGTTTTGTTGAAATAACTCAAAACCGAAGCGTCAAAGCACCCAGCGACAGCCCCGCCGCACTGCCGATAAGCAGGATTTTTTGGTCCGACAAATCCTTTTTTTGTTGGGCCAAATCGCACAAGCCTAAGGGAATAGAAGCCGAAATACAGTTGCCATAATGGGCCAGTGTATTAATTAAACAGTGCTCGTTTAGGTGGTATTGTTTGGCAAAAATCTCATTTCCAAACCGACTGGTTTGGTGCGGAATGACGTAATCGTATTCTGTCAGGGCAAGCCCCGAAAGCTGCTCATATTGGGCTAGAAACGGCTTTAATTCTTGCAAAGTGAGCGAAATAAGGCGTTTTCCATCCATTCTGAAATAAAATGACTCTTCGGGTGTATCGGCCGCTATACCACGATTTACACTTCCTCCCGTGGGTATCCAAGCCAAATCAGCGCCTTCGGGATTGTTGATAAAAGAGGGGAAAACGGGCTCATAACCCTCGTCACTTTTGCTCAAAATTACGGCTACGGCAGCATCGCCCAACAATCCATACGTTTTGGGGTCTTGGGGATTCAACGCGCGCGAAGCCAGCTCGGCAGATACGATGGCAATGGTGCGCACCGCGTTGCGTTGGAAATACAAGTGCGCAATATCAAGCGCATTCAAAAAACTCAAGCAGGTGGAATCCACGTCAAAACATGGAAATTTAGCCGTTGTCCCCAACGCTTTTTTGATACGCCCTGCATTGTGCGGAATGGGGTAATCGTAGGAAGCCCCCGCGTAAATCAACAAATCTAGGGTATCGGCCGAAAGGCCCGCAGCAGTCAGGGCCTTCTGTAAGGCCGTAGCCGCCATCGAAGCCACGGTTTCGTCGATTGCCGCCCAGTGCCTCGTTTTTACGCCTGCATTTTTTTCAATCCAGCCCGCAGAAAGACCCAGTTGTGCCTCCAATTGCGCACTTTCAATGGCAACTCCCGGCAGGTATTTCTCAATGGCTTGAATCTGAATTTTCATAGAATCTTCTTAAACGTTCGCACTACACGGCGATGTTTTGCTCCTTTATCACTTACTTTTTCTTCGATAAAAACAACCACGGTATTTTTTATACCCTGCCCTTCCAACACCTCCAAAATAGCCGTTTCAATTAACTGGCTGACGATTGCTTTATTTTTCGGTTCTGTTCCTACCGCCACTTCTAGCCTATTTTCGGCCACTTGCTTAATGCTGTAATGACTAAAATTATCGGTGGCGCGGGCAATTTTTCGCACTAAAGTATCGGGGAATATCGAAATTATTTTTCCGTCTTGGTCAAACAGAAGCACATCATCCGTTCGACCTTCAATGCGCTCAATGCCCAGCATCGCCGACCCGCAAGGGCAGGGCGTAGTACGTTCAGCCAGAATATCCATCATTTCGTACCGAATAATGGGCTGCGAAGTACGCGTAAAATCCGTTACGATGGGAATAAACCGATGTTTGCTCACGTATTTTTTTTCAAAAATGGCGACATCTTCGTTGAGGTGCATCGTTCCGTGCGCACAACTTACCCCCAAAAAGCCTTCGGTGCATTGATACACTTCGGTGATTTTAAGGCCAAACACACACTCAATTACCGTGCGGTCGTCATCATGCAGCACTTCGGCAAACGAAATGATTTGGAGAGGCGCAATACTGAGATTCCCTGCCCGCTGCGCCTCCGCCAAATACCGTAAAAGAGACGGTTGAGCGGCAACAATATCGGGCTTTAGAAGGTCTAGTTCGGCAACCAGTTCTTCGGTCTTTCTAAAAATATCAAAGAAGTAAAACGCCAATACCGAAGATTGGACCGAGCTGTACAAATTACTGTTGGCCCGCAGGAAAAACGCCACTTTTCGACGCTTAAAAATCGACCATTTCACCACGCGATGGAGCACCATCGCCACCCACTGCGCCCGCTCTGCCGTTGACGCTAGGAACAGCCCTCGCTTCCCGCTTGTTCCCGTCGACAGCCCTACCGTAATACCGTTAAGCTCTGACGCAAAGTCGCGGGTTTCTTCCGCTTGGAGTGCTATTTTCATTGCCTCTTCTTTGCGTATTCCTACGGTGTTTATTTCATCAAAATGTTCCATAAACAACGCCTTATGCATCAGCGGCATTTGGTCTAACGGAACGTTTAAATAGGAGCGATAAAAAGTTGATTTAGACAGCACAGTTCGGGCAAAACGGTGCCAACGCCGTTGTTGAAAACGTTCTATCTGCGCTCGATTTCGGAACAAGCTACGCAGCTTAATTCTTACTAAAAAATAAATAATTTGAAGTTTGAAAAACATAGGTGTCAACAAAACAGCCTTAGCAAGGCTCGAAAGTTTTCAAGGATTGAATGAGGAAATATGAGTCAGCGTTTCGGGACAATGCGTAAAAAGCAGCCGATGCGTTGGGAATGTTTGCTGATAGTTACGCAGGGCCGAAAACGTAGTTTTATAGGCCGCCCAATCGTCAAAAAATAATTTTACGGTGGGGCTTGGTAAAATGCCCGCTTCCAGTGTACTCTTGCGCCACACGGCGTCGGTGGCAAAAAATAACGTATGGTCAGCCGTGTGAATACGGATACCCAACTGCCCACACGCATGTCCTGGAAGCTGCGCCAATTCAACCGAACCATCCCCAAACAAATCCTTAAATTGAAGGCTAAACAACTCATCGGGATTCCGCATTATGGCTTTATTTGATATTACAGAATCCTCCGTTATTATCCGAACTCTTTCTCTCAAATCATTCGGAATCAGCGCCTTTACAATCCCATGTCTGACCGCCCCAAAACCCTTCACCGACAACACTTGTTGCATAGCTGCCGAATGACAGATAACGGGTATTTTCGGAAAATCCAACATTCCGGCCACGTGGTCCGCGTGAAAATGCGAGATAATCATTCCGCTCAAATCCGAAGGTTTGATACCAGTCTGCGCCAATTGCACCATTGCCGTTTCTTCATTCTTAATAAAAGCAGGGGTAGCCCAACCGTAAAATTTATCAGGAAAATGCTGTGTTGCTTCCAGAAATCGGGGCGAATATCCAGTATCAAACACAAAAAGTCCATGCTGTGGGTGTTCAATCAACAACCAAACCGCATAAAAACGGGCCTTTCCCCGACCATTTTTGGGGTCCACAATCCGATCATGGGCGGTGCAATACCCCGACGCAAAGAGGCGATAACTTACGGTTGTTGGGTTTGATACCATTCAATAAACTCGACAATTCCTTCCCGAGTAGTTTGTACAGGGTGATAATTCAACAAGGTTTGTGCTTTGGAAATATCCATCGTCAACGATTTTGCCAATACGCCAATGCCATACCGCGTCAGCGTAGGCTCAGGGCCTCCGGCGAGTCGGGCTTTCAGCTCCATCAATCGGGCCGCTGCATCGGCTATTGCCAAGGGCACGTGTTTGGTTACGGGCATCAGACCGAGTTGTTTGAGTAAAAAATTGATTTCTTCCCACAAATTGACTGGCTCTCCATTTGTGATGTTGTAGGCTTGACCCCAAGCCTCCACGGAAGCTTTAAATGCACAATTCACAGCCTCAATGACGTTGCGGGCCGTGGTCAAATCTACCCTATTTTGACCGTTGCCAATGATTTTTAGACGACCGCTTTCGTAGGCTTTCAATAATCTAGGAAAGATAACGGTATCTTCCGCCCCGATGATGGCACGCGGACGCAGGGCAATGGTTTTAAAAAAGGGAGAATGTTGGCTCAACACTTCCTGCTCGGCTTCCCATTTGGTGGCGGCGTATTCATTCACCATTTTGGTAGGCAACGGATCGCTTTCCGAAACATTCAATCGGTGCCGAGCGTTAAAATAAATGCTCGGAGTGGAGATAAAAATAAACTTTTTAACGCCCGTTTTTTGGGCGGCTTTCAACAGGTTTTGGGTAGCAATGACGTTGGCTTTTACGAATTCTTCGCGCTTGCCCCACGGTGCCGACAACGCTGCGCAATGCACAACCGCTTCGGTTTCAGCGAGCAACGTTTCGCAAAAATCAACGTCTAATAAATCTCCCGCCTCATAACAACACCCGTGACTTTCAAATTCGGCTATCCGCTCGGTACGACGGCCCGTTCCCACCACCCTTTGTGCGCTCTTCGGATGCGTAAGGTGTTTTAACAAACGTCCGCCTAAAAAACCTGATGCTCCAGTGATAACGATTTTTTGCATTCACGAAGCTAAATCTTAAAAATTGAATATGCTAGATTTCGGGTAGAAGATACATCAAAGACATGCACCGTGTCGGTATTTGGCACCCTCACTCGAACTTTGTAGTTGAGGATACCCGTGGGGAGTTTTCCTGCCAAATGCGTAAATAGAAAGGTTTTTTGCTGCTCATTATAAGAGCCCATTACCATCGGAAAAGGTAGATTATTTTGAAAAAAACCGCCCATCCACCAACCGTTATAGTGGGCTTCATACGGTTTTTTGGCATATCCTCCCTCTATCCAAGTGGCGCCTCCATCCATGCTTACATCGGTTAAGACCAAGGTGTGATTTTCGATATGCGTTTTGTAGGGGGCTATTTTTTTTTGCGCCAAAATAATGCTTTCCCTAACCATCGGATTCACCTTGCCTACGGTATTGGCTTCCCAATTCACGACACCGTAGTTTTGTAAGTTGGCAAAACCCACAACGGCGTCGTAGATTCGCTGTTCAAAAATATCGGTCGTTGCCAATGAATAAGGGCTAAAGTTGTAGGTCCGGGGAGTGGGTTCCCAGTTGATAAAACCAAGTTTCGCCGGTTCAAGATAGCGGGCGCAATAAATGGTATTCCAAATCAGCAGCAGAAAATGGTCATCTGTCTGCCAGACGAGTTCGGGCGACGTCGTAGTCAGCTCAAGGGTGTGCGTACCTGCGGGAAAATCAGCTTCGGCAAACCCCCGCCAATGCTGAAACGTAACCCGGTAAGCTTGGTTTGCCGCCCGCAGGCTCCCATCTTGGGCGTGAAGGGTAACGCGCACGCGGCGGTTTCCAGTGGCAGCATCTGCACCAATATCAACGATGTGGTAGCGCGTAGGAGCCCCAGGCGTCACGTTGGTTTTAGGAGGATTTTTTAATCGAATTATGTCTGTATTTACCCATTGGTTGTACTGAGAGTCGTATTGCAGAATGGCCCACATCGCAAACTGCTGCACAAAATCCCAGCCTTCCATGTAATTCAACTCCTCATTTACGGCCCGATTGTTGAATTTATTTCGCAAATTCCAGATAGGGTTGTTGGCAGTATTGTACGTAACATTCCCATTATCATCGAATTGTCTAAAAATAAAAGGATCTGCCTGATTGACGGGACCCGCGCCATATTGCCAAATCTTTGAATTGTTGCTATAATACCGTGTTTTGTAAAACAATTCGGTAAATACATAACTCCACCGGTGCTGTACGTAGTCAAAAAATTGGGAATCGGTCAAGTCTTTAAAGGCAGGATCAGTGCCTCCGTTGAAAGCATGGCGGTATTTTCCCTTATCCCATACCTGCCGTCCTCTGAGAATACTTATCCATTCTGCATTGGAGAACGTTTCAATGTCCCACCGCAAAAAACCGATTCTGCCATCACCCGCGTATTTTCCACGGCGGTCCAGTTCATGCTCGGTCAGTAAAAAAGGGTTCCATTTACTGGCTTCATTGACGTCGTCAATGGTCACAAAAAGAAAAGGAGCATCGAAACATTTAAAGCGTTGCCCTTGTGCCGAAAGCAGCCGATTAGGATCTGGGTTGTAAATAGGGTTTTTAGGAAACGATTCTCCATCAACCGTAAACGCATCCCTGAAGGCTCCTTCATTGATGTCGGTGTATCGATTTTCTTTCGGTTTACCTTCAACGGCACTCCCAAAAAAGGCTTTAAATCCATAATCTCGAAAATCGGTGACATCATCCCAAACGACTTTTTGAGCCTCAAAAAGTTTGAATAAATGCCGAAAAGGCTCATTGGACGCGCTGCTAGACAAATCAAATTTGCCAAGTTTTTGCGTCGGGGTGTAGCCAGACGGATATCCACCTTCATCGGGCTCATAGATTACTTCTTTCGGAATTCCCTGACTGTGAGCCACTACCGCCATTAAATGAACCAGCAGTAAAACGTAAATCTTTTTTTTCATGATTATTAAAATCGAATTCCCGTAAAAAGACCATTGTTTACCATCCAAAGCATTTGATCAAGGGCATTCACTTCGCCATCCAAATTAGCGTCGCCGGGTAAATAGCGGGCAAACTGCCCATTTTGTTGTTGCCAAATGATAACGTCATTGGCATTTACCTCCCCTAGCTTTGTTTTTTGTAAATCTCCCGCATACATCATGTAGCGATTATCAAAACGTTTCTGCCCAATGGATGATATTCCAGACGGGATGTACGATTGCTGAATGGTGAAATCATAAAAAAAGTGATCATAAATAAACAGCGCTGGCGTACCCGAAACAATGCCGACGTGGTTGCGGTGCTCAACCGCAACGTAGTAATTGGTGTAGTTTTTTAACTTATCAGGGCATCCAGTCACCACACTCAAACCGTTTTTTTGTAATACTGCCGCTGCCTTAAAAACCGTTGTGGCGGGGTCGTTGGGACTGGTACGCAGCGATACCAAAATCCAATCTGTGGCGTTGGCAGCGTAAGGAGCCGTCGTTTCGGTGCCAGTATAATTCCAAGGGGCGCCATAATAGGGCTGTCTCGCTGGAGTCGCCACACCTAAAGCATTAATGGGCGTTTGGCCCGGCAAAAGGCCTTTTTGGTTTAAGGAGGTTGTCATCTGTCCTATCCCTTTTTGATAGGGCCCTTCCAATAAAAGGTATAAGCTGCCCACACTCTCAGGGAAGGGAATGGTTCTAACGGTTACTTTGGCCGTACTTGTACAGCCTGATGCCATCTGCGCCGTAACATAAAAATCAGTAACATCCCCCGTAAGAACTATATTTTCGGGGTTATCCACAATGGGGGTCGTCATACTCCCTTGTCGCCATACCATCGAGACAAAGTCAGCGGAGTTGGTAACCATTTTAGGCAGAGAAAAAGGGCCTTTATGACAAATGGTAGTATCGGCCGTTACTAATTTAACCACTGCACAGGGTACTAATTTCCATATCTCCCCGCCAATTTTCCCATCATCAGCGGTAAAGTACACGGTATCGGCCACCGACATCATATTACTGACTCCACTGCTTGTACTCCCCACCCGTAGTTCTTTCAAAGCGGCAGTGCCCGCCTCTTTTCCGTCTGATTTCCAGAGCTCTTGGCCTTTCTCTCCGTCGTTTGCGGAGAAATACACGATTCCTTTTCCGTCCGTAAAAAACAGTGGATTGCTCGCGGAGGCTCCACCACCAATGGCAATTTTTTTCACCATCAACGTACCAGCCCCTGTTCCGTCCGACTTCCAAAACTCACGCCCCGTTATCCCATTGATTGCCGAGAAATACAACGTGCCGCGTATATTACTCAGGTAATGTGGGTTAGAACCTAGATTCCCTGCTTGCATATCCGCCACCAATGCAGTCCCTGCGGCGGTACCGTCTGATTTCCAAAGCTCATAGCCGTTGGTTCCGTTATTGGCCGAAAAATACACGAGGCCGTTTAGTTCGGTCAAAAATTGGGGCATCGAGCTTTGGTTGCCACTCCAAATATCTTTGACCAGTGTCGTTCCCGAAGCGGTGCCGTTCGACTTCCAAAGTTCATAGCCATTGGCCCCGTTGTCGGCCACAAAATACAGCGTACCATTTACGTTGGTAAGATACTGCGCTGAGCTGCTAGATGGCCCAGCATAAATATCCTTAATCAACGCTGTCCCCGCTTCGGTACCGTCAGTTTTCCAAAGTTCGTAGCCATTTGAACCGTCATCCGCCACAAAGTACAAAATGCCATTTACATTGGTCAACCCTTGGGGATTACTCCCTCCATTGCCCAGCAGAATGTCTTTTACCAATACGGTTCCCGCTTCAGTGCCGTCAGATTTCCAAAGTTCGCTCCCGTGAACAAGGTCAGTAGCCACAAAATACAGGACGCCGTTGACGTTCGTAAAACTTTCTGGCATACTACCCATACTGCCCGGATATATATCTTTTATGCGCACGGTTCCACTTGCAGAGCCATCTGATTTCCAAAGCTCATAACCAAAATTTGACTGGTCGGCGGCAAAATAGAGAAGGTTTCCCGCGCTGGTCAATCCATAGGCAGAATAAGGCAAATCGGTCACTTTTAGCGTTCCTTTAGCAGTACCATTTGACTTCCAAAGTCCAACGGTAGTACTGTTTTCTTTGGCCGTAAAAAACAGCGTGCCTTTGTGATTCACCAAAAAACGTGGATCACTGCTCAAGGTTGTCCCTGGGCGAATAGGATCAGTAAGGGAATTAATATCTTTGAGAAGAACGGGAGTCTGTGCATACATCAAACCCGTAAGAAACAACAACCCGCCGCAGATAAAACAGCGCTTTGACAGCAGATGATTGACCGCGAAAGCCCAAAAATGGACGATTCTGTAGATACACATTTTGATTGGCATCGAGTTTCTTGCGCTAACACTTGAATAAAGCCTCAAGCGTTAGAGCAAGAAAAATGCCAAAATGCGTTATATCAACGGGTTTCAAAAAAAAGCCACTCAATGGCCTTGGGGAATTCTTTCCCCCATCGGGTTTCATTATGCTCTCCTTTGGGGTCTACTGAGAGTTTTAATTGCAGGCGCTCTGGCGACCATCCTTGCCGCTCTACAGCCTCTTTGAGACGTTCTGTGCTTTGAATCATGTATCGCCCTTCTTTACCTCCTGCGTATACATATATCTTCGTTTCCATCGGATTGAAAAACTCAATGGCGTCGAAGTATATTTTTTCAGAAACCCACAAAGACGGCGAAAAAATCATTAAACGGCCGAGTACTTCGGGGTACATCAAACCCGCATAGATACTTATCAGCCCACCCATGGAGCTTCCTCCCACACCCGTATGCTGGCGCTCAGGACGGGTCCGGTAGTGCTTGTCAATGTACGGCTTTAACGTACGTACGATAAAATTGGCGTATTTTTTTCCAGAGCCTTTCCCAAATTTAGGATTGGCATAGGGCGCAAATTCGTGCAAACGGTCTTCGTCGGCATGGTCTATGGCTACAATAATCACGCTTTCTTTGCCCTGGGCAGCCAGAATAGCCATCTTTTTGTCGATTTCCCAATTTCCATACACCGAGCCATCTTCAAACAGGTTTTGACCGTCCTGAAGGTAGATTACAGGATAACATTTTTCGGAAGTATAATAATCGTGGGGAAGTAAAATACGAATACGACGCGTGCGTCCCAATTGTGGCATTTCAAATTGTTCAGCAACCGTTTCTACGGTCGGAATCAGGAGCGGGTCAAAAGACCGACCATCTTTACGCCAGTGGGGTACAAAATCTTTTTGGGACTTTGTTTTTGCGCGAACTCTGCGATTTTGAGGAGCTTCTCCAAAAGAATCAAGCTCTACTTGATCCCATCCCCCACGGGTGTATTTATATTCGAGTGGTTTATCAAACAAAAAATCAGACGGAAATTGAAATCTATACTTACCCGGCTCTACTTTTTGCATTCTAAATCGCTCAATGTCGGGAAACCATTCACAAAAATTTCCGGCAATGTATACAGGCCGCTCGTCGTCAACGGCAGTCGTCAACTCCAGCGCCAAAGACGCATAACTATTACTCATCACTTTTCCTTCATAAGTTAGTGTCACATCAACACATACAAAGGTACTAAGGTTCAATGAAATCTTTAAAAAACTGACAATTCATTCTTCGTTTTTTTATTTTTCTGAAGATTGTCGGTACCAATAACGGATGACTACTTTTTGCAATTCTCTCTTTATGATTAACTCCGCCAAAGGGTGCAGGTTGGACGCCAAACGCTCCGGAATGTGCTTTTTTAGTTGTTTTTCGGTTAAATCAACCCGATTTAAGACATTTTTCAGCGTTCCCCCCTTGGCCAAATGCGCATCCAGGGCCTTCACGAGTGTTTCACACAGCCCTTCAAAAGAGCAATTTACCAAAGACTCGGACGATAAGGGTATTTGTGCCGTCTGAAAATCTTTTGTTATTTGAAGAAGCAAATCCCGCAGCAAATCAGGCATATTTAAATACGCTTGAATGGCTTCATTTGTGTTGAGAATCAAATCATCCGATGGTTGTTCCATAAAATGTAATTAAGTGTTATGCTCTAAAACAAGAAAAAGCCATTTGTGCCGCAACGTTTCACAAAATAAAACTTTTCCCGGCAACCTTCCGTTATTTATACGCCACATAAATCATTTTCTAAGTTATGCCTTATCCGTTTTTGCCCCACAAAACCGTCGGACTCACCCGCTTCACCCTCACAACATTGTCCTTTATATTTCTCTCGTTTACTATTATTTGGGCACAACCCAAAGTAAACGTAGCCCAACTGAAGGCTAAGTTTCCGAATGAAGAAATGGCGTATCTCAACCGCTCCGAACAGGTAACGGTAGATTTGGTTAATGGGGCGTTGCAAATCGACGTTTTGCATCAAGAAGACCGCGTGTTTTTGGATGAACGCGCCAGCGTTTGGGCCGACGAGCGTATTTATTTTTCGGACGCGTTTCAGGAAATTAAGGATTTAGAGGCCATTTCCTACGTTCCCGAAAAAGCAGGATTTAAACGTACACCCGTTACCGACTTCAAAACCGAACGCCCCAGCCCAGGAGGAGGGATATTTTTTGACGATATGCAAGTTAAAAAGTTCACGTTTCCGGGGGCAAAACAGGGAGGCATCGGCACTGTATCTTACCGTGAGCACATCAAAAATCCGTACATGCTTTCGGGGTTTGTATTTGGCAACTATGTGCCCGTCATCAACAGCGATTTTTCAGTTACGTTTCCTGCGTCGGTTAAAATATCCTACAAAACCTACGGCGATATGAAGGGGATTACGTTTAAACAAACCACCCTAAACGGCAAAACAACCTACGCTTGGAAAGCCCAAAACCTGAAAACTTCACCCCTCGAAACCGAATCTCTTTCGCTGCGTTATTATGTACCACAGGTGCTTTTATTCATCGAAAGTTATACCATCGACGGCAAAACCACGGAGGTATTGGGAAATGTACAAAAGCTGTTTAATTACTATAAAAGCTTGGTCAAAGACCTCAACAAACAACCTAACGCTCCTTTGCAGGCCCTCACCGACTCTCTGACGAGGGGCAAAACCGAAGAGGAAAAAATCAAGTCGGTTTATTATTGGGTACAAGACCACATCAAATACATTGCTTTTGAAGAAGGCTTGGGCGGCTTTATTCCCCGTCAAGCGGCTGACGTTTGGCAAAAACGCTACGGAGATTGTAAAGACATGGCCAGTCTGACCTCTACGATGCTCAAGTTGGCGGGCATTCCCGCACATCTGGTTTGGATTGGCACGCGGGATATTCCGTATCGTTATGTGGAAAACCCCTCGATGAGTGTTGATAACCACATGATTGCGGCCGTTAAGCGCGATGGTAAATGGCAGTTTTTAGATGCTACCGACGACCGCATTGATTTTGGTCTACCTACTTCTCACATTCAGGGAAAAGAAGCAATGATTATGACCTCTGAAGACAAATATGAAATCGTAACCGTGCCTATTGTTCCAGCCTCTCAAAATTTCCGGCGGGATTCCATGATTCTTTCGCTCGATGGCAAGACGTTGAAAGGCCAAGGCACGTTGATGTTTGAAGGTTTGTGGAAAACATCCGTAAAATCGGCGATTCAATACCGTTCGGAACCGCAACGGGATGAGTACTACAAAAATATTCTCAGTCGCGGCTCCAATAAGTCCACGCTTGAGAAACGGACGGTTTCGGGCATCAATCAGCGGGATGTTCCTGTGCAGTTTGACTACACGTTTCGGGTCCCCGACTACGTGCAGGAAGCCGCGGGCGAGTTGTTTATCAACCCCCACTTAATACGTACCTGGGCGGATAAACGCATGGAAGATACGCGTAAAAATGACTGGAAACACGAATTTGCGCATACGCAAGAAACCGTCGAAATCTTACCGATTCCCGCAGGATATGAGGTTTCTTACTTGCCCGAAAACAGGTCGTTTGCCAATCCTGATTTTGGATTTTCGCTTAGCTACGAACAGAAAAATGGACAAATCACTATTCGTAGTAAACTAACACTCAACACATTACTTGTAAAGAAAACGAGTTTTTCTGAATGGAATAAAATGATAGAAGCGCTGAATGAAGCGTATAGCGAAGTGATTTCGTTGAAGAAAAAATAAAAAAGGCTTCCCAAGTTTCAGAAATTTGGGAAGCCTAAAAATGACTTATCGCTTTTTACCCATTTTCTTCTCCACCCGCGTTTCCTGCTTTTTGGGATTGCTCAAAAGTCGGTCGGCCAAATCAGGGCGTTTCAGTTTGTTTAATCGGCTTCGAATCAGGCTTCTAAACTCTGGCTTGTACCAGAAGAAATAGCGATTTTGGTCCAATTTTTCTTCTTTGGTTTTGGCCGTAAAGACGGGCTTCAACGTATAGGGATGAACGCCCGAATAGTAAATCACTTCCGCCACGGTCATGGGCGTGGGCGTAAAATCCTGCACCTGCTCCAGCCGGAAGCCAAGGTCTTTGGTTTCGGCCGCCAAATTGGCCATATCTGCTTCTTCGCAACCGGGGTGAGAAGAAATAAAATACGGAATCAGCGGTTGGTTCAGGTTATGTTTGTCGGAAATCTTATCGTATTTCTGTTTAAACAATTTAAAATACTTAAACGATGGCTTACGCATTACGCGCAGCGTATCGTCAGAGGTGTGTTCGGGCGCTACTTTCAACCGGCCCGACACGTGGCGCGTAATGAGTTGCTCCATGTATTCGTCGTGGTTATTGTCTTTGTTGTTTTTGTTGAAATCATCCACCAACAAATCGTAACGAATTCCCGACCCTACAAACGCCTTTTTCACTTTCGGGTGCGCATCTACTTTTTTATATAACTCCGTAATTGGCTTATGGGAGGTATCCAAATTTGAACAAATTACAGGGTGAATACAACTCGGACTCGTGCAACGCGCGCAAATGGCCTCGTCTTTGCCTTTCATGCGGTACATATTGGCCGACGGCCCGCCCAAATCGGAGATATAACCCTTAAATTCAGGGTGTTTTGTTACCTCCTCCACTTCTTTCATGATTGACTTCTCGCTCCGCGATGCAATAAATTTTCCCTGATGCGCCGAAATGGTGCAGAAACTACACCCGCCAAAACAGCCCCGATGCATGTTGATGGAAAACTTAATCATTTCGTAGGCAGGAATCGTGCCGCGCGTTTTGTACTTGGGGTGCGGCAAACGCGTATAGGGCAAGTCAAACGATGCATCAATCTCTTTTTCGTCCATGATTTTGAACGGCGGATTGATAACCAATGTTTGGTTGCCCACTTTCTGGATGATTCGATTGGCCTCCCATTTATTGGATTCAACCTCTACAATCTTGAAGTTGGCGGCATACTTGATTTTATCCTGTAAACATACTTCATGACTCGCCAGCTCAACCGTTTCCCAGCCTTTGTCGCTTGGCAACTCTGCTTCTGAGTCTTGCAAGTAGGCGATTTGGTTCACGTTGCGAATGGTATTCAACGGAACTCCTTCGCGCACCAACTTCAACAGCTCGCGCAGGGGCTGCTCGCCCATGCCATACACCAGCAAATCGGCTTTGGAATCGGCCAAAATGGTGGGCATCAATTGGTCTTTCCAATAATCATAGTGCGTTACACGGCGCAATGACGCCTCAATCCCCCCAATCAGTACTGGCACATCGGGATAGAGTTCTTTTAATATATTTGAATACACCGTGGTAGCATAGTCAGGACGAAAACCCGCCTCGCCGCCCGGCGTGTACGAGTCGTTGGAGCGCAGGCGTTTGTTGGCCGTGTAGTGATTCACCATCGAATCCATGCAGCCCGCCGTAACGCCAAAAAAGTATTTGGGTCGGCCGAATTTTTTAAAATCCCGTAAATCGTCTTTCCAGTTGGGTTGGGCTACCACCGCCACCTTGAAGCCTTCGCTTTCCATGATACGGCCAATGACAGCCGTACCAAAGGCAGGATGATCTACGTAGGCATCCCCCGAAACCAACACAACATCCACTTCGTCCCAGCCTCTTTTTTCAACCTCTTTCTTCGTCAGGGGCAACCAGTCGGTGATGGGTCTTTCTATCATACAACGTTTCTTTTTCTTGCGGAATGTAAATTGGCGTGCAAAAGTTTCACGCATTTATTCAACCAAAGTTATACTGAAATAGTTTTGGTCTTTATTAAATACAAAAACAGTTCACAATCAACAGATAAGGTACTTATACTGTGAATTGTGAACTGCAAATGATTGAAAGGCAGCGCTTAACACCGCCCCTGCGGTTATCGTGCTACTTCGATGTTGACCATTTTTCCTTTGATGGTATTGCCGCTCATGGCTTCCACCACTTTGCGGGCATCGCGCTCGGGAACATCTACAAACGAGTACGCATCAAAAATATCAATTGAGCCAATCACACGGCCGGGAATACCCGCCTCGCCAGCGATAGCGCCAACGATGTCGCGTGGTTGAACGCGGTCTTTACGGCCCACGCTCACAAACAGGCGAACCATACCCGGTTCGTTGCGTTTTGGACCACCGCCTTCACGGGGACCTCTGTCGCCGCCACGGTCGCCGAAACGGCCTGAGCCACGCTCTTCGCCTCTTCCGCCACGGTCTTCAAAACGGCCACGTTTCTCAAATCCTCTTTCTGATGGGCGACGATCAGCATCCCATGCCAAATCATTGTCGGCAAATTCGCTTTTCTGAACACCCATGTTGATTTTGACCAATGCGGCCACAATCTGCTCCGTAGTGAAGCCCGTAGTATGATGCAACATACCCAACATATCTTCGTACAAATCCAAATCGCCAGTCGAAACCGCCTCTTCTACTTGTGAGATAAAACGGGCTTTGCGTACACCTACGATGTCTTCAAAAGTTGGAATAACTCCTTTGTCGATTTTTACTTTGGTATAAGTCTCGATTTGGCGCAAACGGTATTTTTCATCTTTGGCTACCAACGTCAGCGCTTTACCCGTTAAGCCTGCACGGCCAGTACGACCGATACGGTGAACGTAGTATTCTTCATCCAACGGTAAATCAAAGTTGATAACGGCGTCAATACCCGACACGTCGATACCGCGAGCGGCTACGTCGGTGGCTACCAAGATATTGGCGGCTCCCGAACGAAACTTCGCCATTACCTGATTCCGTTGCGTTTGGCGCAAATCGCCGTGCAAACTTTCGACCGAATATCCTTTGGAAGAAAGTTCTTCGGTTACTTCGTCTACTTTACGCTTGGTATTACAGAAAATAATGACCTGCTTTAAATCGTAGGCATCTAATACCCGGCAGGTCACTTCAATTTTGCCCCGTTGTTTTACTTCAAAATACGTTTGCTCAATATTTTCGTTGGTAACTTCCTTCCGCGTAATTTTAATCTGGACGGGATCTTCTTGGAATTTTTGAGCGATGCCCATGATGGGCTTCGACATAGTAGCCGAAAACAACACCGTTTGGCGCTCATCGGGTACACTTTCCAGAATGGTATCAATATCTTCACGAAAGCCCATATCGAGCATTTCGTCGGCTTCGTCTAATACTACATAATTTACGAAATCTAGCTTAAGCGCCTTACGCTCAATAAGGTCCATGACACGACCGGGAGTTCCGACCACAATTTGAGCACCTATTTTCAACGAACGAATCTGACGTTCAATCGAATCACCACCGTAAACGGTTTCGAGTTTCAACCCTTTTTTGTATTTGGCAATACGACGTAACTCTTCAGTTACCTGCACCGCCAACTCACGGGTCGGACACAACATTAATACTTGGGTACGCTTATCTGAGATATCCACTTTTTCAAGAGCAGGAATACCGAAAGCGGCGGTTTTGCCCGTTCCTGTCTGGGCTTGTCCCAATACGTCACGGCCTTCCAAAAGGGACGGGATGGCTTCTGCCTGAATGGGTGAGGGTTTGGTAAAACCCATTTCTGTTACTGCTTTCAGAATTTCTTCCGAAAGGCCTAATGAATCAAAAAGTACTTCCATTGATTGTTTTTGCGTGCTTACGCACAAGTTAAACGGTTAATAGTATTCCCGTTAATTGTTCGAGCGGTAAGCACAACGTGGCATAGAAGGGTTTCTAGCCGGCGAAAACCTTTCAACAATTACCTTCCCTCGACGAGTTTTTAACTCAACCTATCGGCGGATACGATCAATAACAGGATTTTTAAAAATTGCCCATGCACTGAACACTCATGAAATCTCAATGAGCCGGTGCCAAATAATTCGAAGCGTGATTTTCTAACAGACAAAGATGGGGACTCCAATACCCCATGGGAGAAAAAGACGCAGAGACGTTAAGAAGCGCTCGGTGCAGTTATTTTATGCAAAAGTAAGAAGAATATTCGATTTTCCCCAATCAACGCAACAAATTTTGTATTTTTTTAATATTACACCTCGCTTACACTTCCTGCCTCACACTTCAGGACGCGTGCTGGGTATTTTTTTAGAAAATCATAATTGTGCGTAGCCATCAAAATGGCGGTTCCTGCCGTATTAATACTCTGAAACACCTGCATGATTTGTTCACCTACTTCAGGGTCAAGGTTTCCAGTTGGCTCATCAGCCAACAGAATCTGAGGCTCGTTTAGCATGGCCCGCGCAATCACGACCCGCTGCTGCTCCCCACCCGAAAGTTGATGGGGCATTTTCTTTTGTAAAGTGCCCAACCCTACTTGCATCAGCACTTCCGAAATCCTGTTCTTGATGGTGGCTTTGTCGGTCCAGCCAGTGGCTCGCAGTACAAACTCAAGATTTTCTTCCACGGTACGGTCAAAAAACAGTTGAAAATCTTGGAAAACAATGCCGATTTTACGCCGAAGGAAAGGCACGTCGGCTTGTTTGAGCTTTTGCAACTGATAGCCAACCACCGTTCCTGTACCCGACTCCAACCACAAATCGGCGTAGAGTGTTTTGAGCAGAGAGCTTTTTCCACTTCCCGTTCTTCCAATCAAAAAAACAAAATCGCCTTTATTTATTACGAAGTTTACATCTGCCAATACCAGCTTGTTGCCGTTTTGATAAATGTCGGTATTTTCGAGTTGAATAATCGGTTCAGATGAAAAAGCAGTCATAGTTTAGTAGGAAGTTAGCAGTTAGCAGTAGGCTGTTAGCAATAAAATACTGCAAACTGCCTACTGCCAGCTGTAAACTATTTTTATTGGTTTCCTTTTTTGTAGTCAGACAGGAATTTCTCCAAGCCAATGTCGGTCAGAGGGTGCTTAAGCAACGAGGTAATAACGCTTAACGGGCAAGTAACCACATCGGCGCCCAATTCAGCACATTTCAAAAGGTGAATCGAATGACGAACCGATGCCGCCAAGACTTCGGTCGTATAACCGTAGTTTTGATAAATGGTCACAATCTGCTCAATCAAATCCATCCCGTCCATGGAGACATCGTCCAAACGGCCAATGAAAGGAGACACGTAGGTAGCGCCCGCTTTGGCCGCCAACAACGCCTGCCCTGCCGAAAAGACAAGGGTACAGTTGGTCTTAATACCACGATCTGAGAGGTGTTTGATGGCTTTTACTCCATCTTTAATCATCGGTACTTTTACAACAATTTTCTCGTCAATTTCAATCAATTCATCCGCCTCTTTGATCATCCCCTGAAAATCAGTAGCAATTACTTCGGCACTTACGTCGCCATCTACAATATCACAAATTGCTTTGTAGTGGGCCATGATGTTGGCTTTGCCAGTGATTCCCTCTTTTGCCATCAAAGATGGGTTGGTAGTAACGCCATCCAATACGCCCAATTCATAGGCTTCCCGGATTTCACTCAGGTTTGCGGTATCAATAAAAAATTTCATAGAAGTCTTTTTAAGTTATCACTTGCAAAGTTAGGCAAACCCTTTGTTTCATGAAACATTTAATTGAATTAATGGCAGATAACCTCCCCGCTTTACCATCCCCTTTTTTTGGGTAACAAACAGACTGATTCATGCGTTTTTAATATCCGAAACTTGTATTATAGAAATTAATTATTGTAATTTGCCGTCTGGTTAAAGCATTTGTGACAACAAATACTTGGAACAATCCAAAAACCGTAGTAGTGAGTGCGTTACAAATTGCGAAAACCAATTAGGTAATTATTCACAAAAACCAATTTTCAACCTATGATGAACAGTTTCCCCTTAGCAGGTCGGGCTTCTTTAGCTCGACAGAGGGCCTTTGTCAGCAAATTTTTGTTGACAGTCCTAGTCTCAGTAGTATCGTTGGGGGTATGGGCCCAGGACAAACAAGTGTCCGGTAATGTAAAAGATGCAAGCGGTACCGGTATGCCCGGTGTTAGCATCGCCGTAAAGGGTACCCAGCGAGGTGCCAACACCGACGTAGACGGTAACTACAAAATCTCCGCACCCGACAATGCTACGCTCGTGTTCAGTTTCGTAGGTTACAAAACGCAAGAAGTTGCCGTAGGTAACCGTACCACTGTAGATGTTAGCTTGGTCGAAGACAATCAGGTACTTAATGAAGTTGTGGTTGTGGGGTATGGTACACAAAAACGCCAAGAAATTTCGGGTACAGTAGCCAGCGTTAACTCAAAGGATTTCAACGCTGGGGTTGTGGCCAACCCGCTTGCCGCCATTCAGGGTAAGGTAGCTGGTTTGACCATCAACCAAACGGGTTCTGACCCTAACTCACGCCCAACGGTACGTTTGCGCGGAGTAGGTTCATTGGCCGCTGGCTCTGATCCTCTTTATGTGATTGATGGAGTACCGGGTGTACCCATTCAAAACATTGACGCAAACGATATTGCTTCCGTAGACGTATTACGTGATGCTTCATCGGCCGCTATTTATGGGGCGCGTGCTTCCAACGGGGTTATTCTGATTACTACTAAACGTGGTAAATCTGGCCGTGCTTCGGTTGATTACAATGCTCAGTTTGGCGTAGACATGGTTGCAAAAGCTCCCGATTACATGAGCGGCTCAGAATACCGCGATGCCGTTAAAAAGTTCGGTTTCACTTTGGTCAATGATCAGGGTGCCAATACCAACTGGTTTGAAGAAATTACGCGCAAGGCTCCAGTCATGAGCCACAATTTAGCATTTTCAGGCGGTACTGAAAACTTCAGTTATCGTGCTTCTATCGGCTATTTAAACCAGCAGGGTTTAGTCCTGAAATCAGGTTTTGAGCGTGTAAGTGCTCGTATCAACTTAGATCAGACGGCTTTAAACGGCAAATTGAAAATCGCTACCAGCCTGTCTTTGATTAACGGTAAACGTGATTACGTAAACTACGACGCCTTTACTTATTCAATTACCAACTTGCCTACCGATCCAATTTATACAACCGACCCAACTTTCCAAACACCTGGTAGCATCGCAGCTGGAACAGGATATTTTGAGCGTTTGGGTGAGTTTGGCGCATTTAATCCAGTGGCACTTTTAGAACAAACTACCAACTATTCCAAGTCGATTGAATATTTGGGGAATATCAACCTAAAATATAGCCTTACCAAAGATTTGGTATTTGGGGTAAACGGTGCAATGAAAGGTTCTAAGCAAGATGGTTTCTTCTACATATCACGCATACCTAAATCAGCCCAAGCTGGCTTAGGTACTGGTAGTCGCTCAACAGGCCCAGTAGATAATGGCCAAAGTGAAGATAATCTGTTAGAATTTACGTTGAACTACAACAAAACATTCAATGGATTGACATTCGGAGCTTTGGGAGGTTATTCTTATCAAGATGTCAATTTTGAAGGATTTAACGCGGTAAACAATAATTTTATCACCGACGATTTATTGTTTAACAACTTAGCTGCTGGAGCGGGTGTGTCGCTTGGGCAACGGGCAAATGACGCAGTTGGCTCTTTCCGCTCAAACTACAAATTGATTTCTTTCTTTGGACGTGCTACTGCCGCTTTGAATGATAAGTATTTTGCAACGCTGACAGTACGCCGTGACGGTTCAACCAAGTTTGGACAGAACAACAAATGGGGGCTTTTCCCATCGTTGTCGGTAGGTTGGGCATTGTCTGAAGAAGCATTCTTGAAAGGTAATCCAACCGTCAATAACCTGAAACTTCGCGTAAACTACGGTCAGACGGGTAACTCTGAGGGTATTGCCCCTTATCGTTCTTTGGCCTTGGTGGGCCCAAGTAACAAATACTATGACAACGGTAACTGGTTGCCTACCTACAAGCCTTCACAGAACCCTAACCCAGATTTGAAATGGGAAGTGAACGAAAACTACGGTGCTGGTATTGACTTTGCGTTGTGGAACTACCGCATAACGGGTTCATTGGATTATTACATCCGTAATACCAAAGACCTGTTATACGAAATTGCCGCCCCGCTTTCTATCAAGCCTCTGTATCCAACTATTCTTGCCAACGTAGGTTCAATGCGTAACCAAGGTTTGGAATTATCGTTGACGGCGGGTATTGTAGAAAAAGGTGACTTCCGCTACGAAGCAACATTAGCCGCCGCGACTTTGAAAAACGAGGTAACTGCGCTTGCCAAAGGTGAATTTATTGGCTCTGATAAAATCTTCTTGTTCTCAGGTTTGGGAGCTGCTACTCGCGGTACTTCAGCCGTGCCTTTCTCGCTTATCAAAGTTGGTTTACCAGTAGGTGCTTTCTTCGGCGGTATTGTTGAGAAATTGGATGAAAAAGGGCAATTTGTATTCAAAGATATTGATGGTGACGGTCAAATTAGCGAAAACGATGCAGATCGTGACTTCCAAGGAAGCCCGCTTCCTAAGTTTACGGCTTCTTTAACCAATAACTTTACGTACAAAGCATTCTCGTTGAGTTTCTTATTGAACGGTCAGTTTGGCAACAAAATCTTTAATGCAGAACGCATGATGTATGCCAACCCAAACAACCGTCTTCCTGCTGAAAACACGCTTCGTGAGGCTTTGACTTCACCCGTTCGTGATACTAAGACAGGTGCATTCAGCTATTTCGTAGAAGATGGCAGCTTTGTACGTTTGGCTAACTTCCGTTTGGGATACCAAATCCCTGGCAAAGGTGTGTTGAGCCGTGCGCAAGTGTATATTTCTGGAAACAACCTGTTTGTATTGACCAAATTCAAAGGTGTTGACCCTGAAATGAACACAGGTTTTGCTACTGCGGGTGTTTATACCAAGCAGCAATTCCCTAAAGCCCGTGGTTTCCAAGCTGGCTTTAACCTATCATTCTAATTAACACGACTTTAGAGTTATTTGAAAAATCTAAATTTCTCTAAACATCGTACATAAACATACTGTTACATAATTAATTTGTAGCATCAAAAACTAACTGAATAAAAATGAAAAAAACATTCTCTTACCTTGCATTGGCGGGTGTGCTTACGATAGCCTCTTGTACCAATTTGGATGAGTCGGTGTATGGAGTTATACCTAAAGAAGGCTTTGGTTCAACTCCCGAGCAGTTGGCCTCGTTGTTGGGTCCTGCTTACTCTGGATTACGGGATTATGCATGGAATGCCCACAACGCTGAAGTAACTACTGACGTAGGCTTAGTACCTACTCGCGGAAAAGACTGGTATGATGGCGGTAACTGGTTGAACTACAACCGTCACACTTGGACTACCACGCATGGCCCTATCAACGACATGTGGGGTTGGATTTTTGAAAGCGGTATTAACACCATCAACAACCTGATTCCGCAAGTAGCTGGCAACACAGTAGCGATTGCTGAATTGAGAGCGGTTCGCGCTTTCTATTACTTCCTTGCCATGGACTATTTCGGTAACGTTCCGTTGATTACAGAATCTACGTCAGGTACCGTAAGCACCACTCCACGGGCACAAATCTATGCGTTTGTAGAGAAGGAATTGACCGAAGCTCTGCCTAATCTTTCTGACAACGTTGGTGGTTCTTACTACGGACGTATCAATAAATTAACGGCTCAAACATTGTTGGCTAAAATTTATTTGAACGCTGGTGTATATAAAGGAACTCCCGAGTGGCAAAAAGCTGCTGATATGTGTGACATCGTCATCAAATCAGGTAAATACAAATTAGAACCCAACTTCCTTGCCAACTTTGCGGCAAAAAATGAAGGTTCTACCGAAAACATCTGGGCCATTCCTTTTGATCGTATTCAGGCGGGCGGTATGACCATTGCTTACCGTACATTGCACTACCAAAACCAAAGCACCTATAACCTAAGCGGTCAGCCTTGGAACGGATTCTGTACTATTGCTGAATTTTATAACTCATTTTCAGACGATGACCTGCGCAAGAAAATGTGGATTTCAGGTGTTCAATACGGTGCCGATGGCAAAGCGTTGAAAGACGATAATGGTAAAGATTTGGACTTTAATCCCGTAATGACCAAAGACGAAATGACTTCGGCTGACCCTGAGTTTCAGGGAGCAGGTGTACGTCTCGGAAAATACGAAATCCAACGTGGCAACACGGTACCTGACCAAGATAACGACTGGGCAATGTTCCGTTTGGCCGACGTTTATATGATGCGCGGAGAAGCTCTTTTCCGTCTTGGAAAAACAGCGGATGCCTTGGCCGATTTTAACATTGTAAGAGCTCGTGCTGGTGTAACAGCATGGACTGCGCCACAATTGACGCTCGATAACATTCTTGCCGAACGCGGTCGTGAATTGGCATGGGAAGCATGGCGTCGCAATGACTTGATTCGCTTTGGTGAATTCAACAAAGTGGGTGGTAAATTCACTTCAAGATTTATGAAGGAACCAGCTACTAAAACGTTGTTATTCCCAATTCCTCAGCAACGTCGTGATGCCAACCCTGGATTGGCTCAGAACCCTGGCTACTAATTTATAACGTTATACGTTAAATCAGATAACTGATACAAAGCGAGTGAGTCTAATAGCTCACTCGCTTTTGTTTTTTAGTTAATTTTGTGAAAAGATTTGCTACAAGTGATTGCCACAACCTATGATGAGCAAAATAAATTATTCACCCTTTTTAGTCATTTTATTCCTGTCGGCATGTATGGTGGGCTGCAGTAAAGATGCCGACGAAAATTTGTTCGAATCCCTTCCTGCTTCTCAAACGGGAATTAATTTCACCAACCGTTTACTGGATAAAAAAGAACTGAATATTTTCAATTACCGTAATTTTTACAACGGAGGGGGCGTCGCCATCGGCGATGTAAACAATGATGGATGGGCTGATATATACGTTACCTCCAATTTTGAAGAAAATCACCTTTACCTTAACAAAGGAAAAAACGCCAACGACCAATGGAAATTTGATGATGTAACCCAAACCGCTGGCGTGGGAGGTGCCAAAGCATGGTCAACAGGGGCCACTTTTGCCGACGTAAACGGCGACGGGCTCATGGACATTTATGTTTGTAACGCGGGTAATATCAAAGGTGACAGCCGAGGCAATGAGTTATTCATCAATCAGGGCATCGGCCCCGACGGTGTACCGAAGTTTGCAGATAAAGCGGTAGAATACGGCCTCCTCGACGGAGGATTCTCCACCCACGCGGCTTTTTTTGACTATGACCGCGACGGCGATTTAGACATGTATCTACTCAACAACAGTTTTACGCCCGTTGACAAACTTCAATACCAGAATTTCCGCAAATACCGCGACCCTCTCGGTGGCCATAAACTGTTTCGGAACGAGACAATTAGCACTACCTCCAGTAAACTGACACCAAAACCAGTGGTAAATGATTCAGCATCCATGACTAAACCTGTTTTTACGGATGTAAGTGAAGAAGCAGGAATTTACGGCAGCTTGATTGCCTTTGGGTTAGGAATCACCATCGGCGATGTCAATGAAGACAATTGGCCAGATATTTATATTTCAAATGATTTCTACGAACGTGATTACCTCTATATCAATCAGCGCAACGGCACCTTCAAAGAATCATTGGAAGAAAGCATGAACCACATCAGCCTGTCGTCGATGGGTGCGGATATTGCCGACATCAATAACGATGGATTGCTGGATATTTTCGTGACGGATATGCTTCCCCGCGATGACAAACGGCTCAAAACAACCTCCGTTTTTGAAGGGTATGAATTAACAGAATTCAAAATAAAGCAGGATTATTGGCACCAATACATGCGCAATATGCTGCATCTGAATCAGGGAAACCAGTCCGCAGTCCAGAGTCTTCAGTCCGCAGTCCAAACCTCCTCTTTTAAAGAAGTAGGTCAGATGGCAGGTGTACACGCGACCGACTGGAGTTGGGGAGCCTTGATTTTTGACATGGACAATGATGGTCAAAAAGACTTATTTGTGGCTAACGGAATTGTTAAAAACTTAACAGACCAAGATTACGTGGCCTTTTTGTCCGACCAAAAAAATATACAGGCAATGATTGAAGGCAGAATGCAGTTTGATTATCGTAAGTTCGTAGATATGATTTCAACGACGCCTATATCTAATTTTGCATTTCGAAACAAAGGTCAACTGCAATTTGAAGACAAAGCCATGGCATGGGGACTCGGAGAACCCAACTTCTCAAATGGTGCAGCCTACGGCGATTTGGACAATGACGGCGACTTGGATTTGGTAGTAAGTAACAATAATGCCCCATTGGGCGTATTCCGAAACCAATCGGTCGAGAAATTAAAGACCCATTTTTTGCGCGTAAAACTAAAAGGCAACGCTAAAAATCCCCACGCTATTGGGGCCAAAGTTTACATTTATCAAAAAGGACAGACGCAGTATTTACAACAAATGCCCAATCGTGGGTTTCAATCATCCAGCGATTTAAACTTGGTTTTTGGCCTCGGCACCAATCCAAGGATTGATTCACTGACGGTCGTATGGCCCGACGACAAAATGCAGTCATTCAAACACCTGAAAGGAGACGTTGAACTAACCCTAAATCATGCCGATGCAAAAGACTTATGGAAATTGCCCGCTGCTTCAACAATTAAGGCTCCTTTCAATGACATTACAAACACCTCTGGCTTGGATTTCAAACACGAAGAAAACGACTTTGTTGACTACAACCGCGACGGATTGTTGAAACAAATGTATTCTACGCAAGGCCCAGCCCTAGCTATTGGCGACATTAACGGCGACGGATTGGACGATGCCTATATCGGCGGCGGTGCTGGAAAACGACGTGCGTTGTTTATGCAGCAACCCAACGGCAACTTCGTAGAAACTTCAAAAGCTACTTTTGCCTCTCCCGCCATTGCCGATGAAACTGCCGCTACATTCTTTGATGCCGACGGGGACAAAGACCTAGATTTATACGTCGTGACGGGCGGGAATGAATTTATGACCGGCGAAGAAATATTGGCGGATAAACTCTACCTCAACGACGGCAAAGGTAGCTTCAGCCTCAGCAAAGGGCTACCCACGGTTTTTGAAAATGGCTCATGTGTGGCCGTGGCCGATTATGACCGCGATGGTGACCTAGATTTATTCGTAGGCTCTCGGATGATTTCTGGTCAATATGGCCTCAGTCCCCGAAGCTACCTACTCCAAAACAATGGCAAGGGCAACTTTAAAGACGTAACCAAAGAGACCATGTCCAACAACCAACTTGGTATGGTGACGGATGCGCGCTTTGAAGATTTAAACAAAGACGGTTATCCTGAGCTCATTGCCGTAGGAGATTGGATGCCCATCATGATTTTACAAAACCGCAAAGGAAACTTCCCGCAGTCCCAGAATATTCCCATTAAAAATTCAAACGGTTGGTGGAATGCCCTAGAAGCGGCTGACGTAGACGGCGACGGCGACACGGATTTTATCGTGGGAAACTTGGGGCGTAACACAAAGCTCCAATGTTCGGAGACCCAACCCGCAGAGCTGTACATCAACGATTTTGATCGTAATGGTAGTGTAGAACAGATTATTACCTGCTACAATCCCGACGGAAAAACGTACCCGATGGTGCTAAAACCCGATTTGCAAAAAGTATTGCCCGTAATAAAAAAACGATTTGTTCGCCACGAAGAGTACGGCGGTAAGCCCATAGATGCTATTTTTTCGCGAGAACAAATGGAAGGGGTACAAAAAAGGGTTGTGTATCAATCCAACAGTTCGTTGCTCATCAACAATGGCAAAGGCGCATTTACCTTGCAATCGCTGCCGCTAGCCGCCCAATACTCCCCTATTTTCGGAATCGTAACAACCGACTATGATAAAGACGGAAAAACTGACATTCTGTTAACGGGGAATTTCTTCGATGTATTGCCTGAAATGGGCCGTTATGACGCAAATGATGGATTGGTTCTGCGAGGATTAGGAAAAGACAAAAACGGTCTGCCGCAATTTGCCACGGTGAAGCCTGCACAATCAGGATTTTTGGTCAAAGGTCAGGTACGAAAAATGCGTAAAGCACGCGGTACCAATGGCAAAGAGTTGATTATTCTGGCCAAAAACAAAGACAAAGTTCAAGTAGTAGGGCTGAATCAATAGTCCCTTGATTAACTCAGTAGTAGTAGAAAAATAAAACCTGTGATGAAAAAAATGAAAGGAAACACCTGGGGTGTTTTAATTTTTAGTCTGTTTTTTCTAACCAATTGTTCCAAAAACTCCAACAATAGCGCGGATGGGCCTGCCCTTTTTGAGCAAATCGCTCCCGAAAAAAGCGGCGTAACCTTCGCAAACATTGTGCGGGATACGAGAGAACTTAATATTTTGGATTATCTGTATTTTTATAACGGCGGTGGAGTAGCCGTGGGAGATGTTAACAATGATGGGCTTTCGGATGTATTCTTTGTTTCTAACCAACAAAAAAATCACCTTTACCTCAATAAAACGAAGACTGGAAGCGGCATAAAAATGGAAGACGTCTCCGAAAAAGCCAACATCGGCGGAAGCGCCAATTGGAAAACGGGCGTCACCATGGCCGACGTCAACGGAGATGGCTGGTTGGATATTTATGTATGTGCCGTCAGCAACTACAAATCGTTTAAAGGCCATAATGAACTGTTTATCAATAATCAAGACGGAACTTTTTCTGAAAAATCGAAAGAATATGGGTTAGATTTTCAGGGGTTTTCGACCCAAGCCGCTTTTTTTGATTACGACCACGACGGCGATTTAGACATGTATCTGCTCAATCATGCCGTGCATACATCCATCTCCTACGACCGCGTCAACGTTCGCGCGCTAGAACGCGATGAGTTGGCGGGGGATTATTTATTCCGCAATGACGGCAAGACTTTCACCAACGTGAGCATCAAAGCAGGAATTTACGCCGCCCCCCAAGGCTACGGACTAGGAATTTCGGTGGGTGACTTAAACAACGACGGCTGGGAAGATATCTACGTCGCCAACGACTTTCACGAAGACGACTATTACTACATTAACCAAAAAGACGGCACCTTCAAAGAAGCGCTGAGAGAGCACTTTACACATACCAGTAAGTTTTCGATGGGCAACGACATGGCCGACATCAACAACGACGGCCTGCTCGATATGGTGACCGTCGACATGTATCCACAAGACCCCAAAGTCGAAAAATCCTCAATGGGCGAAGACCCGCTAGACGTATATTTGTACAAACTGCAATTCGGCTATTATAACCAATACACCCGCAACACTCTGCAATTAAACCTTGGGGGCGAGCGCTTCAGCGACATTGGTGCCATGTCGGGCATCTCGGCCACGGACTGGAGCTGGTCGCCGCTTCTGGCTGATTATGACAATGATGGCATCAAAGACCTGTTTATCAGCAATGGCATTGAGCGCCGACCCAACGACTTGGAATACATCAAGTACGTATCCAACCCAATGGTTGAAATCATGTTGGAAAAAGGCAAGAAAAGCGATAAGGAAGCCTTGGACAAAATGCCCAACGGCCGCTGGCACAACTACCTTTACAAAGGGAGCGACAGTCTGCTTTTTGAGGATAAATCACTGGCGTGGGGGTTCAAAGAGTTTAACTGTGCCAATGGAGCAGCTTACGCCGACTTAGACAATGACGGCGATTTGGAACTCATTACCAATAACCTCAATGCGCCCGCTGGAATCTACGAAAACAAAGCCGATGAACTGTTTAAGAACGCTTTTCTGAAAGTTAAACTGCAAGGACAAAAAGGGAACGGCTTTGGAATTGGCGCAAAAGTGTACCTTAAAACCAATGGCAAATGGCTATACCAACACAACATGCCCACGCGCGGGTTTATGTCGTCGGTAGAACCTTGGTTGACGTTTGGACTGGGAAAAGCCGCCAGCATTGACTCGCTCGTGGTGATATGGCCCACCCAGAAAGCCCAGATTCTGACGAATGTAAAATCGAACCAAACCCTAACGTTGCAACAAGAAGCCGCCACCAGTCAATGGAACTTACCTGCGGGCAAAGCGCCCATTTTTGAAGATGTAACGAAGCAATACCCAGTTGATTTTGTCCATAAAGAAAACGAATATTACGATTTTACGCGTGAGCCACTCATGCCCTTTAAGATTTCTACAGAAGGCCCCAAAATGGCCGTTGGCGATGTAAATGGCGACGGATTGGATGATTTTTACGTGGGTGGCCCAAAATATCAAGCGGGAAAATTGTTTATCCAAAAAACAGACGGGCAGTTTACCGAAAGCAAACAGGGAGCTTTTTTGACGGATACGCTTTGCGAAGACATCGACGCGTCTTTCCTCGATGTCGACGGCGACAAAGACCTTGATTTGTACGTAGTAAGCGGTGGCAATGAATTTTTTGCGCAAGATGAGCCGCTACTCGATCGGCTATATTTCAACGACGGCAAAGGGAATTTTGCCCGTAACCGAGCCGCCTTGCCCAAATTTTACGGTAACAAATCCTGCGTTAAAGCGGGAGATGTGGACAAAGATGGCGACTTAGATTTATTTGTCGGCGGCCGCATAGTAGCGTTTCACTACGGACAAATCCCCGATTCTTATTTATTAATCAACAACGGCAAGGGTATTTTCACGGACCAAACCGACAAACTCGCGCCCGAACTTCGTAAAGCGGGGATGATTACTGATGCCGCTTGGGCCGATATTGACAACGACGAAGATGTTGATTTGGTGATTGTGGGAGATTGGATGGGCATTACCGTTTTTGAAAACGACAAGTCTTCGTTTGATGTAAAACATACTTCGTTGGAAGACAAAAAAGGGTTTTGGCAAACCATAAAACCAGCCGATTTGGACGGCGATGGCGACATAGATTTTGTGGTGGGCAACTTAGGAACCAACTCCAAATTCAGACGGCATACCGACGCGAAACTCCGCATGTATGCGGGTGATTTCTTAAAAAGCGGGGCTAAATACGACCAAATTTTGGCTTATGGCGAAGGCGACGAATTTTATCCCGTTGCGTCCAAAGATGAACTGGGAAAAACCCTGCCATTCTTAAACAAACGTTTTCCTAATAACAAAGATTTTGCGGGAAATACCCTTGGCAAAATCTTCAAATCGGCCGAATTGAACGCTGCTGAGGAGCGCGAAGTGAACATATTTGAAAGCGTGTGGATTGAAAATATGGGCAAAGGTGAGTTTACGTTGCATTACCTCCCAAGCGAGGCACAGGTATCCAAAATCTTCGCTCTTCACATCGCCGACGTTACCCAAGATGGCAAGCCCGACATTTTGTTAGGCGGTAATTTTTACAACGTCAGCACCTACCAAGGTCGCTACGACGCAAGTTATGGACTGATATTGGAAAACAACTTTGCCAAAGCCAAAGGGCAGTTTACCCCATTATTGCCTACCAGCTCAGGCTTTTTATTAACGGGAGAAGTGCGTGATATTCAGCCAATTCGCAGCGGTGGAGCTACTCGATTTTTGGTATCGCGTAGCGGCGCTGACCTGTTGATGTTTAAAACTAAATAATCGTATTGACGCCGCAAAACATCCTTATTTTGGGGGCAAGAGCGCCCATTGCCCTTGAGATGGCGCGGAGCTTTGGCAAACAAGGCCACCGCGTCATCATGGCAGATTCGTTGCGGTTTACCTTGGCGCGGTGGAGCAAATACGTGGCGACTTATTACCATTTACCACCGCCCGCTTACGCGTTTGAAGCATTTCAGGAAAAACTCAGGCAAATCATCATTGACGAAAAAATAGACCAGTGCCTCCCCACTTGTGAGGAGGCTTTTTTCGTGGCCATGTCCAAAGATTCCTTGCCTTGTCAAGTCTGGACTTCTGGCATTGAATTGATGCACCAACTCCACCGAAAAGATACCTTTATTGAATTGTCTAAAGGATTTTTTGCCATACCTGATACAATAAATGCGGCGGATTTTAACGATTATGAAAATGCTAATGCCTACGTTTTTAAGCCCATTTATTCCCGCTTTGCCAATTTTACGCTCCTTCGACCGACGGTTACACAGATAAAGCAAATCTCTGATTCAACAGCGTGGGTAGCTCAACGATTTATCAGCGGCAAAGAGGTCTGCGTTTATTCCATTTGGGCCCACGGAAACCTAAAAGCCCTTACAATTTATCACCCTAAATACCGCGTCGGAAAAGGCTCAGGAATTTATTTTGAACCCGTCACTCATCAAGCACTTATCTCTTCCATCAAACGATTTGGGGAAGCGATTGGTTATCATGGCCAATTAAGTTTTGATTTTATCATTCAGCCCGACGGTACGCCTGTGGTGCTGGAATGCAACCCGCGCGGCATCAGCGGGGCGCATTTGATTGGCACTGATTTGGCGCGCTGTTTTCTGGATGATTCTTTCCAACTTCTCAATCCGAGCCAAAAGCACATGGCCGTCAAATTTGCTTTTCTGATTACGCAGCCGCACCGGATGTTGAATCGGGATTTTTACCGAGCCAACGACGTGATTTTCAACGGCGATGACTCCTTACCGTTGTTTTTACAACCGTTGAGTTTGGTAGAACTCTTAAAAATCAAGTTCTTGCAAAACAAAACGCTGTTACAGGCTTCTACTCAGGATATTGAGTGGAATGGATAACCCGAGCGTTTTTAGTATATTTGTACAAAAAACACAAAATTATGACCGTCATTATTAAACCCAATGACTCAAAAGCTGAAATTGAAAAACAGCTAAAAAAGTTGAAACCCGGCAAAGGCTTCAATACAAAAAAATATTTCGGTAAAATCAAATGGGGGCAAGATGCCGTTGAATATCAGCGAGAATTACGAGAAGAATAAATGGATACAATTTTTGCTGATACCAATAGTCTCATCAGAACCCAGCTTGAAGAGCAACGCTAGATGATCAAGTGGCTGCTTCCTTCGCAAATTCCTAACCCGCAGATACGGGTATGGGGAGAATTGTTTGAGCAGCATCCGTCCCAACAACTCATTGAAAACGTTCGTACAGATTTTCGCCTTTTATCCATCAACGACCGCTGGTTTCTGCCCGTCACCATCAACGATACGGAGTTTGATAATTCTTACGTATGCTCTCCCTACACCGCTTGCGTATCCTACTCAATTGAAGAACTTGACCGAAATATCCGAAATCCCTTTCTGAATAAATCGTTGAATCTGCTCCTGAAAGGCACGTCTAATTGGCTGATTCGCAACGAAATCAATAAAACCATTCATGTTAATAATTTTCTACTTTCCACCAACCCTTACCCCGATTGGCACGGAATTTATTTACCGCAAATTGTTCGTTTTCTGACCGAACAATTCCCGCAACACACCCTCATTTTTAGGTCACTCAACCAAGTTCAACATTCTCTTTTACTGCACGAATTTGAACGATACGGGTTTCGAACTGGCGCTAGTCGGCAGGTGTATTATTTTCACCCAAACGCCCAAACCTGGTCTAAGCACAACAACATTGGCAATGACCGCCGACTGGTACAAAAATCTGAACTGACTTATGTCTCACCCGCAGAAATAGGTGAGTATGTTTCGCAAATCAGAGAACTTTACAATCAATTATACATCCAAAAATACTCCCAACACAATCCACGCTTTACGGAATTGTTTTTTGAGAAAGCATTTTCCAATCAACTTTTTCGGTTTGAAGGATACCGCAACGACGAAGGGCTATTGAAATCTGTGGTGGGTTTGTTTGAATTAAACGGCACTATCACTTCCCCCATCGTGGGTTATGACACATCCGAAAGTCCGAAAAAAGGGCTTTATATCCAAGCCATTGATTTGATTTTCAGGCGAATGCACCAAACTGGCCACGTACTGAATCTAAGTTCTGGGGCGGCATCTTTCAAGCGATTACGCGGCGGGCAGGGCCATTTGGAGTATTCAGCCATTTATTTCAACCATTTGCCGCACGCCCGTCAGCAAATGTGGAAAACGCTGTTATATTTACTCAACAAAATCGGTATTCCGTTGCTTGAAAAATATGAGTTATAGCGAAAACACCTGGTGGCCGCTTAAGCATCAGGCGTCCGACGGTTTTGAACCGTCAGACGCCCAGTGTTCAAAAGTTAGTCAAAACCCTTGCTGCCCATGACATACTACCACCAAAATACCTGGTGGCCGCTGGGGTTTGAGCGTGATTTCAAGGCCAATCAGCCCCATCCTGTTTCGTCGCCTTTTGGTGCGTTGGTTATTTACAAAACCCATAACCATTGGGCGGGATTTAAGGATATTTGTCCGCACCGTGGTGCGCCGTTGTCGCAGGGCTGGCTGCAAAACGGTGAATTGGTTTGCCCGTATCACGGCTGGTGTTTTAACCATAAAGGCAAAAATACATTTGTACCCGTCATCAACAAGGCCACCGATGCTGCGTTGGAGTGTATTTCGCTTCGCGTAGAGGGTGGTATTGTATGGGCAACCACTTCTGACACTGCACCATTCCCTGCCATTTCAGCCTTAACGCAAGATGTAATCCTAGGCGGAAACACCACCGCAAACTTGCTCAATACGTTGGAGAATTTTTTAGAAGGCAGCCATACACACTACGTACACAACGGTTTTATTCGTTCAGAAAACACAAAACGGTCGCCTCTCAAAGCGCGTCTTTTCCCCCAATCTAATGGTTTTAAGGTAGTGTATGAAGCCGAACCCGCCAAAGGACTACTCACTAAACTATTGCCCAAAAACTACCAACTTCTGACCCCAACGGCGCATTATATTTATCCCAACATCGCGGTTTTGGAATACCTCACCCAAGACCAACAGCCGTTGATTAGAATTGAAGCTTGTCTCAATGAATCCAAAGCGGGATGTACTTATGCCGCACGGGTATTTCTGCTGCGTCCTTGGTTGCGTTTTTTTGGAAAATGGGTCGTAAAAAAGCTATTCGGAATCATTATCCAGCAAGACAAGCGCATCCTAGAAATGCAGAAAAACAACCTAGATAACTTCCCGCAACGTAGTTTTGTGTCTACATCGGCCGATACCGTTGGTAAAGAGTTGTATTTTTGGTTGTATCAACCCCATCAAAAGGCATCAGAAATCGTTGATTTTGAGGTGTATTGGTAAATAATTTAGTTTAATGACGGATTTTGAGGCGTTTTTGGAAATGTAGATTTTGAGGCAAAAATCAATACGTGGACCACTAAACCCAGTACAATCAGCAAAGACAGTTCAAATCGGTTTTGAGAAGCCGAGCCAAGAACGATTTGTCGCGAGCTGTTGGCCACCTTTTCCCCCTCTGAAATTTGAATATTGGATAGAAGATTCAGGTCATTTGACATCACATAAAATGACTTATTCAACACTTTTTTGGCGTTTACAATGTCTGTTACTCCATCATTTTGGTAAAAATAACGCTTTTCCAACCGCAAATCTTCGGCCACGTGAAATTTGAATTTGCGGAAAATAACCTCCTCCGCAGGCGTTAGTTTGGTTTTTTCAAATTCATGAATTAGCGCATTAATCGCCTCATTATGCCGAGAAAGTTGCCCTTTAATCTGATTTACATCCTCATACGCCACACAGCCATCAATGACAATCTTCTTATCTGATAAGTGGTGATAGAATTTATAAATGTAGCTTTCTGCCAGCAGCCGGTCCTCATAAACCGTAGAAAACGCCTCGCCTAACTCCGTAAAACTTTGTTTATCAAGTAGATTTTTGACAAATAACAATCCAAAAATAACCGTTAATAGCACGGCGATTTTTAATTTTTGTTGCAAACTATACGCCCATTTCATGGTGAGAAAGGTTAAAAAGTGCGACGAATCAATTCTAGGAGCTATTTTTCAAAGATACAAAATCTGTATTAAACCCAAGGAAAACGTTTTGGATAAAATCACCGTATATTTGTAAAAACCATTATCTATTTCGGGGAGATGAAACAGTGGCTAAAAGTAGGAATGTGGCTGGGAATTGCCGCCATGACGGGATGCGATTTGATATTGCCCAAAGCCGAGAGAACCAAAGACAATCAGGCAACAACGGGAAAATGTCTGCCCGACCAACCAGTTTCTTTTTTGGAAGAAACCAACACCGAACGGGGATTTTATAACCCCAAAGACAGCCTTTATTACGGCACCATCGTTTACGGCGTTTTTTACCGGGGCGGAATTACGAATCCATGTGAGTTGGTAAAACGCCCGTTTTCCTATAAAAATGTTATTTCACGGAAATTCAAAGTCGTTTGGGAAGGCCCCAAAGGCGTTACTTCCGACCGTCAAGCCACGCGAGCATTGATTCGTTTTACGGACAAAGGCTATCAGGATGACATAGATCGGGACTTACCGAAGCCCGATACGCTTTATCCTTTTCCGTACGAAATCACCGTCAAAGAAGATTCAGGTTACGTGACCCTGCCCACCGCCCGCGAGTACAAATTAGCCCTTCGAAAAGGCTATTCTGGCTTACTCAACGAAGTTAAGTGCGCGGAGGTAAGTCTTTCAACAACGCCTACTTTTGATACACAACGCATTATTTTGGAAAATGCTGCCACGGCCAGCTGGTCGCCACGAATCATTTTCAAAGCCGCCGATTTTGCTCCCAACGTTGAATACATCGTTGTGCGTGAAAAGGAATGTGCTACATGCGACGTTCCCACGCCTACCCTCACCGCTTCTACCACCACGGTTGGAAAAGGAGAGGAAACAATTCTCTATTTTTCAGGATGTCCCGTGGTAGATGGGGCCCAAGGGCCCTTGGAATGGTTTTCACAAACCGATGGGAATGCCAAAGAATTGGTCCAACGCTTCAGCTATTCGGCCCGCAATGAGCGCCGATTTTATCCCCAAGTGACCACCACTTACTACCTGCGCTGCCAAGGAGATTGGTTTTGTAAACCCCAAAAAGAAGTAAGTATTCGGATAGAAGTAAAATAGTTGGAAGCTATTGGTTATCAATAGCCTCCAACGTCTCGCTATCTGCGTTTTCGGCGGGTGCCTTTATCTTTGGGCGATGAGCCAGCGCTGCGTTGACGACTCCGTTCAGTGGTATTTTTAAACGATGAAGTACTGCGCGTTGGGTTGGCATCGGCCAACACTAAATCCATACTTCTGCGCGAAATATTGGTCTCTTTGACCTTTACTTTTACGGCATCACCAAAAGTGTAAAACTTTTTGGTGCGCTGCCCTACCAAACGGTAGTTTTCTTTGTCAAGTTCGTAATAATCGTCGTTGAGGTCATTCATCCGCACCAGTCCTTCAGACGCGGTGTCGGTGATTTCCACAAAAATCCCGAATTCCGTTACGCCCGTAATGATACCATTCCAAACACGGTCTGGTTCCATGGAAGCCATAAACTCCACTTGTTTGTACTTGATACTGGCACGCTCGGCATTGGCGGCCAACTGCTCCCGCGCCGAGGAATGTTTACAGGCAGGCTCAAGTTCGGCACGGTCGGGCGAGGGCTTTCCGTCCAGATAATGCTGCGACAAACGGTGCGCCATCATATCAGGATAGCGTCGGATGGGCGACGTAAAGTGCGAATACCGCTTAAACGCCAACCCAAAATGCCCCGCGTCTTCGGTGCCATAACGGGCCTTGGCCATAGTACGAATCGCCAACTGTTCGAGCGCATTTTGTTCGGGCTTGCCTTCGAGGTCTTCCATCAACTGGTTCAGCGACTGGGCGGCAAGCTTTTCATTCTCAAATTTCATTTTATACCCCAAACGCCCCGCGAAAGCGGCAAATATGCGCAACTTTTCCATATCAGGCTCTTCGTGAACCCGATACACCATGGTATTTGGATTGCCTTTGTCTTTGGATTTTTGGTAAATGAATTCAGGTACTCGCCGGTTGGCCAAGAGCATAAACTCTTCGATTAGCTTGTGCGCATCTTTGCGCACTTTAGTATAAATTCCGAGCGGTTTTCCTGCTTCATCCAATCGAAATTTCACCTCGGTCGTTTCAAAGTTAACGGCGCCTTTGGCAAATCGGTCCGCACGAAGTTGAAGGGCCAATGTATTCAAAAGTGTCAATTCTTTTGCATAGGGTAATGGCGCGGAAAGATCCACAAATCCTTCTTCTTTGGCTGCTTTGTCAGCCGCCGCCTGCATTTCCAATACTTCCTGCGCTTCTTCGTACGAGAATCGTTTGTCGGAGTGGATCACCGTACGCCCAAACCACTCGTGTTTGATTTTGGCATCGGGTGTCATTTCAACCACCACCGAAAACGTGAGTTTATCTTCGTTAGGGCGTAGTGAGCAGAGATTATTAGAAAGTTTTTCGGGCAACATAGGCACGGTTCTATCCACCAAATAGACCGACGTAGCCCGTGCGTAGGCTTCCTGCTCCAAGGCCGTTCCGGGGCGCACGTAATGCGTCACGTCGGCAATGTGAATCCCGATCTCGTAGTTTCCATTGTCTAAAAACCGCACCGAAAGCGCATCATCAAAGTCTTTGGCGTCGGCAGGGTCAATGGTAAAGGTCGTTATATCGCGCATATCTCGGCGACGCCCTATTTCTTCGGCAGAAATGGTGTCGGGAATGGCATTAGCTTCGGCTTCTAATTCTTCGGTAAAGCGAATCGGCAAGCCAAATTCCGCCAAAATGGCGTGCATTTCGGTTTCGTGAGAGCCTGCTTTTCCGAGTACTTCCACCACTTCTCCTTCCATGCGGCGCGAGCGTGTCGCGTATTGGGTCAGGCGGATGAGTACTTTATCGCCATCCTGCGCACCTTTAAGTTTATTTTCTGGGATGTACACATCTTCGTACATCCGGCGGTTGTCTAAAGCCACAATGCCGTACTTCGGCCACAGTTCGATTTCACCCACAAATTCTGTTTTTCCTCGGGCAATGACCTCTTCTACACGTCCTTCACGGCGGCGGCCGCTGCGATAATCGCTGAACAGCGTAATGCGCACTGTATCACCGTCAATGGCTCCGCGCAAATCGTCGGAGTCGACCCACACGTCAGCGTTCTCCGAAAGTTTGGAGCCTTCGGGCAACGGCGAATCCATGACAATAAACGCGTAGTTTTTGTTGACGTGTTCTACTTTTCCAATCAGCACATTGGCACTTACGTTGGCAACGTACAAACCTTCTGGCGTACGTTTGATGCGTCCTTCTTCAATAAGCTCATCGAGTAACCCATTCAGAATCAACTGCATTTTATGGTCATCGGCGTCAAAATGGTCGTGAAGCTGTTGCAGTTCAAATGGCTGTTCGTTGTTGATTTCAAAAAAAGCGGCAATCTCTGATTTGAATTCATCCAAAAAAGTAACAATCTTTTTTTGGGAGCGAGTTTTTTTATTTTTTACCTCGCTTGTTTTTTTTCTTTTATTCATACTTAAAATTACTTCTGCTTAAATAACCATTTTTTACGGAAAAACATTACATAATACGCTTATTGATTCCCGTCAGCTTGTTATGTTGTTTGCTTTGATACCCTTTCATCCTTCCTTCTAGCAGCTTACCAAAAGCTACATTTCAGCGTACATATCAATATCTTTTTTTACGATATCAAAGACAAAACCCTACGAAAGATAGTTATAAATACAAACACACCGCCGCGACCGTCTTAAATTTATGTACAACGGTCCAAATCTAACATTGCTATATTTACGTAATTATAGATAACCATAAACATTATCGCTTTATGTCGACGTATTACAATTCCGAAGACCTCAAGAAATTTGGTAGTATTGGGGCCTTTGGTGCCAAAGATTTGGCCAACGATTTTTTTAAGTACTACGGCGACGTATTTGCCGAAGGGGCACTCACCTCCCGCGAAAAATCGTTGATTGCACTGGCCGTGGCCCACGTACTCAAATGCCCGTATTGCATTGACGCTTACACAACCGATACGCTCGAAAAAGGCTGCTCAGAAGACGAAATGATGGAGGCAGTGCATGTAGGGGCAGTCATGGCAGCGGGAATTACCCTGGTACACAGCACCCAAATGATCAACAAAGCAAAAGAACTAACCATGTAAAATCAGGAGCGAGAAGTGAGGAGTCAGAAGTTTTTATACTCACTTCTGACTCCTCACTTCTCGCTCCTGACTCCTGCCCACAATATGAATCCTGTCAAATCACTGAAAGCCCGAAAGCATGAACTGGGCGAATCTGCGTTTCAATTGGAGGTGTTAAACGACCGCCTTACTTTGGGGAAACACCTCCCGTCTTTTCGTGAGAAGCTAGAACCTATCGGTCTTTTTCCGCTGAAGCCCACCGAAATCGACATTTTTCAAGTCAACATGGGGAAAATGTGTAATCAGGTGTGCAAGCATTGTCACGTAGACGCGGGACCAGACCGCAAAGAAATCATGACGCAGGAAACCATGCAGTTGTGTTTGGATGTTCTGCAAAAACATAAATTCAAGACCATCGACCTTACGGGCGGTGCGCCCGAGATGAACCCGCATTTTCGGTGGTTCATTGAGCAAATCAGAGCCATCGACAATGACATCAACATCATCGTTAGGTGTAATCTGACCATTATTTTAGCCAATAAGAAATACCACGATCTGCCAGAGTTTTTCAAACAGCACCGCCTTGAAGTGGCTTCTTCGCTGCCGTTTTATACCGCCACCCGCACCGATTCGCAGCGCGGCAACGGCGTCTTTGAAGATTCCATCAAAGCGCTCCAAATGCTCAATGCCGTCGGCTACGGGCAGGAAGGCAGCGGCCTGACGCTTAATTTGGTCTACAACCCGGCGGGGGCTTTTCTGCCGAGCGGACAGGCAGGCATGGAAAAGGAATTCAAACGGGCGTTGAAGGCAAAATACGGTATTGAATTCAATCATTTGTTTTGCATCACCAACATTCCCATCAGTCGCTTTTTGGATTATCTGTTGGTAAGCGGCAATTATAGCGAATACATGGAAAAGCTCGTCAACTCCTTCAATCCGACAGCGGCGGCCAACGTCATGTGCCGCACAACGCTGTCTATCGGTTGGGATGGGTACTTATACGATTGCGATTTTAATCAAATGCTGGACCTGAAAGTAGCAGGAAAAGCCAAGCACCTGCGGGATTTTGACATGGAGGCGTTGACCCAACGCTCCATCATCATCAACCAGCATTGTTATGGATGTACGGCGGGAGCTGGCAGTTCGTGTGGCGGAGAAGTAGCCAAATAAGTTGTTTGCAGCTTGACAGACAAATCGGTATCGAATAACTTCGGTACCGATTTTTTTTGTTTTTGAGTGGTATTTTTCAACCACGGAGGCACAGAGGCGTACAACGCGGAGAGTCACTATATTTTTGATTCATTCTAAAAAGTGCCATATATCGCACTATTGGGCCGTATAATTCATCGAATACAAGATAATTTCAAGGAATAGTGCATTAAAATGCTCTTTTTGATGTAATTATGTTTTCAGTAGCACAGGCCGGTATCAGTGAAACTACTTTCAACCATCTGCTTGCTACCTTGCTATCCCGCTCCGAAACGGTAGAAAAAATGGTTGCCACCTCTTTTCTCAACGAAGCTACCAAAAGAAATTATTGGCAGGCTTATCAGGGGCGGTTGAAGCAGTTGGGGAAAGAGTGAGGGGATTTGGAAAACGGAGAAAGGAAACACGGAAAGATTTATGTAAACGCATTTTTTTAAAATCTAACAGTCAATGTTTTCAATCCCGTAGGGATTATATATCGGTAGAAAAGAAAGTATCAGCGACTTTAAATAAGTACCGTAGGTACGCAATAGACGTCAAGATTCAAGAAAAGGCAAACTATAAACTGTAATGAGGAAGCCATTTAAAATAGGGCCGAAAGAATATAAATTCAAAAAAGATGCAATCTCACATTACCGAACAATCTTAAATTCCTATGATTGTGGGCTATCATTAAACGAGGCTGATTTTGAAGACCTTATAGACTTGCTTGACTATGACTACTTTAATTACCTAGCCGAGCTTGAAATAACGCAGGAAATTCAGGCAGAAGAAATAGATGATGAGGGTAAAACAAATAAAAACAATGAGTCAGGCGAAACAGAAATATTAATTGAAGATATCAAAGTAGCCAGAGTCCAGTTTAACACCAAGTGTTTTGAAGTCTTTTATAACGACCAAACAAGCCAGTACATTTCCTACTTAATGATACTTAACAACACAAAATATACTCCTGAAAAATTGTTTTATGTAGCTTGTAGAAACTCTGTTCACGATGACATTAAATCAGTAAAACAGGACTATTTTGATAAGAATTCAGTTAAAGGTCAAGTTAAATGTCAAGAAACAGGTATACTTTCAAAATGGACTGAGTTAGCGATTGACCATAGACAGCCAAATACGTTTTCAGTAATCGTTGATAGATTTAAGGAAGTGAACAGGATAGAGTTGGAAAAAATTGAATACATATCAAACGATCAAAACCATATTATTTTTCAAGATGCAGATTGGAAGGAAAAATTCAGAAAATATCATTCCGAAAAAGCTAATTTACGCATTGTGAGAACTGAATGTAATTCAAGTAGAACAGCTATGGCAAGACTTAAAAGGACCTCAAAAGATTTAACAATAGAATAAAAACATCTGCGAATATTATTCTTTTCCTCAATCCATAAATTACTAAAATTCAATAGCCACACCCTGCAAAGCCGTTTCTTCGTCGGGCAGGATATCGCAGTTGTCCCAGAGGCCCGTTAGGAGGGTTTCGGAATAGGAATAGGGCAGGCCGTTTTCCATCATGAGTTGGTTGGCTTCGCCGGCATCGTACTCAAAACTTCTGAATTCGTACGAAAAGGTATCGTTGGCATCGTCCAACATGACGTACCACACGCGGGGTGTGCCGTCGTTGGCGGGCATTCCGATCACGCCGGCGTTGAGCCACAATTTATCATCTTGGGCATCTGCAAACGGCAATCCGCAGTGACCGGCCAGAATGACGTCCGCTTTTGCCGCTTCAAAATTCGCCGCTTTTACGTCCCACGGCGTGGATTTAAACACAAATTCCGAGATATTTTGCATCGAGCCGTGCAGCACTTTTACGCGTTTTTGGGCGTATTGGAAGTCAAGAAAAAGGGGTAACGTTGCGAGGTAGTTCAGGTTACGTCGGGTCATCCGAACGGCGGTGTACGGAAACCACTGTTTGGCAAAAAAATCACACCGACTGCCTTCGGAAAAATTGCAACCGCAGTCGTCGGTGCCGTTGAGCAGATTTTGTTCTACGTTTCCCTGAATTGCCCGAATGCCCCAGTCTTCCAGAAAATCCAGACACTCGACCGGCGAAGCGCAGTAGCCGGCAATATCACCCGTACAGATGATGTTTTGCGCAGGAATATTTTCCTTCGTTGCCCATTGATACAGTTCTTCCAACGCCTGATAATTGGAGTAAACACCCCCAAAGATCAGGACTTTTCCGCGCAGGGTACCGATATGTTGCGTTTCAGGCGTCACTTTCTTTTAAACAGAACAGGTATAAAAAACAAGGTAAAACAACCTATTGTTCCGACGACGTTGATGCTGAGCAGATCGGCGTATTTGCCGTCGGAAAATTGAATCCAATGAACATCTTTGACAAAAATGGTGGTTAGTCCGCAGGCAATGCCGAAAAGGACCGAGCCGTAAAAAGACCATTTCGGGGCTTTTATCCACCAAAACAGAAAGATAGGCGCCAATCCCAGCACCATCGTGCCGCTGATGGTTGTGGCTGAAAGAATTTCGGGATTTAGAAATACGGGCAATGTGCCAAACAAAGCACACAGCACCATCGTGATGCGCCCTTTACGCACACTGATTCCTTTTTCTTTGAGTAAATCCAGATGAATGAGTTTGGTAGACGACGAAAAGGTGGAATCGATCGTAGAAGCCGCCGAGGTCACCATGATGGAGTTCATCATCAGCATCATGGGCAAACCGAACAGTTTGGCCACTTCCACCGTGGCGGGCGCGGGCAGACCTTTCATGGAACCAAAAATACCGACAAAACTGAACAGGATGATGCACGACATACCAATTACCGTCGCCATCACAAAGGAAACCAACGTAGTACGAGGCGGCGCAATAAAACCCCGGTCGGTCATGATGGGGTCGTGAAAAGGATAACTCAAAGATTGAAGCAACGCTACGCACAATAAGTTGACGCCCTGACTCATTTTCCATTCGCCTTTGCTCACCAAAGCTGCAATACCGCCGGGCGTTTGGGGAATCAGCACGGCCAAAATAAACACCAAAAGCACCATAAACAGCACCAAGTGAATCATATCGGTAAAGATCGAACTCCGCATCCCGCCTTTGAGCGTGTAGGCCAACGTCAAAATCGTAAACACCGCAATGGAAGAAAAGTACGGAACGCTCCCCTGCTCGCCGAAATAGGTGCCGATAATGATGGTATTGGACCAAATCTCGTTGATAAGTCGGAAGCCGATCAGCAACGAAAACAGCCCCACCGCCACTTCTCCGTAGCGCGTTTCCAGAAAATGGTGAATGCTGCGAAAATTTCCTTTGATGCGCATTTGGTAGATCAGCACACCCGCTACCATAAACGAAAGGTAATAGCCCGCGTAGGCCACTCCGCCCACGATTCCGAAGGCATAGCCCAAATCAGCGGCGTTGGTAATGGATTTGGCAAAAAGCCACGAAATGACCAGACTGCTCGTCAGCCACAGCGAATTGGGCGGTACGTTGTCTTTGCTTCCTTTAAAAAAATCGTTGGTTTTACTCGTCAGCGGTGAGACCACAAACAACAGGAGACTCGACCCAATCATGATCACCCATTGCCACGTAATTGCATCCATACAAAATTATTTATCCCACCAAACGGGCGAATTTACACTGTTGTTATTGGTTTTGGACGCGGCCGCTATAAAATTAGCATTATTCAGGGCGTCTTCGGTGGTAGGATAAGGCAATCTGACCGGAATCAGGTTTTGATTTAAACTGGCCGAGATGTTTTTCAGTTTTGGAAAACCCGTCCGGCGGTACTCGACCCAACCTTCGTAACCATTGATGATATTGGCCAACCATTTTTGCGTAATGATCTGCTCTACGGGATTGGCCCCGTTTAGTTTATAAGCCGCCGGGGCGGTTTTGAGGTAAGTATCGGGCAACGTAGCTCCCCAATACTCAAAGGCTTGGGTTACGCCCGTTTCGTAGAGTTGTTTGGCATTGGCGGTAATAAGACCCTTTTCGGCGGCTTCGGCCAGCAGGAAATTGACCTCAAAACTCGTCAGAAAATTGGCTTTCAACTTTCCAGCATCTTCCCGAAATATTCGTCCCGCAAAAGAATAATTTCCGACCGAAATAGAAAGTTTGGACGCATCGGGGCCGTTGAGCAATCCTTTGTAGACGTTGGCATTATTGGCCGTAGGCCGAAAGAAAACCTGCCTGCGCGGGTCATTCAGTTTGGTCAATATTTCTTCGACCGTTTCCGACATAATGAAGAGGTTAAAGTCCCCAACACGCGCCGTGGCCATGCGGAAATTATTGGGCTGCGAGGCCGTAAATTGGTACACCGCGTTTTCGGAAGGCAATTTGATGAAGTCTCCACCGGCGTAAATTTTCACCAATTCGGCAGCCACATTTTCCTGCGCCGACACCCTCATCAAGTATTTGAATTTCAGCGAATTGGCCAACTTACGCCACGACGACAGGTTGCCTCCGAAAATAATATCGCCCTGCAAGGCCTGTGCCCCTTTGTACGCACTGATGACACTCACGGCTTTGGTAAGATTTTCAATGATGCCGTCTTTGCCCAAATAAATATCCCGCTGCGCGTCGTACACGGGCGCTACATTTCCCTCTTTCCCTTTCAACGACTGACTGTAAGGCACATCGCCGTAGAGGTCCGTCAGTACGCCCGTCAGGTACGCTTTGTAGATCAGGGCCGGACCTTCGTAGACCGCATACGCTGGATTGGAGCGGGATTTGGCGAGCAAGATTTCATTGTCGCGAAGATTTTCGTACAAAAACGCCCAGGGATTTCCTCCGTATTGTGCTTCGGTAAGGCTGTGACGGTCAAATAAATTGAAATCAATGGCGGTGAATAATTGCCCCAGCAAATTGCCCGCTACGAAGCCTTCGTACGACATTTGGTCGGCGTAATCGAACAGCACTTTACGGAATAGCAACTCGGGCTGTACATCTACGGGAGCTACGGGATTGACGTTGATCTTTTCAAAATCGTTGGTGCAGCTTCCCAACATCACCAACAAAATGATTGAGAAATGAGCGATATATTTTTTCATGATTGAATGCATTTGAACAATAAAAACATCGATGATTTAGAAAGTCAAACTCAATTTAACGCCCAAACTGCGCGAAGTCGGATAACTCATATCTTCCACACCCGACAAAAACTTCTGCCCCTGAAAGGCCGTTTGCTCAGGGTCAAAATGGCGCATGTCGCTGATGGCAAACACATTCCGCGCTACCAACGAAACACTGATGGCTTGAATGTGCTTTCCCAACACAGAAGCGGGCAGTTGATAGCCCAATTGTACCTCTCTCAGTTTCACATACGACGCATTGTAGGTATTATTTTCTTCGTGGTTGCGGTCATAATATTGACGATAATACGTCTCGGCCGACACGGCTACGGTATTGGGCTGGTAGACGGGGCTTTCGGCGGCTCCGGTATTCACCACACCTTTGGCCACAATGCCTGCCTCGGGACGGTCGGCGGTTTCGATCAACTGTCCGCCCACGGCCGCCAGCGCCAGCGTTCGCGACACCAAAATCCCGCCCTGCCGCCAATCGACCAAAAACGCAGCATTGATGTTTTTATATGTAAAATTGTTATTGAATCCCACCATAAAATCGGGATTGTAATTTCCCAATTTTTTCAAGGTGTTATCCGCAATGTACCCGCCTGTTTTGTTGATAACAAAGTCGCCGTTGGCATTTTTAAGATAGCCCGTTCCCCACATATCGCCCATTCGACCGCCTTCCTGCACCTGATACCAAACCGTTTGATTGACAATGTCATACACGCGATTGTAGGCCAGCGTAATGGTCTTGGCTTGGTCGGGCAATGTCTCCACGCGGTTGCGATACGCCGTAAAATTGATCAACGTATTCCATTTAAAACGACGCCGTTGCACGGGCGTAACATCTACGATTGCTTCCAAGCCTTTGCTCCGAATAGCGCCGCCGTTGACGTTTTGCTGCACATACCCCGACGACACTGCAATCGGCAGAGAGATAATCTGATTCTTATTCAGGGAGTTAAAGTAGGTTACATCCAATTTCAGGCGGTCATTAAAAAACCGCACGTCGGCCCCAAATTCCACCGAGGTGATGCTTTCGGGTTTGAGATTGGCGTTGGGAATAAAGTTTTGGTCACTGAAACTCGGCAAACCACCCACGGGCGTACGCGACGTAAAGGTTCCGTTGGTCTGGAACGGATTGGTGTCATTGCCCACCTGTGCATAACTCGCCCGAACTTTGAGGAAAGAGATGATTGCGGGCAATTTGATTGCGTTGGAAACCACGAACCCCGCCGAAACCGACGGATAGAAAAACGACGTATTGGCCACCGAAGTAGCCGTAGCCAACGCGCTCGACCAATCATTGCGGCCCGTAATATCTACAAACAGCATATTCTTAAAGCCAAATTTGGCAATACCGTAGAAGCTGTTGATGCGTTTATTATCGGCATTTTGAAAGTATTCCAACGGTGATGACGCATTGGCCAATGAATACACGCCCGGCTGCGCCAGCGAGAGGGTTTGTATCTGCTCCAAATTGGCTTTGCGGTTCATTTGATTGCCTCCCAAGGATACATCTACCGAAAAGTCGCTGAATGTTTTGGAATAATTCGCCAGAAAATCGGAGTTTATTTCCCGATAAAATACATTTTGCTCGGCATACGCTCCCGTTTTGAAACGATTGGAACTGAACGCTCTTCTGAACGTCCGGTCTTCGTTTTGGTAATCCATGCCCGTCCGTACCGTCAGCGACAGTTCTTTGGTGAAGTCGTATTTCAATGATACATTTCCAAATAACCGGTCGCGGTTGAAGGCGTTGCGGTTTTCAAGTAACGTAAAATAAGGATTGTCGAAAAACGTGTAGTTGTACGAATATTGCTGCACGTTTTCCAGTCCCGGTTGCCAGTAATCCTTTAATGAGTTGATATCCGTAGACCTTCCCAACCAGCCTACCATGGCATAGTTGGTGTTTTCGGAGCCGTATTTGGTCGCGGGGCGGTTTTTGCTGCCGGTGTTCACATAATTAAGGGTCGACAGGATTTTCAGCGACGAAGTCGGGCTGAAGGTAAAAGCAGCCGAAACGGTTTTACGTTTCAAATCTACGCCCGGAATGATGGATTGACTGGCTAAATCGGTCAATGACAAACGAGCGTTGTTTTTTTCATTGCCTGCCGTGAAGGCCAGATTATTGATGCGGGTATAGCCCGTTTGGTAAAAATCTTTGACGTTGTTGGGGTGAGACACAAACGGCGTCGGTGTAATGGGCAAACCGCCGTGGATAGCCAGATCACCGCCGCGCACCACGCGCCCATCGGGCAGGGAAACGGGGCTGTCAAACTGCGGAATCAAAAGACCGGCATCCAGTTTTGGGCCGTAACTGTACGTAATATTGTCGTTGATTCCACCGCCCAGACCATCTTTAAACGCAAATTTACCACTATTGCCCACGCCATACCCATTTTGAAAAACGGGCAGTTTAAAGGGCGTTTCGGCATAGTTGGTCGAGTTGAACGACACGCCGATGCCTTTCTGATTTCCTCCTGTTTTGGTCTTGATAATGATAACTCCGTTGGACGCCCGTGTGCCGTACAGGGCGGCAGCGGCCGGGCCTTTGAGCACCGTTACTTTATCAATATCGTCGGGGTTGATGTCCATGGCACCGTTGCCAAAATCCACTTCCTGAAAGCCGGCGGCATCGTCGTTGACATTATTTACGATGGTGTTATTGTTAATGGGAATCCCATCCACCACAAACAAAGGGTTCGCATTGGTAAACGAAGACTCGCCCCGAATGGTGATTTTGGTCGAAGAGCCCACGCCCGTTGTTCCGGCGGTGATGTTGACCCCCGCTACTCGTCCGGCCAAGTTATCCAGAAAGTTGGTAGATTTGACCTTGCTGATTTCCCGGGCATCTACCTGTTGCACCGCAAAACCTAAGTTTTTGGATTCACGCTCCACACCCAAGGCAGTGATGATGACCTCGTCTAATAATTTACCTGCTTTCAGATAAACGGTCACATTGGCTTGATTGCCGATAGTTACTTCGGTAGTCTGAAAACCCACAAAGGAAATTTTAACTTTCTGATTGTTTTCGCCAATAAGCAAACTAAATACACCATTTATGTCAGTTATTACACCCTCATTCGGCCCTGCATTGACAGATGCTCCCGCCAATGGTTGAGCGGTTTCGGCATCTAAAACCGTCCCAGTCAATTTTTTGAGCTTTTGGGCCATCACAACGTGCGAACCCACGCAAAACAGCAACAATGACAGACTAAAAATTTGAATGGACTTTTGTAAGTATAATAGCTTCATCGTGAAAAAATATACGTTTAAATAATATACGGTAAAACACCATAAAGAGTTTTGACTTTTATACACCGAGGCATTTATCCATGAATAGCACAATCAATTACTGATAAAATTAAATTATTTTTACCTTTGTACCACTAAAACAGTATGCTTGCCTACTACCTTTGAAGCACAATACGAATGGAAACCTACGGAAGAATCTTGCTCATTGCCATGCCCATTTTTTTGGGATTGGTTTTACTAGAAAAAATCTACGGGTGGGCGGTCAAAAAACAGCCTTTCCGCACCATGGATATGCTCTCCAGCATGAGCTCAGGCTATACTAATATCATCAAGGATGTGTTGGGACTGAGTGTTTCTATCTTAACCTATGGTTGGATGGTCGAACACTGGGCCATTTATACCATTCAGTCCACGATTGCCACCTACGCCGTGGCGTTCATCGCGCTTGATTTTTCGGGCTATTGGGTCCACCGCATGAGTCATGAAATCAACTTTTTTTGGAACAAACACGCCATCCACCACAGCAGCGAAGAGTTTGATTTGGCCTGTGCACTTCGGCAAAGCATCTCGTCGTTCGTCAGTTTGTTTACCATTTTTTTGCTACCAGCTGCGTTGTTGGGCGTTTCGCCAACGGTCATTGCCATCGTAGCTCCTTTGCATCTTTTTGCCCAGTTCTGGTATCATACCGTTTATATCAATAAAATGGGCTTTTTAGAACACATCATCGTCACGCCTTCGCATCACCGTGTGCATCATGCCATCAATCCCGAATATTTGGATAAAAACCACGGACAAATCTTTATCATTTGGGATAAACTTTTTGGGACATTTCAGGAAGAATTACCCCACGTTCCACCCGTTTACGGCATTACGCGACCAGCCCAAACCTGGAATCCCATTAAAATCAATTTCCAGCACCTATGGCTACTCATTCAGGATGCATACCGAACCAACAGTTGGCGGGATAAACTTCGTATTTGGTTTATGCCCACTGGTTGGCGCCCAGCCGATATTGAGGAAAAATACCCCGTACACAAAATTGACGACCCCTATCATTTTCAAAAATACACCACCAAAGCCTCCACTGCGCTTTTAGTTTGGACGTGGTTTCAGTTTTTATTTACGTTTGCTCTTATCAATTATTTCTTTCTGTACATTGCCAAAATAGGCACGCCCAATATTTTTGTCTACGGCGGCTTTATTTTTCTGAGCGTCTTTGCGTATACCGAACTCATGGACCGCAACCCGTACGCCTTGGCGTGGGAAGGGCTCAAAAACGGCATCGGGCTTTGGTTGATTTACACAACCAATTGGTTCGGGATCGGGGGGGCTTTGCCGTGGATTACGCTCGTTCTCAGCGCCTATTTTGTCGTGGCTACCATCATCACGGGCCTTTTTATTTGGTTTGACATTCGCAAAGATTCTGCCGCTCAACCTGAAAAAAAATGGGCAACTGCCTAATATTCTTTGGCTTGGGTATGATTTTTTTAGTGAACTGATTAGTAAAACCGCTTGTTGTTATCAGTTCACTAATCGGTTTGCCTCACTTTGCGGCAAATACTTTACAATTATGAATCGTTTTCGGGTTGAAAATTCGGGGTTTGCTCCCTACCGATATATATGCCTTTTAGAAATTTTTCGCGTCGACTTTGAAGGAAACCCTCTGCCCTACGTCAGTCGCTCGACGGGCTTTTTGGTTGACAAAAATGTCATTGTTACGGCGGGCCATTCGCTGAATGAAACAGAATCACGCATCAGTCATTTTAAGGTGTATCCCTTCATCAATGCGGTGTTGCCACCGCATATTTATTGGGTAGACATTCCCCCTTTCACGTTTAAAATTCACTCAATTCCTGACTATAAAAATCCAAATTGTTACGTTAAAGACGATTTTGGCGTGATAATGCTTGATACGGACGCCGTTTATCAGCAGATGGGAGGGCACTTTGATTGGAACGAAAACTACTTGGTAGCCGAAAATTTAACCGAAAACAGCCCCATTCACATCGCAGGCTACCCCATCGACAAGGCTGATTTTGAGATGTGGCGGGAAGAAGGCCGAGTCATTGAGGTTACCAAACACTGCCTTATCCATTCATTCACCACGACCCAACGAAACAGCGGCTCACCGATATGGATTGAGCACCAAGGCCGATTCATGGTCGTTGGTATTCATGTATCTGGCAACGCCGCCTCCTGCGGCTACCGGCCCGAAAACCGTAAATTCGGAAGCGCCGTTTTGCTCACAAAGCATGTATATGATAAAATTTCGGGGTGGATAGCTGCTCGTAATCAAACTTTTTCGCAACAGTCTTTTAAACACTCTTCGTACACATTTGGTTAAAATGACAAACGTAAACTTACTATGTCATTTCAGGGAAAGAATATTTTGATTGTTGGAGCAAGTTCAGGAATTGGATACGCGCTTGCCAAAACACTGGAAACCGAAGGGGCGGTGCTTTTTACCGCCTCGCGAACAGCCCCCGAAAATCTGAAAAGTCAACACATTACTTGGGACGTAACCCAAACAGCCACGGGTACTTTTGATGTCTTGCCAGATATACTCCACGGAATCGTGTACGCTCCAGGCACGATTTCGCTCAAGCCCTTTCAGCGCTTTTCGACGGCCGATTTTCAAGCCGATTTCCAAATCAATGTGTTGGGAGCGGTGGCCGTTTTACAAGCCAATTTGAGCAGATTACGTAAAGCAAACGGCGCATCTATTGTGCTTTTCAGCACGGTAGCGGTGCAGACTGGTATGGGATTTCACGCCTCAATCGCTACTTCCAAAGGGGCGATTGAAGGACTCACGCGTTCGTTGGCGGCCGAATTTGCAACGGCCAAAATTCGCTGCAATGCCTTGGCTCCGTCGCTCACCGATACGCCTTTGGCGAGTGGTTTACTTTCAAACGATGAAAAACGAGAAGCTTCAGCCAAGCGGCATCCGCTCGGACGCATTGGCACCCCTGACGATGTAGCATCGGCCGCCAAGTGGCTGCTTTCTGACGAAGCAAGCTGGGTAACGGGGCAAATAATTGGCGTAGACGGGGGCATCGGGAAGTTGAAATAACTCCCCGATGTTATTTTTATAAGAAGTAATTCTGACTTATCGAAGGTCAATTACCTCTACCCCTTTGAATTGGGCAGGGTCAAAAGCGAAGAATTTATCTTCCACCTTTACATTAGGCGTAAGCTTATCTACTTTGAACGTCAGGCGCTGTCCGCTGCGCTGGATTACTTTCCAACTTCTGACGGATTTATCTTTTTTGTCCACTTTAATCTGAACTTTAGACACTTTACTTTCTTTCTTTTCGGGCGAAAGCTCCACCACTTCGTACACGCGTCCACTTTCGGTTACTTCTTCGATAAACACGTATTTGTAGCCTTTTTTGTAGATGGTATATACTTTTGTGGGGTCAATGTCACCTACTTCTTTGGGGTCGTAGGTATTGATGGTCGCTTCGTTGCTTTCTTTGATGTAGGTGGTCATCACCTTACCATCATTGAAAATTTCCTGACCAGCCATTTTCAATCGAAACTTCGTTCCTTTTACGGTTGCGTCCCCTTTCAGGGTTTCTTTGGAGGCTTCATTAGTATACGTGAAGGCAACCTTGAACGAGGTCATTGTTTTGTACTTATTGCTCATCGCGTCTAAGATAGCGGTGGCACGTTTGTCATTTTGGGCTTGGAGGAGCGTAGTCGCAAAAAGCGATGCTATAACCAAAAATTTTCTCATTGTCGTAGGTTTAATTGCTCTTTTTAGACAGTTTTTCACCTTGATGGTTTAAAAACTGTACCGTATTAACAAAATATACGTTGCAAAGTTACCACAAGTCCGTTAACAAGCGACAAAACCTTTACAAACAGCTATGTGCTGTTCGATGAAATCGTCAAAAGCAGGCTTATTCTTTCTTCAATTAAAGGTTTTTGAGCATTTGTTCCAAAGACGCAATATCAGTAATGAGTACTTCGCGTGCTTTGCTTCCCTCAAACGGCCCCACAATACCCGCCGCTTCCAGTTGGTCCATGATGCGCCCCGCGCGGTTGTAGCCCAGTTTAAGCTTGCGCTGAATCAACGATGTACTTCCCTGCTGACTGATGACGATAACCCGTGCCGCCTCATCAAACATAGAATCACGGTCGGCCAAGTCAACAGCTTCTCGGTCGGTTTCATCATCATCTCCGCTGAATTCGGGCAAATTGTAAGCCGACGGATAACCGCGTTGATTCCCAATAAAATCACACACTTCATCAATTTCGTCGGTATCGGCAAATGCACATTGTAAGCGAATCATGTCTGAGCCCGACGAAAGCAACATATCTCCCATGCCCACCAGTTGCTCAGCTCCACCCGTATCCAGAATGGTGCGGGAATCTATTTTTGAGGTAACTCTGAACGACAAACGCGCGGGGAAGTTGGCTTTAATCAAACCCGTAATCACATTGACGGAAGGGCGTTGCGTCGCCACCACCAAGTGAATTCCGATGGCCCGCGCCAACTGCGCCAAACGCGCAATGGGCTGCTCTACTTCTTTGCCAGCGGTCATCATCAAATCAGCCAACTCGTCGATTACCAACACAATATAAGGTAGAAAACAATGCCCGCGCTCGGGACTCAACTGCCGTTGCGTAAACTTAGCGTTGTACTCTTTGACGTTGCGAACGCCCGCTTCTTTCAACAAATTGTAGCGATTGTCCATCTCAATACAGAGGGAATTGAGCGTATGAACCACTTTTTTGGTATCCGTAATAATGGCTTCTTCGCTATTGGGAAGCTTGGCCAAAAAATGTCGCTCAATTTTGTTGAACAAGGTCAATTCCACCTTTTTCGGGTCGACCAAAACAAACTTTAGCAACGCCGGGTGTTTTTTATAAATCAACGAGGCCAACAACACATTCAACCCGACTGATTTTCCCTGCCCTGTGGCACCCGCCATCAATAAGTGAGGCATTTTAGCCAAATCTGTGATAAAAAACTCGTTTGAAATGGTTTTTCCCAAGGCAACCGGCAAGTCAAACGTACTTTCCTGAAATTTCTTACTCGCCAATACCGACCGAATGGAGACCATTTCGCGGTTTTTGTTGGGCACCTCAATTCCGATGGTTCCTTTGCCAGGCATCGGCGCAATGATACGAATCCCCAACGCCGCCAAACTCAACGCAATATCATCTTCTAAACTTTTAATTTTGGAAATACGCACCCCCGCTTCTGGAATAATCTCATAAAGCGTAACGGTCGGTCCAATCGTTGCTTTGATGCTGGCAATGCTGATGCCGTAGTTACCGAGCGTTTCTACAATCCGGTCTTTGTTGGCTTCCAACTCTTCCGCCGTTACTTTTGAACTCCCTTCACCGCGATTATGTAACAAATCAAGCGTTGGAAATTGGTAATTAGGTAAATCAAGCGTTGGGTCATAGGGCCCGTGCTCGGCCACCAAATCGTTGGCTAAGTGGTCAGCATTCGCAAAAGGTACTACAGGAATTTTTGTGGTCGTTCCTGAAACGGGTATCTCATCCGCTGGGCTTTTCTCATCTGTCATCTCATCCGCATTTTCAACAATCAGCGTCAACCCACCAGAGACCGGTTTGGCCGCTGCTTTTCCGTTGGGTAGCTTCCCGTTCAATTCTATCGTTTTAGCTTTTTCAGCTTCAAGGGTCACGGTTTCTTTTTTAGGCTGCGCAACGGCGGGAGCCATCACTTCTTCCTCCTCGTCTTCTATATTGGGTTCAAGATATTTATCTTCTTCCGAAACCACTTCCAAATCAACAGGTCTTGCTCTTCTTTTGATTGGATTCTCAAATCGGTCGGCCAATTCATCGAATGAATTAATTCCGTGAAAATACACCAGCACCGTTCCGAAGCCCCCCAAAACCACAAAGAAGCTACCCCAGCCGATGTAATGGTCTAGTAAACTGTTGATTTCGTAGCCGATTCCGCCGCACAGAAAGCTCATCGAACGCACCGAATCCGTTTTTAAAACGAGAAATCCAAAAAACAGACTAAGCAAAAAAATGTATACTAAGGTGAGTTGCGTGGTGCGTTGAAGTGGTAATAATTCACGCTTTTGCGCAATTTTAAAACCAATCAGAAACAACAAAAACGGGAACCCTAAGGCCGCTATTCCAAACCACCGAAAGATAAAAAAGTGGGAAAGCAACAGGCCAAAAAAGCCCATTCCGTTTTGAGTCTCACGGGAAGATATCCGAAGTTTGGTTGTAAAAGCAGAATCCACCACACTTTGGTCGGCTGCGCCCGTAAACAGATACCACACAAAGGCGCCCAGCATGTACAGCGACAAGAACACCAATGCCCAACCCCACATTTTTTGTTTGCGTGGATCTGAAGGCGTTTGCTTAAACGGGGCTTTCGGTTGCCCCATCTCGCTGCCGGCAGTGCTTTTTCGCTCACGCTTTTGGGGCGTTGAAGGAATAACATTCTTAGCCATCGATGAAAAAAAGGTTAATGTTTATCAATGAATCGTTAATGAGCGTAACTATCAAAAACCGATCAAAACGAAGACAGCCAGTGCGCACGGATTTCCTGCATCATCCAAAATGATGTATTCAAGTAGGGAATATTCTTGCGCAAGCGCTTTTTATGGGGTAAAATTGAAGCTCTATTTCAAGGATTTACAAATCCGCTTGGCCAAGGCTGGTCCTTCATAAATAAAGCCCGTGTAAATCTGCACTAAACTCGCTCCTGCATCCAATTTTTCGCGGGCTTCTTCTGGTGAACCAATCCCTCCTACACCAATGACGGGAAATGAGTGATTTGACTTCTCGCAAATATAACGAATAACTTCGGTCGAACGATGTGTCAATGGGGCTCCGCTTAGCCCGCCAGCTCCGATTTTTTTTACAGTTTCGCCATCAGTTGCTAAATCTGCTCGACTGATGGTCGTATTTGTGGCTATAACACCCGCTATTTTTGACGTAGTAACAATCTCGATGATATCGTCTAATTGGCTATCCGTCAAGTCGGGAGCGATTTTAAGAAGAATGGGTTTAGGTTCCTTTCTAGTAGTTGCAGATTGCCTATTTTCCAATTCTTGACTTCTTTTCTTCAAGGCCAACAAAATCTTGGTCAAAGGTTCTTTTTCTTGCAAATCGCGCAGACCGGGCGTATTCGGCGAGCTTACATTCACCACAAAATAGTCAACGGTATCGTAAAGCTCGTCAAAACATTTAAGGTAATCGTCGAGGGCATTTTCGTTGGGCGTCAGCTTATTTTTACCAATATTTCCCCCAATCAGGATGTTGGTTTTGCGTTGACGCAGTCGCTTAGCCGCCGCCGCCGCTCCCTGATTATTGAATCCCATGCGATTGATGAGCGCCTGGTCGGGCTTCAACCGAAACAACCTTGGTTTATCATTTCCAGGTTGGGCCAAGGGCGTCACGGTCCCGATTTCAACAAAACCAAAGCCCAAACACGCCATCTCTTCCACCAGCTCCGCATTTTTGTCAAATCCAGCGGCCAAGCCTACGGGATTTTTAAACTTCAGACCAAAAACTTCCCGCTCCAGCGAAGGATCTTCGTAGGTAAACAATTGCCTGAACAAAAACGTGATACCAGGAATTTTAAACAAGAATTGGAGGGTTCCGCACACAAAATGATGCACCTGCTCGGCATCAAAGCGAAACAAAATCGGAAGGATGAGCCACTTATACATGGCCACAAAAGTAATAAAAAAATAATCGTCGGACGGTTTAAAACCATCCGACGATTGGATTACGGCCAATTAAGCCTTAAAATACCTGTTGGCGATACGGGATATTGAGCCGAACCCCAAACGTAGCCGAGGTTGTACTCAAATTTTGGGATTCCAACGGGCTTTCCTGTTGGCGAATCATCAATCGACCATCAATGAAAAAATTATGTTTGAGCATATACGACATCCTCAGGTCGGCAAAAGTGGTGTTGACGGGCGTTCCCTGTCCGATAAAATTGCCTTCATCCCGCACCCGAAAGTCATCGTAGGGACGATAAATATTGCTGCCATAATTCCATGAATCCGAATCTACGCCTCGCTTAGAGTAGGTAAACGTACCATAAACCGTCAAACGGCGCGTGGGCTGATAGCGCAATAAGCCCACCACTTCCCAAAAATTTGCCCCCAGCGGGTGCGCCAATGATTGGTCATAATGTACGTAATTATTGAACCCATTTTTGTGCGAATACGTAAAAGGGCGCGCCACGTTGTATTCAGCCTGTAAATCTAAGTTTTTGATACCCAAGGCATCCACATATTTAAGCCCCGCCTGAAATGCATATTTTTTACCCCAAGAACCTTTTTTACCAAAATATTCGGATGTTTTGAACTCATCCAACATAAATTGACTATAAAATCCAAAGTGTTTGAGAAAGTTCCAACGAAAATCCACCCCCAGCAAGGCATTGTCAGAACTGCCCAAATAGGTTTCGAGGTAGCGGTAAAAGATAATAGGATTGAGATAATTGAGGTCAAAAGTATTGTTTTCTCTCCCAAATACTTCTGCCTCATAGATACCTAAGCTGATGTTTTTGGATAAGTTGATGCTGAGGTGGTGAATAGCGGCAAATTTTTTGTTGATAGGCTCTTCGGGCCTCCGACCCACTTGGTTGTAGAGCATGTTCGCCCAAAGGTTGGTATACTGGAATCGCCCCAACTGTGTCGTCATTTTTAGGAATAAGTAAGGCGAACTCCAGTCCGAGAGCAACATAGAGCGGTATCCGCTCCCCATCACGTTTTTATCGTGTCCAAATTGAAGATTGATTTGTTTGATAGGATTGAAAGTAATGTACCCTCTGGCCGAAATAAAATCTACCCCATACGTGCGGATGCTTTTGACAAAACTTTCACCGGGCAATACATACAGCGGATAGCCCAAATAGATTTCTCGAACGTTGAGGGTATAATCTCGTACATACTTACCAAACATTCCCTGCGTATCGGTAACGTAGGTATAAAAACCCAGTTTTTTACCAATAACGCCTCGCATCTCCACCCCCCGTGCCGTCAGCCACAAATAATCTTTGGAGCTGTTTTCTCCGCCCAAAATCAAATGCGTGACAGGGCTTAAATGCAAATCTAAATCCTTGTTTTGAATAGAATAAAAATCAGAAGGCCGCTCGTAAAAACGTTTCATAAACCGTTTTTGGCTCATTGGCGTTTTGTTAGTAGACCACTCCCAGTTATCCTGCCGTAAATAATGAAGATTAAAATAGTCTATGTCGTTGAGCGGCATGGTACGGTCAGCCTCGATACTGTCTAATAGACTCACCACCGCCTTGCGCTGAAATGGCTTCACCCCAATATGAAAATCTTCGGACAAGCGGCCCCGACGAATTTCAAAACGGTCAATCAAATGATAGTAGTCATCGTTGAGTGGCACAAACTGTGATTGGGCAAAAGAAGGTATTTGTAAAACCAACAACCATAAGAAACCGTAGAAGCTACCCCGCAAAAAACACCGCTCTTTTTCCGTGCTTCTTCCCTGTTTCTGTAATCCCATAAGCAGTAGTAATTGTCTAAAACTCATATACGCTGTTAAATTATATCGCTACTTGGCGCAAATTAAGTTATTTTTGTAGCTCTTTAAACAATAGTTTATCCTCTTGAGTAAGTCTTCAAATACCGTATATTTCCCCAATCTTAACGGCGTGCGCTTTATTGCCGCCTTTTCGGTACTCATACACCATATTGAGCAAGTCAAAGAAGTGTTCAAAATTCCGCATTTTTATGATTATCACCTCATAAAAAGTATGGGAAAATTGGGGGTTGATTTATTTTTCGTACTGAGCGGCTTTTTGATTACCTATCTTTTGCTGCACGAAAAAGGCCGTTTTGGGGCCATCAATACCCGTGATTTCTACATTCGGCGTATTTTGCGGATTTGGCCGCTCTATTTTTTAATTGTCATTTTAGCTTTTTTTGTCTTTCCTCATATCCCCTTTTTTGTAGCACCAAACAACGAGATTTCGTTCATGGCGCACAATTTTTATGAGCGTTTGTCACTTTTTTTGATTGTTTTACCCAACATTGGCTTCATCCTTTACGGCTCGCCTTACTTATCAGCCCAAACCTGGTCCATCGGTGTAGAAGAACAATTCTATTACCTCTGGCCTTGGATTATTCAACACCTAACCTGGAAACGCCTGTTAATTACACTAACCGTTTTTTCACTGGGAACTTTCGGTGTGTTTTATGTTTATTACCATTGGGTGGGCAATACGTTCTATGCAAACAACGTGCCTGAAATTATCCGCTTCTTTTTCAGTCAATTCCGCATTTTAACCCTCGTCACTGGGGGCGGCTGTGCGATGCTGGTCTACTACCGCAAAGAAAAAATCCTTAATGTACTTTTTCGCAAAGATGTCCAAATCGTAGTTTACGGTCTACTGCTTTTTTGTCTTGCTACGGGTGTTCACATCAACCACGTCAACTTAGAATTTTACGGGCTATTTTTTGCGTATTTTATTCTCAACGTTTCGAGCAACCCCCGCTCAATTGTCAACTTAGAATACGGCTGGATTTCGTACCTGGGTAAAATCTCCTACGGACTTTATATCTACCAAACAGCTTTTATTGTGTTAAGCGTCCACCTCATTCAATGGGCTTTTGGCAAAGACTTACCACATCTTACCTTCAACCTCATTCTTTATCCGCTGGCTACCTTTCTAACCGTCGGTGTGTCGGCGTTGTCGTATCACTATTTTGAAAAACCTTTTTTGAAACTAAAAGAGCGATTCAGCTCACACTCAACGACCCGATAATTGAATCAGTTCCGCCATTGTGTACGATTTGAGGCCCATTCGTTGGGCTTCGGCCAGCACATTTTCCAACCGACTCACCGAAAACGCGTACGGCTCATCTGATGCCACAAACAAAGGGCGGTGCCCCAAAAGCATCAGAACGGAGTGTGTATTTTTGGCACGAATCAAGCCGTCCTTCAATTGCGCATCGGTGATGTTGGTGTATTGATCAATCAACAGCGAATGTACTTTAGGGTTGCCGTCAAAATGGTAGTAAATATCGTCGATGGCAAAAACGGGCTGCCGAAAAGTAAGCCAAGACACTCGTCGCTCGGTCATGGACACATCACGCAACAGCGTAAAATAATCTTTCAGCAGGCGTCGGTCCGTGTACCACGTTTGTTGGCCACCTACGTGCGCAAAAGTCACGGGATTAAAGCCCGCTTTACGCATGGAAAGCAGCTCGGCTTCGATTTCATAACGGTAAAAATCTTCCAACGCTCCTCCGCCCCGCAGCCAATCCAGCACCCTAATATGGGCGGCTCCGTGGGCGCCGATTTCGTGGCCGTCGCGCACCAACTGATGCAATTGCTCAATTTCTTTGGGCGTAAGGCTGTCAAACTGCGTAACGTAAAAAGTAGCCTTGGCGTTGTATTTCTTTAACAAAGGCCGCAGGCGGGTCCATTCTTCTACGTAGCGATCATCAAACGAAAGCGCAATGCCCGCAGGCGGGGTGTTTGTGTCCAGCGTTGAATCTTGGCATCCAAATAGGCCCAAGCCAATGATTGGCAACAGAAGCAGTAGCTTTTTCATGCGTTTTGTGAGCGGAGATTTGGGTGGATTCCAAACCCTGTTCTATTTCACTTTGCTTTTCCGCAAATGAGTTCGTATTATCGTTGCTACAAATGTAACGCCACAAAACCAAACCGCCTATTTCCTCTTCATTATGTTTGTCCTTACTCAACAACCATCGATTGCTAATCATTTTTTAGCCGAGCTGCGCGACGTCAATATTCAGCAGGATCGCCTGCGTTTTCGTCGTAATTTAGAGCGGGTAGGTGAACTTTTGGCCTATGAAATCTCAAAGTCGTTGCCGTATCGCCAGGCCGACGTTGTTACCCCATTGGGCAAAGCCTCTACGCGGCTGTTACGACAACCGCCAGTGTTGGCCACAATTCTACGCGCTAGCCTGCCTTTTCACCAAGGTTTTCTGCATTTTTTTGACCAAGCCGACAACGCGTTTATCGGTGCTTACCGAGGGCATCACATCGGCGACGACGAGTTTGAAGTAGAAATGGATTACATCACAGCCCCCGATTTGCAGGATCGCACGCTAATTTTGATGGACCCCATGCTCGCCACGGGGCGTTCCATTGAGAAAGTATATCATGCCTTGTTGCGTTTTGGAATTCCTGCCCAAACCCACATTGCTGCCGTCATTGCCAGCCCTGAAGGAGTGTCGTATCTGCAAAATCGGATGTCTGAATGCCGCCTTTGGGTGGGAGCCATTGACGAAAAACTAGACGCGCGCTACTACATCGTTCCTGGTTTAGGAGATGCGGGCGACCTCTCGTTTGGCCCTAAACTATAACTTTTCGCTCATCCAAACCATGTATTTACGGGGCTATCATATCAAACTACTGTTTTTATGGTGGGGCCTCCATTTTTCCACATTTGCCCAAATCCAATCACAACTAAATTTTGATAACTATACCCAACGAGAAGGACTAGTCTCCGATATTACGGTCGATGCCCTGAAAGATAAACGCGGTTTTCTCTGGATTGTAACCCGCAATGGTTTGTGTCGTTATGACGGCCTTCATTTCAAAAATTATACCTATAACCCTACCGATATTCACGGTATTAGGGGGCGTAGACTCTACGCCATCACCGCCGACTCCACAGGCCGAATCTGGATCAGTATGGAAACTGGCGTGTGCTATTACGACGAAACACACGATAACTTTCAGTACGTTTATTATAAAAAAAACAACGGGAGGTGGGTTTTTATGCCCATTCTGGCCGATGGCCCAAACATCTGGATCGCCGCCAACGGCACGGGCCTGATGAAGTACAATTGGGTAAAAAAAAGGCTGTTGGCCACGAAGTTAAGCGAGCGAAAAACCAACTATTTCTTACGACTTTTTAAAAGCCGTAAAGGAGACATTTGGGTAGGCACAATTCACAGCGGCTTGTTTAGGTATTTTCCTAAAACCAATACTTACAAGGAATACGCCCACCAAGACCCAAACATCGAATACAGCGAAAAAAACGAAATCAACAGCATTACGGAAGATGCCGAAGGTAAAATTTGGGTAGGGTCAGAAGGCGGAGGCGTTCAATCTCTTGAGGTAGAAAGTGGTAAATTTGCGTTGTATTATCCCGAACAGAAAAACCTCCAAAAGCCATTTGCGGTCATAAAAAAGGTAGCATTTTTGCCCCAACTTACTGGCGATTCCATTTTATGGTGTGGCACCTTCGGCAAAGGGCTATTTACTTTTAATATTCACACGCACGTTTTTACAAAAGCACTGGTCAATCTTCCCCTTGAGACGAGTTTGGTCAGTCCATTTGTCAACAATTTTTACCTTGACAATCAAAAAAATCTGTGGATAATGACGCAAATGGGCGTCAGTAAAGTAGTTTTTGACGATAATCGAATCCATTCCCTCAAGTTGCCCTTCCTGCAAGAGCTGGGAAACCCTTACATCGACAACAGTATTTTTGAGCTAAAACCTGACCCTCACGATTCTAATATTTTATGGATGGCTTCGTGGGGCTGTGGTGTGTTGAAATACGATTTTAAGCATCAAAAACTACTCAAATCTTACTTGAATACCGATGCCAACGTGGGCCATCGAAACCTACGCTCGGTCTATTTTGACCGCCGAAATCGGCTTTGGGCAGGAACCGAAGACGGGCTTTTTTGGTATGACCCCGTTCATGATGCCTTTCAAGAATTTGAGCTTCAACCTTCCCATCAAGGCGCCAAGAAAGTAATTTATGACATCGTGGCCGACGCTTCTAATACGCTTTGGGTGGCTTCGAGCGGGGGCATTCTGCGCATTGATGCCCAAACCCAGCGCGTCCAACAGTTCAGTACGGAAGCGGGATTGTCTGATTTTGTCGTCAACCGATTATTACTTGACAATCAACAGAATCTTTGGGTAGCAACCCGAAAAGGGCTCAATTATTTTGACACTAAAACGCACAAAATCACCCACTTTATTCAGCAAAACCCTACCAACGACGACCTGAATGTGGTTTTAGGAATGGCTTTTGACCACAAAGGTAAGCTGTGGATTGCCGCGCGCGGCGGCCTTTCGGTGCTGGATGTTCCGCAAAAAACGTTTAAGAATTTTACCGAAAAAGAAGGTTTCAATGCCAGTCAGTGCAATGACTTATTTATTGATTCTGACCAAAATGTGTGGATAAGTACGCAGGGAAATTTGTACGTTTTTGACAAAAAAAATCAGAGTTTCCGTCAATTTACGGTAAATGATGGCTTATTCGGCAGTTTTATGTACGACCGCGTCAGCGCCGTTAACGGGCAACTTTTTGTTAATTTCATTGGTGCGGTCAGCTACTTTCGCCCTTCCAAGTTACTCCAAAACCCCGCCGCAGTCCCGTTGGTTTTTACTGGTTTTAAGGTGCTGGAGCAGGAAATCCCTTTTAATCAAAACCAAGTAGCCTCATCGCCCATCAATATTCATTACCACCAAAATATCATTACCTTTGAATTTACGGCCTTAGACTTTATTAATCCCCAAAAAGCCGTATTCAGCCATAAACTAGAAGGATTTGCCAACGACTGGTCAACCCCTCACGCCAAGCATGCCGTTACGTACACCAACCTTGACGGCGGAGACTACACTTTTTGGGTAAGAACGCTCAATGATTCAGGAAAATGGAATGCCCCTATTTCCTTTAAAATATCAATTGAGCCGCCTTTTTGGAAAACTTGGTGGTTTCGTGCCCTGACATTGACGGCTCTCTTGGGGATTTTGTACTGGTTTTATCGGGCAAAATTGATTCAAGAACGCCGAGAAGCCAGCATTAGACAACAACGGGCCGAAGCAGAAAACAAGGCGCTACGGGCGCAGATGAACCCCCATTTTGTGTTCAATTGCATGAATACCATTGAGTATTATATACTTAGCAATCAGGCAGATAAAGCCTCCACTTTTCTCCAAAATTTCTCTCTTTTGGTAAGGAATATCCTAGAAAATTCACAGTATAACCTGATTCCACTCACGCAGGAGCTGGATACCTTGAAACTGTACATTGAGCTAGAAAAAGAACGCGCCGAAGGGGCTTTTTCTTACGACATAACACTGGATGAAACCGTATCCAACAAATGTCAACTGCCACCTTTGATTCTCCAACCGTTTGTAGAAAATGCCATTTTGCACGGATTAAGGCACAAAACAAATGAAAAAGGACAGCTTTCCATTCGAATTTGGCAGGTCGATAAAAGCCTTTGGGTTGAAGTTCAGGACAATGGTGTAGGCCAAAAAGCAGCCGCCGAAATTCATCAAAAACAACAGCGCAAAAAGCAATCGCTAGGCATGAAAGTAACCGCCGATAGAATTTCGGCGCTGCCCACCCTCGAAGGACAGCCGCGGGGGACTTTTAAGGTGGAGGATATTTTTCCGACGGGTACGCGGATTACGATTCAATTACCCCTTTATTTGTAAACAATAGTACAAATTTCAACTGATTAATTTATGGCAAACATTATCCTTTTGTCTTCTGAACAGGGCCTTACTAACTTTAAAAATTATAAACTCGCCCAAATCGACGGCACCAAAGCCCAAACATTAAGCGATTTTTTCAACGAAATCGAAAAGGCACTCAATCTACCTGATTTTGAACCCGATATGGAGTTATTGGACGGTTTACTGAATGATTTATCGTGGATTAAGCAAGCCAACGTCGCCCTCTACATCACACATTTTGATGCCTTTTTGGCCCGAGAAAAAGAGAAAAAGATGGTTGAACTGCTCAGCCTGTTGGATGCCACCGCCGAAGACTGGAAATGGCTCGACGATGATGATGACATCCCGAAGAAAAACATCAAAATTCTGATTCAACACAGCGAACGGGCAACGGTTATTTTAGAAAAAGAAGAAATCGCTTTTGTCACCCTATAAAAAGTGTGGCCAATCAGCGCTACCGTCCGACGGTTTTGAACCGTCAGACGGTACCAGTTTTCAATAAAAGGCGTCTTCAATGTGCTCAATCCGGGCGGTATGCTGCGTGAGAATGACCGAGATTACGTCAAAACGAATGTCGCCGTGCCAGTCTGTATCAAAAATATACTGCTCAGCGGCTTTCATGATGAGCCGGCGCTTGGTGGCATCTACAAACTCCTCGGGCATTCCAAAACTGACGTTGGTGCGGGTTTTTACCTCAACAAAGGTCAGGATTTTGTTCTTTTTGGCAATAATATCAATCTCCGAATGACGAAAACGATAGTTACGAACCAAAATTTCGTAGCCTTTTTCCTGCAAAAAAGCCGCCGCTTTGTCTTCACCGAGCTTACCCGTATCTAAGTGTTCTGCCATAATTTGCCCTGTTACGCTTGAGGGTTAATAATTTACTCCCCGCCTCTCATGTACACCTTCTGGTACTGCAAAGGTGACTTCCCCGTTTGATTTTTAAACTGGCGGTTGAAATTTGAGACGGTGTTGAACCCGCTTTCGTAACATATTTGGGTGACAGAATATTTTTCTTGCACCAACAGCTTGCACGCATGACCGATGCGAATTTCGCTCACAAAGTCTGAAAAAGTTTTGTTGGTACGACTTTTAAAGTACCGACAAAAAGCCGCTTCGGTCATGTTGGCCAGTGCAGCGACTTCGTTCAGACGAATCTCTTCTTTGAAGTGTTTCATCACGTATTCATACACGCGCTGCATCCGTTCGGTCTCCGACACTTTATGGGTATTGACATAGCCTACGCTCGTAATGTACACCACCTCCGAAGAATTTGCCAAGTGATGTAGCGTGGTCAACAATTCTAAAATGGTCTCAAAACCTTGATTAGACGCTATTTTTTTGAGGTTTTCTCTTACCATTTGGCGGGCTGCTCCCCTGATGTCCAATCCTCTTTGCCCTTTCTCCAACAATTGTTTTAAAACGTGCATTTCGGGTTTATCAAAGAAACCTTCCCCCAGAAAATCTTCCGTAAAGTACGCCACGATACCGTGGGTTTTTAGTTGCGGGTTTCCCTCAAAATACGCCCGGTCGCTCCGCCAAAGGTGCGGAATATTAGGTCCTAAAAAAACGGTATCGCCCGCCTCAAAGTGCCTGATATCATCACCAATGAAGCGTGTACCCGTTCCTTCAAGCACCGTAAAAAGTTGATAATGTGGATGAAAATGCCAATTGGGGTCAAAATGAGCCTCTTGTAGCTCAATCGTCGTAAACGACGCCGATGGCAGTTGTAGTTCTTTTCTTACAGGAATACGCATCTCATTTTTTGGGGTCGTTTTGGGTTACTACTTGCCTTAAGTGTTCGCTGTCCCAGCTTATATCTGTCTCTTCTTTGGCCAGAAATAAGTCGTTTTGCAGGATTTGCTCCTGCCACTGTACTTGCTCACGTACCGATAATGCATACTCTTTCACATTATGGCGATTTTTGGATAGTTTTTCTAGCGATTGCTCATCGTAATGAATAAATTTTTGCCCCTGCCGAGTGGCGGTGTATTTTCGGAAGCCCAACTTGACCATTGCATCCACCCCTAACCTAACCGCCGTATCAAGCGTTTCGCGGTAGATATGCTCCACTTGCATATCCATAAGGTCATAGGCATCATAGCGATTGCGCGCCCGGGCAAAGATGCGCAGATTAGGATATTTTTTCTTGGCGGTTTCAACCAAAAGATGGTTCAGTTCTGGCGGGTCAATGGCCGCAATCAAAATGGCCGCTTCTGAAGCCCCAGCGGCTTCCAGCAAGTCCACTCGGGTAGCATCGCCAAAATACACCTCAAACCCCATTCGCCGTAGTAAATCTACCCGGTCCGAATCATTGTCCAAAATCGTAGCTTTGATTCCATTGGCCCGTAAAAACCGCCCGACGGTACTCCCAAAATGCCCAAACCCGGCGATGATTACTTTGTGTTGGATATCAATCGTGTCGGATTCTTCCTGCTCATCGCCCTTGGTTTTTACGCCAAAATAAGGCTCTATCAGCTTTTCATTGAGCAATAAAACCAACGGCGTGGAGGCCATCGTAATGGCAACGACGGCCATCAGTTTTGCATTCCAAACCGCATCCAATAAATTAATTTGGCTAGAAAATGACAACAAAACGAAGGCAAATTCTCCCACTTGACTAAGTCCAAAAGAAAAGATGAGGTTTTGGTCACTGCTCATTTTGAACAGTTTGCCCGTAATAATCAAAACGACAAATTTGAAGACCAGTACCAACACCACCAGCAACGCAATGGTGGCAGGGTCGCCCATGATTTGGTCAAAATCAATGGTGGCCCCTACGCTCACAAAAAACAATCCAAGCAATAACCCCTTAAACGGTTCAATGTCGCTTTCCAACTCGTGCCGAAACTCCGTATTGGCCAAGACCATTCCGGCCAAAAATGTGCCCAATGCAGGGCTTAATCCTACCGCCTGCATCAGCGCCGCTACACCTACTACGATAAACAAAGCCGCCGCCACAAACAACTCGCGCATTTGGCTTTTAGAAACAAATCGCAGAAAAGGAACGACCAAAAACTTCCCGATTAACAGAATCAATCCCACCACTACAAAAACCGAAATCGCCTGAATCCAAGCGGGTTGCTCCGAAAAAAGCGACGCATGGGTCTCCGCCCCCGCATGTGGTGTACCCAAAAGCGGCAAAAGTGCCAAGATGGGAATGACGGCAATGTCTTGGAAAAGAAGCACCGAAAATGAGGCTTCCCCGGCGATGGTTCTTGAGATATTTTTTTCTTTCAATGTTTGCAATACAATCGCCGTGGAAGACATCGAAAACGCCAACGCCACCGCTAAGGCCATTTCCCATTGCCATTTCATCAACAGAAAACTGATAAAAAGCAAGACCGTTGTCCCCGCTACCTGAAGCCCTCCCAAACCCAGAATGGCTTTTCGCATTTCCCAGAATTTGCGGGGATTAAGCTCTAAACCAATCAAAAAAAGCATCATTACCACCCCAAATTCTGAAGCGTGCATGATGTCCTGCCCGTTTTCGCCCACAAAACCCAATACAAAAGGCCCAATCAATATACCTGCTACCAAATACCCAAGCACGGAACTCAACCCGATTTTTTTGGCAATAGGCACAAGGACAATCGACGCCCCCATAAATACTAATGCTTGAAATAAAAATCCTGTGCTCATTTTGTGGTCGCTATTTTTTTGAGAAGATCATTAATGTAGGTGTGTTGATATAGGTTTGGTTGGTATTGAATATCCTGCCAATTGTCCAAAAATAGCCCAAGCTCAGCAGCATAGTCCGTAAAACCCTGTTTGTCTAAGCGGTGGGTGCCATGAATCACAAAAGGAGGAAAATAATTCATCTTGCAGAGATTGGCCGTTTGCTCAAAAGGACGAAGGAACTCCCTGATAGTAAACCGATTATAACCACTTTCTTGGTACGCCTGCAAACCTCCTCCTACCGTAATGGCCTGTAAAATAGATTTTCCTTCTAAGGAATCTCCACCTGGCCCATACGCCCAACCTACCTCCAGCACCATGTCTATCCATTGCTTCAACAACGGCGGGCAGCTGTACCAATAAAAAGGATGATGCCATATAATCATCTCGTGTTGTAAAAGGAGTTCTTTCTCGTATTCAACATCAATATTGAAATCGGGATAGCGTTCATATAAATCATGAAACGTGACATCCTCTCGATCGGAGTACGACTTTAAAATCAAACGATTGGCTCGGGATCTTTCCAGAAGTGGGTGCGTGAAAATAACAAGAACCTTATTTTTTTCGGGAAGCATAATTGAGTATAAAAGGTCTAATGGGTTGTGTAAAGCCAGATGTAAAAGCCGAGGTAGTGGCTAATACAACACAGTGTTTTTCATCGTTGTTAGCGAATATTGGCATTTTTTGCCACAAAAGAAAGAAAAACTCTTTTTTTTAGTTAAAAAAGAGTCATATCTCTACATCAATTCCCAAGCGCTCTGATACGCATCGAGGCCTTCGACGTAGGTAATAAAATCAGCGTAAAACGGGAATTGCGCCAAGGTAGCGCTATCGCCCACCACGACGAGTTTCTTGCGGGCGCGGGTCATGGCCACGTTCATCCGGCGGATGTCGGCCAAAAAACCAATGATTCCTTCGCTGTTGCTGCGGGTCATGCTGATATATACCACGTCGCGTTCTTGTCCCTGAAAACTATCCACGGTATTGACGGCAATCTGAGTCCGATACGGTTGCAGTTCGGGCACATGGCTGAGTTGTTCGGCCAGTACCTGAATCTGCTGTTTGTAAGGAGCAATCACGGCTATGCTCGGAAAAGTTTCGCCCGTTTTTTGGGTGTCCCACTCGGCCGTAAGGAGCACGAGGTGCTTGAGGAGCAAGGCCGCTTCTTCAGGATTGGTACTGCTGGTGCCTTCCAATTTTTCTTCAAAGCCACAACCTGCAGTGTCAATAAACAACACGGGTTTATCGTCAGCAAAAAGCCGTCGCTGCGCCACCGACGCGTGCGCTTTGAGTTTGTTATGATAAAAAATTCGGGAAGAATAACCCATAATCTGCTCATTCATTCGGTACTGTTCTTCGAGCAGCGTCACTGCCTCGGGATGCGTGTTTACGCACTTTTCGAGCAACGTGGTACTCAATCCGTTTTTGGCTGCAATGTCTGATTTTATCGTGGGGGATAATTGGCAATGGTCGCCCGCTAGAATCACTTTTTGGGCTTTCAGCATCGGAATCCAACACGCAGGCTCAAGCGCCTGACCCGCCTCATCAATCACGACCGTATGATAACGTAATTCCCTGACAGTGTAATGATTAGACCCAACCAATGTAGCCGTAACCACTTGTGCTTTGACCAACAAATCATCAATGATGTACTGCTCAGTATTGCCCACTTCTTTCATAATCTTGTGCGCCTCGTCAAACAGTAACTTGCGTTGGTCACGTTCGGATTTGCCAAAATTACGTTTGTACTTGTGCGCCATACCCTTAAACTCCTGCGCCTGTTTTTTAAGGCGCTTCGCTTCTTTCATTTGGGGGTGTTCGGCCATTTTGCTGTCGAGCGTCAGCGCCACCAATCGTTCGGTGACGCGGGCAGGATTGCCAACGCGCAGCACATTGAGCCCTTCTTCGTGCAGTTTTTCACTCAACAAATCTACTGCGGTATTGCTCGGCGCTACTACAAGCACTTTTTGGTTTTCGGCCTTGACCAACGCCTTGATTGCTTGCACCAAGGTCGTGGTTTTCCCCGTTCCAGGAGGCCCGTGTACGATGGCAAGCTCATTGGCACTCAATATTTTATGGACGGCAGATTGCTGCGAAGAATTCAGTTTTGGGGCACTGAAGTAGGGAACCTGCTCTTGAAAAGTCGGCTTTTTTTCTCCCGTTAAAATATGAACCAACCGCGCAGTGGGTTCGCTCGCGCTTTTGTCGTACACCGCCGCCGCCTGCTTTAGTGCGGATTGCATTTCTTCGTAACTGTTATCGTCAAAAAGAACGTCAATGCCTAGTTTCCCATCCCGCGACCACTCTGGCAGCTCATCAGTACGTAAGGTGATTTTCAGGCGATTGCCGTTTTGGTGCGTTACGGTTCCTTCAACACGGTCGTTTTTGGGGTCGTGGTTGCAAAAAAATACGGCAGGCATCCCAAACCGAAATTGATGCGAAATATCTTGGTGAGTGGTGCGTTCGAGTTCAACGGTCAAATAATCTCCCCGGCTCATTTCAGATCCTCTGATTGCTACCGGATACCACGTCAGGCCGTTGGCCCGGCGCTCGGCCACTGAAGATTGCTCGGTGAGTTTACGGTACTGATTATGGTCTTCTTCCCGTTCGGTTTTTAATAAATCAAGCAGCTTTTTAAAATACTCCATGCCCAAAGGTACGAGATAGTGGCCTAAATGACGTTTTTAATACGTTGATTTTTCCATTTATTGGCTTTTTGGGACTTATTAAATTAAGAGCATGTTTAAATTTTGGAAAAAGGCACCGGAATCATATCTTATGAGCGACCAAACTTATAATCTATGCAAACCTGTTATGAGGTTTTATCCGATGCCCGTTGGCAAGTTATCGAAGAAATTT
>NZ_QPIW01000003.1:0-396219 GCF_003339505.1 Runella aurantiaca
CAAAATTTCTTCGATAACTTGCCAACGGGCATCGGATAAAACCTCATAACAGGTTTGCATAGATTATAAGTTTGGTCGCTCATAAGATATGATTCCGGTGCCTTTTTCCAAAATTTAAACATGCTCTTATCATAGATTGTACCAAAAGCATAATTTGTGATAATTTCTCTTACAGAAAAATAGCCAATTGGGATGTTTTTATTTGTGTTTTGAGGGATATTTTGCGAAGTGGCGATTGAAGTTACCCGGATGTAAGGTTTACAACCGAAGTGATAAAAAAGTAGGCACGTCTCTAAACGACATGACCCCGTCTCAAGGAGACGGGGTCAATGCTACACACTTTACCCTACTTTGAAAATTATTTTAAAGCTATCGAATAGCTCGTTTGTTGCTTTTCCATAACATTGAGTACAGTCAGTATGAATTGCTCTTTGAAGAGTTTTTTCGACTGTTATTTCGACCACTAAATTAGTATGAATTTGAACACGGACGGCGTTGTTTTAGCTCAAAAAACCGTGAAACCTAACTATTGGCCGGTGAAATGACTATAAAAGCCGGTGAAATGACTGTATTGATGGGTGAATTTGTAGGCCTGTTTTTATCTTTTAGGCATAAATTTTGAAAACAAAATAAAAAATCCTCGATTGGACGAGGATTTTTGGAGTTCTTAAAACTGATTTTTTGGACTAGATAAGGATTCCTTGTCGAACCAACTCTTTGAAAATAAATTTCCCAAGCGCTTGTTTTGGATTGACGAAAGGAGGCTTTAAAAGGTAATTTTTTAGACCGTCAGAAATTTCGTAGGTTGAATAAAGTATCTTGTCAAACAATACTGGAGCGTCTTGTAGTTCAAAAATACTGTACCTACTAAAGTTGAATTCGTAATGAATTCTCTTGTATGCCGAATTTGGCGGTGACTGTAATGAATCTTCCCGGTTGATTAGTGCGTTGTGGATGTAGTTCCATCCTTCCCATTGTTCTGGATAGGAGGCCACATATTTGGCAAAAAAATCGAAAAGATACTGTAATGTCTTGGTTGAAAACTCTTCTCTGGAAGTACCCGGCTCCGCTTTTATGGCCTCACCCGCATAAAGCATATTGGTGCGGTCGGGCTTGCGGTACGAAACAACGGGGACGAGTGGCACGCCAGTGATGTAACTAAGATAGGTCATCCCTTTGCGTGCGTTAATTTTTTGACTTAGAAAGTCTACTGGGTCAAGTTTTTCATCTCCTGTACCAGTGTTGCCATCTAAGTATACTAACAGTGATCTGCCAGATTTAAGCTCACGGACCAACTTTAGTAAAATTTGAGGGTCTTCTGCATTTAATACACTTACCTCACTGGTGGTATCATATTTCTCTTTCATGCGAGCGGTATAGCTCATCATGGATTCGATTTGTTTACTATAAACGTCCTGCCTGACGATGGTAGAGAAGTTGTGCCCCATCCGGATAAGCAGGTTTGCAATGATTCTATAAGAACCTAAGTGAAACGTACAGAAAATCTGAGGCGTTTTGTTGGATTTAAGCGATTTTATATTGCCTTTGACATCGCAGAAATCACCAATTTGCAGTAAATTGCGTTCGAAACTTTCAAAGGCTAAATTAGTCAGTAGACTTTTGAAAAGTTCGGCATGTTCTGATGGGGGGATTTCTGGGAGAAAGTTGGTAAGGTTGGCCGAAAAAATAGCAAACCTTACCGTATAACCTTCCTCTTCGTGTAAATTCACTCGGTTGAGCGCGTCTTCACAGTCAAGAAGTGCACGTTTATAATTGGCCAAATCCGAGGTTCTCATGCGATTATAATTAAAGAGCTAATGATTGTTCTGCCTGCTTCTCAAGTGAGATACCGTAGCAAGAAGCCATTGGATCTTTATCACCGAAATTTAGGAGGCGGCTTGATTCGTTTTTAGCATAGAATTTGCCTTCTTTGATGAATGAGTTCAAAGCTTTTTTTGGTTGGATGCTGAATGACTTTTTCATAATTGTTGTGTTTTGAATTAAGTGAAATAATGATTTTAAAATATTGATTTACAATTCCTTGTGTTAAAAGATTTTGCTATATTTATCGTTCTAATCTTTCGACAATGCAAAGGTAGAGTACATCTAAGTTGCAGCCTATCCGTACTAATTGCTATATTTGTAGTGCTTTATAGTCATTATTGACTATTTTGTGTACTTATGCAGTAGTCAAAGTGTGAAAGTTGAAGTTGTTATCAGGTAGTGTAGAGCGTTTTTTGTTATTATGAGTTCACTGACTCTGACTCGGTCTCTTTACCGGAGCCCACAAAATGGATTGATTTTCTTGCTGGTGATAGTCCTCTTCTTTGAGATCATAGGATGGGCTATTTCACCAGCCAATAAGCTATATACCTACAGCTCCTACCAAACGCTCTTCTCTTACTTAAAGAATTTATTCTTGGGTTTACTTGCACCTGAATTTTGTACGCTCTATATAATGGTGTTTTTAATTGATGTATTCCACCGTTTTCTCGGAATTAGGAAGGTAAATATCAATTTCTCATCCATGATTAAATACGAGGCGGCATTTCTGCCTTTGTTTTTTATCTCTTTCTTTTTATTCTTCCCGATTACCTTACACGTTCGCTTTTTACTGAGAGAGTTTCCTAACTATTCTTTACATCGCTACATTGAATTGTACGTTTTTCAAGGGTTTACTCTCCAAACCTATCTGATGTATCTGCCGTTTGTGGTGTTGTTAGGATATATATTAGTAAATGCATCATTGGTCAAGGATTTTTTAGAAAGTGGGAATTCTTCCCAAGTAAAAATTACTCCGATTATCCCCACTACTACCGTTTTTATACCAATAGAGCCCCCAACCCCTACGGTACAAGAAGGAGGAGTTGAAAAGAAAGAAGCGTACCCGCGAGTCATTGAAGCCAAGACGGGTACGGGAGATGTTTATCTGAAACTAGAGGAATGCTACTACTTTGAGACAGATGAGGAGCGGTATTATGTCATACATCCAAAGGGACGTTTCCGGGTCATGAAACCCTTATCTGTTTTAGAAGAAGAGTTAGACCCATTACATTTCTTCAGGGTTCACCGTAGCTACATCATTAACTTGGACCATCTTGATAGCTATATTTATTGGGAAAAAGGTAAATATATAGTTTATATCAAAACGGCTGCCGAGATTAAAGAGATGATGATGTCTCGCCAACGTTTCCCCGCCTTCAAAGATGCTCTTGCTGCCAACCGGAGCAGGTAATGCCCTTTTTTATAACGTATTGATGTGAGATTTGATTTGTAAACCAAATTTCAGCAATTGTCGGTTACTCGAAAGTCCTAGCTTGTGGATTAAGTTCTGTTTGTGATTGGCTAATGTTCGGTAGCTAATACAAAGTGAATCAGAGATTTCATAACCCGTTAATCCTTCCGTTACTAAATAAAGAATCTGCTTCTCTCGATTGGTTAATGTTTTCAGTTTTTGCTGCGTATCGCTGTCAATCTCATTAAGGCCCTGTTTCTTTATTAAGTCTTTGAATCCGTCGCTGTAATATTTTGATTGCGTCTGGATGTAAATGAGGCATTTGTAGAGTTCCTCCAAACGGTCTTCCGAGTACAAATATCCCTGAAAATTGGCGTCGAGAGCTTTGGTTAATTCTTTTGAATTAGAGTTGTTGAAGTAAAGAACCAGTTTGGGCGGACTTGACGATTCCGAAAGTTCTTTTAACAAATGATTGGTTTCTTTGCCAATTAAATTTGCTTCAACAATAACGCACTTGGGCTTTTTGGTGTGGATTTTTTGGATTAGGTCATCGAGTTCATTGGCACGTCCAACTACATCAAATCCTTCTCGCTCCAGAAGTTTGCTTAATACTTCGCATGAAAACGGTTCCTCTTTTGCTACCAATACAGAAGAGTCAAGTTTGCGAATTCTCATTTCATTGTTTTTCATAGTCGTTTTTTGAGGATAGTTCAAGCGGTTTGGTATGAAGATACATTAAGGTATACCCAAAACACAAGTTTTTTCCGTGAAGCCTACCTTTTTATCCGTGAAATGACTATGAATTTAATGTTTCACGGATACTATAATAAAAAAGCCTCATAGTAAATGAGGCTTTTTGGGATATAATTTAGCTTAAAAAACATTAAAACTGTTCTGTTTTTGAGAAGTAAAAGCTACCTTCAAGAGCGGCATTTTCGTCGGAGTCAGAGCCGTGAACGGCGTTTGCTTCGATAGACTTTGCAAACAATTTTCGGATGGTTCCTTCGGCTGCTTGGGCTGGGTTGGTTGCTCCAATCAAAGTGCGAAAGTCAGCGACTGCGTTTTCTTTCTCCAAGATGGCCGCATAAATCGGACCTGAGGACATATAGCTGCAAAGATCATTGTAAAAAGGCCGCTCGGCGTGTACGGCATAAAACTCACCAGCCCGCTCTTTGGTCAACAACGTCTTTTTCAACGCTACAATTCGGAATCCTGCTTCTTCAATTAATTTGAGAATAGCCCCTGAGTTACCATCCGCAACGGCGTCTGGCTTAATCATCGTAAATGTTCGGTTAGTCGTCATTTGTTGGTTCATTTGTAGTTAAAAACAATTTTTGAGCAGCGGATAATGACTGCCTCATACCAGAACACTATTGGTTAGGTACATAACATGGGACAAAATAACGTAGCTGTCCTTCTAAAAAACGCCCCAAAATTAGGAAGTCTATGCGGCTTTCGGAAACATTTCAATGAAAGTTACTAACTTTGCAGGCTATGCAACAGTGGAACGCCTTTTACGAGCTTATTAATTCGGATTCAAAACGTTTTGTGATTCTTACCCACCAAAATCCCGACGCAGATGCGATTGGGTCGTCGTTGGGGTGGAAATTGTACCTTCAGAAAAAAGGACACACCGCTACGGTTATTGTTCCTAATGAATGCCCATCAAATTTGCGTTGGATGCCCGATTATGCCGAGGTGATTACATTTGATCAAAATGCACAGACGGTTGCTCAATCCAAAAAACTTCTCCAAGAAGCTGATGTCATCTGTTGTTTAGATTTTAATGCATTGCATCGAATCAAAGGCTTGGGGAGTTTGGCGCAAAGCTCGGAGGCAACTAAAATATTGATTGACCATCATTTGGAGCCAGAACCGTTTGCTGATTTTGCGTTTTCAGACACCACCAAGGCCGCGACTGCTCAGTATATTTGGGAAATTATTAAACAGATGGGTGATGCCGAATTGGTAGATAAACCCATGGCAGAATGCTTATATGCTGGTATCATGACCGATACTGGTTCTTTCAGACATGGTAACACTACGCCCGAAGTACACTTAGCGGTGGCCGATTTGATGAGGACGGGCTTGAATACTAATTATGTTCATCGGGCAATTTTTGATAATAACTCATTGGGGAGAACCCGACTGCTGGGGTACGTATTGTCGGAAAAACTTACTTGGCTGCCCGAATATCGCACCGTTTATATGACCCTTTCACTGGAGGAGCTCAAACGGTTTAATTCCGAAATTGGAGATACAGAGGGAATTGTCAATTTTGGCCTTTCGCTCGAAAACGTTGTCATGGCTGTATTGCTCATTGAGCGCCGGGATGAAATAAAACTGTCGTTTCGTTCGGTACAAGATTTTTCGGTTCGCGAACTTGCCAACAAATACTTTTCAGGAGGAGGGCACAAAAATGCTTCGGGCGGACGTACGAGCACGAGCTTACCCGAAACGGTAAATTTGCTTTTATCCATCTTGCCCGAATACCAAACCCAACTTTTAAACGTTGAGAAATAGTTTGGTTGTCAATACCTTACCTAAATTAAGCATTAAATATTAATAAAATCAATCACAAATAACGCATAACAATTAACTGTGCAAGAGCACTCATTTCATGAAATTTAAATCAATACTTTCTTTGTTTGCGGCGGGAGCCTTGCTTGCTGCGTGTAACAATCGCGTCAGTGTAAGCGATACAGGCTTAAAATACCAAATTCATGACCAAAAAGGTGATGGCCGCAAACCCAAAATCGGTGATATATTGACAGTACAATTGGTACTGAAAAACAGCCGTGACTCGGTGTTGCGGGATACCTATAAAGAAGGCCGCCCCCTTCAGGTGATGCTCCAAACGCCTCCGTTCAAAGGCTCTTTTGAAGAAGGCTTGGCTATGCTTGCCAAAGGCGACAGCGCTTCCTTTTTTGTAAGTGCGGACTCTCTCTTTACGCGCATGATGCAGCCTTTGCCTCCAGGCATTGCTAAAGGCACAGACATTCAGTTTACGGTAAAAGTCATTGAAGTTCAGAACGAGCAGGAATTCCAAAAAGGACAAGCCGCCGCTCGTGAAGGACAGGTAAAGGTCGATGCCAAAATCATTGATGCCTATGTAGCCAAAAATTCTTTGAAAACCGTTGAAACGCCATCGGGGTTAAACTACGTAATCGTAAAAGAAGGCGATGGAGTTAAGCCTGTGGCAGGCAATATGGTATCTGTTCATTACGTTGGAAAGTTGTTGGATGGCAAAGAATTTGACAGTTCTTACAAAAATCCGCAGAGTGGTGGCAAACCCGTTGATTTTCCAATTGGCCAGGGAATGGTTATTCCAGGCTGGGAAGAAGGAATCATGAACATGAAAAAAGGCGGCAAAAGCACGTTTATTATCCCATCAAGCTTGGCTTATGGTGAGGCTGGTTCTCCGGGTACTATTCCACCAAACTCCGTATTAGTGTTTGATGTTGAGCTTGTAGATGTTAAGAATGCGCCCAAGCAGCAATAAATAGTTGTTAGTGAACAGTGATTAGTGAGTCGTTTTTTGAATGGCAGCACCCACAAACCACCTCTCCCTAATCACTTTTATATAATTACTTAATTACAAATTATCTAATAAACCAGAATGAAGGGGACGTTAATTTTAGGGTTAGCAGTAAGCTTAGCTGTTACAATTGTAGCTTGCGAGCAAACCGAAGAAGCCTTTCAAGACCGTAAAACACGCGACAATAAAGCGGAAATACGGAGCTATCTGCTCGCTAACAACATACAGGCAGACAGTCTTCGGAATGGATTGCATTTCAGTATCCTGAATGCAAATGCGAATGCTCAAAAACCCCAGGTAGGCGATGAGATTACGTTTCGTTACATTGCCCGACGCCTAGATGGTACTATCGTTGATAGTAGTCAAGTAGGAATAAATGATGTATATATTCGGTCTTTTAATTCTAACGATATTACGGCGGCGGGGTATGCAATGACTTACCGCTTCAATGCAGTACCTTCGTTTGAAGAGCTTTTAGCGGCACCACAGGAAAAAGTAAGGGAGGGAGACAAAGTCTCACTGTTTGTTCCGTGGTCGTTGAGAGGAACGGGTGATGTATCGTTGTTGGCACCTTTATATATTCCAATTCGATACGATTTGGATATTCTTAAAGTGAGAACTGAAGAGGAGCAAATTGATGATTTTGTGGCGTTGAACAAAATTCAGGGATTGGAAAAAAATCCAACGAATGGCCTTCGATTTGTTAAAACCAAAGCGTATCCTGATTCTGCACTGATTGCCGTTAATACCACCGTCAGTGTGACTTATACGGGAAAATTGATTAGGAATGGAGTACAATTTGATGCTGGAACGATCGACGTAAGTGTGGTGGACCCCACGGGTAATGCCTCTGGAGGAGTAGTAAAAGGCTTCAACGACGGAGTGGCAAAGCTCCGATTCGGTGAAAAGGCAATTGTCATTTTTCCATCGGCACTTGGCTACTCAGTACAAGGCAGTGCTGGAAAAATTCCTGCGTATTCGCCGCTTTATTTTGAAATAGAAGCCAAACGAAAATAATTACTTTACTGAAAGCGGCGTTAGCGTCGCTTTTTTTATGTTCAATTTTATGCAACTCTGTTTTGCCACCAACAATGCCCATAAGCTGGCAGAAATTAAGGCGCTTTTAGGGGAAACTTTTGCGCTCAAAACATTGAAAGAAATTGGCTGTGAGGAAGAACTCCCCGAAACAACCGATACCATTGAAGGTAACTCTCGCCAAAAAGCCGAATACGTTTGGGAACATTTTGGCGTCGATTGCTTTGCCGATGATTCAGGACTCGAAATTGCCGCCCTCAACGGCGCGCCGGGCGTACATTCGGCCTATTATGGTGGTTCAAGGGATTTTCAGGGCAATATCGCGCGGGTATTGGAAGAACTGAAATCGGAGCATGACCGAAGCGCACGGTTCAAAACCGTTATTACGTTGGTTGTTCAGGGCAAGGTCTATCAATTTGAAGGGGTTATCACTGGTCAGTTGCTGAAAGAACAACGCGGAAGTCAAGGATTTGGGTATGACCCTATTTTTGTTCCAGATGGCCACGAACGAACGTTTGCAGAAATGTCGATTGAGGAAAAAGGCAAAATCAGCCATCGTTCTCGAGCTTTTGCCCAATTGGTCGATTTCTTAAAGTCTTATTCTGAAGACTAAATTATAAGAAGTAAAAGTATTTTGTATTTTCTTTTCCAGCTCAACTGCATCACCTTATGATGATTGGTTGAGATAGGCTATTTTACGTGTGCGCATAGATTGAGAAACATTCTTTCCGTAAAATCACTGCTATTGATTACGTCTTTTTAGTATTTTTACTTTTCCTTGAATTATTATACCTCTAACAGCGCCTGTCGCTTTTTGCCACTCCACGTATGCATTATCGTCTCTACTCCGACAATCCCGAAAGCCGTTATATTGAAGTAGAGTGTCGTATCAAAACGGAGGAAACCAGCACCCTTGAGGTTCAGCTGCCCGCGTGGCGGCCGGGAAGGTATGAATTACAGAATTTTGCCAAGAATATTCAACGATTCGGGGTTTTTAATAACGTCGGAAATCCGCTTCTGTTCAAAAAAATAACCAAAGACCGCTGGCGGATTCAGACCCAGGGAGAAACGGAGATTGTAATACGGTACAACTATTACAGCGCCGTTCTAAACGCTGGAAGTAGCTATGTGAGCGAAGAATTTTGGTACGTCAATCCTGTTAATCTGTGTCTTTATACCGACCAAAATCTCCACGAGCCCTGTACATTGGAATTGGTCATTCCCGATGATTTTGTGGTGGCCTGTGGTCTAAAGCAGATTTCAGAAACTACCCAAATTGAGGGAAAAACGCTGCTGGCGAAGGATTATTATGAGTTGGTGGACAGCCCTTTGTTGGCGTCGCCCACCATTCAAAGTCGGTCTTATAAAATCAATACGACCACGTTTTATGTTTGGATGCAGGGAAACATAAAGCCCAATTGGCACCAAATCTTAATTGATTTTGAAAAATTTACCGCTGCCCAAGTCAGCACGATGGGCGATTTTCCAGAATCTGAATACCACTTTTTAAACCTGATTCTTTCCACTCCTTTTTACCATGGCGTAGAGCATCGGCATTCGACCATGATTGTCTTAGGCCCTGATGATGAGGGAGAAGGCTTGTATACCGACTTGCTAGGGGTAAGCTCACACGAGCTGTTTCATGCCTGGAACATTATCAGGATACGGCCACAAGAACTCTTGCCGTACGATTTTACGAAAGAAAATTACTTTACCACCTGTTTTGTAGCCGAAGGGGTGACCACCTATTACGGAGATTTGTTTTTGCGACGTTCGGGCGTGTTTGATGATGTGGCCTATTACCGTGAACTTCAGGTATATATGAAGCGACATTTTGAAAACAACCGTGATGCGCAGCAATCCTTGGCGGAGTCGTCGTGGGATTTGTGGTTGGATGGATACGAAAAAGGAATTCCTAAGCGCAAAGTGTCGGTGTATCATAAAGGTGCTTTGGTAGCGTTAATATTGGACATTACGATTCGCAAAAATCATCAGCATAAAAAATCTTTAGATGATGTAATGCGGTTGATGTGGCAACGTTTTGGCATACCATTTGTAGGATACTCGTTTGAAGATTATCAATCTGTGGTGGAAGAAGTGGCAGGGGAGTCTTTGGATTGGTATTGGAAAGATTGTATTTTGAGTAACATCCCTCTTGAAAATCACCTTAATCATGCTCTTTCGTGGGTAGGTCTCCAAATGGTTACGTTTAGTGACGGAACGGTACATTTGCAAGAATTGGAGAACGAAAGGGCTATTTTACAAAGAAATAAATGGCTGAATAGCGATGTTTAGCCAAAATATCAGCATATTAGTTTGTTTTTTATATATTTATCACTTATTCATTGGGATATAAAATCAAGTACACAAATGAAAATAACGCCGATTGAGATTCGCCAGCATACGTTTCAAAGAGTCTTACGTGGATATGACATGGAGGAGGTTGGGGCATTCTTGACGTCCCTGTCCAATGAATGGGAGCGAGTATTGAACGAAAACAAGCTGCTGAAAATGCAATTGGAGATTGCGGAAAAAGACTTGAATAAGCTTCGTGAAGTGGAATTGACGATGTTCAGGATGCTCAAAACGGCAGAAGATACCAGTGCTCAAATGACCGAACAGGCCAAAGTGGCCGCCGAGCAATACATTGAAGATGCCCGTCAAAAAGGAGAAGAACTGGTAAACGATGCCCGCAAAAAGGCGAATATGTTGGTCGTTGATGCTGAAAGTCAATCCAAATACGTGCGCGAAGAAATCCTTGGGGAGTTTAAAAACCACGAGCGGGATTTCAAAGCCATGGAAAAATACCGCGACAATTTAATTGTTCAGTTAAAAGCCCTTGCCAACAATACCGTTGATAGCATCGAGCGTTTTGAAAAGAAATTTTCTCAGGCTACCGTTCAGGAAAAATTTGAGGATTTACGAATTCAGGTGAGTGATTCTCTTAAAGTCGGAGAAGAAGGCCAAAAAGCACGATTGGAATTGGAAAAAGCAGTAGAAGAGGTTGTGGAAGGGGAAACGCAAGGGGCGGAAGAAGGCGCGGATGAAGTAGAAAATGAAGTAATGGCCGAAGCGACGGAAGAAGTAACCGACGCGGCCGAAGTGGCGGCAGTGGAAGAAATCAAGGAAGAGGAAGCCCCAGAAGAACCGTCGGAAGAAGAAAAACAAGCCGAAAAAGATAAAAAAACGAAGGAAGAAGGGTCGTTTTTTGACCAGATTGGGTAATTAAATACAGAAAAAAAACGGGTTACGTTTTTCTAACCTTTAACTTTTAACCATACTTTGGGGACAGTTTCGCTCGAAGGAATCGAATTCTTCGCTTATCACGGCACTTCGGAAGAAGAGCAAAAAATAGGAAATAAATTTTCAATAGACGTAACCATCACGACCGACTTTAGTGAAGCAGCCCGTTATGACCGCCTGAAAGGTACCGTAAATTATGAGGTTATATATCGGGTCGTGGCGCAGGTAATGCAAAAATCCAGTCGACTTTTGGAGCACATCGCCTACAATATTATTGATGAAATACGAAAGGCGTACCCGTCGGTAGAAACAATAGAAGTGAGTGTTTCGAAGTTTAACCCTCCCGTGGGAGGAGTCTGCGCCCGGTCACGGATTACGCTGAAAGGATAAAAAGTAGAGGCGCAACTTTTGCGTCTCTACGTCAAAAAGAAATCTTTTTTACCACCCGTCTTGGCAACAAGACGGGTTTCTTTTATGATAATGTGTTGGCTCATGGCTTTGCACATGTCATAAATAGTCAACGCCGCTACGCTTGCACCCGTGAGGGCTTCCATTTCAATGCCCGTTTTGCCCGTTACACTTGCGGTGCAGATAATCTCTACTTCACGCGCCTCATTTACCATAATATCCACTTGGCAATTTTCTAATCCCAACGGGTGGCATAGTGGTATGAGTTCGCCCGTGCGTTTGGCGGCCATCACGCCCGCAATGACGGCCGTTTGAAAAACAGGGCCTTTTTTTGTGTGAATTTCGTCGTTTTGTAGCAAATCCATGATTTCGTCGCCCAGCACCACAATACTGCGGGCTTTTGCAACACGTTTGGTGACGGCTTTTTCCGATACATCCACCATACTTGGATTTCCTTCGGAATTTAAATGAGTAAGAGACATTCGTTCGTTTGTTTTAAATACAAAATACGTAAAGAATACGTTAACAGTGACTATTACTTTATCGTTATCTAATTTTAATCATTTTATGATTGCCCACCGTTTAGTACCATTGTACCTTTGTAACGAAAGTTAAAAGTAAAGTAACGCAAAAATCAGTATGTTAACTCAGATAAACAGTCTTCTTTGGGAACTCCTCAGCGCGCAGCTTACGACCTCAGAAGCCGATTGGCTATCAGCGAAGGGAGAAGCTGAACCGTTGGAATTGATGACGGCTTTTGTGGCGGCGCCCCGTTTTTTGGCCAAACGCACGGTAAAGCCAACGGTGCAGCAGACCATAGAGTTAAACGAGATTCTACCTGGATTTTCGGTGGAAGATTGGGGCATTGTACGGCTGAGCCGTGTGTGGTTGTTGAGTTGTTTGGAGGCTGCTGATAAAGAAGAATATTGTCGCCACATTGAAACCCTGTTTGATACCGCCGAAATGAACGAGCTAGTGGCGCTTTACTCGGCGCTTCCCGTGTTGAACTACCCCGAAAAATGGCTTTTTAGGGCCACTGATGCCGTACGTTCCAACATGGGAGTGGTGTTTGATGCCATTGCCTTGCGAAATCCGTATCCGACAAAACACTTTACCGAACTGGCTTGGAATCAGCTCGTGCTCAAAACCATATTCAACGATAAACCTATTCATTTTATCGTAGGGTTGGACGAACGAGCCAACAAAAATTTGGCCCTTACGCTTTCTGATTTTGCCCACGAACGCTGGGCGGCGGGTAGGATGGTGGCACCGCAGGTGTGGCGATTGGTGAGTAAATTTTTGAATGAAGAACTTCTCCCCGATATGGAGCAGCTGTTTAAGTCACCTTCCATCCACGACCAACAGGCGGCGGCCCTTACTTGTCATCATTCAGAGTATGAACCCGCGAAGCAATTGCTTGCCAACTACCCTGATTTGGAAAAAAATGTCCACCATAACCAATTGACTTGGACCCACCTTGAATTTATTGATCTTAATACTTATGTGCCTAACCGATAAAGATTTAACGCAGAACCCCTCCCATTTTGAGGAGACCGAAGAGATTGTCACCCATCGCGATATGGGCTGGGACGATTACCGGGAATTGATTCGTGGAATGCGCTTTTTTGACCCGCATATTCACATGGTGTCCCGGACCACCGACGACTACGAAGCCATGCGTGATGCTGGCATCGTAGGACTGATTGAGCCTGCTTTTTGGGTAGGCCAACCGCGTACTGGACTTTCTACCTTTAAGGACTATTATAGCAGTTTGGTGGGCTGGGAGCGTTTTAGATCGTCGCAGTTTGGGATTAAGCATTATTGTACCATTGGTCTCAACTCGCGCGAAGCCAACAACGAACCGCTGGCTGAGCAAGTGATGGAGATTTTGCCACTGTACTTATATAAAGAAGGCGTTGTGGGCGTGGGAGAAATTGGTTTTGACGACCAAACCGCCGCCGAAGAAAAATACTATCGTCTTCAGTTGGAGTTGGCAAAAAAAGCAAAACTGCCCGTACAAATCCATACCCCGCACCGCGACAAGAAAAAAGGAACGGAGCGAAGCATGGCCATTGCCCTCGAACACGGCCTTGACCCGTCGTGGGTGATTGTGGATCACAACAACGAAGAAACTGTCAAGAGCGTATTAGACCAAGGCTTTTGGGCGGCGTTTACCATTTATCCTTTTACCAAAATGGGCAATGAACGCATGGTAAAAGTAGTGGAACATTATGGACCTAATCAAATCATGGTTAATTCGGCCGCTGATTGGGGGATTTCTGACCCGCTGGCGATTCCTAAAACCGCCGCTTTGATGAAAATGCGCGGCATTCCAGACGAAACCATTCGACTCGTGACCTACCAAAATGCCATTGATGCTTTTGCAAAAAGTGGTCAAATTGACGTCAGTGATTTTGAAAATGGCCTCAATGTAGACCAAAGTGAGAAGTTTAACGGAAATACCATTTTACGGGGCGGCCAGCAACCCCGCGTTGCCAAAGATTCTTTAGTAATTCGATAACGTGAGCGTCATAAAACCATACCTGCAACTTACCCGTCCGGCCAATATTGTCACGGCCATTGCTGATATATTGGCTGGAATGGCCATTGCCCAATTTACGTTTGGAGCGAGTCCAGCGTATTGGTTGGTACTTTCTACGGTGGGCCTATACGGTGGTGGAGTGGTGATGAATGATGTATTTGATGCTCAACTGGATGCCATTGAGCGCCCAGAGCGCCCCATTCCGAGTGGGAGAGTACCTATCCGGTCGGCGGCTTTTATGGGCCTTTCGTTGCTGATTTTAGGGGTAGTTTCGGCGGCACTTTTCAGCGTATTGAGCGGCATAATTGCCCTTGTAGTGGCGCTATTGGCCATTTTATATGACCGTTACGCCAAGCACAGCGCGGTCTTTGGGCCATTGACAATGGGGTTTTGTCGGGGTGGAAATCTACTTTTGGGCATGAGTGCCGTTAGTTCGTCATTGTCCGAATGGGGGTGGTTGGCGATGGTGCCGATTGCCTACATTGGTGCCATTACGCTCATCAGTCAGGACGAAGTCCACGGCGGCAAGCGCCGCTCGCTTTACATTGCGGCCTCGCTTTATACCACAGTTCATGCCATTCAGTTTTTGGTGGCGGTCAATGAAGGAAACGGCGCAATGGCGTTGCTGCTTATTGTGTTGCACGCCCTAATGGTAGGGCGTCCTTTGTGGAATGCGTTCCAAAATCCGATTGGCCCCAACATTGGAAAAGCGGTAAAAGCAGGTGTACTTTCTCTTATTATAATGAATGCTGCTTGGTGCATTGCCTTTGGGAACTGGCCCGTAGCACTTGGTGTTCTTTTATTACTTCCATTATCCATACTGTTAGCCCGTATATTTGCGGTAACCTAGCGAATTTTAAACTTATGCAGACCCTACAACAATCATTTCAGGTTCCTTATACCTATTCCATTTTTTTTACCAAAGGACTGTTTGACCCACAAAACAATACGATAAGGAGCTTTTTTAATTCCTTTGGTGAGGCTGGTTTTCAACGTAAAGCACTTTTTGTGATTGACGGTGGCTTTTTGGCGCACTACCCAACGCTTGAAAAAGAGATTATTGCTTATTTCGCGACCTTGGAAGATGCGGTAAAATTAGTACCTGACATCATCGTGCTGCCCGGTGGAGAAGCTGCCAAAAATGACCCTGCCTTGTTTGATAAGATTGTGGAAGCCATTGACGAATACGGCATTGACCGTCATTCGTTTGTTGTTGGCGTCGGCGGAGGTGCTATGTTGGATTTAGTGGGCTACGCCGCTGCCGTATCGCACCGTGGAGTGAAGCACATTCGTATTCCGACCACCGTTCTTTCGCAAAATGATTCGGGGGTTGGGGTTAAAAACGGAATTAATTATCAAGGAAAGAAAAACTTTTTGGGGACGTTTGCACCACCCGTAGCGGTCTTTAATGACCTTTCTTTTTTACAAAGCCTCGACGACCGTGATTGGCGCTCGGGTATTGCCGAAGCTATAAAAGTGGCTTTAATCAAAGATAAAGCCTTTTTTGAGTGGATTGAGGCCAATGCCGAAGCCCTCGCCCACCGCAATGAAGAGGTGATGGCCTACCAGATTCACCGTTGTGCCGAAATGCACGTTGAGCATATTCGCAGCGGTGATCCGTTTGAGTTTGGCTCGTCGCGTCCCTTGGATTTTGGGCACTGGGCGGCGCATAAATTGGAATATCTCACTGATTTTCAGATTCGCCACGGTGAGGCCGTTGCCATTGGAATTGCCTTAGACAGCGTGTATTCAGTCAAAGTGGGGAGATTGAGCCACGACGAATTGCAACGAATTTTGAACGTTATTCAAAAACTCGGTTTTGATTTGTACCACCCCAAACTAGCCGAAAATGATAAAATCAACCTACGTAATGGCCTGCGGGAGTTTCGGGAACATTTGGGCGGCCGCCTGACCATCATGCTGCTCGACCGAATCGGCAAAGGTGTGGAAGTCCACGAAATGGACGCAGACCTCATAGCCGAAGCCGTAGATTATTTAGAAGGGCATTATTCGAGTTTGTTGATGAGTTAAAAGATGAATGAAAAACGGCGTTTTTAGAGAAACTCCCTGTCTATTTTTATTGCTAAAAAATTACTTTGTCACCCTGTAAAAGCCAAAAAGCCTTACGTGGGTGACAAAGTAATTTTGGGCCACCTACTGCTTTTGTTAATCAAAAACTGGTATTCCAAAACCAAACCATTTCTTCCCCCTAGCGACAATGCAAACTCCACACGGACACCTCACTTATTGCAGCAATATTCACCCTGGCGAACGTTGGGATGAGCATTTTAAGACTTTACAGGACAATCTCCCGTTTATAAAAAATCAACTTTCATCCAATGGGCCTTTTGCGTTAGGTTTGCGTCTGGCCAATGATGCGTCTATTGAACTCTCCAATCCCGAGCGACTGGCAGAATTCAAAACATGGTTGGCTGCTAACGATATTTACGTGTTCACGATGAACGGGTTTCCCTACGGCGGCTTCCATGCCACACGCGTCAAAGACGATGTACATACGCCCGACTGGACGACCACAGACCGCACCGAATATACCAAACGCCTCTTCAAAATCTTAGCGCAACTGCTTCCCGAAGGCATGGAGGGTGGTGTTTCTACCTCTCCGTTGTCGTACCGCTATTGGTGGCAGGGCGAAGAAGAGACCCAGCAAGCCATCAAAATCGCCACCGAAAATATTCTTCAAGTGGCCGAAACATTGATAGAGCTTCGTCGTACTACGGGTAAAGTAATGCACCTCGACATTGAGCCAGAGCCTGATGGAATCTTGGAAAACGGGCAGGAATTTATCGACTGGTACGCCGATTATTTTTTACCGAAGGGCATTGCACATTTACAAGAAACCCACAATTTTTCGCCCGAAGACGCCAAAGAAGCGCTGCTGACGCACATTCAACTGTGCTACGATGTGTGCCATTTTGCGGTGAGCTATGAAGAACCACAAGTCATTGTTAATCAATTGAATGAGTTGGGTATCCGCGTCGGAAAAATCCAAATCAGCTCGGCCATTAAGATTGATTTACGAGAAAACAGGGAAGAAAAACTAAAAGCGATTCAGTCTTTTGACGAGCCAGTGTATTTGCATCAAGTTGTTGCTAAAAACATGGATGGCACTTTTCAGAAATACCGTGATTTACCAGAAGCTTTAGCGGCAGATACCGACCAACAAACAGAGTGGCGTATTCACTTTCACGTACCGCTATTTATTGAGTCTTATGGCTTACTTGATTCTACCCAAGGTGACATCGTAAATACCCTCAACGTACAAAAAGCCACGCCTTTTACGCAGCATTTGGAAGTAGAAACCTACACGTGGGGTGTATTGCCCGCCGATATGCAAAAGCCAATCGGTGAGTCGATTGTACGGGAGTTGGAATGGGTGCGTGGGCAATTGTAGTCTATTATATTTTAACAACATGCAAAAAACCGTCGTCATAGATATTGTAGGGTTGAGTGCCAACCTGTTGGGAGAACATACTCCTTTTTTGAGTAACTACGTTAAGGCGCGTCATATTACGCCCATTAAACCCGTTTTACCCGCCGTTACTACCACGTCTCAAAGTTGCTACGTAACGGGAAAATGGCCTTCGGAACACGGTATTGTGGCCAACGGCTGGTACGACCGCGACGATGCCGAAGTGAAATTTTGGAAGCAGTCCAATAAACTCGTGAAAGCCGACAAGATTTGGGACGCGGCTAAGCGCCAAGACCCATTGTTTACATGCTCCAAAATGTTTTGGTGGTACAACATGTATTCTACCGCCGATTATTCCGTTACGCCTCGTCCCCAATACCACGCCGATGGCGTGAAAGCCCCTGATTGCTACGCCTATCCCGCGAGTCTGCGCGATGAATTGCAGACAGATTTAGGACAATTTCCGTTGTTTAACTTTTGGGGCCCCAACGCCAACATCAAATCAACGAAGTGGATTGCTGATGCGTCGATGTGGGTGGACAACAAACATAACCCTACGCTTACGCTCATCTATTTGCCGCATTTGGATTATTGTTTACAAAAATTTGGCCCTGATTTCTCTAAAATCAGTAAAGAATTAAACGAAATAGACCAGATTGTGGAGGAGTTGGTGCGGTTTTACGAAGCCAAAAACACCAAAATTATCTTACTTTCGGAATATGGTATCAACGCCGTTAATCGGCCCGTTCACATCAATCGGATTTTGCGCGAAGAAGGGTTGATTGCGGTTCGTACCGAACGTTGGTACGAGCTCTTGGATGCGGGCGCTTCCCAAGCCTTTGCCACCGCCGACCATCAGATTGCGCACATTTACCTCAACGACCCGTCGGTAAAAGAGCAAGTGAAAAAGCGGCTAGAACAGACGCCGGGTATCGAAATGGTGTTGGACGAAGCAGGCAAAAAGGCCCATCACCTCGACCACGAGCGCTCGGGCGATTTGGTTGCGGTAGCCGCTCCTGACAGTTGGTTTACTTATTATTACTGGTTCGACGACGCCAAAGCACCCGATTACGCGCATTTGGTTGATATTCACCGCAAGCCCGGCTATGACCCCGTCGAGATGTTTATGGACCCTAAAAATCCATTTATCAAACTGCGGGCAGGTTACAAATTGGGTCGTAAACTGATGGGTTTTAGATACTTAATGGATGTGATTCCCTTAGATGCTACCTTGGTCAAAGGCTCGCACGGGGGCATCAGCGCACCCAAAGAGTTTTACCCGATTTGTGTCACTGACCAGCCGTTACCCAAAAAAGAATTGGAAGCGGTGGAGGTGTATGATGTGATTTGGGAGCATTTGATTTCCTGAAAAGTAGTGCATCAACTTTTATCCACTACCCCTATGAAGCATTTCCTCAAATCTCTGCTACTGATTGTAGGAGGATTGTTTATTGCCAATAGCTGTAAACCAAAAGAAGATCTACTGCCTGCACCCACTACAGAAGGGCTCAATACATTTGGTTGTAAAATCAATAGCAAGGTTTGGATAGCCAACGGCATTCGTAATGACCAAGGCCCCGCTGCCAAGGCCATAGATGTAGAATTCAGGCAACTGAGTGCTACTACTTTTTATTTGGTCATTCACACCAATGCAAATACCAAAGACCGTGTTCAACTATCGCTTCCCAAAGGTGTGTTGGGCACCAATCTATTGGAATATCGATATGACGAGCCTTTTGCCATTTATTATGATAAGAGTTTTAGACTTTTTACATCAAAATCGGGAAAAGTAGTCATCACTCGATTGGATACGATCAATCAGATTGTGTCAGGAACGTTCGAATTTGAAGGGGAATACATTGTTACCAAAGAAAAAGTGAAGATTACCGAAGGGCGGTTCGACATCAATATGAATAAGCTGTAATCAAGTCTTTTCTTAAAGGGTAAGCTAAGGCTCTTAGCGGGTCAAGGATTAAGCCCCCACAAATCAAATCACCTAATCCACCGCATTCTCCTCTAGATTAGGTATCTTTGCGAAATTTTTTTCGTTTTAGTATCATGAATCTGTTTAACGTTTATCCGATTTACGACATCGAACCCGTCCGGGCGCAAGGCTCCTGGCTATGGGACAGCAAAGGCGAGAAGTATCTCGACCTTTACGGCGGCCACGCCGTGATTTCTGTGGGTCATTGCCACCCGCATTACGTCGAAAAAATGACGGAACAGTTGCGACGAATTAACTTTTACTCCAACTCCGTCAGGATACCGTTACAGGATGAACTCGCCCAAAAACTCGGAGAATTGTCGGGCTGCCCAGATTATACACTCTTTTTGTGCAATTCAGGGGCTGAAGCCAACGAAAATGCGCTCAAATTGGCCTCGTTTTACAATGGTGGCAAAAAAGTAGTGGCGTTTACAAAAGCATTCCACGGACGTACGGCGGGTGCGGTAGCCATTACCGACAACCCTTCTATTGTGGCGCCCGTAAACTATAATGCGCACGTTACTTTTTTACCTTTCAACGACGTTGAGGCCGTTCGTCAACACGATATGACGGATGTCTGTGCGGTGATTGTGGAGGGTATTCAAGGAGTGGGTGGGATTCAGGTGGCGTCGGAAGAGTTTTTGCGCGCCATTCGTGAAAAATGCGATGAGACCAACACCACGTTTATCCTAGACAGTGTGCAGTGCGGATACGGACGTTCGGGTAAATTTTTCTCCAATCAACATTACCCAAATCTCCAAGCTGACCTTTACACGACGGCCAAAGGCATGGGCAATGGTTTCCCGATTGCGGGCGTGTTGATTTCGCCCAAGTTTCAGGCCAAATACGGGATGCTCGGCACAACGTTTGGCGGAAACCACCTCGCGTGCGCCGCCGGAATCGCGGTATTGGACATTATGAAGGATGAAAATCTGATGAACAATGCCACGGAAGTAGGAGAATATTTAATGAAAAGCCTGACCGAAATCGGTGGATACAAAGAATTGCGCGGTCGTGGATTGATGATTGGAATTGAATATGACTTTCCAGTAGAAGATTTACGGAACAAGTTACTCTTTGATTATAAGCTATTTACGGGCGTGGCTGGCAAAAACACCATTCGTTTGCTGCCTTCGCTAGCCGTCACAAAAGCAGAAGTAGATTTATTTTTAGAAGCATTGAGCAAAGAAGTACGGGTAACGGCGTAGACCTTTGCTAGAATGATACGCAGTGCAGGATTTTCCAATCCTGCACTTTTTTTGTGCGGTTGCTGAGTGGCTATACAGAAAGCGATGGTAACGTATACTTTTCAAAAAACTCAGGGTCGAAGTTGGCCTGTTGGAAGTTCTTGAGAACGTAGTCAATCGTTTTATTTTCTTTAATCCAAGCCTCACACACGGCATGGCGGAGTCGGGTGCCTAAGGCGTTGAAACCCGTGACCGCCTCGCCTTCGGTGCGATAGTTGATGCGTATTGCTACTTCTTTGTCGGGATGTTGCCAATAAAAAGTGTTGATTCCTTCGGGCAATTTCGACGGTACATCCCCATAGGTTTGGTATTCAAGGTCAAAAAATTTGGCTGAGTTGAAAAATACGCCCGGCTGGTAAGCGGTGCGTTTGCCGCAAATCGTTTGCGCTACGGTTTCGCCCATGATGCGCCCCGTATACCAGATTTGTTCAATTGGTTTTCGGCCTTCCATCGGTGTTTGGTGCTCTACGCAATCGCCGATGGCGTACACGTCGGGCAGATTTGTTTCAAGGTATTCATTGACCACAATCCCCCGGTTAATTTTCAGCGGAGAAGACTCCGAAGCAAGGAATGAAACATTGGGTGTTACCCCAATCGTAAGCCCAACCAATTGACATTCAATAATTTCGCCTTTGTTGGTTTCTACTCCTTCAACCCGTTTTTGTCCTTTGATTTCCTTTATTTCGGTATTGAAGCGCAAGTCAAGGCCGTGTTTTTGCAAATGTTGTGTCACCAGCGCCGACTCTTCGTCGGGCAGAACGCCGTTCCAATAGCTTTTTTCACGTACCAATAGCGTGACGGGAATGTGGCGCGTGTGCAGCATTTCGGCCAACTCAACCCCAATCAATCCACCGCCCGCAATCACCGCTTTTGTGAGGTTGGGCGTATTTTTTTCCAATAATTCTAAATCCTGATAACTGTACAAACCCTGAACACCATCCAAGTCGCGGCCTTTCCAATCGCCCATTCTCGGCACCGAACCCGTGGCTAAAATGAGTTTATCGTAGGTCATTTCAGCAGAAGTGATGACTTGGTGGGTAGGTTGTTTGGGCGCCACTTTTGTCAGCCGTTCCCACAGAGAAGGTTTGTAGTTGACTTGGTAACTATGGGGAGAAAGGTGGATTGATTTTTTCTCAAAATCAATGTTTTCAACGGTGCCGCGCACTAACTCAATGCGATTTTTAGCCCAAAACCAATCTTCGTAGGGTTTGAGGTGCTCGTATTTTTGGTGCCCCATGTACACGTACATCAGCGCCGTACGGGAAAAAAAATGATCAGTTTCTTTTGAAATGACCGTAATTCGGGCGTTGCTGTTTTTGCGAATATGCCGCGCTGCCGTAATTCCCGCAATACCGTTGCCGATGATGATGATGTGCATAAATGTAGAATTTAAAAAACGGCCACCTGAGGGTATGAAAAGCAAAAATCACATCGGCATTGTTTTCATCCCTTTCGTTCCGATGCTCAATCTCAATCCAAAATCCTTTCCTTTACTCACATCTTCCAACTTTACCATTCTGCCGCCTTTGTCTTTCCAGAAAGCAACCTTGCCTTGTTTTTTATCAATGGCATATTTGCCAGATAAATAAGTCTCAAACTGCGTCCAAAGCCCCGCAACGGAAGGGGCATCGTTGAGGTAAACATCGACGCGAATGCCGTTGAGCAATTGATTTTTATCGAGATAATACATCACATCAATCGCCTCAAAATTTTCGGTTTCGTACGTGAATCCGACGTGGTCTGTGCTGTCTTCAAATAATTCAAATGACTCCAATTCCTTGATTTTACTGATAGGGTCGCCAAACTTTACCCCTCGAAAATCGCCTCCCGGTTTCCCCAAAACCGTCCGTAGCAACTCTGACTGGCTGGTATTGGGAACATTCGTTGTTGGGCCAGACAAAGAATCTACGGCTGGTTTTTCGGCCTCGCCTGCCTGCTGAGTCTTTGTATCGCATGAGCATATCCAAATAGCACTGATGGCTATCAAAAATGTAAAACAAATTTGTTTTGTAAAATTCACTTTCATTGGTTAGAGATATGATACTAGTGCGAAAGTAACATATTTACGGAGTTCGTCGCAATTAATGGTTTTTTTAAAAACTAAAATGAAAAGTTTTTTATAAAATATTCTATTTTTGGAGGAGAAGAACGCCCCCATAAGCGATTCTCTTAACCTATGAAACACCATTTTACTGCTTTCTTTCTGATTGCTTCTTTGTTATGTGTCTACGAAGTGAAGGGTCAAATTCGATTATTTGGACAAATAATTAACAAAACAACCCAAAAACCCATCAGTGGGGCTTCTGTCCAAATGCTTAATTCCAACGTCGGTACCACCTCCGACAGCAGCGGAAATTATACCCTGACGGTGCCTTCTACGGGCTTCAATCTACGGGCTACGGCCGTGGGTTATTATCCCAAAATGCGTTATTTTGAACCCAAAAAAGATACCCGTTATGTGTTTGAATTGGCCGAAGAATTTAAGCAGTTAGACGAAGTAACGGTCAAAACCAATCGAGAAGACGCCAATGTTTCAAGCATCGAAATGAGCACGCTGAAACTGGATACCAAGAGCCTACGGCGCATCCCTGTGGTATTTGGCGAAGCGGATATTATCAAAGCGCTTTTGCTTCAGCCAGGGGTATCAACGGTGGGTGAGGGGGCGGCAGGTTTCAACGTGCGCGGTGGGCGTACCGACCAAAATTTGGTGCTTTTGGACGAAATGCCGCTGTTTAGTACATCGCACTTGTTGGGGTTTTTCACGAACGTAAATCCTGATGTTGTGCAGGATGTTACGCTTTATAAAGCGGGGATTCCCGCCCAGTACGGCGGGCGACTTTCGTCAATGATGAACATAAATCTCAAAAACGGCAATCCCAATAAAATCAATTATCAGGCAGGTGCAGGTAACGTCAGCGCACGATTGGTGGCTGAAGGGCCGTTGGGCAAAAAACTTACATTTATCCTTGGAGGACGCATAGCTTATCCCAATTGGATGATTAAAAGATTTCCTGATAATATCCGCAATAGCCGAGCTTTCTTTTACGACTTGAATGCTAAACTGCGCTACCAAATCGGCAAAAATCAGCAACTCACGCTGTCTACGTACTTGAATCACGATGATTTTAAGTTTCCCGACGACACAGTCTACAGTTGGAATGCCAAAGCGGCTTCGTTGCAGTGGAATGCGCAATTAAACGACCGACTTTCTCTCAATGCCGCCGCTGTTTATAGCGACTATGCCTTCCAGATGGAAGGTATCAAAGAATTTTATCGGTTTCGATTTCAGTCGGGAATTACGCACAAGGAGTTAAAAACGAACTTAATTTTTGTGCCGTCTGAAGCACACCGACTCGACGTAGGCGCAAGCATGATACGCTACGACGTTGCCCCGGGGTATCGCACACGCGTTGATGATGAAAGCAACATTAATCCCAAAGCCATTGCCAACGAGCAAGCCTACGAGTACAGTGCTTACGTGAGTGAGGAGTGGAACGTCGCGCGCTGGCTTACGGTTCAGGCTGGGTTGCGCTACGCGGCCTTTGCGTTGGTGGGGCCCAAGACGGTGTATAATTATGAAGCAGGTGTACCGCGCACACCCGAAACGGCTACCGAAAGTACGCAGTACAGTTCTGGACAAAAAATTCAATCTTACGGCGGCTTTGAGCCACGTGTTTCGTTGCGAATCGGATTGAGTAAAATGCATTCTATCAAACTGAGCTACAACCGTACGCGTCAATATTTGCACCTTATCACCAACACAACGGCTATTTCGCCCGCTGATTTTTGGAAATTGAGCGACAATTATTTGCCGCCTCAGGTAGCCGACCAGTATGCGGCGGGCTATTATCTCAACCTGAAAGACAATGTGTACGAGTTTTCGGTAGAAGGCTATTACAAAAACATCAGCTTACTGTTGGAAGCTAAAAATGGGGCCATTTTGTTGCTTAATCCCCAACTCGAAACGGCGCTTATCACCGCCCGTGGGCTGGCTTATGGTGTAGAATTGAGCGCCAAAAAGAACAAAGGTCAATTTACGGGACAGGTCAATTACACCTACGCCCGAACCTTTATCCAATCGCTCAGTACGTTTGCGTTGGAGCAGATTAATCAGGGCAATTGGTTTCCCGCCAATTATGACAAACCGCATATTCTCAACGTAGCAGCAAACCTTACGTTGGGGCGTGGTTGGTCGATGTCGTCCAATTTTACGTACAATACTGGCCGCCCTGCCATTTATCCCGACGGTAATTACAGCGTAGCGGGCTATCCGTTGATTAACTATTCGCGTCGCAACGCCGACCGAATTCCTGATTATCACCGCCTCGACTGGGCCATTACCAAGAATACCCGGCAGAATAAAGAACAATTGCGGTACAGTACTTGGGTGTTTTCGTTGTACAATGTTTACGGACGGGAGAATCCTTACTCGGTCTATTTTGCTCGGTTTAACCGCATAACGCGGGCTTATCAATTGGCGGTGTTTGGCAGCGTTGTCCCTGCGTTATCGTGGAACTACAATTTTTAGTGATTTCAGGCGAGCGAAGCCTCCAACTTGTCTCCCAAAATCTCACTTCACAATTACATTCATTGGCATGAGAATCATCAGAAATAGATATAATAAATTCATTTTGGCAAGCGTATTTTCCGTGTTGCTCGTTTCCTGTATTCGAGAAATTGACCTTGCCCTGCGGGTCGAAAATCCCGTTTTGGTCGTAGATGGAATGATTACGAATGAAGCACCGCCTTACAACGTCAAGCTCACCTACACGGGCGTATATGAAGCTTCTAACCGCATCAACGAAAATCAGGCCGTCAGCGGTGCTCGTGTTAGCATCACAGATGACCAAGGCCTGAAAACGCAATTGGAGCAGGTACTGGAAGAGCCTGGTAAGTACCAAACGAACGACCCGCAATACTGGGGTCGGGTGGGGCGTTCGTATACGCTTACGGTAGAACTTCCCAATGGCGAAGTGTATGAATCAAGTTCTGAAAAATTAATGGCAGTGCCCGAAATTGATAAATTGTACAGTGAGTTTACCGAAAATGGTAACGGCGACCAGCGCGTGGGATACAACGTATTTCTGGATGCTAAAGACCCCAAAGACGTCTCCAATTATTACCGTTGGCAGGCCATCGGCTACCGGATGCGTTTGGCGACGGGAGTGCTTAATCCTTTTTCGGGGGTGATGGAAAACAAACAGTGTTGGCAATCTTTTAAGAAAGAAACGATAGACATCGAAACCGACATTGATTTTGACGGAAATACCATTCAAAATAGGCTGATGCTTTACAGTCCAGCCTATTCCAACGGGCAATATTTAATCGAAGTGACGCAGATGTCGCTGTCACGCGAGGTATACCAATTTTGGCGACGGATGAACGAACAATTGACCCGTACGGGCAGCATTTTCGACCCGCTGCCTAGTCCCGTAGAAGGCAACATTTCGCTTAAAACAAACCCCAACAAATTGGCGTTAGGATATTTTGGTGCTTCGGCTGTTTCCAAAAAACGCCTCATTGTTTTTGAAACCGACGAGGCCAAACGGCAACGCATTGAAGTCTCATCCCAGCCTTTTGTTCCTACGGGAGGATGCACCAATCTTTTTCCTGGTACTACTCCTTTCAAACCAAGCGGTTGGTAAAAACACCTCCACCATGAAAACATTCTCGCTATTTTATTGGACAATTCTAGTGGGGCTGGCATTTGCGTGTGAGCCTGCGCTTATCAACGAAGAAACCGCCCCCCTCGAAACCCTCAAACTGCTCTCCGTTACGCCCGATTTTGCCAAAAATTCCGTTACCATTCAGGGCGAAATTTCGGTCAATACAGACGTTCAGTTTGGGATAGTGTACGGCACCACCGCGAAACCCACCGTAGGGAGTCAGCAGGTGCCGCTTCAATCGAGTGGTACAACATTGTCGGGAACCATCAGCAACCTGAAGGCTGGGCAGAGGTATTATTTTCGGTTGTATTCCAAAAAAGGTTCGGATGTGCTGTACAGCAATGAACGTAGCGTGGTGTTGAGTACAGGTTGGCGACAATTGGCTTCCCTCAAATTTGACGGCCAACCGCTGCCCTACGGCTGGATGAGCGAGTCGTATGGAGGGTTGGGTATTTCCGTATTTACCCGCACGAATCTCGCTTCCGAAAGCACGGGGCAGCAGTGGAATTATTTTGGGAGTGGCGAATGGCAGGCCAATCGAAGCGGGACAACGTCGTTGCCGGCGCGTTATAATCCCATTTATTTGCCTTATTCTGACCAAACTACGTATTTCTTTGGTGGTGGCTATTATTATTCGCCCGAACCAAGCCCCACCTACACGTACCAAAAGTTTTTTGATGATTACCGAGACGGTGCGGCCCTCGACTATCCGGGCGGCGATGTGCCTACGGTACAATTTGCCATCGGTGCCAATCTCCCCGATTTGTATGTGCTTGAAGTGGGCAATCAATACCGCCTCTGGAAGTACCAAAATCGTACGACTCCAACGGGCTGGGATTTGGTCTCTGGCGCCGAATTTCCCCAAAAATCCCTAAAAAAGTTGTTGGCCTTTACGGCGGGAGAAAAAGGGTTTATTCTTTCCGAAGAGGAAGGAAGCCTGTGGGCATTTGACCCGAATAAGAATCAGTGGACCGTCCGGAAAAATACACCCTTCAAAGGCCGTCAGCGAGGCTCGGCGATTTCGATGACCAAAGGCGGGGTGTATGGATTGGGTATCGACGTGAAAACGGGTGAAGGCTACCGAGATTTGTGGCTCTACGACGACAAAGCGGATACTTGGAGCTACCTGACCGACTATCCGGGCGAAGGAAGTGCCAACGTAACGGCCGTGGGGCGTAACAACCGCGTTGGTTTTATGATGGGTTACCGCGCCACCACCACCGCTATCGGCACGGCTGAATTCAGCGTAGCGAAAGATGCGTGGGTGTATGAGGTAAAGTGAGAAGTTCAAAGAAGAGTTAAAACTCCCGACCAAATGAAAAATAAGGCCGTGCTTCTCCGAGGTGATTGATGGAGTAATTGAGGTGCCCCACAAAATTGTACCACGATACGAAGTCGATGCCGATACCTCCACCTGCCAAAAGGCGATTGGCCAATTTGCTGTTGTTAAGCTCCGGGTATTGGTTACGAGAATATCCAAAATCGGCGTAAATATTGGGATAAATGGCGAGCGGAAAGGTATTAAACTGACGAAATTTGATGAGCTTGCTCAGGTTAAATGTGCGGTTAAGCAATTGATACCGAAGATTGGTTTTTACATAGCCAAAATGCTGCCCGTCAACCACGTACAGTTCGTATCCTCGCACCAAATCACCACCGTAACCTAAGCCGCGAATCTGCAAAAATGGCTGCTTCCCTGGCGTTGAAAATTTAGCTTTGGTCTGGTAACTGAAAAAAAGCTTTTTGGCCAAAGGAACGTAGTGCCCGAAGCTAAGCGTAGCTTCGGATAAATGGACGTCATCCTTGGGTAAAATGCCCGATTGACTGACATTAAAACCGTAATAAAAGCCTTTCAGGGCGTATTGTCCACGGTCGCGGCGGTCATAAAAGTGCGAATAGGAAAGTTGAAGGTAATTTTGACGTTTGATGCCATTGAGAAAATAATTCGGGTTGAGGCGCGCGATGGTGTCGGTGACGGAAGTAATGGAATATTGGGCGCTAAACGAGTGATGACCGTAAAATTTGGGCCGGTGGGTAATGGTCAGGTACGGTACAATTCGCTCGCGGGTGCGACTTTCGCTGCCCAAAAACATCAATTTATCCTGATTGGTACGGTAAGCCAAGGTGCGATTTGTAATCCGTAAGATGCCGATGGTCAAGCCCATTCTTTGCTTTTTGTCGAGATAAGGCGTTGAATAATAAATGTCTAAACGGGGGATAAAACCAAACTCCGCCCGCAGCCGTAGGCGGTCGTTATTGCCAGTCAGGTTTTGGTGCAGGGCATAAACGCCGTAAATCGTTCGGCTAAAATCCCGGTCGCGTTCGTACCACCATTCATTAAAGTTGCGGTCGGCCAATTGAAATACTGGAAACGCCAGCATGTACCATTGCTCTTTTACAATGACGTCAAGGTCAATCTCTTTTAGATTGCCGATACGCTTGCCATCGGCGGTAATGTATACGAGTTGGGTGGTGTCGACTACGGGTTTTTGTTTTAATTCGACCGTGACAAATAGGTTGGTATTCAGGATTTTACGACGGTCGTATTCGAGCAGCGAGTCCAGCTTCTGTCGTGTAAGCGTATCGCCCGCCCGCACCTCCATCTCACGTTGAATGATGCGTTCACGCGTGCGGAAATTGCCCGTAAAGTTTACTTGACGCACTATGATCTTTTCAGTAGTATCCGCAGAAATACCCGAAATAGTTAACCAAAAAGCGTGAAATAGGTTGAGAAGAAGCATAGTTTACTCAATAAACCCATATTTAACTTTTGCTTTCTCTCTCGACATGGCATTGTAGTGCCACCATTCGGTCTGAATAGACGTGTAGCCCGCTTTTATCATTACGCGTCGGAGCAATTTACGATTTTCTAACTGTTGCTTGGTAAGTTTGCCCGCTTTTAGCATAGCGGCTTCGCGGCGTGGCTCGGCAAGTTCCCCAAAAAAGTCGAAAATGGTGCCCATGTCCAGCGGTTGGCCTTTTTCATCGGCAATGGTCAGGTCGACGGCGCAGCCAAAATTATGGATTGAGCCGCGAGCGGGGTCGGCCACAAAATCTTCGCGACGGTTGTAAGGTAAGTGGCTCATGCGCGCCCAAAAAATCTTGGTCACACTCCGAGGGCGGGCACCGTCGTAGACCAAAAGCGTATAGCTGGGTTTTTCTTGTTTCAGAAATTTATTGGCTTTTACCAGTTTTTCGGCAGCCATGGGTTGCAGGTACGCCCGCTCTAAATCGCCGTAAACATCTTCTTTGATAAAATTGTCGGTGGTAGAATACTTCAATTCTACTTTGAGGGTAGGGTCCAATTTCTGAACATCTACCAAGCCACGGTCAATGAATTTTCGTTCAAAAGGGCTTATTTTCGTTTGACCATAACCAGTCACTCCCAGGGTCATAAGGACCCCGGCGATAATCGTTTTAGGTATCATACACTTTTTTATCACTACACTGAACGAATCTTTAACGCCAAACAATAGCCCAACGGTGTTATAACGGCGTATTTCTTTTGTGGTGGTTTTTTTCGGAAAGTCAAAAATAAGCATTGTTTATTCATATTTTTTAAAAAACCATTTCATACAACGGTAGCTACTCAGCTGAGCCTGCTTTTGTATTCGTCTGTTCGTAGTTTAAAACAAACCTTTAACAAGAGATGAAATCCAAACCAAAAGACATGACGGTATCGCGCCGGGACTTTGTCCAGAAAAGTGCGATGGCCGTGGGTAGTTTTTTTATTGTTCCTCGCCACGTATTAGGGAAGGGCTTTACGGCTCCTTCAGACAAATTGAATTTGGCCGCCATCGGTGCGGGAGGAAAAGGAACGAGTGATATTTTTAATGCGTCTAACAACGGCGTTAATAACGTAACGGCTCTTTGTGACGTAGACTACAAGCAAGCCGCCAAGTCTATCGAGCGCTTTCCAAACGCCGCAAAATACAAAGATTGGCGGGTGATGTTTGAGAAAGAAGGGAAAAATATTGACGCGGTCACTATTTCAACTCCCGACCACAACCACGCGGTCATTGCAATGGCGGCCATGCAATTGGGCAAACACGTTTATGTACAAAAACCCCTTACGCATAATATTTACGAAGCACGGATGATGACCGAGGCAGCCCGTAAGTACAAGGTTGTTTCACAAATGGGAAACCAAGGAGCATCAAACCCTGCTCAGCTTCAAATGGTTGAGTGGTTCAACAAAGGTTTGGTAGGCCCTGTACATACGGTACAGATTTGGACGAACCGCCCTGTATGGCCACAGGGAATCCCTACACCTTCGGGCAAGCCCGATATGCCCGAAGGCATTGCTTGGGAACAATGGGTAGGTCCGGCCCAATGGGTAGATTATCACCCTGGCTATCATCCGTTCAAATGGCGCGGCTGGTGGAATTTTGGAACAGGAGCGTTGGGTGACATCGGTTGCCACACCATTGATACTCCTTTCCGGGTATTAGGGCTTAATTATCCTACCGAAGTGGAATGCAGTATAGGCTCAGTGTTTATCAAAGACTGGCAGCCGGAATATATTCCAGAAGGTTGTCCGCCGTCGTCGTCGGTTGAGATTAAGTTCCCCGCTACGGCCAAGAACAAAACCGAAATGAAAATGATTTGGATGGATGGCGGTTTGCGGCCTTTCCACCCCGATTGGATTCCGGCAAGTGAGCCGCTCAGCACCGATGGTAACGGTGCAAACGGGGTATTAATGATAGGAACGAAGGGTATTATTGCTTGCGATATGTACGGTAATAACCCTAAGATTTATATGAAAAACGGGGATAAAATCGTGATGGCGAAAGACAGCAAATATGCTGCGCCGGTCAATATGCCTGAGTATGGCCATCAAATCCACTGGACAGAAGCTTGTAAAGCAGGTTTTGGCAGCGATAAGCACAAAGGTTTGATGTCATCTTTTGATTACTCTGGGCCATTGACCGAAACGGTGTTGATGGGTAACTTGGCCATCCGTAGCTACATGCTCCGCAAGGCGCAAGGCAATGGCTTTGATTATTACGGACGCAAGAAACTATTGTGGAACGGCACAGATATGAAGATTACTAACTTCGAAGACGCCAACCAATTTGTGTCACGTCCTTACCGCGACGGCTGGAAATTAGTCTAAACGATTGGGTGATAAACCAGAAGAGCCGCAAACACTTTGCGGCTCTTTTTTTGTATTTGCTCTCAAAAGTTAGGATGTTTATTTCTTTTTGCGCAGATATACATTGCCGTGGGTAGTGCGAATCGAAATTTTGGTTTGTGGGTCATTGAGGACGTACTTAGGGGCGTTGCGGTCGCTGTCCCAGAATTTATATTGTCCATCCGAGAATGAATAGTAGGTGGCGTTTTGACCAGCTATAACGACATTGTTATCTCCCCCGTACGCTCTGATTCCGACCACATTGGGCGCCGAAGCACTACCACGAATGGTTGTGGCTCCGCTAGTCGTTCCCTGTATTGGTTGACCAACGACTACTGTGGGTTCACCGTTTGACTTCCACGCGTTAGCGGCCATTTCGCGGTCCATTTGGGCTTTTTTTGCGATTTCACGCACATTCTCGGCTGTTTTCTTTTCTTCTTCTAAGGATTTGGGGTCAGGGGTGTAGGGTTTTAAATCCAAGTCGGTAAACATGTTGCCCTCGGAAGAACTGATGCTGAACAATACCTTTGCTTTGTCCGAAACAGTCACGTCGATATTATCGCCGTAACTGACAATAGAAGAAGGCTTTTCGGGCATTTTTTCGTCGTAAATCACTTTGATTTTGCCCTGGCTGGAGTTGGCTACAATTGGGCCAGTGACGTCAGTAAGCGTAATATTTTCGTAATTGGTGTTGACCTCAATGCTCCCTTCCATGCCTGAGATAGACATCCCCAATTCGTTGCAAGAGCAAGAGTTGCGCTTTTTCACCACCAATGATAATTCTTGCGGAATTTTAATTTTATAGGTGGCTTTTCCTTTCATCACCACGTTGATTTTAAGCACATCGCCGTTGGCATTGGCCGTCAAACCAAGGTTTGTATTGTCTACGCCTCCCGCCGACAACGGGCGGAGGCCGTCGGCTTCTTTGGGTACATCGGGTACATTTTGGGCTTCGATAATGATTTCGTCGCCTTTATATCCTTCAATGTCAAGTTGTTTGGCGTCGATGTCCATAATTACCCGTTTATTGGCCCCGCTAAACTTGGTCTTGAAGGTTTTGGTGTCTTGGGCAAAAGTGCTGCTGGCAATGGCCAACGTACACACGAAAAGCATGAATTTATGCATGGCTTTATGAGAAGTTATTTAGTTTTGAATTGAGTGATTTTGGGCCCTTTTGGGGCAATAGGTATGCGTACATTAATCAGTAATCATGGCCAGTTCTCCGATACCGCTTCCGGCCAAAAGCCGCACGGACCTGTCCACTTTTTCGTCTTTTTGAAGTTGTTCAAAGATGGGCAAACTTTCTTTTACGCGCATTCGCACCAGTGTTTCGATGAGTGTTGTTTGCTCGGTAGGCTCGGATGTTTGGGTAAGTTGATTGACCAATACTTTTTTGACTTCGTCGGTTTGTTTAAATCGTTCCAGTGTTTCGATGGTGGAGAGGCGCACGTTCAAACTTTCATCTTCTCGCAGGGTTTTTAATAAGGCCTGAATAACGGCCGGTTTAGGGTTGTTGAGCGCCGCTGCATAATTAAGCCCCTTGAGTCGTTCAGAAGCCGATTGGTCTTTCAAAAGACTTAAAATCACCAATTCCTGCGTCATTTTCATCTCCCGTCGCAGCGTCGCAATTTGCTGGGAAATCGTTTCTTCTTTTGGCTTTTTCTTCGGTGGGTCGGTTAAATTGACCGTCTCTGCTACGGTTTCGGGTAATGATTGTGGGCGGTCAATGGATTTCGGAACGGGTGACGTGGCGGTAATGGTACGGTATTCAATTTGAGTAGGCGCACTTTGACGGCCGAGCCAAAACGTAATAGCCACACCCGCTACCGCAGCGGCATACTTCAGGTACGTAAGCCACGGCTGAGGCTTGAGTGCCACAATCGTAGTTTCAAGCATTTTTTCACCTTGCAGCGAACGATAGAACACGGCATCCATTTCGTCGTCGGTTTCTGCTTCGGCGTTTTGGAGGTCCTGCCAAACGCGCCTCAACTCTTCCACTTCTTTCCGCAAAACGGGGTCGGAAGTAAGCCGCTGCTCAAACACAACCCGTTCTGCCTCAGAAAGATGCCCCATCAGGTAGTCCGTTATGATTTGTTCGTTTAACATCGTCTTTTTACGTTTGCTAATCGTTGAAGAAGTTTTGAGAAATGGCCGATTTTATTTCTCTCTTCTTTGCTATTCACTACTTACGTTAAAATATAAATCCCGTAATTTCTGCATGGCCCTGAACACCCGTACTTTCACATTGGCGACCGACAGACCCAGCGTTTGACCGATTTCTTCGTAACTCATATTCTGAAACCGGCTCAGCAACAGTACTTCGCGGTATTGGTCGGGCAACTGGGCCAATGCGTTATGCAAATACTGGTGCTGCTCTTCTGTTTCGTCATACGACTCACCCATGTCCGGAACATCGGCAAGGTCGGAGTACGTCGGGTTTTGTTTGAGGTAATCAAAAAAAACATTTCGGGCAATCTCCAACACCCACGTACGAAACGAGGCGCCTTCACGATACGTATGCCGATAGCGCAACATGCGCAGAAATACCTGTTGGGTCAAATCCCGGGCATTTTCACGGTCGCTTTGTCGGTAAAGGAAGAAGTTCAGCAACGACTTTTTGTAGCGTTCGTACAAGATGGCCGCCTTGTCTAAATCTCCTTGGCTTACGGCATACATGGCCTGTTCGTCGGTCATGGGCTGTTTGGGTTTTCATTGAGAGATTACTGAACGAGAGGGGAAAGGTTACACTGTGGGAACAGAAAAATAATAAACTGAAGGATGTGAAGTGCAAAAGTGTTGGTATACAGTGGTTTATAAGCGTATTTTTTTTCTGAAATATAAATAAAAATACCCGCTCCCGAAAATAATACGACAGCGGGTAATCAATGGTAGGTGAGTGATTAAGCGCTAAATTTTTCGCTTACTTCTTTATTTTCTAACTTTTAACCCAATTCCTCCAAAATTCGCTTCAATACTGCTTGCGCTGACCATACACGATTGCCGGCTTGTTCTATTACGATAGATTGTTCACTATCAAGGACTTCGTCGGTTACTTTCATGTTGCGTCTTACGGGCAAGCAGTGCATGAACCTGCCGTTATTGGTCAATTCCATTTTCTGTTTTGTAATCATCCACGACGGGTCTCTTGTAAGCACTTGGCCGTAGTTTTGGTACGAAGACCAGTTTTTGGCGTAAATAAAATCAGCGCCAGCAAAGGCTTCGTCCTGATTGTAAATCACTTTAGCGTTGCCCACGTAGTTGGGAGATAATTCATAGCCTTCGGGGTGCGTTACTATGAATTCTACATCGCGGCGGTTCATCCATTCACAAAACGAATTGGCGACGGCCTGCGGCAATGCTTTAAAATGCGGGGCCCATGTCAAAACAACTTTAGGGCGGGCCGTAGTTTTGTATTCTTCGATGGTGATACAATCGGCCAACGATTGCAAGGGATGCCGTGTGGCCGATTCCAAGTTGACAATGGGCACACCCGCGTATTTTTTAAACTGCGTCATGACCGTTTCGGCATAGTCTTTTTCGCGGTCTTGTAAGCCCGCAAATGCCCGCACGGCCAAAATATCGCAGTATTTTCCCATCACTGCTGCTGCTTCTTTTACGTGCTCGGCGTTGTTGCCGTCCATGACTACGCCTTCTTCCAATTCCAATCCCCAGCTGTCCTGCCCTACATTGAGCGCCATGGTGTTCATGCCCAGATTTTGGGCGGCGCGCTGGGTGCTTAGGCGCGTCCGTAGACTTTGGTTGAAAAACAACAAACCGATGGTTTTGTGTTTACCTAAGTGTTCAAACGCAAAAGGAGATTGTTTGTGCCGAAGGCCTTCTTGCACAAGGGCATCAATGTCGGTGACATCGTGAACGGAAATGAAATGTTGCATCGTTAAAAAATGAAGGTGGATTGCCTAAGCGGCAGTAGTATGCTGAAACAAAATTGCAAAATTGTTTCAATACCGACCTATTTTAAAACAATACCTACAAAAAGAGGGGAATTGAAAGTTATATTAACTTTCAATTCCCCTCTTTTGCGGAAATATGACATTGATATTAAATCCCTACGGCTTTTTTGAATTCGTCGTCGGTTGGTTTGATTTTAGAAGCAAAGAAGTGGGTCAGTTTTCCATTTTCGTCTACCACATACTTGCAAAAGTTCCAAGACGGGGCTTTGTCGTTCCAGCCATTAAGTGATTTGGTCGACAACCAGCGGTACAACGGATGTTGGTTTTCGCCAGTTACGTCAATTTTAGAGAACATTTGGAATGTAACTCCGTAGTTTTTTTGACAAAAAGTGGCAATTTCTGAGTTAGAGCCAGATTCTTGCGACCCGAAGTTGTTGGCAGGAAAACCCAGAACCACGATTTTGTCGCCGTATTGCTCATGGAATTTTTGCCAGTCTGCGTACTGAGGAGTGTATCCGCAGGCAGAGGCTACGTTGAGCAACACGATTTTTTTGCCTTTGTATTTGCTCAGTGAAATGTCTTCGTTGCCCATCAGGGCTTTCATTTTGTAATCGTACACAGAGGCAGTCGGTTTAATGTTTTCGGTGTTGGATTTGATTTCTTTTTTATCGGCAAAAAGGCCCGTAATGATTGATAAAAGCATAACAAAAAGTAATTTAATGGTTGCCATCGGTTACATGGTTTTGGGTGAGTATTACAGCGTTATAACCAACCGTTAGGGAAGATTGTTCAGATAATCGAAGGATATATTCTGCAGAAATCAAAATGCGCCCAATATCTCTTGGTACGAAATCAAAAAGATAGCCGCTACTGCCAGAACCAAGCCCAATTTGTTGAGTGGCTGGAGGGTTTCTGTAAATAAAATCCACGCCAAAAAGGCCGACATAAGCATACTCAGTACATTGTAAATAGGAAAAACAAAGGCCGCGCTATTGCCAAAATCACTCAAAGCTCCCAAAAGAAAATAGAAAGACAGAAAGTTGGGAACGCCCAGAATTAATCCTCCGACAATGCTCCGTAGGCTTACTTTTTCCTTGGCTGTTAGTACCTTAAAAATCAAAAAAACGGTGCCTACCAAAATCGCTCCCGTGCAAGCCAGCGCGGTGAAAAGGGCCGATTGCTCAGGACGATAAAAGGTGGCGCTGACATAGTTGATAAGCGTGTTGTTGGTGCCACTTCCCAAAAACAATAACACTGGCAAAAACAACACCCAGCCCGTTTTGGTTGAATGATTGCTGCCTTCTTTTTTTATGGTGCTAAACGCCAATGCTAACAGGGCCACCAATAAGCCCATGTAGTTCAGAAAAGTAAAGTCTTTGTTGTTGTTTTTGAAGACAAACAGTCCAAACAATACAGGAATGACGAGCGACATATTTCCCGCCAACGATGCGGCTGTTACCCCCACTTTGGTAGTGGTAAAACCAATAAGGACAAATACGATGACGAACATTGTACCGAGTGCCAGTGTTAGTAAAGTAGGGGTGGAGGTCCAATCAGCACTGAAATAATGACTGCGGTCGGGCATCAACGCGAGCCCCATTGCTACGCAGGTGTAATAATTGAAAATGACCGCGTGGAGAGGATTGACGCGGTATTTTGTAAATGACCGCATAATCAAGTACAGAGAAACTGTAAAAACAACAGCAAGAATAAAGTTGATCATCGGAAGTAAAGTGAATAGTGGAGGGCGAGCGGGTTTGTATTATACAGTGCGATTTTAATGAAAACGTTCATCGAAACAAAAACAGTCCGTAATATTGCACTCTCAAAATCTGAACACCCAAGCAGTATGCAATTAGATAGAACATTGGCACCTGATTTTCGTACCATTGAAACGGTACAGTTTCCTACTCCCCAATCGGTGGTGCTGGACAATGGCCAACCGCTTTACGTCATCAATGTCGGCGAACAACCCGTGGTTCGTTTGGAGGTGTTGTTTGAAGCAGGAACCTGGCATGAACAAGTAGAAGGAGCATCGTTTTTTACGGTAAAGATGCTTTCTGAAGGAACCCAAAATCATACTTCGGCCCAAATAAGCGGACATTTTGACCAAATAGGTGCGTTTTTGGAGTTGAGCCATACCCCCGACCGCGCCAATGTAATGGTGTACGGTTTGACCAAGCACTTAGAAACGATCTTAGAAATGGTGTCGGAGATGCTGCACGAGGCCACATTTCCCGAAAAAGAGTTTAATGATATACGCAATATCACGCTCCAAAATCTGCGGGTTAATCTTGAAAAAAGCGCTTATGTAGCGACCAATACTTTCAAGGAGCGGCTTTTTGGTTCGGCGCACCCGTACGGAAGAGTGCAAAAAGAAGAACGAATCACGGCGCTACTGACGTCTGATTTGGAAAATTTTTATCATCAACGCATCAAAGCCCGGCCGTTTCGCGTATTCTTATCAGGGCAGGTCGGTGAGGCAGAAATTGCGCTTGTGAATAGGTTTTTAGGACAACATTCTGTTTCCGAGCCACTTCTGCCGACTATAACGCCCGAGATTGTTTCCCAAACGGAGTCGTATTGGTTGGACAAAGAGGACGCAGTTCAGTCATCTGTGCGGGTAGGACGTAGACTTTTTAAGCGTCAGCATCCAGATTTTTATCGGATGGTGGTAGCTAATGAGGTGTTTGGAGGCTATTTTGGTTCGCGGTTAATGAAAAATATCCGGGAAGAAAAGGGCTTTACATACGGGATTTCGGCGAGCGTTGTGCCGATGCGTCAGGAGGGATACTGGGTCGTCGGAACCGACGTAAAGAAAGAATTTGCGCAGGCCACTTTGGATGAAATTCAAAGAGAGATTGGTATCATGCAGAATGAGTTTGTTCCTGCCGAAGAGCTTGAAGTGGTTAAAAATTACTTGGCTGGGGAGTTTGCAGGCTCGTTAAATACCCCTTTTGAAATCGCAGACCGTGTCCGGCTTATGGTGTTGGAAGGTTTGGATGTGGATTTTTATTCCAACTATATCCAACGTTTGCGCGTCGTAACGGCAGAGGATATCCAATCAATGGCGCAGCAATACTGGAAATGGGAAGAGTTGCAACGCGTTATTGTTGGGTAGTTTTTCTCAAAAATTAAACTGAATAACTAATAAATCGTGCAAAAGCACTTCAAACGAATGAAGCAATTAGTAGTGGCGGTTTTGGCCGCATTGAGTATGGTGTCTTGCCAGAAAGTTCTGGAAAATGAGGCTGAAAAGAATTATGAATTGAACGAAAAAGAGATTCAAAGCTATATCAGCGCCAATAATCTTACGATGGAAAAAAGTGCTACGGGGCTTTATTACAAGTTTACGGCTACTAATCCTACGGGACTGAAACCCAACATCGGTGATCAGATTTCGATTCATTATACCTTGTTTAAGTTGAATGGAGTTGGTGCCAAAATTGATAGCACCGAGCGCCTCAAGGATAAGCCTTTTACGTACATTTACGGCGTCAATTCGCTCATTCCGGGTATGGACGAAGCCCTCTCCATCATGCGCACTGGCGACCGGGCTTTGTTGCTTATGAATCACTTTTTGGCTTTTGGGGCGCAGTCAGATGATATTCTACCTGCTTATTCAGCGCTTGGCGCCGACGTGGAACTGGTGAAAGTACGTAATGAAAATCAGCAAATTGACGACTACATAACGGAGAAAAAACTGACCGTGACGGAAGTGACTTCTACGGGGTTACGTTTTATTCAGACCACCACCACCACTGATGCCAAAGTAGCTCCGGGCGATGTAGTTCGGGTAAAATATACGGGTAAGTTATTGAATGACAAACAATTTGATTCGGGCGAAATTCAGGTACGCCTTGGCGGGGGCAGCGTGATAAAGGGTTTTGAGGAAGGAATCAGTAAGTTGCGTTATAACGAAAAAGCGACTTTAATTTTCCCTTCTTCACTCGGCTACGGCGTGCAGGGTTCTGGCAATGTTATCATGCCTTACTCACCGTTATTGTTTGAAATAGAAGTGTTAAAGTAAGACCGTAACCATGATTTTTAATGGTATGTGTAGAGCCGCAATTTATTGCGGCTCTACGTTTTTAAAACCTTTTCAGGGCCAACTCAGCTACCGTTAGACCGATAGAAAGCGAGGAGGTAGCCGCTGGCGACGGGGCGTTGCATACATTGATGGCATTGGGGCGCTCAATAATGCTAAAGTCATCCAACAAGCCACCGTTGCGGTCGCAGGCCTGAGCGCGGACACCCGCGCCACCTGGAATGAGGTCGGATTCCTGAATCTCGGGGATAAGTTCTTGCAGGGCTTTGGTGAACGCCGCTTTTGAAAACGAACGATACATTTCTCCCAGTCCTGTTTGCCAATATTTGGCGGCTACTTTCTGGAATCCGGGCCAAGTCAGGGTTTTCCACAATTCGCGGGCGTGGATGTCCAGTTTTTTGTATCCTTCGCGTCGGAAAGCCAACACGGCATTGGGGCCCGCCTCTACGCCCCCGCCAATCATGCGCGTAAAATGCACCCCCAAAAAGGGGAAATTTGGGTCTGGAACGGGGTAAATCAGGTTTTTAACCAAGTATTGTTTTTCGGGTTTGATTTCGAAATATTCACCTCTAAACGGAATAATGCGTAAATCAATCGGGGTTTGTTGCGTAAATTGGGCCACCTTATCAGAATACAATCCGGCGCAGTTGATGACCAATTTGGTTTCGTAAAAATTTTGGGCTGTAATCACCATCGAGAGGTGGTCGCTTTGGCGAATCTCAATCACGCGCTGGCCAAAGTTGATTTGCCCGCCTAATTTCTGGAAGTTTTCGGCGTATTTCTCACAGACTACTTTATAGTTGATAATGCCCGTTTGCGGCACAAAAAAACCTTTGATTCCTTTTACGTGCGGCTCATATTCGCGCAAACCCGCTGCGTCCAGCATTTTAAAACCCGTCAGGCCGTTTTGGGCGCCGCGCTCGTATAGCCCGTCCAAAATAGATACTTGTTCGGGGCGAGTCGCGACCACGATTTTGCCACAAAGGTCATAAGGAATACCTTCTTTCTCGGCAAAATCCACCAGCATTCTGTAGCCTTTGATGCAGTTGGTGGCTTTTAGGCTGCCGGGTTTATAATAGAGGCCTGAGTGAATCACCCCGCTATTGTGTCCTGTTTGGTGAACGGCCACTTCGTGTTCTTTTTCAATGACCAGTACCTTTAAGTGCGGACTTTGTTCCTTTATTTTTAAGGCGGTGGCAAGACCCACAATTCCTCCCCCTATGACGGTGATGTCGTATATTTTGTTCAAGGTCGTTTTGCGTTTTATATGGTGCAAAGTTAGGGTAAACTCCTTAATTTTGACACATGAAGAAAACCTTAATCGAGCTCTATACTGCTTTTTTTGCCTTCAAAGACTACGTATTCAGGGAATGGATTATGTACATTCCGGTTTATGCCATACGACGATTTTTCGTCAAACAAACCGTTAAGCGGTTGGGTAAAGGCGGATTTGTGATGATGAAAGCGGAGTTTCGAGACGGGAAAAATATCGAAATCGGTGATTATTGTTTCATCAACAAATACTGCCTTTTGGACGGGCGTGGTGGCAAACTTATTGTTGGAAACAACGTCGACATTGCCCAAGAAGTAAACATCTGGACGCTTTCCCACGACCCGCATGATGACTTTCACGGCGTGGTGGGAAAGGATGTTTTCATCGAGGATTATGTGTGGATTGCCTCCCGCGCTACCATTATGCCAGGCGTTCGTATTGGGCGTGGGGCCGTAGTGGCGGCGGGTAGTATCGTGACCAAAGATGTACCTCCGATGACCATTGTGGCGGGCAGCCCCGCCAAAGTCGTGGGCCAAAGAAAGAGTGAGTTAAAATATCGGTTGGATTGGCAACCTTGGTTTAAATAAAAGGAGGCGGGCTATGATATGGGCTCGAATTCAACGGCGTAGTAGATATTGGCGAGGAATATTTCACATTCGTCAATTTTGATTGTTTCGTCTTTGTCGGTATATACGCGGCTTAGCCATTCGGCTTCGTTGAGTTTTTTATGTACTTCTATTCGCTTCTTTTTTGAGGAAAGGAGCACATATTCTCTAAACGAAGGAATCGTTTTGTAACAATCAAATTTTTCGGTTCGGTCGTAGGATTCGGTAGAGTCAGAAAGTACCTCTACGATAATTTCAGGATTCAACAGCGCGGCTAAACCGTTGGGTGATTTTTCATAAATGGGCTGCTCACACACAATGACTAAGTCGGGGAAGGTGTATTTTTCACAGCTTTCGACCCTGATTAACTGGTCGCTACTAAGTATCCGACAACCTTTGGAACGAAGGCAGTTTAATAATTCAGCTGAGATATTGACACTGATGATATTATGCGCAGGTTGTGCGCCTGCCATGTCAATGATTTCACCGCCCGTGTATTCCAGTTTTACGTCCGATTTTTGCAACAACTCAAAATATTCTTCGACCGTTACAAGGGTTTCTGCCGCCATAGTAGTTCGCTTTCTTCAAAATTAAAGAAAAATCGCGGGGAATAAAACCATGCTTTGTTGATTTTATTCAATCCCTCTGAACAACCGATTCCAGCGAATTTTATTCAAAATGGACTTAGGATTCGGGTCGATGGACATCCACGTAAAGAGCGCTTTTCCTACCACATGGTCGGCGGGAACAAAGCCCCAAAAGCGCGAATCAGCCGATTCGTAGCGGTTGTCGCCCATCATAAAATAATAATCCTGTTGGAAAGTATAACTCGTTAGTATCTTGCCGTCAATGCTAATTTTACCATCCTTTACCACTACTTTGGCGGGGTCATTGTGGTCAAAAAATTTAATGGCGTTGGCATATTTTGCTACGTTGGCGGAGTCCAACTGAATCGTCCATCCTTTCTTAGGCACTTGAATCGGCCCCCAAAACTCCTGATTTTGAGGAATGGCCTTTGGAAAAATACCCGCCTCGGCGGTGTTGGAAGCATACTGACTGATGTGCGTAATACTGCGAACGAACGAGTGTTTTTTCAGGTTGTCAACAATTTGGGGCGTTGTTCGAATCTGATAAACAAATGTATTGGGCTTGGCAGAGTCGGGGGGATAATTTCCGTAATCCTGAATGTCTTCATTTTCAAAAAAACGGTCGTCCAACAAATCGCCAGATTCCAAACGGTAATAAAATACTGCCGTCGGCGGCACGGCGGCGGGTTGGCCGTTGATGTACACCACGGCCTTTTTTATTTCAACTACATCGCCGCTGACGGCCACGCATCGCTTGATGAAGTTGTTGCGTAAGTCAACAGGAAAGTGTTTATAGCCACCGTCGCCGCGAGCCACGTCTTCAAAAGGCTCATCGGGGTCGCCTGGATAGTTGAAGACCACTACGTCGTTGCGTTTTACGTCGGTAAAGCCTGGCAAACGGAACACAGGAAGCTGAATTAAGGTCGAAAAAGAGGGGATTTTTGTACCCCAAATGGTTTGATGCGTCAGCGGAATCTGTAAAGGTGTTGCGGGTGTTCGTGCGCCGTAATGGAGGTTGCTCACAAAAATAAAATCACCAATCAGAATCGTTTTCTCCATCGACGACGACGGAATAACGTAGGGAGTAAAGAGCAACCACCGAATGAACGTGGCCGCCACAACGGCAAAAACAATGGAGTCAACCCACTCTCTAAAGGCTGATTTTTTGGGCTTTTGTGATTTGCTTTCGGCGGCTTTTACTTCTATCATGGTGGCACCGTTTTTGGTTTTATTACAATCTGAGGGCAGACGCGTTTATCCTTTATAAAAAATCCATTTTGATAACTCCTTGTAATTTACCTTTTTACCGTACATCAAAATGCCAATCCGATAAATACGCGCCGCGAGCCAAGTGGTTCCCACAAACCCCACGACCAGCAAAACCATCGAAAGGGCAATTTCCCACGCGGGTACGCCAAACGGAATCCGAGCCATCATTACCACGGGTGAGGTGAAAGGAATCATTGACGTCCAAAATGCTAGGGAGCCGTCGGGTTGATTGATGGACAACTGAGCAAAAAAGATGGAGGCAATGATAGGAAGCATGATAGGAAAAGTAAACTGTCCAGCTTCCTGTTGGTTTTCGACCGAGGCGCCGATAGCGGCGTAGAGAGAACTGTACAACAAGTACCCTCCCAAAAAGTAAAAAATGAAGCAAATGAATATTTGCGCCAGCGGCAATGACTGTGCTGATTCCATAAACGTATTTACGGTATTGAGCGTATTGCTTTGCGACTTCTCCATCTCTTTCTTTAGTTCGGGGTCGGCTTGCTCAGCCTGTTTATTGAGCACCTCTTGGGTTGCTGTAAATCGATTGAATCCAAACAGCGTTTGGGTTGCGGTTGTTACCCCAAATGTAAGAATACCCCAAAGTAAAAACTGTGTCAGGCCCACGGCGGCTACGCCTAGAATCTTGCCCATCATCAAATGAAAAGGCTTGACGGAAGAAATAATGACTTCAATGATACGGTTAGATTTTTCTTCCATCACCCCTTGCATCACTCCTGCTCCGTAAATAAGAATAAAAATGTAAAGCAAAAAAGCCGCCGCGTAGCCCGCCACGTACGCAGCAATAGTGCTACTTGACTGCGTTTTTCCTTCATCATTGAGGCTAAAAGTCTGGGCGTCAACGTTCATGTTGGCTTCTTCGATAACCTGTTGGGTAATGCCCGCTTTAGAAAGTTTGATGTTGCGAAGCTCCTGCTGAACGATTTTTTCAATGCGGTTCTGTTGCATAGGGCCGATGTTTTTGGCGGCATAGATTTGCACGCCCTTCGGTCGGTCCATGATATCGGCGGGGATAAATACCAGAAGGTTCTGCTCTTTGTCTTTTAGTTGTTTTTGGGCTGTAGCAATCGGCCCGCTGATAAATTCAAACGTTGTGTTGGCGTCGCTTTTAAACTTATTTTTAAACAAGCCGCTTTCGTCAATGACCTGAATGGTTTTGCGTTCATTGTTGAACGAACCCACGGCGGCCCAGATGATGATGCCGTAAAAAGCAGCAATCAGCAGCGGTGTCAAAAGGGTCATTACGATGAATGACTTTTTGCGTACACGTACCAAATATTCGCGTTTGAGGACAAGGAATATATTTCTCATAGCTTCGAGGAGGAGTTATAAAATATCATTAGGTGCTTTTTGGGCAGTATAAGCACAAAAACGAATAGTGCTTATTAATAAAAATCGTTGATTGTGCGGGGTAGTGAGCTACCGTAGACTGCTTATTTCCTCGGGTATTTCACCGCCAACGGCTTTGATGAAAATATCGTTGAAAGAAGGAATGTTTTCGTGAAAAGAGACCAACTCCACCTGACTGATGAGGTTGCCCACCAAGGCGTTGACGGAGGCGTTGCCTATCAACCGAATGTTTGCTTTGTTAACTTGCTCGTCGTCGATTTTGTGGGAGATAATTTCAAAATCAGCGGGCAGTGATTCCAGCGTTCCGTGATAACGCACCGAGTAGCTGTGCTCCTTGAATTGATCTTTTACCTCTTTTTTGCTCCCCTTTAAAATCACCTGCGATTTGTGAATCAGCGCAATGTGGTCACAAAGCTCTTCTACCGACTCCATGCGGTGCGTAGAGAAAATGATGGTTGTTCCTTTGTCGCGCAGTTCGAGAATTTCGTCTTTAATAAGGTTGGCGTTAATCGGGTCAAATCCCGAAAATGGTTCATCCAAAATAATCAGTTTAGGTTCGTGCATGACAGTGGCCACAAACTGAATTTTTTGCTGCATTCCCTTGGAAAGGTCTTCGATGCTTTTGGTCCACCACGTTTTGATGTCGAATTTCTTAAACCAGATTTTTAGTTTATCCATGGCCTCTCGTTCCGACAACCCTTTGAGCTGGGCCAGATAGAGAAGCTGCTCGCCCACCTTCATTTTTTTGTACAAGCCCCGTTCTTCGGGCAAATAACCGATGTGTTGGATATGTTCGGGGCGTAAGCGTTCGCCATCGAGCAAAACGTAGCCTTCGTCGGGGGCAGTGATTTGGGTGATAATCCGGATAAGTGAGGTTTTGCCCGCGCCGTTTGGACCAAGTAATCCAAAAATACTGCCTTTGGGAACATTTAAGCTTACCCCATCAAGGGCGCGATGCGAAGCGTACTGTTTTACTACATCGTGAACTTCGAGAATGTTGGGCATATAGTTAAGAGTTAAGAAGAAAAGGCTGTGTAAAAGAGCATGAAAGAATGCCTCTCTGTTTAAAAGAGTTCGAAAATTAAGACCATACACCTGCTATTATCAAGTGAATGCGGATAGTTGGGGGATTTGGAAGGATAAGCGGTAAAAGAAAATACGCTTTCGGTTGATTCTAGGGCTTAATCATTTTTGAGAGAACCGTTTGGGGGCGAGGACATTGAGGTGTAGGAATCAAATTTTTTAGGCGGTGCGCCAAAATGTTCCCCAATCAATTTTGTAAAGTTTGTATAAAAAATAATCTCTTTAAAAAATATACTTATTAGTTTTTTTGGTTTATTAAAAAGTGCTATCTAGATTAAATTTGGGCTATTATGGTTTATTATAAGATATTTTTTTGCAATAAATATGCTAAATAGTCAATTAAATCAATAAATTGCCATAAAACAATTACAGTCACACCACTAATCGATAAAATGCCCGCAGTGCCTGTATATAAATTCTTCTTTTGAGGGCCATATCTAGCTTGCTAAGCTAGCGAATAGATAGACGGATAGAGTTTATCATAATCAGGTCTGTATTGTACATAATCGTGCGTTTTTACGGAATCAATTGCCTTTTTTATATTTCTTTCTACCACTCTAAATCTTTACCCTAATGAAAAACACACACAATTGTGGGCCTTAGCCCTGGCGCTGTTCATCTTGTTAGTACTTCTTAACTTATCGTTTTACCAAGTGAAAAACTGTAAAAAATGAAAAGAATATTAAACATTGTCTCCAGCCCGGGAAAAGAGAATTCTTTTAGCGTCAGATTATCAAATGCTGTAGTGTCCAAATTACAGGCCGCTTATCCCGGCAGTACGGTTCAAACCCGGAATTTAGCCCTAAATCCGTTTCCGCATCTGGAAGAATCGCACATTACCTCCTTTTTTACGCCCGAAGAGTACCGAACCGAAGCCCAAAATACGGCACTTCGCCATTCTGACCAAGCGATTAAAGAAGTAATGGACGCCGATATTATTGTGATAGGAGTACCTATGTACAACTTCGGTATTCCGTCCAACCTAAAGGCGTGGATTGACCATATTGTTAGACAAGGCCAAACGTTTACCTTTACCGAAAAAGGTCCAGAAGGATTGCTAAAAAACAAAAAAGTGTACTTGGCGATTGCGACAGGCGGTATTTATTCGGAAGGCCCGATGAAAACCTACGATTTTACCGAGTCTTACTTGAGAACTATCTTGGCTTTTATTGGAATTACTGACGTTTCGGTTTTTCGTGCCGAAGGTATGGCGGTTCCAGGAATGCAGGACACTGCGCTGCAAAAAGGAATAGAGAGTATCACTGCTTAATCCTCAAATCCATTTTGCTCAAAACACAGGCGACCTGATTTTAGGAGCCTTATAAACCTTCTTCTGCTTGATGGCGGTGCCGATTGTCATAACTCGGTACCGCCTTTTTAACTTCTAATTACAACACCGTAAGCAGAATAACGGGTAATAACTACGGTCAATGGTTTGTTTTTAGTAGTTTGCATCTGATAACCAAAAAAATAGACCATGAATATTGTGACGAGAGTGCTTGCTTTCCTGCTTTTATTGAAAGGCATCCTGTCCTGCAACCCAAGTGCAGAAGAAAAAAAGGAAGAAGCAAAGTCGATGACCACGTTTGTCTATGACTTGACTCAGCCTGCTGAAACCTACGTTTTGCCCAAAGAGCTAAAAGAGATTTCGGGGGTGGCTTTTTATGCAGAAAACCAACTTTTGTGCGTGCAAGATGAAGACGGTGAAGTGTTTGTGTATGATTTGGTACAACAAAAAATTACGGAAAGTCACCGTTTCGGACCCCGCGGCGATTATGAAGGAATTGAGAAAATCGGCGACGAAATCTACGTCTTGCAAAGCAACGGAACCCTTTTTAATTTTAAACTTGGTAACAAAGAAACCCGCGAAATTGAAACTAGCCTGCCCGGAAAAAATGACGTCGAAGGCCTGACGTATGACTTTGGTACCAAACGCCTGTGGTTGGCGGTAAAAGAAGCTTCCAAAAAAGCCGCAAAAGATGATGATAAGGTCATTTTTTCTTTTGACCTGAAGAGCCGAAGGGTGTTTACAGAGCGTGAATTGAAAGCAAAGCAATTTGACCAAGTAGGATTGAAAGGCAAAAACTGGAAGGATTTTAAACCCTCTGACATTGCTTCTCATCCCAAAACGGGAGAACTATATTTGCTCAGTTCGGCGGGGCATCGGTTGGTTATTTTCTCGGCGGGAGGGGTACCACTAAAAAATATTGACCTTGACCCCAAACAATTTCGGCAGCCCGAAGGAATCTGCTTTACCCCCGAAGGAACCCTTTACATATCAAGCGAAGGCGATGGTAAAGATGGGTATATTCTAAAGTTTAATCCATTGAAGGAGGCGGATAATTGAGCGGAATAAGTGCTGGAAAAGATATTTATCAAACCCCCGACGTCGAAAGGTCATTTCTCCGCGTCGGGGGTTTGATTGTTTAAAAAAGCAAGAGATTTATAACTTCTTTTGAAAAAATGCCGCAATGGCTTTGTTGACTTTCACCTGATTGGCGTGCATCATAAAATGGTGGGTATCATCCACAATCACCATTGTTTCGATGGGTACTTTTGTTTCTTCTAAGCGGCGTACCAAGTCGGTACTTTGACTAAAACGCACGTTGCGGTCATCATCGCCGTGGATGAAAAGTACGGGAGAAGTCCACGTATTTATATACGCAATCGGGGACGATTTCCAGGCTACCTCCAAGGCGCGGGTGGCATCGGGAGCGCGTTCGTATTGGTCGGGCATCAGAATGTTGCGGGTGCGCTCGATGGTGCGGTCGTGTACGCCGTGGATGTCGACGCCTACCGCAAATAGCTTAGAGTCGCGTCCCAAGGCCATCGCCGTTAGAAATCCGCCGTACGAGCCTCCGTATATGCCGATGCGTTTGGGATTAATTTGCGGTTGTTTGGCGAGCCATTCACCAGCGACTTTGATGTCGATATATTCGGAAGCACCGTTGGTACCGCCATTTTTAGCATTGTGAAACTCGTAGCCGTAACCAATCCCCAAACGGTAATTGACCGATAAAACTGCGTAACCGAGGCTTGCCAAATACTGATTCATGGCGTAAGCATTGGCGTAATAATCACCATAATTCCACCCCAATAACATCTGCCGAGGTGGTCCGCCGTGAACGTAAACAATGGCGGGCTTTTTGGCGGGTCCTCCTGCTTTTTCAAAGAGTTGGCAATGAACCGTTACGCCGTCTGGCGTTTTGAAGACCACTTGTTTTGGCGTCACCAAATCCGTACTTGGGTAGGTTGTAGGCAAACGGTCGGTAGCCAGGATTTTCATTTCTCCACCGTTGGCAGGCATTACGGAAGGGAGAGGAGGGCGTTGAGCAGTAGCACTGACAAAGGCCATTGTTTTTCCGTCGCCCGTCAAAACGGGGAACCATTCTAGGCCCGTTCCAGGCGTCATTATCTGCATATCTGCGCGGTCTACGGATACTTTAACGACGTGACGGCGGTCAATGTCCAAAGCGTCAGTACCTGCATTGGCGGCAAAGACGAGCGTTTTCCCATCGGCACTGAGTTGAATATGTTCACACATAAAATTGCCGGGTGTAAGCAACAGCGGCGCACCGCCCTGCTCCGCTAACGAATATAAATGCGGCCATCCGTCTTGGTAAGAAAGAAAAACGATACGATTGGCCGCCCAGTGCAAATTGGGGCCTCCGTGGGTGTTGGGCACTGAGCCATTCAATCGTTTAGGCGCGGTCCAAAGGGCTTTTGCTTCTCCCGTACTTACATCGGCCATCATGATTGACCACGGGATATGCTTCCTTACGAGGATAGAATCGGGCTTGCCACCCAGTCCATTGGTACGAATAAAGGCCAATTTCTTTCCATCAGGCGACCAACGCGGGGTGTTGTCACGTTTGTATTGTGGGTCTATCCAAACAATAGGAGTTTGGGCGTCGGTATATACACCGATAAAACTGTGGTCAACGCGATTGGATTGAAATGCCAATCGACTGCCATCGGGCGACCAAACTGGCGTGCCGTTTGTGCCACGGGCCGAAAAGAGCATCGTTGCCGCCGCCGAGCCATCAATAGGAATGGTGTATATTTGCCCTCCTTTGGAGAAAGCTACTTTATCGCTTTTGGGCGAAATAACAGGGCCTTCGCCTTCGCCCAAGAGCTTGGGCTCGCCACCGGCAAATGGTACTGCCCAAATTTGCACTTTGGGAGGGGCAGGACTAAAGGTAGGATTGACGGGGAGTTCATCGCCCCAATTGGAGCCATGGTCGCCGCCGCGTACATAGAGCACCCATTTTCCATCATCTGATAATGCTACACTACTGAGTTCCTGACCATCGTCCTGTAAATAGTTGGTGAGCCGTCGGGCGTTGAAGTCGGGCCCTTCCGCCACGTAAATATTCCGTTTCCCCTCTTCGTTGAATGCCCATGCGATGCGAGAACCCGTGGCTGAGGCGGTCAATTCATTGGGAAAAGGATAGGATTTGACGGCCTCCATTGAAAAACCGTTTTGTGCTCGGGATACAGTGCTGAAAAGACAGTGTAAGAGTGTGAAGATTAGTAGCGTAGGTTTCATAAAGTGAGGGGTTGATGAAACCCAAACTTACTAAAAATCAATCTCATTGAGGAGCTTATTTAGGCCTTTATCTGAAATATTATCCTGTTGCGCTTGGTCGTAATACCATAGAGGTAATCACACAAGCGCCGTCGCTTTTTCGTCCCTTTGCTTTTTATCGCTAGGCACATTTTGTAACAATCTTACCCAAATAGCTATTTCTTGTGCCAGTGAGCTATACATTTGACAAGGAACTGAATGATTTTTTCAAGGGCCGTGGGATGAGATTCCTAAAAATGCTCATCAGACTTGGCATTTTTGGGATAGCCTAATCTTTTCTTGCGGTGGTAGTATTAAAAGAACGGCTTCGTGCTTCTGAAAACTAAAATATTTTAAAAATTAGCCGTAATTTTCGGCCCTACTTTTTACCGAACAAATGAAAACATTTCAAGTCATTTCTCCCGTTGATGGCTCCGTGTATGTGGAGCGCGAATATAGTACTGCAACTCAGATTGAAAGCATTTTGGCGAATGCCAAAGCGGCTCAGAAAATGTGGAAAAACGTTCCGCTACGCGAACGAATTACCATTTGCGAAAGGGCCTTAGATTATTTTTTAACCCATGCCGATGCCATTGGTGAAGAGCTCACATGGCAAATGGGCCGCCCGATTGGGTACACTCCCAACGAAATCCGCCGTGGCTTTCAGGAACGCGCCCGTTACATGATACAAGCCGCCATTGGTGCATTGTCGGATGTGCCCGTTTCAGAAAAAGAAGGTTTTCAGCGTTTTATCCGTCGCGAAGCCCTCGGAACGGTGTTTGTGGTGGCTCCGTGGAACTATCCCTATTTAACATCGGTCAACGTGGTTATTCCTGCATTATTGGCTGGCAATACCGTGATACTCAAACACGCGCAGCAAACGCCGCTTTGTGCTGAGCGCTACGCGGCGGCGTTTAAAGCGGCTGGTTTGCCCGAAGGGGTTTTTCAATATCTCCACACCACCCACGATTACGTGGCCCGAATGATTGCCGATCCTCGCGTAGACTTTGTGGCCTTTACGGGCTCTGTTTCGGGTGGCCATGCGGTGCAGCGGGCGGCCGCGGAGCGTTTTATTGCCACGGGTTTGGAACTGGGCGGAAAAGACCCCGCCTACGTACGCGCAGATGCTCCTCTGGCTTTTGCCGTGGAAAACTTGGTCGATGGGGCCCTCTTCAATTCAGGACAATCTTGCTGCGGTATTGAGCGTATTTATGTTCACGAAAAAGTCTATGATGAATTTGTGGAGGGTGCGGTAGCTCTTGTTAATCAGTATGTTTTGGGGAATCCGTTGGAAGCGGGTGTACATCTTGGGCCAATGGTGCGTACCTCAGCGGCGGAGTTTGTACGCGGTCAAATACGCGAAGCCGTCAGTCAGGGAGCAGATGCATTGATTGACCCGTCGGGCTTTCCATTGAACCAAATCGGAACGCCCTATTTGGCACCGCAATTGTTGGTCAATGTCAATCATTCCATGCGTATCATGAACGAAGAGACCTTTGGGCCAGCCGTCGGAATCATGAAAGTAAGCAGCGACGAAGAAGCTATTCGACTCATGAACGACAGTGACTACGGCCTCACGGCGTCGGTTTGGACGAGTGATGCCGATGCTGCGTTGCACATTGGAAACCAAATTGAAACCGGAACGTGGTTTATGAACCGCTGCGATTACCTCGACCCCGAACTTGCCTGGACGGGCGTGAAAGACTCTGGACGTGGTTGTACTTTATCAGCGTTGGGCTATGAAGCCTTGACCAGACCGAAATCGTTTCATTTGAGAGTGGATGGATATTAAGCTTTTGAGAAAAGCTCATTATAAACGGATATTAAAAACAAAAAAGCCTGCTTTGTTCTGCTGAAAGGGTCTATTGTAAGTGTAAACCCACTTTTTAGATGCTTTCAGCAGGATAAATAAATCAATAATCTGTGACAAAAATAAAAATAGGCCTATTAGAATGTGACCATGTGCGGGATGAATTTCGGCACATTGCGGGCGACTACCGCGACATGTTTCCCGCGTTGTTCATGCCTTTGGCTCCCGAATGGGAATTTGTATTTTATGACGTTGTCAATGGCCATTTTCCAGCGTCCGTTGATGAATGCGACGTGTATCTATGTACGGGCTCTAAATCTTCGGTCTATGACGATGAGCCGTGGATTCGTGACTTAAAAGCGTTTTTTCGTCAGATGTATGCCCAACAAAAAATCTTTTTAGGGGTATGTTTCGGACACCAGATGCTGGCCGAAGCCTTGGGCGGAAAAGTGCAAAAATCGGCGGTGGGTTGGTGTGTAGGAATTCACGAATTTAAAATGTTGGACGGAGAAAGAACCCCTTGGATGAACCCGCCGAAGGAAAGCCTGAATCTGCTGATGATGTGTCAGGACCAAGTGCACCAATTGCCAGCTGATAGCACGATATTAGCCTCGGCAGATGATTGCCCCGTAGCCATGTTTCGCGTAGGAGAGCGGATGTTGGGCGTGCAGGCGCATCCCGAGTTTCCGCTTCTGTACGAAGAGGCCCTCATGCGCTCGCGGGTGGAGCGAATAGGAGCCGAAAAAACGGCCAAAGGACTCGAAAGTTTAACCCAGCCTTTGCACAGTACTTTGATGGGGCAGTGGATGGTGGCGTTTGTAAAGTCTGTTTTGTGATGTCCTTTCAATGATTCAAATGATGATTGCCCAATTTCAGGTAAGTGAGTTAGCGGAGTTTCTTAAATATGGCATTTCGGGATTAAGTGCCATTGCTTTTATCTTGTCGTTTTACCTGTTGAGCCGCGAGAGCAGCCGGGCTAAGCCACGGGCCGAGATGCTGCGCTCTATTCGGATGTTTATGGGGTTGACACTCGTCTTGGGATTGGTTTCGGGCGTAGCCGCCATTCTGAACCCCAAAGCCCCTGCCCCCGAAGCCGCCAAGAAACCCGTCAAAAAAGCATCGTTGGTAAGCAAGATAGTAAAACCTCGTATTGTTTGGACCATTGAGCTGTTTTACGAAGCAGGGGCCAAACCGCTCGCCCAGCAACTCATTGACGAACTGCAAGCCTACAAAGATTATAGCGTCAAAATGACGGCATTGACGGTTTCTCGAAAAAAAGAACTCAAAATCAACCGGAGTCAGATAAGGTACGAACTCGTTGAAAAAGAGGCGGCTAATCAGCTTCAAAAACGTTTGGACAAGATTCTTCCGCAGGATTTCAATCTAAACCTCAAACAAATTACCTCGACCTCTCCCAATTATTTAAGCATCTTTGTGTGCGATTAATGGTTTTGGTACGTTAAAAAACACGCTTGAGATTCTTTCGTACTATAAGAAGTATTTTTAGTAACTAAATTATCAATAATCATAAAACAACGATGAAGAAAACGTTCATAACCCTTTCTTTGCTGGCTTGTGCCGCCGCTGGATTTGCCCAAACCCCTGGTGGTACGCCTCCAGCGGTTTCGCCTATGCCGATGAAGCCCGAAATGACCGAAATCTGGGAACCTGAAGTAGGGGTCGTAACGCCTGGTAAAAATGCGGGAGATCCTCCATCAGACGCTATCGTGCTTTTCAACGGTAAAGATCTTTCGCAGTGGGTTTCTGCCAAAGACGGCGGTCCAGCTCCTTGGAAAATTGTAAATAATGACTACTTGGAAGTAGTTCCTAAAAGTGGCGATATCAAAACCAAAATGAAGTTTGGTGATTGCCAGCTTCACCTCGAATTCAGCGCGCCCGATGTGGTGGAAGGCGCCAGTCAAGGTCGTGGAAACAGTGGGGTGTTTTTTCAGGATCGTTACGAACTCCAAATTTTGGATTCATACCAAAACCGTTCGTACCGCAACGGACAGGCGGGAAGTATCTACAAAGACCACGCACCGCTCGTGAACCCCATGCGTGGGCCGCTTGAGTGGAACGTCTACGATGTAGTATATACCGCGCCTCGCTTCAAAGCAGATGGCCGTATTGATGCACCTGCACGCATCACGGTATTTTTGAATGGGGTACTTGTTCAAAACAACACAACCATCAACGGATTAACGCTTTACATTGGTTTGCACCATTATCCAGAAGCACACGGCGACGACGTGATTCACCTTCAGGATCACAATAACAAAACGCAGTTCCGTAATATCTGGGTGAGAAAACTGTAATTCTAGATTTACCAAGGCAAACAAAAAGGGACGAATATTCGCCCCTTTTTGTTTGTTATGCCCTATTCTGATTTAAAGATATTTTTGTTACAAAAGAGAGCTTTGTAGCCTATCAGTACTTTAAATCTCAAAAGCATAACATCCCTATAAATAGAAACACTGTTTTCGGCACCATCTGCTTGCACCGCTTGACGATTTATTGGATAAAAACTACATAAACCCTGAAATTAATGAGTTTACATCTACGCAGTTTACAAAAAAACACTCGCCTTTGCATAATAGGACTGTTAACTGTTTTTCTCTTTACAAACCCTGCAAGAACACAGGTTTCTTTGAAACAGGAACGACCGCGCATTATTGTCACGGCTGATCCGGAACTCGACGACAATAACTCACTTATTCGGTTTCTGCTCTATAGCAGCGACCTGAATATCGAAGGGCTTATTTATGCCAGCAGTCAATTTCATTGGTCAGGAGATGGAAAGGGAACCAAATGGTTTGTTCCGGGAAGGGAATACAACCGTTTTGGATTAAATCTGTGCCCATGTGAGTCATGGCGTTGGGCTAAAAATGAACGTTTCATTCATGATGTTGTCGAAGCGTATGCAAAAGTATATCCCAATTTAAAAGTGCATAACCCCAATTACCCTGCCCCAAATGTACTTCAGTCAAAAATTCGATTTGGTAACATTGAATTTGACGGTGATATTTCTAAAAATTCACCGGGCTCAGCGTTGATCAAATCATTAATACTGGATGATAAACCCGGCCCTCTCTTTATTACAGCTTGGGGAGGGCAGAGTACAATTGCCCGAGCACTCAAATCCATACAGGAACAATATGAATTCAGTACCGAATGGGAAGCCATTAAAAAGAAGATAGCGCGAAAAGTAGTATTGCTGCCTTCAGGCGACCAAGATGATACATACGCAACATATATCAAACCTAATTGGCCCATGATTGAGTACCGACAATTCAGAGACGGCCCTAATTACGCGTATGGGGCGCAGTTGGGAGCAAAGCCGGAGAATGCTCCGTATTTAACGGCCTCCTGGATGAAAGAAAATGTATTGGATCGCGGGCCATTAGGCGCTTTATACCGCACTTGGGGAGATGGCAAACAGATGGTAAAAGGAGATATTATGGACTATTTTGGCTTGGCAGGCTACACAAATGAAGAATTGAAGAAAATGGGGTATGTAGTATGGATGCCTGTACAGCCCAAAGGGGCGTGGCTGGGAGAAGGTGACAACCACACTTTTATGAATATGACGGGAAATGGATTGCGTGCCTATGAAAGAGGTTTCTACGGTGGCTGGGGTGGCCGTGAGATAGGCAGCGGGAATGGAATGGACTTTTCTTTATCAACATCACAGGACACAAGTGCCAACGCAATGGCAATGTCACTAAGCACCTTAAACAATCAGTTAAATAAAACGGGAAAAAATGCACCCTACCCCAACTTCTTTCCGCAGGCACAGCATGATTTTTCAGCCCGTCTTAAGTGGTCTGTCACCCCTAAATACACTGATGCCAATCATGAACCTACCGTAAAAATAGAAGGACCGTTAACAATATTGGCTTCTGCGGGAGAAAAAATACGAGTGAACGGCGCCGTTTCAGATCCGGATGGGAATGCGGTTTCCATTAACTGGTGGCAGTTTCAGGTGGGAACGTACCCCGGCAAAGTGATGATTTCAACACCCAATTCGGCGCAAACTGAAGTTATAATCCCCAATGATGCAGTAGGCGGACAAACAATTCATCTTATTCTTGAAGCAACGGATAACGGTACGCCATCACTCACCCGGTATCAACGGATGATTATAATGGTCAGAAATAAGTAATTTTTTAACCCTACAACCCTGTTATTTCTTTCAACTTCTCAAAAAAAACCCGTTTGCGCGGTGAGCTGATTTGCCAATTGACGGGCACCGACTGATAGCCCTCATCGAAACCTTCATCTTTCATTCGATAATCAAAAAATCCCCATGAGGCATAGGCGCTCGTAGCGGCTACGAAGTTGTTCATTGGTTTATCAAAGTTGAAGTGGTCGTCTTCGTTGAACACAATCGGCATGGGGCGATAACCCGCAACAGCGCGCGTTTTGTTGACCATATCGACAATCTTGGCGGGGTCGCTGACGCCATTGCCGTGAAGCAGTAAAAAATCCGCTTCGCGTACTACATTTTCTTTCGGAATAGCCCCGCCGCCGTAGCTCGTACTGACCAATAACCGTCGTCCTCTCACCTTTTTGCGCTTCACTCGTTGCATCAGTTCGTGTACGCGCTCAGGTTGCAAAATGGCGTGGTCGTAGCGGATATTGCATTCATTGTTAATCTCAATCAATACATTTTGATAGCCTGCTTCCAACAGCCAATGGGTGGCATTGTCTACTGCTCTGATTACGGCGGCTTCATCTTTCAGGCGTTCATCTTGGCCGAAATAAAAGAAACCTACAATGGCAATCATGCCCAGTTCGTCGGCACGGTCAAGGATTTTTTTGAGCCGATTCCAATAATAGGGATTCCAACTTCCATCCTCGTTAAACGCTGAATTATGCCAAGGTTGGTCTTTGGAATACCCCTGCGGACTGCCTCCCTGAAGGTTGAGCGTAACCGCCAACAGCCCGTGTTGTTTCCAAACGGGCATAGCGGCCAAAAACTCGTTGGTATTGCGGTCGGCGTCCCACTGTTTTGTGTCAGGGTATGCCCACTGCGCGCGGGTGGTGGGGTTGCGGTCGTCAAACGTGGCCTGCACCATACGTGAGTTGGGCAGCAAGCCTTCTATTTTATGACCATTCCAGACGCGCCCCTTAAAAGTAGGTTTGCCATTGATGTAAAACTGTTCTCCAACGATGGAGATTTTTGTGTTTCGTTTGGGAGGTTTGGCCGTAGCTGCCAGCCAAAATATACTAAACAATACAATCACAAACCGTTGGAGAAAAGCCATATTTTTGGGTCAGAGGTTAGTATCTGATTGACCAATAAGGGTTTCGTTGGGCTTTTATACTGTCAAAAATGTGTTTTTTGAGCATCTGGTCGTAGTCGTTGTTTTTGATTTTTTTACCCTTCATTTTGGGTAGAGCCAACTCTTTATCCACGTTTTTTAATTCCACTTTTTGGGCCGCTACAATCACATCGCCGTCGTTTATGTCTAGTTCTAAAATGAGTCCGGGTAAACCAAAATAGCGCTCAGGGCCTGCTGGTACGGGAATATCTTGCGCAAACCACGCCGTAATTTTATGATTTTTGATGGGGTCAAAGGTTTCGGCTTTCATACAAACGTAGCCGGCAACATCCTTGATTTGATTTTGAATACGCCAATTGTAGGTCATCAACGAATCTTCAAGCAGATAAGTTTTGCCTAACATTTCGTGATTTTCAATGAGTTTCTCCTGCTCAAAATTACGATGAATTAGGTAATCACTCTGCCGCCACGAATACCGCCCATCTTCGGTTTGGCCTTGGTCGCTAAAATACGTGTAAATGCTCTGCTTATCGTTGAACGTCAACTTCATTTTGGTCCCTGGGCCATCTTCTTCATTGCCCCACGTCAATTTCATGCGGTCTTTTTCTTCCTTACTCAAAAACGTGAGGCGCGAGTTAACTTTCGTCCAGTAATACTTATACTCGTAAGTCACCATGCCTTCGGTTTGTTGGGCTTTGGCCGAGATAGAAAAACCTAGGCTTATGAGCGCCAGAATGGCAAATCCTGACTGGCGAAGCCGATAGCGAACAGTGGATAGTTTTATATTTTTCATTTTTCGGTTTCTTGTTTTTCGGTTTTAGAAAAATCCGCCTCTGCGTTTGATGTTGGTATTCATGCCGCGCATATTGTACGTAAAGCTCAACATTCCGTAGCGAGCCAAAGTCTGAATACGCTCCTGCGATACGTAGTTTTGGTTGGCAAACTGGCTCACACCCAAGTTGCGGTTGAAGACATCATAGATAGAAAGTCTGATTTCGGCCTTCTTGGCTTTGCCCAAAATTTTATAGATTGAGGTGTTCAGAATCGGGACTTGCTGGTTAAAACCAAAACGCTCGTTTTTGTAAATTTGGTAATTGAGGTTGGAGTTAATGAAGAAATCTTTGGGCAGGCGGATGTTCATCGTACCACCGTAGCTATGGTTGACAATCTGCTGATTTTGACCAGTATTGATAGAGTAGCGCGTATTGCTGACGCTCCAGTTGGCGTTGGCAAAAATCGTAAAATTGTCGCTTGGTGTCAAATCAAGCCGCGTTCCAAAGCGATAACTATCGGTGTTGGTTTGGTTCAATACACCGTTGATGGGCGTGAGGTTTTTGCTGAAACCCGGGTTGAAGTTAATGTTCATCGACGCTTTGGTTTTCTTTATCGGAAACCCGAAGCCGATGTAAGAACCAATGTTTTGGCCACCCGTGATGTTTACAGGTTTGGTCACTGTAATCAACGTGCTGGGGTCAACTTGTTGATTATAAACAACTTGGTTTACATTGTATGAATAATACATGTTAACGTTGACGTTCATAAAACTCGCGGGATTGAACATGTTGTACCCAAAATTGATGTTATGATTTACCGTCGGTAACAAATCGGGATTTCCTTGACGGATAATCAGCGGGTTGCTGTTGTCAATGACGGGTTGTAAATCACGGGTAGAGGGTTGACTCACGCTTACATCATAGCCCGACCACAGATACCGGTTATTTTTGAGGTCATAATTCAACGAAGCGTTGGGTATCCATGTCGTAAACCGACGATTAATGTTGATAAAAGAACCTGGGTTTTGGCCAAGTGCAAATTTGCCGTCAATTTGGAAGCTCTGCACCGCCAATCCGCCCGAGAAATTCAACCCTTTGTAGGAGTACCGAACACTACTTCCTATCCGGGCGTAGTTGTAACTATTTTTATAAAAACTGCTCAAACTATCTACAGGCACTCGGCGACCGCTATCTTTGGCGAGGTCAAATACGTCGCGGTCTACGTTGTCGGAACGGTAGCTGAGATTGACAAAACTTTCCCAGAAAAAGCGTTTGGCAAACGGCTCCACAAACAGCAAGCTAGATTTTAGCTGGCTCACTCTACTGCCAGTGTTGTTGGTTAAATCCAACATACGGCGCAAAACGTCGGTGGGGTCGGTGGCGTTGTAAAATAAGTTGAGTGATTTTTGGTCGGCAATTCCGTCGTTGTTGGTAAAGTTGTACGAAGCACTGGCTGCAAAACTCCGTCCTTTGTTTTTCTTAAATTTCAAGCGGTAAATCAACGTGTTGGCTGTCTCAATTTTATCCACGTTGGTGGCATTATTGATGGTGGTTTCGTTGGATTTGAAGTTGTTGTTCCTAAAAAATTCCTGAAGGCTGTTTAGTCGGGTATCACCTACGTTGTAGCGGCTGTTGTTGGTGAAAATAAAGGTATTGAGTGAGTCAAGGGTTTGTTCATGGCGCAATGCCAGTCGGTGATTGCCAACGAAATTGATTTGACTGCTTTCTTCTTCGGTCTTAAAAGAGCCGTTTTGTAGGAAATTCTCGCGGTTGCGCACTGCATCCAATACCTGCCGGGTAGAGTTGTAATAATAACTGGCGTTGGTCTTGATTTTTTTTGTGTTGTAATTGTAGTTGATACCGCCCGCAATGTTGTTGGAGTAGCCGCGACCGTTTCCGCCGCCAACCGGAATGCTCAGTCCGCCGTCGTCGTCGCCGCCAATAATGATGAAGCGACCGCCGCCGCCACCAAAACCAAAATCGCCATTGTCGTTCCAACTATTGAAAGAACTGCTGCCTCTAAAGTCTTGATAATCATCCCATGACATTCCAGTTTGATTGGTGTTATTGGTTAATCCTATGACCGAAAACTGGTTTTTATCGTCAAACTTATTGTAATTTCCTTTGATTTCGCCACGCGGTCCAGCGTTTCCGTTGCCGTCAGCCCCCAATCCAGCAGTTAGTTTTCCAAAACCTCCTTTCTTAAATCCTTCTTTGAGTTCGAGGTTGACGGTTTTTTCTTGCTTACCATCGTCTACGCCTGTTACTTTGGATTGCTCGGTTTTGTCGTTGAAAATCTGCACTTTGGTGATGGCATCGGCGGGAAGGTTTTGGGTGGCCATTTTAGGATCGCTCCCGAAGAAGCGTTTTCCATCTACGGTTACTTTCTGTACTTGCTGGCCTTGGGCAATGATGTTACCGTTTTGGTCTACCTGCACGCCGGGAAGCTTGCGTAATAAATCTTCAACCGTGGAGCCTGGAGGTACTTTAAACGACGCAGCGTTGTACTCAATCGTATCTCCTTTGATACTCAGTGGTGCGCGGGCCGTCTTGATAACCACTTCAAAGAGCTCTTTGGTAATGGCTTTTAATTTGAGGGTTCCTAAGTCGACGATTTCTTTGTCTCCAAAAACAATGTCTTGTTGGAAAGGAATGTAACCGACGTACGAGATTTTGAGCAGATAATCTCCGCGCTTTACGTTGCGCATGGCAAAAGCACCTTTGTCATTGGTGCGGGTGAAATTAACCAGTGAGGAATCTTTGCGTTGGAGCAGCATCACCGTGGCAGAACCTAGCGGAGTAGATGATGTGTCGGCAGTAATACCCTGAATTTGAAAGCGGTTGGGCGTTTGAGCATACAATACACTCATGCATGGCCACAGTAGGGCCAAAAGGAGAAGTTTACGCATGGCTGTTTAGGTAAAGGTTTAAATTAAGGATGGATGGATGGTGATGGTGTATTTTTCACGGCTACTATTATGGTGTAAACGTACTAAAGATTTAGTTTATTGTCAACAAAATTAAATAATTTATATTTAAGAATGTTGTATATTTTTGAATACTGTAATACAATTACAAACGACTACTTGATTTTGGCAAAAAGGTTACAGCAAGGCATAAAAAAAGAGCCAACTCTTTCGAGAAGGCTCTTTTTTGTATCTTCTTTCCTAATTACTAGAAACGGAAGTGTGAGAACGCCTTGTTGGCTTCAGCCATACGGTGCGTATCATCTTTCTTCTTAACTGAAGCACCTTCACCTTTTGAAGCGGCGATGATTTCAGCAGCCAAACGATCACGCATGGTTTTTTCACCGCGTAAACGAGCGTATTTAATCATCCATTTCATTCCCAACGCAATTTTACGGTCAGGACGAACTTCGGTAGGAACCTGGAAGTTGGCACCACCTACACGGCGGCTTTTTACTTCTACAGCAGGCATTACGTTGTTCAACGCTTTGCGCCAGATTTCAAGACCGCTTTCGCTAAGACGTTTTTCGGCAATTTCCAACGCGCCGTAGAAAATATCATAGGCGGTGCTTTTTTTGCCTTGCAACATCAAGTTGTTTACAAACTTGGTTACCATTACGTCCCTGTATTTAGGGTCAGGTAATAGGTATCTTTTTTTCGGTTTTGCCTTTCTCATTGTACTGAGTTGTTAATGTAGGTTTCGTTTTTCAACTGATTCACCCCGAACGTTTGCCCGAGATTACTACCCTTTTATGCTATTGTACTGTATTACGCAAACAAAAAGGACGAGCGATTAAACGCTCAAATTACTTCTTCTTCTTAGCCGGAGCGCCTTTTCCTGCGGGTGCTGCCTGACCTGGTTTCGGACGTTTTGCTCCGTAAAGCGAGCGGCTTTGCTTACGACCGTTTACACCGGCAGTATCAAGCGCACCACGAACTACGTGATAACGTACCCCTGGAAGGTCTTTTACACGACCACCACGCACCAATACGATTGAGTGCTCTTGGAGGTTGTGTCCTTCGCCTGGGATGTAAGCGTTGACTTCCTTCATGTTTGATAAACGTACACGCGCTACTTTGCGCAAAGCCGAGTTTGGCTTCTTCGGGGTCGTTGTGTATACACGCGTGCATACACCGCGACGTTGTGGGCACGAATCTAAGGCCGGAGACTTAGATTTCCACGTCATTTGTTCACGTCCTTTGCGTACTAACTGTGAAATAGTTGGCATTTTATGCTGGTTTTTTCAAAAATGGTTATACCACCCCAAAAATGGGAGTGCAAAAATAGCGGGTTTTTGCGGGAATGCAAAAATTAAGAGAGAAGTTTTTGAATAATCCGTAGGGGTGGGGCTCGCCTCCGCCCCTTTTAACGGGGCAAATCGCCCTTTTTGATGAAATAAACCACCCTCAGTTTACGTAATAAGCGGATACAGGGCAAAATAAAATCAGGTGTACAAAAATACATTTCCTTCGCTTTAGGCGGCAAAGCGGAGGCGAATTGGAGGCAATGTGGGGGCCAAAGCAACGTGGGCGGAGGCGAGCCCCGCCCCTATGATGCTTGGGATTCTTTTTACATTTTGTATTTATTATTTTTCGGTCTTTCGGTTTAATTGACCTAACAGACTGTTGGCAGATGGAACGCCATTTTTGGGCGGAGGCAAACGGTCCGTCGATGCAGCCCCGCCCTTACGATTATTTGATGCCTTCTTTGGCCAAATCGGCATAGCCGGCACCTTGGAGGTTATAAATTTCTTTAAAACCTGCTTCTTTCAAGATTTTGGAGGCTTTGGCACTGCGGCCGCCGGCGGCGCAATACACAAATACGGGTTTGGATTTGTCCAGCTTCTCGACTTGCTGTTTAAAATCAGCGTCCATGAAATTAACACATTTGGAGGATTCGATTTTTCCAGCGTTCCATTCGTTGGGTGTGCGTACGTCTAGTAATTGTGCCTTGGGCGTTTCCTTGAATTTTTGAACAAAGGCTTTGGTGTCAAGATTTGTTTGGGCAAAAGCGCCGTTAAGAGAACTTACGGCGATCAGCAAAATGAAAGATAAAAGAAACGATTTCATATCAGAATAAAGTTAAAACGATGGTTTTGAAATATTACCTCAAAAATAGTTCTTTAAAAATAATGAAGGCCCCCATCAAGAGAATAAAATAACCAAAAATGGGTTTGAGTTTCTCGCCGCTGATTTTATGGGCTATGGAGCTGCCCGTTAAAATTCCCGTAATGGCGATGGTTGAAAAGTAGACCAAGAAGCGCCAGTCAATGAGCTCATGCAATTGATAGTCGCGCCAAAAACCCATAAAAGAATTGGCCGTAATAATCACCAACGAGGTGCCTACGGCTTTTTTCATGGGGAGATTTGCCATCAGAACCAACGCTGGAATAATGAGAAACCCTCCTCCAGCCCCCAAAAGTCCCGTTATGCATCCTGCCAGCATTCCTTTTATGGACAAAGAAAACAGATTGTAGGAGCTACTTCCTTGTGTCTTATCTTCTTCGGTCGTTTCTGCTTGGTCTCTAACCATGAAAAAAGAAGCAATGAGCATGAGTACCGCGAAGAGGAGCAGTAAAAATAGGGATTTGGTGAGGACAAAATCGCCCAATTGAAAAATAACGGGAGGGATAAGTGGGAGTAGGAAAGACCGAGTCAGATAAACAGCGGTCAGCGAGGGAATGCCGAAAACCAGCGTGGTGGGCCAGTGAATATTTCCCGCACCAGCGCGTACAGTTGCGCCGACCAAACTCGTAATTCCTACAATGAAAAGCGAGTAAGTGGTGGCAATGAGGGTATCAATATAAAATAAGTAAACGAGAATGGGCACGGTGAGAATGGAACCACCACTCCCCACAAGGCCCAGCGACAGTCCCATTAAAAATGCCCCGATGAAGCCTGCGATTTCCATTTTGTAAACGTTGCCCCGAACGATGCACCACAATCTGCGTGTCTTGGGGCCGAACGTTGACTATGTTTCCAAAATTAGAGTAATTTTTCTTCCAAAGCCAGTTTGACGAGTTCGGCTGCGTTGTGTACCTGAAGGCGGCGCATCATGTTGGCGCGGTGATTGTCGACGGTACGAACGCTTAAATCCAGTTGGTCGGCAATTTGGCGACTGCTCATTCCTTCTACCAACAACCGCAATACTTCTCTTTCTTTTTTTGATAAAAGCGTTTTGCGTGACTCGGTTGCTTTTTCAACCTTCTGTACCTGAGACAAATAGCCGCTTACAATCACGCTCGCCACCGATGCGTTGAAGTATTTCTCTCCATTTTTGACGGCATGAAGGGCGGTCAGAATTTCGTCGCGGGTGGCATCTTTGAGCAGATACCCATACGCGCCTGCTTCAACGGACTTAAGGATATAGGCGTCGTCGTTGTGCATTGAGAGAATAATGGGCCGAATATTGGTCCACTGCTTTGTTACTCTTTTAATTAACTCAATACCCGAGATACCAGGCATTGAGATGTCAACGAGGATAATTTGCGGTTTGAGAAGGGGGATTTTTTCGAGGGCTTCTTCGCCGTTGGAGGCTTCGCCGATGACCTCTACTTCGTCGGTGTTTTCTAAAATAGACCTTAGGCCATTTCGAACAATGGTGTGGTCGTCTACGAGCAGTACTTGGATTTTCTTCATCGTTTGTTGATTATAATTGGGGTATTTGTGCAATGACTTCGGTGCCGCGCCCGATGGCTGAGTTGATTTTCAATACACCATCAAGCAAATGTGCTCGTTCGTGAAGATTACGTAGGCCATTGGTGGCAGTTGATTTTTTTCGAGCAGCATTAAAACCCTTGCCATTGTCGGTCACCCGTAGGGTTACTTTTTTGTTGCCGAGCGAAACATCCAAGCTGATTTGTGTTGCTTCTGAGTGTTTTACGGCATTATTAATGGCTTCCTGCGCAATTCGGTAGAGTCCTATCTCAACATTCCTGTCCAGACGTTTTTCTTTCAAATTGGACGTAAAAGTCAGTTGAGCGCTGGTGTTGCGCGCGGTTGAATCCATCAACTGTTTCAGGGCCAAGTCAATCCCAAAATCATTGAGCACGGTTGGCATTAGGTTATGAGAGATGGTTCGGACTTCCTGAATTGTTTGGCTGATAACAGTGCGCAAATCTTGCGCATTGCGGAGGTCTCGCGGGCTCCATTCTTTGGTTTCGCCAAAATTCTCAGCAATGAGTTTTAAGCCCGTAAGCATTTGCCCCACCCCGTCGTGCATTTCTTTGGAGAGGCGTTTGCGCTCTTCTTCCTGTCCCTGCAAAAGCGCCGAAGCCCGAATTTTATGCTCTTTGATTTCTTGCTGGTGGCGGAGTTGGGTGGCTTCCAATAGTTGGGCCTGCGTGTCGCGCAGTTGTTGATACGCTTTTTGGAGTTCCCGGTTAGCAATCATCGTGTTTTCGCGTGCATCCATCAATTGAGCGATTGTTTCGCGTAATTTTCCCACCGCTGGGCGGAAAATAAACAACCCCTCCAACAATAGTATAATCAACGTTAAAGCCATCAGCCATAGTTCAATACGACGAAGGCGAGTGACTTTTTCTTTTGCTTCTTTATCGTACTGGAATACGATTTGATTCATTTTGTGTAAAAAAACCAGTTCGTGCCCAAAAATATTACGAACGGATAAATCAATGCTGGCCGAGTCTCCAGGCTTTTCCATCCACTTCAGTACCGCATGGGCATTTTGTTGAATAGCCCTGAAATGAGGTTCTATATCCACAAACATTGCTCTTACGGTGTCACTATTAACGTACGTGGCCGAAATATCCCGTAAGTTACCCGTTTGGAGTTGATCTTGGTGGTCTTCCCAATCGGCCAATACCCGTTTAAACTCTTTCAATTGGGTGCTTTGGTCGGCCAAATCAGGACGTTGGGTGAGGAGCAGGGCGGTTTTGGCAATCAGCTGACTTTGAAAGCGCTGCCGCCCTGCAAAATTGACCAGCCAAGAGTCATTCAGGCCGTCTTTAAGGGTGTTTTGGACCAAGATTTGCCCCAATATCGTTAAAAAAGCAACTAACGATAAAGCCGTGATATACAATCGGGTGAACCGTTTGGGAATACGTATGGGCATAATTCATGGTTTTAGACGCCAATAAAAACGAACCCGTCTTCTACTTTGACGGGGTACACATTGATGCAATAGTCTTCGCCTTGCAGGTTGAGACCTGTTTCGAGCGAAAAGGTTTTTTTATGAAATGGGCACGCTACTTTAGGATGTCCCTGTTGGTCGCCAAGCATCCCTCGGCTCAAAATCATCTGATGCTTATGAGGACATTCGTTGTCGGTGGCATACCATTTGTCCAATTGTTTGAAATGGAACACCGCAATTTGCCGGTCATTGTATTTTACACAGGCTCCGCCATTTTCGGGAAATGCTGATATCGGGGCCGCTTTAAACCAAGTTGTATGTTGAGTTGTCATGAGAATTGTCGAAATAAATGATGATTAGATACGTTCTTTTACCAGTCCGACGGACGTTTTTGGCCTCTCATTTCTATAAATTCAAGGGTTGGGTCCGCTTCTTCCGAATTGACAAAGTGGGTAAAACGCGCCCGTATTTCAGGGGTTTCAACGGCCACTCGCCATTCGTCATGGTACGTTTCAATCAGATATTCCATTTCTTTTTCCAGCTCCGCACAAATCCCCAGACTGTCGTTGATAATCACGTCGCGTAGGTACTCCAGCCCGCCTTCTAGTTTGTTAAACCACGTGGCGGTGCGTTGAAGTGGCTCGGCGGTTTTGATATAAAACATCAAGAACCGGTCGATGTACTTGATGCAGGTGTCGTCGTCGAGGTCGCTTGCAAAAAGCACCGCGTGTTGGGGCTTGATGCCCCCGTTGCCACAGAGGTACAGGTTCCAGCCTTTTTCGGTCGCAATAATCCCGAAGTCTTTGCTTTGCGCTTCGGCGCATTCTCGGGTACAACCCGACACCGCACTCTTAAGCTTGTGGGGCGCACGAATTCCTTTGTAACGATTCTCGATTCTGACCGCATACCCTACGGCGTCTTGCACGCCAAAACGGCACCACGTATTGCCGACGCAGCTTTTTACGGTGCGCAGGGCTTTGCCGTAGGCGTGCCCACTTTCGAAGCCTACGTCAATCAGTTCTTCCCAAATAAAAGGAAGTTGCTCTACGCGTGCGCCAAATAAATCAACCCGCTGACCACCAGTAATTTTGCAGTAAAGGTCGTATTTTTTGGCAACGGTTCCGAGTGCAATCAATTGATCAGCAGTGATTTCGCCACCAGGTACGCGCGGTACGACCGAATACGTGCCGCCGCGCTGAATGTTGGCTAAGTACCGGTCGTTGGTATCCTGAATAACGGCTTGTTTGGCAATCACGTCATTATAAATACTCGCCAGCATGGAAGCCACTGCGGGTTTACAAACTTCGCAGCCGCAGCCCTTACCGTGTTTTTTTAGCACTTCATCAAAGGTACGCGTGCCCGACATTTTGATGAGGTGATACATTTCCTGACGTGAGTAGTCAAAATGTTCACACAGTACTTTTTTGACCGTTTTGCCTTGTTTTTTGAGGGTTTCGGTCAATAAATCCGATAGCATCGGCACGCAGCCTCCGCAACCCGTACCTGCCTTGGTACATTTTTTAATGGCCGCCACGTCTCCCAGATTCTGCCCTTCAATGGCTTCGCAAATGGTGCCTTTCGTAATGTTTTCGCAGGAACAAATGCTTGCGTCGTCGGGTAAGGAAGCCACCCCCATGCCTGCACCAGCGCTTTCGCCTTTGCGGACGGGCATGACCAGGTCTTCTGGGTTGGGCGGTAAAATCAGTTGATTTTTGACCATTTGAAGCAGCATATTATAATTGTCTGCTTCGCCCACCAGAATTCCACCCAAGAGGTGTTTTCCGTCGGTGGTTACGTTGAGGCGTTTGTAAATACCTTTGAGTTTATCTTCTACCACGATGGTGTCGTGGGGCGTATGCTCGCAGAAAGGCTCCCCGAAACTGGCGACGTCGACCCCAATCAATTTAAGTTTGGTCGACATATCAAAGGCGTTAAAGGATTTCACATCTCCTTTTTTGGCAATAGACAGCGTGAGGTTATTGGCTACTACTTCGGCCATTTCGTAGCCTGGCGCAACCAATCCATAAATCATTCCTTTATGCAAAGCACATTCACCGATGGCATAAATATCGGAATCGGTGGTTTGTAGTTCGTCATTGACCATGATTCCACCCCGGGGGCCAACGCCCAGGCCAGCTTGTTTGGCCAGTTCGTCGCGGGGGCGAATCCCCGCCGAAACCACTACCATGTCTACCTCCAACGAGGTATTATCCACAAAAGCAAGCCCTTTTACGTTGGATTCGCCTTCAAAATGAGCCGTATTTTTATTAAGGTGAATTTGAATCCCCAAGGCTTCCATTTTACGTTTGAGCATTCCCGCCCCAGCGGCGTCCAATTGCCGTGGCATGAGGCGCGGAGCAAACTCAATAACGTGGGTTTCGAGGCCGAGGTCGAGGGTGGCTTTGGCGGCTTCTAACCCCAAAAGTCCGCCTCCGATTACTGCGGCCCGACCAGCCCCCTGCGCATAACTTATGATGGCATCCAAATCTTCGATGGTACGATAGACAAAGACACCTTCTTTTTCTACGCCGGGTACGGGGGGGACAAACGCCGAAGAGCCCGTAGCGAGAATGAGTTTGTCGTACTCAATTTTTCGCCCAGTGTGGGTCATGACGTAATGCGCTTCGGGGTGGATGTGCAATACGCACTCGCCAGTGAGGAGTTGAATGCCGTTTTCGGCATACCAACTTGCGGGTGCCATTGTAAGCTCGTCGACCGACGTGCCTGAGAAATAAGCGGAAAGATGAACCCGATCGTACGCCGGCCGAGGTTCTTCGCCGATTACCGTGATAGAAAACGAGCCGCCACCCGCTTTATTCAGCAACTTTTCGCAGAACTTATAGCCTACCATTCCGTTGCCTACTACCACTACCTTTTGAGGTTGTGCCATGAAAATGTTGTTTTGAGAATCCCTAAGTACTCTTTGTTATTTACTGCTTTTTATTAAAATAGTTAAATTAATACTTGTTTTATCTTAAAACTGAGAATTGTTGTTTTTGCAAAAAAGAATAATAAAATAGATATTATTGAATGTTGTTTTTGCAAAAATAGTAGTGTTGTTTAAATTATTACTTAAAAATAATACTTAATTTCTCAAAATTCACTATTTTTGATTAAATATTTTTCAAAATAGCTACTTAGCAAAATAATATTTCAATAAAGTATTTATAAAGTACAAAAAGCGTTTGTGTAAGCATTAAAAGTAGGTCCAGAAAATACTGAGTAGACAAAGGGTGGCGGCCCTGCTTCTGGACGGATTCATTTTTTAAAAACGGGATTAACGATGAAACCAAAATTAACACTCGTGGGAGCAGGTCCGGGAGACCCTGAGCTCCTCACTCTCAAAGGACTTAAGGCCATTCAATCGGCAGATGTGGTATTGTACGATGCCCTGGTTTCTACCGAACTTCTCATGTACGCGCCAGCCCATGCCCGTATCGTATTTGTTGGCAAGCGTCGCGGGCGTTGTGAATTTGTCCAGCAGGATTTGAATCAGCTCATTGTGGATTACGCCCTCAACTACGGCCACGTGGTCAGACTCAAAGGCGGCGACTCGTTTGTGTTTGGACGCGGCTATGAAGAGATTGCTTTTGCCCAAGATTTCGGTATTGAAACAACCGTTGTGCCGGGTATTTCAAGTAGTATTGCTGTCCCTGCCTTGGCGGGAATTCCGCTGACGTGCCGTGGGGTGAGCGAAAGTTTTTGGGTATTGACCGGAACCACAAAAAATCATACACTTTCTAAAGATGTGGCCAAAGCGGCGCAAAGCTCCGCTACCTTGGTGATTTTGATGGGAATGCAGCATTTAGCACAAATCGTGGCTGAACTTGCCGGGGCTGGCAAAGGTGATACGCCCGTAGCCATCATCCAAAACGGCAGTACGCCCGAAGAAAAAATAGGGTTGGGTACGGTTGATACCATCGTTGAAGTTGTTGAAAAAGAGGCATTGGCCAATCCCGCGATTATCGTTATCGGCGAAGTAGTACGCCTGCACCCCTCTTATGAAAAAGGTAGAATAGAGGTGCTTTCGGCTTTGGGTTACTAAAAACTCCTCTGTATGAAACGCCTTTTATTATTGCTTACTACCTCCGTAGTTTGTCAGCTTTCGTATGCCCAAGCGGCGCCTGAACTTTGTCAAGGTGCGTATTTTACCGAGCCTCAGGGAAAAGATTTTTTGGGGCAGCACGTTCCTGCGTCCAAACAGGAATGGGAAACCAGAGCGCAACAAATCAGGAATCGTATTTTGGAAGGCAGCGAATTACAAAAAATGCCTCCGCGTCCTGCCTCAAAGCCGATTATTCATAGTCGGAGAGAAATGGATGGATACACCATTGAAAATGTGGCATTTGAGAGCGTAGAGGGGTATTATGTAACGGGTAATCTCTATAAACCACTGAACCAAAAAGGCCCTTTTGCGGCGGTCTTGTGTCCGCACGGGCATACTGCAAAGCCAGATGCACGTTTTTTGGAGCCGATGCAGTTTAGGTGCGCCAATCTGGCCCGCATGGGCGCGGTGGTGTTTGCTTACGATATGATTGGGTACAGCGATTCGCAACTGAGTACGCACAAAATCCCCAAAGCCTTTAAACTTCAGAGCATCAACAGCATCCGAGCGTTAGATTTTTTATTGTCACAACCCAACATTGATAAAAACAGGGTAGGGGTAACGGGAGAATCGGGTGGTGGAACGCAGACTTTTATGCTCACGGCCTTGGACCCTCGTATCAAAGTTTCGGTGCCAGTGGTGATGGTATCGGCGCATTTTTTCGGCGGCTGTGTGTGTGAAAGCGGAATGCCCGTTCATAAAAAAGGAAACTTTCAAACCAATAACGTAGAAATTGCGGCATTGGCGGCCCCGCGCCCCATGTTGTTGGTTTCGGACGGTGCCGACTGGACTAAAAATAATCCAGAGGTGGAATATCCACATTTGCAAAAAATCTACGGATTATATGACAAAGAAAATTTGGTTGAAAATGTACACCTGCCCAACGAAAAGCACGACTACGGCCCTTCAAAACGCGCGGCGGCCTATCGTTTTTTAGCCAAACATCTAAAATTGGACATCTCGAAAGTAACCAAAGCCGACGGTAGCATTGATGAAAGCCATGCCAAGCTGCTCGACCGCAAAGACCTAGAAGTGTTTAATGATGCCCATCCGCGTCCTGCCAATGCCGTGGCTAGTGAAGAGGCGGTGATGGCGCTGTTGAAATAACGGTATATTAAGGTGTCAGACGGTTTTAAACCGTCCGACACCGCGATTTTCTTATAAACTATTCAGTGCTTGGCTCAAATCTTCAATCAGATAGTCAACTTCTTCCAGACCTATATAAAGCCGTACCAGACGGTGTTCTGGGTTTGTCGCATTAAATTCTTCGGGGTGTAGGCCCGCGCATTTGGGCATAATGAGTGATTCGTGTCCTCCCCAACTTACCGCTAATAGGAAGTGTTTCAGAGTTTTAGCAAATTTCTCAATTTGGTCATATCGCTCCACTTTGAGCGCAATGGTCACCAACCCGCAAGCACCTGTCATTTGTTTTTTTGCCAATTCATACTGCGGAAAATCAGGGTCGAACGGAAAATAAACGCGCTCAATGGCGGGGTGATTTTTTAAAAAAGCGACCACTTTTTGGGTGCTTTCCGAAATATGTTTCAGCCGAATGGGCAACGTCCGTAAGCCTCTTAATAGCAACCAACCGTTAAAAGGAGATACAAAAGCCCCCGTATTGAGGGCTTCACGGTCAAAAATCTGCTTTATCATGGCTTTACTGCCCGTCAAAACACCCGCCACGGTATCCGAATGCCCGCCGATGTATTTGGTAGCCGATTGCAGGGATAAATCAATGCCAAAGCGGTGCGGTTTTTGGAACAATGGCGAACAGTAACTATTGTCAATGATGGTAACAATGCCCCGCGATTTTGCCAATCGAGCCACCGCTTCCAAATCTTGCAGGTCAAAGGTCAGGGTATTGGGTGATTCCAAATAAATCACTTTGGTGTTGGGTTGCAGGGCAGCTTCAAAATTTACAATCAGTGTACCGTCAACGTAAGTGGTCGAAACATTGTACCGGGGCAGAATGTTGTCAAACAATTTCCACGCCCAAGTATAGGGTTTATGAACGCTTACAATGTGGTCGCCGGCCTGAACATTGGACATCACCGCGCAAAAAATGGCCGACGCGCCGCTGTTTAGCACCAAACAATCTTCGGCTTCGTCCAAGGCGGCTAATTTTTGGCGTAAGATATCGACCGTTGGGTTCACGCCCCGAGAATATAGGTAGGCCGACATTTCATCTTCAAAGGCCGCACGCAGAGAAGCAAAATCATTAAAAACGAAATTGCTGGTTTGGACAATTGGCGGGCTGACGGCGTTGAAGTACTGCTCGCGGTCTTCGGCAAGCTCGTTGATAATATGAGAATAGTGCATGTAAAGAGAATTTATCGCAGTAACATCCCGATGAAAATGCGAAAATAGAACACTACGTTAATTATTAGTGCTACTGCTGGCAGAAATATCCAACCGTAGGAGAGCGATGGTTTTCGGGGTGAGGGTTACAAGGGGAGAGATATGACAAATCGGGTGCCCTTTCCGAGTTGGGAAAAAGCCCTGATACTGCCGTTATGAAGTTGAATAATTCGTTGGGTAAGGGCCAGCCCGATACCGTGCCCTTTGCGTGATTTACTAGAATCTCCCCGGTAAAAAGGTTCGAAAATATGTGGTAAATCTTCTTCCGAAATACCGATGCCCCGGTCGGAAAAAGAAATACGTATGGTGTCTGCATGAGCCAGTAATGACACATTAACGCGCTGGTCTTCAGAGTACTTACAGGCATTTTCCATGATGTTTTGAAAGGCCATTTTAAGCAGTGATTTATCGCCCTTGATTTTAAATTCTGTTTCTTCCTCTTGCGATTCATCAAACTCGATTTGAATGTTATAGTCAGGAAATTGGATGAGCAACGATTCTCGAACCTGCCACAACAAATCATCAATATTTAACGGACGAAAATGCAACTGAAATATGTCGTTGTTGATGCGGGCAAGTTCTAGTAGTCCGTTGATTAAATCGCGCATTTTCTTTACTTCTTCAATGGCGTCTTTGATGGTTTGTTGGTAGTCTTCGACGGTTCTTTTCTGAAGCAAAGCTACTTCCAATTGCCCCATCATGATGGTGAGTGGGGTGCGTAATTCGTGCGAAGCGTGTGAAACAAAATTGCGCTGTGAGCTAAAAGCCTCCTCCAATCTACTCAGCAAATCGTTGAAAGTGGCCACCAATTGCCCCAATTCATCTTTATGGCGTCGGGCTTTGAGGCGTTCGTCGATATTGCGGGCCGAAATATTCTTTACCTGTTCAATAATATCCGAAACGGGCCGTAAAGCATCGCTCGCAAAAAGCCATCCTGCCAAAATAACCAGCAGCAAACTAACGGCCCAACCCGTAATAAGAATGTTACGTAATCTTTCCAATTTGCTGAATCCGTACACATCAATTGCGTACGCAACCACGACTAACACCTGTTTTCGTTTGTCTACGTACCTAACGCCAATGATTTCTTTTTCGCCATCCCGAAGACTAAAATCAATTCCTTCTCGTGCTTGAGCCAGCAATTGAGGGGTGATGATGTAGGGCTCTTTCCCACTGTCATAAACGATTTTGTTGTTGGAATCATAGACCGTCACTTCCTCTTTGTACATCGTCGTGAGGTCGTTGCGTTCGATGTCGTGTAGGAGCTCTTCAGTAATTCCCCCCACATCCTCAAAAAGCCGAACCGTCGTCAAGGCTTTGTCACGCAGGCGTTTGTTGAATTCTTGCTCCCGAAATTGATTGTATAAATAGTAAACTGACAACGAAAAAGCCAGCATAATGGAAGCAACCAACACCGCAAAGAGGAGCGTGAGGCGCAGCCGAATGTTCATATTCTCATTCCAATGCGGAACGTCCAGGATTCTTTTCATTATTCTTTGAGAATATATCCCATGCCAACGACGGTATGAATCAGCTTATGCGAAAACTCTTTGTCGATTTTTTTACGTAGAAAATTAACGTAAACATCAATGGTATTGGTGCCAGTGTCAAAGTGGATATCCCAGACTTTTTCGGCAATATCTACCCGTGAAACCACCCGGCCCCGGTTGCGCATAAAATACTCTAATAGCCCAAATTCTTTGGCTGTCAGTTCAATACGGTGCCCTTCGCGCCTTGCAATGCGCTCATTCAGGTCTAATTCCAAATCGGCGATTTTTAAAACATTGGCGGTGGGACCGCTTTCTGAATTTCGTTTCTGTAACGCTCGAAGTCGAACAATAAGCTCTTGAAATTCAAACGGTTTGACCAAATAATCATCTGCACCTGATTCAAAGCCCGCCAGTTTATCATTGAGCGTTCCGAGGGCGGTCAGCATCAGAATCGGAGTACGAATGCTTTCTCTACGCAACAGAGCGGCCAACTCAAAACCGTTCATTTTAGGTAGATTAACGTCCAAAACAATGACGTCATAAGGATTTGAAAGGGCTAAACTACTGCCCATTTGTCCGTCAAAAGCTATATCTACTTCCCATGCTTGCTCTTCAAGTCCTTTTTTTATAAACCCCGCCAGTTTTGGCTCGTCTTCAACAATTAAAACTTTCATATACAAACAATTAAGTAAATGGTGGTTTTTCATTCCGACTCCAATTTTAAAGATAAGAATTTTTCACCGAAAGCCTTACGCTTGATTTTAACTGCCTTTTAATATGAACAAGATGCAATCACAAAACCCAAACGGTCGGTTAAAAACCGTTAATCATCGGCAACTTATCGTTTTTTGTCTAATGTATTGTTTTGATACAAACTATCGCCTCTATCTTTGAGTGAAATCCGTCATAATTTTACTAAGAAAACTACAAATTTCTCTTGCGTATGTATTTCTCTACTTCTCTTCGTAAGTTGGGAGCCGTTGGCCTGATTGCATTGGGCACGGCAACCGTTACTTACAGCCAATCGTCACCTCCTGAGGAAAACCGCTTCACTAAAAGCATTTTGACGGAAAAATTGGACGAGCCCATGGAAATGACCTTTTTGCCCGATAAGCGGGTGTTGTTCGTGGAGCGAAAAGGAAATTTAAAAGCCTATAATCCCAAAACCAAGGAAGTGAGCGTATTGGCCACGATTCTGGTCAACACAAAATATACCAATCGGCAGGGCCAAGTGCGCGAAGCAGAAGAGGGCTTGATGGGCTTGATTGCTGATCCCAACTTTGCCAAAAACAACTGGATTTATATGTACTATGCCGACCCAGCTGACAAAAAGCACGTGCTGGCGCGTTGGGAATTGAAAGGCGATGAATTGGTGGAATCTTCCAAAAAAGTGATGTTGGAGGTCACGACCCAACGCGAAGAATGCTGCCACACGGGCGGTGGAATGGTGTTTGATAAAGTCGGGAATCTGTACTTAACCACTGGAAACAATACCAGCAACAGTAACTCCGACGGCTACGCTCCCCTTGATGAGCGTCCTGAGCAAAGCACATGGGACGACCAGCGCGGCGCGGCAAACACCAACGATTTGCGTGGTAAAATATTGAGAATCAAGCCACAGTCTGACGGAACTTACACGATTCCAGAAGGGAATTTATTCCCCAAAGGTACACCAAAAACCCGCGCCGAAATTTATACCATGGGCCACCGCAATCCGTGGCGCCCGAGCATCGATAGCAAAACTGGCTTTTTGTATTGGGGTGAAGTAGGTCCCGATGCCTCGCAGGATTCACCGCGCGGACCACGTGGATATGATGAATTCAACCAAGCCAAAGGCCCGGGCTTTTTTGGCTGGCCTTATTTTATTGGTGATAATAAAGTGTATTCAGATTGGGATTTTGAAACCAATAAACTCAAAGCAGACTCAAAATTTGACCCTACCAAGCCCATCAACGATTCTCCCAACAATACTGGTTTGCGGGAATTACCACCTGCTCAAAAAGCATTTGTATGGTATCCCTACGCCAATTCAACGGAGTTCCCGTTGGTAGGAAGTTCGGGGCGGAGTGCTACGGGTGGACCCGTTTTCAGAAAAGCTGACTTCAAAAATGCCCCCCGCGCTTTCCCAGATTATTACGAAGGCAAGTGGCTAATGGTGGAGTTTATGCGCGGCTGGATTATGGCCGTGACAATGGACGAAAACGGCGATTATAAATCTATGGAGCGGTTTATGCCCAGCGAGAACTTCAGCAGTGCCATCGACATAGATTTCAGCCCCGACGGAGATTTGTACGTGTTGGAATATGGAAGTGCGTGGTTTAGAGGGAATGACAATGCACGCTTAGTAAAAATTGAATACAACGCAGGCAATCGTACCCCGATGGTAGAAGCAACCGCCGACAAAAAGGCGGGTTCGGTGCCTTTCAAAGTGGCGTTTTCGTCGGAAGGAACGCAGGATTTTGACCGTGATGTATTGAAATATGAATGGAAAATCACTTCCAAAGCGGGTGTTTTTAAAACGCTTACGCAACCCAATCCAGTGGTAACATTCGACAAACCGGGTACCTACAAAGCTACTTTGACGGTAACTGACCCTAAAGGCGCCAAAAACAGCCGTACGCTAGAAATCAAGGCGGGCAACGAAGCCCCCGAAGTGGCATTGGAAGTAACCAAAGGCAATAAATCTTTCTTTTTCCCGAACGAAAGCATTGAGTATAAAGTAAAGGTAAGCGATAAAGAAGATGGTAGTTTGGAGAATGGCAAAATCATTCCGACTCAGGTAGCGGTCAATATCGACTACATGCCCGATACGTTTGACCCCATCGAAATAGCCTCCAACTACCGGGGCACCGATGCCTCGGCGCGCTTCTCGACGGGCTACAAACTCATGAGTGCGAGCGATTGTAAGTCCTGCCACATTGTTGATAAAAAATCCGTAGGCCCCAGCTACAAAGACATTGCGCAGAAATACAAAGGTGATGCCACCGCTCCCGAAAAGTTAGCCAATAAAATCATTGCTGGCGGCGGAGGAGTATGGGGAGACCACGCCATGAGTGCCCACCCACAAATTTCTAAAAACGATGCCGCAACGATGGTTAAATACATCATGAGCCTAGGCGAAAAACCATTGCAGGCTAAGTCGTTGCCAACCGCAGGTGCTTATACTACCAAAGTACCTGAAGGAGAAAACGGGCGCGGAAGCTACGTGTTACGCGCTGCTTACACCGACCGGGGAACAAAATTGTTGTCGCCGTTGATGTCGGAGAATATTTTGCATCTGCGCAACCCTGCGCTCGACCCCGCCAAAGCAGAGAAGAGCAAAGGAACGCAGTTGTTGATAACGCCTTCAAAATCATTCAATTTGATTGGGAATGATTCTTACATTGGATACACCCAATTGGACTTGACGGACATTAAACAAATCGAAGTGTTGGTCCAAGCCACCACGCGTGTGGGTGCTTCTGGTGGTGTGGTAGAAATTCGTTTAGGCTCTCCAACGGGTAAACTAATCGGAAAAACATCGCCCGTCGAAGTCAAAGACCCCTCTTTTGGACCACCGGCAGGCGTTCCTGCGCCAGCCGCTCCTGCCGCAGGAACGCCTGCCGCAAATGCACAACGTACGCAGGGGCAGGCGGCCACTGACCCAGCCGCAAGAGCAAGACGCGGGGCTCAGCAGGCCATCGCCAAAATTGAAGCCACAGAAGGCGTGCACGATGTGTATTTTGTGTTCAAAAATCCGAATGCACAGCCGAATCAAATCGTCATGTCGGTGGTTTCGATTCAGTTTCAAAATACAATTACTAACCTATAAAAGTGCCGCTAGAAAGTCGTCGGGCGTACTGTCCGGCGACTGACTTTCTGGTTTAACAATTCAGGCTTTTTATCTCGAACAACTATGCAAAATCGTAGAACTTTTCTTAAAAATACCAGTGCTTTGGCATTGGGAAGCTTGGCCGTACCCGCGTTGGCGAAAAATCTTTTTGCCCCAGAAGCACTGCCGCGCCCGGGTTTGCAGCTGTTTACGCTGTTCAGAGCCATGTCTGACGACGCCAAAGGCTCGTTGGAAAAAGTAGCGGGTATTGGTTACAAAGAAATCGAATCTGCTTTCAGCATGAAAGATGGGTATTATGGCTATTCACCCAAAGAATTCAAAAAGGTAGTGGAAGATTTGGGAATGACTTGGCGCGCCCACCACGTAGGAGGTGCTCCTTTTCGTCCGCGACCAGCTCAGGCAGGTGCCCCTGCAGGAGGTGGTGCGGCTGCGGCAGGTGCTCCACCGCGCCAAATGCCAGCTAATATGCCCAAACGACTGAATTTGTTGGAAAATTACCAACAATTGGTGGATGAAGCCGCCGAAGGAGGGCTGACCTATTTGGTGTGCGCGTCTACGCCCGTGGGTACGTTGGATGAAATCAAAAAATCCATTGAAGTATTTGTCAAAACGGGGGAAGCCTGCAAAAAAGCGGGTATCGGTTTTGCGTACCACAATCATGCTACCGAGTTTGACAAAGTAGAAGGCCAAACGCCTTATGATTTGATTTTGTCGCAAACCAGCCCTGACCTTGTAACGATGGAAATGGACATGGCTTGGGTGGTAAAAGCGGGCCTTGATCCCGTAGAATTGTTCAAGCAGCAGCCCGGTCGTTTTCCACTTTGGCACATCAAAGACATCGATAAAGAACTTAAAAAGCCCGTAGAGGTGGGAACGGGGGTCGTAGACTTCAAAAAGATTTTTGCAGGGGCCAAAAATGCAGGCCTGAAATACTACTTTGTGGAGCAAGACATGGCAGCAAGCCCTTTTGAAAGTATTGCGACGAGTTTTGCCAACTTGCAAAAATTAACTGCGTAATTATCTCAATTTGAAACACTTTCGTTGGATTTGAGTTTCATATTTATTGGAATTGTCGTAAGTTACACAACGCGTAAACCATAAAATCAATACTGGTATGAAAAAGATGTTTTTGTCTGTTGCAGCGGCCCTATCGGTAGCAGTACTGGTTGCCTACACCAACCGCACTGCAAGTGTTTTGAGTGGATTTGAGACGGGTACACCCGAGGTCAAGTCGATGAATGCGCTTGCTTTTGGGCCTGAAGGGGTCTTGTTTATTGGTGATTCTAAAAGTGCTTCGGTGTTTGCGGTTGATACGAAGGATGCCGAAAACGTGACGAGTGCCAAACCCGTAGAGATTAAAAACATTGACCAAAAAATTGCCTCTTTGCTGGGTACCGAAGCCAAAAATATCATCATTCAGGATTTGGCGGTCAATCCCATTTCCAAGAAGGTATATTGCGCCGTACAAGCTGCCAACGGAACACCCATATTGTTTAAAATAGACGGCGAAAACATTCAGCCTGTGAGCCTGAAAGACGTTAAGTTTGCCTTGGTGTCGCTCAATAATGCGCCTGCCGAAGACGCCAAAGACCAACGAGGTCGGTCGCTGCGGGTTTGGGCTATTTCAGACCTCAATTATGCCGATGGAAAAGTGATGGTGAGCGGATTGTCTAATCAGGAGTTTGGCTCTACTTTCCGCAGTATTCCTTTTCCATTTACCAACAAACAAGAGCAATCTTCGTTAGAAATCTATCATGCTGCCCACGGGCAATACGAAACCAACTCGCCCATCAAAACCTTTACAACAGCAGAATTGAACGGTAAAAAGTTTTTGGTAGCAAGCTACACCTGTACCCCACTTGTTCTTTTTCCAATTGATGACTTAAAGCCTGGCACGCACGTAAAAGGCCGTACCGTTGCCGAATTTGGCGCTGGAAACAGTCCGTTGGACATTATCACGATGAAAAAAGGCAACGATTTATTCCTGATTATGGCTAATTCTGACCGGCCCGTGATGAAAGTTAAGTACAAAGACATCGAGACTTACGAAGGCTCATTGACCGAGCCTATCAAAGAAAATTACAGCACGGCTGGCGTTCCTTACGTTTCGTTTCCGATGGTGAATGTGCTCCAACTTGACAAATTGGACGACACCCAATTTGTGTTCTTGCAACGGAGAGCCAACGGAGACCTTGACATCCGAACTTCCAATAACCGATCATTATGAGCAAAAGAGTACGAATCAGTTGGCCCTGCCAACTGATTCTTTTTTCTTTGTTTCTGTTGGTTAGTTGTGCAGGGAGTCAGGAAGAGTCACAAAAAAACATCGTAATTCGGTGGAGAAATAATCAGGCAAAAGGGCTATCGATGGCGTTAGACCAATTCGAAGCTCACTCTAAAGAAATGCTGCCCGAATTGCTGAAAGTACAACTGAGCAACTCCAAAACGGCGATTTTAGGCGATTATTCGATACAGAGCGATTCACTGATTTTTGAGCCGCTTATCCCTTTTACCCCCGGGTTGCGGTATGAAGTGTTACTGGAAAACCGTCTAATGGGTGAAATTGGTATTCCGCAAGCAGTGCCTTCCAACACCTTGATTGGAATTTATCCGTCACAAGATACGCTCCCCGAAAACCTCCTTAAATTCTACTTCGTTTTTTCTCGTCCCATGCGGGAAGGCCGTTCTTTGGCGTATATTTCTTTGCTTGATGCCCAAGGAGATACTTTGCCCGGCACGTTTCTGAATTTACAACCAGAATTATGGAACGCTGAAAAAACTGTTTTGACACTGTGGCTCGACCCGGGCCGAATCAAGCGCGATTTGCAACCCAATAAATCGCAAGGAGCGCCTCTAACGAAAGGTAATCATTATACGTTAGTTGTTTCAGAGCGTTGGCCAGATGAATTAGGGGCTGGGTTGACACAATCCTATACCAAACGTTTTGTTGCAGGAGCACATGATATGACCTCTCCTGACATCAAATATTGGACGATTGAAACTCCCCCGAAAGGCACAACCCAAGCCCTTGAAATCCATGTCAAGGAAGCACTGGATTATGTTTTATTACAAAATACGATTCGGATAATTGATGCTCGGGGCAAGCCTGTAAACGGGGTTATTCAGGTTAATAACATGGAGGAGCGTGTCCTGTTTGTACCCGCAGAGCCTTGGATGACAGGTGCTTATAAAGTGTTGGTCGAGTCACGATTGGAAGATTTGGCGGGTAATAATTTAAACCGTCTGTTTGACCGTGACATAACCGACACGCGCACAAAACCATCACAACAAACGGTTTTTGAACTGAATTGCCAGATTGACTAAACTGCGTTTTTAGGTTGTTTTTTTGATTCGATAAACGTACGGGGGCTTGTGGGCTTTTCCCGAAAATTTCTTCTCAACCCGCTCCAATATCTCCATACTGAGCATTTTTCGCTGAAAATTGGCACGAAGGAGCTTTTTATCTAAAATGGTTTCGTACAAACTTTGAAGTTCATTCATCGTAAATGTTTCAGAAAGCAGATTAAATCCGACCAGTTTATGATCTAACATAAGACGAAGGGTGGTAAGGGCTTTCTCTACGATTCGGTTGTGGTCAAGAATCAGTGCTGGAATCTGATGAATATCGTGCCAGCCACCCAAATCTGAAAAAATATCGGGTGTTGGTTTGACTTTTGAAAAGTCAACCAAAGCATAATAGCCGATGGAAATAAAGCGTTGCAAGAGCCAGTGTTCTGTTTCCAAATCAAATCCGTGAGAAGACATGGTGGCTTTGTGTACATCCCAGTTGCCGCGATTTTGTTCCCCAAACGTATGAAACTGTTCAAGATAAATGTCTTTTACCCCTGTTCGTTCCCACAGAATCCGGGTAGCAGCTTCATCGGTACTTTCACCCTTAAATACAAACCCACCTGGTAAAGAAAAAGCTTTTGTATGTTTGAATTCCAGAAGTAAGACCTTCAGCTGGCGTTGATGAAACCCAAAAATCACACAATCAACCGATACACTCGGAAGATATTCTGGGCCAGCTTCCAAAAAAGTTTTGATGTTTTGGCTGGGAGTCATGGATTAAAAATTTTGCACAAAAAAAAGAAAAAATTTGGAATATCGTTGTTGTCCCGATAAGTTTGTATCAAAATGATGCAATTGACGATGAAAAACCTTTTTATTCTTCCCTTTTTTCAATTTTTCGCTTCAGGATTCAGTAAAAATGGCGTAGTTGAACAAGTCGATGTGTAGTTTTTTCATGACGAGTTGAAACGAGAAGCTCACAATTCTCTTAAGTTAATGCTGTCTTTGTTTTTTGTTTCATTTTTTTGATGAGTGATAATTTAAAAAAATTAAACCTTTACGTATATACCTAAAAATCAATGCAAGTGTATGTCTTTTAGTAATAGAATAAACTTTAGACTTTTAAATTAAAAAATAGGCTTAATTTGTTTGAAATGAGAAATAACTATACTTTTACAAGTAAAATTGCAATTAATAATTCTTTATAATTGTAGTTGCAATTACTCTTTTGCTTCAGCATTTTTATCAAAAAAATAGGTAAGCTGACCAGTAAAAGTTCCAATATTTTAGGCTGAATTTTTTAAATATCAGGGTAGTAGCGAAAGTTATTATTAGCATTTCTATCCAAAAATACACTGCCGACAAGTCAGTGTCTCCACACCCACCAGATAAAAAAGTGACCAGTGATTGTAACTATCTAAAAGGTTATTTCACTATTTAAAAAGTCTTCCTACGGCCGAAATTGCTGGTTAGGAATCACAAAGCGTAAATCCATTCCTCCGATTCGTTAGAAAATAATTGTTGTTTTCAGGGTCTATTCAAAGTCTGCATAGATACTGTATATAGCAGGGTAAAAACGCTTTTTGAATTTGTATTTTTTTTATTTTTAATTGTTCATTTTTAACCTATCAGTTTTTATTTATGAAACCAAAGTTCTATTCTCTGCTGATGTGTGCAGTGGCTTGGATGTTTTTGTTGCTCCTTGCTCCTGGTTCCGCACACGCCCAAGACCGTAAAGTGACGGGGAAAGTTGAAGCTGCCGATGGCCCACTTCCTGGCGCTACGGTCCTACTGAAAGGAAGCAATATCGGTGTTTCTGCTGATGCTAATGGAGCGTTTACTATTAATGTTAGAGGCGCTAACCCCGTATTAGTAATTTCTGCGATTGGCTATAAGTCACAAGAAGTAGCAATCGGAAATCAAACAGTTGTTAGTGTTCGTTTAGAAGATGATGTGAATGCGCTGACCGAAGTCGTGGTAACAGGTTATTCGGTGGATAAGCGTCGTGAGTCAACGGGAGCGATTTCAACCGTGAAAACGAAAGACCTCACCACTGTTCCATCTGCCAGTGTTGAGCAGCAATTACAAGGAAGAGTTGCTGGTTTGACAGTTGTGACAACTAGTCAACCAGGTTCTGGAAGTCAGATTCGTGTTCGTGGTTTTGGTGCATTCGGCGGTAACGAACCTCTGGTTATTGTTGATGGTTTTCCGGTTGGTAATGTCAATTACTTAAACCCCGAAGACATTGAATCTACAACTGTATTGAAAGACGCTTCTGCGGCTTCAATTTATGGGGCGAGAGCGGCCAACGGTGTGATTGTATATACCACGAAAAGAGGTAAAAAATCTGCGAGAAAATTGAGCGTTACCTATGATGGTGTATATGGAGTCACTGACCCGGGTCAGGGGCAAAAAATGATGAATCCCCAAGATCAAGCCACTTGGACTTGGACAGCCCTCAAGAACTCTGGTTCTCCTCTCTCCCACCCACAATATGGTTCGGGCCCAACACCCATTATTCCTGATTACCTTAAAGTAGGGAATAGAAGTGGAGTGATCGGTACCATAGATTTGGAAGCTGAAAGAGCGAAGTATAATATCACTGGACCAACCATTGGCGATTATTACCAAGTCATCAAAGCCAACAAAGCAGGTACAGACTGGTATAAAGAATTGACACAGTTGGGAACTATCAACCGACACAGCTTAGGTTTTGAAGGCGGTGGAGATGCTTCTCGCTTTTTTGTAGGGTTATCAATGCAGGATCAACAAGGTATTTTGCCAAGCCAGAGAGCCAAGCGTTATGCCATGCGGGTGAATACTGAGTTTGATATTTTCAAAAATGTACGAATTGGTGAAAACATACAACTTACTTACCTTCAAATCTTAGGTCGTCAGGGTGGTAATGAAGGATTACAATCCTCACAAGATGAAAATGACATTTTGGGAGCCTTCCGATCGCCTACTATCCTTCCAGTCTATGACGAATTTGGTGGGTTTGCGGGTACTACTGCGCTTGGTTTCGGGCAGGGCTCAAACCCTGTTTCTAACCAAAAGGCAGGAAAGCTGAATAAAAACTTTAATGCTTTATTTTCCGGCAATTTCTATATTGAAGCTGATCCAATTAAAGATTTAACTTTACGTTCTTCCATCGGCTTAAATTACAACAATTTCTATGGCTGGGGATATGGTCGCCCAATTTACGAAACACTTGAAAACAAGGGGGTTAACTGGTCATACAACGAAAACGGAGGCTTTAGATTAGGCTGGACTTTCACGAATACGGCTACTTACAAAAAGAAATTCGGTATTCATGGAATTGAATTACTTGCCGGACAAGAGGCGCTTAATACCGGTTTTGGCAAAAACCTAAGTGCTGATGGTCGTAACCCATTCTCAGGAGATCCTAATTACATTACTATCTCTACGTTGGATATTCGTAATCCTGCAAACAGTACTAAAGATAACGGTATCACGTTTAACTCTTATTTTGGTAGACTTATTTATAACCTGAAAGATAAGTATATCATTACGGGGGTTCTTAGACGTGATGGTTCGTCTCGATTTGGTGCTAATACAAGATACGGAGTATTCCCGGCAGTGTCGGCGGCTTGGAGAATATCCGATGAGGCATTTATGAAAGGGCTTCCTTGGGTGACTGACTTAAAAATCAGGGGTGGATATGGTTTAATGGGTAACTCTAATAACGTTTCTCCTACCAATCAATTTGACCTTTATGCCCAAAGTGTGGCAAACTCCAGTTATGATATCAACGGTACCAATGGTGGGGTCGTAGGAGGATTCAGACAATCAAGAATAGGAAACCCTAATGCAAGATGGGAAACCAGTGTCACCAAAAATATTGGTATTGATGGCTCATTCCTGAAAGGCAAATTGGATGTTATCTTAGATGTTTGGCAGAAAGACACCAGAGATCTACTGTACAGATTGCCAATCACGCAAACAGTAGGTGGTGCTGAAGCTCCTTCGGTCAATGTGGGTACAATGGTCAACAAAGGTATTGACATTCAAGTAATCACAAGGGGTAAATTTGCGAGCAAAGTAGGGTACGAATTTGATGTTACTGGTAGTTTCCTTGACAATAAAATTACCGAAATCGGTGGTGGTCTTACTTACTTACTTGATGTTAATCCGGCGTTCAGAGGTGTATTCCCTATCCGTAACCAATTGGGTTATTCATTATCTTCGTTCTACGGTTACAAAGTACAGGGCTTATTCCAAAATCAGGGAGAGATTGACAACGCTCCAACCCAAGATGGTGCTGGCGTAGGTCGATTCAGATACCAAGATGTTAATGGAGATGGCAAAATAAGTGCCGATGACCGTACCTATTTGGGTAGTCCGGTGGCGAAGTTTACGGGTGGTCTAAACTTTAGACTGACTTACAAAAACTTTGAAGTATTGTCTTACTTCTATACTTCAATCGGAAACAAAATCTTTAATATCTCGAAAAGATTTACTGATTTTTATCCTTTGTTTGCCGGTTCAGCGATCTCTGAGCGCGTAAAAGATTCATGGACTCCACAAAACACGGATACAAAAATTCCAATTTTTGAAGCAAATGACGGTTTCAGTACCGGTTCACAAGCCAGTGATTTTTATGTGGAAGATGGCTCATATTTGAGATTCCAAAACCTATCATTTGCCTATAACTTCCCATCAGCGATTGCAAACAAGCTGAGATTGGGCAAACTTCGTGTGAATGCTTCTGTTAATAACTTATTCACTATTACGGGTTATGGTGGCTTAGACCCACAAGTAGCAGGTGCTGCTGATACAAACTTTGGGATAGATTTGGGTAACTTCCCAATGACTCGTCAATTTACTTTTGGTGTAAATGTTGGATTTTAATAAAAAGTTAAAATAAAGATGAAAAAAATAACAGTTTCAATTGCCAGCATACTCTTTCTATTAATAGGGTATGCCTGTAAAGAAAGCTTTTTGGAGGTAGCTCCAACGGGCTCACTATCCAAAGCACAACTTACCAGCAAAGCCGGTTTAGAAGGAAGTTTAATCTCTGCTTACGCTCAATTGAGTGCTTTAGGTCAAACTCATTCTGGGCCATCCAATTGGCTTATTGGAAGTATTAGAGGCGGTGACGCCAATAAAGGAACTGACCCGGGTGACGGAACTGAAATGATTCCTATTCAACGGTTTAGTTACAACTCGACGGATGCTGTCGCCGGTAACGTATATCAAAGCTATTTTGAGGGTGTTTCGAGAGCTAATGCCGTTTTGGGTCTATTAAAAGAAGCACTGCCAAGTGTAAAAGCGGAAGATATCAAAGTAATGTCTGCTGAGGCTCGTTTTTTGAGAGGGCATTTCTATTTCCAATTGAAAAGAAACTTCAACATGGTACCTTATGTTGACGAAACGAAAACTCTTGCCAATGGATTAGATAAAGTAAAAAATGACGTAGAATTATGGCCAAAAATTGAGGATGATTTTAAAGCAGCTTATGCTGATCTACCCGAAACTTCATCAGCTGTTGGACGTGCCAACAAATGGGCTGCTGCGTCTTATCTGGCAAAAGTATATTTGTATCAAAAAAAATATGCTGAAGCTAAAGCACTGTTTGATCTGATTATAGCTAACGGTAAAACAACGGGTGGTAAAAAGTATGCACTGCTTCCTAAATACTCCGATCTCTATCGTGTTGCAAACGACAACAACGCCGAGTCAGTCTTTGCTGTTCAAGCAACGGTTAAGTCAGGAAATGGAAACAATGCAAATGCTGACTTACAATTGAATTTTATTCAAGGGGTTGACCCAGGCACTTGCTGTGGTTTCTTTCAGCCGTCTTTTGAATTTGTAAATTCATTCCGTACCGACGCCAAAGGGTTGCCTTTATTAGATGGGTCTTACAATGCACCTGCTAATGCTGTTAAGACTGACATGGGTATCAAGTCGGATGTGAATTTCACTCCTGATAGTGGACCATTAGATCCAAGACTAGATCATTCGGTGGGCCGTAGAGGTATTCCGTTTTTAGATTGGGGTCCGCATACCGGTTTCAGTATGATTCGTAACCAACCTAACGGTGGGCCGTATTCTCCGAAAAAATACATATTTACTAAAGCAGAAAAAGCAGCCGGTTTAACAGAAACAGGCGGTTGGGGACACCAAACCTACAACGCCTACAATGTTACGATCATTCGTTTTGCCGATGTACTTTTAATGGCTGCTGAAGCTGAAATAGAAGTAGGTTCGTTGGCGAAAGCACTCGAATATACTAACATGGTAAGAGGAAGAGCTGCTAATGCAGCTGACTATGTAATGATTGACGGCAAACCTGCGGCAAATTATAAAATTGCGGTTTACGATTCTTTCCCAACCAAAGAATTTGCTCGATCAGCAGTACGTTTTGAAAGAAGAATGGAACTTGGTATGGAAGGATATCGCTTCTACGATTTAGTTCGTTGGGGCGAAGACGTTGCTGCCATCAATAAGTATCTTCAATATGATCAGGTACTGTTGCCGGGCGCTTTGGGTGGTGCTAAATACGAAGCTAAATATGCCTTGTTTCCTATTCCACAGTCGCAAATTGACCTATTAAATAGCACAGAAGTAATCTTAAAACAAAACCCTGGCTACTAATTCATAGACAGTAACCAACATTTAGGTTTATTTCAACAAATGCGGCAGGTCGAGAGGCTTGCCGCATTTGTTGAATAGAGACAGTTTAAATTCGTATTTTTACAAAATAATTCAAAAGTAAATCCGGAGCATGGTTGCAAAACTTAGTATCATAAGCTTATTGGTGATCACCTTTTTAAGTTCATGCCAAGACAAACCCTTGTTTTCCAAACTTAATGCGAACGACACAGGCATTGACTTTTCTAATCGCATCACTGAAAATGATACCCTTAACATCCTTGATTTTGAATACGTCTATAACGGAGGAGGAGTAGGAATTGCCGACATGAACGGTGACAGTTTGCCGGATGTGTTGTTTTCTGGAAATCAGGCTGATAGCCGTATGTACCTCAATCGAGGCAATATGAAATTTGAAGACATTAGTAAAAAAGCGGGTATTTCCAACGTAGGCCGCTGGTGTTCAGGAATAAGTTTGGTAGACATCAACGCTGATGGGCGGATAGATATTTACCTCACTGCTACTACCAAAGGCGCCGAAGCTCAACGCGCCAATTTGCTCTACGTCAATCAAGGCAATGATAAAGACGGAGTCCCTACTTTCAAAGAAATGGCAGAAGAATATGGCATCGCTGACCGGGGACACTCAATGAATGCCGCTTTCTTTGACTATGACAACGATGGGGATTTAGATTTATACGTATTGACCAACACCATTGAAAGCAATCCCAATCAATACCATGAAAAACGCCGTGACGGCTCTTCTCCCACTACCGACCGCCTCTACCGTTGCGACTGGGTCGACAGCCTCAGTCACCCTGTCTATACTAACGTATCAAAAGAAGAAGGAATTTTAATCGAAGGCTACGGCTTAGGAATAAACATTTGTGATTTCAATCATGACGGCTTCAAAGATATTTATATTACAAACGATTATTTATCAGACGATTTACTTTATATAAACAATGGTAATAAAGATGGTAAACATTTGGGTTTTGCGGATAAAGCTTCAACCTCTTTGAAACATACCAGCAATTCTGCGATGGGTAATGATGTAGCCGATATCAATAACGATGGGCTAATGGACATTATAGCAGTGGATATGTTACCCAAAGATAATACCCGTAAAAAAAGTCTTATGGGGCCTAATAGCTACCAAACTTACCTAAATAATGACCTTTTTGGTTTTAATCATCAATACGTTAGGAATACATTACAACTCAATTTAGGCAATAAGCCTAACTCTAATGAGCCCATATTTGCAGAAATCAGTTTACTCGCAAACATCGCTCAAACTGATTGGAGCTGGACCCCAATGCTCGCAGATTTCGATCACGATGGTTTTCGGGACCTAATTGTCACTAATGGTTTTCCACGCGACATAACCGACCGAGATTTTGGACAATTTCGAGCTGAAAGTAATTCTTTAGCCTCTAAAGATTTCTTGATTGGACAGCTTCCTGTGGTCAAAATCCCCAACTTCGCTTTTAAAAATAAAGGAGATTTGACGTTTGAAGATGTTTCGGAAAAGTGGGGGCTTAATCAGGCTTCTTTTACCAACGGAGCCGCTTATGCAGATCTTGACCTCGACGGCGACCTTGATATTGTTTCCAACAACATTAATGATTCCGCTTTTGTATACCGTAATAATTTGTCAGAATCACATCCCGAAAAAGCCAATTACCTGCGTATAGGTTTTAAAGGTTCGAGAAAAAACGTACAGGGTTTGGGCGCTGGCGTAGAGCTCTATTATGGCAAAGGATTGATACAGGTGTATGAGCATTCGCCCTACCGGGGGTACTTATCGACGGTTGAGCCGATTGCCCACTTTGGACTCGGTGAACATACCCAAATAGACTCGGCAGTAGTGGTTTGGCCCAACGGCAAAAAACAGACGCTGAAAAACCTGAAATCCAATCAGACAGTGTACATTTCGGAAACGAGTGCCACTCAAATAAATGTTCCTGCGCAGTCAAACTCGCGTTATTTATTTAACGAATTGAATGATTCTCTGAATATCAACTGGACGCATCAAGAGCCTGAATATATTGATTTTAACGGGCAAAAATTACTGCCTCATAAGCTGTCGCAGTATCCGCCGGCGGTATCGGCGGGCGATATAAATGGCGACGGCTTAGATGATTTCTTTGTGGGTGGCTCACGACAAAATAAGGGTAAATTCTTTGTGCAAAATCCTAACGGCACGTTCAATATCAGTGATTTACTGCCTGGAGCTGAGGGGCCTGATAAAACCTCAGAAGACATGGGAACGCTGCTTTTTGATGCCGACGGCGATGGCGACCTCGACCTCTACATTGCGAGTGGAGCTAACGAATTGCGAATCAACGACGCGGGCTATCAAGACCGTTTATATATTAACGACGGCAAAGGAAAGTATCAATTGGCTCAGGGAGCTATCCCGTCGATTTTCGTCAGTAAGTCGTGCGTACGCGCGGCAGATTATGACCACGACGGTGATTTAGATTTATACGTAGCGGGTCGTGTAGAGCCTGACCACTACCCTAAACCTGTAAGCAGTTTTATTTTACGAAACGATAGCTCTCCCAACCAAGCGCCCAAATTCACCGATGTGACGCCTCAAATTGCTCCCGCATTAACCAATCTTGGGCTGGCGTGTGATGCGCTGTGGACTGATTATGATAACGATGGCTGGGTGGATTTGCTCATTGCGGGAGAATGGATGCCGCTGACACTATTGAAAAATACGAAAGGAAAATTTACGGTTTTACATTCCGCTTTGGATACTCAAACAGGCTTTTGGGGGAGTTTGGCTGGAGGTGATTTTGACGGTGACGGCGATACGGACTACATTGCGGGAAATCTTGGATTAAACGCCCTTACCAAAGCCTCAGACACCTATCCCATTAGTATCGTAGCGGGCGATTTTAATCAAGATGGCATGTACGATGCCATTCCGTTTATGTATTTTCCAGACGCCGAAAACAAACTGATTCGTGTTCCTTTTCATGGACGTGAGGATGTAATTAAACAGTTTATCCAGACGAGGGCGCGTTTTCAGACGTACAAAGATTTTGCGAAAGCCACCTACGATAATTTATTGACAGAAGAGGAACGCAAAAAAGCGCTGAAACTAGATGCCAACTATTGTCCGTCAGTCTACGTTGAGAATATTGGTAACGGAACCTTCAAAACCAAGCCCTTGCCGACCCTCGCGCAGCTATCACCCATCAACGGAATGATTGTGGAAGATTTTGACAAAGACGGCCATTTGGATGTATTGCTCGTGGCCAATGATTTTGGGAATGAAACCAGCACAGGCCGCTACGACGCTTCTAATGGATTGATGCTCAAAGGAAATGGTAAAGGTGATTTTACGCCACTAACCCAAGCTGCTACGGGTTTTTATGTGCCCGGTAATGCCAAAGGATTAGCACAAATGGCAAGCCCTGATGGTCGCAGAATGGTGATAGCCACACAAAATCGGGGGCCGTTGAAAGTGTTCGGACAAGCAACCGCTCCCATGAAATGGCTGCCGCTGCAAGCCAATGATGCTTATGCACTCATCCAAACCAACGACGGTAAAACACATCGCCAAGAGCTATACTATGGAGCTTCTTTTCTATCGCAATCTGTTCGTAAATTACCCCTGACTGGTCGGGAGAAATCGGTAGAGATTGTTGATTTTAGAGGAAAAAAACGGAAAGCATATTAATTGTGCCTTTATCTTTCTAACAATAACGGTCGCCCAAACATGGGCGACCGTTATTGTTAGAGGCTATTGAAGTTGTTTTTAGGAATTCAACTCAATTAATACCCAGCGTTCTGTTTCAAATATCCCGGAATGTTGGAGGCCCCGTCAATGGCAGTTTGCGGAATCGGGAACACCCGCTTGTTTTTGTCGGTATTGGTTTTTTCGGTCCAAGTACCTTCATATTTGCCGAAACGAATCATATCAGTGCGGCGGAGCATTTCCCAGTAGAACTCAAATCCACGCTCGCGGAATAGCAGGTCGAGTGTCATGCTGGTAAGCGCTGGCGCAGGAGTGGTGGCTGTTCTGGCGGCTCTGACGAGGTTTACGTCGGCTAAAGCGCTGGCGGCATCGTTGCTTTTGCGCAATTTGGCTTCGGCCCGCATCATGTACACATCGGCCAAACGCAAGATGATGATGTCGGCTTCGCCGAAGTTACGTCCACTCACTGATTTTTTGCTGAATTCGTATTTTTCAACGCGGAAACCTGTGTTGTAGTTACTGCCGGCTACGGTAAAGTCAATCTGCTCCGTAAAATCAACGGCTTGTGTAGGCCTATTACGCGTGTCATGGAAAAGTTTACCCACCTTCATTTTGCCGTCGGGACATTTCAAAAACACCCCGTTTCTTCTGATAAGGCCATATTGTTGCCCACGCAGAATTCCCCGGTTGATATTGAAGTTTTCGGCCGCTACACAAGAGTCAGCGGGGTTTGAATAGATGCTCAAATTTTGCTTATAAAACCTCGGGTCTGCCACTGCGGGGTCTTTGGGCGCATTGGCGGTTACCCAGGTTCTGTAGAAATCAGGGGTGATGCCCGGGCCATCCGTACCGTTGGCGTTTGGATAAGCAGGGAGCGGAAACTGGTCGCCTGAAAGCGAGAAATAAGCCATCCGGTTGTGCCCGTTCAAATCGGCCCGCTGGTCTACCGCAAAAATCAATTCTTTGTTGTTGTGATTATCGTCGTTGAAAAGCGAGAAATAATCTCTTGACAACTGATACACGCCAGAGTTGATGATTTTGTCGCTGTACTCAACGACTTTATCCATGTCTTCGGGCTTAAAGGTAAATTGAGCGGCATACGGGTCGCGGTACACGGCGGCGTTTAGGTACAAACGGGCCAAAAGTCCCCAAACGACTCCTTTGGAAATACGGCCAGGACCCACGTTAGGGTCGACCAAGGGTTCGATGGCAAGAAGTTCGCTTTTGATATATTCAACGGCCTCATCGCCCCGAATTATTTTGGAGTTTTCGCCCAAGTCATCCTTTACGAATACCAATCCAAACATATCAAGGGTCAGCATCGAATAATAAGCGCGCATACCTCTTGCTTCGGCCAAAAAGGTTTTTGCCGATGGATCGTTGAGGGTTGGTAACGAATTGATGGCGGTAATAGAACGTGACATCCCCTGCAAAATCAAATTCCAAGTGTTACGGATGTTGGGGTCGGTACTGGTATGCGTGTGCTGGTGCATGGCCAAATAGATACCATTATCACCCCAATCGGTGCCGCCTCGGTAGGGGAGAATGGCTTCGTCGGTCGAGATTTCTTGTAGGGCAAAATAGTTGGTATGCTGAAAAATATTGGGTAACAATGCATACACGGGTGAGATGATTCCTTCGGCGGCTTGCTTGTCAGACAGTCCCGATGCCGAGGCTTCGTCCAACACAATTTCGTTCAGGTTGGTACAACTGTTGAGCACCATGAGCCCAACGGTTGTCACTAATATAGATAGTTTCTTTTTCATCGTTCTTAATGTTAAAATGTAACGTTCAAACCAAAAATGAGCGATTTGGCTTTGGGATAACTCAAGTAATCAATACCGTAGGACGAAATTCCGTTGATGGTCCGGTCGGTGTTTACTTCGGGGTCATACCCATCATATTTAGTAATTACGAATAAGTTTTGGGCCGTGGCCGAAACCCGAATTCCCGCAATCCATTTGTTGATTCCCAACGCTTTGGTATTAAGGTTATACCCCAATGAAAGGTTGTTTAATCGGAAAAATGCACCGTCTTTCAAGTAACGTGTCGAAACGGGCGCGGCATTGTTGACCGACTCATTTGCCGACTCAATTGCCTCCGCCGTGGTGTTGATTCCTTTCGATAATCTCAGTTTATAAAAGTTGGCGTTGGCAGTGTTATCGTAGATTTTGTTTCCCGACACACCGTTAAAATTAGCCACCAAATCAAGGCCTTTGTAGGCAATGCTACCGTTGAAGTTGAATTGTTTTGTGGGTAGGGCGCTGCCAGCCGTTACGCGGTCTTTGTCGGTTACGATACCGTCGCCGTCTGCATCCAAATAGGTACTGATTCCTTTGTCGTCAAAACCAGTGAATTGTTTCAGATAAAACGTGCCGATGGGCTGGTCATTGATGTAGCCGTTGATGGTGGCGGAGGTTAGCCCCGAGCCAGAAGCCGAGCCAGAAGGGATAACTGAATATGGAGAATTGGTTACGTTGTTTTTGATAAACGTTACGTTACCTCCGATGTCAAAACGCAATCCGTTTGTCCCGACGTGGCGGTAATTTAATTCCAATTCTACCCCTTGGTTTTTGATGGTCATGTCGGCTACATTGGTCCAGAATGTACCTGCGGGCTGAACGGGGTCAGCGGGGATTACTTCCAACAAAATATTGTTGGATAGTTTGGTGAAATAGTCGATTGTACCCGACAATGCCCCGTTGAACAACCCAAAATCAAGCCCTATGTCGGTCTGTGTTGATACTTCCCACTGAATGTTGGGATTGGCCAGTCGAGAGTAAGAAGTGCCGGGAGCGTAAGGGCCTGTGGCGTACAAAGGATAGCTGGTGGTTCCTGAGACCTGTGACGTAAACAAGGCTTGGGTAATTTTGGAAGGGATTTCTTGGTTCCCCGTTTTTCCCCAACCAGCGCGCAGTTTCAAATCACTAAATGGTAGTGATTTTAGGAACTCTTCCTCCGAAAGTCTCCAACCCAATGAGAACGAAGGGAAAATTCCGTATTTGTTATTGGAGCCGAATTTAGAAGAACCGTCGGCCCGTACAGTGGCGGTCATCAAATAGCGGTCCTTGTATTGGTAGTTTACCCGCGAAAAGAATGATTGCAATTCGTTGACCACGGCATAACCGCCCGGTTTGTTGTTGGCCAACGTCAATTCTTGTCCAAGTCCTGGATTGTAAATCGGTTCAATGCTCGAAATCGGGAATTTATTGATGCTGTTGCTACGTCCCTGAACAAAAATTTTCTGGAACGAATGTCCTACCAACGCCGAGAGACTGTGGTCGGTTTGGTTCAACGTATAGGTCAGATAGTTTTCAATCAGCTTGTTGTTGTTGTAAGTATAGATGGTTTCGAGGCGTCCATCCTGCAAGGGTACTGCGTTGGGCAAAGACTGCAAATCACGCACGGAATTGGAGTTGTCGATACCAAAGTTGAGTTTGTACACCAAGCCTTTGATGATGGTAAACGAAGGAGAGATATTACCAATCACCCGGTTGATTTTGGTGATATCTTTTTCCAATTTCAACGTAATCAGTGGGTTTACTCCGCTGGCATATCTAAAAGGCTCGCCGTTGGTATCATACGCGGGGTACGTAGGGTTGGCTGAAATAGCGCCACCCAACATCGCCCCAAACGGTGGGCGCTCGTTTTGGGTATAACTTGCGTTCAAATTTACGTCAATACTTAGGCGGTCGTTCAGTAATTTTTGGTTTACGTTGATACGGCCTGTATAGCGGTTGAGTTGGTTGTTTTTCAAGATACCCTCCTGATTTTGTAAGCCCAACGAAGCATAGTACGTCAGTTTGTCGGCACCACCCCCAAAAGACAAGTTATGGTTTTGTGTATAGGCCGTTCTGGTCACTTCTTTCTGCCAATCGGTATTTGCTTTCAAATCTTCCAACACACCGCCTACTGCTGGCACCTGCTTGCGGTATTCATCAGCCGTAAACACATCCAAGGCCCGGGCCATGGTGGAGATTCCGACGTTTGAGGAAAAAGTAAGGCTTGAAAAACCCGCTTTCCCTTTTTTTGTCGTAATCAACACAACACCATTTGCGCCCCGTGAACCGTAAATAGCGGTAGCCGAAGCATCTTTCAATACGTCGATGGACTCAATGTCCTGCGGGTTAAGAAAGGTCAGTGGGTTGGTGGCTCCCCCAGTGCTGGAGTTGTCTAATGCCATTCCATCAATCACAAAAAGAGGAGTGCTGCCCGTACGAACACCGCCCGGCCCTCTGATGGTGATGGACTGCGAACCGCCGGGCTCGCCGCTGGCGGAGGTGACATTGACCCCCGCTACTTTCCCCTGTAAAAGCTGCTCGGGCGAGTTGATGATTCCTTTGTTGAAATCGGTGGTTTTGAGGGATTTCACCGAACCCGTCATGTCTTTTTTAGTGGTGCTTCCGTAGCCGATAACGACCACCTGCGCCAAATCGGAGGCGCTAGATTTGAGCGCAACGTCTACGGCGTTGCGGGCGCCCACGACGATTTCCATTTTTTCATACCCGATAAAACCAATGACCAATACGGCTTTATCATCGGGTACAGACAGCGTGTAGTTTCCGTTTGCGTCGGTGTTGGTGCCGCGTTGCGTGCCTTTAATCACGACGCTACAGCCTGCCAAAGGCTCATTGGTCGTGGCATCGGTGACACGGCCCGTCACGGTTTTGTCGGTGGTTTTTACCACGGAAGGAGCAGAGGCGCTTGTTATCTGGGGAGTGGCAATCATCGCTCCCCCCGCTAACAACGACCATAACAGCCACTTCGGAGACCTCAAGTTGTAGATATTGTTCATACAATAGACAGTTATTTGTTTGTAAATAAAGCTTTGCAAAGGTCAGGCTCACCCGTTAACAAATTGTTACGTGAGCATTATCGAACCATTATGTTTAGCAATTGTAAAATTTAGATATTCATACAATGAACTCCTCGAAAATTTTAAAGAAGGGATTCTATAAAAAAGAGGAGAACGCAGAAGCGCTGAATGAAGGAGAAGAAAAAGGTAAAACGTTTTTCATAGGGTATTGCGATTATGAATTAGATGGAGAAAGGAAGGTAATTTCGGTACAATAGTATAATTGAATTTTTTAAATAAAAAATATGATTGGCATCAATGGCTATGCAAACGTTTGAAATAGTAGAATAAACCGAATGCTCTCAACTCGATTTCGTAGTAAAGGTAGAATGAACTGAAAATAATAGCTGAAAATGTTTAATGTATAGATAAAGCCCTGAAAGGGCGGGACAAACAAAGACTTTCTGATTTTTATTTTTTTGAAATAATTCAAGTAAAAATGTTGCTTATGCTTGCTTTAAAGCAAGGTTACAGTTCTACTGTGCCGTTTAGCTCACTTAATTTATCTAACAAAACATGAAAAAACATCTTTACCTAGCCACACTTTTGTGGCTTTGTGCGCTTGGTTCGTGGGCGCAAAGCCGCTTAACAGGGCGCGTTACCGACGCCGCTGAAAATCTCCCGCTTCCGGGGGTAAGTGTCCTACTGAAAGGAACAAATACGGGAGTCACTACAGATGGAGAAGGCCGATTTAGCCTCCCAAATGCCGCTTCAAACAGTGTAGTAGTCGTTTCTTACATTGGTTATATTTCGCAGGAAATCACCGTGGGAAATCGTACGAACATTGACGTTGCCTTGGCGGTCGATGTAAAATCACTCTCTGAAGTTGTGGTGACGGGTTATGCCAGCCAACGCAAAAAAGACATTACGGGAGCCGTAACGGTGGTCAATGCCAAAGAGTTGACGGCAGTACCAGCGGCCAGCGTTACACAGATGCTTCAGGGACGGGCATCGGGGGTAGTGGTTGGAAATGACAACTCTCCTGGGGGAGGTACGATGGTGCGTATCCGTGGGTTTGGTTCTATCAACAACAACAGCCCGCTGTACGTAATTGACGGTGTACCTACTCAAGGAACACTTAACCAGCTCAACCCCAATGATATTGAGTCGATGCAGGTGTTGAAAGATGCCTCTGCCGCTTCTATCTACGGGGCACGTGCCGCCAACGGGGTGGTTATCATTACCACCAAAAAAGGTAAAACGGGTGAGCCAAGTATTACGTTTGATTTTTACAGCGGTACACAACGCCCCGGCAAGATGCTGGATTTGTTGAATACCAAAGAATTGGGGGAGTATCTGTACCAATCGGAACTCGGCGCTGGAAAAAACCCATCGGTTACTTCTCCTTCTGCGCAGTATAAGTTTGGTTCAAACGGCGAGCAGACCATTGCGGATTATATCTATCCAAACGTATATGGAACGCTTCCTTCCAACTATACATATACCAACGACATCGCCGACCCTAATTTAGGTAGAACGGCTTTTAACATCACCAAAGCCAACAAAGAAGGAACCAACTGGCAGGATGTTATTTTTGATCCAGCCCCGATTGCTAACTTCCAAATCGGTGCAACAGGTGGTTCAAAATCAGGTAAATATGCCATCTCGGCCAATTACTTCAAGCAAGATGGTATTTTGAGATACACGAAGTATGACCGCTACTCATTGCGTGCCAACACCGAATTTACCAAAGGAAAAGTGACCATCGGTGAGAACTTTACCTTCTCCTACGACGAAAGACAGGGTATCACCAACAACGACGAGTCAAACCCCATCATGTTTGCGATTCGCGTACACCCCATCATTCCTGTGTTTGATATTACGGGCGGGCCAGAAGCACTTGGCGGAACCAACACATCACCTTACAACGGTTTTGCAGGAAGCCGGGGCAGTAACTTAGGAAACGCTCCCAACCCATTGGCAAGATTATATCGTGAAAAAGATAACATCACCAAAGGCTCACACGTATTCGGAAACGTATTTGCCGAAGCAGAAATTATCCCTGGCTTAAAGGCCAGAACGAGCTTGGGCCTTGAGTACAATCAGTACAATCGCTCGGAGTATTTTCACCGCGATATTGAGGCGGCTGAAGCAAGAAATGCCAACAGCTTAAACGTAATCAATAACTTTGACCGCTCACTGACGTGGTTCAATACCTTGAATTACAACAAAACCTTTGGCGTTCATTCATTGAATGTATTGGTAGGAACCGAGGCTGTTAAAACCTATGCAGTAGGTTTTCAGGCCAGCCGAAGCAGCTTTGCTTTTGATGATTTAGATTATCGTTATTTGGATGCAGGTTCGGCCTCAGGCTTGAACAACGCTGGCGCGGGTGCAACGTTGAGCTCGCTGTTCTCTCAGTTTGGAAAAGTAAACTACTCGTACAAAGAACTTCTCTTGGCCGACTTCACCCTTCGCCGCGACGGTTCTTCACGTTTCTCGGCGGCCAACCGCTACGGGGTATTCCCTGCGTTTTCGGTGGGTTTGCGCATGACCGAACTTGCCTTCATGCGGGAAGTGAAGTTTATCAACGATTTGAAAGTACGCGTAGGTTGGGGTAAAACGGGTAACCAGTTGATTCCTAACGTGTATAATGCTTATACCCTATACGCACCCGATCCTTTAAACAACGCGTATGACATCAACGGTACGGGTTCTTCAATTGTCGGTGGATTTGACTTGGTACAGTTTGGTAACACAAACGGTAAATGGGAAACAAATACCTCCACTAACTTTGGTATCGACGCCGTTTTGTTGAACAACAAAATGGAGTTTGTATTAGACGTTTATAACCGTCTAACGACCGATATGTTGACCCAAATTGCCATTCCAAGAACGGCGGGATCAGGAACCATTCCTTACACCAACATCGGCGAAGTACAAAACAGAGGCTTTGACCTTGGTCTTAACTTCAGAGATAAAAAAGGTGATTTCCGTTACCAATTGGGCTTCAATTTCGGTCACTATAAAAACGAAGTGAAAAAATTGAACGATGATCCCAACGCTACTGTATTTGGTTTCACCACTCGTTTGCCAGCTATCTCGGCTACCAAAGCGGGCTTGCCGATTGCTAGCTACTATGGCTACATCGTTGACGGTGTAATCAAAGATAAAGCAGAAGCCGACGCTGCCCCTAAATTCGGAACTTATACCCGTGAAGGTACTTTCAAGTTCAGAGACATCAATGGTGACGGTATCATTACGGCTGCCGACCGTACCATCATGGGAAATCCTCACCCTGACTTTACGTACGGTATCAACGTAAATCTTGGCTATAAAAACTGGGATTTGACCATGTTTGGTCAAGGTGTACAAGGCAACCAAATCTTCAACTATGTGAGATATTGGACTGACTTTAACGTATTCCAAGGTAACAGGTCGAAGGATATGCTTTACAATTCATGGAAACAACCAGGTGACGATGCAAAATTGCCCCGCTTGAATTCTGGGGATGCCATCAGTCAGCAGGTTTCTTCTTATTTCCTCGAAGACGGCTCATACTTGCGTCTGAAAAACATCCAGTTGACCTACACCCTTCCTTCGTCTCTCCTGAAAAAAGCAGGATTGGCTTCGGCGCAAGTGTATGTACAGGGACAAAACGTGTTGACACTTACCAAATACAGCGGACTTGACCCTGACATCAACCTCAGAAGATCAGGTAATGACAATCAGGATATTCACATGGGTGTTGACGAAGGTGCCTATCCCGTGGCAAAGTCGTACATCGTTGGATTGCGTTTTGGATTTTAATCTTAGTTGACAATCATTATTCTTGAATCATACAATGAAAAAAATAATCTCATTACTAGTCTTGGTCGGCTTGAGTTTCTCATGTTCTGAGAGCTTCTTTGACCTAAAGCCTCAGGGGCGTGCTTCCTTGGAGCAGTTAAGTAATAAAAACGGTGTAGGAGCCTTATTGATAGGAGCTTACTCTCTCATGGACGGTGTTGGTGCAGGAAATACTGGGCGCCAATCTACGATTTCTAATTATGTATTTGGAGGAATTAGCAGCGACGACGCCGTAAAAGGAACCGATGCAGGTGACCAGCCCGAGCAGTCGTTTATCGAACAATACAACTGGCTTTCTGACAATACCTATTTCCTCGGAAAATGGTGGCACTCTTATGACGGCGTGGCTCGTTGCAACGAAGTGATTCAAATCGTGAGTAGCGCAGCCGTAAAAGATATGACCGAGGCTGAAAAAACGCAGGTGATTGCAGAAGCACGTTTTTTGAGAGCGCACTACCACTTTGAAGCAAAAAAAATGTGGAATAAAGTGCCGTTTATCGACGAGAAAGTCTACGTTGCTTCTGACCCTAATTCTACAAAAGTGCCTAATACCGAAGATATTTGGCCTAAAATCGAAGCTGATTTTGATTTTGCTGCCAAAAACCTTCCTGCTGTCCAGGCCCAAAAAGGCCGTGCTACGCAGTGGGCTGCTAAATCGTATTTGGCTAAGACCATGATTTTTCAGAAAAAATGGGCCGCAGCAAAAACGTTGTTGGAAGATGTTTTGAAAAATTCGGGTAAAAAACTGGTCGCTAACTACCACGACAATTACAGAACGACTGGAAATAACAACAGCGAGTCAATTTTTGAAGTTCAGTTTTCGGTCAACGACGGTACCAACGGAAACAACGGAAATGCGGGCGATAACCTGAACTGGCCGTATTCGGCAACGGCTCCAGGACGTGGATGCTGTGGTTTTTATCAGCCTTCACACAACTTGGTAAATGCGTTCAAAACTGAAAATGGCCTCCCAATGATTGGAGCTGCTGCCGACGGTACACTGGATACTTACAACAAAGTAGATTTACCCAATGATCAGGGAATCGTAGCTTCTACGGCTTTCACTCTTGATAAGTCTGTTCCCGTTGACCCACGTTTGGACTGGACGGTTGGGCGCCGGGGAGTGAATTTCCTTGATTGGGGCCCAATGCCCGGCTCAACTTGGATTCGTGACCAAGCTTACGCTGGACCGTTTACAGGTAAAAAATGGATGTATTATGTGTCGGAAGAAAACAGCACTACCCACTCAACGAGCAAGCGTAACGTAAACAATAACTTCCGTTTGTTGAAGTTGTCGCACGTTATTTTGTGGTTGGCAGAATGTGAAGTGGAATTGGGCAACTTGGCTGCTGCCGAAGGTTACGTAAATCAGATTCGCTTGCGTGCCAAAACTGGATCGGTTCAGGATGCTTCCGTGACGTATCAGGTTGATGCCTATCCTGCGGGTACTTTTGCCGCCAAAGGCGCTGATTATGCCCGCAACGCCGTTCGGATGGAGCAACGTCTGGAGTTTGCGATGGAAGGCCACCGCTTCTTTGACTTGGTTCGTTGGGGCATTGCTGAAAAAGTATTGAACAAATACGCCGCCGAAGAAGCAGTACCGGGTACTGAGCCTTCAGGACGTAAATTCAACAAGCGGGGTTATATGGCTGGAAAAGTATTTACTTCTAAAAATAACTACTTCCCGATTCCTCAGGATGAAATCCTGAACAGCCAAAAAGATGGCAAGCCTACTTTGACCCAGAATCCGAATTATTAATCAATTTATTTTTTCGTACTGAAAAAAGCTCCGCAGTTCGCTGCGGAGCTTTTTTTGTAATGAAAAAGCTGAAAAAAACTTGGTTTTAGATGACTGTTTAAACCATTGAACAATCTGTTTTTCTAAGAAAAGAATGGACAAATAAACTAGGGCCAATCAAGGTGTTTGATTTTAATCAATGTGTTATCCTAAACAGTATTAAACTATGAAAGCAGATACGAGACTTGTAACATTATTAGCAACGGGGTTGTTGGTTTACCTGCTTTCAGGGTGTGTAGTAAGCCCCCGTCCCGTGGTCGTTCGTCCTGCTCCGCCTGCTCCTCGTGTCGAAGTGGTTCCGCGAAAACCTTCTCCCCGCCATATATGGGTGCCCGGGGAGCACCGTTGGCGTAAAAATCACTATGTATGGGTACCGGGCCACTACCGCCGAGTTCGATAATAACAAAAAAAACTCCGTCACGTGGCGGAGTTTTTTGTTGAAAGCAATCGGTACAATTGGTTATATCTCAGTGAATCGAAACTGTACGTATGTTTTGGCCAGCAAGGTCATTTTTTGAAAATCAGGAACCCTAATCCGTACTTCCTGAATGCGGGTTGCGGGTGTTTCCTTGATTTTATTGAACAGCGTCAGATAATACACATACGCCAGATAGACGCCCATTCGAGCGCTACGAGGAAGTTGTTTGATGGCACCGTAGGCCGCATCAAAGTCCGCCTGGATGTCGGTTTCGATTTGGTGTTTGCTCTCTTTGGTAAATTTCGTAAAATCAACCCCCGGAAAATAAACGCGCCCCCGGTCGACATAGTCACTTTTTAGGTCGCGCAAAAAATTCACTTTCTGAAAAGCCGCTCCCAAACTACGGGCACCGTCTTTTAGTTGCTCAAACATGGCGTTGTCTCCTTCACAAAAGACGCGCAAGCACATCAAGCCCACTACTTCTGCCGAACCATAGATATACTCTTCGTATTTTTCGTCGGTATATTCCTGTTTGTATAAATCCATTTCCATGCTGTGCAAAAAAGCATTAATCAGGTCATGGTCAATCTTATATTTGTTAACAATCAGCTGGAAAGAATGCAACACTGGGTTTAGACTAATGCCCGCTTCGATGGCTTCATAGGTATCTTTGATAAATTTTTCGAGCAGGTATTTTTGATTAAATTCATAAAACGTATCGACAATTTCATCGGCATAGCGTACAAACCCATAGATAGCATAAACAGGCAAACGGAATTTTTTATCCAGCGTTTTGATTCCCAGCGTAAACGACGTACTGTATCTCTCGGTAATGAGTTTGCTGCAATCTAGCGTTGTTTGGTCAAACAATTGCTTCATATAAGCCGTGCCATGCACGCAGGTTAATGGGTTATTGGAAGATATGATTACTAATTTGGTCCAAACTCTTTGGCTATTTCATCGGCTACTACCAGTCCCGAAATCAGGGAGGGCGGTACCCCAGGGCCTGGAACAGTCAGCTGTCCTGTATAAAACAAATTATTCAGCTTTTTGTTTTTGAGCGTTGGTTTCAAGAAGGCCGTTTGCAGGAGCGTATTGGCCAGCCCGTACGCATTTCCTTTGAATGCATTGTAGTCAGACTGGAAATCTCGGTGCGCAAAGGTACGCTTATAGACAATGTTGGGCCGAATTGCCTCTCCTACATAAGCTTCTAATCTTTCCATAACTACGTTAAAATAACGCTCTCGGATTTCGTCAGAATCGTCTGTCAGTCCAGTGGCTACTGGAATCAGGATAAAGAGGTTTTCGGAGCCTTCTGGCGCAACAGTGGGGTCGGTTTTTGAGGGTGCCGAAACGTAGAAAAGCGGCTTGCTCGGCCACTGGGGTTCGGTATAAATTTCGTACGAGTGCTGTGAGAAATCTTCGTCAAAAAACAAATTATGATGCAGCAGCTTGGGTAGTCTTTTGTTGACCCCCACATAATAAAGCAGCGACGATGGGGCAAGTGTTTTTTTGTTCCAATAGGCTTCGGAATAATTTCGATACTCGCCGAGCAATTTTGAATCTACGTGGTGATAATCAGCCCCTGCCACCACGATGTCGGCCTCAAAAATGCTGGTATCGGTGATTATCTTTTTTGCACTGCGATTGATTACCTCAATTTTCGTTACATTCTGATTCAGTTTTATTTTTACACCTTTTTCTTCCGCCAGCGCCACCATTCCTTTCACGATTTCATACATACCGCCCATCGGGTACCATGTCCCCATGGTTATTTCGGCGTAGTTCATGAGGCTGTACATGGCGGGGGTGTTTTCGGAGGTGGCCCCTAAAAACAAAATGGGAAACTCCATCAATTGCAACAATTTAGGGTCCGTAAAAAACTTACGAATGTGTTCCGAAAATGACTGCAATACGTCCATGCGTCCCAAATCATATAGGAGTTTAAGGCTCACAAACTCCGTAATGCTGCGACTGGGCTTCCAAACAAATTTGTTCATGCCCACGTCATATTTGTAGGAGGCCTGTTTCAGAAACGCGTCCAATCGCGCACTGCTTCCGGGTTCGATGCTTTCAAAAAGCTGTTTGAGTGCCTCGATTCCCGCTGGAATTGCAACGGTGGTTTTTTGGTCAAAAATGACCGCGTAAGAGGGGTCGAGTCGGACCAGATGATAATAATCCGACGGTTTTTTGCCGAATTTGCCGAAATAAGTTTCAAACACATCGGGCATCCAATACCAACTCGGTCCCATATCGAAGGTAAACCCCTCGGCCTCAAACACCCGAGCGCGTCCGCCCGGAACGGAGTTTTTCTCTAAAATAGTAACATCAAACCCTTTGTCGGCCAGGCGGGTAGCGGCCGAAAGCCCCGCAAATCCGGCACCGATAACAATTGCTTTTTTCAACGTGTAAGACTTTTTTTATTGTAAACTTCCAAAAGGGGGTGACGGTTTGAGAACATACGTAAAAAAATGACGCCGTTGCGCAAATTGCTATTGTTTATAGACTACGCCATCTTTCATCACGAACGTAACGTTTTGGAGCGTTTTGATGTTTTGAAGCGGGTTTTCGTCGGTGGCAATGATGTCGGCGTATTTGCCTTTGGTGATGCTGCCCATGTTGTCCTGTTCTCCCAAAATTTGGGCAGGTATTACCGTTGCCGATTTTATAGCCTCCATGGCGGGCATTCCTACTTCGGTCATGTATTCAAATTCTTTGGCATTTTTGCCGTGTGGATACACGCCACCGTCGGTACCAAAAGCAATTTTTACCCCCGCTTTGTAGGCTTTCTCAAACGTTTTTTGAATCAAAGGTCCAATTTCCAAGGCCTTCATTCGCACAAAAGGGTGGTAATAGCCGGGCACTTTGGCGGAGTCGGCGGCAGTACGCCCAGCGATGATGGTCGGGACATAATACGCGCCCATTTTCTTGAATAACTCAATGGCTTCGTCGTCCATGTAAGTGCCGTGCTCAATGGTAGTCACACCCGCTCTGAGGGCGCGTTTCATGCCGTCGGTTCCGTGGGCGTGTGCTGCCACGTGAAACCCATAATCTTTGGCGGTCTGTACAATGGCCGAGATTTCGTTTTCGGTAAACTGCGGTGCTTTTCCGCTTTTGGCAATGCTCAAAACGCCACCTGTGGCTGTGATTTTGATGCAATCGGAGCCATCTTTGTAGCGTTGTCTTACGGCTTTTCGGCCTTCATCGGGGCTGTCAACGATAGCATCGGTGACTTTGTCAGGTACACTGTACATGTTGCTTAGCCCGTTGGTGGGGTCGCCATGTCCGCCAGTGGTGGCGATGGTCTGGCCCGCTGTAAAAATGCGTGGCCCCGTTACCAAGCCTTTGTTGATGGCGTTGCGGAGTGCGATATTTACCCCCGTGCCTCCCAAATCTCGTACGGCTGTAAACCCCGCCATGAGTGTAGTAAGGGCGTGTTTCTGGGCTTCAAAGGCAATGTCGGCCGAGTTGTTGCTGAGTCGTTTGAGGTATTGGTCTCGGCTGGTTTCGCTTTCGATGTGTACGTGCATATCGGTCAGGCCGGGCAAAACCGTTTTGTTTTTTAAGTCAATCAGTTTATCCCCTGTCAGCGCTTTGGCATAGCCTTTTTCAACGGCCGTAATTCGATTTTTTTCGATGATAATTGTGGCCTGTTCTTGGGCGGCATCACTCACGCCGTCGATTAGTTTTCCGCAATAAATCAGCGTTCGTTGGGCTTGGGCATAATTTGCCGCCGCAAAAAAGAGTCCCGCAAAAAGCAAACGTTTTCTCATGGATAAGTTGGTCGTTAGGTTAATTGTAATGAATATTTTACCTAAATAAAGCGTTTTTTCGTCTCAAATGGAAACGGGGGAGGTGCTTTCATTTAAAGTAGTATACTGATATGCCCATAAAAAAACTCCCCAGCCGTGGCAACACGACTAGGGAGTCAAACAATTAGGTACTAAACTGTAAAATTATTGCTACTGAGTTATTCAGGATAGCCCGGATTCTGTGGTTTCAGATTTGGATTGTTCAGCATTTCTTGTTTTCCAAGTGGCAATAACAAATGTTTTGATTGCAAGGCTTGGTTAGAGCTCAAGTTCACGTGGCCAACAAAGTTGTCAAATCCTTTGGTTTTTTCGTTGAACACTTTGCGGAGGCGAACCATGTCAAACCAAGTGATTTGCTCATAGCAAAGCTCGTGCCAGCGCTCTTTCCAAACGGCTTCGCGGAAAGAAGCTTGCGTATACGTACCGAGAGCAGGAGTAGTAAGCTGCGCTCTGTCTCTGATGCGTTTGAACGCATCGTAGGCTGCCTGCGTAGGTCCGCCTACTTCGTTTTGGGCTTCGGCATACGTAAGCAACACTTCTGCATAACGAATCTGTGGTACGTTGAGGTTGTTTTGGCGTGTACCTGCCACTCCCGAAGTACCACTTGAAGTACGGTTAAAGTGTTTGAAAATATAAGGAGCTCCTAAATCAAAACGAGCGCCGTTGCCGTTGGTAAAATAGGTAGTATAGAAATATCCTTCCTGATCCTTTGTACGAAGATCGCCGGGTTCATACGACTGGTAGAAGGCAGGGGTCGGAACGGTACTTCCTGTACCTCCAGGACCGTTAAAGGTTACTGGCTTAAAGTTGGGGTACATGTTGTCCATTGGAGCACCCGCTACCAACGTGTTGTACTGAAGCATGAAAAGGTGCTCAAGGCGGTTTTCAGTACTTTCTTTATGTACATCCTCGTAAGTTGGGAATAGATTAATCATCCCTGGGTTAGCATTGGCATAAGTGATTATTTCAAAAGCCTTATCGGCGGCCAATTTATAGTAAGCAGCCCCTTTGCTAAGTGGGAAGCCCGCCATTGTCAGATATACCCGGGCCAATTGTGCTTTGACCGCAGCTTGGTTTACTCTTCCGCTGGCATCCATCCAAGCCAGACCAGCCGCCTCGGCAGCAACTAGGTCTTCAACAATCAGTTTGTAAACCTCTTCTTGCGGAGCCCGAGGGGGAGAGAAATCTTCAGAACTCGCCGTTTGGGGATTGGTAACCAACGGAACATCCCCCCATAATCTTACCGCTGTAAAATAAGCCGAAGCACGTAGGAATCGGGCCTCACCCAAGATTTTCTTCTTTTGAGCGTCGGGCATTGGAGTGATAGGCGGTACTTTGGCAATGACTTGGTTGGCCTGAGAAATAACTTTATACAGACCGTTCCAGTAATTGACTACGTGGGCCGTGTTGCCGTCGTGAACCAGACCGTACAAGTTGTTGAGGTCTGAGTTTTGGGCGGTTTCGGTAGTAGAAGTACCCGTCATAGCCTCCAGCAATTGCCAGTTTGAGGAGAAGATTCCGGCTCCATCTCCCATAAAACGGAGGTCGGCATAAACGGAAGCGAGGGCCGCTTCGGCGTGGTCAGGGATGGTATAAAAGCTTTCCGGTGTTAGGTTGGAAGGAGCTTCTTCCGTCAGGAAGTCAGAGCAACTCGAAGGGCCGAATAAGATAGCGCCCACCAATGCCACTTTGCCTGCTTGTTTGATTATATTTAATTTCATAATGAATTTCAATTGGAGTTAAACGATGAATTAGAGCCCAATTTGTAAGCCAACCATGTAAGTAGTTGGTTTGGGATAGTTATGCCAAATCATACCTTGCGAGAAGGCACTGTTGCCGCCTCCTTGGTTGGTTGGCGTAACTTCAGGGTCACCAACAATCTTGTCTTTCACCGCGAGGAAGAAGTTCTGAGCAGTAGCATATACTCTGAGGCGGCTCATTTTGAGTTTGCTAGTTACGTGGCTTGGGAAGGTATAACCAAACAACAGGTTGCGACCACGCAAGAATGAACCGTCTTTGATCCACCATGAATCCACGTTGGTCACATAACCTGCACGAGTATCGCGGATTTCAGCAATCATCGTGTTTTGGTTTTGCGGAGTCCATGCGTTCAGTACAGACGTGTAGCTGTTGGCAAGGGCCTGACGGTCTTCGCTTGGGTGTAGGTTCATGAGCATTACATCATTACCGTACGAGAACTGAAGTTCGAGGGTTAAATCGAAGTTGTTGTAACGGAACGTGTTGCTCATGGCTCCCCAGCTCTTAGGGCTACCGTTACCGATGATGCTGCGGTCAGCGTCGGTGATGGCTTTGTCGCCGTTTACGTCAAGGTATTTGATGTCACCAGGAAGGATAGTCAAACCGTTACGATAGCTGGTGTACTTTGCGGCTTCTTCGCGCTCAGCTTCACTCCAAACACCCACGCGGGTCAGTCCCCAGAATGAACCTACTGGCTCACCGATGCGGATGATGTTGGTTGGGTTGGTAAAGTTAGGACCACCTACGTTGAAAATGTCTGAAGGAGTAGCCAACGAAAGCACCTTGTTGCGGTTAAAGGAGATGTTGAAGTTGGTGTTCCACTGGAAACCGCCACGGTCAACGTTGATGGTATTAAGGGCAAATTCGAACCCTTTGTTTTCCATCGAACCAATGTTTTTACGGATGGTAGCATAACCGCTAGTACGTGGTACAGGTGCATCCAAAAGCATGTCGGTGGTTTTGCGATAGTAGTAATCTGCTTCGAGAGTGATGCGGCCTTTTAGCAAGCCCAATTCAACACCAAAGTCGGTTTGTGCCGTTTTTTCCCAACGTAAGTCAGGGTTAGCCAAACGTGAAATCCCCGTTCCTGCCACGCGTGAATCGCCGTAAATCGTAGCATAGTTTGAGCTTAGCAACGACAATGAAGAATAAGCGGGGATTTCGGAGTTACCTGTTAGACCATAGCTAGTACGCACTTTCAAGTTTGAAATAAGAGAATTGCCTTTCAAGAAATCTTCTTCAGAAACTCTCCACGCCAAAGCTCCCGATGGGAAGAAGGCAAACTTGTGGTTTTCTCCAAATTTAGAAGAACCGTCAGCACGTCCTGTTAGGGTTACTAAATACTTATTTGACAAGGAATAATTTACCCGTCCGAAATAAGAGTTAAATGCAAAACGCGAAGCACCTGAACCTACTGCTGGGTTGGTAGCACCAGCACCCAAGTTGTTGAAAAGGAAATAATCAGTGGCAAAGTTGTTTACGCTGGCACTCATGCTGAATGCATTTGTTTCTTGCCATGAAATCCCTAACAGGGCGGTCAATGAATGTTTATCACCGAATTGCTTGTTGTAAGTCAGGTAGTTCTCCAACGACCAAAAACTTTCTTTTGTATTGCTGGTTGAAGCGTTACCATTCCCACCGATGTTAAGGGTACGGGTTTGTGATTGGTTGTTTTCTTGCGTCTGAACGTTAATACCAAACACTGTACGCATTTCCAACCCTTTGGCAAGGTTGATGTTTGAGTACAAACTTCCCAAAGTTGTTTGGGTGTTTAAGATATACTTACGACCCATCAAACGGTGAACTGAGCTCATCGTTCCCTCTGCAAATGGGAAGTCACGGTTGTTGGCAAATGTTCCGTCTTCGTATTTTACTGGCAAAAACGGAAAATCTTCCACAATCTGACGCGCTACGGCATCGTTGATGTCCACAAGGTTCTCGGTCTGGTTGTTGTAGGTCAGCGTACCGCCTATTTTTAACCATTTTTTTACTTGGTCGTCAATCGTGAAGCGTCCAGAGTACCGTTGCATATAAGACGTCTTGACCAGACCCTGATCGTCGCGATAACCCAATGAAATAGAATATTGCGTACGCTCATTACCACCGCTAAAACCTAATTGGTGGTTTTGTGATAGCTTAGCTTGGGTTGATTCGTTAAACCAATCTGTGTCGTATTTAGGGCTTCCGTCACTGTTGAAAACCCGTGGATCGGTGCGGCGCAATTTTGGGTTCAAATAAGCCCATCTGCCCGCTGCCCAACCTGCTGGATCGTATTTTGCCATGTTGGCCCATGCCAAATCTTCCACTGCCATGTATTGCTTAGCATTCAATACTTGTGGTTTGTTTGGACCCGTGGTGTTTACGCTGAAATCCACATTGTAGGTAACCGAACCTTCACCGGCTTTTCCTTTTTTAGTGGTTACAAGGATAACTCCGTTTGCTCCTCTGGCTCCGTAAATAGCGGTAGATGAAGCATCTTTCAGCACTTCTACCGACACAATATCATTTGGGTTGATATAGTCAATGGCCGAACTGAACTGGTTTTGGGTTCCTTGTGGTAGCATCACTCCGTCTACTACGTATAACGGGTTGTTGGAGGAGTTGATGGAACTAAAACCACGCACGCGAATGGTGGTTCTTCCGCCCGGACGCCCAGAGTTGTTGTTTACCTGTACCCCGGCCATTCTGCCCGCTAAAGCTTGGGTCAGCGAGGGGGCAGGGCGTTCCATTAGTTGGTCGGCCTTTACGGTGCCGACAGCGCCCGTTAAGTCTGATTTTTTGAGGGTACCATAACCGATAACCACAATCTCTTCCAATACTTTGCTGTCGGCTCTCAGCGTAAGATTAATGGAAGATTGATTGCCAACGGCGATTTCCTGTGGCACGTAACCTACGAAAGAGAAAATAAGCGTGGCATTGTCGGGGACTTCCAATTTGTAGAGCCCATTCCCGTCTGTTACTGTACCGCGTTGGGTACCTTTGATAACAATACTTACGCCAGGCAACCCACTATTTGTTTCGTCTACAACTTTTCCGGAGATAGTTTTATCTACCGCTTTTTCTTCTAAACGAACGTTAGCGTTTCTTTCGAGCAAATCTCGATCAGGAGCAGCGTAAGCAAATGTGAGGCAGGAAAAAGACAGAACGAAGGGTGCGGTGGATAGTCGCATCATCCTGCTAAACCGGCCATGCGGTTGTAAGAGTTTTTCCATAGTGATAATTCAGGCCGTCTGTACAGCGTTTAAGTTAAAAAAAAACAGTTTGAAAACAGAATTCGATTTTAGAAGAGCTATGGGCCTCGTAACTACTGCCTTTCTTGATAAAAATTATGTTAATTCGTAGGTCCATAATATAATTTATTTAATATATTAGGTATATTTTTTGAACGAAAATGACAATAAATATAACTTTGGTAAGGAATGGCCGATTTTATTCCAATTTATGGAATTGACCCTGTAATCAGGAAATAGAGAACTAAGAATAATATATGCAGTATGATAAGTAGATGAGAAGGAGTTTCTAAAGAGGACGAAGATGGCTTAAAGGATATAGTTTTTGAAGTATAGAGAGAGTATAGGTTTGCTGCGCTGTTTTGATGAATAAAAGGACTGCAGGCTGTTTATCTTAATAATACCTAGAAACTCCTAAAGGGATACCAGTACTGATGGTGAAGGAGGTGAAGTCGGGGTTAAAAGGGGTCGTTATGTTATGCTCGATTTCTAATTTTATCTCGCCAATCACCATCCCAATCTTTGGCGCGACGGTGATAAATACTTCTTTGCCGTGTCGGCGTAGGGAATATACTTGTTGGGTTACTAAGTCTTTGGCCTCCAATTTACCAAAGTAGGAAGCACCCGCACTGAGGCCGATGCAAAAACGGGTTTTGGCTGGAGCCTCCCAACTTCGATAAGCGGGTGTTAGAAAAATATCGGTAAAGAATAACCCGTAGGAGGTAAATTTGGGCTGAATAATACTGTTGGACTCGGTATCTTCAAACTTTGGACGGAAGATGCCCCCCAATTTTAAACCCATATTAATTCGCTCATTTACAATGTAATAAGGGGATGCGAAAATTTGCCAGCCGAGCCCTGCTTTGGTCAAAAACAGGGGTTTAGTGCTGTAGGCACTGCCCGCTTTCAAAAGGCCTGGACCTACGCCTACCGCAAGCCACAAACGGCGCTCATCCTGTTCGGTCGAAATAACGCGTTGTGCCAACACATTTGATCCAATAAGAACTCCTAAAAGCAGACTTTGTAAAGCGAGTTTCATCATTTTTGCTTTGATCATCAAAATGCAGGGACAGCCATCAGCAGCTTGAAATGCTCCTTTTTCTTCTTTCAAAAACCGTGCTAATACGTAACTGCCAACCATTTTTGCCGTAAAAATATCAATTTGGCGTCATTTTTGGCGTTTGAAGGTGAATTGGTTAGTTTTGAGGAGGTGTTAAACTAACCTTTGTATGAAAAAACTATTCTTACTGATTTTTGTTGGGCTGTGTGTGGCAACTTTGACGGCCTCTGCTCAAGAAGATGTGTTAAAAAAACTACAGGCCATTGCCGTGGTTGATCAAAAAGTGATGATGCCCATGCGGGATGGCGTTCGTTTGGCAACGGATATTTTTCGTCCTAAAACCGACAAGCCTGTTCCAGTGATTTTCTCCAGAACTCCTTATAATTTTAATTCGTGGGGCAACGGTGAGCAAAGAAACGGAACCTATCAGCAGGCACTGGATGCGGTTTCGCACGGGTACGCGTATGTAGTTCAGAATGAGCGCGGACGGTTTTTTTCGGAAGGTGAGTGGGATATTCTCGGAACACCCGTTACGGATGGTTATGATGCTTTTTCATGGTTGACCAAGCAGGCTTGGTGCAACGGTAAAATCGGTACGCTAGGATGCTCCTCTACCGCCGAATGGCAAATGGCCGTGGCCGCTCTCGACCACCCTTCTCATGCCGCAATGGTGCCGCAAGGCTTTGGCGCGGGCGTAGGAAAAGTAGGGGAGTTTTGGGAACAGGGCAACTGGTACCGAGGTGGTGCGCAGCAGATGCTGTTTACGGCGTGGCTCTATGGAACCCAAAACGACGCGATTCGCCCGCAGTTTCCCAAAAATGCCACGCAGGAGGAATTGGTACGCGCTTCTCGCTATTTTGATTTAGCAACCGAAATGCCTCCCGTCGATTGGTCTAAGGGGCTTCGTCATCTTCCGGTGCAGGATATTATCAAAAACGTGAATGGGCAAAAAGGGGTCTATGATAAAATGATTGTCCGCAAACCCAATGACCCAGATTGGTTCAAAGGAGGATTGTACCATGACAATATGCCTTTTGGCGTGCCGAGTTTTTGGTTTGTGTCGTGGTACGATGTGTCGAGTGCTCCCAATCTTGCGCTTTACAACCATGTTCGTAAAAACGCTACCGACCCGCAAGTGCGGGACAATCAATACTTGGTCATTGCGCCTACGCTCCACTGCGCCTACAAACGTGCTACCGAAAACACCATCGTAGGTGAGCGTAGCATGGGCGATGCCCGCCTCAACTACGATGAGCAAATTTATGCGTGGTTTGATCTTTGGTTGAAAGGTGATGCCAACGATTTTACAAAGAAAACGCCTAAAGTTCAGTATTTTACGATGGGCTCAAACAAGTGGCAGTCGTCAGATACGTGGCCACCTGCCAACGTTGAAATGACCACTTATTACCTCACGAGCGGCGGTAAAGCCAATAGCCTCTACGGCGATGGAAAACTCACGCTTGCCGCACCAGCCAAAGAGGCTAAATCGGATGGGTTTGCGTATGACCCTATGTTCCCAGTTCCCTCGTACGGTGGCAACGTTTGCTGTACGGGCACGGCGGTGCAGGGAGGTTCGTTTGACCAGCACCAAATGGAAGCGCGGCATGATATTTTAGTGTATACGACCGACCCCTTCAAAGACGGGGCGGAGCTGTCGGGACCGATTGAAACTACCCTTTACGTAGGCTCAGATGCCAAAGACACCGATTTTACGGTAAAACTCATTGATGTTTACCCTGACGGGCGTGCCTATAATCTGGATGAGACGATTCTGCGCGCCCGCTACCGCGAGGGTTTCGACAAAGAAGTATGGATGGAAAAAGGAAAAGTGTACAAACTTACGCTGAGCCCGATGGTAACGTCCAATTATTTTGCCCCTGGTCACAGCCTTAGGGTAGAAATATCGAGCAGTAATTTTCCGCGTTTTGACCGAAATCTCAATACAGGTGGGAAAAATTTTGACGAAAAAACGGGTGTCGTTGCCAATAACCAGATTTTTCATTCTGCGGCGTATCCGTCGGCGATTCGGGTGCCGTTAGTGAAAGGGAAATAAAAAGTGCCGGCGGTGTTCTCACCGCCGGCGGCATGGAAAGATATAAACTTCTTGCCTTCACATTTGGAAAATGGGAAGGTATCAACTAGCCTTTCGTCCAATACTTTAGAATAAAAAACGTTACTTTTAAGGCGGTAATAGCCAACAAATTATTCCGTATTGCCCTAACTCAATTCCAATTGCTGCGTGAAAAAACACCTTGCCTGGCTTTGTCTGTTGCTTTTTTTAGGTTTGGAAGGCTGTAAAACGGCCCAAAAACCACGCGCTGGTTTCCGCGACTTTGGCCCTATGGGTTTACGTCGAGAAATGCGGGCCGTTTGGATTGCCACCGTCGATAATATTGACTGGCCCAGCCGCAAGAATCTTTCTCCCGAAGACCAACGCGAGGAATTTATCCGCATTTTAGACACGCACAAGCGCACGGGCATTAATGCGGTATTTGTACAAGTACGCGCCGCCGCCGACGCATTTTATGCCAAAAGTGAAGAGCCTTGGTCGGAATGGCTCACGGGCAAACAAGGCCGAGCACCCGAGCCATTTTATGACCCAATGGCGTTTATGATTGAGGAATGTCATCGGCGTGGGATGGAGTTTCACGCTTGGCTCAATCTCAATCGGGTATCGCACCGCGTAAGCAAAAGTATTTCCAACGAGAATATCGGCCGCCAGCATCCTGAGTGGGTTTTTGAGTATGATGGCTATAAGCTGTTCAATTTCGGCCTTCCCGAAGTGCGGGAGTATATCACGGGTATTACCACCAATATTGTAAAAAACTACGATGTTGACGGGATTCATTTTGACGATTATTTTTATCCTTATACGGTTACGGGACAGACCCTAAAAGACGAAGAAGCCTTCCGACAATACGGTGTCCGATTTAGAAGCAAAGACGATTGGCGACGTGATAATATTGACAAACTCATCAAGCAAATCAGCGATGCCATCATTGCAGAAAAGCCGTATGTAAAATTCGGTGTCAGCCCTTTTGGGGTATGGCGAAATCGGAAAGATGACCCCACAGGCTCGGCCACGGAAGGCGGCCAAACATCGTACGATAACCTGTATGCTGACACTAAAAAATGGATGAAGGCGGGATGGGTTGATTACATGGTGCCGCAAATTTATTTTTCTACTAAGCACGATAAAGTCCCTTTTAAAATCCTGACTTCATGGTGGTTGAAGCACACCTACGGGCGTCACCTGTACATCGGACAAGGCGCGTATAAAGTAGGGGTGCAGGAGAAAGACAGGGCTTGGACCAACGCTTCTGAATTCTCCAACCAAATGCGGTTTATTCGGCTTAATCCCGAGATTACGGGAAGTGTATTTTTTAGTTCTAAATCTTTGATTAACAATAAATTGGGGCACGCTGATTCGTTGCGTACTAATTTCTATAAAGAACCTGCTTTTCCGCCTACGATGCCGTGGAAAGACCGGGTGTCACCGCAAACACCCAGTAACTTGCAGGTATCCGACACCCGTAACGGTGTAGAGTTGCGCTGGAATGCATCAGAGCCTGCCCGTGATGGCGACAAAGCGCATTATTATGCCGTTTACCGCTATTCTGACAACGAAAAACCACGGCTATTGGCGGCCTGTTATGAAGGTCAAACCCGCGCGCTTGACCGCACTGCTCTCCGTAATCGGCGGTATACGTATGCCATCACGGCTCTCGACCGTCTGCATAATGAAAGCGAAGCCGTACTTGCCAGCATCATGGTGCGGTCGACTGTTCGTGCTTCCAAAAAATAATTTTTGGATACTTTCCAACCTTCTTCCTGTTTCGTTACCCATTGTATCGAAAACCAAACAGCCGTGCCCTTGCCTGTCGATGTAACTGAAGCACAACTTGTTGAAGGATGTCTCCGCCGAGACCGTCAAGCCCAACGCCTGTTGTTTGAGCGGTACAAACGAGCCATGTATACCAAAGCCTTTCGGATTCTGAACGACGCCGACCACGCCCATGATGTGTTGCAAGATGCGTTTGTGGAAGTTTTTCGAGATTTGCCCCGTTTTCGATTTGAAAGCACGTTGGGTGCTTGGATTAAGACGATTGTTCTGCATCATGCGCTGCGCAGGCTGAAAGCAGAACGTCGTTGGGAAACTCTCGACGAACAACGCCACGACCACCCGATTGAGCCGCCCGATCATTTTACTGCCGAAGAATTGGAGGCGGCCATCCGAAAGCTGCCCGATGGATGCCGCGCCGTATTTCTGCTGGCCGAGGTGGAAGGATATCGACACAACGAGATTGCGGAGCTGCTTGGTATCAGCGAAGGAACAGCAAAGTCGCAATTGAACTATGCCAAAAAGAAATTGAGAACTTGGCTGACAAGATATTAGAATTACTGTATAAAATTACCTGCTTTTGAAAGAATGAAAACTTGGAAAGAAGCTGTAAGTCAACTCGAAGAGGTTGAGCCTCGCGCAACTGCTTGGGAAGAGCTGTCGGCAAGGTTGGCGTTTGAAGATCAACTTGTTGAGCAGGTAAATAGCCTTCTTGAGCTAGAACCTAACGATGATTTATGGCGTCGGATTGAACCCCAACTCGATGTAGTGAAGCCGTTATGGTATCAACTGTGGCCCTCTTGGGCGGCAGCAGCTTCTGTGATTTTTGCGGCCGGTTTAGGCGTTTGGTGGAATGGGCAATCGACACAAAAAGTCACCGTTGCTTACAGCACTGAGTTAATGGCTGATTGGAAAACGACCGATGTTGAAATAAGTCAACCCAGTGAAGCAGAGGCGTTTATTGTAGAAAGCTGTCAACGGAAGTCCGCTATCTGTACTACGCCTGACTTTCGGGATTTAAAAGGGGAGTTGGACGAATTGAATTCGCAGAAAGCGCGTATTGAGTATGAAATTAAAATGTTTGGGGAACAGCCTGATTTGGTAAGGGCGCAAATTAAAATTGAAAATCAACGGGCGGAGATTACCAAAGAATTAGTACAAAAGTTAATGATTTGACCTAAATTGTTATGAAACAGCTACGAAAATATGCCCCGCGACTAAGCATAAAATTTTACATAATTATTCCCTTAATTTCAGTTGTGTTGAGTACAGTACATGCCCAAACTAAAATTCAGGTAGTAAGCAAAACCATTGAAAAAGAAATAGATTATCGAGAAGGTATGAGCCTGAACATCAGCGCCCAAAAAGCCGATGTACGCGTTACGGGTTGGAACCGTCCAGTGGTAAGTTTCAAACTGCGTCTGGTTGCAAAACATCCTGAACGCAAAGTGGCCGAAAAAGAGCTCGTTTTTATGCTTTATACCATCAAAACAAACCTGCAATTTGAAGCCCAAAATCGGTTTAAGGTGCCACAGTCGTACGGTGAAGTGGAAAGCAATCTGAAGGCGTACTACGAAGTGTTTGTGCCTTTTCGGTGCCCGGTAATCATTACAAATACTTTTGGAGAAACATTTGCGGCACAGTTGCAGGCTTCACTGAAAGTATCCTCAGAATTTGGAAAAATAACGCTTGAAAATTTGACGGGACGGTTGGATATTGAAAGTCATTATGCAGATATAGAGGGCGATAAACTCAATGTAACGCTGAACGGACGCCTCGAAAATGCCAATGTAAATTTAATTGATTTAGGAGGAAATGCACAGCTTCAAAGTAAATACGGTAGGCTGCGTATTGTGCCAAACAACGACCTCAATCAGCTCAAAATTAATGCTGCCCGCACCGAGATTGTGGTTGAGCCTCGCAGCATGGATGACTTTACGTTTGATGTCGAAACTGTATTTTCTAAAATCAATGTGCCAAATACTCATCAAGACCGATTGAAAAAAATACTTAACAAATATGTTTTTGATTTTCAGGCCAAAAACCGACGTGGTACAATTGTGATTCGCAACAGTTACAGCCCGATTTTGATTGAACCTACGCGCAACGCCGCCGCCAAACGTGACTGATACGCCCAAAAACAGCTACTTATTTATCCCATGAAAACTACATTATTTTATTTGTTAACAGTCCTGTTTCCCCTTCTGAGTTGGGCGCAGCAAAAAGATTCGGTGCGGGTCGAGTACGCTGAAGAAAGCATTGAGCAATCCGATTTCAAGAAGAAAGAAGCCTTTCGGTATTTGACGCACGCCAACATTGAGGAAAAAACACTGATTAAAATCGGCATTTTACCAACGTTTGGCTGGTCTAAAGGATCAGGAATGACTGGTGTCGGTTATGGCGAGCTGAGTATTGAACACAAGCTCAAACCACAGTGGTCGGTGATGGGTGGTATTAACCAAATTTATCGACGTAATCATCTCTATTCGTACGGCTATTATGCGGGGTTAATGCTGGGGACGAGATATTATTATTCCATCAAAAAACGAATGGCCTTGGGAAAAAGCGCTAATAATTTATCCAATAATTACCTGCAATTTCAGGTGGAAAAACCGCTGTATGGGTATCAGCATCTTCAGGGAATTGCCCATGGAATCCGGAAAAATGGCGAAGAATACAGAGAACCGCATGGTGTCCCGCAAATTAGAGAAGGAATGCCTTCGTTTGTTCGTTTTCGGCTGGGCTGGGGCATTCAGCGGCGGCTCGGCAAGTGGGGATACTTTGATGCCGGTGCCGGCGTAACAACTACTCTGCCAAGCGGACATTGGCACCTCAACTGGTTTACCAAAGACCCCGAAAGTTCTTTTTCAGGCATTGCTCCTTACATCAACTTTAGAATTGGAATCGGATTATGAAAACAAAATACACCCTTATCACTTTCAGTTTTTTGTGTTTGAGCCTGTTTATGAGCGCAAACGCGCAGGAAAAATGGAGTCTAGGACTCGAAGCCTTGGCCCGCGACGAAGGCGTTCAGGTTGAAGGTTTTCCTAAGCACTCTAGTGTCACCAAAATGCCGATGGTGGGCCTGAGATTAGGGTATGAAGTGAGTCCCGGTCTGCATCTGGAATCGGGTTTCTTTTTTACCCGTTCGGTCACTGTTTTTCGGGTGTGGCCTGGCGCTTATCGAAACAACGTATTTTCATCTCTGCAAAATTTTGTCATTCCAATTGGGCTGCGCTATGATTTTTTCAATCGAGGAAGGTTTACTCTTTCGGCTCGTGGTGGCATCGTATACCGGCATTTGGAAAAGCCCGCTGTGTTTCGGTTTGATTATGCCACCAATTCCATTGTTAATGGCAACCAATATTCAACGCAGGAAGGAGACTATTTCTATGAGGTAACGTCCCACCAATTACGTAAGCATCAGTTGTCGTTGCAGGGAGGATTGGAAGCGTCGTTCAGAGTCTCAAAGCATTTTGAGGCCGCGTTACAGGCCAATTATACACAGGGACTTGGTCGGTTTTATGAAACCAATGTGCGCTACCGAAAAGGGCAAGAGGCTTTTCAAACCACCCAAAGTTACACCAATGGTAGCGGATGGAATGCGGGCTTAAGCCTTAGGTTTCGTTTTTAAGTCTCACTTTTCCACCCTTACTTTCCAATCTGGCCCGCTTTTAACGCCGTATTTTGTGGAAAAATCACCCATGTTTAGGGCAAATGAGAGGTTCATCAGGCTGTTAAGATAAGCCATTGGTTGCCCTTCGGGTACTTCGCCGAAGGTATTGGCAAAAGGCATTTCTCCATTAAAAATGAGTTTGTCGTTTTGCCAAACCGTTATCTTTACTTTTTGTCCTGCGGCGATGTTTAGCTTTTTGAACAAATCGGCAGAAATATTGGTCCAGACATTGCCGTATTGAACGTCTAAAATTGGAATATTTCCCACAATGGCGTTGCCCTCAAGAACGGGTTTTTGAAAGGGGATTTTCACCACTTCGTTGGGAAGTCGCTTCCCGACTTGCGCTAAGGTAATCACCCCCGCTGCCAACCGCGCCGCCGTGTAAGCGTAAACATCACGCCCGTGAAAGGTATAGGAAGACTGTGAGTTGCGGCGACGGTTGAGGGCCTCGTCGATTTCATGAACTTCCTGAATACCCAACGACTCGGCGATTAGCGTAAAACTGCCGTTGTCGGGCCCGACAAAGTAATGCCCGCTTTTGGTTTTAAGTACTACCGACTTGCGTTCTGTGCCCACGCCTGGGTCAACTACCGACACAAAAACGGTGCCTTTCGGCCAATATGGAGCGGTTTGTTCTAACCGATAGGCCGCTTCCCAAATGTTATAGGCAGGAATTTCGTGCGTAAGATCAAAGAGTCGTAAGTTGGGATTGACACCCATAGCAACCCCTTTCATAGCCGAAACTGCCCCATCTTTCAGACCAAAATCAGTTTGAAAAATCACCGTTTTGGGCTGGGCCAAGAGGGGGAATGAGTATACAAAGAAGAAGAGAAAGGTAGAGAGGGTTTTCATGGGGTTGATTGTTTTGTTATGCCCGCGCTTGGCTGTGCAGAGGTATATTAAATTGCTTATTAATAGGTTTTTTAGACCCTTTCAGGGTGACAAATTTGAGTGAAAAAATACCGAAAAAAGCCGTTCTTTCGTCACCCCTTCCACCGATTGAATCCATTCATTTTCTTGATGTTTGAGATAATCAATGGTCGCTTTCAGTGATTCTTCTCCGTTTACAAAATTGAGCAACGTTTTATCCCCGACTAAAATTTCTAGGGCTGTTCGAGTATTTCCTTTTTCGTAGGGGCCTTCGCGCCAGAGATTAGGAACGTGTTCGTTCATAATCTGGAGTAAAATTAAACTGCTCAATAACGCGTGATTGGGCAACTGAGCCGCCAAATGAATTTGAAAACCACCACAAAGCTCAGAAGCAAACTTATGGAAAGTCGGGATAAACTGCAACGGCCGCAATACATAATTGACCCAAGGTAAATCATCTGTTTGTAATTCAAAATCGTGTTTAATGCTTCGTAACTTCTCCCACGATAAGAACGGAGCCCCCACAATTTCAAAGGGACGAGTAGTGCCGCGACCTTCGCTGAGGTTGGTGGCTTCAAATAGGCATTGTCCGCTGTACAATTGGGCAGTTTGTAAAGAAGGGAAATTGGGTGAAGGAAAGATTTGAAAGAAAAAATCTTCCGACGTTGGCGACACAAGTCTTAATTCGAAAGTACCCTGATAAAAACGCTTCAACCAAATAGCCAATTCTCCCATTGACAGGCCGTGTCTATGCGGTAGTCCCTGATGACCGATAAATGAACTAAAGTGCACAGGCAGTGCCGAACCTTCTACCTGCCGTCCCGCAGGATTGGCTCGGTCAACGACCCACAACCGGGGCGGTGTAGGCATAGAGGCAAGCGTTGAAATCAAATAAGCCAACGAAGTTGTGTATGTAAAATACCGACAGCCCACGTCCTGAATATCCACAACAATATCGCTAAGGGAAGCCAATGCATGCACAGGTACGCGTACACTCTCTTCGGATTGGCCGTATAATGACACAAACTGTACCTGCTCGGCCAGCGTGCGGTAGAGTTCTAATGTTTCGACGGGTTCTTGATCTTGAAGCTCTGAAAAAAGGCCGTGTTCGGGCACAAATACCGTTTTTAAAGCCTTTGACTCACTCAACAGTTCGAGGAAATATTTTCTTTTTTCAAATACAAAAGCGGTTTGATTACAAAATAATCCTACATGGGCGGCACCTTGCCGATGGAGAGAATCAAGAAGCATCGAAAGAGATACAGAAGGATTCATTTGTGGTTATTAATGGAGGAAAAAGGTACTATCAAAACGTTTGTTTGGATTGTTTTTGGGTGGCTAAAATAGCGATAAGTTTCTTTTAATCGCCTTTTAATCTGCCCTTAATACCCGTTTAATGCCAGAAGAGGAATTTTGTGATGTTAAAATCAAGCACTCTGCATCATGAAATCAAAAGAAAGCATTTTTGACAGTTTACAATCCTATTGGAGCAAAGATTTATTGTCGGGTTTTTTAGTGTCGTTGATTGCCTTACCGCTTTGTTTAGGAATTGCGGGGGCCAGTAATTTTCCGCCCATTATGGGGGTAATGACTGCCGTCATTGGGGGCATTGTTGTTGCTTTCTTTGCGGGTTCCGAATTGACCATCAAAGGTCCAGCGGCGGGTTTGATTGTCATCGTGGCGGGTGCTGTAGATGAACTCGGCAAAGGCGACATGGATTTAGGCTGGAAACTGGCGTTGGGGGTGATTGTGGTGGCTGGCTTAATTCAAGTTCTTTTAGGGGTGTTGAAAGTAGCCAAACTCGCCGATTTCTTTCCTCTTTCGGCCGTTCATGGTATGTTGGCTGCCATCGGGATTATCATTATGTCGAAGCAATTGCATTTAGCGGTAGGTATCCCGCCTTCAGAAATGAAAGGAAAAGAGCCGATTGAGTTGCTCGAAATGGTGCCTCACAGTCTGGCGCACATGGAATACCACATTGCCATCATCGGAGCTATCAGTTTAGTTATTTTGTTTGGATGGCAATACCTGAATATCAAGGCTTTGAAAAAAGTACCGCCCGCCCTTATCGTATTGATTGTTGGCGTGCTTTTAGGACAATATTTTCACCTGACCGAACCTACCTACAAAAATTTTAAGCCCCTCGTAACTCCGGGCGACTTCTCCTTCAACCTGAACGTTAATTTCGGAGCGCTTACTACGCCAGAACTGCTTCCGATTTTCTTTAAATACCTTTTGATGTTTGTGCTTATCGGAAGCCTTGAGTCATTGTTGACGGGGCGGGCCATTGATTTGATTGACCCCGAAAAACGCAAGTCAGATTTGAGTAAAGACCTTACTGCGGTGGGAATTGGAAATACAATTTCTGGTTTGTTAGGAGGTTTGCCGATGATTTCAGAAGTGGCACGTAGTTCGGCAAACATAAACAACGGTGCCAAAAGCCGCTGGGCCAATTTCTTCCACGGTATTTTTCTGCTTTTGTTTGTCGTAATGATGGTGCCCCTTATCAAAATGGTTCCAGTGGCTTCGTTGGCGGCTATGCTCATTTTTGTAGGCTTTCGCCTGGCCTCTCCCAAAGAATTTGCGCACATTTACCACATTGGTAAAGAGCAACTTACTATATTTCTGATTACCATTATTACCACCATTGCTACCGACTTATTGATTGGTATTGCAGCGGGTATCTTGACCAAGTTTATCATCCAGATAGCATTTGGTGTAAAACTGAGCGACATTGTCAAGTCGCGTTTTGAGCTTCAGGAAAAAGAATTGGGTGTGTATCAATTGAATGTAAACAACGCGGCGGTGTTTGCCAATTACTTAAAATTGAAAAGCCTATTGATGAAAGTCCCTGCGGGAAGCTCGTTGGTGATTGATTTTTCAAAAGCCGCGTATGTCGACCATACCGTTGCCGATAACCTCAACAACTTCCGCCGTGATTTTGAATCAAAGGGCGGTTCGCTCACCCTGCGGGGATTAGATTTACACGAAAGTCTGTCCGAACACCCTCTGGCAGCGCGCCGTTTGCCTAAGCATTTGCGCAAAAATACGGTTGAAATCGCTTAAATTTTCAAAAAACAAGGCGATTTACGAACAAAAAAGCAGCGAACACATTCGCTGCTTTTTTGTTCGTAATTATGGATTAAAGACTAAGTCTAATACGCTGAAATCCAGCTAAAATTATAGTCCAGATTGGGTGCTTTGGTGCGTTCTGCTACGCGTTTTAGGCGAGTTGGCAAGGCCATCAAATAGTCGCGAGCCTTTTCGCCAGCTTCGTTGAGACCACTAACTTTGTCAATTTTCCATTCTTTGAGCAACGAGTCCATTATTTCGATGTAATCGTACGTGGTGTAGACACCGATTCGTTGGGCTGCGTCGGAATAATGGCTGAAAGTTTCGCCTATTTTGACGCCCGTTTCACGCAAGAAGTGCGCAGGCATGACGATTTTTTTGCGCATCATGTCTTCAAACGCCAGCATCATTTCGGAAGAATCAACCTCAAAAATCCGCTCCACAAACGCTTTGTAGGCCTTGGCGTGGCGCATTTCATCGGCGGCAATGACTCCGCACATTTTTGACAGCAACGTGTTTCCGTATTGTTTGGCCAAAGTAGCCGTGCGGCGGTGCGAGATGTTGGTGGCCAACTCCTGAAAAGAAGTATAGACAAAGTTGCGGTAGGGGTCCGTGCCCGTTTCTATGTCAAATCCATCCGCAATCAAGTACTGAGTGGATACTTCCATGGCGCGCATGTTTACCCGCCCTGAAAGGTATAAATATTTGTTGAGCAAATCACCGTGGCGATTTTCTTCGGCGGTCCAAGCGCGAATCCATTTGGTCCAGCCTTGTTGTGGGTCCTGCTGATTGACGCCTTCAACGGTCATGAGCCACGATTCGTAGGTTGGAAGGGCCTCTTCGGTGATGGTATCACCAACCAATACCGCGATATAGTCGTAGGGCAGTTCACGGGCGGCTTCTTGAAGAAGCTTTACGTCCGACAAAAAGTTTTCGTTGGCAGAATCTGGCAAAAAATCGGAGGGTTGCCAGAGCTCTTCTATGGGTTTGAGAAATTCATAAAAGACAGAATCAATCTTCTGCCCAATGAATTTCATTACCTCTATGCGGGTGGCGGGGAGTTGCATATTGTGTAAAACGTTTAACTTAACTATCACGAAATTGGGCCGAAGGTACGCATTATTTTAGGAAAATTGTTGCTGTGTGGTTTTAGGAATGTTTGATTAATTTTGCCTCTGGATAGATTTATTTCCCACAATTGCATGAAAAAAATACTAGATTATCTCCTCAGCAGTGTTTACATGATTTATTTTGGTTTGACACTGGTGATATTTCACGTTATACAAGTCGTTTGTTTTCATCTTTTTGGTAGCCGAACGCACCAAAAATCGGTTCATTGGCTCAATGGATTTCTATTGCATGGATTGTGGATATTGGGGACCCGCCTGCACCATGAGGCAAAAATAGAGTTACCCACTGACCGTCCCATTATCTTTGTGGCAAATCACCAGAGCATGTTTGACATCGTGGGGATGATTTGGTACATGCGCAAAAACTACCCGATTTTTGTTTCCAAAATCGAATTGGCAAAAGGTATTCCCAGCATTTCTTATAATTTGCGTAAAAGCGGCGCGGCGCTCATTGACCGAAAAGACGGAAAGCAAGCCATCGTTGAAATAGCGCGTTTGGGTAAGTTGATTGAAGAAACGAAGTTTTCAGCGGCGATTTTTCCCGAAGGAACTCGTTCAAGAACGGGAGAACTGAAGCAATTTGCTACGGGTGGTGTGGCCATACTCGTCAAAAAAGCCCCTCATGCGTTGGTGGTACCTGTCGCCATTAAAAACACGGGTAAATTGAACCCAAAAGGGATTTTTCCGCTTAACAGTTTAGAGCGGTTGTCGTGGATAAGCCTAACACCCATCGAGCCAAAAGGCAAAAGTGCCGAAGAATTGGTGGAGTTGGTGAAGTTAGCCATTCAAAAAGAGCTGGAAACCGCTTAATAGTTGATTTAAATTTGCACAAATAAGTGTAAATTTACCCAGTCTGCGTTTCTCATCAAGGTGAAATAGGTAGATTTATCACTGAGATAATAGTTGGGAATTTAAAAATATAATTTCATTTTTGCATAGAATTACAGCCGTAATTGTATCTAACATAGAGCTGGTCAATGAATTACGCAAAAGTATTCTTGTTGATTCTTTTTAGTCTTCTTATAGGACTGGTGTCAGTCCTTAGGCCTACTTTTAAGGATATTAAGAAACAAGCTGCGAATGAAAAAATGGCAGACTCTTCCTGCCCTGATTCTGAGACCAATTGCCCTTTTGACGAAGAAACTGGCGAGGAAGGATGGGATGAATTTGAGTCCTTATCTTATCCCGTCTTTAACGTCTCGGCGCTGACAAAATCGCATCTTAATTTCACGTATTTAATGCCTGCTCCTGAGCATTTTACGTCGATTTGTATTCCTCCCCCCGAAAGCCTTTAGTGCTTTCCTGTCCTTTATTCACTCTTTCCGATTCATTCTGTCGCGTATTTGCTTGGTTAACAAACTTGTTGCCCTACTTGGCCCAGTTTGTCAATGGATTTTGTTTTGCTTGACAGACGTAAAAATAATCGACTGCGCTGTGATGTGTAGTAGCTAATCGTTGGCAGTTACTGCTACGAATCATCTTCTCAATTCTAATAAAAAATAATCTAAAAACAGATTCCACTTAATATAATAAAATGAAGGACCTACTGAATGATTTAAAACAAGATTTACCCGCCGGATTAGTGGTGTTCTTAGTGGCTTTACCCCTCTGTTTAGGTATTGCTTTGGCGTCGGGGGCGCCTCTTTTTTCTGGGGTTATTGCAGGGATCATTGGCGGGATTGTGGTCGCAATGGCGAGCGGTTCGCCCGTGAGTGTGAGTGGGCCTGCGGCTGGTCTCACCGTTATTGTGCTGAACTCTATCCAACAATTAGGCTCGTATGAGCTGTTTTTGTTGGCGGTGGTAATAGCTGGTATAATGCAGGTAGTTTTAGGATACATGAAAGCAGGAATTATCGGTCATTATTTCCCTTCGAGCGTCATCAAAGGTATGTTGGCGGCAATTGGTTTAATTCTTGTTTTCAAACAAATTCCTCATGCTTTGGGCTACGACAAAGACAGCGAAGGTGATTTTGTATTTGTGCAGGTAGACGGCGAAAATACATTTTCTGAAATCCTCAATGCGCTCAATTTTCTTCAGCCTGGGGCCATCATTATTGCTACCCTTTCGCTCCTCATTCTTATTGCTTGGGATAAGCCATTCTTCAAAAGATACACCTTTTTCAAGTTTGTTCCTGGCGCATTGGTCGTTGTGGCCTTGGGGGTTGGGCTAAATGAGTTCTTTAAAGTTGCGTTTCCCGCACTCGCTTTGGAAAATGACCACCTTGTTAAGCTCCCAGTGGCAAGTTCTGTCAATGAATTTATTGGTCAATTTACCCTTCCTGACTTTTCAGGGTTTAGCAATTACAACGTTTATATTATTGCATTTACCATTGCCATTGTGGCAAGTTTGGAGTCGCTGCTGAGCGTAGAGGCAGCCGATAAACTTGACCCCTATAAGCGTAATACCCCTACCAACCGTGAATTAAAAGCCCAAGGATTGGGTAATATTATTTCTGGATTGATTGGCGGCCTTCCTCTCACGGCTGTTATAGTGCGCAGTTCAGCCAACATCAATTCGGGAGCTAAAACCAAAAAATCGGCCATCATTCATGGGTTCTTTTTATTAATCAGCGTGGTTGGTTTTGCCTCCTTATTAAACAAAATACCGTTGGCTTGTTTGGCGGCTGTTTTGTTGATGGTGGGCTACAAGCTGGCCAAATTATCCCTCTTTAAGTCGATGTATGCCTTGGGTTGGGAGCAATTTGTGCCTTTTGTGGTGACCATTGTTGCGATTTTGTTTTCTGATTTATTGAAAGGAATTGGCATCGGAATGGCCGTTTCCATTTTCTTTATCTTACGCAACAATTACAAAAGAGCGTATTATTTTATGAAAGAAAAGCGCCATGAGGGCGAAACGATTACGATTCAGCTGGTAGAAGACGTGACGTTTATCAACAAAGGAGTCATTACGCTTACCTTGGATAAACTGCCTTTAAATTCGAACGTCATCATTGACGGGACCAAATCCCACAACATTGATTTAGACGTCCTCGAAATCATCCATAATTTTAGAGAGACCGCCGTTTTAAGGGGAATTAAACTAGAGTTGAAGGGAATTCCTGCATTTAAGGGCGTGGCAGGACATTAAACCAAATCTGCAAAAATTGCCTACTACTGATTTAAAATTAATCCTGTGGACATTGAGCCACAAAAAAAAACTTAAAAAATGAAAGCACATTCAAAAGAAACACAATCCAATCTGACGCCAAGAAAGGCGTTACAAATTTTAAAGGAAGGTAACGAGAGATTTATTCACAATTTAAAAGTTCAACGAGATTTATTAGAACAAGTAAATGATACTCGTGAAGGTCAATGGCCATTTGCCATTGTACTAAGCTGCATCGATAGCAGAACATCTGCCGAGCTTATTTTTGACCAAGGACTAGGGGATATTTTTTCAGTAAGGATTGCGGGTAATATCGTAAATACCGATATTTTGGGCAGTATGGAGTTTGCATGTAAATTGGCAGGGTCAAAATTGATTGTTGTCTTGGGACATACAAAATGCGGTGCCGTAAAAGGGGCTTGCGACCATGTAGAAATGGGGAATTTAACGGAACTCCTGGCGAAACTTCAACCAGCTGTTTATCAGGAAAATGAAACCAAAACAGAGCGCAATTCTAAAAATAAAACGTTTGTTGAAAATGTCGCCACAATAAACGTTAAGCGTAATGTGAAAAACATTATTGAGCGTAGTTTTATTTTGGAACAAATGGTTGAAAATGGCGAAATTGGGGTTGTAGGTGCAATGTATAACGTAGAGACGGGTGAAGTGGAGTTTTATGACGATGTCATGTTTATTCGTGATCCTGAAAATGCTGAATTTAGCGTAGAAAGTTTACGCCATTAATTTGGCGAAACTCGCCCCCGAATTTATGAGGGATAGCAGGTCAATAAACCCCAACTTGAATGACGTTAAAATATTTGAATAAAGATTTCTCAGCGGGGGTAGCGGTGTTTTTAGTAACGCTGCCGTTGTGCCTTGGTATCGCTTTAGCTTCGGGGGCGCCTCTTTTCTCGGGATTACTGGCCAGCATTGTGGGGGGCATTGTCGTTACTGTATTTTCGGGGTCCGAAGTCAGTGTCAGTGGGCCTGCTGCGGGGCTTACTGTTATTGTTTTTGATAGTATTCAACGGCTGGGTAGCTATCCCAATTTTCTGATGGCCGTGGTGTTGGCTGGCGTAATACAATTCTTGTTGGGATGGCTAAAAGCAGGACGATTAAGCAGTTTTGTTCCTTCCAGCGTTATTAGTGGCATGTTGGTGGCTATTGGAATTGTGATTATCCTGAAACAAATTCCTCATGCCTTGGGATGGGATGCCGACTACGAAGGCGAATTTGAATTTGAGCAAGCCGATCAGCGCAACACATTCTCAGAAATTATAGAAGCCTTGAGTCATCCCAATGCGGGAGCTATTTTGATAAGTGTGTTCTGTTTAGGGCTGATTGCTTGGTGGGATTATTCTGCAAAAAAGGGGATAAAATTCTTCAAAACAATCCCCGGGGGTGTGGTGGTGGTTTTAGTGGGGGTCGTCCTTAATCAGTTGCTGGCGTTATGGTTTCCAGCAATGAGTTTGAAAGAGGAGAGCCACTTGGTGCGCGTTCCGCTTATTCGTGATTGGACCGATGCAAAAGCCGCGTTCAATTTTCCCGCGTTCGAAATCTTAGCCAATCCACAAGTGTACATTTCGGCCCTTACGCTGGCGATTGTGGGTAGTATTGAATCGCTTTTTAGCTTGGAAGCCGCCGATAAGTTGGATACAAGACGCCGTATATCCTCTCCTAATCAGGAATTGAAGGCGCAGGGAATCGGAAATGTAGTTTCGGGCCTGATTGGAGGATTGCCGCTCACGTTGGTAGCGATTCGTACTTCGGTCAATGTGTACAGCGGCGCACAAACGCGCCTTTCGTCTTTCATTCACGGCCTTTTGATGCTGTTGGCGGTGTTGGCTATTCCGCAATTACTCAATTATATCCCATTGGCTTGTTTAGCGGCGTTGCTCATTTCCGTTGGTTACAAATTAGCGAAGGTCGAGATTTTTAAAAAAATGTACCGTGAAGGCCCCGACCAATTTATCCCCTTCATCATTACGGTCCTTGCCATTGTGTTTACCGACTTATTGATTGGACTGGCTATTGGGCTGATTGTGGGCATGATTTACATTGTTTATACCAATAATCTGTCGGCAATAAGTGTAGGACGAGACAAGGAAACGGTACTGATTTGGTTTAAAAAGGATGTGTCATTTTTAAACAAGGCCCATCTGAAAGAAGTGTTAGCGGCCTTAAAACCAGGAGACTATGTGTTTGTGGATGGCCTGAGGGCGCAATTTATCGACCACGATATTTTTACAACCCTAGAAGAATTTGAGGCCGATGCCCCGTTAAGAGGAATTCAAGTGGAATTTAAGGGGATTACGAGACGTAAAATCACAAAACAAAAATCCAATGCAATCATACAAAAAACTATTACTGGCGAATAAATCATGGGCTGCTGAAAAGCTTATGCTCGACGAAAGTTATTTCGACGAATTGGCGTCCGATCAAAAGCCTGAGTTCTTGTGGATTGGCTGTGCCGACAGTCGCGTGCCCGCCAATGAGGTGACAGGCACGGCTCCTGGAGAAATTTTTGTTCACCGAAACGTGGCCAACTTGGTGATTCATACCGATATAAATATGCTCAGTGTATTGCAGTACGCGGTAGAGGTGTTGGAAGTAAAGCACATTTTGGTGGTAGGACACTATGGCTGTGGTGGCGTAAAAGCCGCCATGACCAACAAGGATTTTGGTTTAATCAATAAGTGGTTGCGGAATATCAAAGATGTCTATTCAAAGCATTATGATGAGCTTGAGGCGGTGCCCGATGGTCAGGCGCGTTTTGATCGTTTGGTTGAGTTCAATGTTATTGAGCAGACAAAGAACCTAGCTAAAACCACGATAGTGCAAAAAGCTTGGAAAAAGCGAAATTATCCACATCTGCATGGTTGGGTGTTTGATTTACATACGGGTTTAATTAATTCCATCATGGAAATCCCACCGGGTTCGCCCGTTGAGTCTATTTATCGGTATGATTTTGAAGATGAACCCAAAAAAGAGGAAGATTTAACACAAAATTATAATCATTGACAAGGCCTCTAATCTCCCTTGGGAAAGCGTATTAATCGAGTTGGGCAACCAATTTCTACATGAAATTTACAAGAGTAACTGATTCAATGGATTAAATAGTTTTAAAATCATAAAGAAACGCGGTAAAATGGGGAATAAAATGTGGTGAGGCCAACTTTTCTAAAAAAACGGTTGTTCAATACAAATTACCCATCTTAACAAACTAGTATGAAAAAAACAGTCGCTACTTTGCTCGCATTGAGCAGTTTTTTTGTTGGTTTCAGCCAAACTAATATCCCCAAGAGTACTTGGCGGGCCGCTCTCCAACGGGAAGCGCATGATTTGCCTTTCGGGCTGGAAATCAATCCAAAAGCCAATGGAAAATATGAGGTTTTTGTTCTAAATGGCTCGGAGCGCTTGGCCATGGATGAAGCCTACATGGTAGGCGATTCGCTTCATATTCCGATGCTGATTTTTGATTCTGATTTGGTTGCCAAAGTATCAGGCAATACAATGACGGGGTCTTGGAAGAAAAACAGAAATGGTGTTTGGGTATCGGTGCTTCCTTTCAAAGCAGAAAAAGGAGAAGTGCATCTTTTTGCCAAAACCCCTGCCAAAACAACAAAAAACGTAACAGGTAAATACGCCACTTATTTTTTGCGTCCTCAGGGAAAAGATTCCACTTTTGCCGTCGGGATTTTGGAACAAAAAGGTGCAAAACTAGCAGGAACGGTACTGACTCCCACGGGAGATTATCGGTATTTGGCGGGCGATGTGATCGGCGATAGTCTTTTTATGTCTTGCTACGACGGTTCACACGCGTTTTTGTTCAGAGCTGCCATTGCTTCCAACGGTACGATTCGAGGCGGATTATGGTCAGGTATTTCTGGCTTCCAACACTTTGTAGCTTACCGCGACGAAAAAGCGGAATTGCCTCCACCAACGGCATTGACCTATTTGAAGCCCGGTTTTGAAACGCTTGATTTTGCTTTTCCCGATACCAAAGGAAACGTTGTGTCGTTGAAAGACGAACGCTACAAAGGCAAAGTCGTGGTTTTGCAGCTGTCGGGAACGTGGTGTCCCAACTGCATGGATGAAACCCGTTTTATGGTGCCTTGGTACGAAAAAAATGCCAAACGTGGAGTAGAAATCGTGGGTTTGATGTTTGAGCGTTCGCCCGATATGAAAATATCAGGACCGAAAATTGATTTTATGGGCAAGCGTTTCGGCGTGCCCTATCCGTTGCTTTTGGCGGGTACCAACGATGCCAACGCGGGAAAATCGCTCCCTGCGCTCAACAAAGTGGCGGGGTACCCAACCACCATTTTTATTGACAAAAAAGGACGCGTACGCGAAATTCACACGGGCTTCTCTGGCCCGGGTACTGGCAAATACTACGATCAGTTTATTGAAGATTTCAACGCACTTATTACGAAACTACTGAGTGAGTAAGTGATTTTTTGAGGAACCATCCAAGGTATTTAAGGTTTTTATTAATGAACTTAAATACCTTGGATGGTTTAATTTTTTTAGTAGGTTCTGCGGGTATCGCGCTTATCTTTCTGAGTATATGGTCGTGCTAGAATAATGACTCTAAGCAGGAGCCACTGATTAGAGCTCGCACTTACAAATGGGCAATTGGTTGAAATTAAGCGTTAGAAAATTATACTTGCTATGTTGGCTCCCCAGTAGCGCTAAGGCTGCCATGAAAAACTTCTCGATTCTGTACTTTATTGCCTTTACTGGTTTTGCCCAAAAACCATCCCAAATAGACTCCCTGAAAAAGATTTTAGCGGCGACGTCGGACATCCAAAGAAAGACAAAAATCGTGCAGGATATTTGCGAAGCTTACAGTAGAAATCAACCAGATTCGGCTAAAAAATACCTTGAAATAGCGCAGGATTTTTCCAAAAAATCAATGGACAAAAAACTGGAAGGCCGTTCGTATCATTTGGCGGCTAATTTTTTTCGTGCTCAAAATGAATTCGAAAAAAGTCTTCAGGCAAGCCAGAAAACCATTGATTTGTACGAAGCAATTGACTACAAAAGAGGGCTTGGAAGGGTCTATAACAGCATTGGCCTGACGTATAAAAAAATGGGCGACTCCCAAAAAGTTGCCGCTTTTACGCGAAAAGCACTCATGTTTTCTTTGAAAGCGATAGACATGGCCAAGGTGGTTGAGGATACCAACGGCTTGATTTCTGGGTACAACAATGCAGGGATTGCTTACCGGGATTTGAAGGAATTTAGAAAGGCGGAAGATGCCTATAAGCTGGGATTAAAGAATGCCGAAAAGTACAAAGTTGACCGGGATGCGGGCGTTTTGCACGCCAATTTGGGGCAGATTTACATTGATTTCGAAAAAGAGTACGATAAGGCAATTATTGAATTGGAGAAATCACTGGTGATTCACGCAAATCACAACGACCAACAGGGAATTGAACACGCTTATCGGAGTTTGGGGAAGGCGTTTCAGATGAAAAAAGAATATAAAAAAGCCATTGCTTACGCTCAAAAGTCGGTGGCGATTGCGCACTCGCTCAAAGACATTCATCGGCTCTTTAATGCCTACGGAATACTTTATGGGATTCAAGAAGATGCTGGTTTGTACAAAGAGGCATTGGCAAGTCTGAAAATAGCTAAACAATTGGAAGATTCTACCTTGCGGGTCGATAAAACCAAGAACATTGCCGAGATTGAAAGTAAATACCAAACTGAGAAAAAGGAGCTTGAAATAAAAAGCCTGAATGAAAAAAACGCGCTGCAACGGAATCAACTGGCGTTTGCGGGCTTGGGATTGTTGGTTTTAATGGGTCTATTGGGGACGCTGTATTGGCAATATAAAAAGATAAAAGAAAATCGGTCGCAGATTCAAAAGCAATCCGATGATTTGAAATTGATGATGAAGGAACTTCACCATCGCGTAAAAAATAACCTAGCGATTGTAAGTAGTCTGTTGAAAATACAATCGAGTAAAATGGAAGATGAAAAGGCCGTTTTGGCCGTTCGGCAAGGGCAACAACGCGTAGAAGCCATGTCGTTGATTCATCAGCGGTTGTACCAGAATGATAAAGTTTCCACCATCAATATCAAAGAATACATCAGCGATTTGGTAGATAGCCTGATGAATGCGTATGGGCACGAGGTCGATAATTTTGAGGTGCAACTAAGTGTTGAGCAAGAAGAAATGGACGTAGATTTGGCTATTTCTTTGGGGTTGATAATCAACGAGTTGATAACCAATTCTTTCAAGTATGCTTACGCAGAAGCCGCCCATCCAACATTGAAAATTACGTTGAAAAATAAAGTGGGGCTGTCGTTGGAAATACAGGATAACGGACCCGGATTAGACATGGAGCGCTGGAACCGGGCCAAGGATTCTTTTGGTAAAAAACTGATTTCAGGACTTACAAAACAGATCGGGGGTAGCTTCACGATTGAAAACCAAAACGGAACCTATTGTCGGTTGTATATTTCTCCCGAAAAAATGAAATTGGTGGCATAACAAATGAAGATATTAATCATTGAGGACGAATTTATTCTAGCCACCGATTTGAGTGATACCCTCGAAGCGGAAGGCTATGAGGTCGTATTTGTAGCCGACAATGGCCCCGAAGCGCTTGAATTTTATCAAAAAAATGAAGTGGATTTGGTGCTGTGCGACATTCACATCAATGGTGATTGGGACGGGATAGAAACCGTAAAACGACTCATTGATTTTCGTCAATCCCCGATTATTTATTTAACCGCTTTTACCGACACCGAAACCCTCGAACGCGCCAAAGAGACCTACCCAGCGGCGTATATTCCCAAACCGTATCACATCGTTAACCTCAGGATGGCAATCGAAATGGCGATTAATAATTTTGCCATGCGGGTTCATCCGATGAAAATCTTGAAAGACACAAAAACGGATGTAGCCCGAAAAGAAGCTATTTTGCAGGTAAATGAATGTATTTTTATCAAGCAAAACTACCAATTTGTCAAATTCAGGTTAGACGATATTCTCTACCTTGAAGCCGAGAGTATGTACACCAATATCGTCACTTCTCAGAAGAAATACGTCATTCGTCAGACCGTAGGCGGAGTGTTGGAGCGGCTGCCAATCAAGCACTTGGTTCGTATTCATCGTTCGTACGCGGTCAATATCCATCGAATTGAATCTTTCAATGAGCACGAAGTAACCATCAATGGTCAAGCTTTTCCGTTGGGGCGTTCTTTTAAGGATGAGTTTATGCGGCAGTTTATGTTTCGCTAAATTTTGACCGTTATTTTTATCAAAAAAGCCAAAACTTATTCCTAAGTTTTGGCTTTTTTGAGGGAGAACAAATAGCTACTTTCAGCGCTAAGGGTTTACGTCCAACCTTCGCGGTATTGCCGCTTTACAAATGCATTGGCTTCATCAAAATTGGTGATTTTCATGTTGGCACCATCCCAAAGAAGTTTTTTACGGCCAGTGAATTTGCCGTTTTCGCGGTGTAAATAGCTACGAACGGCCAAGTTGCCCATCAATACGATTTCGGCCAAGGGCCCAGCTTCATCAAACGAAGAGCTAGTGTAGGTGCCAAATCCTGCTTTGCAGGCTTTTACCCATTGCTGTTGGTGGCCTGTGGTGTCTCCTTCAACCAACGGGCGGGTGGGAGCGGGGAATTTTACGTCCTGTAATTGTCCTTTGACAAACAACTTGGGATTGTTGCCAAACAGCTCACAGGCGAGTACTCCTTTGGTTCCGATAAACATCACGCCGCCGTCAACACTGGCAAATATTTTTTCGTAATCACAACCTTCGGGGATTTTGGGTCGGATGCCGCCGTCGTACCACGAAAGACTTAATTCGGGATATTTCTTAGAACTTGGGTTGGGAAATTTAAAGTGGATTGACGTGGCTTGTGGGCCAATATCGCCAAAGAAAGCCTCTTTGAAAAAGTCGGCATAGACCGAACTTGCCGAACACTCAACGGAGGTAGGATACCCCAATTTGAGGGTACGAAACGGTACATCCATGAAGTGGCACCCCATGTCGCCGAGGGCACCCGTACCAAAATCCCAATAACCGCGCCAACGCGTGGGCATGTAGGCTTCGTGGTACTCGCGGTAAGGAGCAGTACCGAGCCACAAATCCCAGTCTACTTCGGCGGGAATAGGCATGGTTTCTTTTTTATCTCTGGGCGATTTTACCCCCTGCGGCCACACGGGGCGGTCGGTCCAAACCTCCACGGTATGTACTTCTCCAATCATGCCCGACTGGACAATGGCCTCGGTTTGGCGGGTGCCTTTGCCGCTAGAGCCTTGGTTGCCCATTTGGGTCACAAGTTTCTTTTCTTTGGCGAGTTGGGTCAGCATTCGGGCTTCCCAAATATCGTGCGTGAGGGGTTTTTCGAGGTAAATATGTTTGCCCAATTGCATGGCAGCACTGCCGATGACGTAATGCATGTGGTCAGGGGTAGTGACAATGACCGCGTCGATGTTTTTGGCTTCTTTTTCCAACATCTTGCGGTAATCTCTATAGTAGGGTGCATTGGGAAACTGCTTGCGAAACTTCACAGCTTGGCGGTCGTCTACGTCGCAAAGTGCCACAATGTTGTCTGAGCCATTGTTGTGGGCTAATGGAATATTGACCCCCGCTTTGCCGCCGCATCCCACGGCGGCGATGTTAAGCTTGTCGCTGGGAGCCACGAAACCCTTGCCGAGTACATGACGGGGTACAATCATAAACCCTGCGGCGGTTACGGCGCTTCCTTTCAGAAAGCCGCGACGGTTAACCATTTTTTTGTTTTTGGAATTCATAGGTTTGTGAAGAAAGAATTTGTTAGAAAAAAGCAGCCTGTAAGCGGTTTTTACTCGCAACTGGTTTGCAAACAGGAGAGTACAGGGTGAAGGTAGAAAAACGCTTGCTGTATCTTTCGACAAAAAAGACGTAGTACTAAACCCTTTCATCATGCAGGTATTATTTGGTGTTATTTATCACTTCATCGGCGGTTTTGCTTCCGGTAGTTTTTATATTCCTTACAAAAAAGTACGTGATTGGTCGTGGGAGAGTTATTGGATTGTAGGCGGGCTGTTTTCGTGGCTATTGGCGCCGTTTATTGCCGCCTATCTGACGGTGCCCAACTTCATGGACATTATCCGTAACACTGACAGTACTACGCTGTTTTGGACGTATGTGCTGGGCGTACTTTGGGGCATTGGCGGTTTGACCTTTGGCTTGACCATGCGTTACCTGGGTATGTCGCTTGGCATGGCTATTGTATTGGGCTTTTGTTCGGCCTTCGGAGCCTTGATTCCGCCGATTTACCGCGATTTGTTTACAGATTCTACCACGGGCACCTTTTCGAGTATGCTGGCAAGTACGGGTGGACAAATCGTGTTGTTGGGCGTAGCGGTTTGTTTGGCAGGGATTTACATCTGCGGTAAAGCGGGTGTAATGAAAGAAAATGAACTTTCGGATGCAGAAAAGAAAGAAAGCGTCAAAGAATTTGATTTTTGGAAAGGCCTCATTGTGGCGACCATTTCGGGCGTTTTGAGTGCTTGTTTTAATTTTGGCATCGAAGCGGGTAAAGTAATGGCCGAGGCCGCGCTGGTCAACGGTAGCAACCCTTTATTTCAGAACAACGTCATTTTTGTGCCACTGCTGTGGGGGGGGCTTACTACCAATTTTATCTGGTGTATGATTTTGAATACCCGCAATCGCACTTTCGGCGATTATACCAACGCTAAAGCTCCACTCAAAACCAACTATATGTTCTCGGCCATCGCTGGTACGACTTGGTTTTTGCAGTTCTTTTTCTACGGAATGGGCGAAAGTAAACTCGGGAACGGAGCCAGTTCGTGGATTCTGCACATGGCCTGCATCATCATCGTTTCCAACGTGTGGGGAATCTACTTCAAGGAATGGAAAGGCGTAAATGCCAAGACCTACCGCACCATTATTTTGGGCATCGTTACCGTTATTTTATCGGTTTTCATTGTCGGAATCGGGAATTACTGGTAGTAGAAGTATTGGAAAAGTAATATTAGACGTTGGCCGATAAACGCTGGATTTGTAAGCGTCTATCGGCCAACGTCTGCGTTTATTGGGCAGGCTTGTAATCGCCAACGTTGATGACTTTGTCACAAAAATCGTATTCGGCAGGAACGTTGGAGCAGAGTAACAATAGTTGAGTGGGGGCTAAACGCTGTACTTCTTGGCGGTACCACGCCGACCATTTGGCGTCGAGATTAGAGGTGGGTTCATCCAGCATTACAACGGGAACATCGGAATAAAAGGCCAATGCCAATTTGAGGCGTTGCTTCATTCCTGACGAAAAATATTTGATGGCTTTGTCTTTTGAGGCGTCCAATTCAAGACGTTGGAGTATTTCTTGGTTGGTAATTCCTGCTTTAAAAGGCTTAAATCCCGCGTGAAAATTGAGCAATTCGACCAGACTGAATTCTTCGATTAGCTCAAGATAAGGAGCGGCAAGGACGATTTGACGATACCAATCATCTTCATCGAGGGCTTTTTGGCCAAGCAGATAGGTTATTTTTCCTTCGGTCAGGGGCATTACGCCCGAAATGACTTGGAGTAAGGTGGATTTTCCGCTGCCGTTGGGGCCTACAAACGTATAGCTGTTGCCGGCGTTGAGTTCAATCATTACATTTCTAAAAATCCATTCGCGGTTAAAACGCTTTCCAAGTCCGTCAATGATAATTTGCATACATCACTTTGTCAAAAGCATTGATGTTGAAAACTAATTTTTCAACATCAATGCTGAATTTTCGACAAAGTTATCAACTAAAGTTTTGCTTCGGTCCACCATTGCTTAAATAACACTAAATCTTTTTTCATCGCCGTCAGCAATTCCTGAGAGCTGATGCTGAGTTTTTTAGCGCCGTTTTCGGCCCCGCCCAACGGATATTCGTAGTGCATCGTGATGGGCAATTGAATATTATATTGTTTCAGCAATTCCATGTATTTGGGCCAATTGACCACTCCTTCACCCAGCGGGCAGCCTTGTTTGCCCCATTTGTTGTTTTTCTTGGTCCAGAAAAAATCTTTGATGGCAATGGATTTGACGTGCGGTGCAATGAGCCGAAAGCCCGTTTCCCACGAGCCACCCGCTTCGGCGGTGGCGTGGTTGATGTCGTACTGACATCCTATGGCGTTGGATTTAATGGCTTGAAACTGTTCATACACATCCCAGATAGACGCTCCGTGGTAGTTGCCTGAGTGGTTTTGGTAATGCCCAACCATACCGTATTTTTCGTTCAAGGCTGCCACAGCCTTCATCCGCTGTCCAAACGCGGTGCTTTGGGGCGCAATATCCTGCTTCATATTGTAGGGATACCAACCCATGCGGTAATGCTTGATGCCGAGTGATTGTGCCGTTTTTAAAATTCGTTCGCTTTGGGCGTCAGCGTCCAAAATTGACGTTACCATCATTGGCGCTGCAAGGCCATGTTTTTTGAAAGCAGCTACGGCTTTGGGCAAATCCTCTTCCACGCGCTCGGGCAACACGTGCCCACCTGGGCGAACCGTCAGGTCAATGCCATTGAAGCCCAGTCCAGCAATGGTTTCGGCGAGTTGGTCGTATCCTTCAATCCACTGAAACATTTTGGAAAAAACATAGATTTGGGGCGTACCTGCGGCCACGGGCGGCTTGGCTTGCAGGGTAAACGCCGCGCTGCCCGCGAGGGTTGTCCCAATAAATTCACGACGGTTCATAAGGGTAATGCCTGTTTTTGGGTGAGTCAATGATTGAGAATAATTAACCGAAAATCTTTTTTGCGTAGCTGACATTTTGCGGATAGGTTTCGTCTACGCTTTTGCCTTTGGGCTGCGACCACTCGATCTGCGCCCAGCCTTTGTAACCTGATTCATCAAGTAAACTTTTGATGCGAGGCCAGTCCATGGAGCCTTGTCCGAGCAAAAACTCGTTGTCTTTCAGGTGGATTTCGCAAATCAGTTTGCGCTTTCCCAGCAGGGGGATTTCTTTGTAAATATCGTAACCAGCATCGGCCGAATTGCGCGGGTCATAATAGACCTGTAGATTGGAAGAGCCTACGGCTTCAATGATTTCAATGTGTTCTTCCGCGCTTAAATAAGACTCAATACCTAAGATAATGCCCTGTTTTTCGGCTTTGGGGGTAAGTTGTTTCAGCCGTTCGATGACTACTTTTTTTCCAGTATCGTCTTTGCGTAAATCGCCGTTTCCAAAGAAGGCCAGAAGGATTACGTTGGTGCCCAGTGCTTTAGCGGCATCGATGCTTTCGCTGACCCACTCCACCGTTTTTGCTTCGGATTTGAGCGGTACGTCGTTGAGCATTCCGATGGCTAGACTGGCAATTTTGACCCCTGTACGCTGAGAAGCGGCGAGAATGGCCTGCCGATTTTCGGAGCGCGACAAGTAGTTGAGATCAGTTTTAGAATTATAACTTACCTGTACGCCTTCCAAGCCTATTTTTTGGGCGTAGTCAAATGCTGTGGGATTACAGTTAAGGCGCAATGACCAGTCGCACGCGCCTATTTGGTAATTGCTGCGGTTTGTCATGCTGTAAGCATCTTTTGTACTTATCAGGGCGCCAGTCAGTAATGAAAGCTGAGAAATGGCTTCGCGACGGTTCATGGCATCAAACAGTTAGTGAAAAACTCATTTCTGATAAAACGAGCGTTTGTTGGAAAAATACTGTTAAAGGGCTATTTTTACTTTAAAATGATAAAGCTATGACTGTTGTAAGGTTAGAAATCATCAGGCCTGAAGACGTTGAATTAGTTCTTCAATTGGCCAAACGCCTTCAGGTAGAAAAAATAGACGTATCGGAGGTGTGGGAAGAATTAGAGTTGCCCGTGGGTGGACCGCCCATGACAGAAGACGAATTGGAAGTGCATTTGGAGGAAGCTTTGACCGATAAAAGAATTTCTTTTGAAGAATTTAAAAGAGAGATGAGTCAATGGAAGTAACTCCTTATCGGATTGAAATAACGGAGAGGTTCCGTAAGCATTTTAAGGAAATCAACGATTTTATTCTAAAGCATTCGTATCAAAGCAGCCAAAAACTTCAAAAAGATATTGTTAGTATAATGGCTGATGTTTGCGAGAATCCCCATTTATTTAATGTAGCCAAGATAACTCAATCTAATAAGGTATTCCGCTATGTAAAAATCATGAAGAGTTATAAAGTGTATTTTTACGTAGAAAATGAGATTGTTGTGGTTTTGGATATTCTGCACGAAAAGCGTAACCCTTCTGCAACAGATTACATGGAAGAGATTTAAACGTGCGACAGCATCCATGAACCAACGAACCACTACAAATTTTTTTGATACAAAAATTGAGTTTTTGAAAGGTGTAGGCCCCCAACGGGCGGTTACGCTCAACAAAGAACTCAATATTTTCACCTTTGGTGATTTAATCCAATATTACCCGTTTCGGCACGAAGACCGCAGTCGTTTTCATCGCATCAATGAGCTGACGGAAGAACTGACGGCGGTGCAGCTCAAAGGGCGGATTCGGAGTATGGTGGTAGTAGGCGAGGGCTTTAAACGCCGCCTGACCGTTGAATTTACGGACGGTACCGGGGTGGTGGAATTTGTGTATTTTCAAAGCATTGACTGGCACCTCAAACACTTTAAAGAAGGCGGTGAGTACATTGCGTACGGAAAACCCCAGCGTTATGGGCAGCGCTTCAATTTTAGCCACCCCGAAATTGAGACCATTAACCCCGAAAATGAGAATGGAGGGTATTTTCAGCCGGTTTATAACCTGACCGAAACCCTTCGCAAAAAACACCTCGATAGCCGCTTTCTGAGTAAAGTAATGCGGACGCTGCTTGAGCAAGCCACACCTCATTTTCGGGAAACGTTGCCCGAAGAATTGGTGCGCAAGTTCAGACTGTTTTCCAAAACCGATGCCATGTGGAATATCCACTTGCCTGAGAGCGAAGCGGCACTAAATCAGGCATTGCGGCGGCTCAAATTTGAGGAGCTGTTCTACAATCAGTTACGGTTAATCAAAAATAAAATTCTTCACAAGACGGAGTATCCGGGGCAGATTTTCACGAATCTTGATTTGGTGAAGAAATTTTATTCGGAAGGCAGTATGCCTTTCGAATTGACCAATGCCCAAAAACGGGTATTGCGTGAAATCCACGACGACCTTAAAACGGGCAAACACATGAACCGCTTGTTGCAGGGCGACGTGGGCAGCGGCAAAACCATCGTGGCGTTTATTGCGATGCTGATGGCCATCGGCAACGGCACACAGACCTGTATCATGGCCCCCACCGAAATCCTAGCCGACCAGCATTACCGTGGCCTGAAAGGGTTTGCGGAAGCGCTTGGGCTCAAAATAGCCCTGCTGACGGGTTCTACAACCAAAAAAGGGCGTAAACTGATATTCCCCGATTTGGCGGAAGGAAACATTCATATCATTGTCGGGACCCACGCCCTGCTCGAAGATCCCGTTCAGTTCAAAAACCTGGGGCTTTGTATCATTGATGAGCAACACCGTTTCGGCGTGGCCCAACGGGCCAAATTATGGGCTAAAAATCCCACAATTCCGCCGCATATATTGGTCATGACTGCCACGCCCATTCCGCGCACGCTGGCCATGACGCTGTACGGAGACTTGGACGTGAGCATCATTGATGAACTGCCTGCAGGACGAAAACCCATCAAAACCGTACATCGCTACGACCAGCACCGTATCAACGTTTTTGGTTTTTTGCGCGACGAAATCAAGAAAGGTCGGCAGGTGTACATGGTGTATCCGCTCATTGAAGAGTCGGAAAAGCTAGATTATAAAGACCTCATGGACGGCTATGAGAGCGTCAGTCGGGCGTTTCCAGAATACCACGTGAGTATCGTACACGGTAAAATGCTGGCCTACGAGAAAGACGATGAGATGCAGCGCTTTGTGCGTGGCGAAACCCAAATTATGGTGGCCACTACGGTAATCGAAGTAGGGGTAAACGTACCCAATGCCAGTGTGATGGTAGTGGAAAGTGCCGAGCGTTTTGGGCTTTCTCAGTTGCACCAGTTGCGTGGTCGCGTAGGGCGCGGTGCAGAGCAGAGCTATTGCGTACTCATGACGGGCGTAAAGCTTAGTAAAGATACGCGCTTGCGCATTGAGACACTTTGCCAAACCAACAATGGGTTTGAAATTGCGGACGTAGACCTCAAACTCCGTGGCCCTGGCGATTTGGCTGGCACGCAGCAAAGCGGTTTGCTTGACCTTTTGATTGCTGATTTGGCCAAAGACGGAGAAATTTTAAAGGCAGCCCGCGCCGCTGCCGAAAGTATTCTGAACGAAGACCCCACCTTTATTCTTCCCAAAAACGAGCCCATTCGGTCGCACATCGATTCTCTCCACAAAGAATCCACCAACTGGAGTCGGATTAGTTGATACTGGCGATTATCCTTCAATTCACGGCCTTTCCATAAAACCGATAGATTCATGGGTAAAGCAGGCCGGAAAGAGGGCATTTTTCCCTAACTTTGTTCTTTGTTTTCATAAAATTGATTCTTTTCCAATGACAGGTTATTTAAGCGGGTTGAACGAACCACAGGCGCAGGCCGTTACGCACGGCGGAGGGCCTTTGATGATTATTGCGGGTGCGGGTTCGGGAAAAACGCGTGTATTGACACTCAGGATTGCACATCTTATCGAAAACGGCGTTGACCCATTTCGGATTTTGTCGTTGACTTTTACGAACAAAGCGGCGGGAGAAATGCGCGACCGGATTGAGAAAGTGGTTGGTTTTGAGGCGCGTAACATTTGGATGGGAACCTTTCACGCCGTCTTTGCCAAAATCTTACGCATCGAAGCCCGCTATTTGGGCTATACTTCCGATTTCTCCATTTATGATACCGACGATTCAAAATCGCTTATCAAAAGCATCGTCAAGGAGTTGAATCTGGACGATAAAACCTACAAACCAAACGTCGTCTTTAACCGTATTTCGGGGGCAAAAAATAACCTGATTTCAGCCGATGACTACCTAGCCAATAAACTTTTCAGAGCCGACGACGAAGCCGCCAAACTTCCCGAAATCGGACGCTTGTACAAGGCGTACACTACACGTTGTTTTCAGGCCAACGCCATGGATTTTGACGATTTACTGTACAATACCAACGTATTGTTTCGCGATTTTCCCGAAGTGCTGAACAAATACCAACACAAATTTCAGTATGTTTTGGTAGATGAGTTTCAGGATACTAACGTGGCCCAGTACCTCATTACCAGAAAGTTAGCGGCGGTGCATCGCAATATTGCCGTAGTGGGAGACGATGCCCAGAGTATCTATGCCTTTCGTGGTGCCAATATCCAGAATATCCTGAATTTCGAGAAAGATTTCCCCGAAGTAAAAGTAGTCAAGTTGGAGCAAAACTACCGATCCACCCAAACCATCGTCAACGCCGCCAATTCGGTCATTGCCCGCAATAAAGCGCAGTTGAAGAAAAACGTTTTTACGGCCAATGAAGAAGGGGGCTTGATTGAGGTAGTAAAAGCGAGTTCTGACAATGAAGAAGGGCGTTTGATTGCGTCGGCGATTTTTGAAGAAAAAGTAAACAAAGGGCTGCGCAATACCGATTTTGCCATTTTGTACCGCACCAATGCCCAATCACGGTCGTTTGAGGAGGCGTTGCGTCGACAGAATATCAAGTACCGCATCATTGGCGGGCTTTCCTTTTATCAACGAAAAGAAATCAAGGATTTGCTGGCATATTTGCGGTTTGTGGTGAATCAAAGCGACGAAGAAGCCTTTAAGCGAATCATCAATTTGCCCAAGCGCGGGATTGGCGACACGACCGTGGCTAAAATCGCGGTGACGGCCGCCGAAAACCAGCTGCCCGTGTGGGAGGTGGTTTCCAACATCACCAAGTACATTTCGGGGCGGGCTACCCTGCCGATTGAAAGCTTTGCGATTCTGATCAAGAGTTTTAAACTGCTGATTGAAGAAGGCAAAGACGCTTATACCGTTGCGGCACACGTGGCCAAGACGTCGGGCATTTTGAAGGAATTGTACGAAGACAAAACTGTGGAGGGCCTGAGCCGCTACGAAAACGTGCAGGAATTGCTGAATGCTATTAAGGAGTTTGTGGATAATGCTGAAAACGAGGACAAAACCATCAGTTCGTTTCTGCAAACGGTTTCATTGCTGACCAATGCCGATGAATCTGACGATGGCGATACGGACCGCGTAACGCTCATGACGATTCACGGGGCCAAAGGCTTAGAGTTTAAGAATGTGTACGTGGTAGGATTGGAAGAAGGACTTTTTCCGAGTCAAATGATGCTCGAAAAACGCGAAGACCTGGAAGAAGAACGCCGATTGTTTTACGTGGCCATCACCCGGGCCGAAAATAAACTGACCTTTTCCTACGCTGAAAGCCGCTACAATTGGGGGCGTTTGAACATGTGCGAACCAAGCCGTTTTTTATACGAAGTAGACCAACGTTTTTTGACTACGTCCAAAGGTCGCCGTTCAGGAGGCTTTGACGAATATCGCAACAACGTTGAGCCGACGGCCATGAATTTTATTCGGAAACCTTCACCAACTCCTGGCAGTGTACAAAAGCCCGCCAGTGAAGGAAGCCCGACCACACCCGCCAGTCGATTGGCAAGTGGACAACGCCCTTCTACGCAAGCAACGAGCGTACCGCAGTCAGCTTCTACCGACTTTGTAGCGAGCGATACATCAACGTTGGAAGAAGGCAATCGGGTAGAACACCCTAAGTTTGGCAAAGGAACCGTGAAGAAAATGGACATCAACGGCACCGACCGCAAAGCGGTGATTCAGTTTGATACCGTCGGCGAAAAAACGCTGTTATTGAGCTTTGCTAAACTGCGGATTTTGCGGTAACTTGTAAGAAGATTAAGACATAGCTCACATAAAAATATGGGAACAGTAGTTGAAAAACTATACAGTGTGGATGAATACTTTACTTTAGAGGAAAAATCTGAAGTTCGCCACGAATTTTATTATGGAGAATTAATTGAAATGCCGGGAGAAACTACTACAGCTAACTTAATTGCTTTGAATATTGCATTCTTCTTCAAAGCCCTTTTTAGACAGTTGAAAGGCTATGCTTTTTTTGCTCATGATGTAAAATTGATGGTAATGAACAATAGAGTATATCGTTACCCCGATTTAGTAGTAATCCACCAAAAAGGCGATCATAAAAAGTACGTTACAGATCCTGTCTTGATTGTGGAAGTACTTTCCGAAAGTACTGAGAATATAGATAGAGACAAAAAACGCTTAGAATATTTTGGCTTAGCTTCTCTACAGTATTATCTAACGATTCACCAAGATGAGCCCATCGTTGAGATTTATAGCCGTAACGGAAAAAGTTGGCAATTTGATTTTTACACTTCTTTGGAGGAAGTTGTTCGGCTCCCTTTTTTTGAAACTGAAATAGCCCTTAATGACATTTTTGAGGGCGTCATTTTTGAGAAAAAAGGAGAATAAATGCTTATTCCTCAATAGGTGATTTACCTCAAGGCCAGTTTAATCAACTGCTCAACCGTAATTTGGTCGCCTTCTCGTTTGAGGATTGTATCTACGCTCTTTTCGGCGGTAGGTTTGGGAATACCGAGCATCGTTAAGGCCGCAATCGCTTCGCTCCTTACTTGACTATTGGCCGTAATAAAGATATTGGGCTGGGTAGCAATAATGCCTTCTTTCTTGATTTTATCTTTCAAGTCAATAATGACCCGTTGCGCTGTTTTGCCACCAATTCCTTTAATGGTTTGAATTAGTTTTACATCTTCGTTGACGATGGCCGTTTTGATTTCGGCGGCCGATAAAGACGACAGCATAATCAGTGCGGTGGCCGAACCTACCCCCGACACACTGATTAAATCCAAAAATAGAATCTTCTCGGTGGGCTCGGCAAAACCATAAAGTACGTGAGAATCTTCCCTGATTTGCTGATAGGTGATTACCTTACACACCTCCCCAGGGTTGGGCAGGGCTGCGTAGGTTTGCAGAGAGATTTTTACTTCATAACCAACCCCGCCTACATCCATGATGATATAAGCGGGGTCTTTATGAGCAAGTTTGCCGTTTAAGTATGCAATCATTTTTTAGTCAGTTGGCAGTAGTCAGTTTACAGTAGCGGAGCCGTACGTACGGCAGTAAGATTTAATCTTTTACTGCATACTGTAAACTGCTTACTATTTTTGTGTCCAGTAATCAACCACCAAGACTTTGTCGAGATAAGGCCCCAACACTTTCCCAAACGCTTTGTGGTCAGGGTGTGGCAAATATATTGCGCGGTCGGCTTCTGAATTGAAAGTCAGGAAAAAGCAATGGGTAAAGCCCTGTGCCAGACCTTCGGGGCTGTTGTTGGTTCCCCACTCATAACCTTTAATTTCTTTGATTTGGGTAGGAAGCTTGCGAAATGCATCTTCTACCGATTTGATTTGTGCAGGGGTGGCGGTGTCTTTAAATTTAAACATTACCACGTGACGCAGTACTTTGTCAGATTTTTGGGCCATAGCACCAAACACAAAAAGGGTTAAAAAAAGAGCTAAGAATTTAGTTTTCATGTAAGCAGAATTAACACAAAATGAATTGATATAAGTATAGAAACTAAAAAACTAGCCTGAACAGTTGATACACTCACCGCTGTCGTCGCGTACGCTGCGCTCAAATTCTCCTAGATTTTCTTTCAATTCCAGAATTTCGTCTTCCACTTCGCAGCGGTCAAATAATGATAATTCGCCCGAAGCGATTTGTTTTTCAAGGGCTTTGAGTTTCACGCGCATTTCGGAAACTTCCATGAGTGTTAATGTCGCCATAGTTGTCTGTTTGTGTTTAAAAGGAAATACAGTGTTTTGTTAATGCGAAAATTACTAAAAAAGTTCTGGAAAAGCTACTGAATTGCGGGGCCGTCGTGCCACCATTCGTCGTTTTCCCAGTAGTTGTCCCACCCAAGGTGACGGTATTTTTTATTGACTTCAACTTCCCGTTCTCCGATGGAAAAATCAGTTAGAATGTTGTTAGCAAACGCAAATAAGTCCCTGGCCCATACGACTGGTTTAGTCAAAGTGTTTTTATAATTGCTCCAAGTGCCTTCAAATTTAAACCCACTGGCTTGCGCGGGTGTGTTGGCAGAAAAATACCAAAGGGCAATTTCTCCGCCTTGGTTTTTGTAAAAATCCATCAGCATTTTACCCGAAAAAATCCCCGACCCTTTGGTGAGGGCGTTCTCCTTCAGCTCAAAAGTAGCCTCTGAAATATACGCTTCTTTGAGTTCAAATGCCTCGTGTTGGTATAGGTCGTCGTTAAGGTTTGGATCGCTGAAAGTAGCCAATTTTGTGAAGGTAATGGTGCCCGTGAAAGGGGTAATATTTTTCTTAAAACGGTCCTTGCCAGCTACATGATAGACGTTTGACAGAATCGAATCACGTTTTACTTCTGAAAAATAAAATTCAATTCGGTGGTGGTCGTCGCCATAAAAACCGTCAAAACGATTGGAGTAGCCACCCTCTGGGCTTGCATCAAACAACAGCGGGGACAAGTCATTGTCTGTGAAAAAAGCGGTGGCCGTTTCGCCCGACAGCTCTGTGATTTTGAGGGGTTGTAAGGGCGCGGTAGTGTCTTTGCGTAGCGAATCAATCGCCTCTTTGTGCGTGATAAGCTTGATAGGAACGGCGGTTGGTTTTGAATTGTCGTTGGCTTTGCGGGTGCAGGAAAGACCCACAAAGACTAAAAAAAACAGGGAAAGGAAATGATTCATTGATTGTCTTGTCTGTATAAAAAAGGCCACAGGGCCAAACTTACTCACTTTTGTAGCTTTTTTAATAACCGTTCGCTCATTCCTGCATAAATTAATCCTTCCACAATGACCAAATTTCCAACCCATGATAACCACGTGACCGTCAGGTAGGTTTCGATGGGCTTGGTATGAAAAAAATAGACCATGGCGTAACTCCCAACGCGCAAACTCATGGCGGCAAGGGTAACGGCGTAGCTTCTCAGCATCCATTCGATGTGTGTTTGCCAACGCTTTTTTTGAATCTCACGCCATGCCACCCACGTGGTGAGCCACCATACTACGCATTGCAACGAAAAACCTACTTTAGCGGGTAGGCCGCCGTTGGCGTAAATAGCCAAACCCAACCCCGAAGGAGCCGCCAAAAACAGTATCGAAAATACGTAAATTTTCCCTAGCGTTTTGTGTAAATTAGGATATTTTTTTACGAAAGAAGGAATGAATTGGGTTATTCCAATGCACATGGTCCACAAGCTGCTTACGATGTGGATATAAAAGGAAAACTGGAAATCTTGACGGGTCAAAACGCGGTCGGTTTTGGTGGTCAGAAAGTCGATTTCTGGCTCAAAACTCAGATACGGCACGACTTTGGTCAGCATCAGTAGCGTAAAAGCCGCAACGGAGAGAAGAAAAAGGATTTGTATGAGATTGCTCGTACGCATACATATCTAATTTTCCTGCGTTTGTAATTTTTTTCGACACATTTCAAAGGCTGTAAAAAATTGATGATTGCGAAGGGCTTCATGTTCCCACTCTCCTCCTGATTCGATTATCTGAATGATTTTTTGCAAATGCGTTTTGCGATTTTTTCTCACCCATGAGAGGTTGATGCCTAGAACCTCAATCATATCATTGATACGCTTTTGAGATGATTTATCTAAATCTGTATTTGCGATAAAGATGTGAGATAACTCATCATATTCCAGTAATGCTAAAGGGTTATAAGAAGGTGTGTCGGGTTTTAGAATGTCATCTACGATTTTATTTCTTTTATGCTTATCATTGATATCTTTCTGGACGACAAAGAAGTTTTCCCAAAGCCAGCCTTTATCTTTTTTTAATAAAGGATTGAAATGATCTAATGCACTACTGAACTCAGGTTTTTCAAATCGGTACTTACCGCCTTTCCAGTATCCTGTTTGGTAATACTCTTCATCACAGAGGCATATTTCAGTATAGGCACACACCCCTCTTTGGCAATGTAACAGGTTCATTACCACATCGTAATAGTATCTGTTATTGGAAGAGTTGTAGGGGTTATGTAGTTCTCCCATGCTTTCTTCCCATTTTTTATATTCAGAAGAAAGAAGTAGAGTTTTATCAATTTTCTGCATTGTATTCCCAATCTAATAATTCAGCCAATTTTTCAAATTGGGATTGAAGCTGTACTTTTTCTTCGGGAGGAAGTTTGCCGTTGGCTTTTTGGAGTTTACTGCGTAACGTGGCTAATTCCATTAATTTACGAGTACGCGCTTCGTTGCTGTCTTTGTCTAAATCAAAAAGCCGGGTCAAGATCGAATCCCAGCGCAGATAGCGAGGGTCAATGGTATAGTTGTCAATATGATTTCCCTTTTTAATGTCGTAATATAATTCTCTATACACACTGCCGTCGGGATTAAATTTGAGTTCAACGATTTCCCATGGCTCAAAGCAAGAGGCAATTAAGGGGGAGTGCGTCGCGAAAAAGAATTGACAATCGGTGGATAATCTAGAGCTGGTTAATATATCTATAATTTCAGTCTGGATGTCGGGATAAAGCGATTGTTCAGGTTCATCAAAAAGAAGCAGATAATTCTCAGGGCGCATGGCATACAAAGGTAATACCCTCGTAATTAATTGCTTTGTTCCCGTGCTCCAACAATTGAATGGAACTTCCTCGCCCTGTAAAGTCTCAATTCTGATAGTGCCAATATCATCCTTTTTAAAACTTAGATCTCTTTTAACCTGTAAATTAAAACGGTTCAAAACAGTATCTAATAATTTATCAGCAATATCATCCAATGGGTTTGGATTATTTTGTTTCCATTTCGCAAAATCATTTCTGCCTTGTTGTAATAGTTCATTGCTACTGTCACCTTCAATAATTTTGGATAATTCTATACGTTTTTGTATTTCAAGTTCCTGATATTTTTGAATGTCTTGCGCAATTCTAAACCAAAAATCAGTGAAAGTTAATTGAGTAGCTCCCCAGGTTTGTAATTCTACTTCTGTTGAAAAATATAAAATATTAGCATCTAAATCCTCCTTTTTTAAAAACCGAATTGATTCTATTAAGTCAGAAGAACTCGTCTGACTTAATAGAATTTCTATTTTTTTTGTATTTAAAAATGATGCCCGAAATTCTTTTGGTAAAAAATTTGCGTATTTGCGAAGGCGAAGTTCCTCATTATCAGAATAGAATTCTGCTTCAATTAAAAAGCCCCAAAGGTTTTTTAAAAATAATAGCAAACTCGTCTTCCCCGTTCCACTTTGACCAATAATACAAACTTTATCCAACGGCTGCCCTGCTTTGGCATGACCCGTTGGATAAGTTAAGTCCAATTCAAAGTTTTTGAATTGGTTATAATTATTGAGTTGGAGATGAGCAACTTTCATGTTACAAATACTTCATATAAGTAGCCAAATCCTTATCTCCGCGACCAGATAGGTTAATCACAACAGTTTCGTTAGGGGTTGCTTTTAGGTAAGGCAGTACCGCCAAGGCGTGGGCGCTTTCAAGCGCAGGGATGATTCCTTCCAACTTGGAAAGTTCCATGGCAGAGGCGATGGATTCGTCGTCGGTAATGGCATAAAACAACGCCCGGTGACTGTCGTGTAAATGCGCGTGCATTGGCCCAATACCTGGATAATCCAACCCCGCCGAAATAGAATGTGGCTCTACCACCTGTCCGTCTTCGGTTTGCATCAGGATGCTTTTGCTGCCGTGTAAAACGCCAATTTTGCCCAAAAATGTGGTAGCAGCCGACAACCCCGACGTGATTCCGTGCCCGCCTGCTTCGGCGGCAACGAGTTTTACGGACTCATCATCCAAGAAATGATAAAAAGCACCCGCGGCGTTGGAGCCGCCTCCTACGCACGCAATGACGTAATCTGGGAGCTCGGAGCCTGTTTTTTCCAACAATTGTTTTTTGATTTCTTCCGAAATAACGGACTGAAAGCGTGCTACCATGTCGGGATAAGGGTGCGGACCTACCACCGAGCCGATGATGTAGTGCGTATCGGTAGGATTATTAATCCAGTGACGCATGGCCTCGTTGGTGGCGTCTTTGAGGGTTTTGGAACCGCTGTTTGCGGGACGAACCTCCGCGCCGAGCATCTTCATGCGGGCCACGTTGGGTGCCTGACGCTGAATGTCGATTTCTCCCATGTACACGATGCACTCCATGCCCATCAGCGCGCACACGGTGGCCGTGGCTACGCCGTGTTGACCAGCGCCTGTTTCGGCCACGATTTTCTGCTTACCGAGTCGCTTCGCGAGCAGGATTTGCCCAATGGTATTGTTGATTTTGTGCGCTCCAGTATGGCAAAGGTCCTCGCGTTTGAGATAAATGGTGGTGTTGTATTTTTCGGAAAGACGCTGCGCTAAATAGAGCGGCGTTGGGCGGCCCACGTAGTCGCGGAGGAGCCCTTGAAATTCCTCCTGAAAGTTAGACTGAGCGATGATTTTCAGGTAATTATCGCGGAGTTCTTCAACGTTTGGGTACAGCATTTCGGGGATGTAAGCGCCACCGAATTGTCCGTAATATCCGCGCTCATTGACTTGATAGGCGGATTGATTTTGTAGTGCGGTCATGTGTGCGAATAGTGCTTGGCTCAACTCGCGGGAGCTGAACGTTATTCAAAAGTATGTTTACGCTTCTATTTCTTCCTCTTCTTCAATCGGACGAATCAACTCAAACAGTTGGCGCAGTGCGTCAATATCTTTCACCGCAGGAGCGGTTTCAAATTTGCTGTTTACATCCAAACCATAGATTTTCGCCTTTAATTCATTGACCTGAACGATATTGTCCAAAGAAAGTCCGCCGCTCAAGAAAAATGGGCGGTCGTTGTCGTAACGATTCAAAACACTCCAGTCAAACGTGATTCCGTTGCCGCCTGGATTGGCTCCTTTGGCGTCAAAAAGGAAATAGTCGCAATGGGGCTTATAGTTATTGAGCGTTGCAAAATTAAAATCTGATTCGATTGAAAACGCCTTGATGATATTAACGCCGCGCATTTTGATGGTACGGCAAAAATCTGGGGTTTCGTGGCCGTGGAGTTGCACGTACTGCAAATCATATTTTTTTGCCATCCGAAGAATATAGTCCGGGTTTGCATTGACAAAAACGCCTACTTTTTTGATGGGTTTTGGAATGCTTTTTATGAATTCCTCGTCGAGGTTTTCCCCCACGAACCGGGGCGATTTATCATAAAAAATGAATCCGATAAAATCAGGCTTCAATTCCACTAATTCAGCCAAGTTGGCCGTGTCCCGCATTCCACACACTTTAATTTTCATCATCCGGCTAGTCGGTTAGTTATTGATTACTTGTGAGTTGAAAGCGGCCAATCAGTTCTTTCAACGCCAATCCGGGGTTTTGGGTAACCATAAAAGATTCACCAATCAGGAAACCCTGATAACCCACCTCCCGCAATTGTAAAATCGTCTCGGCATTTTTCAACCCACTTTCTGATATTTTGACGAAATTATTGGGAATAAGTTGCGCCAATTCCAAAGAAGTTTCAATCGAAGTGACAAATGTCTTCAGGTTTCGATTATTTACGCCTACCATATCAACGTATTCGCACACACTTTGTTCCAATTCATCACGGTCGTGTACTTCGAGCAATACCTCCAAGCCCAGTTCTTGTGCTTTACGACCTAGCTGCCGAACTTCGGCGGGCGTTAGGCAGGCCGCAATGAGCAAAATCACGTCGGCTCCGATGGCTTTGGCTTCCCACAGCTGGTATTCATCAATCATGAAGTCTTTGCGAAGCATGGGCGTCGAAGGATTGGCGGCACGCGCCTTGGCGAAATCGTCAAAAGTGCCCCCGAAAAATTCGGTATCGGTCAGCACCGATAAGCCGCAGGCACCCGCTTCTACGTAGCCTTTGGTGACGATTTCGGGCAACACAGCATCGTTAATGATGCCTTTGGAAGGAGATTTACGTTTAAATTCCGAAATAACCCCCGAAGCTCCTTCGGCGGTCAGTGCTTGTTTTAGCGATAATGTTTTACGACCGAATAAAGGCGCTTTTTCGAGGTCGGCGATGCTTACTTTTGATTTAGCTTCGGCTACTTCGATGCGTTTGTGGGCTACTATTTTATCTAAAATGTTCATTATGGTTCAAAAATTCTGCTGAGAGATATTTCAAGCCCCGGAAGAACGCTTGAAGTAAGTATGTCATCTTCTGTATACGGCTTTAGGCCAATGTATTTTCCTTCATCATTCAGTACGTAAACAAAAATTACGTTGTCGTTGGGTTCGACTAACCAATATTCCGTTACCCCGTTTTCTTCATAGACCTGAAATTTGTCGCTCATTTCCTTTTTCGTATTTCCGGGCGATAAGATTTCTATAATCAAATCGGGAGCACCGATACAGCCTCGGTCGTCGAGTTTATCTACATCACAAATAACGCAGATGTCAGGTTGTACCACCGTATAAATTTGGTCGTCTTTGCGCTTTTTTCCTTTCAACGGAGTGAGTCTTACATCAAAAGGGGCGGAATACACTTCACAAAGTTTACCTTCAAGAAAATTACTAATGGGTGTAAATAACTTTCCCGAAATTTTTTGATGCCTTCTGGCGGGCGCAGGCGACATATTGAAAATTTTTCCTTTGATGAGCTCTAGGCGCTCGTCAAAGGTCCATTTCAAGTAGTCGGCGTATGTATAAATGCCGTTTGGATCTAAATCGGTGAAGTTGAGTGTGCTCATATCAATCTTCGATTAACTTTTTAAAGCAGGCCAATGCCCGTTTGCTTTCCAGCGATTCGCGGGCCGTGGCTACGGCGTCGGTCAACGAAAGGGAGGGGTTGGCGGCGTAGAGGGCCAAACCCGCATTGGCCAATACCGCCTGTTTTTGGGCAGAAGTGGCTTCATCGTTCAGTACGTTTAAGAAAATTTTTGCGGAGTCGGCCAAGGTGTCACCGCCCGAGAGTTGGGCAGGCGCAAGAACATCTAAGCCGAGGTGAATAGGCGACAGAATTTGCTCGTTTTGAGCGGTTATTATTTTAAAATCACCTGTCAAAGACACTTCATCGTAACCGTCTAATGCGTGAACAATCAGATAATGATGGCCAGAGCCTTGGTAAAGATAGGCATAAAGCCGCGCTAATTCAAGACTAAATACGCCTACAAGCTGTTTTTTGGTGAACGCAGGGTTTGTCAGTGGGCCTAGCATGTTAAAAAACGTCCGAATACCCAACTCTTTACGGATGGGGGCAATGTATTTCATGGCCGGATGAAACAGCGGAGCGTGGAGGTAACAGATATTTGCGGTTTCGATTTTACGTTTTAGGTAGTCGGCATCATTGGAAAATTTAATTCCGAGGTGTTCAAGTACCGTAGAAGAGCCCACCAAGCTCGATACGCCATGATTGCCGTGTTTGGCCACCCGTTGCCCTGCTCCAGCCACCACAAAAGCCGATAACGTAGAAATATTGAAAGTATCTTTGCCGTCGCCGCCGGTACCGCAAACATCCATCGGGTCAAAGGCTTGTAAATCAATCGAAAGGCATAGTTGAAGCATGGCATCCCGAAAACCTGTTAGCTCCTCTACGGTGATGCCACGCAGGGCAAAAATCGTCAGAAAACTGGCAATTTGGGAAGTGTTATATTCTCCTTGACCTATTCCGAGCAGCGTTTGGTGTGCGGTTTGGCGGTCGAGGGTTTGGTAGTTTAGTAAGTGGGTTAGCGTGTTTTTCATGCAGCGTATCGAAAAGGCAAATTAGGAATTTTGTTTAATAGCCGCCAAAATTTCGGCGGCACCGTCGCTCAAAAGCAGTTCCGCCAATTGGATGCCGATGTCTTCGGGAGAAGCGGCTGCACCGCTGCGGGTTTGTTTCAGGATTTGACTTCCGTCCAAACTAACCACGCCGCCCGTCATCGTAACGGTGTCATTTTCCAACGATGCCAAACCAAAGACTGGAACGCTGCATCCGCCTTGTAATCGGCGCAAAAAGGCCCGTTCGGCCAAGAGGCAGGTTTCGGTTGCGGGATGGTTGAGCAACGAACGTACATTGTCGCGTTTTTCTTCGTCTATGTTTTGACTGCACTCAATTGCCACACTTCCTTGCCCAACGGCGGGAGTAAATTCGTTTAGCGAAAGGTGCTCGGCAATCAGCCCGTCGTACTCCATGCGGTGAACGCCCGCATAAGCCAACAAAATGGCGTCGCATTGGCCCTCTTCCAACTTACGGAGGCGGGTTTGAAGGTTGCCGCGCATATCAACGGTGCGAATGTGCGGATAAAAATGCTTGAGCATCGCCACGCGTCGCGTTGAAGAAGTCCCGACCACAAAGGGCTCGCCGCTCCCCAAAGATAAGCTTTGGTTGTGACTGACCAAGACGTCGTTGACACGCTCACGCTCGGTAAAGGCGATGAGTTGCAGGTCGTCGTCGAGTTCGGATTGTAGATCTTTGGCGCTGTGCACGGCAATGTCGATGCGACCGTCGCGAAGTTGGTCTTCCAATTCTTGAGTAAACACGCCCTTACTCCCGATTTTGGAGAGTGAACGGTCCAAAATTTGGTCGCCTTTGGTATCAATGAGGACGATTTCGGTCGTAAGTCCTCCTTTTTGTAATAGATTTTCGACGTAATAAGCCTGCCAAAGGGCTAAGCGACTACCGCGCGTTCCGATTTTTATGTGCATTGGTGCATTTAATTTTTTAGTTACCCTTACGATTGGGTAAGCAATAACGATTTTCTCGCCTCTGCTTTTAGCGTTTCTTTGTCAATAGGCACTACTCCTACGTGTTCGCAGACCAAACCACCGCCAAGGTTCGACAGCTCAGCAACGATGTTTGGCGCAAGCCCCAGCGCTACCGCACAAGCCGCAATGCTGATGACCGTATCGCCCGCACCTGATACGTCGGCAATCTCCCGTTCGTGGGCAGGAATGCGGTGTTGTTGGTCTAAGAAATCAATGTAAACGCCTTGTTCTGATAACGTTACAAACGCGCCTTTGGCGTTGAGTTCATAGCGTAATTTCTTCACTACGGCCCGGAGCTCATCTTCTTTCTTTACATCAAACTCTACTTTCAAACCTTCTTTCAGTTCTTTCAAATTGGGTTTGAAGAGGGTCACGTTTTGGTAGGCCAAAAAGTTGCGTTTTTTAGGGTCAACCACCGTCGGGATGCCGTGTAAATTGGCAAAATCTGTGATTTCCTTGATGACATTTGGGCACAAAACTCCTTTGTCATAGTCCTGAAAAAGAACCACGTGACAGTCAGGAATGAGGGCTTTGGCTTTGTCAATCAGTTGAAACTGTTCTTCAAGCGTAATTACTTTGTCGGTTTCGGTATCTACCCTCACCACTTGCTGAGACCCCGCAATGATGCGTTCTTTGACGGTCGTGATGCGGTCGGGACTTTGCAAAATGCCGTCGGTACGTAGGCCTCGTTTCTCTAGTTCACCCAGTAAATTTTTTCCTTCGGTATCCTGTCCGATGACGGAGCAAATGATGGGCTCGGCCCCTAATGCATGAACGTTAAGAATTACGTTTCCTGCGCCGCCCAAGCGGTATTCACGACGCTGCGCTACCACTACAGGAACAGGTGCTTCGGGCGAAATTCTATCTACTTTCCCCCAGATATAGGCATCCAACATTACATCGCCCACAATCAGGACGCGTAATGTGCTAAAAGAATCAAACAATTGGTCAATAGTCATGAATTGTAGGGTTGACAATGAATACAGGATGTTGGCTTTGTTGTTTTCAACGGCCGCTGGACTTATCCACTGTCTGTTGTTAGTATTAAATAGAAAGCCAGTTTTGTAACATTTCTTTGCCGTGCTCGGTCAGGACCGATTCGGGGTGAAACTGTACGCCCCGCACGTCGTAAGTATTGTGGTGCAGTGCCATTACTTCACCGTGTTCGTCCACGGCGGTGATGGTCATGGTGTCGGGTACGGTTTCGCCTACCACCGTCCATGAGTGGTAACGACCTACCTGAAAGGATTGGGGCAAACCTTTAAACAACGGCTCGGTGGGGTCGATAACGATGGCTTTATCGCTGATGCCATGTAGTACATCCGCCATGTTGTTGAGCGTAGCGCCAAACACTTCGCCAATACCCTGATGGCCCAAACACACGCCCATAATGCTTTTGGTGGGAGCATAGGTACGGATCAAATCCTGCATAATTCCCGCTTCCGACGGAATGCCAGGCCCGGGTGAAAGCAGAATTTTGTCGTACTGCGCTACGTCTTCGAGCGCGATTTTGTCGTTACGATGAACCTCCACGTCGTCGTGCAGTTCGCGTAAGATGTAAACGAGGTTATACGTAAACGAATCGTAATTGTCGAGAACAAGAATCTTCATTGCGGATGATATTTCCCGCAAAACTACCCAATTCTATTTGTACCTCAAACCTTCCGTTTCAGATAAGCGTCATAATCAGGCAAAATGCTCTCGTAGGGCTGGCTCATGAGGGGAGACGCTATGATAAAATCGGCGGTGGCACGGTCGCAGGCCATGGGAATGTCCCACACCGCCACCAAGCGCAACAAAGCCTTGATGTCGGGGTCGTGCGGCTGGGCCGACATGGGGTCCCAGAAGAAAATCAACACATCAATTTTTCCTTCGGCAATCATCGCGCCAATCTGTTGGTCTCCGCCCAGAGGGCCGCTCAAGAGGCAGGTGACGGACGTTTCTAAGGCCACTTGAAGCAATTTTCCAGTGGTGCCAGTGGCATATAACTCGTGTGAAACCAACCGTTCTTTGTTAGCAGAAGCCCATTGAATCAGATCGGCTTTTTTGTGGTCGTGGGCCACCAAGGCAATACGTTTGCGAGCGTTGAGGGTGCGATTTGGCATCTTTTAATTATCATTTTAAAACACGATTTCAGGATTGGCTCCAGCCCATCTTGAAATCGTGTCAATCCTTAAAACCCAATTTTTCCTTTGCGTCCTTTGTGATTTTTGCCTTCATAATAGGCGCTTAATTCCTCCAATTCTTTTTCAAACCCACCGGATAGAATGGGGAAACGGCACCACGAACGAGGGTCAAGGTTGAGGTCGTCTAAATGAAAGCTTGGTGCATAGCGTTCGCGTTTCCACTGATTCCGACTCCAAAGTTTGAAAAAGCGCTCGACCGACGTAAACAAGACGTCACGAGAGTACCGCTCGGCAAAGCGTACTTCCATGAATCGGAAGCAGTCAATCGGCGATTTTTTATCGCGAATCGCCACCTTTTCGATGGCATCCAAGACCTCATAAGGCATCAAATCTTTTTCGTCCGTTTGCATTTTGTGTTGCGGGCGGAGTTCGGCGGTGGGTTGTAGGCTGTTTACTTTTTTGAGCCCTTCAATTTTGATGTTTTTACCTTTTACGTGGCAACCAATGGTTTCGAGCCAAACGAGCCATTGGCGAAGCCAGAATTTGTCAATTCCTGCAATCGGACTGATGCTGCCGGCAGTGTCGCCGTCCATGGTACAGTAGCCAACCGCGACTTCAGACCGGTTGGAAGTGGCCAATAAAAGATGCCCGTATAGGTTGGTCAACAGCCACACGCCCGGGGCACGCACCCGTGCCTGAATATTTTGGAGCGGAATATCATCCTGTTCCCAGGTCAAGTCGCGTCCTATCTGTTGTTCGATTAAATCTTTATAGGATTCAACCAGCCCGTTAATATTGACGTTATAAAAGGTAGAACCAATTGAATCCGCGAGACTTTGGGCCGATTCCAAAGTGTCGGTGGAACTATTTTCTGTACCTTGATAAATGCTGTGAATCAGGTGTTTGGCAATGCCTTCTTCGGTGGTCTCTTGCTGGATTTTTTTGATATAACTCAGCTTTTGTTTAAAAGCGGTCAGACCGATACTTTCATCGGCCAATCGAATCATCAGACCACATAATGCCACACAAGCGCACGAATCGGCACCGCCGGAGAGTGAAACCGTAAAGCCCTGCGAGCGCGATTTGCGAAGATAATCAAACAGTGCCAACGATACGGCCCGCGCAAATTCTTCTTCTTTTAAATAGCCTTCTCGCTCAAAAGGTTCTAATTCAGCCACTTGATAAGCGGGTGCAGCTTCATGCCATTCAAACGTATCCACAACTTTCCAATTGCCCGTTGGCAGTGCTGATTTGATTTGAGAATGCGACAGTCGGGTTACATCAGTATCAATCACCGCCGACGTAATGTAGTAATCGTGGTACCCAAAACGCGGACTGGAGGCTAACAGGGTTCCGTTGGAAGCAATCATGGCATCACCGTCAAAAATAAGCCGTCCCGATTCGTTTCCTAACAGGTTAGTGTATACATAACTGCATGAATAGGAACGAGAACCGTCAATGACAAAACGCTCTCTGGTGATGAATTTGTGAAAGGCGAACGGGCTGGCGCTGGGATTCAGAATAACATCGACTCCGCGGTCAAAATGATTGCGTCCGGGGCGTTGTGCCACCCAAGCGTCTTCGCAGATTTCAAAGCCAATTCGGATACCAGATACATCAAAGACCAAATCTCCGAAAGGATAGCTGAAATCCCCGACTTTGATTTCATCGCGTGCGTTGGCGGGCCAGCGGTGAAACCAACGGTCTTCGTAGAAAACACCGTAGTTGGGTAAATGCTGTTTGGCCACAAAGCCTAGAATCCGTTTGTTGACAATAAGACAGGCCGTATTGTAGATTTTGCTGTTGAATTGCATTGGCAATCCTACCGACACCGCAATGCCCGAAGTGTGCGCCACGATTTCATGAAGACTTTCGATGGCTTGGGCGAGGGTATTGGGGCTGTAAAAGGCGTCTTCGCAGCCATAACCCGTAATACAAAGCTCAGGAAGACATAATAAACTAATATGTTGGTTTCTAGCCTCTTCTATAGATTCTATAATGTGTTTTTTATTCTCTTCCCACGCCAAGGGGGTGGTGTTGATGGTTCCGGCGGCTACTTTAAGAAGTGGCATGTTGAATAGGTTATTGATTTATGCAAAAATGAGGTTTCCGAACGAGAAAGCCAATGGGAAACGAAGAAAACCGAAAGTGTTTTGACAATCTCGTGTCATTTTTGCGGCTTAGACGATGTATTGATATATAAGTCACTCTTTGGGGTAATTTTTTTTTTCGCATTGAATAAGAGACCACTAAAAACGGCTATGTCTTCGTATGCGGATACCAGCATCTGCTTCAATGCTGTAGTAAGAGAAGCCGCCTCGTTCTTTTTGAGGGTTACTTCTTCTGGGGTGAGTTGTGCTAAAAAGTGGGTTATTTGCGGAATAATGGCATTTTCTTCGTCAATGTGCCAACCTGCTCGTTGCAATAATGCCCACGTATCGGCTTCTTTATTTCCGCAAAATAAAATGGCTCCACCCGCGCATACCGAGCTGATTGCCTTGGAGGGTACCGCAATATGGGTCCATTTTGTGAGCAAACTAACTAAATGAATATCAATGTAGGGTAATTGGCTCCTTGGTACATTTTTGAGAATCGTAATGCCTTTTTTTGTACCTGCAACGGTCAAGATGTCGGCAGATTTAGTACCATAAACGGCTAAAATAAGGTGGTGTTTTTGAGGGTCAAAGTGATTTATAAAAGCCAACAGGAAATCAGCCGAGTGCGCATCTCCGAGGTTTCCAGCGTATCCAAAGTAAATTTTTCCGTCTGCTTTGCGCCATTCGGGCGGCGTTGGGTCGCGGGGTTGGTCGAGCAATACGCCGCAGGGGAGAATTGTGGTAGGGAGTGATTTACGGTATTTTTTTTGGATGTAGGCGGCCTGATTTGGCCCCAGTGCAAAAAGTTGAGCAGGCGCAAATCGGTAGGTTACCCACTCAACAAAACGATAAATAGGGTTCGTTTTTTTGATGACGCCATCGGCGACAAAGCCTTCGGGAAATAAATCCATGGACCACAATGCCCACCGAATTCCGAATAAAGGTAGCAACCAAGAAGCCCAAAAAGGCAACAATGGCGGGCTGGTCATGCACAGCACGGGTCCCTGGCGCACGCGTAGTGTTTTGAGAAGCAAGAATAAGCCGTCAAAAAAACCAGCAGCTAACTTTAGAATTCCTTTGCTTCCTTTATAAAGGGTAGAGATTTGAAACGTTTTTCCGATCGGTAAACGAACTTGCCCACCGCCTAAATCACTGCGTTTTACGTGGACGATTCGGACGTCAATGCCGTGATTTTCAATCAGGTATTTGGTCAAATCCCACGCCGATTCACCCGTGATACCAGGGTTGGGAGGATAATGCCGATTGATAATAGTGAGGGAAAGCGGTGTTTTTTTTGTTGAATTCATAATGATTGGCTTACGCTTTCTCTTTTTTTGCGGTTAATCAGACAGCCCACGGCTTCGGTGCGGTTGGGCGACACGGGCTGATTGGCGGCCAATGCTTCGAGCGCTTCTTGGAGGTAAAATTCGGTGGTTTTGGGGCGATATTTGCCTAAACCAAAAAACTGATTGTCTATGGCACCTCGGTAAACTTCCACGCCATTTTTATCAAGCAGTACCACCTCAGGGGTTGTTTTTGCGTCATAGCGCTCAACAAGCGTATGGTTTTTGTCGATGACGTAAGGAATGGTAAAACTATATTCTTTGTTAAATTGGCGAATCGCTGATTTCTTGATAGATTTAGTGGGAAAAACTGCCTTAAACGCAACGTTTTGGCCGAATTTAACGTACATCTCCTGTAGTCGCTTGCTGGATTTTTGGCAAATCGGGCATTCGGTGTCATAAAAAATATAAAGAGAACTTTGCGCCCGTACTTCATTATGCAGTAAACCAAAGCCCGCAATGAACACAAGAAATATCCCAATCAACATTTTATTGTATTTTTCCATGATTCAAAATTAGATGAATGAAGTTGTAAAACATTCGCCCTGATGTTTCGTTTTTAAAATTATAAATAATTTGGTGAAGCGTGTTTTGACCCAAATTTTTTATCTAAATTTTGGCCTTATATCTACAGCAAACCAGTAACCCGTCCGAAAATTCCTATATTTCAAAATACTTTTACATGAACCATTTGTTACGCAAGTCTTTACTTATTGTTTTTTGCCTTTTTCTACTCGGTGCGGGGGTGTTTGCCCAGAATCGTACCGTGACTGGAAAAGTTACTTCGGCAACAGACGGCCAGCCCATGCCCGGCGTAAATGTTACGCTCAAAGGGGCACCTTCGGGGGCCAATACAGACGCGGACGGCAGCTACCGTATCAGTATTCCTGCCGGCAAAGTTACGTTGGTATTTTCATTTATTGGAATGCTGAGCCAGGAGGTCAACGTCAATAACCGCACAACCATCAATGTCGAACTCGCCGAAAACCCTACTCAACTCAATGAAGTAGTCGTAACGGGCTATAATTCTACCCAAAAGAAAGATATTCTGGGGTCTATTACCTCCATTTCCGCCGCCAAATTTAAGGATATTCCGATTGCAGGATTTGATCAGGCATTGCAAGGACAGGCCGCTGGTGTACAGGTGACCCAATCGTCGGGTACTCCCGGGGGAGGGGTAGCGGTCAGAATCCGGGGAAATACGTCCATTTCTGCCTCCAACCGACCTTTGTTTGTGGTGGATGGAATTCCAGTGATGGATGAGTCGGTGTCGGGAAGAAGTTTTGGGGGCCAAAATGACAACACCCTTACTTTTGTGAATCCCAACGATATCGAATCAATTCAAGTCCTGAAAGATGCCTCCGCCAAAGCGATTTATGGTTCACGGGCCGCCAACGGAGTGGTATTGATTACGACTAAGCGCGGAAAAGCCAACTCACGGACCACCATTACGCTCGACGCCCAGCGCGGGGTGGTAGATATTATAAAGAAAGTGGACTTGCTGAATTCGTCTGAGTTGTTGCAGTTGCAGCGGGAAGCCGTTATCAATGCGGGTCAAGACCCCGACCAACGCGGGCTGATTTCGGGCGTTACCGACGGTGTTAACACTGATTGGTTGGATGCCATCTTGCGCCGTGGAATTTATCAGCAGTATCAAATTTCGGCCACGGGAGGAAACGACAAAACGCGTTTTTATCTTAGCGGCGGTCTACGGGATGAAGAAGGCGTTCAGCTCAACAACCGTTTTACCCGCTACTCAGGTGCGCTCAATGTAGACCACAAAGCCAGCCAAAAATTAACCATCAGCACCAATATGTCGTTGGGCTTTACGACCAATGACCGGGTAAAAGGGGACAATTTCTTGGACGGTGTTTATTCGGGAGCTATCAAAAGTTTGCCTTTCTTCGCACCTTACAATGAGCAAGGAAAACTTTATACACCGGGCAGCCCAAATTATGCAGGGTTTCCTAATTTTAATCCAGTTGCGCAGGCGTTGTTGCCGCGTTTCCGCACCTACGGCACCAAAATCCTCGCGGGGGTCAGCGGGCAATACGAAATTATCAAAAACTTAAAACTCAATAGTAAGCTGAGTTTGGATTATAACAACTCTGAAGAAGACCAGTACGAGTCATCTGCTACGGCTATCGGAGGCTTTTTGCCCGCCATCGGCGGTCAGGGATATGGTGTGTATATTACCAATACGCTTTTTACGATTTTGAACTCCAACACGCTTACCTATCTTTTTGATTTGGGGGGTAAGCACCACTTCAATACCATGCTCGGAACGGAAATTCTCCAGACTAAAAATCGGAGTTCTTTTGCTTCTGGTCGTATTTTTCCAAGCGACGATTTTACCTATATCAATTCATCGGGGGTACAGGATGCGGCGGGCTCTGGCTTTGCCCAAAATGGCCTTATCTCGGGTTTTGGCGAAGTTCGGTACGATTACATGGAAAAGTACTTGTTTACGTTTACCTCTCGTTACGATGGTTCATCGCGTTTTGGGCCTAATCGTCGTTTCGGATATTTTCCTTCTCTTTCGCTCGGATGGCGGGTTTCGGAAGAGCCTTGGATGAAATCATTGGAATTTATTCAGGATTTAAAGCTGAGAGGAAGCTATGGATACACGGGTAACGAACGCATTGGAAACTTTACTTACCTTGGTACTTGGGCGGCATCTACATACAGTGGTGCCACGGGGGTGAGTCCCAACAACCTCAACAACCCGCTTTTGCAATGGGAACGTACCCGCGAAGCCAACGTAGGCTTGGATGTTTCGCTGTGGAGTGGTCGATTGAGTGTGATTATGGAAGCTTATGATAACGTTACGGACAATCTTTTGTTCAATCAGCCGCTACCGCTTACCACTGGTTTTGGCGGCTTTCAGGGAAACATCGGCTCTATCTCTAACCGTGGATTAGAGCTGACGATTTCGACGGTCAACATCGACCGTAGTGCCAACCAAGGACTTCGTTGGAATACCGACTTTAACATCTCGCATAACCAAAACAAAGTATTGGAACTGGTCGATGATCAACCACTCTTCCGGGGATATACCGCCAACGGAGTCAGTGCAACCAACGTGATTTTGCCTGGCCAGCCGCTCGGAACTTTCTGGGGACTTAAATTTCAGGGGGTAGATGTAGCCACCGGCGACGCCCTCTACGAAGACTTTAATAAGGATGGAAAAATCAGCCCTGACGACGCTCAGGTGATTGGCAACGCCCAGCCCCTGCTGGTGGGAGGGCTTACCAACCGCGTTACGTGGGGAAATTTTGATTTGAGCGTATTTCTCCAATTTATGTACGGCAATAAAATCCTGAATTTTTCTAATGTAACGCTGCTCGACAACGGAGCCAACCTCGAAAACAATCAGGTAAGAGCGGCCCTGAGACGATGGCAAAAACCCGGCGATGTGACGGACGTGCCGCGCTACGAGTTGGGCAATACTTACAATAACTTTCACAGCAGTCGTTTTCTGGAAGACGGGTCTTATCTACGCCTCAAAAATGTGGCGGTGGGGTATAATTTCCCTTCGCGGTGGCTGAATAAAGTCAAAGTCAGAACGGCCCGCTTGTACGCTTCGGCCATCAATCTTTGGACCTTAACGGCTTACTCGGGTGCCGATCCTGAAGTAAGTACGCTGGATGGCTCTACTTCAGCGCAGGGTATTGACTTTTTTACGTTACCCCAAACCCGCAACATAACGGTAGGGTTAACAATTGGTTTCTAAAACACACATCCGATTTCTTCACACAATGTTTCAATGGTGTCAAAAATGAATAAATATCATATTTCTTTGGTTATGGCGGTGGGTTTATGGTTAAGCAGTTGCAGGGAAGTTCTGGAGCCGCGACCGATAGACATCTTGGCCGACCAGTTTGTGCTAAACCAAGCCAGTGATGTTGCTACGGTACGTTTGGGAGCGTATGCAGCCTTTAGAGGAACCGCCGCGCCAAAAGTAATTGTAGGAGATTTTACCGCAGATTATATTCAGCACAACGGTACGTTTACGGATTATCAGGAGTTGGGCAACAAGCAGATTACCTCTGCCAATGGTGTAGCTGGGGCGCTGTGGGGCGGTGTTTTTAACACGATTTACGTCTGTAATTTTTTGCTTGAAAAACTGCCTACTGTGCCCGGCGTGCGCGAAGCAGAGCGTAAAACGGTTACGGCCGAAGCCCGTTTTTTGCGTGGCATGGCTAATTTTATTGGGGCTACAACTTTTGGGGGAATTCCGAATGTCACTTCTACCGACATCGACGCCAATAAAATTGTTTCGAAAGCAAGTAAGGAGACCATCATGGAAAGTGTTTTGGCTGATTTTCAGGCCGCCCTGACCGATTTGCCCGATGGCAGTCCCACTGATGGACGTCCTGTTTTTGCAGGTTATGCTACTAAAAATGCGGCACGGGCCGCTTTGGCGCGTTTTTATCTGTACCAAAAAAACTGGGTTCAGGCGGAGGCCTCGGCTACGACCCTGATTAATTCCACTGCTTATGAATTGGTCAATTATTCGGATGTTGTCTCTGAAGACTTTAACAATGAATCTATTTTTGAAGTAGGCTATACCGCTTCCGACGACCCTGGTACGAGTGCTTTTGGCCTCAACAATCTGTTGGTGGGGCGCCGGGAAGTAATTCCTTCCAACCAGTTTATTACCCAAATCATCTCACGCGATGCGGGCGAAAGAGAAGCAACCGTAGATTTTGATTTTAACGAGCAGGGAGGGGGAGACAACGGCTGGAGTGTTCGTAAATACGGCACTCCCGACGAAGATAACAACAATATTGTGATTTTCCGACTGGGCGAAATGTACCTTATTCGTGCCGAAGCAAGAGCACAACAGGGGAGAATTACGGGGGCAACAGGTGCCCTCAGTGACCTGAATGTTTTAAGGACGAGAGCCGGTAAAAATACCGCCGCCACCGCCGATAAGCCTACGCTACTTACAACGGCTACGCAGGCAGAAGCGCTTTTATTGGTTGAGCGGGAGCGATTGTACGAATTGGCTTTTGAAGGCCACCGCTGGTATGACTTGGTACGTACTGGGCGTGCGCAGGTGGTTATGTCGGCCTTTTCGCCAAACTGGACCTCAAAATACGAACTGTGGCCTATTCCTCAGACCGAAATCCAACGCAACCCTTCGTTGGTAGGACAGCAAAATCCTGGCTATTAAGCCAAACAGAAGGCTTGATTTGATATGACGTTTTCGGAAAAAAAATTGAATATGAAAAATACTAAATACACATTTTCTCATTTAGCGGCGTTGGTAGTGACTCTTTTGGCGGGGCTTTGGCTATCGGGCTGTGAAGAACAAAGAATCATTTACGAAGGAGCAAATTTCGTACGGTTTACGGATTCCACATTGAGTTTTAAGGAGAGCTATTCTAAGGCAATCAAAGTTCGAGTGCATAACGGGGGCAAAGTACTTAACGAGTCCATCAATGTTCAATATACCATCGGTGGAACCGCGCGCGAAGGCCGCGATTATCGCATTGAAGGAAACAAAGGCACCGTGATTATTCCCGTAAATCAGAGTTTTGGCGAGATTACGCTGTACCTTCTCAACAATGCCAATAATATTCTGGAATCCAGCACCATTGAGTTTACCATTGCGGGAGTTTCGCCCAGCGATAAAATCAAGGTTGGATTTGGCGAGGGAGGTTTAGGGAGTAAGATGGTTTTTACCATTCGTGATGCCTGTATTATGGATGGCATTTATACGGGCCGACTGCCCGTGGGAAATCAGGCCTTTCAGTTGGCAGATATTGAAATTTCTAGCGCAGATTGCAAGCGGTACACGATTTCCAATATCAACGTAGGTTTGTTGGGCTTCCCGCAGTTTTTCAATTGGGACAGCCCCGTTGGGTTTCAAGCGGAGCGCCCTACGCTAGATTTTATTGACAATGGAAACAACACACTTACCATTCCGCAACAAGTGATTCCGCAGTTTGCGAGTGGCTACGATACACTCTCTGGAACGGGTGTGTGGAATCCAGTCAATAAGCAAATCAGCCTCAGCATTAGAATGAAAATCTATAAATTAAGCAATGGCCGAGACAGTATCGTTAATCTACCATTGATTTATGTGCCGCAATAGTGTGGATTTTAACTGAATTGTTCTCTGAAAATCGCAAAAAAATGAAAACCTATATTCGCTATACTGCCATTTTTGGCCTGCTGGCTGTGTTGAGCAGTAGTTGTTCTGAAAAAATAGAACCTAAGCCGTTGACGTATTCGCAATTGCTGACAGGAACCGAAAAGAAAGCTTGGGTGCTGAGCTCGCTCACCATCATTGATGAAAAAGACCCGTTTGAGTTGCCTGGGAATCAAGTGTTGGATCCGTGCGAGTTGGATGACCAATTTATTTTTTATGCCAACGAGGAGAAAAAAATGGAATACAGCAACGGTGCCACCAAGTGCCGCACGACTGAGCCCGAAATTTTAATCACGGATGTATGGCAATTGACCAATGCCAACGCTACCCTTGAGATAGGGATACCGCGTATATTCGGCGGATTTAAACTGCCTTTTGTTATCAAAACGTTGACCGAAAATTCACTGGTACTGGAGTATTATTTTGGAGATATTGATGCCAGTTACCGTTTCTCATTCACTTCAAGCAGTAAGTAGCATGTTGAAAATATGTACTCGCGCCTTTTTAAGCCTGTTTGTGCTTTTATCTTTTTTTGCCCAAGCGCAGCGCCGAACAGAACCCTGCGCTACGATGGAAATGGACAGTTTGCTGCGACTGCGGAATCCTTCGGAAGGCTCGCTAGATGAGTTTGAGCGGGATTTGCAGCGAAAAATGGTTCAAATCAAAGCCCGTATGGCTTCTGGAAGGGGAGCGGCTGAGATTATTACCATTCCGATTGTTGTGCACGTGATTCACAGCGGGGAAGCCATCGGGACGGGTCGAAATATAAGTCAGGCGCAGGTACAGGCCCAAATAGAAACCCTTAACGAGGATTTTCGACGTCGGGTCAATACCAATGGTTTTAACAGCGACTCGCGCGGAGCAGATATTGAAATTGAGTTTTGCTTGGCTCAATTTAACCCTCAGGGGCAGCGCATGGCCGAGCCGGGCATTGACCGCGTAAACGGCAATCGTGCAAACTGGGTGCGGAATGATATTGAAGGTTCGCTGAAACCAACCACTTCTTGGGACCCCAACAAGTACTACAACATTTGGGTTCTGGACTTTGCCGCTCAGGATGACAACCTCCTCGGTTATGCCCAGTTTCCGAGCAATTCCAACCTTTCGGGGATTCCGGGAAGCGGTGGCGCTGCCAGTACCGATGGGGTAGTGGTTAATTATGCTAATTTTGGAAATGCCCAAAAAGGGAATTTCTCCCTTCTGCGAGCACCCTATAATTTAGGGCGTACGCTCACGCACGAAACTGGACACTGGTTAGGTCTGCGTCATATTTGGGGAGATTCCAACTGTGGAGATGATTTTTGTGCGGATACACCCTCGCAGGCTTCCGAAAGCCGTGGTTGTCAGAAAGGTCGGATGAGTTGCGGAAGCGCCAATATGGTGGAAAACTACATGGATTATTCAGATGATGCGTGTTTTAATATCTTTACCAGAGATCAAAAAACGCGTATGCGGGCAGTGATGGAAATAAGCCCCCGCCGCGCCAGTTTATTGACTTCTAATGTGTGCGGTCAGTTGGTGGTGGGACGGCCTACGCCAAATTTTGAAGCAGAGAACCGGGTCGTATTGTTGGGGGCACAAGTTAAATTTACGGACTTGTCTACCAACTTCCCAACGGCTTGGCAGTGGGAGTTTGAAGGTGGAGACCCAGCGGTTGCTACTGAGCAAAATCCAACAGTAACGTACCGAACTGCGGGCAAGTTTAGGGTGACGCTGACGGTTTCCAATGCGTCGGGGGCTTCTGCTCCATTGACAAAAACGCAGTACATTGAAGTTGTAAATGCAGGGTTATGCGCTACTGCTACCAATTTTACGGGTGCAGGCACGGTCATTCGACAATCGACGGGCACGGGATATGTATCGGGGCACAATAGTAGACGGACACAGGCCGTGGCCGAACTGTTTCCCAATACGCTTGGCTATACCAATTTGCGGGGGGCTTCGCTTAAATTTGGCGTGGCAAAAGCCGCCAGAGGAAATGAAACGGAAGCGGTTGTGCGGGTGAAAGTATGGAACGCACGCGGTTTTCAGGGAGGACCAGGTTCTGAACTAACGACCAAGGAGGTTCCGCTTCGACGGATTTTGGACGATGTTCGAAACAACCGTGCTACCACCGTGGTGTTTGACCAAAACATTGATTTGTCGCGTCAAAACAACCTGTCATTCTTGATTGGTATTGAATTGGATTACGTAGCGGGAGATACCGTTGCCCTCACGACTACCCTCAATGGGGAGTCGCTCAATGCCACCTCGTGGGAGCGGAATTCAAGTGGAAACTGGGATCGCTACATTGTCCGTACGGGTCTCAACGTGGCGCATAACATTACGGCTGAAGTAGGAATGAAAGCTTCGGTTCAAATACAGGCTTCGGCGCAGTTTATCAATCCCGGCGAAGCCGTAACTCTGCAAGCCCGGGGCGCATCAGTCATTAATTGGTCGCCTTCGGAAGGGCTTAGTGCTACGCTCGGGCCACAGGTGACTGCCCGTCCAAATCGTACGCTTACGTATCTAGTTAAAGGAACAGGCTCTGACGTGTGCTTGGATTCAGCCAGTGCAACTATCTACGTGCGCAATGTCCAGATTTTATCTAATGAGACATTGCCCGAAAAAGATTTTGTCATCAGCCCCAATCCTACAGATGGAGTAGCCGAGGTCAGTTTTACCAATGGGTTGAGAGGAAAGGTTACGCTTCGACTGCGTAGCATCACTGGGCAGGAAGTTTGGCGGGGCGAATTTGAAAAAACCAGCGATTTATTCCGACAGTCTATCAATGTTCGCACGTACCCCGCAGGTTCTTACTTTATTGACCTGCAATTAGGGGACTTCGTTGACCGAAAACGGCTTGTGAAGTATTAAAGAATAGCACCTTGTAGAATAGGCCATAACGAAAAGATATAACTTTCGGTTATGGCCTATTCTTTTTTTTATGATTCTTGATTAGGATTTTAGCTGAGCATCAACCAAATTTGCATAACAATAGTAATTCAATAGGATTGAGTTACCTATAATTTTAAAATATAACTATAGGGAATCTTCAAAACTATCACTCCAAAGGCTCCAAAAGCCTTTTTACGTTTAAAAATAAAAATATTAAGTCGATAGAATATAGGTACTATGACAATCCCATTCTCACCAAACGTTAGCGAAGCCGCCCGTCGCGATATATTGGAGCTGGAAAGTAAAATTAGTGTATTTCGCAGCGGTGAAGTACCCGAAGAAGCGTTTCGTAAGTTTCGTCTAGCCCGTGGGGTATACGGACAGCGTCAGCCGGGGGTGCAGATGATTCGCATCAAACTGCCCTACGGGCGCATTACGGCCGACCAGCTGGTGCGCATTGCTGATTGCTCCGATAAATATGCTACTGGAAACCTGCACGCCACCACGCGTCAGGACATTCAACTTCACTTTGTGAAACTGGCCGATTCCCCCGCCCTTTGGGCTGAGTTGGAAGATGCCAATATTACTTTGCGCGAAGCCTGCGGCAATACCGTTCGTAACGTAACAGCCTCTGCACGGGCGGGGGTTGACCCCGAAGAGCCGTTTGATGTTACGCCCCACGCCCATGCTATTTTTGAGTATTTCTTGCGGAATCCGATTTGTCAGGACATGGGTCGTAAGTTTAAAATTGCGCTCTCATCATCTGCGAAAGATTCGGCCTATGCATTTATGCACGATGTAGGCTTGATTCCAGTAGCCAAGTTTGCCGAAGATGGTACCCAAATCAACGGCTTTAAAGTGTTGGTAGGCGGTGGATTAGGCGCGCAACCGCTTTTGGCCAAGGTTGCCCATGAGTTTTTGGAGGAGCAATTCGTGATTCCGTTTATCGAATCGGTGATTCGGGTATTTGACCGTTATGGTGAGCGCGTGCGTCGTCACAAAGCACGCATGAAGTTTTTGTTGGCTGATATTGGTTTGGAGGAGTTTTTGAAACGGGTAGAAGAGGAGCAAAAGGCCCTTAAAAACAAAGAATATGCCATTGAGCCTTTGGCCTTTGCGGCAAATGATTTATTGAAGGCAAATGAAAGCAAGCTAACCCGCGAAGATTTGATTGCGGCCGAGTCCGAACAAAATGCCCCTTACGTGCATTGGCTTAAAACCAACGTTTTTGAACAAAAACAAAAAGGCTGGTACGCGGTACAATTGCGGGTGTTGTTGGGTGATATGCACTCATCCACCGCGCGTAAATTGGCAGACATCGTACGTGATTACGCCGCCGATGACATTCGGGTGACGGTCAATCAGGGATATATTCTTCGTTTTGTGAAAGCCGAAGATTTGCCCGCTATTTATGCAAAACTCAATGAATTGGGCTTGGCTGAACCTGGTTTTGATACCACGGCCGACATTACCACCTGCCCGGGCACCGATACTTGTAATCTGGCGATTTCGAGCAGCTACGGTATTACCCGGGTGTTGGAAACCATGATGAAGGAAGAGTTTCCTGATATTATTTACAACAACGACATCAAAATCAAAATCAGCGGTTGTATGAATGGCTGTGGTCAACACAGTGCCTGCAACATTGGTTTTCATGGCAGTTCCATCAAAAACGGCAAACTCGTTTTGCCCGCATTGCAGGTTTTGCTGGGTGGAGGCTTCAACGGCGCGGGTGAAGGAATGATGGGCGACAAAGTCATCAAACTTCCCACTAAACGTGGCCCTGCGGCTTTACGGACGTTGTTGAACGATTATGAAACCAACGCTTTTGAGGGAGAATATTACAACGATTATTTCTTGCGTCAGGGCAACAAATATTTTTATTCTATGCTCAAACCGTTGGCTGATTTGACCACGGTAGTTAGCAGTGATTACGTAGATTGGGACCACGAAGAGCCTTTCCAAACCGAAGTAGGGGTGGGAGAGTGCGCCAGTGTGTTGATTGATTTGGTGGCTACGACGATTATTGAGGCCAATGACAAACTCAGCTGGGCCAACGAGAATCTTGAAAAGAAAATCTGGGCCGATGCCATTTATCACGCTTACAACGTATTTGTAACGGGAGCCAAAGCATTATTGGTGAGCAAAGGAGTGGCGACCAATACGCAGTACGGCATTGTGAAGGATTTTGACGAGCATTTTGGCGCGGAGTTTAGTGATCTTTCCGAAGGGGTTTCGTTTAAAGAGTTGGTGTTCAGCATCAATAAGAACGAACCTACGCAGGAGTTTGCCGAAGGATTTGTGGCCAAAGCCGCGCATTTTATTGGAAAAGTAAATCAAATTCGTCAGCAACAATTGGAGAGCGAAGGTGAGCCTGAACTAGCGTTGGTGGAATTTGGAAAAGATAGCTAAGATATGAAAGTTACGCTCATAGGTGCGGGACCGGGTGACCCCGATTTAATAACCCTCAAAGGTATTAAGGCCCTAAAATCTGCGGATGTGGTGCTGCATGATGCGCTGGCAAGCACAGAGTTGTTGGAGTATTGTAAGCCCGACTGTATCATTGTCAACGTCGGAAAGCGCTTTGCTCAGCACAGCTGTAATCAGGATGTAATCAACCATTTGATTGTAGAATATGCCCAGCAATACGGCCACGTAGTTCGCCTCAAAGGCGGCGACCCGTTTATTTTTGGTAGAGGGTATGAAGAATTGGAATACGCGCAGCGCCACGGCATCGAAACGCAGGTGGTGCCGGGTATTTCGAGCAGTTATGCCGTTCCTGCCTTGGCAGGAATACCTTTGACTACGCGCGGCCTGAGCGAGAGTTTTTGGGTGGTGACGGGCACTACCAAAGACCACAAACTCTCGAATGATTTGGCCCTCGCGGCACAATCGTCGGCCACGGTGGTGGTGTTGATGGGGATGCACAAACTCTCGGAGATTGTTGAAACCTATGCCCAACTTGGCAAGCTCGAATTACCAGTGGCCATTATCCAAAACGGTACGCGCTCTGATGAAAAAATTGTAACTGGTAAAGTAGGAAATATTCTGCAACTGGTACAGGCCGAAGGCGTAGGCTCGCCCGCCATCATTGTGCTGGGTGCGGTAGCCCAACTCGCCGACAACGTAAAAAAAATTACTCAACTTGTGAATTATTAACCCACCCTTCATTAAGTACCTTTTGCCTAAGTGGTTTTTGAGCATGATGCTTAAAAACCATTTTTTTTGCCCCTAAATTCTCCAATGGCCTGCCATTATCTTTTGGAGGTATTATTCTTCATTAGAATTAATCATTTTATTTTGTAAAGTTTTGTAAAACAACGCACTTAGATAAGAGAAATGGCTTTATTGGATAAAAATACAGCGATGAATTACCGATTGATCCTTGTGGGTATTTGGGTAGGGTGGATATTTTGTAGTATTTCCAGCTATGCCCAACCGTCTGGTTTTCAAGATCAGTTGAAGGTGAAAGGTGGAATTGATGAGGGGCTTACGAATCTTACAGGGGTGACATTTGATGCAGCTGGACAAATGTATGCCTGTGAGAGTAGCGGAAAAGTGTGGGCCTTTCTATTTGGAGCAAACGGGACATTGCAACAAAAATATTTACTGCTTGATATTTCGGGAGAAGTGCTTAATAACAGTGATTTAGGGCTAGTTTCACTGGTACTTGACCCCGATTTTCTGACAAATGGCTACTTTTATATTATGTACGCGGTCAATCGCCAGTTTTTGTTGAACGGTACAAATGGCGGCGATGGATCAGATCAAACGGGGTCTATTGTTAGGGTGACCCGATACACCGCAGACCTTGGAGCAAGTCCGAGTTTTACAACAGTGAATCCCAATAGTCGATTGGTATTGATTGGAACAAGCCCTGCTGATGGAATACCGATTATCAGTATCAACCACGCTGGCGGCTCGCTCGTTTTTGGCAGTGATGGTACGCTTTTGGTTTCAACAGGCGACGGGGCTTCGGCGGGCGTTGATGAGGGCTACCGGGGCAGTTATCAGTTAGCAATCAATGCGGGGGTTATCACTGCCGAGCATAATATTGGAGCTTATCGCTCCCAAAGAGATGATTCGCACAATGGTAAAGTGCTTCGTATCGATCCCGCTACAGGGAACGGAATTTCCTCAAATCCGCTGTATAATTCAGCCACTCCGCGAGCGCCAGCGTCTCGTCTTTGGGCCAAAGGCCTGCGGAATCCTTTTAAAATGAATTTGATTCCAGGTACTGGGAGTCACCATCCAGAAGATGCAAGCCCAGGAGTATTGGTGGTTGGAGATGTGGGCAATACTACCCGCGAAGAAATCAATACCGTGACGGGACCTAATCAAAATTTTGGTTGGCCGCGTTATGAAGGCATTGACCGGGTAAATTTCGATTATGATAATTTAACCTATGCGCCCGCTACTTACCGCAAACCTATTGTAGAATACCGAGAACTGTCAACCGCCGCAAATGTGTGCCTGAACCAAACGACAAAAATTCAGATTGGCACCCCGTCTTTTCCGTATACAGGACCCACATTTACGGGAAACTCTACGATGGGAGGGACTTTTTATGCAGGAACTAATTTTCCAGCGGCGTACCAAAATGCATTGTTTATGGCTGATTTTGGGGGTAAATGGATTCGGGTCATGAAGTTGAACCAAAATTACGAACCAGCCTCTATCTCCCATTTTATGAGCACTACTTACCAGATAGTACATTTGGCCTACAACAGCTCTGATCAGGGGCTATATTATATTACGGGCAATGGACTTCCTTGTGATGAAATACGCCGTTTAAATTATAACACGGGCAATATCCCGCCCGTCGCAAAAATAGAGGCCGATACTGCCGCTGGTATATCGCCGTTGCCTGTGGCATTTACGGCCATAAAATCATACGACCCAGAAGCAACAGCCTTAACCTACGAATGGAAAATAGACGATGGCGCGGCTTTTAGTACAGGTTTAGCACCTCACTATGTTTTCAAGCCTTCTGCCAATACGCGAAAAAAATACAAGGTAAAATTGACCGTAAAAGACAATGCAGGCGGAAGCGGGGCACTGAGTAGCAGCGATTCCATCTATATTTATGTCAACAACACCCCGCCTGTCATTGAAAGTAGTAGCTTAGATAATCTAGTTCAAATTCCTGAGAGTCAGTCGTATCCGTTGACTTTGTCGGCAACGGTGTCCGATGCCCAGTCGCCTGCCGACAGTCTTACATTTAGTTGGATTGTGGGCTTGGCTCATAATGGACATGAGCATCGAAACCCCGCATTAGTGGGTAATTCCATCAATACAACTTTGGACGCCCTGACTTGTGAAGTAGGCGATGCGACGTACTGGTACCGTATTTACCTGACCGTGACAGACCCAGAAGGATTGTCAACCACCTTGCGTAAAGACATTGAAGTGGCGTGTAGCGGGTCAGCTCAGACCCTCAGTTTTAGCCCGATTCCGAATCAAAACATTCCATTAAATACAACAACCGCTACCCTGACGGCCGCTGCTATTTCTTCAGTAGGGGCAACGCCCGTCAATTACTTCGTTACCTCAGGGCCAGCGTACGTTATCGGCAATACAGTCACCCTGACTGGAAAACCGGGGAAAGTTGAACTAAGGGCAACGCAGCATGGCAATGGCACCTACCGCCCCGCGCTGCCAGTAGAAAGGGCATTTGACGTAAATCGCAGCATTACCAATTATAGCGTTGCCTTTACGGGTATTTCTAATAAACAAGCAACAGACCCGCCTTTTACCCTCTCTGCAAGTACGACGCCTGCGGGGGGAACAATTCAGTATTTGCTAATTTCGGGCCCCGCAACTTTATCGGGAAATACAGTGACCTTGACTGGCGACGGTGGTACGGTCCGAGTCAGGGCTTTTTATCAGGGAGCCTATACTCAAAATGGAGCCTTTGCCGAGCAAACATTTGAGGTACTATGTCCTACCCAGTATATTCTTACAAATCCGATTACTAACGGACAAAACAAGGTGTATGAGGCTACCCAAGTGGTAACCGCAACCAATAAAATTCAGTCGGGTGCCAATGTGGTGTATCGGGCGGGAACAACGGTGAATTTGCAGGTAGGTTTTTTGGCAGAACAGGGAAGCGTATTTTTGGCCGAGACGCAGGCGTGTAATCCCGCCGTGGGGGCTTCTGTAAAAGAGCAGAAAATAAAGTGAGGATAAATGATTGATGTTTTTTGTTTGACAACCGACAAAAACAAGGCGGTTGTCAAACAAAAAAACTGGACTATAGTGCCTAGTAATCGGCGCTTACTTACGGCTCTTTGTGATGGTTTTTCCGTCGGAGGTAACGGTGTAAGTGCGGTCGCAGGTGCCGTCGCCGTAATCAACCACCGTCTTGGGTTTGTCGGGGCGTTCAATCTCAATGGTGCCCGACACGGGAAAAATTCCGCCTGTGCCTCGGCACGCTATCTTGGTAATAAGGACCTTTGTGATGGTTGATTTGAACGTTTTGCCGTCGCTGCCCGTGGCGGTGGTGTTACCCGTAACGTGGATTTCGTCATCGGCACGGTTGAGCGGAGTGCCTTTGGCGTCTTCTTTTCGGGTTTTGGTGCTGCTGAAAGTAATCGTCTTACCGTCTTCGGTGGTGATGGTGGTTTCGGTAAAGTCCTCTTTGGTCACTACACGGCCGTTTTCAAGCGCTAAGTTGATGCTATGTTTGCCATTGATAATGCGTGGGCCACGCTGGAAGTTTTCGTACGTAATGTTTTGGGTAAATAAGCCAGATGCATCTCTTCGCGGTTTTACGGGGATTTGGATGGTCATTTTGCCGCCTACTTTTCGGCCTTCGCATTGTTTTGCGGTACCATAATCAACCACGATGGTAATAATCCCGTTGGATTCAGTACGCGAAACGGTCGCGCATTTGTCGGCCTTGAGTGGGCGCTTTCCTGGGTTTCCGATGCTGTCGGTGCCAGTTTCGGCTGACTCTCGAAGCGAAGAAAGCCCCCCGAATAGTTCATCATTGTACGTAAAAACCGCTTCTGTTTCGTCAATAATTGACTGATTGTCTTCGGCGGCAATGATTTCTTCTTCGGGCGTCGGGCCCGTGTTTTCTTTGTTGCAGGCAATCAACATCAACGCTACCCCAGCGGCGGCGGTTATGCTTTTCCAAGACATTTTGATTTTCATGGAACTTTTAGTTTAAGGTTTAACATTTGTTTTGTGACTGCTTAGGCTTTTGTACGTTAGCTTAGAGAAAAATCTTTGCCAGAAGGTTTAATAGGGGTCTTAACAAAATTTAACAAATGCTGACTACGGACGAATTACGTCGTTATAACCGCCATTTACTGATTCCTGAATTTGGGTCGGCAGGACAAGAACGGCTGAAAGCGGCGCAGGTGTTGGTGATTGGATGCGGGGGGCTGGGGAGTCCGATTTTATTGTATTTGGCCGCCGCTGGCGTGGGTACGCTCGGTATCATAGACGGCGACCGGGTCGATGAAAGCAACCTTCAACGGCAAATTTTGTACGGAACAGAATCCATCGGCAAAGCTAAAGTGGAAGAAACCGCCAAACGCTTACAATCATTGAATCCTTTCTGTACGATTGAGCCTTATTTTGAGCAGCTTACGTCTAAAAATGCGCTTACTATTTTAGAAAAATACGATCTCATTATTGATGGTTCAGATAATTTTCCGACGCGCTATTTGGTAAATGACGCCTGTGTGCTGTTGAGCAAACCCCTTATTTATGGTGCTATTTATCGTTTTGAAGGGCAAGTTTCCATATTCAACTACCAAAATAGCCCGAACTACCGCGATTTATTTCCCACACCACCACCACCTGAACTCGCGCCCAACTGCGCCGAAGCGGGGGTTTTGGGCGTTTTGCCGGGCATCATCGGGAGTTTGCAAGCCAACGAAGCCATTAAATTATTGGCGGGTATTGGCGAGCCATTGGTGGGTAAATTGTTTGTCATGGATGCCCTTACCTTAACGACCAGAATTATAAAAATACCCCGTTTGCCCGCGCGTTTTATCATTGACAAATTGATTGATTATGATGAATTTTGCGGCATAAAAACCCCAGATTGGGAAATGGAAGTGACCCCCGAGCAACTGGCTGAGATGCTGAAAAACAACCTTGATTTTCAGTTGATAGATGTGCGTGAGGCCAATGAATACGCCGTTGATAACCTGGGTGGAGAGTTGATGCCTCTGTCGGTGTTGACGGATTTTACGGGTCAAATAAATCGCGAAAAATTGGTTGTTATTCACTGTCAAAGCGGAATGAGGAGCCAAAAAGCCATTCAACAACTACGTGAACAACATGGTTTTATGAATCTGAAAAACCTAAAAGGCGGACTGGCGGCATTTCGGAAAATGCACTAGTAAAATGAGTATTCAACGTATTCTCACCTCCGACGGCTCGCATACATTATGGAACGAAACGCTCAATGCGTATTATCATTCGGTCAACGGAGCCTTGCAGGAATCGCAGTCAATTTACATTGATTTGGGTCTGAAAGAAGCCATTCGCCATTATCGGTTAAGTCTATGTTCTGCCCCTCTAACTGTTTTTGAAATGGGGTTTGGTACGGGCCTCAATGCGTTGCTCACGTGGTTGGAGGCCGAAACAGCGCAGGTGCCCGTTCGCTACGTGACCGTTGAGGCGCATCCGTTGGCAGATGAGCTGGTCGGGGGATTGAATTACGACGGGTTATTGGAAATCCACCGATTGTTACAACTTCACGAAGCGGTGTGGGAACGGCGTGTTCGACTCTCCCCGTATTTTACGCTTGAAAAATACCAAACAAGGCTTCAGGAGTTCGAGACTTCACTTCAATTTGATGCCATCTATTACGATGCTTTTGCTCCGTCGGCCCAGCCAGAACTTTGGGAGCGGGAGGTTTTTGAGCAATTGGCTGCGTTGTTAAAACCAAACGGCAACCTAACGACCTACTGTTCAAAAAGCTACGTGCAACGCAACCTCCGGGCGGCGGGTTTTACCGTTGAAAAACACCCCGGACCAAAATGGAAACGGGAAGTGCTGCGGGCTATTTTATAAACTCATGCCCCCATCCACAAACAGATTCTGCCCCGTTATGTAGCGCCCCGCGTCTGAGCATAAAAATACGGCCATGCCTGCACAATCTTCGGGTTTTCCAATGCCACCTTCGGGCGTGGTCATACGTTGGGCAATTCGCTTTTCCATTTTAGGAACAGGCGCCTGAATGCGTGGCGTATCAATGATGCCAGGAGCTAAATTGTTGACCGTAACCCCCTTATCGGCCAATTGAAGCGCTACATTTTTTACTAAATTAAAAACCGCCGACTTGGTGGCGGCATACACAATCATGGCGGGATGGGGCTTAACCTGCTGCACGCTGCCAATGGTCAGAATTCGCCCCCAGCCTTTTTTGACCATGGCAGGGGCAAACTGCTGCATCAACAAAAGGGTAGATTTAAAATTTGCATTGACCTGAAAATCAAACTCATTTTCCGTAACGTCTTGCCAATTTTTAGCCACCTGTACCGAAGCATTGATGACCAAAATATCAACGGCATCGGTTATGTTAGAAACGCTACTGAAAAATTTTTTGACGCCGTTTGGTTTTGAAAAATCAGCTTTTACAATCGGTACTTTACCTTTAGGTTGATTCATTTTTTTGACCACTTGTTCGGCTTCTTTTTTATCACGGCGATAGTGGATGATTACGTTGGCGCCGTATTCGGCAAGCGCAATGGCAATTGCTTTGCCAATTCCCTGACTCGAACCCGTTACAACGGCTGTTTTTCCAGATAAATTAAGTCGTTCAGAAAGCATAGTATTAGAGTCCCTTTTAAGCGATACAAAAAAATAGCTTCATGACAAAAAATAAGGCCAATGTTCTGCGGGCTTGGGTTGGGTAATTATTTCAGCAAAACTGGGGTATATTGTGCTCAATTGCGATGAGAAGGCCGTGTATGCCCAAAGCTGCGAACCTATTCAATTAGGAGATATTTTCTATAGAAATTGTACTACGCTTACTTACAAGGTAGACTTAAAAGCGTTGAAAACGAATTGACAAAAAACTTTGTCAATGCTGCCATGAAAACGGCCCAGCAATCTATGGCCGGGCCTATAAAAATACTCAATTTTGCATGGTCTTGTCGCTAAATTTACAGCCATTCAATTTTTTTTTATTCATTCGAAAGTGGCGTAAGTTGTTTATTTTAAATGTTTTATACTAATTGCAGCCGCCTGATTGCGCCTTAAAAACGGCCCCTAGTTGGGTGCTAAATCCAGGATTAAGCTGCACGTATTTTCCTGCTCCATACTCGACATTAGCGCCGTTGGGGATGGTATTGGCACTGCCACTGACCGTTATGACGGTTTCGGATGCTTTTTGATCGGCAGAGAGGGTACCGGTGGGTGTGCGAATGAAGTCGCACAGACGCCATAGTTCAAATCCATGCACATCATCGTTGGCAGTAAAATATAGATTGCCGTTCATAATGGCCAGACTGCTGTTGTAAAGCCCATAGCCATTATTAGGGTTAATATCGGCCAGCATAACCGTACCCGCATTGGTGCCATCACTTTTCCACAATTCTCTACCAAGATAGCCATTGGTAGCGGCGAAGTAAAGCGTACCGTTGAAGTTAATTAGGTCAGTTGGATCAGAAAAGGCATCTCCGATATTAATATCTTTCACCAATACGGTACCGGCGGCCGTGCCATCAGTTTTCCAAAGTTCTCGCCCGTTGGTTTCATCCTCGGTCGTAAACATCAACGTACCGTTGACCTCCGTAAAAGCAAAATAGTAAAAGACATGACTACCCAAATTGATGTTTTTGACCATGCTCGTCCCCAACACTGAGCCGTCACTTTTCCACATCTCTACTCCATTGACCCCATCATTGGCACCAAAAAAAAGTATCCCATTGAAATTGATTAGATTATTGGGGGATGAAGAGTTGCCGCCCGTTTGGATGTCTTTGACCATTTGGGGAATACCGCCGGAATATTTCCAAAGTTCAGCCCCCGACACCCCGTCATCTACCTGAAAATAGAGGGTATTGCCCACAGCGGTAAGCTCGGCCGGTGAGTTGGGCCAATCGCTGATTTTAACAGTCCCTGCGGTGGTGCCGTTGGTTTTCCAAAGGCCCGAAGCAGCGCTGAAAAAAAGCTGCCCCTGAAAAATGGCAAAACTGCCCGGACTACTGCCGCTACTGCCCGAATTGATGTCTTTGACCATGACAGTCCCGACCGTTGTCCCGTCCGACTTCCATAGTTCTCGCCCGTTGACACCATCATCGGCACTAAAAAATAAGGTGCCGTTGAAATTGAAAAGAGAAACCGGACCGTAATCACTATCACTAGGCAATATGTTTCTGACCAGCACCGTGCCGGCCGTGGTTCCATCGCTTTTCCACAATTCACGCCCATCGGCTCCGTTGTTGGCCGTGAAAAATAACACACCATTGACATTAATTAAGGAAGCAGGGGCAGAGCCTGAACTCCCCGCGCTAATATCCTTTACGATACTTGTCCCCGCTCCTGTCCCGTCGCTTTTCCAGAGTTCAGCCCCATGGATGCCATCATTGGCAACAAAAAAAAGGGTATTATTAATAGGTGTCAGGACAGTAGTGAGATTATAGAGCCCCCCAATCGTCCAACCGCTTAATACAATTTTGGACGTCCCCCCCGCTGTGCCATCGCTTTTCCACAACTCAGCCCCATTTGCGCCCTCAGTGGCTAAAAACAGCAATGTACCCGCCAGATTGGTTAAATAATAAGGATTGCCGTTTCCTGCAGGATTAATATCTTTGACCATCGTTGTGTTGGCTCCAGTACCGGTGCTTTTCCAAAGTTCAATGCCATTGGTGCCATCATCCGCCTTAAAATAAAGGGTAGTACCAATTGATAAAAAATTAGCAGGTTTGCTATCGTCTTCCGTGTTGATGTCTTTGACCATGACGGTGCCGACAGAAGTCCCGTTGGTTTTCCAAAGTTCATAGCCGTTGGTGCCATCATCAGCAGCGAAATAGAGCGTTGCAGTACCCACCACTCGCAATTCTATAGAATAAGAATAAACGAGGTCAGGCTCAAGCCCACCGCTTGCACCAGGACGAATGTCCTTGACCATGACGGTGCCCGCCGCAGTGCCATCGCTTTTCCAAAGTTCCGTGCCATGTGAGCCATCATCGGCGGCAAAATAGACCGTACCATCTAAATTAGTAAGTTCTGAAATCAAACTTGTTTCTGGACCTGAGTAAATATTTTTGACCATCACCGTACCCGCCGCCGTACCATCACTTTTCCAAAGTTCACGGCCATTGGTCCCATCATCGGCCACAAAAAATAAAACCCCATCGTTGACGGTAAAAGAACTGACATTGGTAAGTTGAAATGGACTGGATGTCTCACTGCCCGCTCTGATATCTTTGACCATGACCGTTCCGGCCGTAGTTGCGTCACTTTTCCATAGTTCAGCCCCGTTGGTGCCATTGTCGGCCCTAAAATAAAGCATACCCTGTACAATAGTAAAATCATAAGAACCAATAGAACCGGAGTTAGCCGCGCCGGGGTTGATATTTTTGATAATGACGGTACCCGCCGCCGTGCCATCGCTTTTCCAAATTTCAAGTCCCTGCGTGGCGGTGGTGGCCGAAAACACCAATTGTCCATCATAGGCTATCAAGTCGTATGGTTGAGAACTCATACTACCTGCATAAATATCCTTGATCATAACCGTACCTGCGGGCGTGCCGTCGCTTTTCCAAAGCTCATTGCCATACACGCCATCATTGAACGTAAAAAAAAGCGTTGTCCCTACTCTGGTAAGGCTATAAATATAAGAATTGATATTCAGTGTACTCATGTGTTTAACCAGAACCGTCCCTGCGGCAGTGCCATCGGTTTTCCAGAGTTGAGAATCATTGCGTACAAAGTAGAGGTATGAGCCCATGATCACCGGACTTTGGCTACTACCGGTCAGCCCCGCCGCCACCGCATTGATGTCTTTGACCATCTGTGGGTTTTGGGCGTTGGGCAGGAAGAATGAAAATTGGCAGATGAGCAATAAAAGAACGTGCTTTTTCATAAATAATTCAGGTTAAAATCTAGGGGAGTAAATCAGATGGGTTTTGGGAATAGTAGCAATGACCGCCGATTTTGGCTTTGAATACACTTCCCGCCCGTGCCTCAAAACCGGGGTTTAGCAGTATACTCTTTTGGGCGGAGTATTCTGCTTGGCCAGTGTTCTGAATCCAATTGGTAGCTTGAATGGTTTTGCCCACAACCGGACTGACTTGTACCGTACTGATATCACCCAGAGAATGGGTAAGCAGTACATCCAACTTACATTGCAGAAAAACTTCAAGGGTAAAGTCAGTATTGGTGCCATTTAGGTAGTAGCCCGCAATATAAACCCTATCATAACTGCCTAAGGCAATGTCTCTCACAAGATATGGAGGCTCAAATAGTAGTTCTTCAGTATATCCTAGTGATGTTAGCAGATAAACCCCTTCTGTACCAAAACTATGGTCTAAAGTACCATCAGGCTTGAGGCGCATCAAAAATTCGGGATGGTAAATGAAGGAATTCTCACTGCTTCCGCCTATCAACACATTGCCGTCCGGTTGGGCAATAACCGCAACGGGCTTGGTGGATACATTTGCCCCAAAGGACGTTGTAAATACGCCATCGCCCGAAAAAGTGTTATCTATACTGCCGTCGGTATTGAACCGGGCTACCAAGGTTTGATTTGCTAAAATACCGGACAATATCAGCTTGTCGTTTGCCTGAACAGCGGCCTTTATCCTCGTACTTTTACTTATTGCAACATTGGTCACTAATTTACCATCACCATCAAAAGTATTGTCTAAACTTCCGTTGGGATGTAAGCGATAGACCAGAAAATGAGCACGGTCATCCTCAATTTCATCCATTTGAATAGACCCGCTCAAAACAATTTTATTGTTGGATAAAACGTGGATGTTGTATGCTCTTTCACTACAATTTAATGCTGCTCTCCGCTGATTGCTTTTTTTATTTTCAACACCACCAATACTTGTGTTGTCGAGACAACTGGTGGTCAAAATCTCCATTTTCCCATCGGCGTCAAAAGCATTGTCCAAGCTCCCGTCGGTGGCATTGAGCCGAACCACAATTATCTTATTAACCGCATTTTGAATACTGTTACCCACCAACAGTATTTTTCCGTCGGCCTGTTGAGTGATGCCGTACAAATAGTCTTCGCCCCCAATATTCATCATGACGCGCCCATTCGTCCCAAAAGTGTTGTCTAATGTTCCGTTGGCGTTTAATCTGACGACCACAAAATCCCGGTCGGTTCCATTGGAAATATGACCCGCCATTACGATTTTACCATCTGATTGTAACACCAGGCCATTGCCGTCAGGAACGTTGTCAATCACCGATTCAGCAAGGAGAAGTTTACCATCGCCGGAGAAAGTATCGTCTAAACGTCCAAAGCGCGTAAAGCGGGCAATGGCTACGTAAGAGTTGGTCGTAACGGGGTCGTAGGCACTACCCACTTCAATGATTTTGTCGTCCGGCTGAACGACAATGTTTTGAGCACTTTCAATATATCCATTCCCAAAAAAGGTGTAGATACGATTTTCCAGCGTTGCAAAACCATAAATGGAATGAATACGCGCCATGCAAAAATCCTGATTCGACCCGTTATCGGCCATTCCTACAAGTACTATTTTTCCGTCGTTTTGCAGCGCCACGCCATATCCGTTGTCGTTTTCACCTTGTTCAAAAGCTATTTTCAGTTTGCCATCCGTCGAAAAAGTAGCGTTTAAATTACCAAAACGATCGTATTTCACTACGGCTACGTCGCTGTTGGCAGGTACAATGACACGCGTTCCGTCCAAAAGCACTATAATAGTCTCTTCCGTATGGCTCGACCCCACGGCTACAATGCTTCCGTCGGGAGAAAGGGTCACATCAAACGCAAGGTCATCTCCGGGGCCTACGGCGGTCGTTAATTTACCATCGCCGCTAAACTGCGTATCCAAACTGCCGTTTGGATTGTACCTTATTAGGGCAAAGTCATTGTTTGAACCATTGGAGGAATAACCAGAAACGACTATTTTTCCATCCGATTGGATAGCGAGCGCTTGCCCAAAATCATGACTCGTTCCAACAGGGGTGACCGCATAGCCATCTGCGTCAAAACCTGTATCCAAAGTGCCGTCAGGGTTGAGGCGGGCCGTTAAAAAGTCAAGGGTGTTCCCCCCAACCAAGGCATTATTACTGTTTCCTGCCACCACAATTTTACCATCGGTTTGGAGTTTTACCGATTTAGCTTCGCCTGCCGGGTAGTTGGTCATACTGTTGCCATAGAAGCCCATGTCTAAACTGCCGTCGGTATTGTATCTTCTGACCGCAATCTTTGGGTTGCTTATTCCTACTGCCACAATTTTGCCATCTGGCTGAATGGCCACATCATTAAATACATCCGAGCCATTTACACTTTCACGTACAATGCCATCACCGCTGAATGTATTGTCTAAAGAGCCGTCTGTATTAAAGCGTAGCACCATAAACTCATAGTGATTAGGGTTGATGACAGAACGGGCAAAACCGACAACCACTATTTTATCATCCGACTGAAGGGCCACGGCCAGCCCTTGGGCCGTGCCACTTCCATCGGAGGCCGTTACCAATTGTGTCTTTTTGCCATTGCCCGCAAACGAATTGTCTAAAGTGCCGTTTTGAAGGTATTGGGCAATGAGCACCCGGTAAGCGTCGGTTTTGGCACCCACAACAATGAGTTTACCGGTCGAATTGATGGCTACATCATAAGCCGTTTCATTGGTTCCTGAAAAATCAGTAGTGACCTTCCCCGAAGTACTAAAAGGAATATCTAAAGCTCCCGACGATTGGGCTGCCGCCCCACGGGAAGCCATCAATAACAAGTAGGCAAATGCAAATGTCAAAACTGATTTTTTCATGGTTTTGCTTTTAAATTGATTGCGGTTAACCTCTATATTAACATGCGTCGTAAATCATTCATTTTAAGCATTTTGTGCTAATTGCACCCGCCAATTTGAGCGGTAAACACCGCCCCAGTATCGGTTTTGAATCCCGGGTTCAACTGTACATATTGGCTTGCCTGATAAATGACATTGGCCCCGCTGGGAATGGTATTAGGGCTTCCAGCAATTGAAATGACCGTCTCCGAAGCCAGTTGGTGGGTGGTGGCGGTTCCCGTAGGCGTAGCCGTAAACCCTTGCGGGCAGGGGGTGTACCGCCAGAGTTCAAAGCCGTGCTGTCCGTCATCGGCTACAAAGTATAGATTGCCTCCCATCTGCGTAAAATAGGGGGCAGTGGAAAATCCACTGTTATTGTCGGGGTTAAGGTCGGCAATCAGGACTGTACCGGCAGTAGTACCATTGCTTTTCCAAAGCTCCCGCCCGTGAAAACCGTCGGTTGCTGCAAAATAGGCCGTGCCACCAAAGTTGAAAAACCGGGTGGGATTGGAACTGCTGCCTCCTGCCGCAATATCCTTGACCATCACCGTGCCGGCTGCAGTGCCATCACTTTTCCAGAATTCACGGCCGTTGGTCCCATCGCTTGCGGAGAAATAGAGGGTGTCTTTGATACTGACCAAACTCACAGCAAATGAGCTTCCCGTCGTATTGATGTCTTTGACCATCTCGGTTCCTGTCGCAGTGCCGTCACTTTTCCAAAGTTCTTCGCCATTAGTACCGTCATTGGCCTTAAAATACAATGTACCATTGATGTTCGTGAATGATCCCGGCGATGAGGGTGAGGTGCCGGATCGAATATCTCTTACTAAAAAAATGGAAACTCCATCACTTTTAAAGAGTTCGATATCAGTAGCACTCGCATTAGGACCGGAAAAAAACAGGGTATTCCCAATGGCGACGGGAGGTTCAATCTCATTCCAATCCATATTTATATCAGCTACTTTTACCGTCCCGGCGGTGGTCCCATCGCTTTTGTAGAGAGCGGGGCCCGTTGTAGTATAGGCAAAGAAAAATAAAGTCCCTGCAACGTTGGTAAGATATTTGGGCGCTCCGGGACCGGAATCGAGGTAAATATCTTTCACCATATCTGTTCCGCTCGCAGTACCGTCACTTTTCCACAATTCGGAACCGGCGGTATTGGTAGAAGCCCTAAAAAACAATGTCCCGTTCCATTCGGTTAGCTCTTCGGGAGAGGAAGAGTTTATCCCCAAGTTGATGTCTTTCACCAATACGGTTCCGGCAGCGGTGCCGTCGCTTCGCCAAAGTTCCCGGCCATGGATACCGTTTTCAGCAACAAAAAACAAGGTGTCATTGATATTGATAAGGTCGGTAGGTGAAGCGCTGAGGCTTCCAAAATTGAGGTCTTTTACCATGACTGTACCGGCAGAAGTGCCATCGCTTTTCCAAAGCTCTTCGCCGTTGATGCCATCATTTGCGGCGAAGAAAACTTTATTGCCCATCGTCACTACGTATTTGGGCTGAGCACTGACGGTATTGGCATTGGGCACTATCTTGCTCGTTCCGGGACCGGTGCCGTCGCTTTTCCAGAGTTCATTGATGGTGCTGTTGCTCCCATCTTGGGCCAGAAAGATAAGGAATCCGGACAGGCTCACCGGTCCTTGTGGATAGCTGCTCCCGGCCCCGGCCCAAATGTCTTTGACTAAAGTTGTCCCTGCTGCCGACCCATTACTTTTCCAAAGTTCGGACCCATTGGTTCCATCATAGGCGGAAAAATAGAGCGTACTTCCTACCAATCTGAAAGAAGTAGGGTAACCGAAAGCCGCTCCACTGTTGATATCTTTAACCATCACCGTTCCCGCTGCAGTTCCGCTGCTTTTCCAGAGTTCCTGTCCGTTGGTTCCATCATTGGCTTCAAAATAAAAAACCAACGTGCTGGTATTGACGACAAAGGGCAGACCGTAATCAGTTATCCCACTTTCTGAGCCAGGATGTATATCTTTGACCAAGACGGTTCCGGCTCCTGTTCCATCACTTTTCCAAAGTTCGCGACCGGCAGAGCCATTATCTGCGGTAAAATAAAGCGTCCCGTCTACATTTGTGAGTCTCTGAGGTGAAGGATCCGTCAAAGTTGCACTCGGAAAAATATCTCTGACCAATACCGTGCCGGCCGCAGTACCATCACTTTTCCAGAGTTCTCTTCCCTTTGTACCATTGTCAGCGGTAAAAAACAAAACATCCGTCGCAGCAACACCACCAAATGAACCGGCCCTGACAAGGGAGTTGGGATATGAGTGGGTAGTACCGGGATTGATGTCTTTGACCAATACAGTTCCCCCGGTAGTGCCATCGGTTTTCCACAATTCTCGACCATTGGCTGCATCAAAGGCCCCGAAATAGAGGATTCCCTGCACAATGGTAAAACTACTGGGAGCTGAATTGGCAGTTCCCGAATTGATATTTTTAATAATAACCGTTCCGGCAGCGGTGCCGTCGCTTTTCCAGAGTTCAAGCCCTTGCGAGGCAGTCATGGCCGCAAATACCAACTGCCCGTTGTAGGATACAAACCCCTGAGGTTCGGAACCAAGGCTGCCTGTATAAATATCTTTGACCATGACGGTACCGGCCGCGGTGCCGTCGCTTTTCCAAAGTTCTTCCCCATTGATGCCATCATTGGCGGTAAAGTAAAGTGTCCCGCTTACATTGATCAGGTTGAGAGGGTTAGAATCACCAAAGGCCGAAACGATGTGTTTGACCAATACCGTACCTGCTGCTGTTCCGTCGGTTTTCCACAGTTCAGAGGTACGTTTGACAAAATACATCTGTGAACCAATGATCGCGGTGCCGTTATTTTCATCAACTTCAATTCCCGCCGCCACCGCATTGATGTCTTTGACTATTTGGAGGTTTTGGGCTTTGGGGATGAGGTATAAAAATTGCCAAATGAGCAATAAGAGAAATTGCTTTTTCATAAGTAATGCAGGGTTAAGAAAACTAAGAAGTTAAATCAAACAAGAGGCCTAAACTGCTCATTTTAATGGCTTTATACTAGTTGCACCCATCAATTTTAGCAACAAACACCGCCCCAGTATCGGTTTTGAACCCTGGATTTAGCTGAACATATTTGCTTGCCTGATAAATGACATTGGCCCCGCTGGGAATGGTATTGGGGCTACCAGCAATTGAAATGACCGTCTCCGAAGCAAGTTGGTGAGTGGTAACGGTCCCCGTAGGGGTAGCCGTAAACCCTTGCGGGCATGGGGTGTACTTCCAGAGTTCAAAGCCATGCTGTCCGTCATCGGCTACAAAGTAGAGGGTGTTTCCAATAGAAGCAAAATGGGAGGTATAATAGGGCGCGCCGGGAAATCCGTTGTTATTGTCAGGGTTGAGGTCGGCAATCAGGACCGTACCGGCGGTGGTGCCATTGCTTTTCCATAGCTCCCGGCCGTGAAGACCATCCGTTGCTGCAAAGTAGGCCATGCCACCCATATTGTAAATACCGTTAATCTCAGAATTACCTGCATAAATACCCTTTACTAAAGCAGTAGTAGCGGCACTACCGTTGCTTTTCCATAGACCCATGCCGTTAACACCATCATCTGCTTCAAAGAAAAGTGTACCATTAATATCGCAAAAACTATTGGGGCGTGAACTGCCTGTACTATTGATATCCGCAGCCAAAACGGTCCCTTCGACAGTCCCATCCGTTTTCCAAAGTTCCTGACCTTCAGGAAACCTGTTTGCAGAAAAAAACAGGGTATTATTTACTTTGGTTAATCCAGAACAATAGAATTGATATCCCACATCTAATACTGTGGTTGTTATACCGTCGCTTTTAACAATTAACCAATAATTGTTTGAAACCTTCTCATAAGTAAAAAACAGACTATTGTCCATGACAGCCACCGAACCGATTCTCACATAAGGTCCAATATTATCTACTTCTATAGTACCTGCGGCTGTACCATCACTTTTACAAAGAATGGTCTCCGGAGGCAAATCTCTTTCAATAAAGAAAAAGAGGGTGCCGTTTACATTGGTAAGCCTGGTGGGGGTCGACGAATCAGTACCTGCGTTTAGGTCTTTTACCAATACAGTACCTGCTGATGTGCCATCTGTTTTCCAAAGTTCTCTCCCTGAATCACTTTTTGAAGCAACAAAAAAAAGGCGGTTTCCTATTCCCTCAAAATCAAAAGGAGAAGAATTACTGCTGCCCAGTTCAATGTCTTTTACCATCACCGTGCCGGCATTCGTACCGTCAGACTTCCAAAGCTCTATGCCATTGGTTGAATTTGTGGCCGAAAAAAAGAGTGTTCCATTAAAATTGACCAGTGAGGACGGCGACGAACTTGAGCTGCCTACATTGATATCCTTTACCAATACAGTTCCTTCAGCCGTTCCATCAGATTTCCAAAGTTCCGTTCCGTTGATACCGTCGTTGGCTGAGAAGTAAATTAGTTGGCCAATACGCACTAGTTCTCGGGGTTCCCCTCCAAAGGTATGGCCTGGCATAATGATTTTATGCGTACCAAGCTCAGTACCATCACTTATCCAAAATTCTTGCTCTATCCCATCAGAAGCGCCAAAAATCAAACTTCCGGACAAATTGGCAAAAAAACCGGTGCTGGCATCATTGCTGCCTGCCCTAATATCTTTTACCAATACCGTTCCTGCGGCTGAACCATCACTTTTCCATAATTCACGACCATGCACATCGTCATCAGCTGTAAAATAAAGGGTTGAACCAATATTCAATAAATTTGAGGGACTGCCGCTACCATTTGTATTGATGTCCTTTACCATGACTGTTCCTGCCGCGGTACCATTACTTTTCCAAAGTTCCCAATCGTTTGTGCCATCGTTTGCTCTGAAATAATACGTATTACCCACAACCCAAAAAACTGAACTAAATCCGGATTCACTGCCAACAAAAATATCTTTTACCAATACTGTGTTGGCCGCAGTACCGCCTGATTTCCAAAGTTCTCGCCCAACGTCTGCACTGCTGGCTGAGAAGTAAAGCACTCCATCAACATTTGCCATCTCAGTGGGTGATGAAGATGCATCACCCACATATATATCTTCAACCATCACTGTCCCTGCTGTTGTACCATCGCTTTTCCACAATTCAAGGCCATGAGTTCCATCATTGGCCCTAAAAAATAACACACCGTTATTTACCAAATAACTACTCACATTGGTTAGTTTATCGGGGGTTGAAGAGTCATCTCCCGGATTAATGTCTTTCACTAAAACCGTACCGCCTGTTGTACCGTCCGTTTTCCAAAGTTCTTCTCCATTGGCGGTAGTTTGTGCTGAAAAATAAAGAACACCTTTGACCGCTTTGAACCCGTGAGGATACGAATTTGCACTGCCTGTCTCGATGTCTTTGACAATGGCAGTACCCGAATAAGTGCCGTCAGACTTCCAAATTTCAATCCCTTTTGCTTCATTTTTAGCCGAAAAAATCAGTTCACCATTGTATGCTGTAAAGTCTTCTGGGTTTGAATCGGAACTGCCGACAAAAATATCTTTCACCAAGATAGTACCGGCGGCCGTCCCATCAGTTTTCCAAAGTTCTTTGCCCGAAACGCCATCGTTCGCACTAAAAAAAACCGTTCCTGCTACATTAGTTAAATTATCAATTCTCGCATCCCCGCTGGCAGAAATAATATGTTTGACCAATACCGTTCCGATTGAAGTACCGTCAGTTTTCCAGATTTCTGAAGGCTCTTTTACAAAATATAAAATTGAGCCAACTACTGCCTGTTTGCCTACATTAGGCATCCCCGCCGCCACCGCATTGATGTCTTTGACCATTTGAGGATTTTGTGCAAGTACCAATTGCGCCATGCCAAACAATAGGCAGAATGTAAAGAGGTAGGGTTGTTTTTTCATCTTTTTGGATTCGGATTTAAAAATCATTATCAAGTTCAGGCAGGATATTTCCATCTTCAGACTGTACAATGGCCGTGGGCTTGATTCCCAATACAGTAACGCGGTGATTGGCCAACGAAGAGTTTTCCTCATCATCGGTCAGTATAGTAGAAAGGGTGTATTTAAGCGTACCCCTCGAAGCGCGGAAGGGCTTACTGTAACTCCAATCGCTGATCCAGATCCCTATCTTTCGGACATGATGGTCACCGTCAAGTGCTTCATAGTGCAAATCCCAGCCCGATAAGATGGGGATAGCGTTTTCGTAGGGAATATTAGAAATCGTAAACTCTTTAGTCACCACCAGAGGACTGCCACTGGTAACAAACGACTCCCACCACCCCTCATCATCCAAAGGTGTAATGAGAAAAGGCGGATGGATTACCCCTAAATCCTTACCGCCTATCCCCGTAACCATCTCTCCAAAGTAGTATCCGTTTTTTTCTATATTGGGCTCCCAGCGCTCTTGGTTGTCTTTGAAAATAACTTGGGTACTCCAACTCAATACCCCTGCTGAGTCAAAACGGCTGGAATTTTGGAGCAAAGGGTTGGTACTTTCGGGGTAGTTATCGTAGATTTTGTTCTGTAAGATTCTTTCACTTCCAACGATATTATAAGACAGTTGGAGCAAGTGATGGTCTTCTTTTTGGGCTACCCGGAAAAAAAAACCGCGCGGAACCACCCCCGCCGTTACCCTTCGTTTGAAAACATTATTTTGGAGGTGTCCCGCAATGGGATACATGTTGTAAGTGGAAGTTCCTGAAGCACAGTTTTCGTCGTCATCTACCGCCAGATTTATCTTGGCCTCGTTCCAAGCAATTACAGTATAGTGGTAGCAAAAATTGTAAGCATCATCAAAATTATAATCTCCGAGCGCTCCAATAGCAGCCCAGGTCACCTCTTTCCTATTTTGATTAACGGTTAGGTTGATGTGACCAATTCCTACCCCAAGCGTTCGTACGTGGTGATCGTCGGATTCATACTCCAACTTCCAGCCATTCAAAAAGACGGTAGCATGCGTAGCCCAACGAGGTATTCGACGACTTCCTTGCAAGCTAATTTCATTTTCACTGATTTTTTGGGTCAATTTCCCGCAGGCCGAGCCATGATAAACTACGATTTGACTATCTTTTTCAAAAGTTTTTTTATCACTGAAATCGTAGGGTTCTACATAGCTGAGACCTGATGCCTCACCTCCAGAAATACAAAGTCCACCCCAACCTCTGGTATCAAATTCACAACTCCAAACCAAAGGCAATACAAAGGCAAACAAAACAGCAGCGGAGGAGCGTTTCATGGCAGTATGGCGTTTAGACTATCTACTGACACCCGTGATTTGGCATTCCAGAAAGCCGATACGTTGGCTATTTGCCAAGCTCCGTCGTGCTTTTCCATGAGGCGGGTTTCCTGACTGATGATGTAGTGGGTTTTTGCGCTGTTGGCGTTGTATTGTTTCCAGAGCAAATACGCTACATTCTCGCCGTAAAATTTCACCTGTGGTTTTTCCCGTTTTACGACCGGGTGTACGACATTTTTGCCATTTTTGTAATACTTCTCAATCCATTCTTTGCCTTGCGCGTTGATTTTTTCCCACCCAATGGCGGCATCATAGGTGCCATCGTCGTTGTTCCAAGCCTGCATTGCGTAGGGCTGATGCACCCAATGTTTGGCCCAACAATCATAATTTCCATCAAAAAAGCATTTAGTTTCTCCTTCAATAACCTGTAGGATGGCGGCGGTTTCTTTGCCTTCATCAAAAGTGGTGGTGGCGGTTTGGGTTTGTGTATCGGCCTGACGGCAAGCCATGGGCAATACGAAAAGCAGTGTGCTGCAAATAAACAAGTGCTTCATTTCAATACGATTTTGTTTAGTGTATTACATCAAGAAATTGGCCTTTTCGGACGAAGTGAATTTTTTAAATTCTAATGGGTACCGGTCTCCATTTTCCGGGGCCAATAAACCTTCAAATCAGTACTTTACGGATCGTTTGGGTTGAGGGTATAAGAACAGACAAGCCCCATTTCGGCTTTAAAAACCGCTCCCGGCTCCACCTTAAAGCCCGGTTTTAATTCAATAAAATCCTTTGCTTTGCAGGCTACATTTGCCGTTCCCAAGACCCAATTGGTTGCCTGAATCGCTTTGCCAGTTTCGGGGTTATTGATGCGATTGAGGCTGATGTCATCGTTGGGATGGGTCAACGAAACTATTTGAGGGTTGAGTTTACATTGGAGAAAAATAGAAAGGGTCATGTCGAAGTTGGTGCCATTGTCGTACGAACCTGCAACATACACCCGGTCGTAATTGCCCAACGCCATAGCGCCGAAACGGTCGTCTTCGTATCCTAAATTAGGGAAGGTATAAGCACCATTGAATCCAAAATTGAGATCAGTCGTCCCGTTGGCATTGACCCGCAGGAGGGTTTTACTCCAAGTATTAAGGCCAAACACATCGCCTCCCACTAGGATTTTACCACTCGCCAATACCTTGATTGCATAAGCCCTGTTATCTGCTGGATAGCTAGTAGAAGTATAGATACCGTCGCCCGAGAACGTATTGTCGAGGCTACCGTCTACGTTATAGCGAACGAGCACCATCACCCCCGAAACCAGTGCAAGTCGTCCTCCTATGATGAGTTTACCGTCGGGCTGAATGGCCGAACACCAACCCAACGCCTGTTCCATCCCAAAATCAGTCACTGCTTTTCCATCCCCATCAAAGGTATTATCCAGACTTCCGTCGGCATTGAGCCGATAGGCTACAAAGTCTTGATTAAGTTCGTAGCCGCTGATGATGATCTTGTTGTTAAAAATATGGACCGAATTGATTTCATCGGTCCCGATGGTTCCCCCCAATTCTACCTTGCCGTCGGTATCGAATGAGACATCCAATGTACCGTTTGGCAAGAGCCTTGCCACCGTAGATTTATAAATACCTATGCCACCGGTAGAGATACTGTAGCCCGCCAACACGATTTTGCCGTCCGGTTGCAGGGCCATTGCTTTGCAATAGTCTAACCCGAAAATATTGACCAGCACTTTTCCATTGGTTCCGAAAGTATTGTCCGTCGTACCGTCAGGCAACAACCTTATCACCGCAAAGTCACTATCGGTGCCATTGTATGCTTGCCCCGCCACTACGATTTTTCCATCAGGCTGAAGGGCGATGGCATTGGCGTATGCCTCATTGGGCAGGATGGTACTGCTAATGATGAGTTTTCCATCTCCCGAGAATGTTTCATCCAAAGCTCCGCTCCTTAGATACCTCGCAATGGCAAATTGTTTAGCAGCGCTTGAAGTGGTATAACCAGCCACCAGTATTTTTTCATCCGGCTGAACGACCATACAGCGCGCCTGCTCTGCTTCATCGCCAAAAGAGAGATACAACCTGTTTTCAAGGGTGTAAAAACGGTAAAAGCCATGCAAACGACAGATGCCAAAGTCTTCGTTGGTGCCATTATGAACCGAGCCGGCCACGATGATTTTGCCGTCATTTTGCAAAAGCATTGTATTCCCTTTGTCATGCTTTCCTTCTGTAAAAGGGATGGTGCGAATACCATCTCCTGAAAATAAGGTGTTTAAGTCCCCATCGGATTGATACACCAGCACCACAAAGTCGTCGTTGGCGGGAACATCAATAATAGCGCGGGTACCATCCAACAGAATTACTTCATAGCTATACGCCGGCGTTCGGGTGGTGCCGCCAACGACAATGTCGCCGTTGGGTTGGAGGGTTATCGCATTGCCCCGGTCGTCGCCGGGATTGATAGAGGTCGTTTGTTTACCAGTGTCGTTGAAGTTTAAATCCAAACTGCCATTCTCGTTGTAGCGTACCAAGGCTACGTCATCGCTTGTACCGTTCCAGATTTTACCTGCCAAAACAATCTTTCCATCCTCCTGAACAGCTAGGTCGTAGGCATAGTCGTCGGTAGAGTTGCCAATGTCTGTGATGGCCTTGCCGTCGGTATCGAAGGTATTATCTAAAGTCCCGTTGGCATTCAGACGCATCACCCCAAAATCTCTATCGGGTGCCATAAACTCCCACGTGTATCCTCCTACCACTATTTTACCGTCAGGTTGCAAAGCAACTCCCCGAGCTACGCCTTGAAAAACGCCGAAAACCGTACCTGCACTGCCAAAATCTGCATCTAATGTACCCGTACTCAAATAACGCCGTACCACAAACTGACTGTTTTGGGAGCCCGCCACCACTATTTTTCCATCCGTTTGGACTGCAACATCATAATAAAAGTCGTTCAAACTGGCATGGGTACGGATTGACCCCGTGCCGTTGAACGTATTGTCTATGTTGCCGTTGGGCAGATACCTCAAAATGACGAAATCGTACAATTTATTGGGGTCCGAAGTATCGTGTACCTGCCCGACCACCACTATTTTTCCGTCAGACTGGATGGCCACGGCATTGGCCTGTGCAGTAAGCCCTGAGTAACTGAAAACCACTTTACCATCAGTTGAGAAAGTATTGTCTAAAGTGCCGTTAGGCAGTAAACGTATGGTAGCGAGTCCACCGTTGCTGCTTCCAACCACTACTATTTTTCCGTCTGATTGCAGGGCTGAACCCAACGCAAATTCGATGCCGTTGCTGGCCCCCGGAAAGGTGATGGAGTTTTTTCCATTCGTGGAAAAATCAACGTCCAATGCGCCGTTAACCTGAGCTTGCACCGTTTGAAAGTAAAAGAGAAGCCAGCAAAGAGGAATCATTTGATGCCTAATTGTACGAAGGAGGCACTGCGCATAATAAGCAGGAGTGATAAAGGTTTTCATGGTAAAGTGGTTTTATGGATACTTCGGATTTATGACATTTACCTATGCTTGATTTGTGCAAGAATAGGGCAACGGCATTTTGAAAGCATGACTGTAAGCCATCCATTAAATGTTTCAAAGACGGTTAGGAAAACCAGTAAGCGACCGCTGAAAATGCCAACTTTACAGGGTATTGCGTGAAGGATTTGGTTAGGACAAAAGTCGGAAAGTTTAGAATAGGGGGAAATAACTAATAATAGGTATTTTTATACCTATTTCTCGGTATAAACAACAGATTTTGGGCCTGTTGTGTGTTTAAACAAGCTGATGTTGTACCGCGTATTTGATCAATGCAAATGAAGAATTGACGCCGAGTTTTCGGAAAATATTCCGACGATGGGTTTCAATGGTGAAATAGCTCAAATTAAGTTCCCGAGCCATTTCAAGCCCGGTCATTTCTTGCGCAATTAGTCGGATGATTTCTATTTCGCGGCGAGTGAGGGCTTCGTCGTGTGGGAGCATTTTTTCCGCCTGCGTCAGTGGCTGTGTCAAGGTATCCATGACCGTTTCCGAAAAAAACGTATGTCCTTGCGACAAGCTTACGATGGCGCTTTGAAGTTCGGCTTTGGTGGCTTTTTTCGATAAATATCCTTTTACACCCGCTTGAATAGCGGTTCGGATTCCTTCGGCATCTTCACGGGTGGTAAGCATGAGTACTTTCAGGTGCGGGTGGGTTCTACGCAGAGCAAGGGTCAATTGAACACCGTCCATCTGCGGCATAAAGTAGTCGCAGATGAGCACTTCAACCTCGCAAAAAGACAGCTTACTGAGGGCTTCCTCTCCACCAAAGGCCGTTCCCACCAACTCCACCCCCTCAATTGCCCCTAGTAGCATGGTCATACTCTCGATAAAAATGGTATGGTCGTCTACCAGAAATATTTTAATGGGGGAAGCCATGGTGTGTAGAAGTCATGATTTATGTTTTAATTAATAAAAAAACTATATTGGTTACAATACATCAAGGGAAAAAATATGAGAGCATTTACCAAACGGTCGGTAGTACTGTCTATCATTATACTGTTTTCTGTGGTTACTTACGGGCAGTATTTTAGGGTCAGTTATTCCGTTGATAGTCTCAAAAAAGTATTATTAGCCGTTGAAAGCAAATCCGCGCCCACCCAAAAAAAAGAAATACTTACGCTCAATACCTTAATCGCAACTGCATTCAACAAAGATGCTCAGTTTGACAGCAGTTTGAGTTTGTTGAGAAAAATTCTCCCTGAATTGCAGGCTCAAAATATGCTTAATGAGATTGCCGAAGCTCATTTCCATATCGGGTGGGCACTGCAAAAAAGAGAGTTGTACTTTGAGGCCGTTAAATCTTTTGAGGAAGCCATCGTGGCGGCCCAAAAAGCAAAAAACGACAGTTTGCTTGCCATCAGTCATCACTGGGCAGGGATAAGCTATAGCGACCAAAAAGTCTATCCTAAAAGCCTTTGGCATTATAAAAAAGAGCTTGAAATTTGTAAAAAAGCAAAACTTAAATTTCAACATGCCGATTGCCTAAACTCCATTGGACTCCACTATTTTGGGTTTGAAAAAATTGATTCAGCATTTTATTTTTTCGATGTATGTCGCAAAATTTCCGAGAAGAATCAGTTTGATATACTCCTCCCGATTTCTTACAAAAATGTAGGAAAATGCTACTGGGCGCTTGGCAATGAACAAAAGGGAACGGACTTTATTTATCGCTCAATAGAACTTTTTCTGAATCACAAAAACCCTAGAATTCGATATTTGTCTATGTACAGCTACATTGAGCTGGCTCGCTATTATGCCAACAAAAAAAACTATAATTTGTCAAACCAAAATGCTTTGAAAGGTTTAAAAATCAACGCATTGGCCAATTTTACCGATTTGCAGCAAGATTTTTCATTCCTTCTATATAAAAATCACAAAGCCACAAAACAAACTTTAGAAGCCCTGCAATATTTAGAAATATACCAAAAAGCTTCCGAAAAAATCAACCAAAATTATTTGGCACAACAGCACGCAGCATTGGATGAACGAGTGCAAAATGAGCAACAAAAAAACCAGATATACGTACTCAATCAAGAAAAAATAGCCAAACAACGAGAAAGAAACTGGTTAATAGGAGGGTTAACTGTTGCAGGAATGTTCCTATTTGTCATTGGCAAACTCTACCAGACAAATAGAAAACAAAAAAAAGTAATCCAAAAAGCTAATGAACAACTGGAAGAAAAAGTAAAACTGCGCACTGCTGAACTCCAAAGGGCATTAGACGAAATAAAACAAGCCATGCTCAAAGGTCAAAAATTGGAACGAACCCGCGTAGCTGCCGAGTTGCACGACAACCTAGGAAGTTTGCTTTCGGCCATTAGCATCAGTATGGAAGTGGTCGAAATTGGTGAACTATCTCTCCACGAGCAGCAAATTTTTGCGGGAATCCAACAACAAATAAATGCGGCTTATCACCATGTACGCCTGCTTGCTCATAATCTTCAGCCTGCTGAGCTGGAGAGAGAAGGATTAAAAAAGGCCTTGGAAATTTTTGCGGCTAAAATTAACCAAAGCAAATACTTTCACCTGACGCTTGATACCACTGCCCTTGTTCCTCTCTCTAAAGATTTGGAGTTTACATTGTACTCTATTTGCTTAGAGCTCATCAATAATACCCTTAAACATGCCCAAGCTACCCAAGTACGAATCGCTTTTGATCAACAAACGGCTCACCGCTGGCAGATGATTGTAGCCGATAATGGCAAAGGTATGATGCCCAACACAAAAGAGGGGTTTGGTATCCAAAACATCAGAAATCGTCTCGAACAAATAGGAGCAACTCTCCATATAATTCAAGAAAAGGGATTGACCTTTTTGATTGATTTTAAGACGGATGAATAAACCTTTGGCTCATTTGCTGTTGCCTTTTTCATTCTCATTTTAATCGGGCTATATTCGTTTCAGGAATAATCAGGTAGGTCATACCCATCGGAATCGTGCTTTCCTCATCGTTTTTGAAATTTTTGATTTGACGATTTAAAATTACGGATACCGATTTCATGCTGATTGTAAAAATGCGACATTCTATTTTGTTTTTAGCACGCTAAAAACAGGTGAATTATGAGAAGAGGTTGAAAATTAGACTTGAGGATACCATAATCAAAAATCCCTGCCATTCGAAGTAGCAGGGATTTTTTAATTTTGGGCAAACCGTAAATTACCGCGTTTTTACGTATTCATCCCAGTTGATTTCGGCCTGCGGGCGGGCCAATTGCCTGAAAATTGTACCACGGTCAATGGTTACATCTACGTTTGCGGCATTGAGGCGATCGTAGCGACGCAAATCTACCCAACGATGTCCCCAAGGCTCGGCCCAAAGCGAATAACGGCGTTGGAACAAGATTTCGTCAATAAGGGCATCTTTGGTCGTAGCGCCCGTGTAGTTTCCAATACCCGCAGCAGTACGAATACGGTTAATGGCCGCCACTGCTTCTGTGGTTTTATTGAGCTGGGCGTTGGCCTCAGCAGCAATCAGCACCAACTCTTCGTTACGGAAAAACTTTACCTCAGAGGTGTTGAGGGCAAAACGGTTGTCTTGGTACAAACCCGCCAGAGGTGTTCCATCTGATGTAACCGAGACAGGAGCCGTACGTCGGAAAAACTTCGCACGGACGCGTGCATCTCCCGCAATGGTATCACGTAAGACCGATGGGTGCACCACCATCATGGTGCTTACATTGGCATTTTTGACAAAAAACAACGGGTTAAACGTATCTGGTGGCGCCCCGAAGGTATGGGCAGGGCCTGCTTCTAAACTACCAGTTGCACTATAAAAGGATGCGGTTACTGCATCCAAAGCACCTTGCCAGTCCTGACGATACACGGCCAAGCGCGCCGCAATGGCACGATTCAGTTGACGCAGTCCAGCAATGGTTCCGAAGCCATTTCCTGTGAAACCAGACGTCAAACGTAGAGGAAAATTCCCTGTGCCAGCACCGCTCAATTCGGTATTGCCTTCGTCCAAGATGCGTTTGATTTGGGTAAACGACTCTGCAAGCGGCAAGAAAGGCCCTGGATTTTGAACGTCTTTGACATCAATTCGAATCCCATTGTCGTATTGCCCCATTGCCACAATCAGGTATTGGTACGCCATGAGGGTTTTGGCAAAGCCCGAAACCGCATTTTTCTCTTCGGTCGTAAAAGTATTGGTATTGCTAACGGCATCAATCACTGTCTGCGCCTGACGAATGGCAAAGTAAGGTTGCTGATACGTATTCAAATATCCAAACATGTTGGCTGTTGCCTGACGCCCGTTCATGCCGAGCCAATCAGTTTGCCAACGAGGGTCAGAGGCGTTTAAGTACCACAATTCACGCCCCATTGTTCCGTACAACATTGTCACGGTAAAGAGATAATCACGGTGACGCGATTCCAACCCAGTTACCAAGTTTTGCACTTGGGTACGAGACGCGTTTTGACTCACACTTCCCAGCGAAGGGTTGTTGGGGTCGTTGGGAGTATCAAGGCTGAAAAAGTTACAAGAACTCATCATCAACAACAGCCCTGCAAAAACCGGAGTATATAAGTGTATTTTTTTCATGTCCGTAACGCATTAAAATTCAACAACTAAATGACCAAAAAAGCGACGCTGTGTAGGATAAGGAGCAATATCTACCCCCGATGCCACGGCTTGCAACCCAAAAGTGGAAGTTTCGGGATCGTAGCCACGGTATTTGCTGAACGTCAATGGGTTTTGGCAAGAGAAACCTACGCGCACCCGTGATATTTTATTGTTGGACCATTTATTCAATGAGGTGGTAGGGACAGTGTAGTACAACGCTGCCTCGCGCAAACGAAGATAGGTGGCATCTTGTACCCAACGGTCGGCGCCGTTGTGAGGAGCTAAGCCCCGCTGACGGCCGTTAGGCACGCCGTCGCCGTTATCGTCATCGTCCCAGTCAGGAGAGGTTCCGCCGCCATCCCACAAAAACTCGGTTAGGTTGATATTATCCCCTCCTTTTTTCCAGTGCCAAAGCATGTTGAAATCAAAGTTTTTGAAGAAGTTGATTTCATTGCTCCACGACATCTGAAAATCAGGCTGGTTATCTCCCAAAATGTACGCCCCTGTACGCACACCTTCAGCGGCAGGCGTATCATTGGCATCACGCGCTGGGCGTGTACCTACGATGGTCGTTGGCGAAAAGCCCTCTTGGTACAGGAATGTCCCCAATGTTACCCCAAAAGCCCCTAAGTTGTAGGCAGGGATCCCCAACTTGGTAAGAAGAATGTCGTTTTTCCACCACAACACCCGCGAACTCCAGCGAAACTTTTCTTTTTGGGCAATGGTTCCTCCCAACGAAAGCTCTACGCCACGGTTTTGGAGTTGGGCTAAGTTAGTAGGAATAGTACTGATACCCACCGCAGGAGAAAGTTGCAAATTCTGAATATTACTGCGGGTTTGCTTATCGTAGTAGGTCGCTTCCAGTTGGATTCGGTTGTTGAACAATCCTAAATCTAGCCCAAACTCCAACTCACCCGCACGCTCAGGCTCAATGGCGGCATTGCCCGCCGCAGTGGTCACCACCGAGCCAAGCAATCCGCCGATATTGGCCGAGTTGAGCGGCGTAAATGTGGTTCCAAAACCTGGTACTCCAGCGGTTTGTCCATAGGCAACACGCGGCTTGATTTGTGAGAAAACAGAAGACAAGCTCGATGAGCGAATGAAGTCAAAGTTGGCAATGTTGATGGCCAAAGATGCTTTCGGGAAAGCCCAAAACTTGTCGGCATCGCCAATAAGGGTTGATTTATCCCAACGTACGCCCGCCGTAGCGATGATTTTATCATCCCAGTTGGCTTCTTGTTGAACAAACGCACCCACGTCGGTAATGGTCTGAAAACGTTGGTCAAAAATCTCTTGTACGGTTCCTTGACGCAAGTTGGTTTGACCTCCTGCCAATCCACGCGAGCGGTTGAGCAAGCGGTCTTCGCGGAAGTTAAGCCGCACCGCACCCGCTTGCGATGTAAGATTGACTTTCCTAATGTTCCAGTTATAAACCAATGCCGTTTGGAAGTTGGTATTCACGTTTTCGGTTTTTCCCCAAATCACATCGCCTGGGTTTCCTTGAGCGCGTTGGTATTGCAAATCTTCGGGAAGATAAACAAACGTTGTTCCTTGGGTATAGTCCAATCCTCCTTGTCCTACCAATTTCAGTAGTGATTTTTCTGACTTGTAAAGATTCGCCGTCAGGTTAAACGACTGAATAAATCGGTTGACATTGGTGTTGTTGATACCACGGTCGGTTACGGCCACGGGATTTTCGGAGAAGTAAGGGTTGTCGGGGTAGCGACCGCTTTCATCGGGGAAAAGGTTGTAATAATTGGGAACATAAGCGATGTTGTACCCAATACTCGCCCCTGAGTTATTTTGGTTTCCCGTAAAACCCCGGTCGGAGTTGGTATTGATGTAGTTTGACCCTACGGATAAGGTAATATCGTTGGTCAGTTTATGGTCGATATTGGCACGTAACGAATAGCGTTTAAAGCCCGTACGTCGAACAATGCCTTTTTCGTCGGTCAAGGCTCCCGAAATGAAAAACTTGGTTTTATCGTTCCCGCCCGAAATTCCCAAACGAGTGTTGGAAAGTGGTGCCGTGTTTCCGTAAAAATACTTTTCATAATCCCAGGTTTGGCCATTGGCCGCACGGAAGCGGTCTAACTCCGTCTGCCGACGAGCAGCGGCAAAAAATGTGTTGATTTTAGCTTCCGTCCAGTTGTCTACCCCAAATAGTCGTTGTGGAGTAGCAAATCCGTAGTCTTGGGCAAACGATACTTTTGTTTTGCCTGCACTACCGCGTTTGGTGGTGATGATGATTACCCCGGCATTGGCCCGGGTACCGTAGATAGCCGCCGCCGATGGGCCTTTGAGTACTTCTACGTTTTCGATGTCGTTGGGGTTTAAGTCTGAAATCCGGTTAGAGGCATCGTCTTGGGTTTCCGCTCCTGCGCCTGTGACCGAGGCACGACCCGAACGATTAACCCCGTTGTTGGCATAAACTCCGTCAATAATGTATAGAGGCTGGGAAGCGCCTACCAGCGATGAAATCCCCCGCAACTGAATCGAAACCCCGCCTCCTGGTGCGCCACCGTTGGTGTTCATGTTGACCCCCGGCAGTTTTCCGTAAAATGCGTTGTCTACTGTTTGGATTTGGGTCGTTCCCATGAGGTCTTTAGCCGAAAGGGTTCCTACCGCGTTGGCCAAGTTGGAACGTTTGATGCTCGACGCCAAACCTGTTACAACGACTTCCTGAAGGTTTGAAACGTCTTCGATGAGCGTTACATTAATGGTGCTGTTGTTGCCAACAGCCACCTCTTTCGATTGAAAACCAATGGAAGAAAAGACCAACGTCGCGTTGTTTTGACGGAGCGTAATGGAGTACGTTCCATCTGCCCCGCTGGTGGTGCCAATTGTGGTGCCTTTCACAACGACATTTGTTCCTGGGATAGGGGAGCCATCGGCGGATTTGACCGTCCCACTGACTTGGTTTTGGGCAAAGGCAATTGCGGTTAGTAACCACATCCCCGTCGCAAAGACTAGTCTTGCCATCGAAAAATAGGTAAATTTTAACATGAATTTGGTGATTTAGTTTATATTGAAATGGTTTATTCAACTCAAAAACAAAAGCGAATGCTTCAATGTTTTGAAACCAAGTTGGCTATAAGCCACAGAAGATTTTTACGCTGTTGCTAGAGAGTTGTTGAGAGCAATAATATTGAAATAATTCTAATCTTAAAAAGAATATAACTAAAAATATTGCTACTTAGGGGCACAATAAAAACAAAAAAGTAGAGCACCCTATCAATGGATATAGGGTGCTCTACTTAAAATCAATTTAGAAATTACAAACTCTTCAAATAAGCAATGCTTTTTGGCACTTGCTGATACCAAGTGGGGCTTTCGTCTTCGATGAAATAATGCTTAATACCGATTTTCTTGGCTTCCTTAATTACACCCGCCACGTCGACCTGTCCTGTGCCCAACACTACGTCGTTTATTAAGGGTGTACCGCCGGTCAAATCGCCTTTTACGCCATTTCTGAGGTCTTTGAGGTGAATGAGTTTGAAGCGATTGCCGTATTTTTTCAACAAACTAACGGGTTCAGCTCCTCCGTGAAATGCCCATAGGATGTCTAATTCAAAGGATACATATTCGGGGTTGGTGTTTTTGACAATGTAGTCAAACAAGGTTCCGTCTTCGTAAGGCTGGAATTCGTAGCCGTGGTTATGGTAGCAAAACGTGATGCCGTTTTCTTTCAACACTTTGCCAATCATATTAAAATCATCCACGGCTTTTTTGGCTTCCTCAAACGTAAAACCACCTTTGACTTTGTGCGGAATCCATGCGCACATCAGGTAGCTAGAGCCTAGCAATTTGGCCGTTTTGGCCGCCGCTGCGGGGTCTTTTACCAATTGTTCGTAGCCTCCGCCCGTTCCGGGGATTTTGATGCCACGCTCTTCGCACATTTTTCTGAATTCTTCGGGCGTGGTGCCTTTGGCGGCTCCGCCTTCCAATTCGGTGACTCCCAACATTTTGAGGGTGTCGAGCGTGGCGGCTACGTCTTTAGGAAAACTGGCGCGGTAGGTGTACGCCTGCATTCCGATGGGGAACGTGTATAATTTGCCTTTTTGGGCAAAAACTTCGCCAACGGCACTGATAAACAAAAGGGAGAGGCTTAATAAAATGGTTGCTTTTTTCATTGTATTCATTTTGAGTTAGTTACTGTTTTTTAACCGCAGAGAAACAGAGTTACACAGAGGAAGGAGGATTTAGATTATAACTTTCGTTTTTTCAGTTGCTTCACAGCATAATCGGCCGCGCGGGCGGTGATGGCCATGTAGGTCAGAGACGGATTTTGGGTACCAGTGGAAGTCATACAGGCACCGTCGGTCACGAACACGTTTTTGCAACTGTGTACTTGATTCCATTCGTTCAACATCGACGTTTTGGGGTCTTTGCCCATGCGAATGCCGCCCATCTCATGAATATCTGAACCCGGATTTGCGTGCGTATCCACACCACGAATGTTCTTAAAGCCTGCCAACGTAAACATTTCGGTGAGTTGTTCGAGGTAGTCTTTCACCATTTTATCGTCATTTTCCGTCCACTTCACCGACGTCACCAACTGAGGAATTCCGTAAGGGTCTTTTAAGTTCGGGTCCAAACGCACATGGTTGCTTTCGATGGGCACGGTTTCGCCCATCATCCACGCGCTGAGGTTCCAGTTGCCCAATTGCGGATGCAGGAGCGCGTCTTTGAGTTCTTCGCCGATTTCGGCCTGTCGCGTGAGGCGTCCCCGGCCGCCACCGATGCCCGTGGCGTAGCCGCGCAGAAAATCACTTTCCTGTTTGTGGAGATTCCTAAAACGCGGAATATAGGCGTTGCTCGGGTTTTTCCCGTCGGTCATTTTATCGTAGTAGCCTTCATATTCGGCGTTTATGCGGCCGCGATAATTATGCCACGCAATGTATTTCCCTAAGGTACCGCTGTCGTTGCCTAGGCCGTTGGGGAAACGACTTGAAATGGAATTCAACAAAATCAGGTTGCTGTTGAGTGCCGAGCCGTTGACAAAAATGATTTTAGCGTAAAATTCTATCACTTCCTTTGTAGTGGCATCTACGACGCGTACACCCGAAGCCTTTCTTTTCTTCTCATCAAAAATAATGGAATGCACCACTGAATGCGGGCGCAGAGTCATGTTGCCCGTTTTGGCCGCCCACGGTAAAGTGGAGGCATTGCTACTGAAATAACCGCCAAACGGACAGCCACGGTTGCAGAGCGACCGGTGCTGACATTTGGCGCGGCCTTGGTCGTAGTGGATTTGCTGCGGGTCGGTAATGTGGGCACAACGCCCCTGAATCACGTGGCGGTCTTTGTAATTTTTGGTGATGGCCTCCTGAAAATGTTTTTCGATGCAGCTCAATTCAATCGGCGGCAAAAACTCACCATCGGGCAATTCTGGCAAGCCGTCTTTATTGCCCGAAATCCCCGCAAATTTTTCGACGTGGCTGTACCAAGGCGCAATATCGGCGTAGCGGATGGGCCAATCGGTCGCAAACCCATCGCGGGCGGGGCCTTCAAAATCAAAGTCCGACCAACGCTGCGTTTGGCGCGCCCACAACAGCGATTTGCCGCCCACATGGTAGCCGCGCGTCCACTGAAACGGCTGTTCTTCCACAAACGGCTGTTCTCCTGGCTTTAAAGCCCAGTGCATGGTTTCTTCGCGCATGAAACTCGCTCGACCGTTGGGGTATTGATTGCGAATTTCCAACGGTACCTGACCGCGATGCTCAAATTCCCACGGATGTTTATTGGCGGTTGGATAGTCGGTTACGTGTTGTACATCACGGCCACGCTCCAAAACAAGGGTTTTGAGCCCTTTTTCGCACAGCTCCTTCGCGGCCCAACCGCCGCTGATTCCTGAACCAATCACGATGGCGTCGTAGGTACGGTCTTTGATGGAATCTATATTAAGGTATGACATTTGAGTATTGAGTAAAGAACATGGGGTATAAAGTATTAGGTATTGAGTACGAACATTGGTGTTTCCGTCTCAGTACTCAATACAAACTACTGGCTACGTTTTTACGGGCACACACCCGTAATAATGTCCTGGCGCTTGATTATATTTCAGGTGTTTGGTCTGGACGTATTCGGAGGTGGTAAACCCGAGAATTGTCAGTGATTTTACAAGTGCTAAATAGTCTTTTTGTGTCTGGTCGGCCGACATTGCTACCTTCCCCAAAACGTCTTTACGTTGGAGGGAATTGCAGTCAACGAAAGCCCGGAGATAGCGGTCTTTGGCAATGGCATCGGTTTTTTCAAGGCCTTTTTTGACATTTTCCTGCACGTCTTTTTCGTAACAATCCAACAGCATTTTTTGGATAAAATCAGGTACGCCCAAGTCTTTGGCTCCGGGCGTATCGGTCGTTGGAATAATTGTATCCACCACCGAAACTAGCAACGCTTCTTGTTTAGGCGAAAGATTTAACGCCCACCTTTGGATAGTGCTCGGGCTCCACGCTTCTGCCCAAGTGGGTAAAACGACCAATCCGCCTGCTGCTAAGGTGACATTTTTAAGAACTTCCCGTCGGTTCATGTCATGAAAATCGTTTAGATAAAGTTGGGACAGTGCTATTGGAAGAAGAAATCATCTTTTTTATTAAAGTCCAGAGTACTATTTATTTACTGAATGGCTATTTTCTGTCCATTAACTGCCATGCTTGGTCAATTCCATCATAAATAAACATGAGACCTGTCATGCCTCTGTATTGTTGAACGGTATCAATGATAAAACCGCCCCCTATATCGAAATGAAGTTTATTGGCGGAATTAGTTGAGCTAGAAGCTAAATAGATTTTTAATTCGGCTCCTCTCCCTACCATGATATAAACAACCCGACCATCTACGCCCCCGGCAATGCCTTTGAGATGTACTGTTCCTGGGCCATCAAATCGAATGACGGATTTTCCATTTCGGTCTAAGTTGTCGAATGTAATATCGTTTGTGTTAAAACTTTTGGTTTCAATAGCCAACTCAAGGGCGCCATTTAGGGTAAGTGTAGAAGAGGGAGTGTCATCGCCGATTCCTACATTACCATTGCCCTGAATAGTCATTTTATTGGTGGTGTTGATGGAGTTATTTTCGGTCGTATAAAAATTTATTTTTGCTCCATTGTTGACATCGGTCCAGTTTTGGTTAGCTACCATCTCAATCCGAGCTCTGGAAGAAGTATAGCCAGTGCCGTTATACCCTTTGGCTCCGAAGCGTGCCAGGATATCGTCTTGGAGGGTGGGGGTGGGAGTGATAGTACTGCCTCGGGCTCCAATCCCGAAAATGGCCGGGGCATCACCACCATAGCGATAAATAGCAATTCCTCGATCTGAATCGTTTGGTTGTTGTACTTCTAATTGATGATCGGGAACCGTAGTTAGATAATTGCCAATTCCTACTTTCCCGTCATGGTTTACAAATAGCCGACTCAAGGCCAGAGTTGTATTGTTTTGAGTCGTAAAAATCTCAGCTTGCGTTCCCCTGTTATTGTCGTTCCAGTTTTGGGTAGCTTTAAATCGTATTGCTCCCTGAATACCCGTAAATGACCCGCCTGCGTACCCGCGTCCTTCAACGCTGAGCAACAAATTACCCGATTCGGTGGCGGACGGGTTGGCATGACTTCCATTGATTTTCACTCCGATGAGATTGGGAATGGCCGTACTTCGAAGAAATACATTCTCATATTGGGTATAATCCGTCTCGATTCGGTTGGGTCGAATCAGAATACTTTGGCAAAAAGAAGCGATGTTGGCACACACGATGGCGAGGGTAAGGATAGGCTTTTTCATAGTCTGATTAAGTAATTGAGTAAAATACTATTGCAGCAGAAATGACAATTCTAAGTTACTCAAATCTCAAACGGGAAAGCATTAGTATCCCAACTTTCTCATCGCTTCCGCGTAGCGGCGGCCTAGCTCGCGGGCGGCAGGTGCGTCAAAATGCGTTTTATCGCCTTTCTCCGCCAACCCTGCGGCTTCAACGCAAGCCGTGTGTTTAACTTTTTTGGGTAATTGGCGAAGTTGCTCATTGATGTCTTTTGCTTCGGGAATACGATTCACGAAGAAATCGCCCAACGTACCGACCACAAACGGCACCTTACGGGCCGATAATTCTTTACGAAAACGCTTGATGAGCGCCTCTAATTTTTGGGTATAACTTCCTACCAATGCGGGTTTGCTGTCGCTTTCGCCCTGGTGCCACAAAATTCCTTTCAATTTCCCCGCGGGCAGCGCTGCTTTCGCCCGACGAAGGGCATCGTCGTAGGGATAGCTTTTGGTTTGGTCGTGGTAGCCACCCGGTTGCCACGAGTCAATGGCCGACCCACCCACGGCCGCGGGTATAAGACCTATGATGACAGATGTATCAACCTCGGCCATTACGCGGGCAAATTCCAGCCCAGGCCCAACGCCCGCTTCGGGTTTGTCGAAGTGCATGGGTGCAACGGCAGGGACCCACTGATTGTCTTTGTTAAGCATCCAAATACGCGGATGTGGCGTGCGGTCAGACTCTTCCACCTTGCCGCGCCCCGCCATGTTTGATTGACCAACGAGCAGATATAAATGCAGTTTTTTACCCTTAAAATTAGGGTTTTGGGCCACTGCTTCCAAAGAAAAGAGGGCGAAAACATAGAAGAATAAGTATTTCATAAGGGATTGAATGGTTTTTCGCAAAGGGCGCAAGGGGGATTAGTCTTTAAAATATTTTTCCAAGACCTCTTTCGGTTGCCATTGGTCGGGTTTGCGTACAACGTTTTTATAATCAAATACTTGTGATGAAATCTCAGCTGCAGTCAGCGGGAAGGTATCACCGTATAATTGCTGATGTTTTCTTAGATCTTCCATCATTGTTTTTACCTTGGCGGTGTATTCGGGTTTTTGAGCCAAGTTGTTAAGTTCGTGCGGGTCAGTTTGTAAATCAAATAGTTGGACAAAATCGACTTTTGGATAACGAATCAACTTCCAACGTCGATCACGAATAGCGCGCTGCGAGAACGTATAGGCCGTAAAGACTTGCTCACGCACCGATTGGGTTTTGTTCTGAATAATTCCCGACAAATCTTTCCCTTCCAAATCTTTGGGAGCGGCTACGTTGAGCATTTTACAGATTGTCGGAAACAGGTCGAACAGATACACAAAAGCGTCACTTTTTTGGTTTTTAGGAATGCCCTTTCCGCTCATAATCAGCGGCACCCTCATGCTGTGTTCGTAAAGGTTTTGTTTGCCCAACAGGCCATGACTTCCCATTGCTAGGCCGTTGTCAGCGGCAAAAACGATGATGGTATTTTTGTCTAATCCTTTCTCTTTCAGCTTCGCCAGAATCTTCCCAATGGCTTCGTCTAAGTGCGTAATCATGGCGTAATACTCCGTAAGTTGTGATTTGATAACCTCGGTGGTTCGCGGATAAGCGGCCAGCATCTCGTCGCGCACGGTCATATCGCTGCCAAAATTGAAGGGATGCGCGGGCATAAAGTTTGGCGGAAGTGGCACGGTACCGTAGCGTTTGAGATAATCGGGCAAAGGCGAGCGCGGGTCGTGCGGGGCCGTAAACGCTACATAAGTGGCAAAAGGCTTGTTGGCCGATTGTTTGTCTAAAAACTGAATGGCCGTTTCGGCAAAATGATCGGTAGAGAATCCTTTTTTGATGGGGGTCGTAAAGGTTCCGTCGGGTTTCAAATCACACATCGGAGTTTGATAATGGTCGGCCATTCCGCCGAGCATCACGTTTTTGGCTTCCATAAAACTCGCTCCCACGGCCGCGGGTTCGTTGTGCCATTTGCCCGTCATAAAAGTAGCGTAGCCATTTTGGCGCAGTAGCATCGGCCACGTAGTGACGCCATTTAGTTTGTCAGTTACTCTAAAAAAGCCTTTTCCGCTCATCAACATGGCGCGGCTCGGCGCACAAACGGCCCCGTGATTGCCCCCCAAAATATGCGCTTCGCTGAACAACATACCATTACGCGCCAATTGGTCGAGATTGGGCGTTTGGACGTAAGGATTGCCGTAACAACCCAAAGCATCGGCGCGGAGGTCGTCGGCAAAAAGAAAGAGAATATTGGGTTTGGGAGATTGGGCGTAAACTGACTGATAAAGCAGAAAACAGAGCAATAAAGATACGTTCCGAATCATGGCGTTGCCGTTGGTTTATTTCTGCTTTTAAAAAGCATTTTTTGGCAATCAACTACTAAATAAAAGAACCGTATAAGGCCATAAAAAACTTATACGGTTCAACGCTTTTAAAAATCCCCGTAATTCACCTGCAAACACGGCAAACCCAGCTCCAAGCGCCACAAATCCACGACTTGGTTGCGGTCGTCGAGCACAAATTGCACGAAATATTGCCCTTTTACGTGCGCTTCGTAAAGCTCTTTTTTGACAACAGCATCTTTGCGCATATCTCCCGTCGTACGCATATAGAGCGCGTGATAAGGGATATTGTTGTATTTCAGCCAATTGAGCGTCGGCGTCCGCGCTTTCTCTTCTCGACCCGACATCAAAATAATTTTGACACCCAAAGTGTAATAATTTTTGATGATTTCGGCAATGGGTTGGTTGAGATCATCCAATTCGCACGACATGGTATCGTAAGGGCTTCGGTTTCTCAAAATAGCCAACGTGCCGTCCAAATCACACAGGATAGCAGGCGGCAAAGTTGGGTCTTGGGGCTGATAATGCGGCCCGCGCTCATCGCCCAACACGTGGGTTTTGTACATACGTAAAATCACGTCGCGGCCTACTTTTTTCTCCCGTACTTCATCCCGTGCTAAGCTTTCTTCCAATGAAGTGTTCATTTCCCGAACCTCTATCTGCACCTGTTCTCCCGTTTCTTTGCAGTATTTCTGCACCACCTGACGAATGCGCTCCACTGGGCGGTCTGATAAATTTGTATCATCAATGATGACGTGTTTTCCATCGCGCAGAGCTTCCACTAACATCAAATCACGGACTCGCTCTACAAACTTTTCGTTGTGTTTTGAATGTTCGCTGTTGTCGAGCATGGCGCGGAGTTCGTCTTTGTTCAGCCGTTTGTACATGCCCTTGTTCTCGTCCAACAGTTGTCGGGCGAGAGTCGATTTTCCGCTGGCGGGCAGTCCCCGCAGTAAGATTACTTTTTTCATTTTTTATACATCATAATTGGCAAACGGCTTCTGAAATACGGGGCGCAGTTGCTTCCAAATCACGTCGTCATAGGGCTTTTGGTCAAACATTTTGAACAAAACCGCTGGGTAACGACAGGTTTGAAAATACAGCGCAGTGTCTTTACGCGTTTCTAAAATTTTGAAATCAGCCTTACAGATCGCTTCAATTTCCGCAAATTGCGCCAAAAGTTGCGCGTGGGTTTCCTTGACCCACTCATAAAATTCATCGGGTACTTTTTCCAGAATCGGCGTTAAATCCTGTCCTGCTTTCAAATACTCCCAAATGCTGACGGTTGAAACGCCCGTCACAATTCGGTGGACGCGCTGGTATTCTTCAAACTTCACTTTCAAACGATATCCACTTTGAAAACGCACCACAAATCCTTCTTTGTTTTCTTCCTCCAGCGTTTTCAGCAACTGTAAATCGTTCAGGCCGTCGTAGCGTTTGACGATTTCAAAACCGCCTTCTTTTAGAAATGCATGATGTTGCGTTTCTAAAACATCAATTCCCGTTTGGTTATCAATGACCGCCAAAAGAACCAATTTGCGTTCGGCTCCGTAATCCACCACAATGCGGTTTTCGGGATAAATGATTTCGAATAAATACGTCTTGGTCGGGTCTAAATTCGGAATAACGGGGGCGTATTGGGTATGCAACATGTCCGTAGCCATCAGCGCCTGCTCGCTCGAAAACGACCCGCGCGAAGCGATAAACGGCTTATTATCATACCAATACAAAATCCCTAATGAACCGTCAAGTTTCTCAAACACTTCAAAAGGCTCGTTGGGAATGACTTGGTTTTCCATTTCGCCCAAATTGAAAAACTTCCCAAAAGGGCGTGCCACGATGTTATATTCCTCATCTAAAATCAAGCCTCTGCACGCCAGCGTCAATTCATTCCAAACGCGGTCGTATTGGGTTTTGGGGGTATAGTTGTAGATGTACAACGGTGCCGTGGGGTGCTTTTGCACCTTGATGTAATCATCGGCAATGAGTTGTTGTAAGGCTGCGATATTCATCGTTTTAGGTAGACTTGCCAAGTTTTTCAGCATACCTGAGGTAAACTTGGCAAGTCTTGTTGATTTTACAGATTTATTACCTGATTCCAGGGAATAACTTTGGCATTTGATCGAATTTGGTTTTCCTCTCCTGCATAGATCAGAAAGTTATCTCCTCCGATGGATGAAAGTTCTCGATACAATCGAAGATTTCTAAAATGTTCTGGATTGATAGTAGCGGTGTATTTCATCTCAAACAGATTGATTGTACCTACTCCTTCTTCGAGCAAGTCTATTTCGTTACGATTGCTATCCTGCCAAAAATAAAACTGTGGGGAAACGCCTCGGTTGAAACGGTTTTTTGACATATCGGCGATGATGGCGTTCTCGAATAAACTCCCTCGCTGATAATACGTTTCCACTTGCCGGGCATCCGTCATATTGAGCAAATGACAAAGCAACCCTGTATCATAAAAATAAAGCTTGGGACTTTTGATCAGTCTCTTATTAAAGTTTTGATAATGAGGCTGGAGCGTAAATGTAATGTAACTGCTTTCTAAAATAGACAGCCACGCTTTGGCGGTAGGAGAGGTAATTCCACAGTCAGTGGCCAATGAACTTAAATTAAGGGGTTGGCCAACTCTTCCGGCGCAAAGACGCAGAAAGGTTTGAAAACTGCTCAATTCTTTTACTGCCAATAATTCCCTTACATCACGCTGTACGTAGGTTTCTATATAATTGGAATAGAATTCGTCAGGCAGAAGACCTCGCCCGAATATTGCGGGATAATTCCCCGTAAAGATGTGATAAGCAATGGATTCAGAAAGCAGGTTTGCCTTTGACAATTCGGCATAACTCAACGGTAACAGCTTCAAAATGGCTACTCTTCCCGCTAAACTTTGGGTGATATTTTGTAACAGCAAAAAGTTTTGAGAACCGGAAAGTACGTACTGCCCCATGATTTGGTCTTCATCTACTTTGGTTTGTAAGTAAGAAAAAAGCTCAGGAACGCGCTGTACTTCATCAAAAACCACAAATTGGTCATAGGTTTTCAGAAAACTATTGGGATCTTCTTTGGCAAAAGTCCTTGTCGTAGGATTTTCGAGTGAAACATATCGGTAATTGGGCAGCAAGTTTTTGAGTAAAGTTGTCTTACCCGATTGCCGGGGCCCGGTTAGTGAAATAATCGGGAATTTTTTTACTAAATCAAGGATTTTCGGAGCTAACAATCGGTCAATCATAAGGGTATTTTTATGTAAATTTAAAATTCAATTTTAAATTTACATAAAAATACTCCGACAAACTTCTACTAAGAAAGTAAACTCACTTACTTCGCAGAACCGAAAATTTGCTTTAATTGATCCAGTACCTGCCCGCCGCCTGAGATGGAAATGGTGTTGATTTTATCGGCGATTTTCTCGACGTATTCCATTTCTTTCAGACGAAACAGCATTTCGTTTTCTTCCATCAGTTTGGCGGTGTTCAGCAAACTGCGCGTTGAAGCCGTTTCTTCGCGACGCATGATGGTGTTGGCTTGCGCTTTCTTTTCCGCAATGAGCACTTGGTTCATGATTTCCTTCATTTCGCCGGGCAAAATCAGGTCACGAATCCCGCATCCAATAAGCATAATTCCCAGCGTTTCGGCTTTACCGGCAGCGGCATTGATAATAAAAGCAGACGCGGCCTCTTTTTTCTCCAACAATTCATCCAACGTCAACGTGCCAATGTACTCGCGCAGCGCCAATTGCATCACGATATAGAGTTGTTTTTCCGCATCTTTGTTTTCGAGCAGCGCTTTCAGGATGTCCGTGACTTTATATTGCACATAAAAGTTGATGCGCAAAGCCGCTTTGTCTTTGGTCAGGATTTCCTGTCCCGAAATTTCTAACTGCAGTTGACGCGTATCGACTTTAGAAACATATACCGAAAGGTTGTTGCGCCACCAATAGTGCGTTCCGGAAGCTAATTGCTTTTGGTATTTCCCATCCACAAACAGCAGGGCTTTTTCGTAAGGCTCCACGGTGTAAGTTCGCATATAAGCCAGCACCTCTTTGGAGGTCAACGCCGCCAGATCAATGTCTTCCACAATGTCTATTTTGCTCAAATCTACCGTCAGATAACGATATACCACAATGCTTTTCCAGAAAGCATGACGACCAGGTTTTAGGACATTTGTGAATGTTCTGTTTTCATATTGTAAAACAATTTCATGGTCTTTGACCTCAATGACATCCAACATGGCCTTCAGTTTTTCGTCTTGCAACAAGATATTCAGATTGCAGGGAGCCGCAAAAGGTTGAGTGAGGTCATAAAGCTGCACCTTCTCGGATGGCATCAGCCAGTAGACGCCTTCAGTAAGGGTTTTTACATAACTTCCTTTGCGGAATACCAATCCGGCTTGATAAGTATTGATTCTGATGATTTTCATGGTTGTAGGAATGTGAGTGTTTTTAAAATTTGTTTTAGCTAATGACAAAAAGGACTTCATTCATCCAAGGCGGAAGGCGGCTTGAGCGGCGAGCGATGCAACGGTTTTTAAAACTTGAATTGTCATTTTGAAACAGACCCTTCCTATTTCATTGACAACAACCCTGACTCAAAAAAGCGGTGCAGGCATTGACTGCGGTATCTGCTGACTTTCAGGCTTTTTCTGAACTGTGCACGACGCTAAACGTCACCGTCGTCACAGAAGTACTTTTTGCCATTGTAGCCCATGGTGACCGTTTTTTATGAAGTGGCCGTCTTCATCCTTCTGTTACTCTACCGCTGAGTTACCCGAATTGCTTCGGGGGAGGAGTCGAACCCCCGACCCACAGTGCATACATGAAGTCAAATAATCACGACTCAGACAGCATATCGCACGATACGTCGCCGATACTACTTGGCCATTGATGAGACCAACGTCAGGTTCTGAGTACCAATGACTGACTTGACGATACAAATGTTAGCCCCAAGTGCGCACTCTTTTTGCGTAGATGAAATTATTTTCGGAAATTTTGAAAAAATTACGCCCTCATACCGAAAATAACCCATGCCCGTCAACCGCAATGCCCTGATTCGTTTTAAAACCATTGATGCCTGCCTGCGCAATCGCTACCGCAAATGGACGCTCGAAGACTTGATCGAAAAAGTCTCCGACGCTATGTACGAGTACGAAGGCATGGACAAAGGCATCAGTCGCCGCACCGTGCAGGCCGATATTCAGATGATGCGGAGTGATAAGCTGGGCTATTTTGCGCCGATTATTGTGGTTGACAAAAAATACTACACCTACGAAGACCCCAATTACAGCATTACTCAAATTCCGCTCACCGACCAAGACCTTACCCGGATGAACGAAGCGGTGGAGGTGTTACGGCAGTTCAAGGGTTTTTCGCACTTTCAACAATTGAATTCGGTCATTCAAAAGCTCGAAGCTCACGTCTATGCCGCCAAGCACCACCAACGGGCCGTAATAGATTTTGAAAAAAACGAAAACCTGCGCGGATTGTCGTATCTGGAAGTGCTGTATCAGGCGGTAGTCCAACAGAAAGCATTGGATATTACGTATCAATCGTTTCGAGCGCGGGAAGCGAGTCGATTCTTTTTTCACGTGTGGTGGCTCAAAGAATTCAAGAATAGGTGGTTTGCCGTGGGGGTAAAAAACGGTCAAAGTGATATTTTGCATTTGGCCTTGGACAGAATGCTGGAAGCAACACTCAACGAGGAAGAGCAGTACCGTCCCAATGAGAAATATGTACCCGAAGCGTTTTACAAAAATGTGATCGGTGTAACCGTAAGTCCGACGCTACGGGCAAAAAAAGTAAAAATTTGGGTCAGTGCCGAACACGCCCCCTACGTCGAAACCAAGCCACTCCACCATTCGCAAAAGACCCTAGAATCCCTCCGCGACGGCATCATTATCGAGATCTGTGTTCAACACAATTTTGAACTGGAAAAAGAAATTCTGGGCTTTGGAGATGGCATGAAAGTGCTGACGCCCGAACATCTGCGGAAACGCATCCAACAGCGGCTCAGCGCAGGGGCAAAGCAGTATGAAGAGATAGAGAAGGGTGAAGCTTAGTTAAAGAATTTAACCGCAAAGTGCACAAAGAAAGAGCGCAAAGTTCGCAAAGAATATCTTCGTGTTCTTTGCGAACTTCTTAATGCCCTTTGCGGTTAAAAATATCAAATCGCAGGCAGAACAGGCCGTTTCGCCAATGAATCGTTGATGACTTTCAGCACGTGCTCACGTTCTTCACCGATCAACGGCAAGCGCGGCTGACGCACGTATTCTGTTCCTAAGCCCGTTGCTACTTCAGCCAATTTGATGTTTTGCACAAACTTGGTCGATACGTCCAAATGCAGCAGCGGGTAGAACCAACGATAAATTTCACGAGCTTCTTCAATGCGCCCCTGTTTGGCCAATTCATAAATCACAACCGTTTCACGCGGGAAAGCATCCACCAAACCCGCAATCCAGCCATCAGCACCCATGATGAGGCTTTCCAATGCCATGTCGTCAACGCCCGAAAGAATTTTGAAGCGTCCACCGAGTTCGTTGATAATGTCAGTCATGTAGCGAATATCGCCCGTCGACTCTTTCATGGATTCAAAGTGGGCATTTTGGGCCAAATCTTTGAACATTGGGATGGTTACTAAAGTCTTGTAAGCCAATGGGTTATTGTAAATCATCACGGGCAAATCAGTTGCATCCGCTACGGTGTGCATATAATGCAACGTTTCGCGCTCATCGGATGGGTAACGCATGGGGGGCAACAGCATAAAGCCGTCTGCGCCCGCACCAGCCGCTTCTTTCACGAACGAAACCGCCACGCGGGTGATGTTTTCTGCAATGCCGATGATCAACGGTACGCGGTCGGCAATGGTCTCACGGGCCGCCGTCAAAAGCTCCAGCTTTTCTGCGTAGGTCAACGTACTGTTTTCTCCAAGCGAACCACAGATGATGATGCCGTGTACGCCAGCTTTGATTTGTTCGTCAATGTTGTAGGAAAACGTTTTGAGATCGAGGGTTTCGTCTTCAAAAAATTTTGTCGTCACGGCGGGATATACGCCTATCCAATTTGGCTTCATATGAGGAAAGTTTTGAGATTATGCAGAAACGTAAATGTTAATTAATTTGTACGCTACAAAATTAACGTGCCGGAGTTTGCCAAACTTTTCGCCGGTTGACTGATTCTAATAGAATTTTACTCAAAAACCACATTTTACCCCTTCTAAATGGATAAAGAACTATTACTTTTCCTTAATTGGTTTTTTTTAGGTAGTCGCGTGGTGGCATACCGGTTACCTGTTTAAACTGTCGATTGAAATTGGATAAATTGGCGTACCCGCACGAAAAAGCAATTTGGCTAACACTTTGAGTGGAGTCTTTCAACAACCGGCAAGCGTGCTCAATCCGCACTTCATTGAGTAGTTGAGAGAAGGTTTTACGGGTATGAACCCGCAAAAACCGACAAAATGCATGAGGCGTTAAATTGGCTACGCCTGCAATGTCGTCGAGGGTAATGGCGTTGGCGTAATTGGTCAGAATAAAGTTAAAAACGTTCTCTAATCGCTGATGGTCAACGGGTTTATTCGGGTTTTTGTAGGATGTTCCCGATAGGCGTTCGCAGTCGGGCGTGAGCGTAAGGGTGTCAAGCGTGTTTAGCAGTAGCATTAATTGCTCAAAAGGACGCAGCTCATTTATTTTTTCTAGCCTATCAGTGAGCGAATTAGGCTCAGAAAATCGAATCCGTACCCCATGCGTGGCTTCCCGTAGCAATTCAGCTATGTGTATCAATTCGGGTGATTTGATAAAAATCTCTCCCAGAATAGATTCTTTAAAAAAGAACGAATACGCCATGACCTGCCGCGTCGAATCTAGTTGAAAATAGTCGGCATCGTTGAGCATCACGTGCGGCACGTTGGCCCCCAACAGCACTAAATCATAAGGCTGAAAACGGTCAATTCGGTCACCAACCACCAAAGTTCCAGCGCCTTCCTTGATTAAGGTCAACTGAAATTCAGGGTGAAAATGAAGACGTTGGTAAAAGTGTTTGTCGTGATCTACCTGCACCCGAAACGAGCGGTCATCAACGGTGGGGACGCGAAAAAGCAGTGCTTTCATTTTCCGAATGAGTAAGTAACAACTACGGGAAGGTGATCGGAGGTGGTAGGCTCGTACAAGACGCGATAATCGAGCACCTTAAACGGGCTTTCTTTGTGCGTCCAAAAGTAATCAATTCGCTTACCGTTGCCCGGGTAGGTGGCTCCTTCGGTGTTTGCGCCCGCGTCGTTCCAGTATTTGGTCATTGCTTCAAGGGTATGCTCGTCGGCGGTCGCGTTAAAATCCCCGCCTACAATGACTGGATATAGACTATTCTGTAAGTTTTCGTTAATGACCGCCGCTTGCAGACCTCGATTCAGCGGCGACCGATGGTCGAGGTGCGTAGTGCAAAACCGGACGTATTTATTGACGCCAAGGTCCACCAAAGCACACATCAGCAGGCGCGGTTCGGTGGAGTCTGGATTGGGGAGTTTGAGCCGCTGAACGGCCTCAATCGGGCGGGCCGATAAGATGCCAAGTCCGTATTTTCCGCCCTGTAAATCAATGGTTTTGCCAAAGGCTTGCTCGTAGCCCGTCAACAGCGATAGAATTCGCATTTGGTTCAACTTTCCCGAGCGCGTGGCTCCGCTGTCAATTTCTTGTAACGCCACAAAATCGGGCTTGTGCTTTTTGATTAAATCTGCCACACGAGTTAAGTTGGTTTTGCCCAAGTTATTTTCGCCGTGGTGAATGTTGAAGGTCATCACTTTCAACTTGATAGGGGCGGGTTTTGACTTCTGTCCATAGGCAGAAATCCCAGCATAACACGCCAGCAATAACAATAAAAAGTAGTTAAAAACGCGCACAGTCCAACGGAGTTAAGGGAAACAATCGCAAACAAAGATAATCGAATCATCAATTCAAATCCGAGAAATGCCCCATTCATTCTCTTTTGAAGTTTGTAAAAAAAGAGACTGCCTTCATAGACAGCCTCTTTCGGTATCACTACTAACACTAAACAAATAAACTACAGACAATATCAAATCTATGAGGAACGATAGGCGGTTTCGTACACTGATTTTACGTGTGGCCCTAAGAAAATCCGGGCATAAATCCGGATGATGGCCAGTCCGTCAATGATAAAACTCAAAGAAACTGACAATGCCAAAATAGCTTGATTCTCGTGGATATGACTGAAAATCAAATCCTCCCCAATAAAAGTTGGGGTAATGGGAAAACCCGAAACCCCCAAACATGCCATTAGGAAAATAAACGCCAGCTTGGGGTGTTTGTACGAATGCCCATGGAATTGGTCTAGGTCAATGTTACCTTCGATGGATTTAAGTTTTGTAAGACAGAAATAGCCTAAAACCCCCGACGCAATAATGCCACTGAGGTACAAGATTGTCTGGTCGTTTTTGAAATGTTCATTGAACGAAATCGCCAGTGCAATCCAAAAGTGGTTCATGATGACCAATATCCAACTGATCGGCGCTTTTCGGCGTTCTGTAAAGGATTTCAATACCATCAATAGTCCAATCAACGAAAAGAAAATCGGCAGATAGGCGTGGATATTGGTAGGAATCAGCTCTTCATTGTAAAGGCAAACCAATCCAATAACGTAGGTAGGAATAAAGAAAATCAACAGCCGATTGACGGTCAGGAAATTCATTTTGTTGCCCGCCCATTTCAACGGATTCCATAAATAACGGTACATCAACGAATCTAGATTCCACTCCTTAATGCTCAACAGATAGAGCGTATATTCGAGTTTTTTGGGGAAGAAATGTTCGATAGAATGAGCACGAGGGGAGAAGTTGTAAAATTGTTCACGAATCAAATAACTTACCACCGACGGTGAAACCAGCAGCTGATACGTTCTCAAGAAAGCGTTTCCAGCAAAGTGAAACATCGCTAGCATTTCCAAACCTGCCGCCACTTCAATAAAAATCAACCCGATTTGCGCAATAGATGCGTACGCAATTTGACTTTTTACCGACGATTGAACCCGGGCAATTCCCGTCGTAATCACCGCTGTAAGTAGCCCCAATACCGCAATCAGAATCCGGACTGAGAGCTGGTGTTCCCAAAAAGGATAGGTTCTCAATAACAAAAACACGCCCAAATGCACCGAAAGTGAGCCGTAAAAAATGGCCGTCGAGGGCGTAGGCCCTTCCATGGCGCGGGGTAGCCACGAAGAAAACGGGAGCTGAGCCGATTTTGCCGCTGCCGAAATCAAAATCATAATCGAGATAAAAACCCCAATCCATGTATGGCTTTGGAGGTGTTCGTGCACGAGTTCATAATTGTTTAATTTCAGGAAAGTAATATTTTCGTGAAACAAATGGTGGCTCATCCACATGGCCAATATCAGACCCACATCGCCAATTCGATAAATGGAAAATACCTTGACAGCATTTTTGACGGGCAGGTAACGGTCTCTATAAAAGGCAATTAAGAGAAAAGAAGAGATTCCCAAAATCTCCCAACCCACAAAAAGAGTTTCGAGGTTACCAGAGAGAATGATGATGTTGTAGCCTACATAAAAGAACAGAATCGTATTGAAAAACCGCTTGTAGCCACTTTCGCGGTGGAGATAATACCGACTGTAGATGGTGACCAAGAAAGTCAAAAACGAGCCAACAAAAAGGTAGGTGGCGGCGATTTCGTCAAAACAAAAATCAATAAAAAACTCGTATCCCGTGGCTTTAAAAAGCACAATGTCTTTGATGTTCAGAATGGGACGGCCATTCAATAACCAATACCCAATAAAGCCGAGGGTGGAAGCCAAATGCAAGCCCACCGTTCCAAAAGCAACGCCCGAAATAACACCTTCTTTAGGCGCAGGCACCAATAAACTGATAATGAATCCAAGAACGGGGAGCAGAATAAAAATATGAAGGAACAAGGTCATGGCAATAACTAGCTAAGTGAGTAAACGGGAAGGTTTTCATGGTGAGTTTCTAACAAGGACGTAATGTCGTTGACCGTGTCTAAGTGATTTGCTAAAGGATTATAAGGCACAAACTCCCCATTTCTAAACACTGAAATTTCCTGTGTTTCGGGGTTTATCACGGCCAAATTGACCCATTCGTTGATAAACCACTCATACGTTGCGGGATTTTTTTGAATCGTTTTCAAGACTAATTCTGGGAAGTGTTCCACAATCATCAGAAGACGCACTGGGTCGTGTACCTCAATCATTTGGCTCGGCAGTCCAGGACGCAAATCGCCGTCGATTCCGTTGGCAACGCCAAAAAGTCCCATTACATTGTGCGGCAATTTGGTTCCTGCACCGAGTTTTTGATTATCTACGCGTGAGAAAAAGTACTCCAGATTAATGCCTCCGCACACGGGCGCGGCCGCGTTGAGAATATTGAGTAGGTACTTTCCTTCGGGGTCTACTTGGTAGTCAAACGAATTTAAAAACGCTCGTCTGTCCAGAAAAACATCTTTCGATAAGCTCCGCCGGCCAATGATACAAAGGGCGTTGGTGGCGTGGTTGAGCTCAGGCCGAGGCTCAAACAACGATACTGAGCGGGTTCTTATCTTTTCGTGGATTTTTTGAGGGCTCAGTGTGGTATCAATGGATTCAAATCTCCGAGAGCGTTCTTTGGCGTTATAATCCAACGCTTTCTCAAAAATTGTTTCATTCTTTTTGTGTCTTTCCTGATTTTTGGGCGAGAGCGTATTTTCGTCAAAGTACACTATTTCGTCGCGGGTGGTATCGTGAAGACCTCCTATAAACTGGGTATCGGCAGGAATCACAATGCCTCGGTCGCTCAAAATAGCCCTGACTTTGGGGTGGTTGGCCATGAAAGAAATCACCCGGGAGTTGACCGAGCCAGCCCGACCCGCGCAGGCACCACAGTCGTAGGCGGCGTAGTGAGGGTTGTTTACGCTGCTCGCTCCGTGTCCAATCACGTATACAATAGGCGCAAAATTATCTACTAAACCAATACTTTTTAGCAGGTTTTCGACACGAATGGCCATTTCGTCAATCGTGAACCCAATTTGAAGGTTGTTTTCGTGGTGATTGGCATGTTTGTTTTCGATGGTAAGCGTCGAAAACCGGTCCATGTGTTTAAAAGAAGACGCCGTAGCGGGACTCATCGAAGGCCGAAAGATATTGATAAACAGCTTCGCGGCCGACCAAAATCCCAGCGTTTGAGAAATCAGCCAACCTCCGTAAAAAGAGTGGGAGTGTTTGCTGAAATGCACATCTTTTTTGCGTCGGTGTTTGTTGCCTATTTCTTTAATTAAGTATTTGGGCGTGACGGGAGCGGGGCAAACTTTGGTATAAAATTTCCCGTCTTCGGGTTGATAGAAGAACTCCACCCCAAAAAAACCAGGCGTACCAAATGTCGCGCAGGCAGGGTCAAACTCTTCCAGATAGCGGCGCAGGGAGCATTCACGGTCGTCGATACAAAACATGGCCTGAAAGCTTTTGCGAGAGCTATCAACGCTCTCCTTCTTTTTGTTTTGGAGTCCCGTTAGTACTTGGTCATAATAACTCCATTCAAAAGCCTCCTGCCACAGCGAAAGCACTTCGTTCAGTTCGGTTTTTTCGACGGGGGCAAAAAGCGGTGTTGGCGCTTGAATCATGCGCTCTTTTAACGGTTGCCAATCTCCACCGCAGTGAAAGTCGAGGGCGTCGATTTCCAACAAAAGTTCAAACACAACCACATCATGGAGTGATATTTTGCGGCGGTCGAGCAATGTTTGTGGTTGGTCTTCAATGGCCGATACCATCCCCGACCATCCCTGATGCGCGAATTGCTGATCGTAGAGGTATTGTTGATATAATTCTTTTTTGCCTACCAGAATTTTCAACAACGAGCTGATTTCGCAACTATTGTTTAAAAGCAAATCTTTGGCGCGAGAAGCCCTAAAAATGCTCGAAAAACTATTTTTTTCGAGCTCCCGCATGGAAGCAAGAAACGTTTTGTCTTTAATGGGGAAATTCCAAATCGAAATGCCTTGGTCAAGATAACTGCAAAGCACTCGGAAAAGAATCGGATGCACGAGAGAATCCAAATCAATGCGGTAATGCTTTTTCCAGTTGGCCCGCAATGCGCCAACCCTCGGTAAGGCCGCAGGAGCGTATTTTTTGGAAATAAGGTTGTTTTGCCATTCCTTAAGGGCTTTTGTTCCTTTCTTTTCGACAATGATTTTGTCAAGCACCTCTTTTTTGATGCGCTCCGACTTATATAATTCACGAAATTCATCCAGCGAAAGCGAGACTTTGTATCCAAACAATTCAGATGCTCTTTGTGTAGCTTCGTAGAATTTGTCCGTCTGAAATGCGTGTAGCGTATTGTGGTGGATAAAGTCTTTGAGTGGCGCTTGAGCAGGCAAGAAGTGCTTCAAATCATGGAGTACTGCGTGTTCATCGAACAATGAATCATGTGTTTTCATGTACTTAACTATGGTGTTTACTATGAACTCAGTAGACGGATTGAGTAACGGCAGCTGAGCAATCGGGCGTGGCCGTTTTTGCTAATGAATATTCAAATCTACGCGGAGAAGAATTTCGAGAGATTAATTTGCCATTAAAATAGAAATAGTACTTTATTTTCCAATACCAAAACTTTGCTTTGTTGAAAATAAAAACAAAAACAATTTGTATTTAATGATTTGATTATTAAATGATTAATGTCAGTATTTTGGTTTTGATGATAGAAAAATAGCCGTAAAATTTAGAACTGCACCATCTTTTTTTAATTCTATTTTAATGTATTGATTTTGAATATTTTTGAGATTTTCTGGCCTCATCCCTGAAAATTCAAAAGTAGATTGTCATTTTTACAGTATCTTATGCCCTCTCAATCATTTCCAATCCATTGCTTTCAACCGCCCATTTGTTTTTAAAATACGTTAGAATGAAGAATAATAAACTGACTAACCGAGCGCTTATCGTCGTTTTTATTTTGTGTTTTGCTGCTTCGTCGCTGTTCGCACAACAACCCCCGAGTTCTCGGAGAGATACTGCTTTTTTTCAACCTCTGCTGGAAAATGTTCATTTAAAACCCATTATCATTGGCAGCAACGGCCGGTATTATTACGGTGGACAACGCCTCCGTAACCAATATTCGCTTGAAATTCCTTTTGGTGAAATGGATGACCCAGCCGTGAATCGTTATTTTACTCGGGCACGCACCATACGCGCGGTTGGCTCCGTAATATCGGCTTTGCCGGGTATCTACTTCTTGGTTACGTCGCGCTCGGTGGGTGGAAGAGGTGTGAGTCGTCAAACGTTCTGGATTACATATTTTGGGGCTATCGGTGTTTCGTTGACTTCCAATCTCGTTGCAAACGCTCAACTGCGGCGAGCCGTCAATACCTACAATTCGCGTTTGGGCCGGCCCCGCATTGGGCTTTCGGCCGAACCCTTACAGAACAACGCGGTGGCGTTTGGCCTTCGTTTGAAGAAGGAATTTTAATCAGTAAGGGCAGGCCTTGCGTCTGCCCCTATAATATTTACGAAAATTTATCGCGCTGGGCTACGTAGAGGCCCGAAATTACCAAGGCTGTTCCCGCAAAAGTGTGCCAAGAGAGCGGTTCATCGAGCAGGAGGTTGGAATAGGTAAATCCAAAAATGGGGCACAAAAATAGCCAAAGTGAAGCCTTTACCGCATCAAGACGCAACAAATAAAACCAAAGTTGCAGCGAAATAACCGACACTGGAATAATTAGCCACGCCACGGAAGCCCAAAATTGAATATCCCATTGCGTACGTTGCCAATCGGCAAAATAGATGGTAAATGGCAACAACATCAGTCCACCGAGCATCACTTGCCAACCGTTAATCAACAGGTTGGACAATTGCCATTTTACTTTAGAATAATAGACACTTGCCGCCGACACAGCCACAATCCCCGCCATCAGAATGGATAATCCTTTTGCGCTGGCGTAGCTGTTTTGAAGCAAAGGCCAAGTGGCCATGGCTGCCCCCGACAGGCCAAGTACTACGCCAACCGCCTCGTACCAGCGCAATCGACGCTGGAGCCAAAACGCCGAAATGATAATCACAAAAAGTGGACCCGTGGCCGTTGAAAGACTGCCGATGCCCGCCGCAACCTCGCGCATTGAAATCACAAAGGCACTCAAATACAGCGTTGTATTGAGAAAGGCAAAAATGAGGAGTTGGCCCCATTCTTTGCCCTTGGGCAGCGGATTTTTACGCCCTTGCACCACGTAAGCGAAGCCGAGCATCAAACCACCCGCAATCAAAAAACGCACATTGGCCAAAATGAGTGGGTCGGCTGATCTGATGCCGAATTTAGTGGCTACCGAAGCCGACGCCCACAAAGCCGCAAAAAATAAGCCAATGATAATATTTTTCAAGAAAGTAAAGGTGGGTTATAAAGTGAGCAAAAGGTGTGGTTAACGCGTCAAAGTATTATTTACAGTGTTGATCGTATTTGGTAGAAGATGCTTCGTCGCCCAAAGATTGTCCTTGTCGCCACATTTTGCAGGCTTTTTCTTTTTGACTGTTTAACAAAAGTGCTTCGCCGAGCCAAGCGTGAATCTGGTCGGTGGAAGGGTCGAGATTATACGCCTTTTGGAGTGCTTCCAAAGCCTCGGCTTTTTGGCCTTTACGGAGAAAATATAGACCTACATTGCGGTGTGCATAACTGTTTTTGGGCGATTTGGTCAGCGACTGGTCAATCAGTTTTTTGGCTTCTTCCAACTGATTTTGCAGCAGCAGTACGTAACCCTTGTTGTTTAAATAAATCGGGTTGACTACGTCAAAATCCAAGGCCCGATTAATGAATTGCAGGGCTTTCTCGGGTTGGTTATTGCGCGCAAAAATCAAGGCCAAGTTATTGTAAGCCAAATCCTGTTGTGGATTAAGCTTGAGAGCACTTTCGAAATCGTCTTGTGCTTCTTTAAAATTTTTCTTGGCAAAATAAACAACTCCCCGGTTGACCCGCGCCTGCTCGTTTCCTGCCTGCAAAGCAAGCGCACGGTCGTATTCCGAAAGCGCCTGTTCGTAATAACCCTGTTGGGATTTTAAATCGCCCCATTTTAAGTAATAATTGGAGGAATCTTGGTACACCTTACGAATCTGCTCTAAATCGGCCGCCGCTATCGACAACTCACTTTTATCAATCAACACACCCGCCCGGTTGAAATAAGCTTCGGCAAAGTCTTTATCAATCTCCAGCGCCTGATTAAAATCCTCCAGCGCCTTGTCCCACTCGCCTATCCGCAAATAAGCAATCCCACGATTGCTGTGAACATCCGCAAAATCCTTTTTTTTCTCCAAAGCCTCGTTGTAGTAGCGAATGGCATTGGCGTATTCTTTTTGTTCCAGCGCGAGATTCCCCTTTAAAAAAAATTGCGCTGCTTCGCTCTGATTTTGGTCAGAACAAGCCGTGAGAACCAGTGTAAAGAAGAATAAAATGAAAACGTAACCCGAAAAAATGAACTGAATGAAAGTTTTTCGGGTGGGGGCTTTTTTGAAGAAAAATGTGGCCATAAACAATCGATATTGAAGTCGCAAAGATAATGCCTTCCTCGGAGGTTTTACCGAAACTGCTTTTTTTAATTAAAACCTCTTTTATTGGAAAAGTCATACGAAAAAAGCTGCTCTTTTTGAGGCTTTAAAGTAACTAATTTTGGGTGTAAAATAAGTTAATTAACTATCTGTTAATTAGGAAAATATGCTACAATGTGGAGCTGGTTTAGGAGGAACTTTTAATTGTGTTTTTTCGTTGTTTATTTACAATGATGTTTTATTGAAATAATACCAAAAACAATGATAAAGCAGCCAGAAAATCAATTAATAAATGCTGATGAGCAGTGGCAAAAATCCATTCCTGCGCAGGTGTTTTTAAATCACTTTAGAGGGATTGATTACCACATTCGTCACTTGGTAGGTTCTAACAAAATCGGGCATTTGGCAGGGTTGCGCAGGTTCCGCCCAAAGCAGGAAGCTGAACGCCTAAATCTCACCAGAAAATGGCTCCTCAACGCGTGGAATGCGGAGTATACATTGCGAACCACCGCCGCCAATCCTGACGAGAATTTCCTCAAATATGCCCTTCACTCCACCTTCCCGCAGGCGTATTATAGCGTGTTGTATAGCGCCAAGGCTTTCCTGTCCATTCAGGGGATTAATGTGAATGCCGAAGCCATTATCAGGCAGATTATCAACGGGTACGTGGTCAAAGGCTGGTATCCCAAATCGGTGAGTTTTTACGCAGAGGGGCCCGTTGGGCACTATACCCTTCATCATTTGCTTGATAGTGATGAGCAAGCTCTTTTATTGCCCATCCAAACGCCTAAGCAGGCGGAAGCACACGTGGCTCAATTTCTGAAAACCACGCGTAACTTATCGGCGCGGGCGTTTCGGCAGCGTTTACAGGCCAATCCTGAAAAGGCACTCCGTACCAAGAAGGGAAAGATATTGACGAAGTTTGGCGTACGAAATTGGGAACAAATTGCTAAAAGTATGGGTGTTACGACTTATTTTGACATCATGGCAAGACTAAAAGTATCGGGTAGTCAGCGCCAATTAGAGCGGTTTGTTGAAGCAGATATTGATATTTCCCAATTTCACCATTCGTTGCTCAACATCGTGAAATACCTCAATTTTGTGCATGAATGTTATGTAGCAAAAGCGGTAGGAATAGACCAATATTCGCAGTGGATTGATGCGCTTCCTGCTTATTTGCGCGATGGATTCGTAAAACAACGCTTAGAACTAAACACCCGACCGTTGTTGGATTCGCTCTGGCCCAATCGACGACTTACTACTTAAATTAAAAGCCCGACCATATTTGGCAGGGCTTTTAATTTAGGCGCTGTTATATATAAAACTAAAACACGTCGTCGTCATCATCAGCATCGGGGCCCGAAAACATACTGCTGAGCAAATCTTTAAAATGAAGCCCATTGTCCATCGCTTGCTTGCCCACGAGTGAGTATTCGGCCATTCCGTGCAGGGCAAATTCCATTAAAAACAGTTTTTCTTCGCGACCCAATCCCCGGTGGAAATCATCCACCAAGTCGTCCAGACCTTCAATGGTACGCAAACGCGCTTCGTATTCGCGGTTGGTGAGGTCGCTCAAAATATCCATTTCATTTTCACCAAACCAATCCTGGATTTTTTGGAAAGGGTTTTTAGCTCCTTTTTTCTTTTTCAGGGATTCAGGATTGATGAAATAATTCAGGAATTGGGTACGAATGGCTTTGCCAATCAGGTTTTGGGCCACAATTACGGGCCCTTCTACTTCACCTTCATAGACCAGCTCTACCTTTCCACAGATGGCGGGCACTACGCCATAAAGGTCAGAAATACGTACGTAGGTTTCTTTTTCACCGTTGAGAAGCACACGCCGTTCCGCCGCCGAAAGTAGGTTTTCGTAAGCCGCAATCGTTAGGCGAGCCGACACCCCGCTTTTAGAATCCACGTACTCGCTTTCGCGGGCTTCAAAGGCAATCTGCTCAATCAAATCTTTGATGATTTCATTGGTCTTAATCATGCCTTTTTGTTCAGTTTTGACAATCGCCTCTTGCTGCGTAATCTTGCGGCCTATTTCGAGCGACTTAGGATAGTGCGTAACAATTTGACTGTCAATCCGGTCTTTCAGAGGAGTCACAATGCTCCCGCGATTGGTATAGTCTTCGGGGTTGGCGGTAAATACAAATTGAATATCCAGTGGTAAACGAAGTTTAAAACCACGAATCTGAATATCTCCTTCTTGCAAAATATTGAACAAAGAAACCTGAATACGTGCCTGTAAATCGGGTAACTCGTTGATGACAAAGATACAACGGTGCGAACGCGGAATAAGTCCAAAATGGATAACCCGCTCATCCGAATAAGGAAGCTTGAGCGTAGCCGCTTTGATGGGGTCAACATCGCCAATTAAGTCAGCGATGGAAACGTCGGGCGTGGCGAGTTTTTCGGCGTAGCGATCGTCGCGGTGCATCCACCCAATTGGGGTATCGTCTCCTTTTTCATGGATGATATCCCGGGCAAAACGCGAAAGTGGCTCCAAAGGGTCGTCGTTCAGGTCTGAGCCAGCCACCACCGGAATGTACTCATCCAACAAATTGACCATTAATCGTGCAATACGTGTTTTGGCCTGCCCTCTCAGTCCCAATAGATTGATGTGGTGCATTGACAAAATCGCCCGTTCCACATCAGGAATAACGGTATCTTCATATCCCCAAATACCCGGAAAAACCGATTCTTTGGCCCGTAATTTTTCAATAAGATTATCTCTTAATTCCTGTTTAATGGATTTTGGCTGATAACCCGCCGCTTTTAACTCTCCAAGCGTGTGGATTTTGAGAAGCTGTTTAGACTTCAACTCACGATAGGTCATATTGTCGAAAAATTGGTTAGTTTGGGTATGTGTGTGTAACAGCCCAAAGGATAGAATAGTTTTGCATAGCTTCCCGAAAGTTAACAACTTTAAGTAAGTTTAGAGATTGCCGAGCAGTTTTTTATCCTGTTCATTTGCAACCTATTTCATTTTTCCGATATTTGTTCATACTCTGCTTGCAGAATAAATCAACCATTGAGAACCATTATGCAAATTGTTCAACAACTTCTTTTTGTCGCAGCACTCGGCCTCACGTCTTGGCTGATTAGCAAACGCATCGGGATTATTAAAAAGACGATTCAACTCGGCAAAGCCGTTGATCGGACCGACCGCCCTGCCGAACGATTGTCTACCATGCTACGGGTGGCTTTTGCGCAAAAGAAGATGTTTGACCGCCCCATTGTGGGTCTAATGCACTTTGTGATTTACGCGGGTTTTTTGCTCATCAACGTTGAAGTGCTCGAAATCGTGTTGGATGGGGTATTTGGCACTCACCGGTTGTTTGCCCCATTATTGGGCGATTTTTACCCAATCCTCATCAATTTCTTTGAGTTTTTGGCCGTGGGTGTACTCGCCGTCTGCGTCATTTTTCTGATTCGGCGCAACATCACCAAAGTAGAGCGCCTTCAACCCACTCGTCACCGTGAGCTGAACGGCTGGCCTGCACTGGATGCCAATACCATTTTAGGCATTGAAATTGTGCTGATGCTAGCAATTTTGAGCATGAATGCCGCCGATAGCTTATTACAAGAACGCGGTGCGGAGCATTATCCATTAGTAGGAGGTTTCTTTTTTAGCGGGTTCCTGCAACCTATCTTTACCAATCTTTCGGATGGCGCTTTGGTAGCAGTAGAGCGCGTCGCGTGGTGGGCGCACATTTTGGGCATTTTTGGCTTCGCGTTGTACGTAACTTATTCTAAGCATTTGCACATTTTTTTGGCGTTCCCCAATACCTATTTTACCAATTTAACTCCCAAAGGTGAAATGTCAAACATGCCAGATATTACCAAAGAAGTCAAAATCATGTTGGGACTTGAACAACCGGATGCCAATGAAGTGCCCGCCGAAATCGGGCGTTTTGGCGCCAAAGATGTGGCTGATTTAAGCTGGAAAAATCTCATGGATGCGTACTCTTGCACGGAGTGCGGCCGATGTACGTCGGCCTGTCCGGCAAACATTACGGGCAAAAAACTCTCTCCGCGCAAAATCATGATGGATACCCGCGACCGTTTGGAAGATGTCGGTAAAAACATGCTGGCCAACGGGGGAGAGTTTAAGGACGATGGCAAAAGCCTGCTTGGTGATTATATTTCAGAAGAAGAAATTTTGGCGTGTACTACCTGCAACGCTTGCGTGCAAGAGTGCCCCGTGCTAATCAATCCATTAGAAATTATTCTGCAATTGCGCCGCTACAAAATCATGGATGAAGCCCAAGCGCCGGGCTCATGGAATGGCATGTTTAACAACCTTGAAACTAACCAAGCTCCGTGGAAATTTTCGCCAGACGACCGTTTCAATTGGGCTGATAATCTTAAAAGCTAATGGCGGAGATATACATTTTTGGAATTACGGGTAGCTTGTTGATTGGCTTAGGGGTGTTTATTTGGAAAAAACAGGCGCTTTATCTGCTTTCTAACTTTCCGCATGACCCCAACAAACTAACTGACCCAGCGGGTCTGGCTCGTTGGGCTGGGATTTTTATCATTTTTATAGGGCTGATTTTTTTTATTTCGGGCGGGTTGGCTATGTGGCTGAAAGGAACAAAATATGAGTTGCTCACTATCGTATTTCTTTTGATTTCTACATTTTTACTTACCATAACTTATCTCATTGGTGGACAACGATTCGTGAAAAAGTAAGGCCGATTTTCACTGGAAGGCTATAAAATGCAAAAACGGGACAGTTGCCTGCCCCGTTTTTTTTAGTTTTTTGAGTAAGTTTCTTGTTTGCACCTTAGTTCACCAAAATTTTTAAGGAAACTAATCATCAATCATTCACTTGAATCCTGATTTTTAACTTGCTTAAACCACTTTGTGACTGCTTTTCAGCATTTGAGACGCTTTTGGCGTTTCTTACTCACTGTTTTATTTCCTATTTCTAAAAATAAAAGCACTGAACGAAAAGAAACACTTACCCAAAGAACAGTACGAATATAGTTCTTTTTTTTTATTCTCCAAAATGTTTTCGAACTTTTGCAAGGGCCGACCCAATCACTTGGTGCATGTCATAATAACGGTATTCTGCCAAGCGCCCACCAAAAATCACATTCGGTTCATTGTCAACTAGTTTACGGTATTCACGTAATAGCTTATCGTTCTTATCGTCATTTACAGGATAATAAGGTTCCTGACCGGGCGTCCACTCTTGCGGATATTCGTGTGTAATGACCGTTTTGTCTTGCGTCCCAAACTCAAAATGCTTGTGTTCAATGATTCGCGTATAGGCCGTTTCGCCGTCGGTATAGTTAACTACGGCATTACCTTGATGGTTGGGGGTATCCAACGTTTGGTGCTCAAAACGCAGGCTGCGGTATTCCAGATAGCCGAGTTTAAAGTCAAAATACTCGTCCAATTGACCCGTGTACACAATTTGCTTGGCCGATGCATCCAATTCCGCCCGGTTTTTAAAGTAATCTACGCCTAAACGTACATCAATTCCTTCCAACAAGGCTTCGTTGAGTTTATTATAGCCACCAATCGGAATCCCCTGATAACGGTCGTTAAAATAGTTATTATCAAATGTAAACCGGACTGGCAGACGCTTGATAATAAAAGCTGGCAAATCTACACACTTACGTCCCCATTGTTTTTCGGTGTAGCTTTTAATGAGTTTTTCGTAAATATCGGTTCCTACCAATGAGATGGCCTGTTCTTCCAGATTTTTAGGCTCTTTGATATTGGCGGCTTCAATTTGTTCCTGAATTTTTGCTTTAGCTTCTTCAGGAGTACGTACCTTCCACATTTGGTAGAAAGTATTCATATTGAAGGGCAAATTGTAGAGTTCACCGTAATAATTTGCCACGGGCGAATTGGTATAACGGTTAAATTCTACAAATGAGTTGACATAATCCCAAATGTCTTTGTCATTGGTGTGAAAAATGTGTGCACCGTAGTAGTGAACATTAATTCCTTCTACATTTTCGCAGTAAGTATTTCCGCCAATGTGGTTCCGACGGTCTACCACTAAGCATTTTTTGCCTCTTTTGGTGGCTTCGTGTGCCCATACATTTCCAAATAGCCCTGCACCCACAATAAGATAATCGTACATTTTTTTTTGTTTATGGCCCAATAGTATAGCCTTTCGGTTTTGGCTATCTAAAAATTTATTTCAGTTGGAGAATAATCGTTTACAACTATTAGTTACAATCTCCAATACGTTATATTTTCCTCTGTGTTTTTATACATTCCTTTCAAGTCCATCAAAATTGGCTCAGTATTCATAATAGACTTGAAATAGTTAATATCCAGTGTTTTATATCCGTCATGGCCTACCGAAACAATAACCGCATCATAGTCTTTGGAAGGCTTATCAATGAGCGTCAATCCATATTCATGGGCGACTTCATTGGGGGAAGCATACGGGTCAACAAGGTGAACATTGATGGAGAAGCTCATCAGTTCTTTGACCAAATCCGCCACTTTTGAGTTGCGAATATCCGAGACATTTTCCTTAAAAGTAATACCCATCATCAGCACTTTGGCATTCTGAGGGCTTTTTCCTTTTTGAATCAACATCTGTACCAATCGTTTAGCGATAAACCCAGGCATACCGTCATTGATACGTCGTCCGCTGTGGATTACTTGCGGGTCGTAGCCTAATTTTTTGGCCTTATAGAGCAAATAATACGGGTCAACACCGATGCAATGTCCGCCTACCAAGCCAGGGTATAGTTTAATAAAATTCCATTTGGTCCCCGCTGCTTCAATCACATCTTTGGTATCAATTCCCATCATGTCAAAAATAATGGCCAACTCATTCATCAATGAGATATTGAGGTCGCGTTGGGTGTTTTCGATTACTTTAGCGGCTTCGGCCACTTTGATGGTTGGGGCTTTGTATATGCCTGCGGTGATGATTTTGCCATAGACTTGGGCAATTTCTTCTAACGCTTCGGCGTCACTCCCTGAAACAATTTTTAGGATTTTATCAATGGTGCGTTCTTTGTCTCCAGGATTGATTCGTTCTGGAGAGTATCCAATTTTGAAATCTTGACCTAATGTCAGCCCAGATTCGGCCTCCAAAATCGGCAAACAATCTTCTTCGGTACAGCCAGGATAGACCGTTGATTCATAAATCACGTAATCTCCCTTTTTTAGGGCTTCCCCAATCGCGTGCGACGCCCCGATGAGAGGTTTCAAATCGGGTACTTTGTAATCATCAACGGGGGTAGGAACGGCTACAATAAAAAAATGAGCCTGTTGCAAATCGTCGGGATTGGCCGTAAAGAAGATGTCTTTACCTTCAAAAACGGTTGAATCCAATTCGTTGGAAGGGTCTTGGCCAGCCCTCATCATATCGATACGATGTTGATTAATATCAAATCCAATGACTCGAAAATATTTGGCAAATTCTAAAGCAATGGGAAGTCCTACATATCCAAGGCCAATAATTGCTATTTGTTTCTCTTTCTGGAGGAGTTGCTGGTACATTTTATTTATTAATCTGACCGTAAAGATACAATACGTGTGTGGTTAGTACCAAATGAAAAGACCTTGACGTTTGCCAAGGTCTTTTCATTTGGGAGGCCTTTAGATATTAAGGCATCAATTTCAATTCTACGCGACGGTTTTTCTTCAATCCGTCTACCGTTCCGTTATCAGCAATTGGCTTAAATGAACCGTAGGCATCTACCACAATGCGGTTTGGATCTTTCAAACCTGCTTGCGCGAGGTATTGTTTTACGGCATTTACGCGGCGTTCAGAAAGAGCTACGTTGTAGCGGTCTGAAGCACGGCGGTCAGCGTGACCAGCCATTTGCAGGCGGCATTGTGTTTTATTCATCAACTCAACCACTTTGTTAAGCAAGTCATAAAACTCTGGTTTGATGATGGCTTTATCGGTATCGAACAATATGTTGGCAAATATTTCATTGCAAGCCATGCCAGGAAGGGCATCTCTTACATATTTATCAAAGTCGATTTTCTGACCAGCACCCGTTACGATACTTCCTGCGGGAGTGTTAGGCTCTTTATCGAAGTAGTCAGAAACGCCGTCGTTATCTGTATCTTGCAACAAACGAGGGTCAATTTCTTTAGGTTTATTGGCTTTCGCAATTGAATCAATTTCAGCCAATGAAAGAATTCTCGGGGGTTTTACGAGCAACTTAGGATCGGTATAACGCAAGTGGTAAAAACCTTTGCCAGCATCAAGTGCGTTGAAGTCATACGCCCATTTGCCGTTTTTCTTCTCTACACGTAATGGGTTTTTACCCAATTTGTAGGTCAACGTTACAGCAAGGTAGCCGTATTTATCAAGCGCCGAGCTACCTTTAGGCGTTCCTAAGAAACTGTTTGCATCACTAGCTTCATACAAACGACCACCAGATGGACCATCATAAATAGAAGAAGGGTCTCCGCCTACTGTTGCGTCCAATTTCTCAGTATTTACGTTGTTCAACCGAAAATCAAGACCTAAATCAAGTGACTTTGTTAGTTCATAAGAAGCGGTAAAACCAACAGGGATAACCCATTCCTGAGTATAAGAAGACGCCTTCTTGTTGAGTTCAGCCGTATTGTTACGCAAGGTAGGTGAGTCATCAGAGCGGCGCTGTAAACGGCCAGAGCCTAACTGGTAAGCGGTAGATTTGAACCAAACTTGACCAGCACCAGCGTACACATCCATTTTCCAGCGTTTTAATTTTGTGGGTCCAAAAAGAAGACCTTTAATGTTTACAGTGGCTGAGACATCGGCTTGAAAATAATTGGCATTAAAATAAGATTGGTAGATACGGCGTTTCATCCCTTTCAAATTTCCTGCACCAACGTCCAATCTTGCCCCAAAGAGGTAGGTGAGTTGTTTTCCAAGAGATACACCAAAATGCATGGTTCCACGTTCTGAACGGCTGTCAAAATTGTCAGTACCTACAGGGAAGAAGTCATATTCACGTAAATCGCCGTAAAATTGACTTGGACCAAGATAAGCACTTAAAGACCAAGTGTTCAGCTTGTAGGGGCCTTCGTAAGGAGCCTTTGGATTGTACTGCGCTTGAGTTTCAAGCAAACAGAATCCCAACAATACGAATGTGACAAGCAGAGATACTTTTTTCATAATAAACCTTTTTGTTGAATAAGGGGGATACGTTTCACTATACCTATAAATTCTACTATCGCAAAAATAGTCTTTCCTGACCAGATTCGCCAACAAAAGTATGGATTCAATTTTTATTTCAAAAAATATTTTGATACTCTAAAGAAAATTCTTTTTTACCAGCTTTCAAAGTCTGTACATTAATTTTCTCAAAATTTCAGCCTTCCAAAGAAGGAACGTTCCCGCAATAATTTGCTCCCGAGCCTGTCCTACAAGCCATAAATAAAAGCTTAAATTATGAACACTTGCGATCTGTGCCCCGAGGATTTCTTCTGATTTGATGAGGTGCCTTAAGTATCCTTTTGTGTAAGAAGTGCTTACGTAGCCCCCTAAACGCTCATCAATAGGACTGAAATCATCTTTCCACTTCTCATTTTTAATATTTATTACGCCTTCTGTTGTGTATAAAATACCATGCCGGGCATTCCTAGTAGGCATCACGCAATCAAACATGTCGATACCTAATGCAATGCTCTCCAAAATATTTTCTGGGGTGCCTACGCCCATCAGATAACGAGGCTTATCGGCGGGCAAAATACCACAAACTAGCTCGGTCATTTCGTACATATCTTCGGCTGGTTCTCCCACAGATAATCCTCCAATAGCATTACCTTCTCGCTCCATGCTGGCAATAAACTCGGCTGATTGTTTTCTCAAATCTTTATAAACGCTTCCTTGAACAATCGGGAATAGTGTTTGTTGGTAGCCATAAATAGACTGTGTGTTGTCAAAACGGTCGCAACAGCGCTTCAGCCAGCGATGTGTCATATCCATAGACGTCCTCGCGTAGGAAAAGTCACATGGGTAAGGCGTACATTCGTCAAAAGCCATGATAATGTCTGCACCGATTCGGCGCTGAATATCCATGACGCCCTCTGGAGTAAAAAAGTGGGTAGACCCGTCGATATGCGATTTGAATTTTACACCCTCTTCGCTGATTTTACGCCCTGTTTTTGCCAACGAATAGACCTGATACCCGCCGCTATCGGTTAAAATAGGTCTGTCCCATCCGTTAAAACGATGTAATCCGCCTGCCTTTTCTAAAATATCCAACCCTGGGCGTAAATAAAGATGGTAGGTATTCCCTAAAATAATCTGTGCCTTTATATCATCCCTTAATTCACGCTGATGTACTGCCTTGACAGTACCAGCGGTACCAACGGGCATAAAAATGGGGGTTTGAATGGTACCATGGTCGGTCTGAATCACTCCAGCCCGGGCCTTGGTGCCAGAATCTTTATGAATAATATCGAATTTCATGAAAGTGAATTAACTTTTGAGGCACAAAATTAGAATACTATATCATTTAATCTATCATAAGGTCTTTAGCATCTGCCCAACCCCTGTTATATTTGCGGACTTTTTACTACCGCATGGATATATTCTACTCGACCAATTGGTTCCTTTATCCTTTCTTAAACATTTTACTAGGCCTGTTTGTCGTAATTGTCTTAGTTCAATTGTATTACATCCTGTTCGTATTTGCGAAACTTCTTTTCCAACAGCCTCCCGTTGAAAAAAAACACTGGCCTGCTGTAACGGTGGTAGTTTGTGCGCACAATGAATTAGAAAATTTACGCGAGTTGTTGCCCATGCTTAACGAGCAAGACTATCCTAACTATGAAGTGGTTGTGATGAATGACCGCTCGTGGGATGGAACTGAAGAATTTGCGGAAGAAGAAGCAAACGTCTGGAACAAGGTTCGTTTTGTACATATCAGGCAAGAATACGACCACGTTACGCCCAAAAAGTACGCCGTTACAACCGCAGTGCGAGGCGCGAAGCATGAGGTAATATTATTGACCGATGCAGATTGTCGGCCAACAACCGATCAGTGGATTAAAGGGATGGCGGCCTGTCTTACGGAGGAAAAGCAGATTGTTATTGGATTTTCTCCCTACCAAAAACTTGACGGTTTTCTCAATCGCTTGATTCGTTTTGAGACATTTTATGTAGCTATTCAATACTTATCTTTAGCCTTAGCAGGAAAGCCCTACATGGCAGTAGGTAGGAATTTAATGTATAGCAAGTCGCTTTTTACCCAAAACAAAGGCTTTTATACGCATTTACGGGTTACGGGTGGTGATGATGATTTGTTGATGAATGAAATTGCCACTGGGCACAATACGGCTGTTTGCCTAAACGCCGATGCATTTATGGTTTCACTTCCAAAAACAACGTGGAAAGATTGGTATCGCCAAAAGAAACGACATTTATCGGTTAGCAAATACTATAAAACGGGAAATAAAGTTCGTTTAGCGGTATTGTCAGGTGCGCATGTACTGTCGTGGATGTTATTTTTAGGGTTGATTTTAGGCTGCTTATGGAATTATCAGGCTTTCTTAGCCTACATCATCATCATAGGCGTGCTTTTTAGTATACGTCTTGTGACACAATGGATTGTACTGGGCCTTGCTTCTCGTAAACTTCACAAATCAGTAGGTTGGTTTGCCATTCCATTGATGGACTTGACGCTCTTTGTCTATTATTTTACAATGTCGTTTGTGATGTGGTACAATCGACGCAAAAAAGTAAGATGGAGGTAATACCCAAATGAATCAGTAAAACATGAATGATATGCAAATAGTAGAAAAATATTTTCCAAAGTTATCGCCTCAGCAAAAGGCACAGTTTGGGCAATTGCAAGAGCTTTATGCTTTCTGGAACGCACAGATTAATGTTATTTCTCGACAAGACGTGGAGAATCTTTACGAGCGCCACGTATTACACTCGATGAGCATTGCCAAAGTGGTAAAATTCAGAGAGTTTGCCAATATTTTAGATGTAGGTACGGGTGGTGGATTCCCTGGGATTCCGTTGGCAATTCTATTTCCTGAGTCGGAGTTCCATTTGGTGGATAGTATCGGGAAGAAAATCAAAGTTGTGCAAGAAATCGCCAATGCCCTTGACTTGAAAAATGTTCGAGCAGAACATTGCCGGGCCGAACAAGCCGATGGAGACTACGACTTTGTGGTTACGCGGGCGGTGACGCGCATTGCACCGTTGTATAGTTGGGTGCGTAGTAAAATTAGCCGGAACCATGTTCACCCCATCACAAACGGTATTTTAGCACTGAAGGGAGGCGATTTGGATGAAGAGTTGGCCGAACTAAAGCGCAAAAGCCGTATCTTTGAACTTCAAGATTTCTTTGAGGAGGAATTTTTTGAGACAAAAAAAATAGTTTATGTACCCATAGGATAGTATCCTACTATTATACGTTAAATTTTAAACTCATGAATGAAGTATTCAAATCGAGCAGTATAAAAGACCCCGTTAGGCCGAATGAGGTTCAGTTGACCGACAAAGGTGTAAGTTTTAAAATGAGAAAACTCATCGGCGGTACCGAGCAATTTGTATTTTATAGCGATATCTCTGGTGTTGAAATTGACAGTGGTATGTTTTTCGCGACCATCAGGGTTATTCCCCGCGCAAGGCCCGAAATTGTGATTGAAAATTTTACAAAAAGCGACGCACAACGCATAAAGGCACTTATTTTGGAGCGAGTTTAAGAAGTTTTTGCCTCCTCTTACCGATGCATGATTTATTTATCTGTCATTTTTGGTAGGTTTAACCTATAGAATGTCAGGCAATAAGCGAAAAGGGAGTAAAGTTTTTTCAAAAATTTCTTGCATTGAAATACTGAACTACTTACTTTTGCACCACCAAAATCGGAAACGACGTAGGCATTCAAATTCCCGAGTAGCTCAGTCGGTTAGAGCATCTGACTGTTAATCAGAGGGTCGCTGGTTCGAGCCCAGCCTCGGGAGCCCTAAAAATCAAGCACTTACGAGATAATTCTTGTAAGTGCTTTTTTTATTTGATACACAATTTGATACACAACTCACTGCTCACCCATTCTTCTTTACCCTTTTAAATAAATGCTAAAGAGGGAATGTGTGTACGTTTTCCCTGAAATAACATAGAATATCCGACTGGGAGGTTCAAGTTTAACCATTTCTACCTTGTATTGGTAGCCTTCAAAAATTTCTTCCCAATTGAGTCTGCCAATTACAATGAAGGGACAATACAACCTACGTAATTCTCCTTTCTGATTCACTACCATAATTGAGAATGGGTCCAAATAATTAAATTGTTCATATCGGTCAATTGTAGGTGTTTCCATAAAATTGTTGGATTAAGGGACCGTATTTAACCGGTCCCCTTTGGTGAATCAAGATAAAAACCAATGATACTGCTGATGCTGTACGGCATTGCCAATACTGTTTATCAACTCAAAAGCATTCACTGACCGCCCCAAAAAGGAGTCAATGTAACTTTGTTTATTGGCTCCAGTGAAGAGATTGTACACTTTCCATAGGTTGATGTCTCCATTTTGTTCCCTACAAAAGGAGGTATCGTGGTAGTAATCTTTGGCAATAGTGTTAATCTGAGAATCTACAAAATTCAGTTTGGTCACCTCCTTTTTATCGTTAGGGGGTAAAAATTGGTATAATCGTGCTCTCCCAATCAATGTAGCAAATTGATGTTCGGTCAAATAAGATTCCGTTAGGGATTGCATTGCTTTGAGATGATTGTTCATTTTGTAGCCCAATACCAGTTCATAAATCCCCTTCATTAGCTGAGATAGGTGCTTTGCTTTCAGGTTAAGAACTAATCCATCGGACCAAACACACAGGTTACAGCATACTTTGTTCTGAAAACCAATGAAAATTTTGAAATGCTCATCTGCTCCTTTTCTATTGTAAAGGTTATCAAGATTGTAAGACTTCACACCACCAATGGTCAGACATAACTCATTTCCATTGATTCTATCCCTAATGCTGGCTACTTCAATCACAAACATCATTCGCTCAAAATAAAGTGTTTCTTCATGTGGTAATAGGTCTTTGGCTCGCTTGTCCTTGGCTTCGGGAATCCTGCCTTTGATCGGGTGAGATACTCTGATGGCAGGGGACAGGACAGTTTCATTTGGAAAAACCTGATGGACAATTTCTAAGGCACAATTGATAAAATCCTGATGGGAAATTACGGGCTCATTGTCCTTGACAAAGACAGGAATCAGGTGTTGGTGCTCCAATTCAACCAAAGACATGGGAAGAGTATTGGCCTGTATAAAAGCCACTTCTGTTGAGGGTGTGATAATTTCCTGCTGAATAACAGGAGCCAAAGAGTGGTTATTGACGAGTTGCAGTTCCATTGGTAGATAGAGTTTGAGGTGAAATGGTAGAAATAGGGCTTTGTAGCTGGGCTTTACGCAGGTTAAAGTAGTTCAGATGTGATTGCTGATACTCAGGATGAGACATGTACAGCTCCCTCAGTTCATCCACTGTTTGACATTCATTGACATACTCGTGAAAAGGTTTCTCAGGCTGTCCCAATTGACACCAATCCTGAATGAGTTTTCCAGTTTGGGTAGTGATGGTAAATTCAGGTTGTCCTGCAAATAAGCCTGTACGGTCTTTGGTAGCAATGGCGTGGTGTTTACTGTCCAGTTCAAAGACCAAAGTGAGTTCATAATCAGTACCTTCTCTTTGGATAGGCTTCATTCCTACCTTTTCAGGCACCTGCTTGCCATTCTTTTCGTTTAGGACATAATCTTGTTTTGCTCTGAGGGTACAGATGATATGGCAATCTGCTTGTAGAATAGCTTGAATCAGCTGTTGATGTCTAGGAGTGAATTTAGCCCAGTTGGTATAGCTGTTGCCTGTCAGCTGTGAATGGGCATCCAAGATATACTCCCATTCCAAGCTCAAACTGTCAAGAATAACCACCCGTATTTGGGCCTCAGTGCATACTTTAATGGCCTGAATGTAGCGTTCAGGAGAGAAAGGTGGCTTTAGGGGTAGAATATAAAAACGGCCTAAATGAGCATAAAGCGAAGCACTTTGGTTTTCAGTATCAATAACAGCTATTTGCTTCCAGTCATTGACAAGCCCATAGGCTAAAAGTAAAGCTGAATAAGTTTTGCCGCTGCCTGAGCTTCCTTGTAGCCCTAATTTTATTTTGACATTTTTACGCTGTGCTGGTTGTAGTTGCATTTTAGAGAATGTTTTTGGTGAAAAAAGAAAAAAAAAAGGGTAGAGCCTTTTGAAAGACCCTACCCCAAAGTAGATGAGTGGTGAACTGTCAGGCAGTTTCAAATTGGTTGCCAAACACTGCCTGTTCAGGTGTACCATTTTCTAAAGGACTGTATTCATACCGATGCTGACGAGTGATTACTTCACCTGTTTCTGGAACAGTAAATTCATAAGGTGTACATTCAACTTTTGTAATGGAACCTGGGAATTGTTTTCCGATGAAATTTTTACAAACTGTTTCATTGAATGTCGTACTCATGAAACATTTTCGAGCAGTGATGTAATACCTGCCTGTAGAACGTGATAAGACCATTTCAGGCTCATCACTGGTTAGTTCTAAGGCATAATAGTTTTTCCCCTCCTGAGTAGTACGGATTGCGTAATTGGTTACGGTAAGCATGATGATAAATGTTTTAAAGTGAAACAAGAATTATTTTTCACTTTTCTCTTTCCCCGTGTGTACATTAGTAATATTTTTATTTGAAGCACGACGGGATATAGAGGCAGTGTTTTCGTAAGCTGGGGATGAGCTCTACACTGTCTTGTTTCAATACGCACTCAAAAAAAAGGGGGTATTAAAAATTTTACATCAAGTTTTACAAAATGAAGAAAAAACTGATTACTTAAGAAAAAGAAATCTGTTATTAACTCATAATAGCTTGTACGTAGTCTGGATTTGACCAATGAGACAGAATCATTTGCCCCAAAACTTCATTATATTCATCTTTTGTCAAATCTTCCTCAATAGGCAGCCTTGCACCTCTAAATAATTTCCCATTCTTAAATTTGACATCAACGTATATATGCGGTTTGCCATATACATCTTCAATGCCATGGTGGACATATCCAATAATACCCTTATTCAAAATAGGGTGTTTAAATTCTATAGTTTTCCCATCATCTTTGTATAATTCCATTTTTAATTCATATCTTTTGTCATAGCCGTAATCGAAGAGGTTAGGGTACTTCTCTTTCATCGTTCCTTCAACTGGTTGACTTTTTTCACCTACTTGCCTTGAATATGAATCACGAGCATATTGATACTCATCCATTTTTTCATTTTTGGGTAGTTGATTGGACAAATTATCGTGTATTATGAACCCGACAATAACAAGGACAATAATTATAAATATCAGCATTTTATTAAGTTAGATTTTGATAAAGTCCCAGAAATTTATTTAAATACTGACAATTATTATATTAATTTAGTCGTAATAATATAATAGTAAGTGTTACAAAAAACAATGTAACTAAACAGCCAGTATTTCTCACGTCAATTTTTGTAGGAGGGATTCCCTTAGCGTAGCAATGATTACAAATGCTAAAAGCAATTTTATGGGATGGTTCAATAAATGTTTTTCTTCCATCAATTGGGGCCTCTCCGCAAAAGTGACATATATCATTACGAATCAACCCTTTCGATGTTAAAAATTGAAACGCTTCAACATCACTAGTTATATGCATAACAGTTAAATCGGGCATTAACCTATCCAGTTTGTAATCAATGTATCGTGGCTCACCATTAAGGATAAGCTTTTGACGAAAACCGTTATCATTTAGGGTTTTGCATAGGGCACCCATGTATAAATTTAGCTGTGAAATGTCTTCCATATTTTATTATTTAAGTAAAAATTTGAAAATATACCCAATATAATGGGTGGATTGTTAAAAAGAAACAGCTCAGTTTTGGGCTGTGACAAAAATTCGTGATAACGGCTTCTTAAAAAGGTTTGGTGAAAACCTCCGTAGGCTCAGAGAACTGAAAGGTTTAAGCCAAGAGGAACTGTATTTCAGAGCCAATCTGTCTAAGAATCAGGTAGGTAACATTGAGAGGGGAGAAGTAAATACCACCATCAGTACTGCCTATGCCCTCTCCCAAGCTTTAGGGGTTGAACTACCCGAACTTTTCAAGTTTGAATAAACTACTTTTTAGCCTAATTGCCATTAATTGAATCAAAAAGTTATCAAGCGGTAGCTACCCAACCAATACACTACCCAATATATGCCTTTGGGTTGGCTAGTTGTCGAATTGGATCATTCACTTTTGAACTCGAAAACTAAACCCAACCAACCCAACCCCCTATATACCTGCTTGTTTTGGTTGGGTGGCTTTACATCAGTATTTCAGGCCAACAACTTTTCCAATTTCGATTTCCATTTCTCCCAATCAGGCATCATTTTGGTTTGGAGGTCGATGAATTTTTGTGTGTGGTCGTGATGGACAAGATGGCAGAGTTCGTGAATAATTACATACTCAATGCAGCCCTTAGGTGCTTTTATCAATTCGGGGTTCAAAATGATTTTACCCTTGGGGGTGCAACTTCCCCAGCGAGTGGGCATGTCTCTTAAAACAATCGAAGATGGCTCTACGTCATACACCTTGAATTTATCAATTAGTGGTTGGGCTATTGGGGGGAATTTTGCCCGTGCATGTTCCAAATACCACAGGGTAACCAACTCTTTGACCCGTGCTTGCTCTCTGGCTCGTACTTCAATATACCTTCCCTTAATTCTGACTGTTTCAGGCACCCCGTAATCAATTTTAAGCCGATATTGCCTGCCCAAATAAAGATGGGTTTCTCCGCCAATGTATTTGCGGGTTGGGGTTTTAGGGTAAAAGGACAAAAAGAAGCTTTGCTGTTTGATTATCCAAGGGGCTTTTTTTCTGACAATTTCCTCAATTTTATCCAAAGGGGCATCCATGGGTGCTTTGACAATTATTTCCAATTCAGGATTTACTGTAATACCCAGAGATTTACGTGTCCCGTATTGGAGCTTGAAGGTTATTGTTTTGGACCCAAATTGAATGGAATGAATCATGCTTTGTACCGTATTTTGGCTATTTCTACACATTTGCTGGCTAGTTCTTCGGCTTCCAAAATTGGCATTTGGAGTTCATCAATGAGGTATTCCCCAATGTAAAAGTTAATCTTCCGAACTATGTCCAACTTATTAGGCCAATCAACCACTACATATCTGCGAATAATGGCATCCGTTTCTTGTGCAAAAGTTATGCCCTGCTCCTGTGAGAGCTTAATGGAAGACACAATCAATCGGTAAAAGGCAATGGCCTCTTCCTTATTTTGTAAGTCAGTTGGAATGTCATCTCCTTTTTTACTGATAGCCTGCTCTCGGTATTCTTTCAGTTTTTTGATAGCCTCCAATTCTGAGATACGAAAGGCCCGTAAATCAGCAATGGTTTGCTGAATGAGTTCAGATAGCCTTTTGTAAAAGGTTGGGTCTTCATCCATTCGCTCACTGATGTGTTTGCTTGTTCTACTCGCAATTGTCTCAGCTTTGGCCCTACTGCCTACCACTTTTTCCAACTCTTTTTCAAAAGCAGTGGCATCCAAGATGCTGACCTGCTCAGTCAGTCGGATGACCTCCTCAGTGGTTACGTGTTGGTCAAGCAGTTTTTGGAGCTGCTTCTCGTATTTTTTGAAATCAACCCTGTCTGAATAGGTGTTAACGACTGCATTTCTGAGGTTGGTGAAAAACTTAAAATGGCTTAAATAAAGCGATTTTGTCTTTTGAGGAGTGTTGTTTTCATAGTCTAGGGAGGAAAGTGCTATTTTTAAGCACTTGGCAAAAGCAGTAAATTTTTGGTAAAACTCTGTTCTTATTGCTTCGTCAGCCAAAAGGTTTGAGTAGCTTACGATGTCCAGTTTATTGGAAATGGATTTAAAAAGGTCATTCAGCACTGAATGGCGTTGAGGTAATTTTTTTATCTCTTCTTTAACATCGGTGAGTGTACCCTGCAAATCATCCTTGTCAAATTCAGACAAATCGTTGTACACATTCATTGCTTCATCCAGTTCTCCAAGAATGCCTTCATAATCAATGATAAAGCCACATTCTTTGCCTTCGGCTACTCGATTTACCCTTGCTATTGCTTGCAAGAGGGTATGCTCTCTTAACTTTTTACAAACGTACATGACCACCACACGCGGTTCATCAAATCCTGTCAACAGTTTGTCAACTACAATTATGAGCTCAGGGTAATCCGTTTTTTTGTATTGATTTATCAGTTTTTTTTCAAAGTCCTTTCCAAATTTAGCCTCCATTTTTTTGTAAAAGGCCACTACTTCATCCGTGGACTCTTCGTGAATATCATCATTACCTTGGCGGTCATCAGAGGGGGATATGATTACTTCAGTGGTAACTTTTCCAATCAAATCAAAAGCTTTTTTGTACTTAATGGCCGTTGCTTTGTCAGGGGTTACCACCATTCCCTTGAATCCACTTCTTTCTCCCGTTTTATCCACACCCCAGTTTTGGGTATAGTGGTCTGAAATATCTCTGGCTATCTCATCAATCCGTTGTTCGGTTTTGGCAATGAGGTTTGCTTGGCTGTATTTTCTTTTCAGGTCTTTTCTTTCGTATTCACTAAGGGGCTCAGCCACACTTTCAAACCCGCGATCTAAGGCTTTTTGATTAACATTTTGAATGGCATATCGTCCTTCATACATGATGGGTACAATGGCCCCATCTTCAACAGCTCGTAAAATAGTGTAGTCATCAATGATTCCTCCAAATTTTTGGGCTGTGCTTTTTTCTTTTTTCATCAGGGGAGTTCCCGTAAATGCCAAAAAGCAGGCATTAGGCAGCACTTTTTGCATTTTCACGTTGAAAGTTCCGTATTGAGTACGGTGGCCTTCATCAATTAAGACAAAAATATTTGGGGATTCTAAAGGGGTATTGGCCAACTGATTAACTGCTGCTTCAAATTTATTGATAATGGTGGTCACTACTGCATCACTTTTACTTTGTAGCAGTGCCACTAACTGATTCCCTGTTTTGGCATTATGTACTGGGACATCCACTTTGCTGAATGTGTCAGTGATTTGAGTATCTAAATCAATGCGGTCTGTGACCAACACTATTTTGGGATTGCGAATGGTTTGGTAAATTTTCTTGGCTAGCATAGCCATTGTGAGTGACTTACCACTGCCTTGGGTATGCCAAATAACTCCTCCTTGCCTTCTTCCCTGCTCAATGTTCTGAATGCGTTTGATAACCTTTTTAATGGCAAAGTACTGCTGATAACGGGCTATCTTTTTGTAAGTGCCCCCTTCAAACAGAATGTAGTCTTTGGATAGCTCCATCAGTCTTTCGGGTCGGCAAAGGTTAAATAAATATTCATCCTGTACACTTACTTCCAATGTTGATTTTTCAAGCTGCTCCATATATTTTACTTCCCAATACTCACGGTCCTGATAGAGTAATTGCTTTTGTTCAGGACTCAATGGCGTATTGATAAGCTCTTTCAGCAGGTCTTTTTGCGCTTGTTGCTGTTCTGTGGCTCCTTCTTCTCTCCAAGCAGCCCAAAATTCTTCTTTGGTATCAGTAGTGCCATATTTCGCCTGCAAAGTAGCAATGCTCAACAGCAATTGACTGTACATGTACAATGGCCTAATGCCATCTTCCTGCTGATTTCGGGTATGTTGGGAAATAGCTTCTGACACGGGAGATTTGATGTCAGGTCTTTTGCACTCAATGATGCACAAGGGAATACCATTGACAAAAAGCACCAAATCAGGGCGGTAGGTATCTTTACTTGTGCTGCGCATTACCACAAACTCTTCCGTGACATGAAAGACGTTGTTGTGGATATTTTTCCAATCAATGTATTGTAACGTAAAGCTTTTTTTGTCACCATCAATGCTTTGCTCCAATGCCTTACCCAAAGTGAGAAGGTTGTAAGCAGACTCACAAGCAGTCATGTACCCTTCATTCACGGGTAGTTCTTTGAGGGCATGGATTCCTAGCTCAATGTTGGCATCGCTGAAAAAGGAGGTTTTGGTTGAACTGACCCGAATGCTGTTGATTTCTTTCAGTTGCTTACGAAGGACTTCTTCCAGCAGTACATTACTGATTTTATTGTTCCTCAGTTTGAGGGCTTTTTCGGGGGGAAGGTAGGTATAACCCAACTTTTGCAGTAACTGCAAAGCAGGTAACTGACTAACATGGTCTTCTTTAAAGCTGGGTGTATTCATGGTTTATTTATACTCTATATTTATTTCTTATCAATTATGAAGTTAGTTACTGTTTCTTTAGCTGGATAAATAGTAATTTTAAACTGCTTCTATTATAACCTTTGATTAGTTCTATCTTCTAATCTTTTGGTTCTTATATCATCTACTATCTCTTCTAATCTCTTCTAATCTCTTCTAATCTCTTCTAATCTCTTCTAGTTCTAGTATCTTTTCTTACACCATTTTTACTTCTTCTTTTACTGTATCATTGTACTTTCTTTGTAATTATCCACTTAGGTTTTGCATCATTACCTGCATTATTAATCGTACCTTTCATTCGCAGTTCAGATAAAAGATTTTTTATCTTACTTTTCTTTTGTCTATCATTCATCCAGTCAGGCAGCTTGTTCCATAGTAATTCATCCACATCACTTCTATCTACACTTTTATGTTCTTTAATAGCTTTTACTATCAAGTCAAGATAATAATCTTTATCAAAAGCTCGGTTTTTGGAATACGCTGCTTTTTGGCCTGTCTCTTGAGCCACCTTAATGCCAATGTAATAATTGGGTCTACGCCCCTCTATCAGTTTTTTAGTTTTAAGGTGTTTTTCTTCAAAATCAGTCAATAAGTGTTTTTTCTGAACCTTATCCAGCATCATTATCTCTTCCAAGGTCAAATCTTTGTTTTGTGCTAGGATGCGAGCATATTCCATATCCAATACTTTCCCGGCTATAGTTACCTTGACCTTCCCCTCAGACAAATCATAATCTGGCATTGGAAAAAAGCGGGCTCTTTGGTAGTTAAAAATTTTCTTGATTCCTCCACCTACTGTATCTACCATTTTTAGGTTGAACATGGCTGTAACTAAAAAACGGTTTCGGTAAAGCTCTTCGGGAGCATCTTCTCTGACAACCTTTTCTACACTACCGGGAATAAAACTTCCCAGATTGGTAAACACTAACTGGTCTTCCATTTCAATCACATTTATACGGCCATACTTTGTATAATCCTGATGGGCAATACAATTATTTAAAGCCTCTCTGATACTGTAAGGCTCATACTGATTCACTTCATCGGGGAATAGAGTATCGTCTTTTATATAGCGATATTTGAGATTGCGAATTTTGGTATATATTTTATCTACTGCCAAAAGCATAGGGCAACTGACTATTAAATAGTCTTTTTCAACTCCTTTGCTATCTTTAAGAATCCACCTGATTTTGGCTTCTGCTGGAGAAATAAAATGCTCAGCTTCTTCTCTTCCTAAAAGTATAATTGCAGTACGGGTGATTTGGCCTTTAATGGTGATTTTAGCCTTGTTAAGGAAGGTTATATCATCCCAGTTATCTACTTCCGCAGCTTTATCCGGAGACTTACTTTTGAAATTTAATCTGGCAACTTTAATTGCTTCATCATCTAAATCATCAATTGTAGCTTCTTTGACAATACCAGCACTCCAATCGTTATTGATAGCTTGGGCCCTTATACGCTCTATTTCTTCCAAATTCAAAGGAGATAGTTCTTCACCGTCTCTGCCATAATAGTGCCCCTCGAAGGCAAGAGGAACCCCTTTTGGTGCGGCGGGTATCTGAAACATAATCACTCTACCTTCAGTTAGTGGAAGTTCATAAATTTCCATAAATGTGATGCGCGAAGTGGTCTTGTTGGCTATTTCTCCTTTTAGGCTATCAAGGTCTTTCCGTGAGGTACGGAATTGGGTACCAACAATGGCATGATGTTTGTTTTCAATCCCAAAAACCAACCATGCAAAAGGGCGATTTTTTAGATTTGCTTCATTGCTTAAGGCAGAAAAATACTTGCCAAGTTTATTAAAATCAAAATTGGCTTTTGCCTCTTTAAACTCCACCACTTCCGTTTCGCTTGGCAAGTTCTGTAAGTATTGAAGTGTGCTTTCTAACTCTTGCTGATTCATAGCTTTAATCTCTTTTTGCCCGTTAACAACACCTGCATCAATCCCTTCTTTTGCTCTTTGAGCTGGCATAGCTTGTTTTTGAGAAGTTCTATTTCTTTGTCGGCAGTTTGCAGGATTTGGGCAATGGCAGTTTGTTCTTCGAGGGAAGGTAACTTAACTTTGATTTTTGCTATGAGGTCATACCATAAATACACTCTTACACCCCCTTCACCTAAACTCTCGATTCGGTGTTTAGTGTGTTCAAGCCTCAAAAATTGCAATAAATAATAGTCCAGTATGTCTTTTTTAGTTGAAAAACATACATAAAGTGAGCTGATTATTCCAACCTCGTCTTCAAAATATGCCAATGACCCAACATTGATTCTTGCAGGATTATATGCAAATTCATTCCGCTTTATTATTTTATAATTTGATAAGTCATTTCCTGCAACTTCTCTTTCAAAATGGTCTGATTGCAAAACAAAGCCGTTTGTGTTAGTAACTGAATAGACTTTTGCATCAATCAGTCCTTTATTCCTTCGAGAAAAATTTAAGGTTATATCCCCAAATCTTACTTCCTTCCACTCCCCACTAAACCCCTTTAATCGCTTCTTCCCTGTAAGTAACTGCTGCATTAGCCATTTTTTGCGAAGCTCTTTTTGAGTGATGAGTTGGGAGCTTTTTTGGATGGCTTCATCCCACGTACTGAGGCAAGAGGCTATGGCTTTTTGTTCGGGAAGAGGAGGGGAAGGTATTGGCATAAACTCCAATGTTCCTGCATTCACATTTTTTTGACCTCCACCAATTTGATTTAATTCAAAATATCCTTGCCCTAACTCCGAGTTAATATAAAAACAGAGATACTCTTTGTTCACAATGTTATGATAGGGTCTTGCTATTAAAGTTGTAAAACTTTGAGCGCCATTGTATAGATCTGGTACCAAACAGGCTGTACCCGGATAGCCAGTTCTGGCAATTAAAATATCTCCACTTTTAAGTCGTTTATTTTTGTGTACCCTCTCATAGGCTTCATCTATAAAAAGTAAATCTGAATCATCTAAAAAACCTTCTTTGATATTTTGATTTCGAAAGAGAATTACTCCAGTGTTGCGGTAAGCATGTGTTGCTGCGCTTGCGATACCTACCATTATTTTTTCTGTAATCTCTTTTAATTCCAATATTTCCCAGTCGCTAGGTATATTTCGTAAATGATTCATTATCCTAATTCGTTTAAATATTTCCCCATTTCAGCCTGTACAATTTTCAACTCCACTTCCAGCTTTTCAATCTCCTGTTGCACGGCCGCAATATCAATTTCATCCTCTTCTTCAAATGTATCAACATAGCGGGGAATGTTCAGGTTGAAATCATTGGCCTGTATCTCCTCAAAAGTGGCCACGTAGCTATATTTTTCTTCTACCACCCCTGCTGAGAACTGACCTTCGTTGAATTTACGATAGGTGTCTACAATGTGCTCAATATCTGTGCTGCGGAGTTTATTTTGGTTCTTGCCTGCTTCGTAGTGCTGGCTGCTGTCTATAAATAGTACGTTGGTATTGTCTCCTTTGCCTTTATTAAAAATCAGAATAGCCGCAGGAATACCCGTACCAAAAAACAGGTTGGAAGGGAGGCCTATCACAGCTTCCAAAATGTTCTCTTCAATGGTTTGTTGCCTGATTTTTCCTTCGCTGCTGCCTCTAAACAATACTCCATGAGGAACAATCACCCCTACTTTTCCACGGCCCTCATAGGTAGTTTCAATCATGTGGCTGATAAAAGCCCAGTCTCCTTTGCTCTTAGGAGGTACACCCCTCCAAAAGCGGTTATAAGTGTCTTTTTCAGGGTCAAAGTTGTTGCTGGTTTTTTGCTCATCTTTTTCATCCACTTTGCCCCATTTATCCAATGAAAAAGGTGGGTTGGCTACAACTGTATCAAATTTCATCAGGGTATCACCCTCTTTGAGTTTAGGGTTACGAATGGTATCTCCCCAACGAATGGTGGCATTATCAAAACCGTGCAAAAACATGTTCATCACTGCCAAGGCCCATGTACTGCCATTGGCTTCCTGTCCGTAGAGTGAGAAATTGGGAGAGCCTACTTCTTTACCCGCTTTAATGAGTAAAGAGCCTGAGCCACAGGTAGGGTCGGCAATTCTGGCTCCGGGCTTTGATTTGGTCAATTTGGCCAAAAGGGTAGAAACTTCACTGGGGGTAAAAAATTCTCCTGCTTTTTTGCCCGCATCACTGGCAAAGTTGGCAATCAGGTATTCGTAGGCATCACCTATGATGTCAGCTCCTTCCAAATGTGAGGGGGCTAAATTGAGCTTTTCGTTGCTGAAATCAATCAGCAGGTTTTTGAGGCGAGTATTTTTGTCCTTAGCATCCCCTAAATTGCTGTTGTTGAAGTCAATATTACGGAATACCCCACTGCCATCCTCACTGCTGAGTTTTTCACGGTTGGCATCCTCAAAATCATTCAGGGCAATGTTGATAAGCTCCCCGATATTTACCTCATTGCGGTGCTCATACAAATAATCAAAGCTGCAATGGGGAGGTACAATGAATCGTTCATGCCTCATGGCTCTTTCTGCCCGAGCTTCATCCCCTTGGTATTTTTCGAGATATTGTTTATGCTTTTCCTTGTGTACGTCACTGACATACTTCAAAAAAAGCATGGTCAAGATGTAATCTTTGTACTGGCTTGGGTCAATAATACCCCTGAATGTATCACAGGCTTTCCATACAATCTGCCTCACTTCGGTACTGGTAATCAATTTTTCCATCGGGTATGTCATTATTTTTGGGATGCTTTCAATAAAAGATGGTGGATTTGTGTCGCTCTAAGCTCAATGATTTGCATTTGAATTGCAGTCGCCTTCTGCTGCAAAGTATGAATTTTTACAATAGTATGTTGGGTAGAGGGCGTAGGTACATCTATTTCCAGTTCCTGCAATACGTTTTTGGGTATGGAAGGCAAAGAGGTGCCGATAGCATTGCCTTTGAGCAATTTTTGAGTGGTTGGAAAATTCATAAACCAAGCCAAATACGCAGGTTCTACTTCCTTATTAGCTAATTTTATGACCAAAAAAGTGGAAGAGGCTACACATGGACCAAACTCTTTTCTGTACAATGCAACAAAGTTTTTAGAGCCCTTGGCTGCAAACAGCAAGTCTCCTTCCTGCAATAAGTGCTTTTCGGTTTGGTCATTGAGTGGTAATTCAGGTAGAAGTGCAGCCGTTAGAACTCCATTTTCATCAAAGTGTCTGGCCTGCAAAAAAGCCACATCATTCCCCAGCCAGTTAGGGCTAGGGTATAAGCCTGTTTGAATGGTGGCAATATCTTTTAATAAATACTTCAAGTTTTTTTGTCAGTAAATTTTCTACAAATTTAGCGGAAGTAATTTGAAAAACAAGAAAATATGTCGGTAACATTTCTACTGAAAATAGTTTTTTAGTCAGAATGTACCATCAAAGGTATCTCAGGAGGCTACTTTGGCGTGGTTATGACATTAAAAAAACAGTAAAAAACCAACCAAAACGCATGTTCCTTTTATAGGGCATTGTCTTGGCTGGGTAATTTTAGAACAATTCACAAATCATAAAAGGCTGCTCACTTTCTGTTATCTGTTCCGATACCTCCAATTCATAAACCGTTGGCTTTCCATTGGCCGTGTGGGCTCGTAATGTACAGATGTTGCCTTTGTGGTCAATGATTTCGATTTTCTTCTCAGTAATTTCCTCCAACCTGCTTTTGAGGGTGTTTTCTGAACACTCAAAGCTCTGTTTAAGAACCAAGAGCAACTCTTTTTGGGGCATTGAAGGCTTCAAAAGCTCTCCCAATTTTTCTGCTACCAATTCACTGTCTGCCACCTGTCTGCGTTCTGCTGTAATTTTTTGGATAAAATCAGAATGAGCCAAAACAAGCCCTTTTTGGTTTTCATCGTACAACAAATGAACAGGTGTTGGCCTTTTTGCACTTCTGATTTTTAAAAATTTGAGACTGATAAGGTCGGTATCCTCATTATTTTTCCCTTTTTCATACCCAATCTGCATCACGGTAGAAGCTTTGTTGGTTGCTTCAGTTCCAGTGTGTCCGCGTGCTTTGTCAGAATTAGGGTTTTGGTGAATGACCAACAAAAAAGTACATCCAAAATTGTCACACAAATTCCCCAAGTAGTCAAACAACTGCATTGACTCCGAGGCATTGTTAAAATCACTTACACAATCCGTAACCACATCCAAAAGTACGAACATGGGGTAGGTAGTTTGTGTACGTATCTGTTCAATAAATGTCTTTACGGCTTGTAGCCTTTTGTTTCGGGGTACTTGTTTGATGGATGTAAACCTAAAATCTACTGGGGTGTCATTGACTCCATAACAGCCTTTTTGCTTAATGGATTGAATGGCAGTAGGAAATTCTTCATTTAGGTTCCGTTCCGTGTCAATATAAACCACCGTAATTGCCTCATCTGTCCTTTCAAAATTAAGACAGTGCTGCATACAATCGGAAGAGTTGGCAATCAGTAAACTGCAAAATGCCTCCGCAATTCTTGACTTATGGGAGCCATACTTACCCTGAATAATATTGATTGTCCCTCTCCGAATAATGGGTACTTCCCCCATATTGACCAATGGCGGAGAATAAACAATTGGCTGTGTTGCTAGCTGGGCCAGTTTCTTTTCTGTTTCGAGTAAAGACTCCAGCAAGGGCAATGGCTTATTTTCTTTAGGTTCGGGTGTTATGCTGAGTTTTGGCTCAGGGGAAGCCAACACTTCCCCCAAGCTGTCTAACAACAATCGTTTATCCAATTTCAAACAAAACCAATCCGAAATATCCTTACCACCATTTTCACTTAGCAAAGAGGGTAAAATAAAATTGCGTAACCCATATTGCTGAGATTTGCGGTTACTTTCCTTACGCCCTATTTCATCAGTGTCTAAGCATAGGATTACATGGTTAGCTTTGGAGTGAAGCTGTCGAAGAATTTCATCTGGTATTTTGGTGCTCACATTGTCCAAACCAACTGCGTAAATGCCATCTTCATTCAGGTTGGTATTTGCAATAATGCAGTCTTTTAAGCCTTCTACGAGCAGAATAACGGAGCATTGTGCGGGTAGTTGTGAAAGGCCAAAAATGCTTTGGTAGGTCGAAGTTCTTTTGCCAATGTAACAGTGTTTGTGCTTTGGGTTCTTTTCTAATGGTCGATAAATTTTTGTATATCCCTCTCCCAAATTGAAAGCAAAAGCTGGATTTTCTGCTGTGGTGCTTACCGTATATCCTTTATCAGTGACGTATTTTTTTACACCTGCTACTTCGTACTTAGTCAGGGTTGCTGCAATTCGGGAAACAGTAGTGGAGGCATCCTCAAACTGACTCCAATAGTCAAAACTTCCCCCCACCTCAAAAGAGCCCCTGTTTTGTGCTTCCCTAAGACGTAACCCTAAATCTTGGTTTATGTAAATGAGGGCATCATAAAATGGACAATTTTTCAGCCTCATTACAAAATCAATGGCATTTATTGGCTTTCCTTCCGCAAAATCCTTATAAATATACACTCCCGACTCCCCCTGAAACACATTGGCGGAAGGGTGCTCATCCTTTCTGAAAACAGCCTTAAAAGCCTTCTTTGGCTGTTCAAAATCTGAAATATAATGGCTGAAAATATCAAGACCGCCGTTGGTAGCGGCCAAGATAGTTTGTTTTGTTAGCGGAGTATTAATTGTTGGCAAAAGGTGATGCATACAGGTCTTTTGTTAAAAGTTTGTGGAGATTTTGTATGAATTTCAAACCTTCTGGAGTGACCTGAATCAATTGAACGGTTTTAAAAACATACTTCCCGTTTTTGCCATATATGTGGTAAGGGCGGGTTTCAAAATAGCCCACAACTAAAAATTCCCGAGCAGGTAACTGGCCTTGTAGTATATTGTACCTGCGTAAAAATGCAAATAGCTTTTGTTTGTTTTTAAAGCCTAGGATTTCCGTCACCTCGGCCATTGTATATATTGTCTGATTCATAATTTTTTTGTCTTTAAAATACTGTTTTTCAGTTCATTAATTGTATTGTTGCGTGCTTCATTAACCCAGTTTTGAAGGTCCGCTTTTTTGAAGTATAGTTTTTGATACCTTTTATGATAGGGAATGAGCCGCTTACTGGTGTATCGGTAAAGAGTTGATTCGGCAATACCCAAAAATGATGCAGCCTGCTCCGTACCCATAATTGTTGGGTAAGTGAGGTCTGGATCGTCCTTATTTTTGACTTGGAAGTGGTTGGAGACAACTCGCTCAACAACTGTTTGTATCAGTTGTTCGAGGTCTGCGGGGGTGGTGATAATTACTGCGTTTTCTTTCATTTGTCCAATTGTTTGATTTTCCGGATCAAAACTATTGGATTGAATAATGGGAATTTGAAACGCAGTATTTCAGTAGAAAGAAAGTACTAAAATAGTACAAACACAGTATTTTAAGCCTATTTGTTAAAGTTATCGGCAGTTTTTTTGTAGTCAAATCCCTCAAAATTATCAGTCAGCAAGCGAACATATTTATCTTTGTTTTGATTTGTTGATTCATAATCAATTTTGCACAAATCGTAGAATTTATAAAACAAAAACCGTATTGTCCCGAATTCTCCGTGTGCGATATTCATTTTTATTTTTTCTTTAGGAGAGTCATCATGGCCTGAGAAAGCGTTCGTAATAAATTGCTCAAACTGTTTCTCACTGAGGTGTGGCTTTCCTCCTGCCTTACTTATTTTTTGAGTTAGTTGCCAAAAATGTTTTTTGACCAAGTCAAGCTCCATGCTGTTGAATTTATTTTCATTCTTACTGTTCGCAACTGACTCTGGCTCCTTTTGAGCAATAACTTCGTTTTTTGGCCAAAGACGTCTCTTCAATTCCAGTAGGCTATCTTCAATTTTCAGAAAGTTTGATTGAATGATTGGAAGATAAGAAGCAAACGACTTTGTACCTAATAACTCCTCTTCATAATAGCGTAGCTTCCGTTGAGTAGTGCTTATAATTTTATCAAAACTCTCTTCGTCACACTCTGCGACTAATTTGAATTTCCATGCTTCAAATTCTCGGGACAGCTCTTCCATACTTTGGTTAAGACGGACTTGGTAATAGCTGTCATGTAGCTCCTCATAAGCCAGTACTTGTACTTCATCGTTAGAATTTACACACAAACGGTCACATTGAGTCAGGTCAAAAGTTAAATAAGTTTCGTAGTCTTCTACAGTATAGCTTCCATCTTCCACCCTTTCAATTATTCCAATGACCTCCTCACCCAACGAGTCCCGATGAATGGGATAGGAGTTTAAACGTTTGCAAAAGTCGTTATAGGTAACTCCATCCTTTTCATCAGCAATTAATTTTTGAATAGCTTCAAAGTTCATGTCAATTAAAATTTGTCAGTGATTCGGCGTATTTCTTTTTAACATCATCTTCAAAGCTATCGAGGTAATGTTCTGTGGTTTTGAGGCTGTTGTGCCCCAAGCTTTCAGAAATGAACTCAATGGGAGCACCACTCCTTTTAAGCACAGTTGAAAAACTATGTCTTGCAGCATAAGTAGTCACTGGTTTATCAATCTCCAGCTCAGCTACTATCCTTTTCATGTATTTGTTGACCTGCTTGGTGAGGTACTGCACTAATTCTCTCTCTCGCTGAGGATCAATATTAGGTTGCAAAATAGGAAAAATGTAATTGCTTGGCAATCGGTTAGGATTACCCCACTTTGTGATAATCGCTTTTGCTTGTTCACTCAGATAGACCACAATCTGCTTTTGATTACCTTTTTTGGTATGCTCAGTCTTTGCCCTTTGGAATGCTATCCTATCCCCGTCTAAGTTGGAATATTTAAGTCGGCAGATGTCTTTGATATTTATGCCATTGCACAAATAAGAGAATATCCAGAAATCCTTTGCTTTATCTTCTGGGCTGTTTGGGATGGCTTCATACTCAAAGATTTGTTTCAATTCTGCCAATGAAAGGGCTTTTTTAATATTCTGACCTGCGGGTATTTGGAATTTTGATTTCCTGAACGGATACTTTTCCCTGCCAATTATACCATTTTCTATGGCTTGGTTGTAAATGGTTCGTAGGCTGCGAAGGTAAATGCCCACAGTGGTTGAAGATTTGTCACTGGCAAGCATAAACCGTTCATAACTATTGAGAAAGTCAGGAGTTATGTCTTCAAACATGAGTTTCTTCTTGAATTGTTGAAGGGAATTCTTGGCTGATTCGTAGGAAGTGGCTGTTGAAACTCTGCCCTGCTGTTTCAGTTTAGTAATGTAGGAATCAAAAGCTGTATACACATTGGAGAATACTGCTCCATCTTCTTTTGGGAAAAATAATTTTTCAAATTCGTCAAAACTAAATGGATTGAGTTGACTAAATACATCAAGAGCCCTTGACTCACGGGCCGTAATGTTTACCTTTACATCTTTCAGGAAAGGGTCTCGTACTTTAGATGAATCCAGTTTTTTGTAATCTTCCAGACTGAGTGATGGCAGACCCACATTAAAATACTTACGTGCTCTATTAAATGTGATGCGTAGTTTCAGTGGGTAAGTTCCATCATTTTTTTCTTTGCGAGTGTCTAAAATAACATTTGCTGTTGGTATATGTGATTTCATAGCTGGAAAAATGGAAATAAAATTTGATACACAATTTGATACACAAATATGATAAAAGTAAATAAAAGAATCTAAAGTTGACCAACTTTCTGATTTGTAAATAGCTGATATACAGCAATATTTATTAAATAATACAAAAGAAGCTAAAGCTTGAATTTCTGACTGTTAATCAGAGGGTCGCTGGTTCGAGCCCAGCCTCGGGAGCCCTAAAAGTCAAGCACTTAGCAGAAATGTTAAGTGCTTTTTTAATTCTACTTGCACCACAAAACAGAGTATGGATCAAGACCAAAAGTTGTGGAGAGCGTTGGAAAAGTAGGGGGGCAGCTAAAAATGTAGTTGTTTTGCAGAGAATCAATATTGACTGCCTTGCAAGAATCTTACTTATCCTTAGTTCGTTTTCTATTACCTGAGGGGATCCTCGACTATTTCGAACTTTCTAAAATCGTTGAAGGCCTGACGGGTCTTCACATCTATCTGCAAGAAAAGAATCTGCCACCCGGCGAATACAAAGATTACAAATTAGAGTCCAAAGGCTTTTTACCTGAGATATATATTCAGGACTTTCCCATTCGTAATCATCGTGTTACACTTTGCATTAAACGTCGTCGTTGGGAAGTTAAGGCCACTGGCGAAATTATCAGCAGGGACTGGAATGTAGTGCAACAGGGGACTCGGATGACCAAAGAGTTCGCACGGTACGCCGCCGCGGGATTTTTTAAAAGGACTGTATTGATAATCACCCTGTTAGTTGTTCACAGTTGGGTAAATATTTCCATTTGGATGGTAAGCAACTTCAAGAGCATATAAAGATCATATCAGTGATTATAAAGATTGGAAGCAACGTGAGCATGCCGCCGACTGGCTTTTATATTCTGAAAATATCGGTCCATATTTAAGCATTGATGAGACCTCACTGTCCAATGGTGAACTTTATACGATTGTAACCAACAAGGCTGCTAAAGGTCGAAAAGGTTCATTAGTAGCGATGGTAAAAGGGACGCAAGCCAGCTCAGTTATCGAGGTTTTGAGCAAGATTTCGAAGCGTATTCGAGGCAAAGTTCGGGAGGTGACCCTAGACATGGCAGCCAATATGGGACTGATTGTAAGTCGTTGTTTTCCAAAGGCATCAAAGGTCATCGACCGGTTCCATGTCCAAAAATTAGCCTATGATGCGGTTCAGGAAGTCAGGGTCAAATACAGATGGCAGGCACTTGATCAGGAAAATCAAGCGATTGAAACTGCAAAGCAAAGTAACTTGCCTTGTCAACCTGAAATTCTAGCTAACGGCGATACACTCAAACAGTTGTTGGTTAGAAGCAGGTATTTGTTATTCAAACATCATGACAAATGGACAGGCTCGCAAGTTCAACGTTCAAGATTGCTTTTTGAGCGTTACCCGATTATCGAGCGAGCCTACCGATTGGCAACAGGGTTACGAGCCATTTTTCGAGCTTGTAAATCCAAAGAGCAGGCCTTCAAAAAATTGGCGCTTTGGTACAATGAAGTGGAAGAGTGTGGTCTTGATTCTTTCAAAACTGTCGCAAGGTCTATTCAAACACATTATTTGGACATCCTGAATTTCTTCAACAACAGGAGCACAAATGCTTCGGCCGTGTCTTTTAATGCTAAGATCAAGGCATTTAGGTCATCTTCCAGAGGTGTTAGGGGCATTCCATTCTTCAGGCAGCTTTCCAAGAACTGTCTAATTTAAAACAAGCTACTCATGCGTAACATGAGTAATTAAAAAACCTCGCTGATCAATTCAGCGGGGTTTTTTAATTACTCAGTAATTCAGACAACTAACTAGCGTGCTATCGTAAGTGCTCTTCGATAATTTTGCCCATCGGCCGTTTTGATGACATAAAAATAAGTACCTTCTGAAATGCCCTTCCCGTTGGTATCAAGCCCGTCCCAATCGTTTCGATAGTCGGCATTTGTGTACACCAGGACACCTAGACGATTGTAAATTTGCAGGTTGATTTTTACCCCTTTTTTATTCCGTAACGCAAACACGTCATTGACTCCGTCACCATTCGGAGAGAAACCCTCTGGGATGACCAAATCATCGCCCTCAATCCCAATACTTACATTGCTAATGGGGTCGGGATCGGGAACCGTCACCGAAGGGTCAGACGGAGTAAGCGTGGGAGGTTTGGTCGTTACCGAAGGACCGGAAGAGGAATTGGAGGATAAATTGGGGCATGCTTCGGAAATCACGGGAATAGTTGCGTTACTAAAGCTGCCCGATTTTACCACTTTTAGCTGAAATTCATTGCCATTGGCCACTACTTCAGACAAGCCCGATTTAGGGAACGTTTGCGGAGTATACCAGAGAACTTGAGAGGGAGTGTTGATACTGGTATTAGCAATATCAAACTGAATGGTGGCGATACTCATCCATTCTAAGGTTACTTTTTGAGATTTTTGTCCTGAACCAGTATAAAAAACATTGAGAGATAACAGTCCTTGAGCAATGTTTTCTGAAGATCCGTTCAAGTTTTGCACTCCATACTCCTGACCATTGGCTGCTTCACGACTGAAATTGTGCTGTTGCACAATGGCAGGTCGGGACAAAAGGCGTCCATCGTAGCCAAAGCGAAAATTGGCATCGCCTAAATAAAACGGGGCATCCTTCTGAACCGAGCGTATTTCCACGTCCATCTGCACCCGTTTATCAATGCAATCCACTTTTTTGAGGGTAAGCCGGGCATTGAAAAAGGCATCCTGTGCCAATGCTCCGCTTAACGTCGCTGCATACAATGCAACGGTAAAAAATAACTTTTGCATGGTTTTTCAAAGGTTAAAGCCCACTTGGTTTTGCCAAGTGGGCTTGTGAATCCAATTAACGCGGTACGACAGAGTAACGGCCATTATTCTTCTTCCAAATCACGCTGTCTAAGAAGTTAATGTCAGCGTCCATGTTGAAGTCACCGTATAGGTATTTGTCAAAGAAACCACTTTCACTTTTCCACAACTGCGAATCATTGAAGTTGATGTCGTAGTTGTCGGTGAAGGTGTCTTTTTTACCGTCAGCAGCGTGCATCATCCACTTACCGTTCACTTGGATTTGACCAAATGATGGCGGGTTGGCGATCACATAGCTGTCCTGTTGGGTAAAGTCGAAGTTGAGCGTATTGCTTTGCACTTTTACTTTACCTGACATCACTCCCATGTGGTTGCGGTGCTCAATGACGACAAAGTAGTTACCCGTCGGCAAGCTATAACACGCATCCGTGAAGGTAATGTGGCCGTCGTCGTGTAACAGGGCCGCTTTGCGTAACACGGTAGAAGCAACCGAAAGAGAATCAGTCCGCAACGAAACCAGTACCCAATCCACAACGGTGTTTGCGTACGTGATACTTGGGCTACCTTCGGTGCCGTTGTAGTTCCATGGAGCACCCGTATACGGTTGACCCGCAGGAGTATCCACTCCGAATGGCCCTACGTGCGTTTGACCCGGTAATAACCCCCTCTGATTGAGCATCGTACCCATCTTATCGGTAGCGGTATCATACGGTCCTTCGAGCAACACTTTTAGGTTCAATGTTACACAAACTGTTCCGGAAGCATCGGCCAAATCAGGCAAGCCATCGCCGTCACTGTCGGGCAAGGTATATTTACCGGTACCGTCCAATACGCCGATTTCTGCACTGTCAAGGATGATGTCGCCGTCATCATCGGTATCCGTCGCATTTGGTGTGCCGTCGTTGTCAGTGTCGAGGCCTTGGCCTGGTGCTTCTGCACCATCCAAGATGCCGTCGCCGTCATCGTCGGTATCAGTGGCGTTTGGTGTACCGTCATTGTCGGTGTCAAGCGGTTTGGGGTCTTGCGTATCCAACAGACCATCCGCATCATCGTCCGTATCGGTTGCATCACTAATACCATCTCCGTCAGTATCCAATGGAGTTGTGGCATCTGCTAAATCAGGCAAACCATCGCCGTCGCTGTCAGGAAGCGTATAGACTCCACCTACCAACGTGCCCTGTTCGGTGCTATCGGGGATTCCGTCGTTATCGTCATCGGTATCGGTCGCGTTCGGTGTACCGTCGTTGTCGGTGTCGAGGCCTTGACCCGGCGCTTCTGCACCATCCAAGATGCCGTCGCCGTCATCATCCGTATCGGTCGCGTTCGGTGTACCGTCATTGTCGGTGTCAAGAGGTTTTGGATCTTGTGTATCGGTCAAACCGTCACCGTCGTCGTCCGTATCCGTGACATCAGCAATACCATCGCCGTCGGTATCCAACGCATCGGCTAAATCAGGCAAGCCATCACCGTCGGAATCAGGAAGCGTATAAACACCGCCTACCAACGTTCCCTGTTCGATTGTATCCAAAACACCGTCGCCGTCATCATCGGTATCCGTCGCGTTTGGTGTACCGTCGTTGTCGGTGTCGAGGCCTTGGCCCGGTGCTTCTGCACCATCCAAGATGCCGTCGCCGTCATCATCCGTATCGGTCGCGTTGGGTGTACCGTCATTGTCGGTGTCCAAAGGTTTTGGATCTGTGGTGTCGGTCAAACCGTCACCATCGTCGTCCGTATCCGTTGCATCAGCAATACCATCGCCATCAGTATCCAATGGAGTTGTGGCATCTGCTAAATCAGGCAAACCGTCGCCATCGCTGTCGGGCAGGGTATATTTACCGGTAACGTCCAATACGCCGATCTCTGCACTGTCAGGGATGCTGTCGCCATCATCGTCCGTATCCGTCGCATTCGGTGTGCCGTCGTTGTCAGTGTCGAGGCCTTGACCCGGCGCTTCTGCCGTATCCAAGATGCCGTCGCCGTCATCGTCGGTATCAGTGGCGTTCGGTGTACCGTCGTTATCGGTGTCGAGCGGTTTAGGATCTTGTGTATCCAAAATGCCATCCGCATCATCATCGGTATCCGTGACGTCAGGAGTGCCGTCACCGTCAGTATCAAGCGAAGCTGCATTTACTTGTAATTTAGGCTGGAGGTTATTGTTATTGGGCGAATCTGTAAACGCGGCAAAATTACTTACCGGTTGTACATTGATATTCGTCACTTCAAACCCCGGCGATTGTGCTGTTCCGGTGACTTGAAGCGTAACATTACCTCCTCCAAAAGCAGGAATAGCGGCGGTATTGCTTCCGCGCCACGTATCCGGCCCCAAATAAACCCAGGTAAATAAAGCCCCTCCCGTACCGGCAGGAGCCGTGGTGCCATTCGTAGAGTAATAGTTATTGGCGGTACTGATCGTCAATTCTATGGAGCCTGCCGGAATCGGAGTTGAGCCTGAATTAGCAAAACTAATGGTCAGTAACGTGGTTTGTCCCACGCCAACAGTACCGGGCACGAAGTTCGCCCCGGTAACGGCGGGTTCTGCATATTGAGCAACGACGTTCGTCAGAGTAAGCAGAAAAAAAAGAAAGCTCAGAATGATATTTTTCATCAGATGATTCATTTACAGTTCAAAAAATTGTCAGGGATTTCAGTTGAAACCCCTGACAATGAACATCTTTTAGTTCTGGACAGACATACTTACCACCGAAACGTTATTATTACTGTTGGCATCTCCACCCGAATTAGGGGTGATGTTGGTGGTAATAGTAGCGGTTGTTCCTGCGGTATTTGCCGTTACACTGAGAGCCACTCTACTTCTGCTGCCGGCAGGAATGACCACCCCGGGTTTAGAAGTAAACAATAGCCCGGTTCCTGTGTCGAGCACCGTCCAGTCGTTGTTATTGACCATTTCAGAAACAACGACTGTCGTTGTTGCCAATGTAGGGTCAAATCCAAACGTAAACCCGGTGGCCGATGGAACAAAGAAGCTCATGCTTCCAATGGTTGGATTCCCTTTGATTTCATTGATATTAATGACAACCATTTTTGAATCTCCCACATTGAAAGTCATACTTCCAAAGGTAGCATTAGGGAATAGGTCAATATCCGAAGCTGATGGTCCTTGCGGAGTGGTATCGCTGCCGTCTAAAGTGCCGTCTCCATCATCGTCCGTATCAGCCGTGTTCGGTATGCCGTCGTTGTCCACATCGGGATCCACGTCATTGAGCATGCCGTCACCATCCAAATCATAATCGGACGCGTCAGGAGTTGCGTCACCGTCGTTGTTACCCGGAGTCCCAAAACCGTCCCCGTCGTTTGGCTGAGCTGTATCGGCTCCGTCAGAGATGCCGTCGCCGTCATCGTCCGTATCGGTCGCGTTGCCAATGCCGTCACCGTCCACATCCGTATCGTAGATGTTGTTGATGCCGTCGCCATCCATGTCAGGATCCGTCGCATTGGGAATGCCGTCACCGTCCACGTCCAAATTCAACGCATCGGCCAAGTCAGGCAGTCCATCACCGTCGCCGTCGGGCAGCGTGTATTTTCCTGTTCCGTCCAACACACCGATCTCTGCACTGTCAGGGATGCTGTCATTGTCATCATCCGTGTCGGTCGCGTTTGGTGTACCGTCGTTGTCGGTATCCAGCACTTGACCCGGCGCTTCTGCACCATCCAAGATGCCGTCACCGTCATCATCGGTGTCCACATCATTGTTGGTACCGTCGTTGTCAGTATCCAATGGTTTTGGATCCGTTGTGTCACTCAGACCATCATTGTCATCGTCGGTGTCAGTACTGTTTGGCGTACCGTCCCCATCGGTGTCAAGCGTGTCATTGATGCCATCGGCCAAATCAGGCGTACCGTCACCGTCACTGTCAGGAAGACTGTAGACGCCGCCCACCAATACACCTTGTTCGGTGCTGTCAGGGATTCCGTCGCCGTCATCATCGGTGTCGGTTTCGTTACCCGTGCCGTCATTGTCACTGTCGAGCAGCATGCCTGGTTGCTCATTGGCATCCAAGATACCGTCGCCGTCATCATCCGTATCGCTGTCATTTTTCTGTCCGTCATTATCGGTATCCAACAGTTTAGGATCCTGTGTATCCAACAGACCGTCACCGTCGTCGTCGAGGTCAGTGGCGTTAGGTATACCGTCGTTATCGGTATCTAATGGATTGGTATCCTGCGCATCAGGAATTCCGTCACCATCATCATCGGTATCGGTAGTATCAGGTGTTCCGTCGCCGTCCGTATCCAAGGCATCGGCCAAATCAGGTATTCCGTCACCGTCAGAATCGGGAAGCGTATAAACACCACCTACCAAAGTTCCCTGTTCGACGCCGTCCAAAATACCGTCATTGTCGTCATCTGTGTCGGTGGCATTCGGGGTACCGTCGTTGTCAGTGTCGAGGCCTTGGCCCGGTGCTTCTGCACCATCTAAGATGCCGTCGCCGTCATCGTCGGTATCGGTGGCATTCGGCGTACCGTCGTTGTCGGTATCCAATGGTTTTGGATCCTGGGCATCGCTCAATCCATCGCCGTCGTCGTCGGTATCGGTGGCATCAGGAGTGCCATCACCGTCAGTGTCAAGCGCATCGGCCAAATCAGGAATTCCATCGCCGTCGCTGTCAGGTAAGGTGTATTTACCTGTACCATCCAACACACCGATTTCCGCGCTGTCAAGGATTCCGTCATTATCATCGTCGGTATCGGTGGCATTCGGGGTGCCGTCATTGTCGGTGTCGAGGCCTTGGCCCGGTGCTTCTGCACCATCTAAGATACCGTCGCCGTCATCGTCGGTATCGGTGGCATTTGGTGTACCGTCGTTGTCGCTGTCAAGCGGTTTAGGATCCTGAGCATCACTCAATCCGTCACCATCATCATCGGTATCGGTAGTATCAGGTGTGCCATCTCCGTCGGTATCCAAAGCATCGGCCAAGTCAGGTATTCCGTCACCGTCGCTGTCAGGTAGGGTGTATTTACCTGTTCCGTCCAATACTCCGATTTCTGCCGTATCTAAGATTCCGTCGTTGTCGTCGTCGGTATCGGTGGCATTTGGTGTACCGTCATTGTCGGTGTCGAGGCCTTGGCCCGGTGCTTCTGCACCATCTAAGATACCGTCGCCGTCATCGTCGGTATCGGTGGCATTTGGTGTACCGTCGTTGTCGCTGTCAAGCGGTTTAGGATCCTGAGCATCACTCAATCCGTCACCATCATCGTCCGTATCGGTGGCATCAGGTGTACCATCACCGTCGGTGTCCAAGGCATCCGCCAAGTCAGGAATTCCGTCACCGTCGCTGTCAGGAAGCGTATAAACTCCGCCTACCAAAGTTCCCTGTTCGATTGTATCCAAAATACCGTCATTATCGTCGTCCGTATCCGTTGCGTTTGGTGTACCGTCGTTGTCGGTATCCAAGGCTTGGCCCGGCGCTTCCGCCGTATCCAAGATGCCGTCGCCGTCATCATCCGTGTCGGTCGCATTCGGTGTACCGTCATTGTCGGTATCCAATGGTTTTGGATCTTGGGTATCGCTCAATCCATCGTTATCATCGTCCGTATCGGTAGCATCAGGGGTACCATCGCCGTCGGTATCCAAGGCATCGGCCAAGTCAGGAATTCCGTCACCGTCACTGTCAGGTAAGGTGTATTTACCTGTACCATCCAATACGCCAATTTCTGCGCTGTCAAGGATTCCATCGTTATCGTCATCCGTGTCGGTGGCGTTCTGGGTACCATCATTGTCGGTATCCAAGGCTTGACCCGGTGCTTCTGCACCATCCAAGATTCCGTCGTCGTCATCGTCCGTGTCGGTCGCATTCGGTGTACCGTCATTGTCGGTGTCGAGCGGTTTAGGATCCTGAGCATCGCTCAATCCATCGTTATCATCGTCGGTGTCGGTGGCATCAGGAGTGCCATCACCGTCGGTGTCAGTTGCTACCGGTCCTTGCGGAGTGGTATCGCTGCCGTCTAAAGTGCCGTCTCCATCATCGTCCGTATCAGCCGTGTTCGGTATGCCGTCGTTGTCCACATCGGGATCCACGTCATTGAGCATGCCGTCACCGTCCAAATCAAAGTCCGAAGCGTCAGGAGTTGCGTCACCGTCGTTGTTGCCCGGAGTCCCAAAACCGTCCCCGTCGTTTGGCTGAACTGTATCGGCTCCGTCAGAGATGCCGTCGCCGTCATCGTCCGTATCGGTCGCGTTGCCAATGCCGTCACCGTCCACATCCGTATCGTAGATGTTGTTGATGCCGTCACCGTCCATGTCAGGATCCGTCGCATTGGGAATGCCGTCTCCGTCCACGTCCAAATTCAACGCATCCGCCAAGTCAGGCAAGCCATCACCGTCGCCGTCAGGCAACGTGTATTTTCCTGTTCCGTCCAACACACCGATCTCTGCACTGTCAGGGATGCTGTCATTGTCATCATCCGTATCCGTCGCGTTCGGTGTACCGTCGTTGTCGGTATCCAGCACTTGACCCGGCGCTTCGCTGCCGTCGGCTATGCCGTCACCGTCATCGTCGGTATCCACCTCATTGTTGATACCGTCGTTGTCAGTATCCAATGGTTTGGGATCCGTTGTGTCACTCAGACCATCATTGTCATCGTCGGTGTCGGTACTGTTTGGCGTACCGTCCCCATCGGTGTCAAGCGTGTCATTGACTCCATCGGCCAAATCAGGCGTACCGTCACCGTCACTGTCAGGAAGACTGTAGACGCCGCCCACCAATACACCCTGTTCGGTGCTGTCAGGGATGCCGTCGCCGTCATCATCGGTGTCGGTTTCGTTACCTGTTCCGTCATTGTCACTGTCGAGACCTTTACCGGGTTGTTCTGCCGCATCCAAGATACCATCACCGTCATCATCCGTATCGACGTCATTTTTCTGTCCGTCATTATCGGTATCCAACAGTTTAGGGTCCTGTGTATCCAACAGACCGTCACCGTCGTCGTCGAGGTCGGTGGCATTTGGTGTACCGTCGTTATCGGTATCCAATGGGTTGGCATCCTGTGCATCAGGAATTCCATCGCCGTCATCATCGGTATCGGTAGCATCAGGTGTTCCGTCACCGTCGGTATCCAAAGCATCGGCCAAGTCAGGAATTCCGTCACCGTCACTGTCAGGAAGACTGTAAACTCCGCCTACCAACGTACCCTGTTCGACACTATCGGGGATTCCGTCGTTATCGTCGTCAGTATCCGTCGCGTTTGGTGTACCGTCGTTGTCGGTGTCGAGGCCTTGGCCCGGGGCTTCCGCCGTATCCAAGATGCCGTCGCCGTCATCGTCGGTATCGGTCGCGTTCGGTGTGCCGTCGTTGTCGGTATCGAGCGGTTTAGGATCCTGAGCATCGCTCAATCCGTCACCATCGTCGTCCGTATCGGTAGCATCAGGTGTACCATCACCATCGGTGTCCAAGGCATCCGCCAAATCAGGAATTCCGTCACCGTCACTGTCAGGAAGACTGTAAATTCCGCCTACCAATGTGCCCTGTTCGACACTATCGGGGATTCCGTCATTATCGTCATCCGTGTCGGTGGCATTCGGTGTACCGTCGTTGTCGGTATCCAGCACTTGACCTGGCGCTTCCGCACCATCCAAGATTCCGTCGCCGTCATCATCGGTGTCAGTGGCATTCGGTGTACCGTCGTTGTCAGTATCCAAAGGCTTAGGATCCTGAGCATCGCTCAATCCATCGCCGTCATCATCGGTATCAGTAGCATCAGGAGTGCCGTCACCGTCCGTATCCAAGGCATCCGCCAAGTCAGGAATTCCGTCACCGTCGCTGTCAGGTAAGGTGTATTTACCTGTACCATCCAACACACCAATTTCTGCGCTATCAAGGATTCCATCGTTATCGTCGTCGGTATCGGTGGCATTCGGTGTACCGTCGTTGTCGGTATCCAAGGCTTGACCCGGTGCTTCTGCACCATCTAAGATTCCGTCGCCGTCATCGTCCGTATCGGTCGCGTTCGGTGTACCGTCATTGTCGGTGTCGAGCGGTTTTGGATCCTGAGCATCGCTTAAGCCATCGCCGTCATCATCGGTATCAGTAGCATCAGGAGTGCCGTCACCGTCCGTATCCAAGGCATCCGCCAAGTCAGGAATTCCGTCACCGTCGCTGTCAGGTAAGGTGTATTTACCTGTACCATCCAACACACCAATTTCTGCGCTATCAAGGATTCCATCGTTATCGTCGTCGGTATCGGTGGCATTCGGTGTACCGTCGTTGTCGGTATCCAAGGCTTGACCCGGTGCTTCTGCACCATCCAAGATGCCGTCGCCGTCATCATCCGTATCGGTGGCGTTTGGTGTGCCGTCGTTGTCGGTGTCCAAAGGTTTTGGATCCTGAGCATCGCTCAATCCATCGCCGTCATCATCGGTATCGGTGGCATCCGGGGTTCCGTCGCCGTCAGTGTCCAAGGCATCGGCCAAGTCAGGCAAACCGTCGCCGTCGCTGTCAGGTAAGGTGTATTTTCCTGTACCATCCAATACGCCGATTTCAGCGCTGTCCAATACACCGTCGTTATCGTCGTCCGTATCCGTTGCGTTTGGTGTGCCGTCGTTGTCGGTGTCGAGGCCTTGACCCGGCGCTTCCGCACCATCCAAGATATCGTCGCCATCATCATCCGTATCGGTCGCATTTGGTGTGCCGTCGTTGTCAGTATCCAATGGTTTTGGATCCGTTGTGTCACTCAGACCATCATTGTCATCGTCGGTGTCAGTAGCATCAGGAGTGCCGTCACCGTCCGTATCCAAGGCATCCGCCAAGTCAGGAATTCCGTCACCGTCGCTGTCAGGTAAGGTGTATTTACCTGTACCATCCAATACGCCGATTTCCGCGCTGTCAAGGATTCCATCGTTATCGTCATCCGTGTCGGTGGCGTTCTGGGTACCATCATTGTCAGTATCCAAGGCTTGACCCGGTGCTTCTGCCGTATCCAGGATTCCGTCACCGTCATCGTCCGTATCCACATCATTGTTGGTGCCGTCGTTGTCGGTATCCAATGGTTTTGGATCCGTTGTATCGGTCAATCCATCGCCGTCGTCGTCGGTATCGGTGGCATCAGGGGTTCCGTCACCGTCGGTGTCAATCAAAGCAATGACTGTCACGTTTGGAGCACAACTACCCGTAGCTTCCGCTGATGTTACGGTCAAGGTACGAATACCCGCTACACCGGCTCCGGTATAAGTAATAGGAATTGCAATAGAAGTTTGACCTGCCGTTATTGTTACCTCAAACGGTACAGGAGACGTGGCAAAATCAGTCGCGGTTACAGTAATTGTCACCGGCCCTGCAACAGCACCGGTAATAGGAATTGTCAGTGTACCGGTTTGGCCGGCTGTGCCATTTGCCGTAAATGTACCTGTAACGGTTGCATTTGTGCAGTCCCCGAAGGTAAAGCTACCGGGAGGAGCCGTAATTTTCGTGCTCACCGTATTGGAAATTACCTCCACCTGACGATAAGATGTACTGCCGTCGGGGGTGTACGTGGCAAAATTATACAGCGTTGAATCAATACCAGTATCTTTCACGTTTGCTTTAACGGTAATGACCGTTTCCACACCGGCGCCCGGTACGTCCAAATCCCGAATCGTAAAGCTGCTTTCGTTGGCATACGCACTTACCAGCGCACCACCCGGTACACCCGTCATCGACGCGGCCACGTATTGTGCTTTTTGCTGAAGATTGTCCTGCAAAATGATTTTTACCGCAGAAGCTTCACTATTGGTAATTTTATACGTGTAAGTAACCTCCGTATTTTGACCTGTCGTAGCTTTATCCACTGTTTTTACAATGGAAATGGCGGCTAAAGGATCGTTTTGGTCAATGGTAATAGGCGTAGGACTATCCGCTCCTGGAACACTTGGTTCGTCCGATAGATACGTATTGCCGTTGATGACAAAACTTGCCTGATTCGTAAACGTTCCCGTGGTAGCCGAAATCGCATCCATGTAGATATAGGAAGTTCCTTTAGGCACCGTGATGTTCCCCAATGCGAGCGTATTGGTTCCGCCGTATCCATTGGTCGTTCCTACCGTAAGGGATGTTGCCAAACTGCTGTCCACCCATGTCAGGCCCGAAGGCAGGACGTCATTTAAGTTGATGGTTTGGGCGTCACAATTCAAGTTCTGAACCGTAAATTTGTACGTAAATGCCTCCTCGGTAAGGCCTGGATTAGGCGATACTTCTTTGTACAAATAAACGTTATCAGGCGTGGCCACTTCTGGTACTGGAGGCTTGCAGGTAATGCTGAGATCACCGATAGCGATGTCATTGAATACCTTGAAACTGTATTGGTTGTCTTTAGAATATTCTACGTAAATCTCATCCACGGGAGTGTCAAAATTCACGTACAGTTTTCCCCATTGTGACCAACCTCTCCAATAGATATTGCCGGTAGCTTGGGTAGCCGAATTGAGCGCAATATCGGTGTATTTTGCCCGCGATAATTTAGGCGACACCGTTACTCCGTTCAATTTTCCATAGACATTCACCACGTCTTTGCCCCACCACCAACCGTCAACACGGTAAATGACAAAGCTTACGCCGGAGGCAGGTTTTTTGTTGGCCGGATTGGTTACATCCAACAACTCGAATTTGGTCGTGATTTTGGCCGCTTCGTTGTTGTCGTTACGAGGAATGTACAGTGAGCGTCCGTAGCTGACAGGATACCAGTTGAACAAATAACCCACGTTACTTGGATCAGTAACGGTTACGGCAATACGTTGATCGCCAATGTCATAGTTTTTTGTTTTGGTTGTCCAAGGCCAGGTATAGCGCCACCAGCTCAGGGTTTTGTTGCCTTCGCACAGGTTGGCGGGAGGCGTTGTATTTCCTGCGAAAGTGATGTATTTCGTTCCATCAAAATTGAAATTGGCCGCGTAGATGTTAGCACCTGCGCCGGTCAATAAAATGGAATTGTAGCTCGTAAAAGCAGCATCAGAAGATACCAGCATATAGACAGGGTAGTCGGCGCTGAAGCCGGCTCCGCTCAAGTCTATGTTCAGTTTGGTACTTTCTATGGTGCCCGTTTCCACCACTTTCCAGATGGCACCGAGGCGCTTGTCTGCTGTTGGAGGCGGCCCGCATTGTGTAGGGCTTTCGGCGGGAAGTGCCACGGTACCTGCCACCCCATTGTCTCCCCACATGAGGAAGGAAGCATTGGTATCGAAGGCACCGGAGTGGGTTGCATTGTCGGTTCCAATGAGGTTATCAATCCCCATTGTCAATAATGCACCCGTATTGGAAGATTTTGACTGCTTTTGTACTAAACTTTGGCAATCGTCGCGTCCAATCCCTGCGATGTTTTTGTTATAACCTGCAATCGGATAGATCGTAGTTCCTGTACCCGACAGATAATCGTGGGCCAGCGTTAAACCATACTTAACCCCCAAATAGGAGTTGACGCGCTGTTTTTCGGCAGCCGTCAGTTCTCGGTTATAAAGAATCACTTCTCCAATGTCTCCTGAGAAATAGGTTAGGTTTCCAAAGCCCAGATTCGTAGCTGCTTCATTGAAACGAACGATATTGGTGGCATCATTAAATTCCTGATTTCCGTTGTGCCACGCCGTCCATTGCCCTGCTTTGGCCATGGTCTGGTAAATTCCGTATTCTTCGATATTCCACGAAGGGTTAAACGTCTGACGGGTTGTTGAACCAAAAGCATCAAAGATCGTTTGGGTGCCCCAGGTATAGTGTTGCCAATGGTTATTTCCCCAAGTAGCAAAACCGTTAGACACGTTGGTAGCCCGGTTGCTCTTGAGCATATAAAATACCTCACCCGCCGTCCAACTGTTGGAGAATGTCGTCCATTTGAAGTGGTCATCCGTCCCGTCAAAACGAACTACCGGATTGAAGTTGCTTCCTGCCGAAACTCGGAAAGGCTCATTGACCGCTTCGGGATGATAACCGTTGAGCGACTGGTCAAACCAGCTTTCAATATCCGTACCAAAAGCTGTATTGACACCTTGGTCAGCTTTAAGCCAGAGTTGCAGGTTGGCATTTACGCAACCCGGACCCGACAATACTCCACCAATGGTAAAGTAAACTCCGTCGGGCAGCAGGCTTGAATTGAACGTAACGCAACCGTTGGCATTCAGAGGTAATTCCTGCGTAATGGTTGCAAAGGTAGGGTCAGTACTGATGAGCAACGCCCGATTGTTACCTCCACCTGCATAACACAGCGTGATGTCTTGGTCGCTCCAATTGGTCTTGTCAGCTTTCCAAACCCGACCCAAACGGAGCGTAGAAGTGGCCCCTGTTACCGATACTGAGAAAGAGGCACTTGCGTCGTTGTTGGCCCAAGTCAGGAATGATTTGTCATTCGAAAAGGTTCCGGCATTCGACTCATTATCAGCCGCGAGTGCCGAACCTACTCCAATCGTAATCAAGTTGTCAGCATTGACACTTTTTGATTGTTTTTGGTTAAGGTTTCCAAAATCATCGCGTCCTATCCCCGCAATATCAGCTTTATACGCTCCGTTGGCCGTGGCATCCCACATTTTGGTGGTTTGGTCAGAAGCCAAATAGTCTTGCGGAGAAGATTGGTCAAGGGTAATGCCGTACTTTATAGCCAGATACGACTCAATGGACTTGCGTTGAGCGGCAGTCATGACTGTACTGCCTCCGCTGCCAACCCCTGCTCCATAGACAATCACCTCGGTCATATCTCCGTAAAAAGGATCAGAGATTAACCCCCGGCGACCAATATAGAGAGGTGCCGTTGATAAAGCAGAGTTATTGGTGACTTGCCCCGTAAACTTACCGCTGGTATAAAACTGGGTTGCGTTACTTACAGCGGTGTTATTCACCATGTCCGACGCTATATACCAGTTTCCTGGCGTCAATACGTTGGAGAAAGTAACGCCCGGTGAGTACCAAATACGCGAGGTATTGTTGACCAATGAAAACCGTTGGAAACTCCCGTCCGCATTCCCCCACAAAGCACTGTTGCCAAAACTGGCAGGAGGCGCTTTGAATACGGTAAAAACGGCAAAGTTATCAAACTTGTCCTTGTCAACGTCGGTAGTGGTTTCCCAATAGGCGTTGTTATTACCAAAACGCATGGTGTGGTGGAAGTTCAACTGGTCGCCCGCCTCACTTTGGTAAACGGGGCGGTTGGCGCCTGCGTCGTCATTGTAAGCTTCACCACCGTTGGCTTTGTCCAACACCTTGTCAATAACCTGTCCGTCCGTAGTTGGAACACCGGCCGTTAATGAACCTTCTTCTGCAACAATCCAGAAGTTAAGATTCGTAGCTACTCCCCCCGGAGGAAATACCTGACGTGCAAATGTGAAATAAGCACCGTCGGGTAACAACGAAGAGTTGATCGTAGCTGCACCGTTGGTCAGCGCGATTTCCTGCGTAATAGTGGCAAACGTTGGGTCGCTGTTTTGAATCAACAAATACTGCGCCTGCGGGTCGTTGATGTGGATGGTCACCGACTGGTCTGTCCAGCTGGTTTTTTTCACCTTCCACACCCGCGCCATGCGGGCATTGACGTTTGGCGAAGTTACATTAACGGCATAGCCTGTCGCTCCCGTATTGCTTCCCCACATCATAAAGCTGGCGTCGGTTGCAATGGTACCCGCGTTGAGTACATTGGTGGTAGCTATGCTGCTTCCCAACGCAATGGTGGGCTGGAAGCCCGTATTGACAGACTTTGATTGTTTTTGAAATAACCCTTGTACATTATCACGACCAATACCTGCGATATTTGCGCCGTAGCCACCACCAATTGGGTAGATTGAAGTGCCTGCGGCAGATAAATAGTCGTGTGCAAGTGTTAAACCGTATTTAATACCCAAGTAAGAATTGACGCGCTGTTTTTCAGTCACCGTCAATTCATTTCCGTAGAGTACTACTTCCCCCACATCCCCCGAAAAATACGTAAGATTTCCAAAGCCGAGATTGGTTGCCGCTTCATTGAAACGTACAGTATTACTGGCTTTGTTATATTCTTGATTTCCGTTGCGCCATGCCGTCCACTGACCTGCTTTGGACATGGTTTGGTAGATACCATATTGCTGAATGTCCCAAGTGGGGTCGAAGTTTTGGCGGGTTGTAGACCCAAACGCATCATAGATATTTTGGTTACTCCAAGTATAATGCTGCCAGTGGTTATTTCCCCAAGTAGCCAAGCCATTGTTGACATTGGTAGCTCGATTACTTTTGAGCATGTAGAAGATTTCGCCCTGTGTTAAGCCACTGGAAAAATTAACCCAATCAAAACGGTCATTGACACCATCAAAGCGTACAACCGGATTGAAGTTACTGCTTCCATCAATACGTTGAGGTGCATCTACTACAGAAGGGTGACGGCCATTGATTGACTGATCAAACCAATTTTGAACATTGTTGCCGGAAGCCGTAGTGATTCCGCCATCTGCCTTCAACCATAATTGTAGGCTACTTACTACTCCACCGGGAGCAAGTACCGTTGCACCAAACGTAAAAAACTGACCATCATTTAGGTTAACTTGGGCAGTAAGGTTACCATTTCCATCGGGTGTAAGTGTGATTTCGGTAGCGCTACCAGGGGTAAAAGTAGCACTGTTGCTTACCAAGAGTACTTCCGCATTGGTGGAAGCAGGAACACTGATGGTGACTGTTCCGACCGTTCCCGTTTCCTGTACTTTCCATATCCGCGACATCAATTTGAAGGCTGACGGTGCAGACGATACGTAAGTTTGCGGTAAGTACGCTGTCGCGTAACTGGCCGATAAGCCATTATCACCAATAATTTCAAAAGTGTTATTAGCAGGAAAAGTATTGGGATTAAGAGCATTGGTGGCAAAAATCCCCGTACCGTTACCAATGGTAACTAATGTGCCTGCATTAATAGACTTTGATTGTTTCTGACTGAGTGCCGAAGCGTCATCGCGACCGATTCCCGTAACATTGAAGCCGTAAGTAGCTATGTTATAAATGGTAGTTCCATCAGCCGACAAATAATTATGCGACAACGTTGTTCCATATTTCACAGCCATGTAGGTGTCAACCTTATCCTTCTCTACCGCAGTAAGGTTACGATCGTAAAGTATAATTTCTGCAATATTACCATGCCAGTTTTCGACATACTGATAGCCTCCAATGGTCCACATTCCATCAACCACACCACTATTACCTACTCCTGTGGCTTCGGTTGTAGCATCATAACTCTCGACTCCGTCTAAACGCAATCCACTCCCAACGTTGGGGCCTCCCCCGTTCCAAAAGAAGCCAAATAGATGGGTTTTATCTTTTGTAAGAAGAGTCGGATGGTCAATGCGAACGGGAGACGAGGTATTCATCCACATAATTTGTTGGTTGGTCAGCGTCCCCATGTGAGGGTTATCAATTCCCAAGTCCCCTAAATTCTCATAACCACCGTCAAGGCTGTTTGACGCAGCTCCAAACATGGTTCCTGAACTGGTCGTGGTCATAAATCGGCCCGCCTTATATTCTAACTGATCAGTCCCCGTAAAACTAAGGGAGGGGTTAAAGTTGAAAGCTGATGAGGCAGAAGCCAAGGAGGGTTGATGACTCGCCGTAGCCTGGGTAACGTGATAGGTGTTGACTTGGTCATTCCAAGCCGAAACCGCTGTAGTACCTGTGACCCCAACATCTGCTTTGTACCAAGTTTTCAGATTCGTCGCTACTCCACCTGGACTTTGGGCATGAACGCCCAATGTTGCTCCCAGTACCCACAAAAGCACCCAGAGCAACGGACTTATTTTTAATTGTTTTGATAAATATGATTTCATGATTTCGAAACGGTTTGTTAGAGTATAAAAAAATAGAATACGCCATCCTACCAGGATGATAGTTAGCTTGAATTAATGTAGTGCCTACTTTTTTGTTGCGCTTTAAGCCCCGGAAAACCATGTGAAGGCGGGGAGGGGGTGGAGGAATCATTTCTAATTCTATGGATAGGAAAAAAGGGGTTTTGTAAAGTCTGCGAAAGAGATAGAAGTACCCGCAGGTGATGCAGCCAAAACAGGGCGCCAATTCTATCTTCACAGACAGGAGTAGCAGCAGTAATAGAAGGGTTTTTCATAAGGGACGTTGAAAAGGGTGACAAAGAATAAGGGGTAAGTAAAAAGGGATGGTCGTTCAGAAAGCCTGCTCACGAACCTTTACGTGATTCGGAACAGGCATCTCTGATTCAATTATTTAATCAGGACTCCATTCTTTCGAATTTTCTTCACTACGAAAGGAATGCACAGGTCGGAGGGACAGCAATCGCCAGCGATGAATACGATGGGACAGCAGCCCGAAGCTGGACAGCTCTGATTGGTAGCCGTAAAGCTGTAGCTGCCTATTTGGGTGACTAAAATCGTATTGGTTGTGCCCACCTGCGTAGTGGTGCCGTTAAAAGTGCGGTACCAAATCACGTTTGTATATTTGTCGGGAACCGAAATTTGCGCTGCTTCATTGCTGCAAAGTGAAATTGGCACCGTCACGCAGGCATTATCAGAGATGGGGGCAGGCAGTATTCCTCCAGCAACACTTATGATGGCGGCTTCGTTGAGGCTTACCCCAGCTGAAAGAATTTTGGCCTGAACGGTAATGATTATACTATCGCTCGGGGTAATGCTGGGAATTGTCCAAGTGGCGGCATTGCCGTTGATTGAGGTGGCTGTCGGTGCCGCACTTATCCACTGCATTGAAGCGGGCAATGAATCTACGACTATCACATTGACCGCCGTATCAGGCCCTGCATTTTTAATGACCAGTTTGAAAGACGTCAGGTCTCCCAGATTGGCCTGAGCGTCAGAAGTACGCGTCTTCTTAATGGAAAGTGCCACATTTCGTGTTTGGCAAAGTTGGGCTGGACAAAGAGTGAGTTTTTCAAACACAGGCGCTGGAGCTACTGGTGTCAACGTATAGGTATTGCCAGTGATGCGCACTTCATTCATTCCAGTTTCTGGAAAATCAACTCCCGTTTGCCAATTCAGGTCAAAACAGGCTGCATTCGTACTGCCCACGTAGTCAAACTCTATGCAGGCTACTGTTACCCAATCGGCGGTTACTTGCTGCGCCGTAGGGGTATTGCCGACAGAAGGAGAATACTTGACATTGAGCGACACAATCCCTGCCGCACCGCTTACGGCGCTTCCCTGTAAATCCTGTGCGGTGTAAGGGAAAGTGGCAAAATTGGCCTGTTGCACAATGGTAGGATTGGCCAACAGAGTGGTATTGTAATTGAAACGGAAATTGGCATCGCCCATCAAAAAAGTACTGTTGGCATCTTTGGCCCGCACTCTTACAAGTACCACGGTTTTCTTGGTGATGCAATCAAAGCTTTTGGAGGTAAGTTGTACGGCATAGCTTCCCGTAGAGGCAGTGGTACAATATTGGTTTGGGCAGAGCGTCAGGCTGTTATAGGTATTGTCTGAAATGGCTGCTTGAGAGGTATAAGTAAAAGGAGCTTGATTGGTCACCGTTATTTGGTTCATGCCGGTAGCAGGCAGGTCGGTGCTTTTTTGCCAATTCAGGTCAAAACAGGCCGTGGCGTCGTCGCCCGTGAAGGTAAATTCAATCACGCCCACGCTGGTCCAGCTTGTTCCGACGGAAGCAGGAGGGCTGCTACCGCCGTATTTAACGTTTAGTGACACGATTCCATTACTGCCACTCACACCGCTTCCTTGTAAGTTTTGAGAAGTATATGCTCCGCCCGAATAATTATTTTGGGCAAAAAGGATTGGATTAGAGAGTACCGTAGTATTGTAGTTAAAACGGAAATTGGCATCGCCCATCAAAAAAGTGCTGCTTGCGTCTTTCGCTTTCACCTGAACTTCGACTTGCACTTTTTTCGTAACGCAGTCAAAACTTTTTACCAACAATTGAACACCGAAACTACCCGTGTCGGGGGGAGTCGTTTGGCAAATTTGACTCGGGCACAAGATGAGTTTATTAAACACACCACTTGCTTTGACTGAATGGTTGGTAAATGTTAGAGGAGAGGCATTGGTAACGATGATTTCGTTCATGCCAGTTACGGGGGGCGTTTTGTCCGTCTGCCAAGTCAAGTCCACGCAATTGGTGGCCAAAGGAGAGACCAAATCAAAAGTAAGGTCAGCGACGGTCAGCCAGTTGGTAGTGACAGTTGTGGGTAAAGATTGCCCTCCATACAGCACATTGAGCGAAACCAACCCATTAATAGTGCCTTGAGTAGAGCCTTGTAGATTGAGGCTGTAAGTCGAGTTTCCACTGAGAGCTCCTGCATTAGGGCTGATGACCGGATTGGAAATGGCGAGCGAACTGTACCGAAGCCGAAAGTTGGCATCTCCCAGAAGAAAGGTACTGTCGGCGTGATTGGCTTTAACCTGTACCTGAAGAATGACTTTATTGTTGATACAATCGGTTTCTTTCAATACCAACTGCACGGCAAATGATCCTTTTTGGGCGTACCCCTGCGCCCCTGCCCCTAATAGGAATAACAACACTATGCTACTTAGATATAGTAGTTTTTTCATGATAAAATAAGATTGTGGAAGAGGTTGGACGTGTATAAAATACAGAAGGGGGTATCTGATAAAAGTAAATAATGGCCTGAAAATCAAGTTGCTATTGTTGAAATTGCAAGCGCCCGCCGCAGTATGGAGAATACTGCGGGGAAGAAGCACTGGACCTGCAACGGAAAAGCCTTTACATAGTTCTCCCGTCACACCATTTTTTTGATAAATTTGCATGGTGCAAATGCTTTTAAAGTATTTGACATTTCAGGGATAAGAGCGTGGCATTACTTTGGTCGGTACGGCACGTTTTTATCCTTTTTTATTTGACTATAGAGACATACTTTTTTAAGGATTAGAAATAATTTCAAGTAGGGTAAACTTCAATGAGAGAGGTGCAATTATGCCGCCGGATGCCTTAAAAAATAGACAAATAGGTGTCAAATGGATATAAATTATATCCAAATGGTGTATTTAGACTCACAAAATCGTATTTTGCTGCATTGGGGATATATTTATTTCTAATGAGTATATATTTTACGATTTGACTTTGTTATATATCCCTATCAAATAGGATTTAAATAGAATGAAATAGGACTTATGGATAAATGAAATCGTCGATTATTACAATAAAATGAATGATGTTTAGCATAGTTATTAATACTTTGGTATGAATCATGTTATTTTGTTTATTTAGATTTGTACCTGCAGCATAGCCGCATGATCCAACCTAATTCCTGCCTTTTAAGAACGATATGAAAAATTATTTACCGCTAATTGTCGAAGACGATGAAAGTTCGGCTTCGATACTGAGTGAGTTTTTGCAAAAACTCCCTTTTTTACAAAAGCCGATTGTCTGTAAAACAGCCTTTGAGGCCTTAGGGGAGCTAAAACAGAATCTTTTTGACATGGTCTTTTTGGATATGCACTTACCCGACCTGTCAGGCGAAGAACTTCTCCAGCTTTTCCCCAAACGCCTTCCTACCATTATTACTACTTCCGACCCCAATTTTGCGGTGAATTGTTTCGATTTTGACGTAGCCGATTATTTAATGAAACCTTTTTCATTTTTGCGTTGCGTAAGAGCGGTCAATCGGGCGTTGGAAATGAATGTAGCTGACAACAGCGTTGCTGACTCCCACAGTATTTTCTTAAAAGCGGGACGCCAATTAAAACAATTTCATTATAAAGACATTGATTACGTAGAAGCCTTTGGGATTTATTCAAAACTCATTGGTCATCAGCAAGTTACTGTGGTTAATGAGACCATTACCTCGCTGGAACAGCGATTGCCTAAGCGTAGCTTTGCCCGAGTTCAGAAATCATATATTGTCAATGTGGAAAAAATTGCCGCATACGACACTAAATATCTACAGCTAGGAACGGCTAAAATTCCAATTGGATTAGCTTATCGTAATTCATTGCAGGGTTTTTGGAGTTTGCTGGACAAAAATTAAAGATTGTCATTAAAGTTATACACACTATGCTACTTTATCACCATTTTATCAATTTCACATGCGATTCGTCAGCATTGAATCCTTTTACCAAGGTCTGATTTTTGGGATACTTTTGGGGTTATCAATAGGTTTGTATGGCCAAAACGGGCTAAAAACTTCTTCTAAACCGACTCCTCACGATTCCACCCTTTTAGAACAGTACAGAAAACAAGCATCAATCTACTCAAGCTCGGGAGAACTGGATAAAATGTACGCCACCCTGAAAAAAGGGGTGGCTTTGGCGGAGAAAAGTAAAAATGAAAGCGTCCGGGGTATTTTTCTTTCAAAAATAGCTGGTTATCATAAACAAAAATACCAGACAGATTCTGGGCTCGTTTACGCTCAGAAGGCAATTTCCGTTTTAATGCGGCAAAAAGAATGGCAATGGGTAGCTCAGACGATGTATATAAAGTGCATGTTCTATCTGGACAAAAACGATCAGGTAAATGCCATGCAGGAGCTAATTGCCTTGTCACGTTTCAATGAAAAATACCATCAGGATTATTATACAGGAGCTGCCTATAATCTGTTGGCCCTCACCTTTCGCCGGCTCAATGATACGCTCAACGAAAAGAAATATATCCTAAAACATCTTGATTTTGCCGAAAAACAGAACTCTGATGTGCACCGCATGCATGCCTTTGAAATGTACGGGGCTTTTTTGGTAAATCAGAAAAAGTTTCGGGCGGCCCATACCTATTTCATGAAGTCGCATCTGCTGGCCAAACATCAAAAAAATGATGAAATAAATGTTGAGATTCTGCTCGGCATGGGGGCAAATCTGGTTTCGCTCAAAGAATATAAAAAGAGCTTAGAAATATTGCGATTAGCCGAGAAAACCGCCCTTAAACACGCAAAAGAATCCGGTTGGAATGCGGTTCTTTCCACAAACTATGCGCACATCTCGTCATTGTTTTTGGCCACCGGAAAACCAAAGGATGCATTGGATTATGCCCGTCGGTCTTTTGCCTTGGTACAAAACGAGCCTCTTCGCTATGAATATCTGATTCGCGCATTGAAAAATCAACTCGCCGCCCAAAAAGCGCTGGGGCATTTCCGGGATGCGCTCCAAACCTACGAACAACTCCAAACCGTAACGAAAAGCATTGACCTAAATAAAGACCGGGAAATAACCAAAGATATTGAAGCAAAATACCAGCTGGAAAAAAGCGAACGGGAAAAAGAGTTATTTGAAAAAAGCTTACGAATCAAAGAATTAGAGCTGCAAAATCAGCAAAAGCAAGCAAGAATCCTTTGGATATTATTGGGCGTGCTCGCCGTATCCTTGGGAGGTGGATACTGGTTCTATCGAAAAAATCAAGTTTACAATCATCGAATCAGTAAGAAAAATCAACAATTAGAAGCATTGAACGAAACCAAAGATAAGCTGTTTGGCATTATTGGGCATGACTTGCGCGCGCCAGTTGTTGATTTAATTAATACTATTACCTTGCTTGAGAACGCAAATTTGACCGCCGAACAGCTATCAACCCAATCGTCTGCGTTACGTAAAAAAGCAATTACGCTGCAAACGCTTCTCACTAATCTACTGTACTGGGCTTTTTCGCAACGACAACTCCTAAAGGCTAATCCAAGGCTTGTATCATTAAAAACCAACATAGAAGAGGTATTAGACTCTCTTGAGGGAACAATGCAGGAAAAATTACTTCGTGCTGAATGGCGTATAGATTCTTCAGATTCAATTTATGTCGACGAAAATCAATTGCAGATTATTTTATACAACATTATACATAACAGCATTAAGTTTTCGCCGCCCAATAAGGTATTGCAAATAGCTATCACAGCAGAGGCTTCACACGCAGTACTGCATTTGACCAATAAAGGGGAAGAGTTTGAATGGAAAGATTCTACCCAAAAACCCGCGAAAACAATATCTAAAAACGGAACATCTGGTGAAAAAGGCACAGGATTGGGGTTGTTGGTCTGTGCAGAATTAATGGCATTAAATAAGGGAACTATTCGAGCATATCATGCCCAAACGGGAGGAACAACACTGGAATTGTTTTTCCCAAAAACACCCAATGCCAATCATAAATGGTTTTGATTTGAAGCTGAATATATATTTTATAGTACTCGACTTGTGGTTTTATATCATTAACTGAGGGTTTGATTCCATTCCCTAAAAAAGAGTTCAAATCGGCATTGTTTTGGCAAAAGTATCTGTAAAACCAATATACTTTAACCAATCGACGATTATGAACACAATACCTACACTACAAAAAAACAAACCTGCGTCTGACCCTTTTCTTGAAATCAAAATCCATGAATTTTACATAGGAATGTTAATCCATCCTTTGCAAAAAATACCACCACTTACTAAAATTGCCTTTGACATGAATGTTCCCGTAGACAAGTTTAAAGCGGCTTTCAAGGCAATCTACGGACAGTCTCATTATCAAGTTCATATGAATATTAAGTTGGAATGTGCCAAACGAATTTTATGCTCCGGTCAATATCGTGTATGGCAGGTGTCGGCAATGTTGGGTTATTCTCAAACCGCTAAATTTGTCTTAATATTCAGAAAAAAAACAGGAATGACTCCTAAGCAATTTGCGAACGCAAATAAAAAGGAACTATTACTATGAGCTACATTTTGTCTGTATTTTCATGGATGTGGTTTGCTATGGTCAGGGGCTTTTATTAACGAAAGTCGAAAGGGTAGTGGGCTTTTTTTAAGTGGAAGCATATATCATTGCGATTGTATATCCCCAAGAAGCTTTACATTTTTTTTCATAATGACATTAAGATAGCCCAAAGGAAAGCTTTTGGTAGAGCGGATTTCAGACTCTAACCTATTCTTTAGATGCTTTCACCTCTTTACGTATCCTTGCTGCTTATTGTCAGTATTTTGACCATTATTCTGCTCAGTTCAAGGTACAAGTTCAATACCTTTTTTGTGTTGATTTTTGTGGCAATGGGCGTAGGGTTTGCCGCGGGGATGGACGGAGAAACTCTTTTGAAGGCCATCAAAGTGGGTTTTGGTAGTACACTCGAAAAAATCGGTTTGCTGATTATTTTGGGGGCTACGCTGGGCATCATTTTGGATAAAACCAACGCTACGCTCAGTTTGGCTAATTTTATACTGAACAAAACAGGCGAACGCTATGCGCCGCTCGCCATTACGCTAGTTGGTATTCTCATCGGATTGCCTATTTTTTGTGATTCGGGGTTTGTGGTGTTGAGCGGTCTGGTGGTTTCGTTGGGCCGTACCCTCCCCAAAAAACGGCTGGCCTTGGTAGGATGTTTGGCTACTTCGCTGTACGCGGTTCATTGTTTGGTGCCTCCGCATCCGGGCATCACGGCGGCTGCGGGCGTGTTGAATGTCGATTTGGGAAAAGCCATGTTGTTGGGAATCTTAGTGGCATTGCCGGCGGCTACGGTTGGGTACCTGTACAGCCTTTCGTTGCCCGCTACGCTCGACGTCACTGAAAAGACACCTTCTGACCTGACCATCGAAAAGCGCGGTAATTTACCCTCGGCAGCTTTGTCTTTTTTGCCGATCATCGTGCCCATTGCGCTGATTTCCTTGAAATCGGTGTCGCTTTTGTATCCCGATATGGCCTCGCCGTTGGTGATGAGCATAATCAAATTTGTGGGAGAGCCCATTGCCGCGCTGCTGGTCGGCTTGATTTTGACCTTGCCTTTATTTCAAAAAATAGAGAAAAAAGTGCTGAATGAACTTTTCGACGAAGCCATCGAAAAAGCGGGGCCCATCCTTATCGTAACGGCAGCGGGCGGCGCTTTTGGCGAAATTATCAGAACCCTTGAATTGGGAAAAGTATACGGCGCGGCGTTGGCGGCGGGCGGTTGGGGATTACTGGTTCCGTTTGGACTGGCGGCTATTTTCAAAACCGCGCAGGGCTCGTCGACGGTAGCGGTGGTTTCGACGGCATCACTGGTGGCCCCTTTGTTGGCTGCCCTCGGATTGGCCGGTCCAGACGGTACGCTGTTGGCGTTATTGGCAACGGGAGCGGGGTCAATGGTCACTTCACACGCCAATGATTCGTACTTTTGGGTAATTTCGCGCTTTGGAAACCTAAACGTTTCCGTTACCTTGCGCGCTTTTACGCCTGCTTCCGCGCTCATGGGAGGTACCGCTCTGGGAGTCATTTACTTGATGAAATGGCTGATGGGCGTATAGAAAGGAGGCTTTACCTTTTGATTCAAATTGCATGAAATACCACCGCGTTTTAGTGGAAGCGATTGTTTTTTCGCTGACCGAAATATTCGAAAAAGGGCGTCAGGCCGATAAAGTGATTGAGCAGGTGCTCAAATCCAACCGTAAATGGGGCGCGCGCGACCGGGGCTTTATTGCCGAAAACACCTACGAGATTGTTCGTTGGTGGCGAATGTTAGACTTTGTTACTGCTCATTTGGGCAAGCCTGCTTATCTGGACTTTTTTGCGGCGTGGCAACTGCTGAAAGGTAACGAACTGCCGCCGTGGACGGAATTTGCGTACATCAAGCCCAACGCCATCCGCCAAGCCTACGAAGAAGCCAAAAAAAGCCGCAAAATTCGGGAGTCGATTCCCGATTGGCTAGACGAAATCGGCGCCGCCGAATTGGGCACCGCGTGGGAGGATGAACTTCATGCACTCAACCAAACTGCTCCCGTGGTGTTGCGGGCCAATACCCTCAAAACCACCGCCGCCGCCTTGAAAGAAGCCTTGGCCAGCAAAGAGATTTTTACCGAAACCCTGCCCGGATTGCCCGACGCGTTGAAGTTGAGGGAGAAAAAGAACGTCTTTCAGACCGATTATTTTCAAAACGGACAGTTTGAGGTGCAAGATGCTGGTTCTCAGTGCATTGCGCCGATGTTGGATGTGCATCCGGGCATGCGGGTCATTGATGCCTGCGCGGGTGCAGGTGGAAAAACCCTGCATTTGGCAGCGTTGATGCACAATCAGGGGCGACTCATTGCGATGGATGTGGAGGGTTGGAAACTGGAAGAACTGCGCCGCCGAGCGCGACGAAACGGGGTCAGCAACGTAGAAACACGCGTCATTGAGCCCAAAACCATTAAACGTCTCCGCGATACCGCCGACCGCGTATTGTTGGATGTTCCCTGTTCGGGATTAGGGGTGTTGCGTCGTAATCCCGATTCTAAGTGGAAAATGAAACCCGATTTTTTGACCCAAATTCGCCAAACACAGTACGAAATTCTGACCAATTATTCGCAAATGGTGAAGCCCGGTGGGAAGTTGGTCTACGCTACGTGCAGCATTTTGCCGTCAGAAAGTGAAGAACAGGTGAAGCGATTTTTGGCCGAACAGGGCGCAAAATGGCAGCTTTTGGAAGAAGCCCGAACCTCACCAGCGCGCGATGGGTTCGACGGGTTTTACATGGCTTGTTTGACGAAACCTTTGTGAAACAACCATTTTTTACGTTCTTTGCACTAGAATCTACTACGGTAAAATGCTTACCATTCAAAGCAACGTTTCTCTTAAATCATACAATACCTTCGGCATAGATGCTACGGCTCGCTATTTAGTAGAAGTGGATAATGACGAAGATATTCAGACATTACTTCAGCTTCCAGACGTGCAGACGTTCCCAAAACTTATTTTGGGCGGCGGCAGCAATCTTCTACTTACGCAGGATTTCAATGGGTTGGTAGTTAAAATCAACATCAAGGGCATTCGTACGGTCAAAGAAGATCAGGAAAATGTATGGGTGCGCGTGGGTGCTGGCGAAAATTGGCATGAATTTGTGCTGTATTGTGTAGAACGAGGTTTGGCTGGTCTTGAAAATCTATCCCTTATCCCTGGTACCGTCGGGGCTGCTCCCATGCAGAATATCGGGGCGTATGGCGTCGAAATCAAAGACACTTTCGAACGACTCGAAGCGGTTCATATTCTGACGGGTCAAAAAAGGGTATTTACCAATGAGGAATGCCGTTTTGGCTACCGTGATAGCGTTTTCAAAAATGAACTGAAGGGGCAGTACATTATTTGCAACGTGCAGTTCAAGTTGCAAAAAACACCCGTATTTCACGTTTCGTACGGCGATATTCAAAAAACGCTCGACCAAATGGGCGTAAATGAGCTGAGTATCAAGGCCGTTAGCGACGCCGTCATTAAAATCAGACGTAGCAAATTGCCTGACCCCGTCGAAATCGGCAACGCTGGCAGTTTCTTCAAGAACCCCGAAATCTCAGTGATGCAATACGAGCATCTGAAATTGATGTATCCTGAGATACCGGGCTATGTAATCAACAATGAGGTCGTAAAAGTGCCCGCAGGATGGTTGATTGAACAATGCGGCTGGAAAGGAAAACGCTTCGGGAGCATTGGTGTACACGCCCGTCAGGCGCTTGTATTGGTCAATTATGGTGGCGGTAAAGGGGCAGAAATCAAGCAATTAGCTGAAAAAATCCAGTCTTCCGTTGAAGAGCAATTTGGGATTCGTCTGTATACCGAAGTCAATTTTATCTAAAACAAAAAAGTTGACCGGATACCGATCAACTTTTCGAAACCTTCCTCTTTTTAAATTGGCAGCTTCGCTTTGTCGGCTAAGACAGCTAAGCCGCCAATGTCTCATTATCCCTACTCAAAATGGATGCGCATAGACGTACAACTTGTCTTTGAGCTCTTTCCGCGCAATGTGAATTCTATTTTTAACCGTTCCGATGGGAATGCGCAAGCGGTCAGCAATTTCGTGGTATTTGAACCCCCGATAGTACATCATAAACGGAGTACGATAGGCTTCTTCCAGTGAATTAACGGCTCTGTTGATGTCGTCCATGGCAAATTTGCCAGCGGCTTCATTTTCGGTGCTGTTTTCAAAAGAATTGATGTAGTGTAAGTTGTCGCTCGTATCGATAAATGTATTCTTCCGCACCATACGCTGGTAGTTGGTGATGAAGGTATTTTTCATGATGGTGTACAACCAAGCCTTGAGGTTTGTGCCGTCGGCGTATTTGTCACGGTTGGTAAAAGCCTTCAACAGCGTATCTTGCAACAAATCGTTAGCATCTTCGCTGTCTTTTGTTAAACGCATCGCAAAGGGCTTTAGTGACTTTGACACTTTAGCGATGTGGTAAGTGAACTCGATAGCTGTCATTGTGGGCTTATTTGAATGTTTTGGTTTCTGTTTGTTGAACAAATTTAGCAAAACATTAAACAAAAATCCAAATTATTTTTAAATAAATCTGTAGATATTAAATTTTGTCGTCAGTTTTTTGGACTAAAAGGGCTATTTTTATATTGGTTTAGTAATATTTTGGTATTATTTTTAGGTAAAATTTAGGTTTTTATCTTTAAAAAGTTCAAAAAAATACATTTGTTTAACGTATGACTATTAACGTTAAACAAATGTGAAAGAAAAATAAGTGTTTGGTTTTTGTTGAGAGTTAATTAAACAAAAATCTACATTTGATACAGAAATTGGAGAGGGTTAGAATACAGAAACGGGTAGTTGAGTTTATCCAGTAATTTTTGAGAAGAGACGATTTTAAAAGGATTGATTTCACCAGTAATAAACGTGGGTGGCTGATAGCCAAAAGGGGTACAACTCGCAAGGTACACTTCTCGACGGGTAGGGTGCATTGGTGCCACTACGTTGTAAGTTTCATTCCATACCGATGGGTTTTGTAAAAAAGCCTTGATGACCCCGATGACATCGTCCCGGTGGATGTAATTGACGGGAACTTCGCCAGTGGTGAGGTTCTTTTTGCCTGATACATATTTTGCGGGTATGCGTTCGTACCCCATCAAACCGCCGCAACGCAATACAAGCCATTCTTGGGGCAGTGATTGAATCAATAGTTCTGCTTCGGCCAAGGTGGGGGCGGCTGATTGGCTGGGATAAACCACATCTTCTTCCTTTACTTCTCGGTTGAGCTCAGGATAAACGGAGGTGGAACTGATATAAATGACCCGTTGGGCGGGGCTATCTTTCATCAACTCTATCAAATGGCGCATTTGGGCCGCGTGAAAATCAGGCCCTGCGCGCTCCAGTCGTGGGGGAATGTTGACAACCAGCACGTCGCAATCCAGCAAATAATCCCAGCCGATGCCCTTGGGTTCGGGCGTAAGTTGGAGCCATAGCGGTTCAATCTGAAGGGCACGCAAAACGGCCAATTTTTCGACGCTCGTCGTGCTTCCTTTTACGGTATGCCCTTCTCCGACAAGTTGTGCGGCCAGCGGAAGACCCAGCCAGCCGCATCCTAAAATGCTTATTTTCATGGTTTTTCAAATCTTAAAACCGCCCATTGATTGAGGGTTTTTTGGGCGATTAATCGAAGATTTACTTCTTCGGCTTTTTGAACAATATCGGCAATGTCAAATTCGTAAAATCCGCTGACCATCAGCGTGCCGCCATCAATCAGAAACTCGGTGTAGGTAGGAATTTCCTGCAACAAAATATTTCGGTTGATGTTGGCTAATACAATATCATACGTAGCAGCGGGGCAATCGGCAATTGTTCCCTGAAAAACGTGAATGTGCGTACAGCCGTTCATGGCGGCATTTTCTACCGCATTGAGGTAGGCCCATTCTTCAATGTCAAAGGCGGTGAGTCGGTTAGCACCTAGTTTCTCGGCCAGAATGGCTAAAATTCCCGTGCCACTTCCCACGTCCAGCACCGATTTTCCTTGATGGTCGAGCAAAAGCTGTTGCTCCATCACTAGTGTGGTGGTTTCGTGGTGGCCCGTTCCAAACGACATTTTGGGGTCAATCACAATGTCGTACTCAAACGCTGGGTCGGGTGTGTGGTAAGAAGCCCGTACCCGAATTCTGCCTGCCACCTCAATCGGCTGATAATTGCGTTCCCATTCTTCGTTCCAGTTTTTGGTTTCGAGTTGTTGGGATTCAAACGTAATGGTCGTCATGGATTGGTAGCGCTCAATGATTTGTTGGAGAGCGTCTAAGTCAAAGCTTATATCAGGAATATACGCCGAGAGGCCGTCGCTGGACTCGACAAAGGATTCGTAGCCAATCTCGGCCAATTCGGCCATCAAAATGTCGTTATAGTCTGGATTGAGCGTTAAGCGTGTTTCAATATAAGTAGCAGGCATCTTGGTAAAAATCTTGTTTTTGGTAAATAATGTAAGGTATACCCCGAGGTTGAATGTTTATCCGTAAAGGGAGACAAAGGTACGCCCAATCTGATTTTAAATTACATTTGCACAAATCATTCGTTCCAATGTTTTACGCTGCACCTACTAAAGTTCCTTTTCAACAATTAACCCTTGATTTTGAGGGAGAATTCTATTTTGACAATTCGGTTACCCACCAGGCCATTCGACGATTGTATTCAACCGATGCTTCGGTATACCAAGAAATCCCGCTGGCGGTTGCTTTGCCCAAAACAGTAGGTGATATTCAAAAACTCATTTTGTTTGCTGTCGAACACGGCCTCACGCTTATTCCCCGAGCTGCGGGAACCTCCCTCGCGGGCCAAGTGGTAGGCGAGGGAATTGTGGTGGATATTTCTAAATACTTTGACAAAATTCTCGAAATCAATACGGAAGAACATTGGGTGCGCGTGCAGCCAGGCGTGATTCGTGACGACCTCAATGTGGTCTTGAAGCCCTATGGTTTGATGTTCGGCCCCGAAACGTCTACTGCTAACCGTGCGATGATTGGCGGGATGATTGGTAATAACTCTTGCGGGCTACACTCCATCAGTTGGGGCGCTACCCGCGACCATTTATTGGAAGTTAAAGCCTTATTGAGCGACGGAAGCGAGGTTGTGTTTGGCGGACAATCGGTTTTCCATCAGGCAGATTCTCTGCGGGAGCGGATTGAGGAAGGTCTTTCGTCACTTTTGTCAGATGCAGGCAATCAAAAACTTATTCGGGAGAAATTTCCTAAAAAAACGGTCACCCGCCGTAATTCAGGCTACGCGCTTGACGCGCTACTTGACGCACCAAACGGCTTGAATCTCCCCAAACTTATTGCGGGCTCAGAAGGAACCCTGTGTTTTATTACCGAAGCCAAACTTAACCTTTTGCCGTTGCCACCCGCCCAGCTTGGATTGCTGTGTGTGCATTGCCAGTCGCTGCATGAATCACTGCTGGCAAACGGTATTGCCATGAAACACACTCCGTTGGCGTCGGAATTGGTGGATAAATACATCATGGATTTTACCAAGGAGCACAACGAATACCGCCATAATCGCTTTTTTATTGAAGGTGATCCTGCGGCGATGCTTATGGTAGAATTTGGCGCAGAAACCCGCGCAGAAGTAGAAACAAGAGCGGAAAAATTGGTGGCTGAACTGAAGCTCAACGGCTTAGGATATGCGTATCCGTTACTGTTTGGCGATGAATCCAAAAAAGCCTGGGATGTGCGCAAAGCAGGCTTGGGCCTAATTCGAAATTTGCCCGGCGATTTGCAGCCCGTCAACCTCATCGAAGATTGCGCCGTGGCGGTGGATGATTTGCCAAATTATATCGAAGATTTGGGCGAAGTGCTCAAAAAACACCAAGTGCACGCCTCGTACTACGCCCATGCGGGAGCAGGCGAGCTGCACGTGGAGCCGATGGTCAACCTAAAAACTTCGGAAGGCAAGGCCAAGTTTCGGGCTATTTTGGCCGATACGGCCGTGTTGCTCAAAAAATACAACGGTTCTCTCTCGGGCGAGCACGGCGACGGCCGCCTGCGCGGCGAGTTCATTCCGTTTATGATGGGGGAGGAGGTGTATGGGTTGTTTCGGGAAGTGAAAAATTTGTTTGACCCGCAGGGGGTATTCAATCGGGGGAAAATTGTGGATACACCACCGATGAACGAATTTTTGCGTTATCAGCCTGACCAAAAAGCCTCTCATATCGAAACGGTCTTTGATTTTTCAAAACAAGAAAGCTTGTTAAGATTGGCCGAAAAATGCAGTGGTTCGGGCGATTGTCGCAAAACCCACATCACTGGTGGGACCATGTGCCCGAGCTACATGGCAACGCGTCGTGAGCGGGACACAACCCGCGCCCGTGCCAATATGCTGCGTCATTTTTATACCGAATCATCATCCGTCGATGCTACGGCCGAAGAAACCAAGGAGATTTTGGACCTTTGTCTATCCTGCAAAGGTTGCAAGTCGGAGTGCCCGTCGAGCGTGGATATTTCCAAGATGAAGGCGGAGTTTTTGCAAAGCTATTACGATAAAAACGGCGTGCCGTTTCGGTCGCGGCTAATTGCCAATTTCTCCCAACAGATGCGTTTGGCAAGCATAGCGCCGTGGGCTTATAATTCCATTTTCGGCAATGAATCATTGCGGCGCATTGCCAACAAAGTGGTTGGATTTCATCCAGACCGAACCATGCCCATGTTGGCAAAAACAACCCTTAAAGATTGGCATAAGGCAAGAACACAAAGCGGAGGCAAGCGGGTGTATCTTTTCTGCGATGAATTTACGAATTACAACGACGTTGAAATAGGCCAAAAAGCAATTTTATTGCTCGAAAAACTAGGCTATGAAGTCATCATTCCCCAACACGTCGAGAGCGGCCGGACGTACCTTTCAAAGGGCTTGGTGAAAGAGGCAAAGAAAATAGCGATTCAGAATGTAGAAATGCTCAAAGGTTTCATCTCAGACGACGCCCCTTTGATTGGCATTGAGCCTTCGGCTATTTTGACTTTTCGGGATGAATACCTCGATTTGGTTCCTGAAGAACTTCAAGAGGCCGCCCAAAAATTAGCCAAAAATGCCTTGCAGTTTGAAGAGTTTATTGCGCGAGAAATTGACGCAAAACGTATTCATCGTCAACAGTTTACGAATGAACAAAAAACCATTAAATTGCACGGGCATTGCCACCAAAAAGCCTTGTCGTCGCTGATGCCGAGCAAAAAGATGCTGTCGTTGCCCGAAAATTATACCGTTCAGTTGATTCCTTCGGGTTGTTGCGGCATGGCGGGTTCTTTTGGCTACGAGGAGGAGCATTATGAGTTGTCGATGCAAGTGGGTGAATTGGTGCTTTTTCCTACGGTGCGTCAACAGCCAGAAGAAGTCATTATTGCCGCGCCAGGCACGAGCTGTCGCCATCAAATTAAAGATGGTACGGGACGCAAAGCCAAACATCCGATTGAGATTTTGTGGGAAGCATTACGTAGTTAAACAAACATGATTATGCGGTATTTACTCCTTTTGCTGGTTTGCTGTTTGCGGAGTTTTGCCCAGCCAAATGTGCATATTCAAGGCTATTTTGAGGGTTTTCCTTCTTCGCAATATCAGATTTTTTTGGATACGCCTTTGGGCTTTTCTCCCTACGACCCCGAAGCGGTGTTGAAAGAGCGCACCGACGAAAGTGGCTGTTTTAAAGCCGATTTATGTATTGAATCGCCCCAAAAAGTAACGGTTGAATGTTTAGGCTACCGCGTTGATTTTTTGCTCAAACCCAACGACACCCTTTACTTTATCAACCCTAGCCGGTCGTCTTTTCCCGTTGTAAAAGGCCCAACGGCTCGTTTACACCAGTTTTTGTACGGGAGTTTGCTGTTTGGGCAGGATTCTCTCCGGCGCAAACCCCTCTTTCAACACATGTCGTTGGAGGATTATTCGTTTGTTATCAATGATCTTGCTACGGAGTCGGCCGAACGTTTTCAACGCGAGCATGATACCACAAACCACCAGATTTATGCGTATGTTTTGGCGTCGTTGGAAGGGCAAAAATATTTACGCAAACAAACCTACCTCCGGAGTTTGGGAGACCTTTCCAAAAATGAGTCGATTAGCCTCAAAACAATGGACGACGAAGCCCTTATTTCGGATATTTACCGGGAGGCTTTGTATTCGCGGTGGCTGGGTTTTCTTCCTGGGCCTTTTATGAACCGAAATGCCGTGGTGCAACTCGACAGCACGGTGTGGGAAGGAAGGTATAATTCAATCTATGAAGGACTGCGTAAATTTCCCCAAACCCGCGAATTGATGCTTGCCAAAACCGTACAAAGGGCGTTTTCTCTGGCTCACTTTTCACCCGAAAAAGAATACACGGCGGCGCGAAAATTGTTGGAACGGTTTAAAGAAGATTTTCCAGAATCGCCTTACTGTAATGCCCTGCATCAGGAATTTCTCGCAATATTGATAAGACCGAAGATAAAGAATTAACCTGTGGGCTGAATGGGTATCGACGATTTTCAGTCAATCAGTTTGTGCTTAATGGCAAACCGCACCAAGCCTACTACGGTGTTCAGGCGTAATTTTTTGAAGATATTTCGGCGGTGGGTTTCAATGGTATTGATGCTGACATTCAGTTGTTTAGCGATGGCTTCGCTGGAAAAATCATGTACGATAAACCGGATAACTTCGATTTCACGCTTGGTTAAATGAGGAACCCCGTTCACTATTTCGTGGCCATTGGGGATTTGTGGGTTGGGAATAGAAGACAGTTGCTTTTCTATATCACGGCTAAAGTATCGCCTTCCTTCGTCTACTTCGGTCAAAGCTTTTCGCAATTCGTCGGGAGAGGCACTTTTTAGGATATATCCACATGCTCCCGCCAGAATAGCTTCACGAATCTGTGAGGCATCTTCCACCATGGTCAGCAAAATTACCTTTATGTGGGGGAATCGTTCCTTTACACGCATAGTAAACTCAATACCGCCCAAAAGAGGCATATTGAGGTCAGAAACGACGATATCGACGGGCAGCTCTTCCACTAGACGGAGTGCTTCTAAGCCATTCGTTGCTTTGGCAACAATCTGAACCCCTTCTTTTTTTTCTAAGAGAGCTGCCAGGCTTTCAAGCAAAATCAGGTGGTCATCTGCCAACAATACGCGCATAGAAGGGTACTTTTTCCTGAAAATATAGAATCTTTTTGGATTTAAAGTTAAATTGATTCTCAAAAATAAATAGAACTGTAGTTAAGTCGTTGATTTTAACGGGACTTCCCCAAAAGGCGCATGATGGTTGTTCGCTTTCGTCTTGATATAGGAATGGAAGTGCCGTCGGTCATTAAGATAGAATGACTGTGCGGATTTATCCCCAAAATATACCGACTGTTGATAACATAACTCTTGTGGACCCGCACAAATTGTTGAGGGAGCCGTTCAAGGTAAATACCCAACGACCGACAGGTAATGACTGGTTGTCCTTTTACGGGGATAAAGCGGGTGTAATTTCGAACACCTTCCAAGCGCATTATACTTTCCAAGTCGAATGAAAAGAGATGCTGATGGCCCAAATCCGCAGAAATGAATAGTTGTGGATTCATAATAATCAATGTTAAAGTTTTTAAAATAGTAGGGTAAAGATTCTAAGGAAGTAGGGTAAAGATTTGAGTACCCAAATTTCATACAAGATTAGGCAAGGCGCAATACTGGAATTCCGGTATTTTTATCCTAAAAGGGCGTTTATTTTTCTGAATTTTGCAGTTTTTTACCTCAATGGTCTGTTGATAAAGAAAAAGTCTATGCAAAACACTCGTTTTGGCACGTTCAATTGTAGAGGGCGGCGTTGAGAAAATTATGCTAAATAGCATGACCAACTGTCGTTGAAATTTGCCAAGTAAAGTCGAGAAAAGGAAGAAAAGACAGCCTGACTGAAACGAATTAAGTTGGCTGATAAATGATGCACGCCTTTAAAAAATTTAGGGCCGCCGAGAGCACACAATTGTATGCTTTCGGCGGCCCCTTTCAATCTCTTGGTTATTGCTTAATTGTCGTAGAAATCCAAGACGCTCTTTTTTTCTTTGGTAGCTAAGTCAATAATGTCGAAGCGTTTTGCGCTGGTGTAAGACCCCATGTCAGAATCGCTGTTGATCAGGATGGTTCCAAACAATATCACGTACTTGCAGTGGTAGTTTGTCTTTTCGACCAATTCATGGATACGTTGGTCAATGGCCTCATAGATTACTTCGGTTGCCTCATAAAGGGGTACGGCGGCGTTGAGAATTCGGTCCTTTTGACGGAGCAATATTTGCTCAATGGTGTTCATCTGGAAGTCCATTTCGGTCACGTTTCCTTCCATAATTTGATTGTTCACCAGTTTATTGAGCGCACCTTTGGCGGCTCCGCAGCATCCCGAATTTTTAGCTTGACCGATGCGCTTAATCTCACCGATGACTCCTTCTTTGGTGATGCCGATGTGGGGCCCGTAATAGATAAAGACCGCGCCCTCGTCGGGTACGTGGCTGGCAAAGGCCCCCATGCCCGTAAGGCCCGTAAAAGGAAAACCATCCAAGCCGCCCATTTTGAAAGGCCCCAAAAACTCATGCGCTCTGGATGGATATTGAATGGCGTTTACATCATCGCTGCAAATACTGTCGGCCAGCATGATTTGGCCAGGTTCTAAATCCAAATGCTCTTCCAGAAAGTCGATGAGTTTGTTTACACTGTCAATCGTGGTGACGGCATTGGGATAATAATTTCTTATTATCGCTAATTTTTCTCGTTTTTTCATACTTGCGAATGGCTAAAAAGGTTTTGATTGGGGTGTTAAGAAAATGCTAAGTGCTTCAGTACGCTTTGAATGGGTCGTTTATTTACAAAGTAAAAACGGAAAAGGAAGTAAAGATAATTTTATCCTAAAAAAAACAATTTGCGCGGCTTTTATACCCATAAGTCACGGGGTAATTTGGAGACGTAGGGGCTTGATGAAAAGCAAAAAAGCCGCTATCAACCCTCATACACCGTTTGATAACTATTGTTTGTTTTTCTCAAAAAAACCAGTTTATCTTTGGCACGCTATACGTTTTGGGCGTACAGCTCTTCTACCCTGCTTCTTGATGAACGAACCATTGACAGCCCGTACCCAAAGGCTGTTCATCAGATGCTATCTATCTATCTATCTATCTATTTATGGTAGAGGTTGCTGATGAACACCTCATAAAGTGTTTAAGTATCTAAAAATCAAAAAAGATGACAGCCCAGTGCCCGCAACCAGACCATTTCGACCCATTGAACAGATTAGACATTTTTCTGCTCCGCCAATCTATTTTTCTCTCCCCTCAGGAACTCAATGTGCTGTATTGGGCCAAAGAAGGCAGGAACAATCGGGAGATAGCCGACCAATTGGGCACGGCCATCTGTACGGTGAAGAAGCACAAAAACAACCTCATCGCTAAGCTCGGTGTGGAAGGAAAGGCGGGCTTGCAGCAATTTTTGTTTCATGCCGCCCAAAATGTACCTCCTATTTTGTAGTTCAACCGTTGGTGCTGATACGCAGCATTACCGTTGTTTTTTCAACGTTTAGAAAAACTCATTTTAATCAATTTCATGCCTGCTTAGAGAGTGTCTGTGCAAGCAATGGTTTATAAATGAGCTATTTAAATAAATATTGAATGCCGAACAAAACAGCCGCTGACTCCCCTGCCGAGGAGTTGGAAAAACTGAAACAACTGAATACCTTCCTGCAACGCAGGTCGATTGCGCTCACGCCGCAGGAGTTGAAAGTGCTCTACTATGCCATTCAACGCCGCACCAATGCCGACATAGCGGCGGCTTTGGTGGTAAGTCTCGCCACCGTAAAGACCCACAAAAACAACCTTATTTCAAAATTGGGGGTAGCAGGGAAGGATGGTTTTCAAAAATTTTTGTTGGAAATGGCCCATTATCGCCTCTAGGGTGGAGAAAAATTCACCCTAGGGTTGAGGCGCGGCAAAAATCTTTTGCGGAGATTTGCCCCTGACTATTGCGCAATAGTGAGTTCAAAAAGAAAAAGCCACCCCGACTTTGGACGGCTGCGGTGACTTTTTCAGACAGTTCAAACAATTTTTTAACCATTTAAACCAGTACAAATGTATGAAAAAGTATGTTGTAGGATGGGCTCTTATTGTTTTTTTTACGTTTGGTTGTCAGCCTTCAAAAGAAGAACTACGGCAATTTGATATAAACGTAACTAACAAAACGCATTTTAGCGCAGCTAGAAAACCTGCAAACTCGGATGAGATGCTTGATTTAATAGCCCTAGTTGTTTCTGATATTATTAGGGATAAAGAAATGAGAAAATTTATTAAAAATGAGGCAAATCGTAAGATTGATGGTGATTTTGATATTCCATTTCAATTTGTAAAATCTAAAACGGTGCCCAATAAAGGTAACTTCAGGGAAATCTTTATTGAAAAAATGCAAAAAATATTTAGTAGTTCGATTCTTGCACAAAATCAATTGAATGAAATAGAGGAAGCTATCCCGCTTTTAAATATTTCTGTACCTGTACATATTGATAAGTGGGATACGGAAAATTATTTACCCTTAGTGGCAATTGTTCCATTTGATTTTGAAGAAAGTACTCATAAAAAGTTGAAAGCGTTTGATATAGAAGGGAATATACATTGGCTAGATAGCCAAAAAGAGCCTGATTTGCCAGTAATTGTTATTGGGCAAAATGAGAGATTAATTTTACAGGAAGATGGGAAGTTAAAATTGAACAACTCACTTCTAAACTCTGAGAGAGTTCAGCAGAATTCTCAAAAAAAACAACAGAATCTACGGACTTCCTCAATTTGCAGTTTTCCTCAGCGAGGAGATAACGAATATCTGTATATAACAGGAATGTCTTCTGATGATATTTCTCATTATGAATCCTGGGCAAATGGTGCACCTGAAATATGGTTAAAAGTTTATGCTCCTGCTAATGGGACAAATTTTTCATCATTAGGTCAAATACGTGATTTAGGGCATAGCGGAGATTGGGAACCTTCTGTTCGTTCTAAAATAAATGGCGGGCAATGGTGGAGAGTTCAGCAATCTATAGCGTATTGGGAGTCCGGTACACTGGGTGGAACTTTATCTTTTTCTTTCATGGAAGTTGATTGGGGCGATTTTTCACAGGATATAAATATTGGGGGAAGTTTTAAAGTAATAGTGCCCGGAATAGGAGAATCTACCAAGAACCTTAGCACAACTTTCAAAATCAGGAATCATGATGATCATATAGGAAGTATTCTTGTTGATCAGTATGCATGTCCTCCTATGAACTGGACTGATTTTTGGTATTATGATGTTAGTCCACATTTTCAAATGACTCTAAATCCATATGTTGTGTCTTATGCCCAATGGTAAATATTCAGTTAAAATCTATTTTCTTATTTACTTTATGAAGACCAAACAACTCTTGCTTTTGTGTACTCTGACAGGGCTTCTTGGAAGTTGTGAATCGGCAGATGTTAAAATGCGAAATAAAATGGAAGGTGATTGGAGAATCCGGTCGGCGGTTTATAAGCGTATTGCGAACCCATTAAATGCCGATTCTGCCGTTGTGTATCAAAATGCGACTATCCACTTTGAGAACTGCCGTAAAGGAGGATGTGGAGGTTGGTATGATTTTTCAAATGGTGAAAAAGTGTCTTTCTTTTACTATAATCAGGCAACTGAAAATACATTTTTTCTTAATTTGGGTAGTAAAGGAAGTGAGAATTTAGAGAGTTTACGACCCCTTATCAGTTTAAATGGTGAATGGGAAATAAATTGGGAAGATGAAAAAAATATCACATTACTCGGGAAGATTGCCTTCAAAGATAAAAATGGGAGTGTCAATATTTTAGGGACGCATGAAGCTAAAATGTGGTTGGAAAAATAATGTCCTTCTCCTATGTTTTTAAACCCAAACAGCCCGCTTCATCGAAGCGGGCTGTTGCTGTTATGGGAATTATTACTGAAAATTACCCTTGCGAAAGTGCTTCGGCTCCACCGACAATCTCCAGATGTAACATTTTCACAAATTTTTGTTGGAAATGGCCCATTATGGCCTCTAGGGTGGAGGCGCGGCAAAAATCTTTTACGGAGATTTGCCCCTGACTATTGCGCAATAGTGAGCTTTTTTAGTTTTTCAGGAGCTGTATAGGGTACCTTCCCTTCTTTGATTTTACTTAAACAACGCAGAATGAAACAAATAGTTTGGACATTATTGCTTGTATTTTTCTGGAGCAATTGCTTTGCACAACGAGTATTTGTAAAAGGGAAAGTTATAGAAAAAGAAAGCGGAGAAGCGGTAGTAGGGGCAATTGTCTACTTAGAAAATAAATCACAAGGGACAACAACTGATCAATATGGTCATTTTGTGTTATCTGGTTTAGCTGGGAGTTTTGATATTATATGCAGCTATCCAGGGTATGATAGATTTTCATTGTCCACAATTCTTAAAAGAGATACTTCATTAATCATTGATTTGGTCTCTACTACACTTGAGGAAATAGTCATTAAAGAAACAATGCCAAATCGACAGGCAGGTTTTTTGAATATTCCTGTTTCAAAACTTAAAAAGTTGCCTATGCTGTTAGGGGAATCAGATATTTTGAAAGCTCTGGCAATGACGCCCGGTGTTATGACGGGGCAGGAAGGAACATCAGGTCTATATGTGCGAGGAAGTAGCCCTGATCAAAATTTGGTATTATTGGATGAAGCCCCGATGTATAATACTTCTCATGGTTTTGGTTTTTTGTCGGTTTTTAATCCAGATGTTGTAAAAAATGTCGATTTGTACAAGGGGAGTTTTCCTGCTCGTTTTGGAGGACGGACCGCATCAGTAATTGACCTAACAATGAAAGAAGGCAGTAATCAGAAGAAAAAGAAAGAGTTGAGTCTAGGCGCAATTAATTCTCGATTCTTGTCAGAAGGCCCCATTATAAAAAATAGGTCTTCTTATTTGATTGCAGGAAGGCTCATGCATACGGCTTTGTTACAGTTGCCTAAACACATCAAGTTGGTTACAGGGAAGTCTGTGCAAGATTTTGTAAGTTTTTGGTTGTATGATTTAAACGCCAAAGCCAATTATATCTTTAATGATAAGAGCCAGTTGTTTTTCAGTATTTATTCTAACTATGATTTCTTTAAAAATGCTAGTCAACGTAATGATGTTAGAAATTCGAGTCTTTTAAAATGGGGGAGTATGACGTCTTCACTGCGATATAATCGTACACTTTTACCAACACTTTCTTGGCGCATAATTGGAACTTATAGTCGATTTAATTACCAAATGCAGACTTATGAAGAACGTAAAACGAAAGACGAAACGATTACTAATCAGTTTTCATTAGATAACTCTATCAGAGATTGGGGGATTAAAACTGTTATTGAATACACCCCTTCCAATGATTATACAGTTCAATTGGGAGTAGACCATATTTTCCATCGTTATTTCCCTGGTCAGATAAGAGCAACTTTGGATAATAAACCTTCGGCTATTTCTGCCAATAATAATTCCCCAATTTATACCCAAGAATCCGCCTTTTATACCGAAAATAATTGGAAGAAAGGAAACACTCACCTTAGTGCAGGAGTGCGATATTCAATATTAAACGTTGACAATCATATTTATTCAAATTGGGAGCCTCGTATTGCCTATACGTGGTCCATTTCTCAGGCGCACAGCATAAAAATGGGGTACTCTCGTATGCAACAGTATATGCATCAGCTTACTTCAAATGGGGTAGGATTGCCCAACGACATTTGGGTTCCTGCTACCTTAAGCGTGCCTCCGATACGATCTAATCAAGCAGATATAGGTTGGTATTATGTGTTGGATACTAAGAATATCTGGCAATTGTCAATCGAAAGCTATTATAAAAAAATGAGCGATTTGGTAGATTATCAGTACGGGTCGGATATTATTGTTGATTATCAAAAAAATTGGCAGGACATCGTAATTAGTGGAGTACAGGGCAAATCATTTGGCATAGAATTAATGCTTCAAAAAAAGCAAGGAAAGTGGAATGGATGGATAAGTTATACTTATGCTAAAAGTGAACGCCAAACGCCTCAAATAAATAATGGATTGTGGTATGCATCAAGATATGACCGTCGGCACAATATTGCTTTAATCGCAAATTATCAGCTTACTTCAAAGTGGTCTTTTGTGGCGAACTGGGTCTTCCAAACAGGGTATCCCGTTACATTGCCTTCGGCAGCATATATTGATTACTTAGGCAATTTATCCCCTTACTATGAGGGGCGTAATCACTCCCGAATGCCGAATTTTCACCGACTTGATTTAGGTGCTATTTATCGTTCTAAAAATAATAAAGGGAGAGAGTTTGGATGGAATTTTGGGTTTTATAATGCTTACAATAGGAGTAACCCATACTATCTGGAAGTAATAAGAAATTATCAAAAAGTGGATGAAATGCTTGAAATAACGCGCCTCAGTGTGGTAAAAAAAGCGTTATTCCCAATACTGCCTTATTTTTCATACCAAATTTACTTTTAAGTCATGCGTGCACATTGGCTATATATTTGTTTGGCGATTATCCTGTCATTGGGCGCTTGCCAAAATCGGAGCTTATTTGTTTTACCACTTCCGTCGGTAAAAATTGTGCTTAATAGTACATTAATAGCCAATCAATTCCCTTCAGTTTATGTAGGAAAAACTTGGGCCGTTACGGACCAAAAACCCGATAAAACATTTTATGATAATGCACTTGTAACTCTTTGGGAAGATGGGGATAGGGTTGGTACATTAATGCTCAAAAACGGAATGTATGAATTACCAAGTTATATTCTAAAACCAGAAAAGACTTATGTCATTGAGGCGGAAGTGCCTAACATTGGTAAAGCTTTGAGTGCTCCTACTACAATTCCACCAGATATTATTTTAGATAAGCCTATCACAAATTTTAGGTTTCAATGGACAAAGCGCGAAATAACGTTAAATCAACCCGCCCTCATTCAGTTATTGATTCATAATAATGCTCCCAAAAATAGTTACTACGTGACATCTGGAGTCGCATTTAGTAAAGGGAAAAAAATAACTTTTGCACCGATTGCTACCGAAAATATAGAGATTAGCAGTTCAAATCTGGATTTTGGTTCAAATAAATGTTATGCTTTCTTTCCAGAATTGTCAGGCATACAAGGAAAACGTTCAATTGGCTATAATAGTCAATGCTTCACTTCTTCTGAAAAAGAAATAGGTTTAGTGGTAGATCAAGCAGGGCGGATTGAAACTACAAATGCCTTTGCGGATGAAATTAGAGTTTATGTTGCGGTTTATTCTGCTGAGTATTTAGCGTTTTCAAAAGCGGCACAGGCAATTGAAGGAGCGGATAATGCATTCATCGAGACTAAGCCTACCTATTCTAATGTGAAAGGAGGAATCGGTTTTGTTACTGCAATAAATAGCATTGAAAAATCAATCAAAATACCATAAAAACAATTGTATGTCAGTTGGATTATTAACCAATAATAGTTCAGTTCCAATAACAACAACAGCCCGCTTCGTCGAAGCGGGCTGTTGCTGTTATTGGAACTATTACTCGAAATTACCCTTGTGAAAGCGCTTCGGCTCCACCGACAATCTCCAGGATTTCCTTGGTGATGGCGGCTTGGCGTGAGCGGTTGTATTCTAGGCGCAGGGCTTTGATGAGCTCTTGGGCGTTGTCCGTTGCTTTGTCCATCGCGGTCATTCGTGCTCCGTGCTCAGAGGCGTTGGATTCGAGCACCGCGCGGTACAACTGGATTTTGAGCGTTTTAGGAATCAAATCGGTCACGATTTGCTCTTCTGAAGGCTCAAAAGTATAGTTAACGTTGGACGTAGTGGCCGTTTTCAAATCATTTTTTGCTTCCGGAATCGGCAAAAGCTGATCGGCGCGGATGATTTGGGTGGCTACGTTTTTGAACTCGTTGAACACCACTTCAACGGCGTCGTATTTGCCAGCTTCAAAATCGGCCATGATGCTTTCGGCCGCTTCTTTCACCACACCAAAGCTCAAACGGGTATACACATCCATGAAGTCAGTATTTACCTTGAACCCCCGGCGCAAAAATGCCTCGCCGCCTTTTTTACCCAAAGCCAATATTTCTACGTTGCCTTTGGCGGCTTGCGTCGCGTATTTTTCCTGAATGAGGGCCACGGCGGCTTTGATGACGTTGGTATTGAAAGCACCGCAAAGTCCACGGTCGGAGGTAACAGTGACAATCAACACTTTCTCGACGGTGCGCACTTGCTTGTAAGGGCTTTCGGCGGCGGTTTCGGTTCCTGCCGATACCGTAGCGAGCATTTCGCCCAACTTCTTGGCGTAAGGGCGCATCTGGATGATGGCGTCTTGCGCACGGCGAAGCTTAGCGGCGGCCACCATTTTCATGGCCTTCGTGATTTGTTGCGTCGAGTTAACCGACGTGATTCTATTGCGAACTTCTTTTAATGAAGCCATTTTTTTACAGTTATCTGTTATTTGTTAATAGTTATCCTTGGGGGATAAATCTATTTTAACTTAACTTACTTTTTTGATTCATGCAAAGGCTTGCCTTTACTGTAAACTGTTGACTGGCAACTGTACACTTTTTTTACTTGACTTTGCGCAGCCAAATACTCGAACCACGGCCACGGGTGGCGTAGGTGGGCATATTTTCGGCAAGCCAATCGGCATGAAACGTCTGGAGGAAATCATTGTGGAACAATATCTCAAACGTATCCTGATACATCAAAAACGCGCGCAAACTGTAGGCTTCATTCCAACCAAAACGTCCGTTGCCGTCGATAACCCAAGCTTTGGGGTACTCAAACGGATAAAATACGTCGTGAACGTGAATGATAACGCCCGGTTTGAGGCGCGGAAAGATTTCGAACAAAAAGTAATTGACGTCGCTGCCCGTTTTTGATACGTGGGTGGAGTCGATAAAAAGAATATCGTTCTCGGCCAGTTTTTCAAAATACTCGACGGGAATATCCTGCAACGTTTTTTCAAAAATCGTCGTTTGCTGACGATCGGCGGGGGTCAACAACGAATACAAACGGTCGGGATAAGGCTCAATAAACGTAAATTTTACGCTTTGATTAAGAAACCGCTCGTTGGTATCTAGCATCACCGCCGACGAAAATCCCGACCCTGCTTCCATGATTTGCTTGGGGCGGAAGTGCCGCATCATGCAGTGGAGGGTGGTGGCATCGGCGTGGATAAAATACTTGTTGACAAAATAATACCGAAAGCCATCTTGGGGAGTATCGGTAAAAGGCACCGACGGAAAGTACGATTTTGCGAACGTATTCATCAACGCTACTTGTTCCGCTTCGCGGAGGTCGAGGCCCGGCAACGTGCGCGGGGGCGCGGGATAAATCTGTGCTTCACGTTTACGTACTTCATCTACGGACACGATGGGGCTGTAAAAGTGCCCCGCCGGAACCCGCGTGCGGTACTTACCGATAAATCGGGCTACGTCCCCGATGAGGGGCGTAGCCTTGACGATTTCTTTGATGCGCGACATTTAGCTCAATTATGCGTATTTGGCGGCTAATTCGCGACCAACTTTCTTAATAATATCGGTGACAGAATCATCCAATTTACCAGCAGCCAGACTCGGAAGTACTTCTGGATGAACGGCTTTCAATAAATTGATAAACTCTGTGTCAAATTCTCTTACTCTTGAAACGGGCACTTTGTCAAGCACACCGTTGATAGAAGCGTAAATGATGGCTACTTGGTCGCCAACGCTTACGGGAGAGAACTGACCTTGTTTGAGGATTTCTTGGTTACGACGACCGCGCTCAATCGTCAGTTTGGTAGAGGCATCCAAATCAGAACCAAACTTAGCAAATGCTTCCAATTCACGGAACTGGGCTTGGTCCAACTTAAGCGTACCCGCTACTTTCTTCATGGACTTGATTTGCGCGTTACCCCCTACGCGAGATACCGAGATACCTACGTTGATGGCTGGGCGGATACCTGAGTTAAACAGGTTGGATTCCAAGAAGATTTGTCCATCCGTAATTGAAATTACGTTGGTAGGAATATAGGCCGAAACGTCGCCAGCCTGTGTTTCGATGATCGGAAGGGCGGTCAATGAACCTCCACCTTTCACTTTGTCTTTCAACGAAGCAGGTAAGTCGTTCATGGTTTTAGCGATTTCGTCCGAAGTGGTAATCTTGGCGGCACGCTCTAGCAAACGGCTGTGGAGATAGAAAACGTCACCGGGATAAGCTTCACGGCCTGGAGGACGACGAAGCAAAAGAGAAACTTCACGGTAAGCAACGGCTTGTTTTGACAAGTCATCATATACTACCAACGCAGGACGGCCCGTATCGCGGAAGTACTCACCAATGGCCGCACCCGTAAACGGAGCAAAGAACTGCATTGGCGAAGGGTCAGAGGCAGAGGCCGCTACGATAACGGTATAATCCATGGCACCGTACCGGCGGAGGGTAGCTTCTACTTGCTTAACGGTAGAGGCTTTCTGACCGCAAGCTACGTAAATACAATAGACGGGTTCGCCTTTGTCGTAAAATTCTCTTTGGTTGATGATGGTATCAATACAAACGGCAGTTTTACCCGTTTGACGGTCACCAATCACCAATTCGCGTTGACCACGACCGATTGGAATCATGGCGTCAATCGATTTGATACCCGTTTGAAGTGGCTCAGTCACTGGCTGGCGGTAAATTACCCCCGGTGCTTTACGTTCTACTGGCATTTCAAAGGTTTCACCTTGGATAGGCCCCATCCCGTCGATAGGTTCGGCCAATGTATTCACTACACGTCCTACGATACCGTCTCCTACTTTAACGGATGCGATTTCGCCAGTACGCTTTACGGTATCGCCTTCTTTGATTTCGTTTGACTCACCGAGCAATACGGCTCCAACGTTGTCTTCTTCCAAGTTGAGCGCAAGGGCTTTCAGGCCATTTTCAAATACGAGCAATTCACCCGCTTGTACTTTTGTCAGGCCATAGATACGAGCTACCCCGTCGCCCACTTGCAGTACCGTACCTACTTCTTCGAGTTGGGCGTCGGTTTTTGCACCGGCCAATTGCTCCCGAAGTATCGCCGAAACCTCATCCGGTCTTACAGCTACCATAGTATGTTTGTGTTTATTGTTTAGTATTAATAATCGATTCGTGAATTGTGGCGGGCCTTTGGGTATTTAAAATTGAATAACCTCCGTCTTTCGCTTACAACTACGTTTAAATTTGCCGCAAAATTAGTGATAAATTTGCTTTGTTAGCATCGGTCTTTATAAAAAATATACAATTTTTTGCTAAAGTCCCGGTAGATGCCCCAAATGCCTCAAATAGGGGTTTTATTGGGCGAAGATTATAAACATATCCACCAACCGATTGTTGTACTAATTGATGCAAAACCAATCGATGTATCGGTAAAATTTTATTTTAGAATGGGTTTTTGTTTTACCTTTAGCTTACTTTTGCCTCCTTAAATTTTTTTTCAGACAAAATAAGGTGGTATGAAGCCCGTTGCCGTTGTAATTCCCCTGTACAAGTCTGTTTTCAGTTTGCACGAAAAAATCTCTTTTACGCAGGGACTACAGGTATTAAAAGAGCATCCGATTGTTATTATAAAACCTTTTTCGCTGGATATTGCGTATCTATTGGAGGAATATCCGCAACTGAAAGTAGAAAATTTTGACGACGATTACTTTAGGAGTGTTCAGACATATAATCGGTTGATGCTTTCGGCGGAGTTTTATGAACGTTTTAGCGACTTCGAATACATCCTGATTTACCAATTGGATGCTTTTGTGTTTCGCGATGAGCTTTTGGCGTGGTGTCGACAAGGATATGATTACATCGGAGCGCCGTGGCGAATCGAGCGTGATTTTAGTTCTGTGACCGACCGCGTCGTTTTTGGTCTCAAAAAGCAGTTAGCGATTTGGTTTGACCTTCGCGACAAACAACGTAATAATCAGCCGCTGGATGTGACGATAAAATTTACGGTAGGTAATGGCGGGTTTTCGTTGCGAAAAGTCCAAAAAATGCTGGACATTGTGCGCAATAACCGTCCCAAAATTGAAGAGTATTTGGCAAAAAAAGGGTCATTTTACAACGAAGATGTTTTCTTTTGCATTGAAATGAACCGGTATATTCGGCAAGTGAGCTTACCCCATTGGCGCAAGGCGCTTCGTTTTTCGGTGGAAGATTTACCTTCCAAAGCCTTTATTTTAAACGGGAACGAACTTCCGTTTGGGTGCCACGCATGGGATATCCACGAATTAGAATTTTGGAAACCCCATTTTGAAAAGTTCGGACATAAACTATAACGGATGAAGCGGCATTACAGCGGTACCCCTCGCGAGACCATTCCACTACGCATTCTGGATTTCTTCATTGATATCTACGTGCGGTGGTTTTATCGTAAGCGGGAAAAAGCGCCGATTTCTGCCGTTCCCAAAGTGCTTATTGCTTCATTAGGCCACATGGGCGACGCCCTGACAGTTTCGTATTTGTTTCCTATTATTCGCCAAAAATATCCCAATGCAATCATTGATATTATCTCGCCGAGTTGGTGCAAAGCAGTCAATGAACACAACCCTTACGTTCGTCATACGCTGGTGATTGATCATTATTTGAGCAATCGAAATAAAATCGGGTTTTGGCAAAAACTCAAACGGCATTACCAAACATTTCAGCAAGCGCTGCCTTTTTTGCGCGATGAACACTACGATTTTTATTTGGATGTTCGTACCTCTTATGGGGTGTCTCATTTTGTGTTACCTTTTACGAATGTCAAAAAAGCCGTGGGTTTTAACCGGCGTGGTATGGGTGGTTTTTTGGATGTTGAGCTCGAAATTCCGCAAAAAGATGGCAACTATCACCATTTTGAGGCTTACAGGGCTTTGTTGAAAGAAATAGGGGTTGATACAAAATTGGAAGAAGTCGTGCCGTATTTTACCATTGATGCGTCAATCACTTGGGAGCAGGTTCAGTCAAAATTACCATTGTCTGTTACGAAACCTTATATTTTGTTGTTTCCCGAAACGGGAGAGCCTCATCGGCAAATGTCGAATTCGTTTTGGGTCAATGTGCTGAAAGAAGTCCTTGAAAAGTCTGATTATTCCGTGGTATTGTGTGGACAAACCAACCTGTCGGCGCAAATTGTGAAGGGGATTGACCGAGCAACGGCGTCTCAATTTTCGGAGAAAGTCATTGATGCCTCAAAAAAACTATCCATTCAGGAGTTGGCTTTTTTATCCACAAAAGCGGAATGCGCACTTACGTTGGACTCTTTTCCCGAACATCTGTGTTGCATTTTTTGTGAAACAATTACCATTTATAAAGCTTCAGGACTTCCTTTCTTTCCCATTGCCAATTACCCCGTATTGCTTTTTCATACGCATTTTCTAAGCAAAAACGCAGCGTATGTACGTCGAAACGTTACGGTGCATTACCGTGAAAAAATCGAGACTCCCGAAGTGAGTCAATTGATTGTGGCGAAAATTACGACTGAAAAAAAAGTGCTTTAAATCCCCGTAATGGAGGTGTTTTTTATTCCAATACATCCCCGAGGGCCGTCATAAATATACCTCTAGGGGAGGTGTCTTGGTCGGCAAAATAATGGTAATTCCCTCTTATCCATTCCCTAAAAACGGGTACTAGACGCAACATTCTATTGCCGGGAAGGCTGGCTCTTACGGTCAAAAAATGCAGTTTTTCTTCCACTATTTTCAGGTTTTTATTCTCCTTCGGAACAATGCGCTGTAAGTGGTTATACAAGGTCTGCAATTCCCGCTGTCGTTGCTGGTACGGAATCAATTTTTGCTGATGCGGCCTTGCTAACCGCTGGGTTAGGCTCAGGGGGACTAAATTTTTTGGTCGGGTACCCACTTGCTGAGCGGCATGTTGCCGGTAATTTACGAGAGGTTCGGGGATAAATTGGATTTGTTCCAAAACCGACGCCACAAACGCAATCCACGTATCGTGCAGAAAATCGGGAATATCGAGGGGAAAAGGCAGTAATTGATTCAGAAATGATTTGCGGAGGGCCATGGTGCAGCCTGCCACACGGTTGCCGATGAGCATTATCCTAATACTTTCTCCTTGTCGCCATTGTTGAAGTTGGACCGATTGAAGTCGTACTACATCCCAAAAAGTACTCTGAAAGGGTTCTCCTTGTTCATTGATTAAAAGCGCGTCTGAAAATACGACATTTAAGGAAGGGTTCTGCTCCAAAAATGCCGCCATGTGCGCAATCTTCTCGGTGTGCCAAACATCATCTTGGTCGCATAAAAACAAGGTGTCACCTGTGCATTGAGTCAGTGCTTTTTCAAAATTTTTGGTGACACCTACTTGTTGCTCGTTCACAAAAACGCGCACTTTGAAAGGGGCTGTCAGCGCAAATTTGTGTACTAAATCGACTGTATTGTCCGTAGAGCGGTCGTCATAAATCACCAACTCATCGGGCAGTTGTGTTTGACGGGCTAAGCTCTCCAATTGCTCCCATAAAAACCGCTCTCCATTGTAAGTACACAACGCGACGGAAATCAGTGATTTATTGGTAGACATACTTAAGAAAATATTTTTTGTAAATGTACTGAAAATGAAATGATTAGGATGCGTTTAATAATCGAAGTAAACGCCGGCATCCGGCAACGATTACGCGTTTGAGGGCTTTGTTTTTTTGATAAAAGTAGGACGGATTGTGGTAGGCATTGGGCAAAGAACGAAAATCAGCATCTCGGTTATCAATCAATGCCTGTTTATATACATCATACAATGGTTTTACGTCGGGGCGATTGGCAAAAGTATATCTATTCTGATGCACCGATACATCGTCGGGATGGGAGAGATGATACCCGCTGAAATGAAAAAACAGCAATGGAAACGTATTATTTACCCAAAAACGGCCTTTTTCGTGCGTTATTTTTCGCTCGTGCATATTCCAGTAGGCCACATTGTAACCGAGGTTTTTGCTAATCAGGGCTGTTGGATAAAACAGCGGCACGTAGTTGAGCCACAGTTGATCCACAAACATCCCTTCGGCAAAATCATGATAGCCTTCGTGCCAAACGCGGTCCTGCCACCAGTTCAGAAAATGCATTGATTCTTCGCTGCGGCGCAGGGCAAAAAAGCCGCCGTTGTACAACCCTGCATTGAGAAAATTACGCAATCGGGGTAAGCCTTCGGTGGTAATTGGCGCGGTAACGTGGGGCGTAATGACGATGTTGTGGTTTTCTAAATCATCTTCGATGGCGTTCAGATTATCAAAAAAGAGAATGTCAGAATCGAAATAAAGCAGTTTTTGTACCGCAGGATATTTTTTCAATAACCAACTTGCCAGATAAGGTTTGGCCAAACAACTCAACTCAAAAGGGGTATAGCGGTCAAAAAGCGATTCAAAGTCAGGTATCTGCTCCTTATTAATTTCAACAAGATGGTATTTTTCAACCGAAGAAACATCTCGCTGGTTAATTTTATCAAAAAGCCCAATCACAACCTGATATTCGGGGTTATGTCTCACAAGGCTGTCGGCCATGGTTTTGGCCTGTGCTAAGTGACTGAATGTACAAATGGTAAAGGCAAGACGCATCAGAAAAGCGGTAGATTTTGGGCAAAAATAAACGCTTCTTTCGAGTTTCGAGCAGAGAAAGTCGATATTTGATTATTCGGGAAAGGGCAGATGGGCATGATAAAATGCAGAGCAGGTAAAATATCGTGCGGAGTGTCGTATTTTTGATGCTTTAAATGATTGACCTAATGATGAAAAATAAATGGGGAATCTGGTTGGCAGCCTTGCTGTTTGGGAGTGGCTGTCAATCGGAGCCTACACTTTTTGAACAACTTGACGCTTCCGAAACGGGAATTACGTTTACCAATCAGTTGACCGAAACCGAAACGGCCAATATTCTGGCCTACGAGTATTTCTACAATGGCGGCGGGGTAGCCGTGGGCGATTTTAATAATGATGGTTTACCCGACGTGTATCTGACGGGAAATCAGGTGCCTAATAAACTGTTTATCAACCGAGGAAATCTCAACTTTGATGATGTTACTGAACAAGCTGGTGTAGCGGGGCGTACAGATTCGTGGAAAACGGGGGTGACGCTCGCCGACGTAAATGCGGATGGCTGGCTGGATATTTATGTGTGCTATTCGGGTAATTTTCCCGCTGAAAAACGTAAAAATCAGCTGTTTATCAACCTTGGTTCAACCCATAAATTACAAAAACAAGTCCAGTTTAGGGAGCAGGCCGAAGCTTACGGTATTGCGGATGCGGGCTACTCCACCCAAGGGTTGTTTTTTGATTATGATACCGACGGAGATGTGGATTTGTTTGTGCTGAACCACAACCTACGCGGGTATCAGCGCAAGGAAGCGGCCTACCTCAAAAAGGAATTTGACGCCGACGCAGGCGATAGGTTGTATCGAAACGACAGTGGACATTTTACCGATGTGACCAAAGATGCGGGCATCATCAGTAATGCGCTAGGGTTTGGGTTGGGCATTGCAACTGGGGATTTTAACGGCGACAACAAACCCGATTTGTACGTGTGTAATGACTATGTAGAAGAGGATTATGCTTATTTAAACAACGGCGACGGAACATTTTTGGAACGAGGAAAGGAGATGATGGGGCATTTTTCGTACTCGACGATGGGTGTGGATATTGCAGATGTCAACAATGACGCGTTGCCCGATATTTTTACGACCGATATGCTGCCCGAAGACAACCGTCGTCAGAAAATATTGTCGTGGCCCGACAACTGGAATGTGCAGCAGGCAATGCTCGAAAATGGGTTTCATTGGCAGAATATGCGGAATATGTTACAGATGAATCAAGGCTGGATGGAAAACGGAAAAAGGAGTATGGAACAAGGGGTAAATCGCCCTGAATCAGCCCGCCGAGAATATCCGCTATTCTCCGAAGTGGGTCAATTGGCGGGTGTTCAGGCTACGGACTGGAGTTGGGCGGGGTTGTTGGCTGATTTTGACAACGATGGGCTGAAAGATTTGTTTGTCTCTAACGGTTTTGTACGGGATTATACTGATTTGGATTTTGTGAAGTATTATGCCGACGAGCAAATGAATGGAGAAGGCCAGAAATCAAAAAAATCGTTGTTGGACCACCTTCAAAAAATGCCTGCTACCCCCACACATCACTATATTTTTAAAAATGCAACGGCAAAAGGCAATCAGGTTCAGTTTGCTAATAAAGTCAAAGAATGGGGTTTTGAACAGACCAACATCGCCTGTGGAGCCGCGTATGCGGATTTTGACCAAGACGGTGATATTGACCTCATTACGTGCAATACCAACGAGCCGACAAGCCTCTACAAAAATCAACAACAGGAACAACAACCGCAGAATTTTGTCAAAATCAAACTGAAAGGTAATGGTGCAAACGCGTTTGGGATAGGTGCAAAAGTGTACGTGTATACCAATGGGCAGGTTCAATATCAGGAGTTTACGCCCACGCGTGGATTTCAAGCCTGCATGTACGACGACCTTCATTTTGGTTTAGGTAAAAACCCAAAAATAGATTCTGTTCGGGTACTTTGGCCGAGCAATAAAAGTCAACTGCTGACCTCGTGTGCGTTGAACAAAACCCACTTGGCTGAAGAAAAAAAAGCCGTGCCGTTTGAGCCAGCACTGCTTTTACCAAAGGGCAATCCGATTTTCAAAGAAACAGATGCCTTGGATTTTACCCACCACGAAAATCCCGCCATTGATTTCAATACGCAGATTCTGCTGCCGTACCTTTATTCTTCTGGTGGCCCTCGAATGGCCCAAGGCGATGTAAACGGGGATGGATTAGAAGATGTGTACGTGGGCGGAGCGACCGACCAAGCGGGGCAATTATTTTTGCAAACAAAAAAGGGTCTTTTTACGCCAAACACGCAGCTCGCTTTTGAGACCGACAAAGCCTTTGAAGACCGAGATGCGGTGTTTTTTGATGCCGATGGTGACCGCGATTTGGATTTGTACGTAGTGAGCGGCGAATACGACGTAAACTACGCCCAACTTCAGGACCGCCTCTATCTCAACAACGGAAGAGGTTCGTTTAGTCGCAGTTTGATGGGGCAAATCCCCGAAATCATGCTCAACAAAACCTGTGTGGAAGCCTTTGATGCTGATGGGGACGGGGATATGGATTTATTTCTGGGCGGTGGAGTCCAAACCGCCAATTTTCCGTATGCCAACGAAAGTCACCTGTTGCAAAACGATGGAAAAGGGCATTTTGTCATTGCCCAAAAATGGGATTTAGGGTTGGTGACGGATGTTGCCGTGGTTGATATAAACACCGATAACGCTCCTGATATCATCGTTTCGGCCGAGTGGAAACCGATTCAGGTGTTGGAAAATCAGAAAAAGAGTTTGCATTTTACTCTTTCGACTTTGCCTTCCATTGGGCTTTGGAGCAGGATTGCTCCAGCGGATTTGGACGGTGATGGTGACGTTGATTTTGTGGTGGGAAATGTGGGGTTGAACACTGCCTTAAAAGCCACTAATGAGCAACCAATGACATTGTATTACGACGATTTTGACCAAAACGGCCGCCTTGACCCGTTTATTGCTTATTTTAACCAGGGGCAAGCCTACCCATTGGCGGGGCGAGATGAAGCCTTGGAGCAATTGGCACCGTTACGTAAAAATTTCATCGACTACAAATCCTATTCAACCGCCACCGCCGAAGAAGTGCTGGGTAAAGAATGGACTACGCGTGCCGTAAAACTAAACGTCAATGAGTTGCGGACGGGAATATTCATGAATGAGAAAGGAAAATTAACCTTTAAACCTTTGCCTTTGGCGGCCCAAACGTCGCCCGTATATGCCATCGCTACGGCTGATTTTGACAGTGATGGAAAAACGGACATTTTATTGGCAGGAAATCAATCCAACTTCAGGATTCGTATCGGCAAAACTGATGCAAACCAAGGCGTTATTCTCAAAGGGAACGGTAAAGGAGATTTTGAATATTTGCGGCAATCAGGATTGGCGTTGAATGGGGATGTGCGTGATGTGCAAACCATAGGGAATCAATGGATTTTTGGGGCCAATAATGGGAAAGTGCAAACGTATTTTTTGAACCGAAAACCCGCAAAATAATAACTGTAAAACCGCAAAAGTATAGCTCACTTTTACGGTTTTACAGTTACTTCAGTTTAACATTTTTCGGCTACTTTCTCTACTTCACTTTGGCGCGGCGTTCGCGCATTTCGCGCCAAGTAGTAAGAATAATGCCTTCTTTTTCGATAAACTTTTTGAGCTCTGGGTCTTGCATAGCGTAGAGGTCTCCGTAGCGGGTGGGCCATGAATCGGTGATTTCTTTGAAGTTTTCGCTCGGGGCGGCGCAGTGCATAATCACCATCGTAATGCCCGGTTTAGCTTCTTTCAACAACTCAATGTACTTCTCGGTTTTCATTTTACGCAGGTTTTCTTCCGTATTAGGTGTTTGGGGCGAGAGCTTCCAACCGTATGTATCAGCAAATAAATCATCCAAAACGGGCAATCCCGCGTTCCAAAGCATTTTGCCGATTTGTTGAAACTGCTGAATTTCCTGCGTGGGGCTGTTGCGCTCTTTGGCAATCAACGTGGCGTGACCGCCGGGAAGCATCACGGGGATTTTTTCCTGTATTCCTACTTTGATGTAGCGCTCGGTAAAAGCCGCCGAGCCAAACAGTGTGCCCATGTGCGAGTCGATGTGTGAGGGCTCTACCCCAAAGGCGCGGAAACGTGCAATTTGGGCGCGAATTTCAATCTCTACTTCGTCGGGGGTGGCGTGTTTGACTACATCATCGACGTTTGACCACATGGCACCTTCTTTGTCCAACAGTCCGGGGACTTTGTCCCGTCCCGAAATCGGAAACCAGCGGTAGCCTTTCCACTCCGACGTCAGTGTAAGGTGAACGCCCGCGTCGGTGGTGGGGTGTTGTTGCACGTATTTCATATAGGCAGGCACCCAGCCGCAGGGCATCATTACGCTGGTTGAGTTGGCCACGCCCTTTTCCATCGCCAGAATCGTTCCCTGATTGGCTTCGTACGACATACCCGCGTCGTCGATGTGAAAAATGATGATTTTTTTGCCTTTGGGATAACCCAATTTTTCGGCGTAGGTTTCCTGAGAGAGGCTCTGTGCTGCAGAGAGAAAAGATAACACAGCGACGAATAGATATTTCATGAAATACAGCGTTTATATTTGCTTCATTAAAGACGTTTTGCTCCTAACCTTACCTAAACTTGGTTCAGCAAAGAACTACCGCACTACTTACTTTTAGATTGTATGAAAAGGCTATTTCGGAATTTACTTTTTGGTTTGGGCGGCGTGTTGCTTTTGGGCGCAGGCCTGACCTACACGCCCCCGTTTGTTCATATTCGTAATTATGTGCAGCGCGGAGAAGTGGATATTTTGGATTATAAGCACCACCCCAAACGTCAGGTGTTGGCTTCAACCCTTCCTGAGCCTTGGCCGTTGGATTCTAATTTTAACAAAGCGGTGATTTCCCAAAACCTCATGGACACGCTGGAAAAATACCAAACAACGGCTTTTTTGGTGTTTCAAGATGGTAAATTGGTTTATGAAAAATACTGGGAAGGTTTTGACCCCAAAACCCTGAGTCAATCCTTTTCGGCCGCCAAAAGTATCATTTCGATGCTGGTGGGAGTAGCGTTGTACGAAAATAAAATCAGAGGATTGGACGAGCCGATTTCTAATTATATCGACTCGTTTCGCGAAGGAGAAAAGGCGAAAATTACGCTGCGCCACTGCCTGACCATGAGCAGTGGGCTGGATTGGCACGAAAAAGACCGTGGGGTGTTCAGCAACAATGCCTATGGCTACTACGGCGAAGACATGGCCGATGTCATCGACGGCCTGAACGTAGAAAAACCTGCTGGTAAAGAATTTGAATACCGCAGTGGCGACACGCAAATTCTGGGTTTGGTATTGGAAAAAGTGTATAACAAAAAAATAGCCGACCTTGCTTCCGAAAAGATTTTTCAGCGGATTGGTAGTGAAACGGATGCCTACTGGATGCTCGATAAGCCCAAAGGCCGCGAGAAAGCCTTTTGCTGCTTTGCCCCCACGGCGCGAGATTATGCTCGATTCGGGCACCTGATGCTCTGGAAAGGCAATTGGAAAGGCCGCCAAATTGCTTCTGAAAAATACATGACCGAAGCCCTCAGTCCCGCCAAAGGCGTTATTGACCCTAAAACGGGTAAGCCCATTGAAGTCTACGGGTACCAATTTTGGATGCAACCTTACAAAGACCTACAAACGGTCAGTATGCGCGGGCTGTTGGGGCAACTCATCTGGGCGATTCCGTCCAGAAATGCGGTGGTGGTGCGGCTGGGCCACAAGGAAGCGCCTCAAAAGGTAGGGCCCTACTTCAAACAAGATTCGGAAATGTATCTACAGGCGGCAATGGAAGTGCTGGGAAATTAAAAGGCATTATTCAAATTGATTTTGAGCCATGAACGTTGAAAAAACTGTTGAAGCTGGCGAATATAGCTATGCAATGGCTTCATAATTTTTTCATTCACATATGTTCATGAAGCAGGTTAAATGAGAATTTTGTTGCAATCCGTGACAAAGTTTAGCTATTTGCAGTCAAAGATGAAAAGTAGTATTCGATGACAGTAACCGAAAAAATCAGTCTAAACGAGGCTGAAAATGTTCCTTTTCCTTCCGTTTCCCAACCTGTTTTTACCTTTATAGATTTATTTGCTGGGATTGGCGGGTTCAGAATGGCCCTGCAATCCCTTGGTGGTCAGTGTGTTTTTAGTAGTGAATGGGACCCGCAGGCGCAGAAGACCTACGCGGCCAATTTTGGCGAAGCGCCCTTTGGCGACATTACCAAGGAAGAGACCAAAAGTCAAATTCCTGATGGTTTCGATATTTTGTGCGGAGGCTTTCCCTGTCAAGCTTTTTCCATTGCGGGGCGGCGGGGCGGATTTGAAGATACGCGCGGAACGCTGTTTTTCGACGTGGCCGATATTATTCGACGAAAAAAACCCAAAGCCATTTTTCTGGAAAACGTCAAAGGACTCATCAACCACGATAAAGGCCAAACCCTCAAAACAATCTTAGCCACCCTGCGCGAAGATTTGGGCTATTATGTGCCCGAACCCAAAGTGATGAATGCCAAGGACTTCGGAGTGCCACAGAATCGGGAGCGTATATTTATTGTCGGTTTTAGGGAAGATTTGAACATTGATGATTTTGAATACCCCAAGCCGTTGGGCATTCCGGTGGCGTTTGAAGACGTGAAAGAGGCGGAGCCCGTGTCGGCTAAATATTACTTATCTACCCAGTATTTACAGACGTTGATTAACCATAAACAACGCCATGCCAATAAAGGCAATGGTTTTGGCTACGAAATTATTGCCGATGATGCCATCGCCAATGCCATCGTAGTAGGAGGCATGGGGCGCGAACGAAATCTGGTGTACGACTTCAGAATTACGGATTATACACCGATGACCAAAATCAAAGGCGAGGTAAATCGGGAAGGCATCCGAAAAATGACCCCGCGCGAATGGGCCCGTCTGCAAGGCTTTCCCGATGATTTCAAAATCGTGGTGGCAGATGCTTCAGCGTACAAACAGTTTGGCAATTCGGTCGCGGTGCCAGCCATTAGAGCTACGGCTGAGAAAATCGTGGAGCGGATGTTGGCCTGATTTTTCAAACACAGCGGCCAGAGGCCTTTTAATAGTCGTTACGCGGCAGAGCCGAGCGGCAGCGGAGACACGGGTGCCGTTGGTTTCTCAAAACCAACGACTGGGTTGCTCACAACCCAGTGTACCCATCAAAAAATAGTGCCTGCTAGTCTACTTCCTGCTGTATTCGCGAAAGGCAAAACGCATGAAGGATTCGGCCATCGGCTCGGGTTGGCCCTGTAAATGAATCAACCAGAATTTCCTTAAAAGCACCAAGTCCTTCACTTTGATGAGTTTCAATTGTCCAGTAATCAGTTCTTTTTGAATGGAGCGAATGGACAAAAACGCCATGCAATTGGCGTGTTCCAAAAAGGATTTGATGCTTTCCGTGCCGCCCAAATGCATGATGATTTGGAGGGAAGATAGTTTTAAATTGTGTTCTTTTAGGGCACTTTCAATGACTTCCAACGTCCCCGAGCCGCGCTCCCGCAGCACAAGTGGAATGTGGGTAAGCTGCTCGGTGCTAATTTCTTCCAAAGGTGCCAATTTGCTGTTGCTGTGTACCACTGCCACGAGTTCATCATCCATAAAATCCACGTATTTGATGCCAGAATGATGTTTTTTTCCTTCTACCACCCCCAAATCAATGGCGTGCGACAAAACGGCATTTTCAATCATCTCGGTATTTCCGTTGAGCAACGACAACTCTATTTGGGGGAATTTTTCGTAATATTTGGCCAGCAGTGGCGCAATGAGGTATTGCCCGATGGTTGTACTCGCACCCAACCGAAGAATCCCACTGTGTTTGGATTGCAGGGTGCTAAGTTCAAAGGCCGCTTCCTGATACAGGTGCAAAATCTGACCCGCATAGCGTTTGAGCAATTCTCCCGCAGGGGTAAGAAAAACGGCATTGCCTTTTCGTTCAAACAGCCTTGTGCCGTACTGTTGTTCTAGCTCGCGAATGTGCTTGGTAACGGCAGGTTGCGTAATAAATAATTCACCTGCTGCTTTGGTAAAGCTCAGGTGTTGGGCAACACTGTTGAAAACTTTCAGGCGGAAATCAGACACGGGATAAAAAGCTTGGGTTGATGTACAAAGTAAAGGGAATTTGAGAAAAACGCGCGCATTTGATGATTTTGCAAAAATTCGTCTTCATCTAGGCTCAATAATTCTCAAACCAAGCAAACTTAACATTAATAATATTTTGCTTTTCTTTTTTGAGATAATTAAGATAGGCATTAGCTACGGGCGACAGTTTTTTATCTTTTAACCAAATCAACGTCCAAGTAGATGTTATGGGAAAGCCTTCGACGGGAATGATTTGCAGTTGCTGGTTGACTAACTCATTTTTAATGCCGATTAATGGCATTATTGAATAACCTAGCCCAGCAATAACGGCTTGTTTAACGGCTTCATTTGAGGTTAATTCCATCTTTTTGAGCACTGGAAGGCTATTTTGAATAATAAACTTTTCCATGACGTGCCTTGTGCCCGACCCTGGCTCTCGATAGATAAGGGGTATGTTTTCAAAAATGCTTTTGTCGTATTGACTTGCCTCATAGCTCACTTCCGAATTCCCAACGACAAAGAGCTTGTTCTGCATCAATTCCACTTTATCAATTTTTAGATTTTCTGGCAACACGCTCACCAACGAAAAATCTACTTCGTTTTTTTCTAAACTTGCCACTACCTGTGCTTTGTTAGTGACATCCATAAGTAGTTCAATTCCAGAGTGTTGTTTGATGAAGTCTGCAATAAAATAAGGGGCTACGTATTTTCCCGTGGATACTACCGATAGTTTAAGTTTTCCCGTAAGTTGCCCTTTGTGGGCGTGCATTTTATAATTGATGGCATAGACTTCACTCAGAATTTTATCGGCAGCCTCAACAATCTCTTTACCAAAATCAGTGACATAAATTTTCTTGTTTATGACTTCTATCAAAGGCACTTCAAACTGATCCTGAAAATTTTTGAGCTGAATTGAAACCGCTGGTTGGGTTAAATGTAGCTCTTCTGCTGCTTTGGTAACACTCAGCGTTTGGGCCACTTTCAGAAAAACTCTTAGCTGATTGAGGGTATAGTTCATAAAAAATATTTATGATAATGATAGCAAAGTTAAATAAAAACTTATGAAAATCAGTGCAGATTTTTGTGCCGTCAATCAAAAACCAATCAAGTAATGAAAAGAATTACGATAGCAAAAGGCGATGGCATTGGGCCTGAAATTATGGATGCCACTCTGTCTATTATTAAAGCCGCAGGAGCTCAAATTGAAATTGATGAAGTAGAGGTAGGCGAAAAAGTGTACCTAGCTGGCAATACAGCGGGGATTGCCAAAGAATCTTGGGATATCATCCGCAAGAACAAAATTTTCCTCAAAGCCCCCATTACCACACCGCAGGGGGGAGGATACAAAAGTTTGAACGTAACCACCCGAAAGTTTTTGGGCCTATATGCCAACATACGCCCTTGCGTTAGTTTACATCCCTTCGTGAAGACCAAACACCCCGAGATGGACATTGTCATTGTCAGGGAAAATGAAGAGGACCTGTACGCAGGAATAGAACACCAACAAACCGATGAAGTGGTTCAGTGCCTTAAACTCATCAGCCGCCCGGGCTGCGAAAAAATTGTTCGCTATGCTTTTGAGTATGCCAAACAGTACGGACGAAAAAAAGTGACTTGCTTTACCAAAGACAACATCATGAAACAAACGGATGGATTGTTTCATCAGGTGTTTGATGAGATTGCCAAAGAATACCCCACCATCGAAAATGAGCATTGGATTATTGACATCGGGGCGGCAAAAATGGCCGATACGCCTGAGGTCTTTGATGTGATTGTGATGCCCAATTTATACGGAGATGTACTGAGCGATGTTGCCGCGCAAATTGCAGGCTCGGTGGGTTTGGCTGGCTCGGCAAATATCGGCGAAGAATGTGCCATGTTTGAAGCCATTCATGGCTCAGCCCCGCGCAGGGCAGGACAAAATCTGGCCAATCCGTCGGGATTGTTGCAAGGGGCGATTCAGATGCTGAATCATATCGGACAAACCGAGGTGGCCGAAAAAGTACAAAACGCGTGGCTGAAAACGATTGAGGACGGCATCCACACCTATGACATTTTCAAAGAAGGAGTGAGCAAACAAAAAGTGGGGACCAAAGAGTTTGCCGAAGCAGTGATTGGCAACTTAGGCCAAAAACCCTCGCAATTTAAAGCGGTTAGCTACGCCAACGGCTCAGCACTTAACCTACCCAAATACCAACGCAAAGCGCCCAAGTTAAAAGAACTGCTTGGCGTAGATTTATTTGTACACTGGAACGGAACCAGCGCCGACGAACTGGCGGAAAAAGTGCAACAAATCAATACCTCTGAGGTGCAAATCAGCATGATTACCAATCGTGGCATCAAAGTATGGCCAGATGGATTCTCCGAAACATTCTGCACCGACCACTGGCGTTGCCGCTTTAAGCCGCTTGAAGGCAAGAAGTTAGACAAACAACAAATTATTCAACTGTTAGGCGCGGCTCACGACAAAGGCATCGACGTCGTCAAGACCGAAAACCTGTATGCTTTTGACGGGAAACCCGCATTTTCTTTGGGGCAAGGACAGTAACTTTAACTTTTTTCAATCATGAACATCCCATTTCTCAAAGGAAATTTCACTCAATCTGAGGCACTTGATATTCTTACGCAACTGGTTCATGTAAAAATAAAATTTCATGAAAGTAAGATTGAAAAAAGTGATAATGAAGAGGACATAAAAATGCGCGAAAATCGTATTAAAAATCTCCTTCAGGATTTCTATGAAGCAAAACAGCTCATAATCAAGCAAAAGCAGTGTGATTTGAATGCTGAAATTAATATCGGCTAAAAAAACGGGTTGTGCCCAATTGAGGGTACAACCCCAAATTAAAATGTCACGAACTAATCATGAATGCTAAGCCCCAAAATCAGTTGTTTCTGGTGTGTCCTTTTTGCCAAATGGAAAGGTTTATTACCAAACACTTCGGGGACGTTTTGTTTCTTACTGCGCCTGCCTCGGTCTTCTATTTTGATGATGATAACTTCTTAAAAGCGGTCAAAAAAACGATTCAAAGAGAAAAAATAACCGATATATGCTTGGTCGGTGAAGTGTCCTGCTGTTTTATTCAATATGTGCTGCAAAACAAAAGCATGACAGGACTTAGGTGCGAATCAGAGATTCAGGAGTTGTTTTCAAAAACAGATACGGCATTTTCATTGACCGAAAAGCTTTTAAAGAAGCAATTGTATGAGATGAGTTGTCAAAGTATATTCGGCAACGAAATAGGAGAGGGGCAATTACGTATACACGCACTTTTGACCTCCAAGCACGACGACTTTATTATATCCATCAATTGGGAATTTTTAGAGCGTATACAACTGGCGGCATCGCAAAATGGCAATTTGGATAATACCAGTAGGGTGCTAACCCTATACTACACAGAGTCAATGGTTTAGCGCTTGTGCCAATGGGTCTTATGCATTCTTCGGGAGTAGGTCGATAGGGGTGTAAGGTTTGTCAATAACATGGTTTCAGGGCATATCTCGTCGTTAAAGAGCAGGGAAAAAGTGTTTTTGTTGCCTTTGGAGAACAGATAATGCAGAAAAAATGTAAGAAAATAAGGTGTAAAAACGGCTAATTCCTAACTTTACATCTTACACTTACTTTGAAACCAAATGCCACAGAACAAAATACAGGAGATTTTTGAGGAAATGGGAAAAGTGGTTGTGGGGCAAGAAAACCTGATCAATCGACTGCTTATCGGATTATGTACGGGAGGGCATATTTTGTTGGAAGGTGTACCTGGACTAGCCAAAACCCTTACCGTCAATACCTTGGCTAAGGTGTTGCATCTGGATTTTCAGCGTATTCAGTTTACACCTGATTTACTTCCCGCCGACATCATCGGCACCATGATTTACAAACCCAAATTGGGCGATTATGAAGTAAAAAAAGGGCCTATTTTTGCCAATATGATTTTGGCCGACGAGGTCAACCGCTCACCCGCCAAGGTGCAATCGGCGTTGTTGGAAGCCATGCAAGAAAAGCAAGTCACTATCGGTGAAGAAACCTTTCGCCTCGACCGTCCTTTTTTTGTGTTAGCCACCCAAAACCCCGTGGAGCAGGAAGGTACGTATCCACTCCCCGAAGCACAATTGGACCGTTTTATGATGAAAGTTTTTGTGGATTATCCCAGCAAAACTGAAGAAATGGAAGTGATGCGCCGGATGTCAAATCTGGATTATAACTACGAGCCGAAAGCAATTTTGACGAAGGAAGATATTGCGCAAATTCGCCACGGAATCAATCAGATTACGCTTTCTGAAACCTTAGAAAACTACATTGTGGAGCTGGTTTTTGCTACGCGTCGCCCCCTAGATTATGGTTTGCGCGACGAAGCTCGATACATGCAGTTTGGCGTATCGCCACGCGGGACCATTAAACTCAACTTGGCCGCCAAAGCATTGGCGTATTTTGCGGGCCGAGATTATGTGCTTCCAGAAGATATAAAAGAAGCGGCTCCCGACGTCTTCAATCACCGAATCATGCTCAACTACGAAGCCGAAGCCGACGGCATCACGACGCGCTACGTCATTGATTCAATTTTAAGGAAGGTAGCGATTGGACGATAAAGTTGTTATATATTCATAAAAAGAGCGCTCAGGGTTTTCCGAGCGCTCTTTTTATGAACTTCAATTTTGCTGTTATTTCTCGCTTCCGCCGCCCAATTGTGAGCCTCCGCTTGCTTTGGCAGGTGCCAAGTGCTGATTGATTCCTTTTTCGACCAAGGGCAAGCCTTCCGCCATCCACGAAGGCGCGGGGGCGCCTTTGAGGTAATGGTCAAAATATTGGTACAAACGAACCGCGAAATCTTTCATGTTTTGGCGTTTGGTGAGGCCGTGTTTTTCGCCGTTGTAGTTCAGCATCCAAACGGGTTTGTCCAGACGTTTCAGCGCCATGTAAAACTCAATCCCTTGGTACCAAGGCACCGCGCCGTCGTCGTCGTTGTGCATCATGAGCACGGGCGTTTGAATCTTGGGCGCGTGGAAAAGCGGTGAGTTTTCGAGGTACTGCATGGGTTTTTCCCACAGTGTACCCCCAATACGAGTCTGGGTGCGCTCATACTGCGCTTGGCGTGAAAGTCCTGAATCCCAGCGGATACCACCGTAAGCACTCGTCATGTTGGCTACGGGAGCGCCTGCTTCGGCAGCTTTGAAAAGGTTGGTTTGCGTGACCAAATACGCTGTTTGGTAGCCTCCCCAACTGTGCCCAGAAATTCCTATTTTGTCTTTGTCCACAAATCCTTTGTCAATCATGCTCAACACGCCCGGCACGATACAATTGTAGGCACTTTGGCCTGGATAGCCCGTTTTGTACACAATATCAGGAACAAAAACCAAATAACCATTGCTCACAAAATACGAGAAATTGATGTACGAGCGGATGGGGCGCGGGGCGTAGTGGGTGTGTACGTTATCGGCGTTTTTCTCGTAAAAGTACGTCATCATTGGGTACTTCTTGGTCGAGTCAAAATTCTCTGGTTTGTATAATAATCCCTGCAACGGTGTGCCGTCGCCAGCTCTCCAGTTCACGATTTCGACCGAGCCCCACAGGTAATTAGACTGCTGCGGATTGGCATTGGTGACACGTGTTATGCTCTTGAAACTTCCGTCGGTGGCGTACCAATCGGGATATTCTTTAAAGGTTTGTTTTGTAAACAGATAACGGTCGGCATTTTTGGCTTTCAGCACCAGATTTCCGACGCTAAAATCGCCCTCGTACAACTTTGTTACCTGCAAAGTGGGAGATAATTGGGCAAAACCCGACTGCTTGGTGGTTTCGTTGACTGTACTCAGGAGCAATGGTTTAGATAAATCAACGTTCCGTTCTTCCGCATCCAATCGTACGTAGCGGTAGACTCGTTTGTCGCCCCGACCGTTGGTCAATTTCTTAGGAGTATTAGGGTTCTGCGGGTCAATTTGCCAAATATCAAAACGGTCGTTGATGAGGATGGATTGGTCGCCTTTGGTCCAGCCCGCAAGGCCGTAAGGATTTGGGAAATCAGGGTGGTCGTCTTCTTCGTCGGCAAATTTGACAGCTTTATTGGTGGTCAATTGGATGGTTTTATTGGCCGCAATATCGTGCGCAAACCACGCGGTGTCGGGGTTGGAAAACCAGTACAAATACTTACCCTCGGGCGATACGCGCGCATTGCCTTGGATTTTTTCTTTGAGTAGGGTTTTAGAACCGTCGCGGGTGCTGATGAGGTACGCATCTTCTTTGGGGTTCCAGTCCCAGTGCTGATTGGAGTAGCGAATGTCGGAATGACCGATGATAAAATCGCTGTTTCCTTCATTGATCAACTCGGCCTCTGGAATGAGTTCGCTGCCCAATTGGACCAATTTTTTATCGCTGAGGTTGACCATCGCCAAATACGATTTTTTGCGGTCTCTCTCCAACGATACTTTTTGTTGGGTCTGGAGTTTGGCGTCCTGCCAATGCCACACTTCCACGTTCACGATTTCTTCGTTGAGGAGTGTGGTATCCTGAACAATGGGTTTAGGATTGGTTCCGAAGAACAATTTCGCCCCATCTTTGGAGAATTTGGGCGTGTATTCGCTGCTGATGAGCCAGCCCTGCGCGGCGGGTTGGGTAGTTTCGTCGGCCAAGCGGGTGGCGGTGACGTCGCCTGATTTCCAATAAAACAACTTCGGCAAACGAACCTGAACTTTGGCATTGGTGTCCAAATCGGCCACAAAAGCGAGTTGGTCGCCGTTTTCGTCAAAGGATAATTTCTTGAATTTGTGCTTGGGCACGCCCGCGTGAATCAGGGTGAGTTGATTGGTGGCGGGTTCAAAGATATAAACGCCCGTTTTGGTAGAATCGGCACCCGTAGAAGCGAAGGCGAGGCGTTTGCCATTTTTGGCTACTTCGTATTCGGTCACAAACGGAAATATTTTTTCAGTTCCGCTTTTCAATTGTCTCACCACCAAGCGATAACCGTTTTCGTCCGATTCCCGTTTGGGGCGTTTGCTCGGGGCTTTTTTGGTGGTATCTGGCTTTACTTTTGGGCTTTCGCCCAAGAAAGCTACCCAATCGCTGCTTTTTTCGGGCAATTTAAAAGACTGAACCGTTGGAAATTTGACCAGCTTTTTGTAGGCGAGTGCATAAATCCCCAATGAGTCTTTCGGTAGTTCGTCTTTTTTCTTTTTGGCGCGTCGAGCCGCCTTGGTCAGTTCGAGTTGGGGTTTTATTTTAAAAACGGCAAACTCCGAATCCGTGCTTAACTTCAACCCTTCGCCGCGGGCTACGGAGTCGGCTTGATTGGTGGCAAGATTGTGAAATACCACTTTCCCATCACCTTCCTGCGGATTGAGCGCGTAGCCAAACCACTGTCCGTTGTGACTGATGACCCGCTCAGGAATGTCTTTCCAAAAATCGTACACATCGTGGGTAAGCGGTTTTTTGACAACCGTCGGCGCGGGAGGTGGGGCCGATTTTTTTGCTTTCTTTTGGGCAATGAGCGCGGGAGAAAGCCCTCCTAACAGTAGAAGCAGTAGATACTTTTTCATTATTTGGTCAGGCAAATGGTTATTGTTTGTTGATTAGGTCAAATTTCAGAAGTTTAGGCTACCCCTGCTAAAATTATTTCCAATTTGCGACGAACCGGAAAAATTCGACTATGATTTGGGTTCTCGAACATTCAAGGCGCAGAATTTTAGTTGCTTTTCTAAGCTTTCAAATTCCTCATCCCAGAGGTTATTTTTTCGCATCAGGTCTTTTATAATTTGAAAATCATCGTCATTGAGCAAATAAGAGGCTACAACAGCGCTGTATTCGGCTTTGGGAGTTCCTTCGTGAAGTAAATTAATGAGCTTACACATTATTTCATCTTGACTGAAAATAGAGCGTTCGTTATCAGAAATGAAATGTTCTAAAAATCGACGAACATCTTTGAGCTTACTTTTTGCTAATTCACCTATTTCAAATCTCTTAGTTAGCCAAATTCTCCTATCATTAAGCTTGAGTTTATTTATCGTTAAATCACCCTGACTTGTTTTAGGTTTAAGCTCGTACGCCCGAAAGTACAAATGCTCTTGAGGATTTTGGTATCGAGGGTTGAGAATGGGCTCTTTCTTTGTGTCATGGTCACCTTTAGTTTTATTACATGGACTGCTGATGGGGAGTAGATTTTCCCATTTTACTACTTCGCTAGGGTATAACTTTTTTGGGTGGAAATGTTCTACTTCGAGATATTTTCCTTCTTCGACCAACATACATTCGGAAAATGCACATTTCCCATTAGACATTTTCAATAAATTATTCGTGATAAAATTTTGCTTCCAAACATGCCTACCTGTCTCCTCAAATTCCTTTGTTAGCTTTTCTATCAATTCATCGGTCAGTTCTGCGGGGCGTGGTACGTCTTGCAATCTAATCATACGGTGGTAGGGGCAATGGCTCCCAACTGTAACTTTAGCAATTTGCGTTGGCTGCTTTGGGGGTGAAGAATCAGTAAAAGTTCATCATAAGCGGCCTTCGCTTTCTCATAGTTATCGCTATCAAGCCCATCTTCAAATTGTTGAAGAAGATTCAAGTAGGTGTCTGACAGGGTTTTATCGCCAAGGCCCATCAAATCCTGCAAAATTTCTTCTACCGTCCACCCTTTAAATGTGCCGAATTCCTGCCGAATGTGCGTTTGGTTATCTTTCCCTTTTTCTAAAATAATCAAGTTGACATTGTCTGCCGATTGTACAATCAGAGGGCTATGCGCCGTGACAATGAACTGAACATTGGGGAAAATACTACTTAAATGGCTGATAACCTGTCGTTGCCAATCGGGGTGTAAGTGTAAATCAATTTCATCTACCAACACAATGGCGGCCCCCGTGAGAGGATTTTCTAATGAAGCGTATCTTTCAAATAACTTTTTGGCTAAGTCTACTACCCAAGCCATCGTTGCCTGATAGCCGTAACCCAAATCTTTCAAACGAACATTACCATAATCTGTCTCAAACAGCGCGTAGTTCTTGATACTGTTGGTTTCAGGATTCAATTCTGATTTTAATTCTATTGCTTTGACATCTGGTAAAAGGCCGCTGGTCAGAACCGTTTTAAGCTTATTTAATACGATTTCAGCGTTTTTAATTCCGTTTTTAGCGCCGTAGTCAAGTTGTAATAGCCATTCTTCGGCGTTTATAAGTTCGTAATTGTCTTGGAAGAGACCTCCAATAGCATTATCAATATATGTTTCTGATAAATTGGAGGGAGACATTTTACGGGAGGTACCATATCCTTGTATCATTAAAAGGCTAATAAATCCTAAATGTTCATCATTGCACAATGCATATTTGACCATTAAGTTAGATTCCTGTTTATAGCCCCACAAAGCGTTTTTTAATATATGTTTTTTGAAATATTGGAGGTTAGATTTGACAGTAAACTCATGTTGTTGGGAAAAGTATTCATGTAAATATTTGTCGCTAAATGCACCTGCTGGGAGTATTTCGTTATGTATCTTATACATCTCTCTGCTAATACTCAACCCACTCAACAACCTTAAAATCGTTGTCTTTCCTGTATTATTATTTCCTAAAATAACATTCCATTGCTGATAGCGGCCGTCGGGTCGCGTAAACGAAATCGTTTGCTCGCCCCGAAAGCAGTTAAAGTCTTTGATGGTAACTTTACTCAAATAAACCCCTTCGATTTCTTGGCTCATGTGCGCTGTATCTTTTTTGTAAACTTACTCAAAATCGCGTTTTATTGCCAAAATATCCCCAATTTTGCGCTTTAACCACCAATTTTTACCCCGAACCAATGAAAATTGCTATTGTAGGTTGCGGAAACATGGGCATGGCCTTTGCCAAATCGTTTTTGCAGTATGATCTTGTAAAAAAAGAGAACCTTCTTTTGATTGAAAAAAGCGCCGACCGCGCTGAAACCCTGCGTACCGAAAACACGGGCGTGGTCATTGAAACCATCAGTACGCACATAGGAGAGTACGATATTGTGATTCTGTCGGTCAAGCCGCAGGATTTTGCGGCGGTGCAGGATGCGTTACGCGAAGTATTACAGCCACAGCAGGTCATATTGTCGATTATGGCAGGGATTCCGATTGCCAATATTCAGGAAAAACTCGACCATCGGTTGGTCATTCGGGCCATGCCCAATACCCCCGCCATGCTTGGCATGGGCATCACGGGCTTCTCGGCGGCCAAGGAGTTGAGTTTTGCGCAATTGTTGAAAGTAGATAACCTCATCAACGCCACGGGGCGCTCGGTGTTTTTGGAAGACGAATCCATGCTGGATGCCGTGACGGCCCTGAGTGGTAGCGGCCCAGCCTATTTTTATTATTTGGTCAAAGCGATGGTTGAAGCAGGTAAGAAAATGGGCTTTGAAGAGTCGTTGGCAACGCTCTTGGTCAAACAAACCATGTTGGGGTCGTTTCATTTAATCAATAATGCCGACAAAAGTTTGGATGACTTAATCAAGGCCGTGGCGTCAAAAGGCGGCACGACGGAAGCGGCTTTACGGGAGTTTGAAGCGGGCGATTTGTCCAAAACCCTTCAAACGGGAATCTTGGCGGCCGAGCGTCGGGCGAAGGAATTGTCAAAAGGATAGAAAACAGCAAGTAATCGGGCTTTTTCAACGCCAAAGTCATTATTCTTCGTAATTTAAAAGCTGCATTTTCGTTTTTTCTGTATGAAGCAAATTTTACGTATTACCTTACTATTTCTGGGAATTACTGGCGGGCTGATGGCGCAAAATTCCGCCGCGGTTCGATTTGTGCGAAATCAGGGACAGTGGGAGGCCGCCGTGCGCTATTGCGCCGAAATACCGGGAGGGTATTTGCTGCTGAAAGAAAAATCGCTGATGTATGTCTTCTTTGAAGAAGAGGCGCTCAAGAGTGTTCACGCCCGAAAAGGTGCGCCCAATGCCCGCAAAACAGGTGCGTTAAACGGGCACGCCGTGGAAGTGCTTTTTGAGGGGTCAAATCCTACATTTAACGTAGAAGAACAACACAAAAACACTGCCACATACAACTACTTTTTGGGCAATGACCCCAACCGTTGGGCTTCCAATGTGGCGTCGTTTGGCGAAGTCATTTACCGTGATGTGTATCCGGGCATTGACTTCAAAATGTACGCCTTTCGGCAAACGCTCAAATATGAATTTTTGGTGGCCCCCAATGCCGATGCTTCGCGTATCAAAATGCGCTACGTGGGCAGCAAAGAGCTAAAATTGGTCAAGAACGAGCTGTTCGTGGCCACCACGGTCAACCAATTTAAGGAAGCGAAGCCTTACACGTATCAAGAAATCAACCAACGCAGTAAGGAAGTAGCCACGCAGTACCGACTAGAGGGGGAATATCTTTCGTTTGATTTTCCCAAAGGCTATGACCGTTCGGTCCCGTTGACCATTGACCCGGAACTGGTTTTTTCGACTTTTTCGGGCTCTTACGCCAATAATTTCGGGCATGCTGCTACCTACGATGAACAGGGAAACCTGTACTCGGTGGGCACGACGCACTCTATGGGTATTTTCCCCACCACGGCGGGCGCTTTTCAAAGGCAAATAGGTGGGCCTGGAAATCAAGTAGACATTGGACTGCTTAAATTTAGTCCCGATGGAACGCGGTTATTGTATGGCACGTACATTGGTGGTTCTGATTGCGATGTACCGCACAGCATGATTGTGAACAATAAGGGTGAATTAGTGATTTTTGGAACAACATCATCCCTCAATTTTCCGCTTACTTCGGGGGCTTTTCAAACCCGTTTTGGGGGCGGAACTCCCGTGATGCCCCTCGGTGGATTTGAGTTTAATAATGGTATGGATATTTTCGTCCTGAAATTAAATGCTACGGGTAGTGTGCTGTCGGGCAGTACCTACGTGGGCGGAAACGGGAGCGATGGATACAGCCGTACGCCTGATTTTTCGTTGGCCAATTACGGTGATGAATTTCGGGGAGAAGTGGTGGTCGATGATAAAGACAACGTCTACGTAGCTACTTCAACCAATTCCTCTAATTTTCCGTTGGTGAATGCGCCGGGCAATCAATACGGCGGCCGTCAGGATGCGGTCGTATTCAAATTGAGTTCGGACCTGAAAACGATGCTCATGAGTACGTATTTGGGCGGAACTTCAGTCGACGCAGCGTACGGAATCAAATGGGCACCCTCGGGAGCGGTCTACGTGACAGGAGTAACCCGAAGTTCTAATTTGCCCGTAAAAACAGGGGCTTTCAAAAACACCCTTTCAGGGTTGGAAGATGGTTTTCTGGCTAAATTCGCCAATGACCAATTAGCCCAAATTACCTATTTGGGTACCGATAGCTCTGATGTTGGTTATTTGGTGGATGTAGATGCCGAAGAAAATGCCCACGTTTTTGGAATTACAAACGGTAAATATCCCGCTACGGCGGGTACTTACAATGTTACAAACGCAGGCCAGTTTGTTCATGCACTTGATAAAAATCTTGCCCAAACGGTATTTTCAACCACCATCGGTTCCAATCGTGAGGGGCCAGATATTGCACCTACGGCTTTTCTGGTCAATGAATGTGGCAATATTTACTTGTCGGGCTGGGGAGGTGTTGTGAACAGTCGCAATGGCTATATTTTGTCAAGTAGTACCGTGGGGTTGCCTACTACCGAGGATGCGTTTATGCGTACCACCACTGGTAGTAATTTTTACCTCGCTATTCTCGAAAAAGGAGCCAAATCATTGTTGTACGGCACATTTATCGGGAGTACCGTCACCAGTGACGACGGCGACCATGTGGATGGCGGAACCAGTCGTTTTGCCAAAAATGGCGTTATTTATCACGCTACCTGCGTTTGTCGGCAAGCCAATTTTCCTTCGACTCCCAATGTTTGGTCCGTCAATCGGAATAGCCTTGACTGTAACAACGCGGCTTTTAAATTTGATATTGACCGCATGAAGGCCGATTTTGATACCTACGAAGGGTCAACCAAAGGCGTTGTGTCTGGATGTGCTCCCCTGACGCTGGATTTTATCAATACTAGCGTTGGTGGGAGAACCTACAATTGGGACGTGCAGGGTAACAATATCTCGCGTGACCCCGTTAAGTCAACCTATACCTTTAATCAACCCGGCGAATACCGCGTTACGTTACGCATATTCAATCCGTTGGTGTGTCGGGGCCAAGATGTGGTGACCAAGATTATCAAAGTGGGCGTTTCAAATGCCAAAGCGAGCGGCGATACGACTGTTTGCGCCAATGTGGGCGTGCCGCTTTTTGCACAAGGGGGTATCAAGTATTCATGGAGTCCGTCGGAGGGTTTAAGCAATCCCAATATTGCCAACCCCATCGCAAAAGTCAACGCTACTACGCAATTTATCTGCACCGTTACCGATTCTAATTGCACCGTCAAACGCAACGTGACGGTTACAGTAAATAATAACAAACTTGATTTTCAGGCTTTAAAAGATACCACGATATGTGTTGGTCAAAGTGCGGTTTTGACGGCCTTGGGCACTGCCACTCGTTACCGTTGGAGTCCCGCATTGACCTTGAGCGATTCTGTCGGAACACGCATAATAGCCAAACCTGCCCAAACGACTACGTACACCGTGACGGGGGTTTACGCCGATGGTTGTTTACCCCAAAAAAGCGTAACGGTCAGGATTGAAGATACTAAAACTGATTTCAGGGTCGTGCCTGATACCATTATCTGTGCAGGACAGAGTGTACAACTCCTTGCGCAGGGGGGAGCAACCAAATTTACGTGGCTTCCTTCGCCGAGCTTATCGGATGTTACAATTCGTAACCCAGTGGCGAAACCTACCCAAACGACTACCTACACCGTGACGGGCACGTACCCCGACGGATGCACCCCCGTTCGAACCGTCACTGTCAATGTAGAGCAAGGGCCGCAAAATGTGCGCTTCGAAATAGAGCCCGTTTACGCCTGTGGACAACCCACCACGTTGCAGTATTTTAACAGAACTTCTGGTAATGCAAAATTTGAGTGGGATTTGGGGAATGGTACGCGCAGCACCAACGCTACCCCTGCGATTGCTACTTATACCCAAAACGGCACCTATCAGGTGACGCTCAGTGCGTTTTCAGCCTATGGATGTGCCACCTCCGTGACACAGACAGTTTCGGTATTGAACTTAGATAAGATTCCTAACGTCATCACCCCCAACGGTGATGGCAAAAACGATACGTTTATCATTGGAATTCCCAACGCTCAACTTGAAGTATTTAACCGGTGGGGAAAGCAAGTTTACAGCAATGCTAATTATCCTGATGATTGGGGTAAAGGGGTTTTGAACGGAACGTACTTTTACCAATTAAAAGTAACGCCCACGGTCCAGTGTAAAGGATGGATACAGGTCATAGAATAAAATAAAAAAAGCGGCTTTCGGGCCGCTTTTTTTATTGTGTTTTTAAGTTATTCCAATTAGTCGTTGCTTCTTCTTCCAAGCAACATACTGGCGTAATACATCAGATTGGCCAATGCGCCCAATGCTGCTACTACGTAGGTCATGGCGGCCCACCACAGTGCGTCTTTGGCCATGACGTGTTCGTTGCGGTTTACGATGCCGCGCTGCTCTACCCACGCCAATGCCCGACGGCTGGCGTCAAATTCTACCGGAAGGGTAATCAAAGCAAAGAGCGTTACACCCAAGTTGGCCACAACCAAAACGGTCAAAAGGGTAGTACTCACGATTCCTTGGTTGTAGAATATAAACCCGCCGATAAACAGCATCGCCATGTTGAACATGTTGAGGATATTGCTGCATACTTGTACCACCGGAACCAACGCCGAGCGCATTTTCAGCGGCGCGTAGGCCACTTTATGCTGTACTGCGTGGCCGCATTCGTGCGCTGCCACGGCTGCCGCCGAAACGTTGCGCCCATGATACACATCGGCGCTCAGGTTGACGGTTTTATCAACGGGGTTGTAGTGGTCGGTAAGCATTCCTTCCACCTGGGTAATGCGCACATCGTAGATACCGTTGTCGCGCAACATGCGGTCGGCGATTTCGGCGCCGCTCATGCCGTTCATCAATCCCACCTGCGAGTACTCCGTAAATTTGCTTTTCAGACGCCACTGGACAAACATCCCAATGACCATGAATACGATACCAATAAGAATTAAACCTCCCATTTTTGTGTCTTAGATTTATTGATTTTAGGTTGATTAATGGATTTTTGTATCTATCAACAAGAACATAAAACCGTCAAAATCTACTTAAAATCAGGGTTAATAACCTTTTTTTATCTTCTCAATAAGTAAAGAAGTAGAATAACCTTGAACCAACGGAACGGTTAACACTTCTCCTCCTCTTTCAACGACAAAATCCGCGCCAACGATATTTTGAGGGGTATAATCATCGCCTTTTACCAAAATATCAGGACAAATTGTCTGAATCAGCTCCAAAGGAGTGGGCTCACCGAACAAAATGACAGCATCCACAAACTCCAACGCAGCCATCAAACGGGCTCGGGCGTATTCGTTGACCACGGGGCGTAGCGGTCCTTTCAGTTTGCTGACCGATGCGTCGGTGTTTAGGCCCAGCACCATTTTGTGGCCGAGGTTGCGGGCTTTTTCTAAATAGTCGATATGCCCTAAGTGAACAATATCAAAGCAACCATTGGTGAAAACAATTTTTTTACCCTCTGCTTGCCATGCGCGAGCGGCTGCTGCGCCGGCTTCCCATGACATAATTTTGTCGGCAGTATTAGACATTTTTGTTTGAAATAGAATGTGAAAGTGAAGTTTGACTTTCGGCTTTGGGGCTTTTGACTAAAGTGATAATGAACGAAATACCGCCTAACAACAACATCAGAATCATTTGGGTGCCGTGGATATAAGTGGCCAATGCCAGCCCATCTTCTTTGGACAAACCGTACAGTACCAGCGCGCTACTGACCAGAATATGGTAGGGCCCAATCCCGCCCTGAACAGGGGCTGACATTCCCAATCCGCTCATAATCAGAACGGTCAGTCCCGCCAAAAGGGTAAGGTGGGACGATTCGGGGAGCACAAAAAAGCACACATAAGAACTGAGCAGGTACATCGTCCAAATCAAAACCGTGTGAAAAACAAACGCCCACGGATTGCGAAGTTTACGAACGCTCAAGAGTCCTTCCACCAATCCCAGTACAAATCCTTCGATTTTAGCAAAAAGAGAATTCTGACGCAGCCGTTCAGCGTTGTTACGATAAAACCACCAAGCCGCTACCGCAATGCCTATTCCCAATACGGCCACGCCGCCCAAAAGGACTATTCGACCAGAGCCGTTGCCCGAGCCCATTCCCAGTTTTTCACCGAAAAGACGCATGAAAAAATCGCTCAATCGGTTGAATTCCAGTATAAAAGCCAAACCAATGAGTGCCAGAAGGCTAATGACATCAAACACCCGCTCGGCTACTACCGTACCAAAGCTGACATTGACAGGCACCCGTTCCAGCCGATTGAGCGTGCCGCACCGCGTCACCTCTCCCGCGCGGGGAATGAGTTGGTTGGCAAAATAACCCGTAAATACTGCCACGGTGGAGTCAAATGAAGAGGGTTTAAAACCCAGCGGCTCAAGCAACATATTCCAACGGTAGGCCCGACTCCACGCGGCAATGATGGTAAAAAGCGTAACCAGAATGAGCCACCAATGGTTGGCATTTTCGAATTTAGCCCACATAGCGGCCAAATCCATGTCTTTAAAAACGTACCACATCAAGCCACCCGCAATGGCCAGCGAAAGACAATATTTAAGGATATTTTTCATGGGTAAACGGCTAACTGCCAACTATTTTATTGTTTTCGTCGGGGAAAACGACTTTGGGTTTAAACGTTTTTGCTTCTTCCTGGGTCATCATACCGTACGAAATAATGATGACTACATCACCTACTTGCGCTTTGCGGGCGGCTGCGCCGTTGAGGCAAATAATGCCCGTACCGCGCTCACCCTTAATGACATACGTAATGAGTCGTTCGCCGTTGTTATTGTTGACTACGTGCACTTGTTCATTTTCCAGAATACCTGCGGCATCCATCAGGTCTTCGTCAATCGTTATGCTCCCAACGTAGTTTAATTCTGCCTGAGTGACCTTAACGCGGTGAATTTTTGATTTGAATATTGTGACAAACATCTTGAGAAAAGTTATTAATCAGTGGTAAAACCGTTGAGAAAATGTTGGAAAACAATGTCTCGGCTCTCTTGCTGAAAATGAATGATAAGCTAAATGTCTATGTGGTTAATCACCTGAAAAACGGCTAATCGGGGGGCAAAGTTCACGCTAAAAAACTACATTATCAATCAGACGCACTTTTCCCAAATGGGCGGCAATGCAAAGCGCCGTTTGTCCAGCGTCGGCCATTGCCTCGATGGTTTGAAGTGAATGGGCATCCACAATCTCAAAATACTCCAATCGAAAAGCGGGTTGTTGCTCAAAATGCGCGGTGATTTCTCGTTTCACTTCAGCAGGAGGGCGGCCCGAAAGCAACAACGATTTGGCTAAGCTTAACCCCTTGAAAATATGCGGTGCAATGGCGCGCTCTTCCACCGTTAGGTTTCGATTGCGGGACGACATCGCCAGTCCGTCGGGTTCGCGGAGGGTGGGGCAGGGGTGAAGTTCAATCTGAAAACCCAAATCAATCATCATCTGCCGAACCACGGCCACTTGCTGTAAGTCTTTCTGACCAAAGTATGTCCGGTCGGGCTGAACGATGTTGAACAACTTAGACACCACAATTCCGACTCCGTTGAAATGCCCCGGACGGAATTGCCCTTCCATGACGTGCTCCAGTGTACCAAAATCGAATTTTAAAATGGGTTTAGCATAGGCGTCCGACGCTGTCGCTTTACCGTACATTTCTTCGGCAGACGGCGCAAAAACGGCATCACAGCCCGCCGGAGCCAGCATTGCACAGTCGGAATCGAGGGTGCGGGGATAACGGGCGAGGTCGTCGGGATTGTTGAATTGAATCGGATTGACAAAAATGCTGCAAACGCTAAGGTCATTTTGCGCTTTGGAGGCTTCTATGAGCGACAAATGTCCTTCGTGCAATGCCCCCATGGTGGGTACAAATCCGACGGTCTTTCCCTGTTGGCGTTGTAAACGCAAGTAAGAGCGAAGGTCGGCGATGGAATGAAAAATATGCATTACGCTTCCTGAAATTTTGGACAAAGCTACATAATTACCCATTACGAAGTTGGAGTACGCTCAACCTCTTGAAAAACAAGGGGCGAAATCAGTATATTTGCTCAGTTGCGAACGGTTTTAGCAATATACTAAACCCTGCTTAACGAAGTAAAAAAAATGAAAATTGAAGTTTTTATTGGTGTATTTCTTCTAATTATGGGAAATGCTTATGCCCAAGAATGCAATGAAGCAACGTTGCTCACAACTCCCGGCAAATGGATAGAAGGCATGAAAGGCTCCACATCGGGAGTGTTGACGGCTGACTTGGCCAAAGAGAAAATCGTCGTGGATAATCTGCACAAAATGATGCAGCAGAGTTACCGTCCTCTAGGGGTAGATGCCCACTACAACGGTGCGTATTATGCCACCCGCAGTGAGTATCAATGGTTAAATCAATATAGCTATAACTTGCGGGTGTTGCCCTATTATTGTAACGATAAGACCGTTGTGAAGGCGCACGAGACCTCAACGAGCCTCACTATTGCGGCCAACGTGATTACTTTTGGCGTTGACGTATACGAACCTTACACGGATTCGTCTCCTTGGGACAATGGATTTCGTTCAATTCGTCAATTACCCGTTGAAAAAGACGGATTGTATTACCATGTCGAAGAAACTAGCATCGGTTTTGGCCGAATGGGGCAGCAACACACGTGGCTCATCACCCGCAACGGGCAATGGCCATTTTTGCTGGTGACCAAAAAGGAATTTCTGGAACGAAAAAAACAGAAGCTTTTGAAGGGCTTGGAAGAAGAAAAAGCCATGGCGAGCCGAAATGCCGAAAGCCGCGAAACCGAGCGTAAGCTGATGGAAAAGCAATACAGCAATGACCCCTTAAAGCTGCAAAAATACCTCAAAAATGAGTATGAATATTTTAAAGCCCAAAACTGGGAAAATCTAGCAAGAACCGAAAAAAACTTTCTAAATGCCATTGCCAAAGTAGAGGCATTACTGAAAATGCCAGCCGATGAATTGAACAAACCAGCCATTGTAAAGCAAGACCCTCACGATTTTTTGTCGCATCTTTTTATTACTGCTACCGACCCTTATCCGGATATTTTGATTAAGCCGAATCCCAATTATTTTGACAAAAAACTCCCCCGAACTTCGCCGCAGTTTATCTCGGTGGTTATTGTTGGTAATCACAAAGACCCTATGATGATACAAGCCATGGCAGGGTTGCAAAAAGCGGTGGATTTCGATAAATTGAAGGGAATGTTGGGGAAATAATGCTCGTTTTATTCCGAAAAAGCCTTTAAAACACCCATCGCTTTTTCTGCATCCTTAACGGGCACAAAAATATGGTCATGATAGTAGGCGGCCACTACATTACAACTGATTCTGTGTTGGGCCAATGCCGATGAAAAAGCGGCGGTTAGCCCCGTAGCTTCCAACGAAGAATGAATCGTAAGTGAAATCCAAGCAAACGTAGTCATATAAGCGTACTCTGCGGCGTCTGCTTGGTCTCGTCGTATGACCACCGTATTTCCTTCAGCTTCCCTAAAGAAAAATAAAACATCGTCAACGTGGATTTGCGCATCTTTTTCAAGGGTACAGAAAACATATTCGCCCGAATTCAAGATGGGGTTCATTCCTTTCAATAAAAGAGGGATATCTGTTTCTCCCGTATTTTTAGCCATATCCATACCTAAAATAGGTTGTAATAATATTCTATTGGCACCTAGCAGAAGCCGTTGGTTAAATTTTTTGTGGCACAAATTCTAGCTTTAAATAAGCGCCCGTCGCGTTGGGATTGGTGACGATTTGGGGTAAACCGTTGACGACATCCAGCGATTGGTTGTGGGTGTGTCCCGCAAAGACTCCTAGCAGGTTGGATGCTTTCATAACTTCTTTGTGAAAAGTCATGGTTACTTCGGTGTGTCCCGCTTCTGGCCACCGCTGACGACGTTCGAGCTCGTGATTTCGGTCTGTTTTGGCACTCCATTCAGGATGCCCACATCCGAAGCCCATGCCTCTTTCGGGCGCGTACAAGGGGATATGAACCATCAAAACCAAGGGTTTTCCCGTGGCAACTTCTTTACGGAAAAACGCCAACTGCTCGGGCAGAATTTCATAAATAGAATTGTCGATAACGACAAAACGCACGCCGTTAACTTCGCGCACGGTCATCAGTGGATTTTCGCCCTGATAGAGCTGAGAAAGACGCTTTTTTGTCCATGTATCGCGCAGCTCCGTTGCCGAGCCCGACATTCCTTCGTAGTGCCAATCGTGGTTTCCTGCGGTATAGACGTAGGGTAGATTGGCCGTTTTTAATTGTTGACTTACCCAATCTACGGCGGCTTCGGAAGGAAAACTCATGATGTCGCCGATGAGTGCCACCAACGAAACCTTTTCTTTCTGGGCAATGGCCAGCGTTTCTTGAAAGCATTTTTCTGGATTTGTCGGCTCACCCGTCTGGAAATGCTTCGTTTGGTTGTAGGCTTTGGCCATGCGGGCGCTGTATTGTAGGTAAGGTTCTCCCCGAGTATCATCAATGAACAAGTGTGTGTCGGCCACAAACAGAATACTGAAACGCTCGCGAATGGCGGCGTTGAAGAAACGCACCTGGTTGGCATCAATGGCAAAAGTACCTCGGTCCGAAAGCGTTGGTTGGGTGGTATTTTTAGCATGAATGGCTAAAGGTGCCAAGGCGAGAGATGAAAGCAGCGTTCGTCTTTTCATGGTCAATGTCGTAGGATTATTTTTTATGAATGAACCAAGCCCATAAAATCAACACAAATTGCAGGGGTAAGCGAATCAGCGCTATTTGATGACTGCCGATGGCGGGATTTTCTTTGAATACATCCACGATGTGCAAAGGCAGAAACAGTAACATCAACACGAGAATTCCGAGGGTAGACTGCGAGCGAAAAGCAGGAATAAAAACGCCGATGCCCACGATGATTTCGGCTATTCCTGATAGATAGTTGATGGCCTCGCCCGGTAAAAAACTCGGAACAAAAGGAAGGTACATTTCGGGCTTCAGGAAGTGATTCACGCCCCCAAAAATCATGAAGGCACCGAATAAATACGTCAGGATGAGTTTTAGTATTTTCATTTTTAATGGTAAAAGGTTTAGAAATAAACAAAATGCGGTGGATTTAAGCAACCCACCGCACCAAATTTTTTGCATTTTAAGGCAACTATAAACTTTTCAAAAATCCGCTTTCGACTTTCCAGCTTTTCTTGTCGGAACGAAGCTCAAAATTGCCTCGGTCACCCAATCTTAACACAAGCGGCTTGCCTTTGGCGTCAACGAGCATAGCACCTTGGGCGTCGAGTTCATCAATGCCGTAGAAGACCGACAAATCGCCGAAATCTTCGATGCTGCTGCGGTAACTGAACGCGGTGGCGTCGGCGTTGTTGACCTCATTGCGGTTTACGGCCACATCAACGGTGTAGGTTTGGCCGTTTAATTCAGTTTTGGCATTACGAATGATGAGGTCGTAGTGGTTACGCGCGTTTTGCGGGATTTTCTCGTAATCGTTTCGGTTTTCGCGGGCGTAAGTGCCATCGGCAATGGATTCTAGCGCGGTCAAAATGGCCACAAAATTCATTTTGCGCAGATACTGCTTTTCGGGGTCATTTTTGTATCCGCCCGATTCAATCAACACCAAACTGGTGCCCCACTTGGCGATGTTATCGCCAAAGGCGCGGGGTTCAAACTCATCCGAATAGCGCGCTACTTGGTTGGGGACAAACTTTTGCAATTCACGGTTCATGCCCACAATCAACTGCATGGCGCGCTCGCGAACAGAGTTGATGGTGCGCTCTTCGTTGTAGGCGGTTGCCAAAAACGAAATCGCGGCCACTTCTTTGGACTCACCTACGCTGTAGCGCGGGCTTTGGTCGTGGAGGTTGAAACCCACGGCGGGTTTGAGGGTCTGTTGAAGATGTTTGAGCAATTTTGATTCGGGGCATTGCAACCGCAATGCGTCGCGGTTCATGTCGATTTCCTGCGCGGTACGGCGTTGCCAGCGCTCCACGCCGTCGGGGTTGAGCATCGGAACGAAATAGAGCGTACTTTTTTCTTGAAGTTTTTTGCGCAAATCATCAAAGCCATCGCCGCTTGCGTTCAGAAAATTAAAAATATCCAACAACGCCATCGTGGCAGTGGCTTCGTCGCCGTGCATCTGCGACCACAGCAAAACGGGAGGTGCGCCTTTGCCATATTTTAATTGAAAAATTGAACGCCCTTCAAACGATTTACCCGCTTCCGTAACGCTGAAATTGGAATTGGTTTTGGCCTTATCGATGAGGGGCACCAAATGACGATGTTTAAACGCCCGACGCTCGGTGACGCTTTTTTCTTTGAATAGCTCGTGCGCGTCGAAAAGGCGCTGTGCTAGGTTGTTTTGGGCAAAAATGGTTTCAGACATACAAAAAAAAGAAACCACCAATAGTAGGTGTTTCATGTGGGCTTAAGGTTTAACGTTAGGTTTTATACAAAGTTAAGTTATTCTACCAGCGCACTTGCCCATCACCTACAACCACCCATTTTTCAGTTACCAATTTTTCGAGGGCAAAGGGCCCGCGTGCGTGAAGTTTTTGGGTCGAAATGCCAATTTCGGCGCCGAGTCCAAACACCCCACCGTCGGTAAAGCGCGTGGAGGCGTTGGCATACACGGCGGCGGCATCTACTTCATTGAGAAAACGGTCAATGGCGGATTGGTTTTGGGAAACAATGGCCTCAGAGTGGCGGGATGAATAATTTTGAATATGCGAAAGAGCTTCATCCAGACCATCTACGATTTTTACCGCTATTTTGTAATCCAGAAATTCCCGTCCAAAATCCTGCGGTTGAGCGTGTTGGAGCATAGGATATTGCACTTGCTCAAATAAAGGATAGGACTCATCGTCGGCAAACACTTCTACGTTCCATTTGATAAAATCATCTTTGAGCATCGGCAAAAAAGTGGCCGCAATGGCTTTGTCAACAATCACGCAATCCATCGAATTACAAACCGACGGACGTGATACACGCGCATTTACTACAATGTCGCGGGCTTTGGTCAAATCGGCCGTAGCTTCTACGTAACCATGACAAACCCCCGCGCCCGTTTCGATGGTGGGAATCAGTGAGTTTTTACGCACAAACTGAATCAATGATTCTGACCCACGAGGAATGATAATATCAACATAGCGCGTAGCCGTGAGCAGTTCCATCACAAATTGGCGGTCGGTTGGTAGCAACATCACGGCGTTGGTATCTATGCCGTTTTCTTGCAATGCTTGGTGAATCAGCCCCACCAAACAACGATTGGAGAAATCGGCTTCTTTGCCGCCCTTGAGCACGCACGCGTTGCCCGAGCGCAGGCACAGCGCGGCTACGTCTACGGTTACGTTGGGGCGCGATTCAAAAATGGCTCCCACCACACCGAGCGGCACGGCTATTTTTTTGAGTTTGAGTCCCTGTTCAATTTCCCGTTCAAACAACACCTGCCCCGACGGGTCGGGCAATTGCGCCACGTCGCGCAGGCTATCGGCCAATCCCTGAATACGTTTTTCGTTGAGAAATAAACGGTCTTTTTTCGGGTCTCCGTCTGGCATACGCTCCATATCTTTTTGGTTTTCAGCCATGATATGGGCTTGATTTTCAATCAGTATGTCAGCCAAACGATTCAGGAGGGTCGTTTTTTGCGCACTGGTCAAACGGCGGATTTGGGCCGCTGCTTGTTGCGTAGCTTGGAGTTGGGGAACAATCGTGGTGGTCATTTTTTTAATCGTAAAAGCCAACCATGAACGAATAATCGGTTAGCTATTTTAGGAGTGTAAAATTGGGTAAAAAAGCCGCAAAACCCAAACTTACTATGTCTTGGAGAGTTGGTAAGTTTTATCTACGAAATATTTCGTATAAAAAACTTGGTATTACGAAACTCTTCGTATATGTTTGCTACGAAATTATTCGTAGATTGAATAAATGCTTAACCGCATGACAAAACCATGAAGCCAACCGATTCTGAACTCGAAATTTTGCAGGTGCTTTGGCAAGAAGGCCCCAGCACCGTGCGGCAGGTGAATGAGCGCCTCGCCCAAAACAAAGATGTGGGCTACACCACTACGCTTAAACTGATGCAGATTATGCACGAAAAAGGCCTTTTGACGCGTTTGGAAGAAGCACGGTCGCACGTGTATGCCGCCAATGTCAGCGAAGAAGAAACGCAATCGACCTTACTCGAACGCTTTGTCGACACGGCCTTTCGCGGCTCGGCCAGCAAACTGGTCATGCACGCTTTGGGCAACCACAAAGCCACTCCTGCCGAACTCGACGAAATTCGTAAACTCTTAGACCAAATCGAAAAACAGCCATGAAACTTTTCTCATTATCCTCAGAACCCATTATCGAAGCTTTTGGTTGGATGCTCCTCCACGCCGTTTGGCAGGGGTTTGCCATCGCTTTAGTGGCCGCTGGAATCTTGTTTTTACTACGTCGAAAGGCGAGTTATAGCCGTTATTGGACGGGTATCGGTGCGCTTTCGTTGCAAGTGGCGGCCTCGGTGACCACATTTGCGTTGTATTATCAACCCCTTGTATTGCAGGCGTCTCTTCCTAAAGTAACCCAATTTGCCCAGCCTTTGATGACAAAAGGCTCGCAAGTGATGATTTCCTTGCCTTGGTACAAGCAGACTTTGTGGTTTTTGCAGAGCAATCTGGAGACCATCGTGCTGTTTTGGGTCATTGGCGCATCGGTATTGTTGTTGCGTTTGGTGGGGAGCTGGGTGTATGTACAACAATTGAAGGCAGAAGGGATTCGACTGACCGAATCGGGCATTCAGGAGATGTTTCGTCGAATTGCCACTGCGCTCAACATTCGCTCAACCGTGCACTTGTTTGAGTCGGTACGGGTGAGCACGCCCGTGGTCATTGGCTTTATTCGCCCCGTCGTTTTGCTTCCCGTTGGGCTGGCGACTGGTTTGAGCGTCAAGCAAATTGAGGCGATTTTGGCGCATGAATTGGCCCACGTGAAGCGGTACGACTATTTGGTCAATCTCCTGCAATCGTTGGTTGAAGTGGTATATTTCTTCCATCCCGCGTTGTGGTGGGTGTCGTCGCGGGTGCGTATTGAGCGTGAGCATTGCTGCGACGACGTGGCGATTCAGGTTTGTGGCGACAAAGTAGCCTTTGCCCGGGCGTTGGCCGAAGTGGAAGCGTTTCGTCAGTCACCCGCATTGGCGATGGCCTTTGCTTCCAAAAAAGGAGTGATGTTGCAACGTGTTCGTCGGGTGCTGGGGGTTCCCGAAAAACCGCAGCGCCGAATGAACCCAAATGCGTTGGTATTGCTCGTGCTGTTGGTATTTGGGGTATCGGTGTATGCGTTTCAGCCGCAGGATAAGCCCAAAACTCCCAAAGCCAAGAATATTAGCCATACATCCAAAGACGCAAAAATTGAATTGGATGAGAATGGAAGGCTCACAAAAGTGACGTGGAAACAACGCCCATTAGCCGCGAAGGAAGTGGTTGAATTGCAGAAATTAAAAGAGAAGCTTGACAATGGAGAGATCACGCTTGAAAGCATCACAAATGCGGAGCAAAAAGCCATTTTAGCTCGTCTTACCGATGCAGAAACTGGCCTTCATCAAGGAATGGCGGCCTTGGCAAACGGGCTTTCTCATATTGATTTTGAAAATATAAGCATTACTGATGACCAATTGGAAGCTATATCTGAACAGGCATTGGCCGATGCCCAACCCATTGTTGACGCCATTGCGGTCGCTTTTTCTGATACCATTGATGAACGTAAAATGCAGTATCATCACCGTAGAATGGACAGCCTCAATCGATTGATGGAGCCGCAACACCAAAAAATGGAAGCCCTTCGGTTGGAGATGGAGCAGCACGAATTCAAAACCAGCGAGTTGGAACGAAAAATGGAAGTGTTGGAATGGAAAAAGAACAAGGCTGCCGATGAACGAAACCAAGTGCTCGAAAAACGAAATAAGGTCATGTACCAAGAAGGGCAAAAAGTAAAAAAATCAGCGGCCGAAGTTGAAAAGGAAATCGACGAGTTGGAAAACCAAATCAAGCAGCGCGAAACGCAGATGCAGCAGTTGAATCAACAACTGGGAGAGCTGCGGCAGCAACTGAAAACGGTGCGGAAACCCGTGGAAGAACTTGAGGTGCAAATACAGAAGTTGGAACAAATCAACGAGGAACTGTCGCAGAAAATGGAAATTGAATCAGCCGCGATAGAACTGATGGTGCCGCCCCCACCGCCTCCTGTTGAGCCAGCTCCGCGTGTTCGTACTCAAACACCCAAGGCGGTACGGGCGCCTGCGAGGGTACGACAGCCCGTTGCCCCTGTGACTCCTGCACCCGCCAGAAAAAAATAAAGGTCTGGTAAATTCTTAAAAAACAGTTTTCGGCTTTGAGTGCTTTTGCACTGAATTGCCGGAAACTGTTTTTCTTTTTATGATTTTTGTTCCAAAAAACAGAGATACCAGAGACCGATAGATAAAAAAGGAGAAGGTTTTTTGCGACCGTATTCGAAATGCGTTTATTTTGTGCCTTCATATCCGCTGCTTCATGCCATTTGTTTGATGAAAGTGGCCTTATTTTATGCTTGTGAAGAAGAAATCAACACTATTCAATTTTAAAGACCTCATCGTATATTTTTTGATTGCAGGCACTGGCGCGGCGGTACAATTTGTAGCAGGCAGTTTTTTTCGCAACTACGTTGATTTTTTTACGTCAGTATCGTTGGGCTACATCGTCTCGTTTGTTGTGGGCTTTGTACTCACCAAAATGTTTGCTTTTGATGCCCGAAATACCAACAAAACCCGTCGTGAGATGGTGAAATTCGGTATTGTGGCTTGTATTTCCTTCGGAATTACGGTTGGTTTTGCGGCTTTAACGCTCAAAATTCTGCACTCATCAGATCCCAACGATTATATCTATAAAATCCCGTACGGTATTATTCCCGAAAAATACAAGGATGTCAACGTCACTGAGGCATCATCTACGCTGGTGGGAATGGGATTGAGTTTTGTCAGCAATTACATTCTTCACAAAACCTTTACCTTCAAAAGCACCGGCTTTTATGACCGCGCCAAAGCTGCATTGCATTTAGGTAAAGACTAAGTGTCAGACGGTTGGGGGCACCCAGCCCGTCCGACGCGTGTTTATTTTACTTGCTCCTGCGTCAAAATCGCCATCCACGTTTTTATTCCTCATAAGCGTCAGACGGGCTGGTGCCCCCGTTCAAAACCGTCCGACGCGTGTTTATTTTACTTGCTCCTGCGTCAAAATCGCCATCCACGTTTTTATTCCTTCCACATAATTTCCCAGTCGCAAATTTTCATTGGCGGCGTGCTGATTGTTGTCCATGTTGACCATCGGCACGTGAATAGCGGGCAAATTCAACTCTCTTAAAAACGGTACAATCGGCACGGAGCCGCCCGTCATGCGTATTTTGATGGGTTCTTTGCCAAAAGTGCGCATCATGGCCGCCGTCAGCCAACGGTCGGGGTAAATGCCGAAATCGGTCCGGAAAGGCAGCATTCTGGATTCCCGTTCGGTAAGGGTGACGATTTTAGGGTATTTGAGGCGTTCTTCATCGGTGGGTTTCCGATTCAAAATAACATACCCCATCCCTTCGATGTGTTTTTTTACCAACGAAACGAGGCGGTCGGGGTCGGTTTCGGGAACCAGTCGAAGGTCGATTTCTGCAATGGCCTCTTCTGGTACGATGGTGTTGGCTTTTTCGCCGATGTTGGCACAAACCAACCCTCGAATGTTAAGAGAAGGATACTGCAATGCTTCCTGATAATTAGCCCCCACCTTATCGGGCGCAGCAAAGCCTAATTTTTGCCTAATGTTTTCGGGACTGTCGGGAACCGCCGCCAGAATTTTGCGGGCGTCGGCGTCGATGCTGATGCCGTCATAATAGCCCGGAATCGTCACGCGGCCGTCTTCGTCTTTCATGGAGGCCAGCAACTGTGCCATGCGCAACGCAGGGTTAGGGGCATAATTTCCGTAATGCCCGCTGTGTTGTGGTGTTTTTGGCCCATAAGTGGTCAGCGTAATGGTGGCAATGCCGCGACAGCCGTACGTAAGCGTAGGTTCATTGGAGAGGTGCCGCCCGCCATCCATCACCATCAGAAAATCAGCGGCCAGTTTCTCTTTGTATTTCTTCACGGCTTCGGCCAGGTGCGGCGCACCGATTTCCTCCTCACTGTCTAAGATTACCTTGATGTGGTAGGGTGAGTTGATGCTTTCTTTCTGCATCATGTCCAACGCCGCCAGCAACATCAAAATTGGCCCTTTATCGTCCGAAACGGCCCGGGCAAAGATGCGCCATTCGGGGTCGTAGCCCGTTTGTAGGTTGTCCCAGTCTATCTTTTCCCATTGGCCGTTGGCTCCGCGTTTTTTCAGGACGGGCTTGTAGGGAGATTCTTGTTGCCATTTTTCGGGTTCAACGGGTTGTCCGTCAAAGTGCATGTAAAACAACAAAGTTTTGAGCGGTCCAGTGGTTGGGGTAGCGGGTTTCTTTTCGGCAAAAAAAACAGGGTGTCCGCCCGTTGGCAGTGCTTCGGTACTGAAGCCGCGCTTCTCAAAGGCTGTTCTCAGCCAATCCAAGTTGGGTTGAATTTGCTCTTTGATGTGCGCATTGCTCGGCAAAATCATAAAATCATACAGGTCGGCATAGTAGTTTTTGACGTGTTTTTGGACAATAGATTCCAAGTTGGGCTTGGGTTGAGCCGATGAAAAAAGTGAAATCAGGGAGAATATACAGAGGGATAAAAGTAGTTTTTTCATTAAGTTAGGAGTAGTAAAATGAATAAGAGTAAAAGCTCAGTTTTTAAGATTTAATTCTTCGGTTCTTCGCCAAAGACCCATTTTCCAAACCATTGTAGGTTTTCTTCCATGACCTGCCGCATTTGTTTGGGTTTGGTGATGCCGTGGCCAAAGCCTTTGTAAACCACCATTTTGACGGGGACGTTGTTGTCTTCCAACGCTAATCGCAACTCGTACGCATTGGCAATGGGCACGCGCCGGTCCAGTTCGCCGTGTTGGATGAGTGTCGGTGTTTTGGCGGTTTTGATGTACGAAATGGGGGACGTTTTCTTATAAATCTCGGGGTCATTCCACGGTGTTCCTTTGAGGTATTGCCGCGTAAAAGGCGTAATGTCCGTATTTTGGTAATAGGTGGCCCAATTGGAAATCCCTGCCCCGACCGACGTTGCTTTAAAACGGTCGCTGAAGGTGGTGATGAAAGCCGAGATATAGCCACCCTGACTCCAGCCCATGGCACCTACTTTGTCTTTATCGACCATGCCTTTTCCAATCAGAAAATCCACACCTGAGATGACATCATCATAATCGCCCACGCCCAGATTGCGGACGTTCAATGCCCTGAATGCTTTGCCATAGCCCGCCGAACCACGGTAGTTGGGTCGCAGTACCAGCGCGCCTTTGGTCGTAAAAAGCTCAATAGGATAGTAACGGTCGGCCGTAATGCTCGGCATATCAATGCCCGTTGGGCCACCGTGGATTACGACCAAAAGCGGATATTTCTTGGCGGGGTCATAATTGGCGGGTTTGATCAATACGCCTTCAATCGTGGCGCCGTCGCGCGATTTCCAGCTGACTACTTCTCGGCTCGCCGTTTTGTAGGGTTTGAGTTGGTCACCCATTTGCATCAGGATTTTGGGCGCAAAAGCGGGAATGGTCGAAACCGCAATTTCTCCCATTTGATTGGGCGAAGCCATCACAAAAGCGATTTGTTTGAAGTCTTTCGTGAATGAGAACTGGTTGGCAATGAGGTTGTCAGGTTGCGTGATTTTTGTAAACTTCTTGGTCATTGGGTTTAGTAAAAACAAGTGCGCACTCGTTTTTTGCAAGCCACCAAACCAAATCCCTTCGCTCGACCAATCTAATAAACCAGCGTTTTCGTCAAAACTTTGGCTTAAAACGGTAGGTGTACCTCCTTCGGCTGGTACGCTGGCAATGAGGCGATTGGCATAAAAAAAGAATTCATCTTCGTTGGCCGTTACGAATGCAATCTGCTTTCCATCGGGCGACCAAACGGGGTTATTGTCGGGGCCTTTCATGGAAACAATCTTCCGGGTAGTGGTATCGGCCAACGTAAGTACATAAATATCAGCCGTATGGCTGTTGATTAAGTCAGGATTTTTGGTGGCATCAAACGCGATTTTTGTACCGTCGGGAGAAAAAGAAAAACTACCCACCGAAAAATCCGTTCCTTTGGTCAAGGCTTTGGGCATGGGGAGTTTGGTGGTGGTGTCTGAAACGGGCAGAATGTAGAGATGCGTCATTTTGTAATCCTGCTGCACCACTTCGTAATCGCTGTATTTTTCTACACGCTCTTTAAACGCTTTGGAATCGGGAACGGTGGTGGCAAATACAATGGATTTTCCGTTGGGTGAAAAGTCAAAATACGATACGCCCGTTTCAAATTTGGTGAGTGCTATGGCCTCGCCGCCCTGCGGCTTGATGACGTAAATTTGGCTTTTATCGTCGCGGGTGGAGAGAAAAGCCAGCGTTTTGCCATCAGGCGACCATACCGGGCTGCTGTTTGATTTTTTGGAATTGGTAAGTTGGTATTTTTCACCGGTAGCAGTGTTGGCCAGCCAGATTTCGGTCTCGTAGGCATTTTCTTCCCAATTGGTTTCGGTGACGGTATACGCCACCCAACGGCCATCGGGTGAGATTTTGGGGCTGCCCGCGCTTTTCATCGAAATGGATTGCTGAATGGTGGGGGCTTGGGCAAAGGCCATTGCTCCCACAAGGCAAAACAGGGGTAAAAGGTGTAGTTTCATTGGATGAAGTTTAATTGTCCCTAAAAATAAAGATTTTAAACAGGAAAGGGCCGCAAAATTTTGCAGCCCTTTCGTTTAAATCTAAAATCCAATGTCTTTGGATACACAGACATTGGCGTAGGAGTCGTGGTTATTAACTATGCCCAACGGGAGAGACATTTTCCTGTTCAAATCTATCCGCCAGATTTTTTATGGTCCATCTCTCATTGCCTTATGGACACGTCTTTATCTCCGCTTGAAAAGTACTCGATTTTTCTGCTGCGAAGCCCGGGAGTAAGGTGATGGCGTTTCCCGCTTCATAGACGACGTTGGCACTGGGCGAAAAAGTGACGTGGCCTACTTTCTTGTCGGAAGTAAGGGTCGTGACGGCCTTGAACCGTTCTTTGCCTGTGATTACATCGTAACCTACCGCAACGGTATTGGTCGCCACCACAATGGTAAAGGTCCCCGAGCCGCCCGTGCTGCAATTCGCCGAATAGGAGGTGGTAACGGCAGGACTAAAACTTACCGAAGACCCAGTTTGTGGACTCGGCCCGCCCAACCAGGTCAGCGTGCCTGTGCAGCCACTCGCGCTCATGGTGATGGATGTGCCCGGACAAATAGCGGGTGTTTCGGGCGTAATGGTAATGACATTGGAGATGGTGCAATTTTGTGTATCTCCTGAGATGCTCCAACCCTTGCCTCCCGAATTTCTACCTGATACCATTTTGATTGGCTCTGCCCGGGTTAATTGAATGGGGGCTTCCCCAGTAATTGTACCCGTAGCTGGAAAGACTCCATTTTGTGACGAGAGCGTCAGAATCGCCATTTCACCCGCATTGATGGTGGGAGCTTTTGCAATCGCAACTATTGGAAGCGAACATTGATTCGTAATGTTGGTAAATGTCCCGTTTACTTCTTCAGTCAGCGTCCGACCTGGTTCCTCCACCGTTGGGGAGGCATAAGCACGGGTTATGACGGTATTGGGCAGTGAACGGGACGCACCGATTGGCAGAAAAAACAAGTCATAGCATTTGGAAGTATTTGTTTCAGTCAATGCAAATTTGACGTCAGCGACTGAAATCCAAGAAGCCCCCACGGTAGTTCCGCTCCCTTGCTCTCCTCTGTACAAGATATTCAGCGTAAATACAGAGGTGTCTGCCCCAACATCTGTCAATGAAGTTATACTAAAGTAATCTCCTGAAGAAAAGTTATTTCGACTTTTAATAGACGGGTTTGCGAGCTGCGCACTTTTATAGAAAATTCTCAAATTGGCATTTCCCATTACAAATGCACTGTCGGGGGCCTGAATTTCTACGCTGACAATGGCACTATCGCAAGCGATTACTTTGGGGACAAGTCGCAACTTAAAACTTGTCTGGGCAAACGCTCCCGTTGCGTAAAAGAGTACTATCCCAACAAAAATTAGCCCACTACCAATGACTGGACTTTTCATGACAGTATGTGTTTATAACTATCTAATTTCATTAAGACTCTATGATGGGTGATTGCACATCATAGAGTCTTTTTTTATTTTTTTGTAACTATGGATTTTACACGTACACTGTCAAGAACGTTTTTGAAGGTCAGTGAAGACACAGACCACGGATAATAAAAATAAAGATTTTAAACAGGAAAGGGCCGCAAAATTTTGCAGCCCTTTCATTTACCTATTTTGTAAGAGACAACCTAACCCTACTTCGCTAACGTATTCACGATCTGCCGCATGGCTTCGGAGGGAATGATGAAGTTGAAGTTTCCCCAGAATACCTCATCATATTTAGGAATGACTTGCGGAGAAAAGTTCTCGGTATCAATCAATACGTCCGTTTCGGGGATGCGCATCCCGTTGCTTTTCTGAATTTCGGTGGTGACAAATTGCAGTTTTATGCTTCCCAATGTTTGGACTTTATTCTGCTCAAACTGTGTATCCAGCAGCATTCTGTAATCTTGCAAATACCATTTTCCCGCAAAAGGCTTGTAATTGATGCAGGTATAGACGCGTTTGGCTTCTCGTTTGGTTTTGCCGAAAACCTTGTCAGACGTGCTCGTTTTGAGTACATCTTTGACCCCTTCAGCGGTAAAATCATATTCAATTTGAATGATGGCCGAATCGGCGGCGTTGATACTGATGCTGCCCGTGCGAGCCGCTTTGATGCCTGCGCTAACGGGTCGAAAAAGTACCCGGTATACCTGCTTATCGAGATAATAGGCGATGGTATCATCCAGTTCGTATACATAATCGTACAGGTTTTTACCGTCGAGGTATTCGGGAATACCCACGTCAATCGAATGCGTCACAATCGTGGCACCGTTTGGGAATGAATATCCTTCGAGCGTTTTTGAACGATTATCGCTCAAAAACTGGCGTCCTCTCAGGGCTTTTACTTTTTCTGGAACCAAAATCTTGGGGCGGGGGTCTTTTTCAGATTGCAGCACCGCCTCTCGAATGTCGACGTATTCGCCGTTTTGTTGGAGAGATTCGCGGTAAAACCCATTTAGTAAATAAGGCGTTTGGGGATTGTTTTTCTTTATTTTTCCCAACGCATCCGATACCAGATTTCGTGCTTCAAAAGTCTTGATGAAAGAGCTGTCTACGAGCCGTGGAGTGGCGGGTTCGAGTTCTATCACCACGTCTTTTTGGTTCAGGGTATAGGCCGAGGCTTTTTGTCGAAAAGGTTTGTAACCAATCACGGCTACTACCACCGCAGAGTCGATGGCAATGCGTGGAAAACGGTAAAAAAATTGGCCATCCTCGTTGGTCAGTGTTCCAGTACTTTTGCTCATCATGCCCACGTAAGCGTGCGAAATGGGCTTTTGGGTCGATTTGTCAACGACTTTTCCCGAAAGCAGCAAGTAGCCTTGTGCCTGTGCAGAGGTTGAAGTGAGCCACTGAAAAACGGCAAAAAAAAGTATGGTGTAGAAAGAAAGACGCATCAGTTCAACTTAGTTAATGAAGATTTTTGTCGCAATAATCACGCCAATTCCCCCATCGTATAACATCTCCGGCAGCGCGCTTCGTAGGAATCGGTTTCGCCCAAGAGAATTTTATCTTGAGAAGTGACTTTTCGGTATGAATATTGCGCTACTTCTCCACAGACGACACATACCGCGTGGACTTTGGTAACGTACTCGGCAATAGACATCAACAGCGGCATAGGCCCGAAAGGTTTGCCCGCAAAATCCATGTCTAAGCCCGCCACAATGACGCGTTTGCCGCTGCCGGCAAGTTTGTTGCAGACCTCCACGAGATTGTTGTCTAAAAATTGGGCTTCGTCGATACCCACCACGTCGCAATCACCGGCGAAGAGTAAAATCTCCTCGGAGGTGTTAACGGGGGTCGAACGAATCGAATTTTCGTTGTGAGAAACAATGTCGAGGTCGTGGTAACGTTTATCAATGGCGGGTTTAAAGATTTCCACTTTTTGGCGCGCTATCTTTGCCCGGTTGAGCCGACGAATGAGTTCTTCGGTTTTTCCCGAAAACATAGAGCCGCAAACGACCTCCACCCACCCAATGCGAGGCTGCGAATGTTTAGTATTGTGATTGGGTTCGATGAACATTACAATAAATAATAGCCGTGATACTTGAACCGTTATTTGTTTTATTTTTATCGAAAATTTTTCGAATAATGGATAGCAGAAACCGGCTTTGAAAAACTACTTTTACAAAACAAACGATTTTTAGGATGCTTCACAAGTTTAATGTTTCGGCCCTCAATGACTATAGTCAGCAGTTTGCCCATAAAGTTTGCGACGATTTTTTTGCGCATAATTCCGTCGCATCAGGTCAGCATATCCTGAACTTAACGGCAATTCCACAAGTGAATTTGTTTATTATCAGTAGTTTATACGATAAGTGGAAAGCCGATGCGGAAGCGTTTAAAAGCCCATTTTTTGACTTTGAAAGCAGCGAGGTAAAAGAAGCGCTCAAGCAGTTTATGAATGTGGTGTCGCGCAAGATTTCGGTAAAAAGAGAGCAGCTTGAGCCTGTTTTGGTGGAAGCCACCAAAGATACGTTGGTGCTCTTGATTGACCCCAACAGTTATTTCAACGAAATTTTTCGCAATCAGCCCAATTTTACCGTCACCGCTGATACGATTCAGCAACTGCGTAAGTACATTCGATTCAATAAGTTTGTGCCCCAGTCCATCGCAGAAGCAATGGCCGATCGGGCGTTTGTGTACGTCAATCAGGCCATTGAATGGTCGGAGCAAGCCATTGCGCAACGCACCGCCGAACTAGATTCTATTGACCAATGGGTGGCGGTGTTTTCTGAAAAAGCCGCGTTGGATGCTTCGTCACTGTTGAAAAAGACGAATCGTCCTGAACCAATTGTGATTCCAGGAGAGCCGCAGGCCGACCAATCGTTTTTTGATACGCTGGTAGAGGAGTCAGTGGCCAATCCCGTCAAATTGACCGAGCCGGAGCCTCCACGCCCTGTGGATGTCTACGTCCCTCCCGTACCCGCTTTTACGCCCCCCGCCATGCCTCCCATGCCGCCTACCCTCCACGAAACCGTGGGTGGAAATGGAAACGCCGCCAAGGAGTCGCTAAACGAGCGTTTCAGAACCGAGCAAGCGTCGATTTCAAGCAACTATCAAAAGCAGCCGATTGCGAGCATTTCGCAAAATATACCGCTTCACCAGAAGTTTATGTTTATTCACCAATTGTTTGGAGGAAGCAACAGCGCCTACGAAAATGCCATTACCGAATTGGAACAAGCGCCTGATTTTCAAACCGCACGCGGCCTGATTACCTACAAATTTGCCTCTCAGCATCTATGGGACATGACGGGTGATACCGTTGGCGAATTGTTAGAAATTGTAAAACGACGTTTTGGGCAATAATCGCTCTTTCTTCATTTTAGTTGGGAGTTTCTGCGTTTCTAAGTTTCTTTGTATTTAATAACCGAACCGCAGAAACTCTTACATACCGCGCCCGATGATTGCTTGCCACAACCTAACGTTTTCGTATTCTCCCCAAAAGCATTTTTCTTTTCCTGATATTGTTTGTAACGACCGCGAAGCGCTCTTGATTTTGGGTCAATCGGGCAAGGGAAAAACGACGTTGTTGCATTTAATGGCCTTATTGTTGCGCCCTGAAGGTGGTCAAGTTTTTATCAACAATCAAGATATTACGCCTCTTTCGGTAGCCGAAGCGGCGGCGGTACGCGCAAGTCAAATCGGTATTATCTACCAACGTCCGCATTTTGTTAGCTCGCTCAACGTGATGGATAATGTGCTTCTTTCGAGTTATTTAGCCCAAAAACCGCAAGATAAAGCGCGGGTAAAACAGCTTGCGGAGCAATTGGGTTTTGCCGATCATCTGTCCAAAAAAACCAATCAATTGAGTCAGGGAGAGCAACAACGCGTCAGTATCGCCCGGGCGTTGATGAACAACCCAGCGGTCATTTTGGCCGATGAGCCTACCTCCAGCCTCGACGACATCAATTGCGATAAAGTAATCGAACTTCTGAAGAATCAATCCGAGCAAATCGGCGCCAGTCTCGTCGTCGTAACGCACGACCAACGCCTCAAAGATGCCTTTGCGAAGCAGGTGAAGTTGTAGTAGCTACTGATATCGAAGAAAAATAATCCTTAAAATTTAGGACACGATAGCTGTTTGTCTTTCTTTGAGCGACGATGACGGGGCGAAGGCTCGAAATCAAAGGTGTAAGCCATCGAGATTTCGTGCGAACCACCACTCGGCAATCCCAACGACGAAATCGTAATGTCGTAGCTGTAACCAAACGAAAACTTATCTTGGCGATACCCAATCAGTGCGATGAGCGATTCGCGGTTGGTGATGTTGTCAACGTATTTCTTAATGGGCAGCCCACGGTACCAAAGCCCCAATACGATAGGAGAATAGGTAAGATACACCCCCAAATCTAACTGGTCGTATTTGCCCTGAAATTTATAGTTAATAGCGGGTGAAATGCTCATTTCGCGGCTCCATTCATCGCCCAAACCAGTATAGCCCCCAAACGGAATGACTAAGCCCGCGTGAATACTTCCTTTGATGGGCAGACGCGTACCATCGGCTATCTGAAAAAATCCCTGCTCTGGACGATTGAGGTGGTGCGCTGATACTCCTACCCAATAACGGTCAGAATAAAGCAATAATCCCGTGGCGAAACTCATGTATCCAATCGTAGGCGTTCCGTTGGCGGCGAGGGGGTCAGCGGTAGGGTTTCCCGTAAAACCACGGTTGGTGTATTGGTCACCAAAAGTCAATTCGCGTAGGTCGGCGCGGCGATTGGCGTAGGTTCCCTGCAATCCCATGCGTAGGGCGGTTGTTTCATTGAATTTAAGTTGATAGGCATATTGGGCCGATATTTCGGAAGTTCTCAAATTGCCCGTTCCCTGACTGTCGTTAACAAACATCAAGCCCACACCGCTATTGACTCCTGAGAAGTAATGGTCAACGGCAAACGAAGTGGTAACGTAGTTGGCGGCTAGGCCGGGCCATTGGTTACGGTAGTTCATCATAACGCGCGGTGCCAAAGCCCCACCAGCAAAGGCAGGGTTAAGATACAAGGGGTTCGCGTAGAATTGCGAAAATTGAGGGTCTTGCGCTTGCGCAACCCAAAAAGATATACCTAACAGCAGGGTTAAAAGAAGTCTTCTCGTCATGATACCAAAGCTACCGCAAACATTTTGCCAAATTAATCATTAAATCTCCGAGAATTTAACGGATTTTTCAAGCAAATGTTATTTAGGTTTAAAAAAAGGCCCTTGAAAAGATAGAATGCAACTTTTAGGGAGGTTTAGATTGGGAGATATTAGTGAGTTTTATGCGCAAAGATGGCAAAATAGAGCAATTCTGTTCATTATATTGTAGACTAAAAAACGGAAGAAAATTCTAGTTTCGGTTTTGACAAGAGGTCGAGAAAGTGCTACATTTGATATAATATTAATAATATTATTAAACTTGAATCGAAATGACTCAAACAGAGTTTATAAGGACATTCAATGCTTTTCCTACGAAGGATAGGCTTGCTATTGCCAAAAAAATTCAATTACAGATGGCCGATGAGCTTTTTGATGAATTAGATGCTGAACTGCCAGATGTGGAGATTTCAATGTCTGAAATTCAAAAAGAGATAAAAGCCTTCCGTAATGCCCAAAAGAAAAAAAATTAATGTGGTGGTTGATGCAAATTGGTACATATCAGCTTGCATTAATAGAAACTCCCGAAGAACACTTTACTATACGGTTTTAAAAAATACTCATTTGCAGATTTACTACTCGGCCGAACTGCTCCAAGAATTTGAGGGAGTAATTACTCGAAAAAAGTTCTCAAAAATTATCGCTCCCAATCAGATTATCAGGTTTATGTCACTGGCTATGCTATTTCTGAAGGAGGTGTCAATTTTAACAAAGCCTACTTTAGTAAGAGATTCCAAAGATGATTACTTGCTAGGCATTTGTGAAAGTTGTAATGCCGATTTCTTAGTTACTGGTGATGCCGATTTGTTAAGTTTAGAAACGTACAATAATACAACGATAGTTACTATGGGGCAGTTTGTGAACCTGCTTAACTTAATGTAAAATCATTAAATGAAAAACGCCCATAAAACAGTTGATTAATCAGCTGTTTTATGGGCGTTTTAGTTATTTCCTAAAATGTTTCTTACTCCACTACCGTCGAAGTTGTACTTGTTTTTTCGTTTTCTGTACGTTTTTGCTTGCCCATGCTGATTTTTTCAATCAGGACAAACAGTACGGGTACTACAAAAATAGCCAGCGAGGTAGCGGCCAACATTCCCCCAAATACCGTCCAACCGATGGTCTTGCGTGATTCGGCAGCGGCACCGCTGGCAAACGCCAATGGCAACACACCCAAAATAAATGCCAACGAAGTCATGATGATGGGGCGAAGGCGCAATTGTACGGCTTCAAGCGTAGCTTTGACCAATTCCATGCCGCCGTCTACGCGCTCTTTGGCAAATTCTACAATCAAAATGGCATTTTTAGCGGCCAATCCAATCAGCGTAATCAACCCGATTTGGGCGTAGATGTTGTTGGATAAGTTGGGTAAAAACGTCAGCGTCAAAATAGAACCGAAGGCCCCGATGGGAACGGCAAAAAGCACCGAAAATGGAATGGACCAGCTTTCGTACAAGGCCGCCAGAAACAAAAAGACAAAGACGATAGAAATGGCAAAAATGGTCGTGGTGCTGTCGCCTGCCTTGATTTCTTCGCTGCTCATGCCCGAAAATTCATAGCCATATCCAGCGGGAAGGGTTTGGGCGGCTACTTCCCGCAGCGCCGTAATCGCTTGTCCACTGCTGAAGCCAGGTTTGGGCGTCCCGTTGATTTCGACCGAACGATAAATGTTATAGTGCGAAATCAAAGCGGGGTTTTCAACCACTTGTGTCGTGACCAAAGCACTCAGCGGAATCATGTTTCCTTCGCGGTTGCGCACGTAAAATTTCTCAATTTTATCCAACGACGAGCGGAAACTGCTGTCGGCCTGTACCACCACGCGGAAGTTTCGCCCGTAAAGGTTAAAGTCGTTGACGTAGTTACTTCCCAACATGGCCGACAATGAACTGAATACCTCTGAAACCGATACGCCCAGTTTTTTGGTTTTTTCGCGGTCTACGTCAATTTTATAGCTGGGAGTTCGGGTGTTAAAAAAGGTAAAGGCCGCGCCGATTTCGGGGCGTTTGGTAAGCGCTCCCAGAAAATTACGGGCTACGCCCTCAAATTGCTGAATATTATCGGTGCTGGTGGTTTGCTGTATCTGAAACGTAAATCCAGACGTGGCACCCAAGCCCGGAATAGCGGGTGGTGCAATGGCCAAAACGCGCGCTTCGCGGATGTCGGCGGTGCGTTTTTGGATCTCTTTGATGACACTCTGCACGTGGTGCTCGGCACCTTTGCGCTCTGCCCAAGGGTGCAGGTTAATAAATAGCGTACCAACGTTGGATTTGTTGGAGAAACTGAGCACGTTCAACCCCGCTAAACCACCCACGACCCGTACTTCGGGAATGGATTCTACACGGGTCATGATTTCCTTAATCATCGCAATGTTGCGCGTGGTAGAAGTTGCTTCCTGCATTTCATACGTCACAAAAAGGCGTCCTTCGTCTTCAACGGGGATAAAACCCGTTGGTTTATTTTTGAACAGGAAAAACAATCCTACAAACAAACACACCATCATCACCATCACGTAGGGCGTACCTTTGATCCACTTTGCCACGCCGCTGGTGTAGGAAACCGACAAGCGCTCGAACCATTTGTTGAATCGGTCGAAGAATTTCTCCATTAAATTCTTCTTATCGCCCGCTCCTTTGGAAGGGCGAAGCATGGTAGAACACAACGCCGGCGTCAGCGAAAGCGCTACGAAAGCCGACAACAGCACCGAAACGGCAATCGTAATGGCAAACTGCTGGTACAGACGCCCCACGATGCCCGGCACAAAACTCACGGGCACAAACACCGCCGCCAAAATCAAGGCAATGGCAATCACGGGGCCAGAAATTTCTTTCATGGCCTTGGCGGTCGCTTCTTTGGGCGAGAGTTTTTCGTGGTCAATGTTGTGCTGAACGGCTTCTACGACCACAATGGCGTCGTCGACGACGATACCGATGGCCAACACGAAAGCAAAAAGCGTGAGGGTATTGATGGTAAATCCAAACGGGATAAAAAAGATGAACGTACCGATGAGTGAGACAGGAATGGCCAGAATCGGAATCAACGTGGCGCGCCAGTTTTGCAGGAACAAAAACACCACGATAATCACCAAAATCATGGCTTCGCCAAAGGTCTTTAATACTTCACTAATAGAAACCCGCACCACAGTAGCAGTTTCGGTCGGCATGACGTAGTCGATGTCTTTCGGAAACGTCTTTTTCATGGTTTCGAGGGCGTTTACTACTCCGTCGTAGGTTTCGAGGGCGTTGGCACCGGGCGCCTGATAAATCAGAATAAATGCCGCAGGTTTTCCGTTGACAAAGGCATTTACCCCATAATCAAACTTTCCGAGCTCAACCCGCGCCACGTCGCGCAGGTACACCACGCGCCCTTCGGCAGGCGAGGAGCGCACCACGATGTCTTCAAATTGTTCTTTTGTGTTTAAACGACTGTTGGTCAGTATACTGTATTCAAATGTCTGGGTGTTGGGCTGCGGATTTCCACCCACGGTTCCCGCCGCAATCTGAAGATTTTGCTCCGAAAGTGCCGCCGAAATATCCGCGGGCGTCATTTTGAGGCTGGCGAGTTTGTCGGGATTTAACCAGATACGCATTCCGAAATCATCGGCGCGCGATACAATATCGCCCACTCCTTTGACCCGTTGGAGGGCATCTTTTAGGTAAATATTGGCGTAGTTTCCGATAAACTGCGCATCGTGCGTGCCTTTGGGCGAATAAAGCGCCAATACCACCATGATGCTCGGCTGACGTTTTCGGACCGTAACCCCCAAACGTTTGACTGCATCGGGCAGAGAAGGCTCGGCTACGCTGACGCGGTTTTGCACGTCGAGTGCCGCAATGTTGACGTCGGTGCCCACCTCAAATACCACGTTGACGCCGCTTTGCCCGCTGCTCGTACTGGTACTCGACATATAACTCATGCCCGGCACGCCGTTGACTTGGGTTTCGATGGCGGTGGTGGTGGTTTGTTCTACCGTTTGCGCATCGGCTCCGATAAAGTTCCCCGAAATCGTCACGGTAGGAGGGGTCACATCTGGATACTGCGCAATGGGCAGGGTAGATAAAGCAATGAGTCCTACCAACACAATCACAATCGACGAGACGATGGCGGTAATGGGCCTTTTGATGAAAATATCTGCAATCATTTGGAGAGATTTTGTATTTGCGATTGTTGATTTCCGATTGAAATAAACAATTGTAAATGAGTTATTTGTCCGTTTTAATTAGTGCCCCTTCGCGTAAGTTTTGGACTCCTTCTACGGCGATTTTTTCACCTTCTTTCAATCCCTCTTTCACGATGATTTTGGTTCCCAACGGTTGGCCCACTACAATTCTCCGCTGACTTACTTTGCTGCTGTCGCCCGCAACGTAGACAAAAAATTCGCCCAATTGCTCGGTCACGGATTTGTACGGAATCACGACCGATTTGGTAGAGGCGCGGTTTAGTACCCGCACGGTTCCGGTCATGCCAGCGCGCAGTAAATTGTCGGGATTGGGGAAAATTAGGCGCGTTTTGATGGTTCCCGTTTGCGGGTCTACGGCGCGGTCAAGCAATTGAATTTTGCCAGGATGAGGATAAATATCGGGGCCAAAAGCAAGCGTAAATGTGGAGTCTTTGGAAGCTCTGTTTTTAAGTAAGGTCGCAAACCGATAGATTTCTTTTTGGTCCACGCCAAAATCAACGGCCAGTTGTCCATCGGTCGAGACGGTATTCAGCAAGGTTTGCCCTGCCGAAACCGCTGCGCCGGGTTTTACCAAAGATATACCAATCACACCATCAAACGGAGCGTACACTTTGGTATATCTTACGCTGGTAGATACCGCCGAAATATTGGCTTTGGCGGCTTCTGCCTGTTTCTTGGCTACTTCGAGTGCGGCGTCGGCATTGTCAACCAGTTGCTTGGCTACGGCGTCGTTTTTATCCAACTCATGGTAACGGTCAGCGTCTTTTTGGGCTTTGTTGACGTTGGCTTCCTGTACTTTTAGGTTGGCCACGGCCTGCTCATAATTGGCCGAATAAAGTTGCGCATCGATGGAGTATAAAAGCTGTCCTTTTTTCACCCGTGCTCCGTCCTGAAAATGTACCCCCGTAATAAAGCCCGTCACCTGCGGGCGCAGTTCAACTTGATTGATGGGCGTAATGCTGGCGGGGTATTCGTCGTAATAAACGGCGTCGGTGGTGGTGACTTCTTCCAACGTCACGGCCACGGCGGGAGGGGCCTGTTGGACCGCTTTTTGGTCCTCTTTTTTATCGCAAGACGTCAGCAAAACGATGGACAATGCGGCGGTAAAGTAGTGTATGGGATTCGAATACATATAATTCGGTGATTCAGTTTTTTAATAATTAAGTTGGCCAAGGGCGCGTTGTACGTCAATTTTATTGGAAAGTACTTGATAAAGCGCGTTGTAGTAGTTGATACGGGCCAGTCGTAAATCAGTCTCCGAAGCGATGACTTCGAGGTAGGTTTTGATGCCCGACCGGTATTGCAGTTGAAGAATATCATAGACTTCGCGCGCCAATTCCATGTTTTCTTTTTGGGTAAGCAAATTGGTCAAGCTCCCTTTATAGCTGCCCAAAGCCCGCACATATTCGGCGTTGACGTTGAGTTGCAGGCGCTTAATGTCCAAATCAATTCGTTTGAGCTGCCACTCGGCGGTATTGGTATTAATCTTGCGTTTTCCTCCTTGATAAATAGGAAACGAGAGCGTAATGGCCGCAAATGAATTGGGGAAATTTTTGGAGTACAAATCCAAAAACTGGTTGTTTTGAAAGTTCAAATTGTAGGCTCCGTTGGCCGCTACTGTGGGTAAATAGCTCCATTTGGTGTATTGATAATTATACTCCAATAAGCGCTTTTGGGTATTCAGCAACTGATATTCAATGCGGGAGGTATATTCGGCATTTTGGAGGGTATCCAAAAAAAGCTCACGCTCCATTTGTAGGCTGTCGTACTGAAGATTTAGCTCTTGCGCTTTGGGATATGCCATCAAGGACTTGAGGTATTCGATTTTTCCTTTCAGAATTTCCTCGTTGCCTTTCTTTGAGGCTTTGGTATTATTGAGCGAAATCAGCGCCCGTTTGTAGTCAATTTTATCGGCCACGCCCGCTTTGTACTGATTCTGCGCATCTTTTAGGCTGCGCTCTAGCCGGACGATGTCTTCGTTGGCCACGTCGATTTGTTGCTTGGTGGTCAAAACATCATAAAAGGCTTTGGAGACATCGACGGCCAAATCGGTTTTGTTGGAAGATGTCAGCTGATTGGCCTGTAATCGTACCTCGTTTTGGGTGCGTCGGGCCAAAAGCACGTCGCGGTTAAAAAGGGGTTGCGACACCGTAAACTGCCCCGCCGAGATATTGCTGACTCCCAACTTAACGGGATTGCCGCCAATGATGCTGGTTTGTACAATAAAGTTGTGTTGCAGGTTGTAATTGAAGTTGATTTGCGGATACCAATCGGCGAGCCGACTTTTGATGTTGTTTTCGGTAATGCGCTCATCAATCACCGATTGTTGGATGGCGGGCTGATTTTTCAAAGCGTATTTCACGACCTCTTCCAAGGTGGCGTTTTCCAAGGTTCCGCCGTCGACCGATGCCTGCGATTGTGCCCAAAGCAGGCTGGGAGGCGGAGATAGGAAGGCAACGGTAATCAGCGCTAAAAAAAACTTTTTATCTGATTTTGACCAATAACTCATTCAGGGTAAAAATTATGATAGTAAGAGGAAATTGAAAGATATTTAGGCGGTGCGAAGTCGGATACTTCAAGAACCGTTGGGTAAAAAACGGCGTAGAAAAACGGAAGAATCGGCAGAATAATGACTTCCACCCCTCGCTCTCCAGTGTTTGATTGCAGGAGCGAAGCTATATACGGGCAATGTTCTCATAGTGTTTAAATTCTTAAATGACCGGACTATATTCTTTCTGATTGTCTGTTAAATAGGATAAAACCAATGGACTTTTTAGAAAGTGTAACCGAGTCATTCGGGATGTTAAGAAAGTTGTGGTGGTGTGGATAGTAACGCAATGGGTATAAATTATAAAACAATAATTTTTTAAAAGCGTTCACGCTTGAGGCAGATATGGAGGAAGCATAAAGAATAATTTTCAATCATGAAAGGCTTCCTGATTGGAGTGTAAATGAGGAAAAAATCTTTAACATTGTACCAATTGTTTTCTAAAACTGATTCAGGCAATTCCCGACGTTGTTATGAAAAAATCCATTCCAATTATTCATCCATGCTTACTGTTTTTTTTTCTGACGATGTGGGTAGACTGTGCCGTGTATGGACAAGCCCCAAAGCGTTCTCTCAGTAAACTCCTCAGAACCAAAGGCTTAGTGGCATTGTGGGATTTTAAAGAACAAGAGGGACAGTCCAGAAAATCCCGGGGCACGGCGGATTTTCCGTTACAAGAACAAAACGGCACACTGCCCCGCATCAACGAAGGGCCACTGTCGGGCTATTCGGCGCTTTTTGGTAACAAGGCTTTTCTTTCGCTGCCCAATGCTGAAATCGGTAAGCTCAATATTCACGGTAAAAATCAGGGCGTGACCGTGGTGGCCTGGGTCAAGTGGACAGGAGAACAAACGGGATTTGTGGGAGGGATTTGGAACGAACACCAAGACGGTGGCAAACGGCAGTACGGGCTGTTTGTGTCGTTGCCGTATTACAACGGTCGAAATCAGGTATGTGGTCATATTTCACTCACTGGCAAACCTACGCCGCCGTTTCCTTATTCTATTGATTATTCGGCGAGTGAACAGACTGTGCCCGCCAATGAGTGGTGTTGCATTGCTTTTACGTACGATGGGCAATACATTCGCTCGTATTTTAACGGTATTTTCAAAGCGCGTCCGACCGAACTCATCGACCATACCAAAGGCTTTGAGGGCTACCCCGAGGGTTTGACCCAATCCAAAAATCCGTATTATTTTCCCGACGGCATGGGCAACAACGGTTCTGATTTTACCGTGGGGGCTGTGCTACTTAAAGCGGGAATGGGTAATTTTTTTAAGGGACAAATCGGCGGATTAGCCGTTTTTGACCGCACATTGAGCGATGCCAAACTGAAAAAGTTATCGGTAGCGTTTTTGGAAGGGGGGGGGCATTAAGCCACTCTTAGACAGGCTTAATGCGTTGAGTTACGGTTTTGCCCGTTGCGATTTCAGTTCCTTTTAACTCAATATAAAGAACATTGGGCGACCAAAACGAGCCGCCGTCGATGCGGATGAATACCCGGCTCAATACGCACTCTTTTTTATTGATTGCGGTATATACCTGATATTGATTTTGGGCGTCTTTCTTCAACAAAAGCGGTAGCTTAGAATAGGCCACCGAGCGCAGTTCGTAGCGGTCGTTTCCCGTCGACTTTACGTTGATTCCGTAGGCAAATTTTCGTTGAATGTAGTTCAGGTCTTTACGAATTCCTCCCTCTGGATACCGAATCCAAAACGCATGAACGGGGTCCTCTGTTTCTAATTTGCCGTTTTTATCCACATTGATTTCGTAACAAATCGTGTTGGTATTAGGGTCGCGTTGGATATAAAACAGAAGCCCTTTGATTCCGTTGGGTACGGGAAAGCTCTCCGGGTCGGGGAGGGGTGCTTTATCGGTGCTACTGTTGGGTGTCGAAAACGATAAAAGTAGCGGGGCAACAAGCAACCACAGAATAATTGAAAGTTTCATGACTATAGTTTACTGCAAAAACAACTTTAAACGACCGAAGACCATGCTTCTGCCCATGAAAAAACCTTTTCGTACCCTTCATGAGTTCCGTAATTCAGTACTTTTTCAACTTTGTTGAAATCGCCCGAGAAAGGGCCAGAAGCTTCGATGTTGATGGTGGCCATGGCTGCACCAAACTCACCGGCTTCTTCCACGTCGGCGCCGGCTATTTTTTTTGATAAATAGCCCGCCATGTACGTATCGCCGCAACCCGTGGCGTCCACTACTTTTGTGGGCGTAAAGGCGGGGATTTTATGAAAGCGATTATCGGTATAAATCACCGAGCCGTGGCTGCCAAGGGTAATGATTACTTCTTTAACGCCCATATCGGCCAAGTATTTGGCACCTTCCTGCACCTTACTTTTGCCCGTCAATACCTCCATTTCAAACTCATTGGCTTTCAAAATGCTTACGTGCGGCAGCGCCTCTTTTTTGTCGGCCCAGTCTTTATAAAGCACCTTTTTGTCTTTAACGTACCGCAAATATCCCTGAATATCCAATGAAACCATGCCTTTGGTGGCGAGTAGTTTCAACAGTTCCAGGGAGATGTCGTCTGAAAGTAAAGGCCCTAAATGGTAGATTTTAGCGGTAATGTCGGGCATGACCGGAACATCAAACGGGGAGGCTTTTTGCAATACGTTTTGTTCGCGGTGGTTTTGATTTTCGGGGTAAATGTTCTCAAAATACACCGAGTACTCGCTGGGTAAAGCATATACTTCAATGCCTGATTTGCGCAGGTCGGCAACCACTCCCAACTCACTCGTTGCCAAAGCCGTGACCAAAGCATAGTCTAATTGTGCCTTTTGGATGGCTTTGGAAAAATAAAAAGAAGTGCCTCCCGGCATATATTTGACCGAGTGGGGTGTCACGACTTTATCGAGCGTGATGTGCCCGATGGTGCATATATCGTACATACTCTTCAATGATTTGGTGTCAGTATTTTTGTAAAAATGCGTCGAAGCTAAATCTTAAAAAGTAAGCAATCAGAATGATGAATTTACAATAAAATCATTTAACTGCCTAACTTTTAATTGTTTAACTTCATTGGTGCTTAACTTCTTAATTTCGTAACCTCCTCAGGTACTCGCGCAAAATCATGGATTTCCACATCGGCGACGGAGTCAGTTTTGGTGGCGGTTTCTTCCCAACCTTGTACATTTAGCCAGATTGTTTTGCAGCCGATTTCGTGCGCTGGAACAATGTCTTTGCTGTACGAGTCGCCAATGACGACGCAGGCTTCGGCGGGCAATTGTAACGCATCCACTCCGAGTTGATAAATGGCTGGATTGGGCTTTCTTACGCCCACCACGGCCGATTCTACCACGGCGTTGAAATACGCAGCAATCCCAAAATCATTTAAAACGCTGTTGATATTTCCGTAAAAATTAGAAACCATCACCAGCGGATACTGCTTTGAAAGTTGCGCCAAAACGGGGGCGGCCTGCCCCACGGTTGTTTTGGCAAAAAGATGACAGTCCGTTGCAATCAGCTCAATGCTTTCAGAATTGACCTGAAAACCGTTGTCTTTTAAAAACTGAAACTGTTGCTCCACCTTGAGCCGTAAGGTATCTAAAAAAGTATGCTCAGGTTTCACAATCGGATGAATCGCCAAGGCTCTCTCCCCAAATGAGTACGCTTTTGAAAATGTTTCTTGGTCAATTTGTACCCCATATTTTTGGTAACTGTTCCACAATACACCGCCCCAATGCAATCCGTTGGTGTCGATGGTGCCACCGTAGTCAAGCAAAACTCCTTTTATCATAAACGATTTACTTTAAATAATTGGGTGACAGATTAACCAAAAAAATCATCATTTATTTGAAATGGTTTCCAGCGCAGTTTCTTTGCCCACTGGTTGAACGTTTGTACGTTGGAGCAAAAGCAACCCAATGCCTATCCACACCAACTCTCTGATACGCACCACGATACCGATAAACAGGCCCGTTGCGGCTGGCATTCCGATGCTCTGCAATGCCAGCGCCAACCCCCCTTCCCGGGTGCCGAGCTGCATCGGGAAGAAAAAAATCAGGTTGGCAAACAACGAAGAGCCTGAGCTAACAATCAGCGATTCTGTTATCGACATATCCAATCCGATGGCTTGAGCCGTAAAGTAAATCTCGGCGCAACCGACCACCCGGGCCGCAAATTCCAGCCCCAGCGAAGCGTAAAAACGTGGCTTTCGCTCCGCGTAGAGAATGCGGATTTGCTCGTCGATTTCATGCAATGCGTCAATTTTTTCGGCCATAAAGCCCTTTACCATTTTATTGACGAAGTACATTTTTTCCAACAATCGAAACGTACTGACCGTAAAGCCGCGTTGGTAGACGCGAATAAACCAAAAGCCCAACACCAAACCCACCACCAACATGAGGCCGCAACCCGCGAGCATCAGCGTACTCAATGGAACAAAAGCCACGATGAGCACAATCGACGCCAACCAAAACAACACGTGCGAAAACATGTGCATCAGGCTGTACAATAACACCGACGACGTGGCCTTGCGGATTCCGAGCGCGGGTTTGAGCAACATGATGCGGTACGGCTCGCCGCCCAGCGCCACAAACGGCGTAATGTAATTGATAACGTAACCCGTGATCGTCAATCGAAGTACCGACCAAAAAGAAAGGTTGCTTGCGGGCAGTTGTGGCTCTTCTATGATGGCCTTAAACGCAAAAGCATTCAGAACATAAATCACCAACCAGCTGCCAATGACGGGAATAAACCAAAAACCCATTTTTTGGATGTTGGCTTCGATGACGTCAAGCCCCATGCCATAAATCATATAGCCCAGGAAAATGACACCCAGCACCAAAAATAGGGCTTTGTATATCGTCGTACTCTTCACGTTAAGACACGATTTTTTGGTAAAAATGACGGCTCACTTTCTCCTGACTCACGCACATGTAAATGAGAATGGGGTTCAGAATAAAAATATCGAATAGAAAATAAATCCACGCTTGGTCGATAAACAACCACAAAAACAGAAACAAAACCCGCGTGTTGAACTGAATAATATTGGTATATTTCATCAGTGGCTTATTTTGTGCTCTAAACTCGGTAATAAGCCATTCGGGCAACCCTGAGCTATATTTTTCGCGTACTACACCCAAAAGTTTTTGCAGATTGGGCGAGAAGCTTTCCTGCATTTTGGTATAGTTTAAGTAAAATCTTGCAACCAGTTTCATGCCGAAGTTTTTACCCCACGTCAGCGTGTCGTATTCTTTCTGCAACTCGCGGCTGTTGTCCAGTTCGCTGCCAGAAGTGCCTTTGATAAAGAACAAATGCACGTTGCGGTAGTAATCGGCCATCGCTGATTGCACCACGTGCGAAGCGCCCGCTACCACGCCCGGTACCCAAATAAACGCGCTCCAACCTTCGTTTAGGCTGCGCAAACAAATGGCAACGTGAATGGCAATAAACCAAAAATCCCCCGCCGCTCCGTCTAAGATGCGTCCTAGTCGGCTCTTGTTATTGGTCATGCGGGCCAGCTGCCCATCGGCACTGTCGAGAGAGTTGGCAAAAACCAACAACAACATGCCGATGACGTTTATCCACAGTTCTTGGTAATAGAAAAGAATTCCCGCCGCTACGCCAAAAAAGATGCTGACAATGGTAACGGGATTGGGCGTAATGCCTACTTTGGCGCAAAAAAGGGCAATTTGATAGCCAATGGGCCGATAAAACCAAATATCAATCTGCTCTTCGGTATCGCTTGATTTCAGTGAATTTTCAAAAGCACTGCTTTTGGGCGTTTCCTTTTTGTCGGTGGGTATTTTTTGGGTCAAATTTTCCATCAGGCAGCTATGGTAAATTGTTGAAAAATGGCTTGGGCAATCGACTCAGCGGCATCTTGACGGCACGGAGCAAAGCTCGGCCAGTCGTTGAGGTCAATGATGTGAAACCGTCCGTCTTTTCCCACGATGGCATCTCCACCATACACGTGTACATCGAGTGCTTCGGCTGATGCATTGGCGGCTTTGCGGAGCGCATCCTCATCAAAAGGATAGTACAGCGACTTGCCGTTGATGTTTTCATAATCGGCGTATTTGTGGTGGTTGTTGGCGTACGGATAAAACCAATAGAAAAAATCGGTGTTGCGTACGGCATAAAACTTCACCAAATCGCCCATCAAATGCTCAGAAATGACGGCGTCGGGAATATCCCGGAGTGCGTATTCACGCAATATCTCACGGGCTTCGTCGGCGCTTGCCGCAAAGGTCACGTCTTCTTTATGAATGGCGTGAAAATCACCGCGTTTAATCCAAAATCCTTTGCCGGGCAGTTGCTCAAAAACATCATTTCCAGCATAAGAAGTGGGCACAATAAAACTTTTGGGATATGGAATGTCGTTTTCGACCAGTCCTTTGGTCATATTTGTTCTAAAACATTTTTCGATTCCAAAACCAGAATTGACAACGACTTTTCCCGCCAATTCCAAATCTTGCAATTTTTTCACTACTTCTTTCTGCCGCGCCATGGTAAAAATAAAGCGTTGCTCAATCGTCTCTTTTTGCAGAAACTCGTCTTCGCAACAGATGCTTACCGTGCATCCCATTCGTTGGAGTGCTTGGGCGGTTAATGAAAAAATGGCGTCATCATTTCCGATATGATTGGGTGAAAACTTCTTGTTTCGGTGTACTCCTAGTAATTCAAATGTATTCATTATAAAACAACTTCATGATTTGGTGTCTGCTGCGCGTGGCTCAAAAAAAGCTCGGCAGTGGTAATGTCCCTCACGTGGTCAATGTCCACGATTTTTGAAAAGGGAAAAGCTTTGATAATTAACTTATTGTCAATCAATTGGCGTTGGAAATTGCGCATTCTGCTGGTGCCGCTTTCAATCGCCTGCGTAACGCAATCGAGGGCTTTGTTGCGCAAACAATAAATGCCACCCGATACAAATGGCGTGCTCAAAGTGTTGGTGTCGGTAAAAGCCGTGACCAAATGTTGTTCATCGGTTGCCACAAACAAAGGACTTTCGTCATCCACAAAGGTGGTGACGGCCATTAATCCGTCCAGCTCGCGGTTTTGTTCAAATGCCCGAATATATGACTCAAATTCATCTTCCGTAAATACCGTGTCGGTGGTGGTCAGACACAACTCATCAATGGCGGGATTGGCCTTTAGCAATTCATAAAAGCTGTGCAATGAACTCGGCGTGGATTTTTTGATGACCCGAACCGGCACCTCATAAGTTGTTTCCGACAAGTGTTTTTCCAGTGCCTCCGAGGCTTCGTTAATGATAATTTGAATGCTTTCGGCCCGATTATTACTGAAAATACCAATCAAACGGTCAATCAACATTTCGCCGTGCAGCGCGACCATCGGCTTAGGAAGCGGAAACCCTTCCTGCGCCAATCGTGAACCTTCTCCTGCTGCGATGATTGCGTAATTCATTCTTTGTGCTTCTTTAAATAATTGATAATTAGGTGGTTTAAAGTATTAGAAATCAACCCTAAACCGCGCCCGAATGCCCCACTCGGATACACCCGGATGATTGAGGTAATTGAAACGTTTTACCAAATCCAGACGCAATAATTTGAAAATATTGGCTATCCCGACGCTGCCTTCCACGTACGGCGTGCGTCCCAAAGAGTAACTGATGGATTTATCCTGCTCGTCAACTGGAAAACGAAAAACAGAGGTTTGTTTGTTCGGATTGTTTTCGTCGCGCAGGCCGCCTACGAGTGCTTTCAAGCTGACCACCTCGCGGAGTTTTAGTTTTTTGAGCAATGGTATTTTGTTGAAAATGAATCCGTTGAAATAATATTGCACGTCTACGCTGGCGTAATGGTCACTCACGAACTCAAGAAAATTCATGAGATTGTATGAGTTCAATTGGTAGGCGTAGGTTTGGTTGGCGCGGTGAATCATCAGCAACGGAAACGGAATGTTTTTGCCCGCAATGTAGCCGCCTTCCGTCGTGACGTCGGCGTAGCCGTACTGCGAGAAGTAAAAACGTTTTGCAATATTGGCCGTAATGTTGTGGTAGTTGTTTTGGCCCGACAAAAAGCCTTTCACGCCCACGTTGTAGCGAAGTGTGAAAATAGGGGAGCGGTTGATGAGCGGTGTGCGGTACAGTTTTCCTTGGTAAAACTGCTCGTTTGGCGCGTACCGCAGTTCCAGACTCAGCTCGGTATTTTTCAACTGAGGTACACTTTGTACGTTGCCTTCATTATCAACGGTTTCATAACGCAGGATGCCGGCGGGGCTTTGATTCCACTGCGTAAAGCCCACCCGGTAAGAGAAATGGTTGGCTAACTCGCGGATGTACTCCAATTTAAAAATTTCATTGTACAGCCAGCGGTTATTATCGCCGCGTTTGAAGGACAATAAAAAGTTGTCTTCCTGCACAAACTGCAAGTCCTGTCCTGGAATTTTGGTATCGCGCTGAAAACTGGCTCGTATGTAATGAAACGGAAACTGGTACACCGATTTATTGTTGAGCGAATACGTGCCGCTTAAAAAATACTTCCATTTTTCATCCTTGAATCCGTAGGCTGCGTAGGTTTCAAAAAAGTAACGATTGCTGAGGTCGGTGGTGGTTCGGCCGCCAAAACGCAGACGGAATCCTTCCACGGGATTGAAGCTATAAAACGTATTGACGGGACCCACTTCTACAAGGCCGAAGGATTTATAACCCGCCAGAAGCAAGGTTGCAACATCCATTGTTCGGCGGAAAGACGGGATGGTTTGGAGCGTGTCTACGTTTCGGTAAATATTGCGCTCCAGCCGCTCCAACGGTAAGTGTCTCACATTGTTCCAGTAGGTTTCTCCTTTATTTACGGCCAAAAGTGCGGCCACATTTTCTTGCGCTGGGCCTTTATAAACGCTGTCGGGACGGACTTGATTGATGGTAAAGTTCTTGAAATTTACGACGCGTTGTCCATAAAGGCCGCCCGATTTATCGCCCAGTGCAAACTCCATTCCTAGCGTAGTTTTAGCAGGATGGTAGCGGCCGTCCGTACCTTTTTCAAACTCCAACTTTGCTTCCAAATCGCGCATGAAGTTGAGATTGATTTCCTTATTGACCGTCAGGTAAGCATTCTGAACGCTGTAGTTACCGTCGAGGGTCACAAATAGTTTCCCTTCAAAGAGCATATCGGTTTTATTGCGCGGCACAAATCCCAACTCAATCAGCCAAGGCGTTTGGGTTTTGACGGTATCGCGAATAAAAAATTTGTAGAACGTCGGGGCCGTGTTGGCAATGGGGCTTAGCAGCAGGTTGGTGGCGATAGAAATGTCGTTCTTGTAAATGTCTACATCCTCGTACAAACGTCGGAAGTAGGCGTTCAAACCATCATTGTCAATAAATTTAGAGTCAAATTCGGCCTTACGGTCGGCTTCTACCCATTGCTTTTTGGTATAGGGATTTTTGCGAAAATAGACTTTAGAGAGTTTCTCCTGCATGTAAGCGGGCAACAGATTTTTGCCGCCCATGCCCGTCGAATCTTGGTTGACAAACAAAAACTGGTAGTTCCGGAAAATGCGACGCTCCTTAAAACTGTCGGAAAGGTTGCTCAACGACAAGGCAATTTTCTCGTATTGTTCGTATTCCACGTAGTCATTGGCCGCCATCTGGTTTTGTTCTTTGTGCTCAATCACCTCCCGAATGAGCTGCACCGCTGGATTATCTTTGTTTCGATAGCGGCTCGTTTTTCCCCTGACGGTCACTTCCTTCAATTGCAAGGCATCGACGGCCATTTTTATATTAATGGTCTGCGCAATCCCGGGCGTGACGTTTTTGTCGATGCTCAGGTACCCGATGTAGGTAAACCTAATGACTGATTTGTTGGCTGGTACGGTAAGGCTATAGCGGCCTTCGGCATCAGAAGTGCTACCGATGTTGGTTCCTACTACCTGTACATTTACATACGGCAGGGTTTCGCCCGATTTAGTGTCGGTAATAACGCCTTTGACGGTGGTCGTTTGGGTAAACGCAACGCCTAACGTTAGACATAAAATCGACAGGAGGTTGGTTATATCTGTGGCTAACTTTTTCATTTTAATGTGGGCTTTTGGCCCTTTGTTCATCACGACTGTACATTTGAATGGGTCTAATCAAGTTTCTTCTTTAGAAAAAAAACTTCGGTAAAGGCACTTTTTGTGGGTTGCTTTAAATCCAGTCATTGGCTTTGTACCACTGCCAAGTTTCGGCAATTCCTTTGTTTAAGTTATAATGAGGCTGGTATTGTAAATCCCGTTTGGCGGCTTCGATACTGCAAAACCAATTTGGTGCGGTCAACTCTTTTACTTTTTCACGGTTTACCACGGGGGCCACCGACGAAAACGTGGCGCCCAATTCCATGATATTGGCGGCTAGTTTCAACACGCCCACGGGCAAATGAATCCGACGGGGTTTTTTGCCGCTTGTTTCCTTAAAGGCGTCGGCCAAGGCGTATCGGTCGTAGGCAAATCCATCGGAGATGTTGTAGACCTGACGTTCATTTTGGCCTTTGAGCAAGGCCGCAACCGTCACCTCTGCCAAATCTTTGACGTAGACAAAGCTCAATCGCTGGGGTTCTTTGCCGATGTAAGCGTCGAAGCCTTGATTGAGGGTTTTGAAAAGAATGAACAAATCTTTCTCTCGCGGTCCATACACGGCAGTGGGCCGTATGGTGGTCAAAGGTAAGGCTGTTAATTCTTCCAACATATTCTCTGCCAACAGTTTACTTTTGCCATAACTCGTAATGGGCAATGGTAAAGTGTTCTCCGTGATGGGCTGCTCTTCGGCATACGACAAAGGACCCAGTGCCGCCAAACTGCTCATAAACAAAAACCGTTTCAGCGGAATATCAGCTTCCAGTGCTGCTTCGGCCAGCAAACGCGTATAATCGGCATTGATTAGATTGTAGGCTTGGGTATTTTTGGCTCGTGTGGCTCCCGCCGCGTGAATAATGTAGCTGTAATCCCCCTCTTTCAACATTTTTTTCAGCGCCTCTTTATCGCTTAACGCTGGATATACAAATACAGGATTGAATTTTTTTAGGTGATTGACATTACTGGAACGACGGACGGCGGCGTGAACTTCCAAGCCCTCTTTTTGGGCGGCTTCTATCAGATGATAACCGATAAAACCGCTTGCTCCCGTAATCAATACCCTGCTGCTCATAATTCTTTCTCGTACAATCTGTATCTTTTGTAAAGCGTGCCGTTAATCTGTTCGATGGCGTGGTTCATGAGGTAATTATCTTCCAACATCCACGAACATTCTCCCCCTGTAATTTTGGTTCCGTAGGTATTCTTGATGATGGTCCCGTACAAACAAGCTTCAATGCCCATTTTACGGTACCCTTCAAGGACCCCCAGCGTCAGAACACGGATACGGGTGATATTTTTCTTCTGAAAAAGCAGTTTGAAAATACCCGTTGGCAATAGCCGTCCGCGCTTAATCTTGATAAGTACTTGATTTATATCGGGTATCCCCAACGCAAACCCCACAAACTTGCCATCTTTTTCGGCCACTATGCAATAGTTTGGGTCCAAAATCAACTTCAAGTCTTTGGCCAAATAATCAAACTCATTATCGGTCATCGGCACAAATCCCAAGTTTTTGTCCCACGCCGAGTTGTACACATCCCGAATCTTAACTACCTCATTTTTAAAATCTTTGAGGTCTACTTTTCGGATGGTAATTCCTGCGCGCTTTAACCTTTGCTGTAAGGTATCCAACAGCTTTATGGAGCGGTCGTTGGAGTTGCTTACTTCCAGTTCGTAGGCTAACAAATCGGTCTTTTTACGTAGTCCTGTTTTCAGCAACAGTTTTTCGTAATAAGGCGCATTGTAGGGCATCATGGCCATCGGGGGGCGGTCAAAACCCTCTACCAAAAGCCCACTAGGGTCATTGGTAGAAAAATTGACTGGGCCGTTGAGTTGCTCTGCTCCCTGCGATTTCAACCATTCAGATACCTGCTTGATGAGTGCGTCAGCAACCTCTTGGTCGTCAATACAGTCAAAAAAACCAAAAAAACCGTCTTTCCTTCCCGTAAATGCATTGTGATTTCGGTTGAAGATGGCCGCAATACGCCCCACTACACGTAGATTACTATACGCAAGAAAAGGCTTCACCGTAGAGTGTTCGTGGAAAGGATGCTTGCCCGGCGTCAGCATATCCCGCTGAGCGATAAACAGCTCAGGGACATAGTTTTTATCATCGCGATACAAATCGTGCGGGAAGTCAATGAACTGACCAAGCTCTTTCTTAGAGTCTACGGAAGCTACGCGAATCATAGTTTTACTTTTATCGCCTCAGGACGAAGTTTGCGGTAAATTCTGGCCATTTTGTCGACAGCTTCTTCAATTTGGCTAAACGTGTGCGTTGCCATCAAAGAGAACCGGATGAGGGTGTCTTCGGGGCGAACAGCGGGCGAAACGACGGGATTTACAAAGACGCCGTCTTCCTGAAGAAGCTTGGTCATCATAAATGTGAGGTCGTTATTTCTTATATAAACTGGCAAAATCGGGCTTTCGGTATGGCCCAAATCAAAGCCACTTATGAGGAGTAACTCTTTGGCGTAGCGTGTGTTGGCCCAAAGTCGCTCAATGTGGAATGGCTCCGATTCGATAATGTCCAATGCCGCCAACGTGCTGGCCACGGTAGCGGGCGTCATGCTGGCGCTGAATATAAGCGAACGCGCGCGGTGCTTGAGGTAGTCGACGGTGGCGGCGTCGCTGGCGATAAATCCACCCAACGAAGCAAGCGATTTGCTGAACGTACCCATGATTAAATCGGTACTATCTGTCAGTCCAAAATGCGACGATGCACCAGCTCCTTTTTCACCGATTACGCCCAGGCTGTGGGCGTCGTCGACCATGATGGCGGCGTCAAAATCGGCGGCAACTTTATTCAAGTCGGGAAGATTGACAATATCACCTTCCATGCTGAATATGCCGTCGGTTACGATGAGCTTAACGGCTTCATCGGGCAACAGACTCAACTTCTTGCGAAGGTCAGTCATGTCGTTGTGGGCGTACTTAATGACTTTTGAAAAAGACAAACGGCTTCCGTCAATGATGGAAGCGTGGTTCATTTCATCCAACAAAATGTAGTCATTACGCCCTGTAAGTGAGGATATTGCGCCTAAATTGGCCTGATAGCCAGTACTGAAAAGAATAGCTGATTCTTTTCCAGTATAAGCCGCCAGCCGGCGTTCTAGCTCAATATGAATGTCTAATGTACCATTCAGGAAGCGCGAGCCTGCGCATCCGGTACCGTATTTTTGGGCCGCTTTTTGCGACGCCTCAATAATGTAAGGATGGTTTGTAAGTCCCAAATAAGAATTGGAACCAAACATCAAAACGGGTTTTCCATCAATTATCACTTCCGTATCCTGCCCTGATTCGATAGGTCTGAAATAAGGATATAATCCTTTTTCTTTTATAGCAGCAGCATCCTTAAATTCTGCAACTTTGTTTTGTAACTTCTTACTCATACTGTCAATGTGTGTCAGAATATATAAATTTATCAAATTGACCAAAGGTCAATTTCATCATAGGTTCTCAGTAATTTTAATGGCGGGTAGGGTAAAGAAGGATAATCTAATGAACAATAATTGGGCGAAAATGTTTCAATGGCTTTTAAAACTAACTAACAGTCTCAGAAATAAAAAGATATTCGGTAATCATGCTGATAATTAGGTTCTTATGATTTTCGGCGAATGTATTAAATTCATCTTCTGATGCATTATACATTTTCATATTCATATTCTTACCCACAAAAACAAACTGCAAGCTTCCCATAATCAAAGGCATCAAATGCTCCACACTTATATTGCGCATTCGGCCGTTTATAATCTCTTCTTCAATTTGGTTTGATAGTGTAACATGTAATAATTCCTTAAACCTTGATAACTCCGGCAAGAGCCGTTCGGGGTCCCGATGGATTTCGGTCATCAAAAACAACACTAAACTCGGCTCCTTCTTCATCATTTGAAAATCTTCTTCAATAAGCTCAATCAGCTTTTCACGAATACTGATTGGTTTCTCAAAGATTTTCAGGGTGTTTTTACAGTAATAACTGAACAGGTCTCTAAAAATTTCAAAAAAAAGTTTCTCTTTACTTCTGAAATAATAGTTCGTAAGCGCAATGTTCATGCTGGCTGCCTCCGCTATATCCCTCGCGGTGGTGCCTGCATATCCCTTTTTTAAAAAAACAGTCTTCGCTGCTTCTTTAATTTTTTCTTCACTTGATTGAGTAATACACGTCACTTTGGCCTCCTAATTTTCAAAACTTGCGCCAAAGTTGAAAACTATTTTTTTAACCGCCAAACATTTAAATGCATATTTTAAACAAATGTTTAAAATGCTTGTTTAGTTTAAAAAAAACTGTGTTTTGTACTAAAAAAAAGAGGCTTGCCTCCCATTGAAATAGTGGAATAATATTATTTGACTTTTTTTAATTCCCTGAATAAGTGGCTAGTTATTTGTTGATACCCTTTGCTGTTTTATAAAAATACCCGAGGAGTACAATGCTTTTGCATTGGTATTATGCTTATAAAAAATAGTATGATTTGTGAGGGTTTGTTTGTTAATTTGATGTCAACTTTGGTAAAACTCACAAATACCCCTTTTGAAAATCACCTTCTTACATAACGAAGAAGAACTTCTCTGGCAGCGCTTCAAAGCGGGTGACAGCGGTGCGTTGGGGCAGCTTTCGCGGCGTCATTACCGGGCCTTGTTTAATTACGCCGCCAAATTCACCAAAGACCGGGAGATTGTCAGGGATTGCATTCAGGATTTGTTTCTGGAACTCTGGGAGCGACGAGAGCACCTGACCGAGACGCCTTTTGTTCGGATTTACCTCATCAAATCGTTGCGTAACAACCTATTTCGTAAACTTCGTCAGGAACGGTGGATGCTCGAATCGGAAGATTTAGACGAAGATTTGCCTTTCTCAGACCATACTTCGGCCGAATCAACGCTGATTGAGAGCGAGCTTTTTCACGAAAATGAAGGAAAAATAAAGGCCGTTTTGGCCAAGCTCCCCAAACGGCAGCAAGAGATTATCTTTTTGAAATTCTACGAAGGTCTGTCCAATAACCAAATCGCCGAAATTTTGACCATGAACCGCCAATCGGTGGCTAATCTGCTGCATCGGGCCCTTACTTCTTTAAAAACCAATTGGTTTTCGTTGGCCAAAATGATGCTTTTCTTCTGGGCTAATGTAAAATAATCAAAAAAAATGTTTTTGTAAGTGAGTATTGCCGCGGGCAATGTGTCTATCTCTCTATAGACAGGGTATCAAAGTACAATTATTTCTATGATTGATTATACCGCCTACGACGCCGAGGCGTTGGCCTTAGACGAATCGTTTCGGGCGTGGGTTTTGGAAAATGCAGAATCTCTTTTTTGGGAGCGATGGCTGGCGGAACATCCCGAAAAGGACGCCGCTGTGCAACAAGCAAAGCGGGTTGTCTGGGCATTGTATCATGCGCAAGAAGAGATTTCGGAAGTGGAAGTGGATGAGGCCATCCAACAGCTCGTGCAACGCGCCGAAGAACGCGTGGCGGTGGTCCCGCTTTGGCGCCAAACCTGGGTGCGCGTGGCGGCGGCAGTGGTGTTGATTCCACTCGCTGGATGGCTGATTTTTCAGCGGAATTTTAGCAAAGAAGTAACCCCTTACCACGAAGTTGTTCAGCAGATTAAGCATGATGTTAAGCTCATCGAATTTACCAATACAACCTCCCGCGCCCAATCAGTGACGCTTTCCGACGGCAGTTCTGTGGTGTTACAACCGCAAACGCGCATTAGTTATCCTACCATTTTTCAGACCGATAAGCGGGAGGTTGTATTGTCTGGCGAAGCCTTTTTTGAAGTCTCCAAAAATCCTGAAAAACCGTTTTTTGTGTTTGCCAATGGGTTAGTAACCAAGGTGCTGGGTACTTCATTTACGGTGCAAGCCTACGAAAAAGACCGGGAAGTTCGGGTCATTGTCAAAACGGGAAAAGTGTCTGTCTTTACGCGGGAAGACCCAGCGGCAGATGCCAAACAAAAAAATCGAGAACTGACTGGCTTGGTGCTGACCCCCAACCAACAAGTGACTTTTCGACGGGCAGATAGCCGATTGGTGCGCTCGTTGGTTGAAAAACCGCAATTATTGGCCCTGTCCGACATTCAGCAGCAGAGTTTTGAGTTTCGTCAGGCGCCCGTTTCGGATGTATTTGCGGTGTTGGAAAAAGCCTACGGCGTAAAAATTGTGTACGACGAAGAACTCATGGGCGCTTGCGAACTCACCGCCACGCTCGGTGATGAACCGTTGTTGGAAAAAATGCACCTTATCTGTAAAGTACTGGAAGCCAATTATGAACTGATAGATGCGCAGATTGTGGTGACAGGGAAGGGATGTAAGTAAAAAAACAAATAATAACCGCTAAACTCCACATACTTCGATAAGTAAAGAACCTTTTAAACCCCTTGGAGACGCTATGATTTAGAAAAGTATCACCGATTAACCAACAAAAAAAAGTCGGCGATGTGTCCGCATCACCGACCCGTAATTTCCCCAAAGTTTCTCAGGCTTCGTGACACCCGTTTATTGACGAGTGCGGGGATGTTTTTGTCAATTCAGTAAACCAACAAAGTCCAAAATTATGTCAAAACATCGACAATTCAACAAGTTGCTGCTCAAAATCATGCGAATCACTTGTTATCAACTTTTCCTGATTATCCTCGGCACTTCTCTGGGGTACGCCATAGATAGCAGAGGTCAGGAATTACTCGAACGAAAAATCAGTGTTCAGGTAGCTAACCAAGAAATTGGACGCGCCCTCGAACGCATCGAAAAAGTAGCGGATGTGCATTTTATGTACAGCCCCCAGCTTATTTCTTCTAAACGAAAAGTAACTTTAGTGGCTAAGAATGAGCGGCTTTCCACCATACTGGAAGGCTTGCTCCGGCCGTTGAATATTGAATATGAGGTGGTAGGAAATAAAATCCTGCTCAACCGGATGCCGCCCAGAACCGAACCCGAAAACGAGCGTAGTGAGCCTTTGCTGAAAGAAAAACCCGCCGATAAGCTTCTCAAAGGGAGAGTGATTGACGCCGAAAAAGGGGATGGACTGCCGGGGGTGAGTATTTTGCTCAAAGGAACGCAGCGCGGCACTTCAACCAATGGTGACGGTGAATATTCCATCGCACTGCCCGACGGCGAATCGGCAGCGGTGTTGGTGTTTAGTTTTGTGGGCTATGAGCCGCAAGAAATCGTGGTAGGTAACCGCACCGCACTTGATGTTTCGCTCAAAACCGACATTAAAGCCCTCAGCGAAGTGGTGGTGGTGGGCTATGGACAGGTCAAAAAGAGTGATTTGACCGGCTCCGTGGCTTCGGTAAAAGCAAAAGATATTACGTCGTTTCCGATTACGACGCCCGTGCAGGGAATGCAAGGACGCGTGGCAGGGGTGCAGGTAATTCAGAACTCTGGCGCGCCTGGCTCTAATATTTCGGTGCGGATTCGGGGAGGCAACTCGCTGAGAGCCAGCAATGAACCCTTGTACGTAGTTGACGGTTTTGCACTTTCGGGAAGCCTTGCCGCGCTCAACCCCTCCGATATTGAATCCATGGAAGTGTTGAAAGATGCCTCCGCCACCGCCATTTATGGTTCGCGCGGCGCCAATGGGGTCGTGATTGTGACCACCAAAAAAGGCAAAGCGGGTAAAAGTCAGGTGGATGTAGAAAGCTTTTATGGGATTCAATCACCCACAAAGCTGATTGAAATGATGAACGCCCGCGAAATGGCCGAAATCGCCAACGAGCGCGCCACCAATGATGGAGCTAAGCCTTATTTTACGCAAGATGAAATCAATGGGTTTGGCGAAGGAACCAATTGGCAGAAGGAATTGCTCCGAAACGCCCCCATCCAAAACCACGGACTGACTTTCTCGGGCGGTACTGAGCGGATGCAGTACTCATTTTCGGGAAATTTACTCTCACAGGAGGGGATTGTTCCCAACTCAAGTTATAAAAAAGGAACCATTCGGGGCAATATCAACCACCGCGTAAGTGATAAACTGACCTTTGATTTTAGTACCATTTTGAGCCGGCTCAACCAAGGGCGTATCGATGGCGAAAACAGCAACCGGGGCAACGGGGCGCTTTCTGCCATTTTGGTAGCTCCTCCCACGGTGGCACCGTTTACACCATCCGGCGACTATAGCAATGTGGTTCCGTATTCGTTCAGTTCCAACGTATTGCTCAATCCGTTTGCGCTCGTCAATGAGCGGACCGACAAAGATGTGCGGGATTATGTATTGGCCAACACCGCCGTCAATTATGAATTTATCAAGGGACTTTCGTTAAGAATTTCGGGAGGTATTGAAACCTTTAACAGCCGTCAGGATCAATATTCGACCCGTAAATTGTCTACTTCCCCAACGGGCTCAGCTTCGGTTTCTACGTCTCGGCAAACCAACCTCTTGAACGAAAATATCCTGAACTACGTCCGTTCGTTCAATGAAAAACACAATCTGTCGCTGACGGGTGGGGTGACGTACCAAAATCAAAAAAACAATTCGTTGAGTGCGGGCGGGAGCGGTTTTGCTTCCGATGTACTCACCACCGATGCGTTGCAGGGAGCCGCTACGCCGGGTATTCCGGGCAGCGGAGCGTCGGAATGGACGTTGCTTTCTTACCTCGGGCGGGTCAATTATTCCTTGAAAAACCGCTATTTGTTCACCGCCAGCTACCGGGCCGACGGGTCGTCGCGGTTTGGAAAGAGCAATAAATGGGGATATTTCCCGTCGGCCGCTTTTGCATGGCGGGTGATTGAAGAAGATTTTCTGAAAGACAAATCGTTTTTGTCGGATCTTAAACTGCGGGTTTCGTGGGGACAAACGGGCAACACGGCGCTGAGTCCATACCAAACCCTGAACAGTTTGGCATCGTATCAAACGATTTTTGGCAACGACCTTTCGATTGGCTATGCCCCAAGCGGGAGTTTATCCAATCCTGACCTGAAGTGGGAAACTACCACCCAGACCGACATCGGACTCGACATTGGCTTTTGGCAAGACCGCATTCGTCTGACAGCGGATTATTACCAAAAAAATACCAAAGACTTGTTGGCTATTGTCTCGTTGCCGACTTCCGCAGGCTACACCAGTACGACCCAAAATATTGGTGAAATCCAAAATTCAGGGGTAGAACTAGGGCTAGATGCCAACCTGTTTTCGGGAGAATTTAAGTGGGATATTTCAACCAATGTTTCTTTTAACCGCAACAAAGTGAATCAGTTGGTGGGAGGAAGCGATGTGTTTGGCAGCAGCCTGCAAAATCCGCTTGGAGTGCCTGTCAGCTTGGTGCGCGTGGGTCAGCCCGTGGGGGTTTTCTTTGGGTATCAGGAAAATGGACTGAATGAAAAAGGAGAGATTGTTTTCAAAGATTTGAACAACGATGGTATTATCAACACCAATGATAAAACCATCATCGGAAACCCTAACCCCAGTGCCATTTTTGGATTCAGCTCGTCGGCTTCGTTCAAAAACTTTGAGTTGAACCTGTTTGTGCAGGGTGTGCAGGGGGTAGACCTGTTTAACTTCAACGTGGCCAGTTTTGCCAACAGTTTCAACTTTGGCGAAAACCAAATCAAGGATTTGTATGCCAATCGTTGGACACCACAAAGCCCTAACCCCAACGCTAAATACCCCAAAATAAGCGTCAATACAAAGTTTAGAGAATCAGACAGATACGTAGAAAATGGTTCTTTTGTGCGGGTTAAAAATGTCCAATTAGCGTATAATTTGCCCACGGCCCGATGGGGGCTTAAATGGATGCGGAAAGCACAGGTGTACGTGAGCGGTCAGAATTTATTGACCTTGACCAAATATTCGTGGTACGACCCCGAAGTAAGTACCCTCGGCGGTGGCAATTCCATCAGTCCTGGCGTTGACCAGTTTGGGTATCCCGTAGCCAAAACCATCACATTTGGCGCACGTCTCGGTTTTTAATTTCCAAAATGAACTTATTATGAAAAAGATAGCTATTCTCTTTCTTACCCTTTTGTTTACATCCTGCGAAGGTTTACTGGAAGAAGTCCCAACTGACCGCTTGTCGCAAGAGAATTTTTATAAATCCAAGGAGGACCTCATTGCGGCCCTGAATGCCGTGTATGCGCAGGTACGGGGGGCAAACTCGTACGGCACCAACTATCCGGCGCAATTGAACGGAATGTCAGATTTTTGTATTTCGCGTGGTACCCAGATTCCTGTCAGCGAATTTCAGGGGTTGGACGGTACCAATATCGGCCGCACAGATGTCATTTGGCGCGACTTGTTTCAAAGCATCAATTCCTCCAACATTGTGATTCAGGCCGTTAAAGGCGTAAACATCACCGACGCCGAGAAAAACGCCATCGAAGCAGAAGCTCGTTTTTTGAGGGCGTTAAACTATTATAATTTGGTGCGCAACTACGGCGGAGTGCCACTCCGCACCACGCCCATCGGTGAGGTGTCGCAGGTGCGTGGAAAACGCGCTTCGGTAGATGAGGTCTATAAACTAATCACCGACGATTTGCAGTATGCCGAAACAAATTTGCCCAAGACCGTTACCTCTGGGCAGGCAGGACGCCCCACTCTGTATGCGGCTAAGTTGCTGTTGGCCAGTGTGTATCTGACCCGTGAAAACTGGACCTTGGCCCGCGACAAAGCCGACGAGGTCATTAAGTCAGGGTTGTATTCATTGGTTGAAGTCAAGACCTCAGATGATTTTGAAAAGCTTTACGGTGCCGATTTAACCACGACATCGGAAGAGGTTTTTTACATCAAATATGCCCGTATCACGGGTCAGGGCTGGGGGTATCCGAGTTATCAACACCCTGCTGATGGTCCCTATACCACGGGTGTGCGGGCGCATTTTACCTTGCCCACTTTGCCTTTGATCAAAAACTGGTCTGACAAAGACTTGCGCAAAGATTACAACCTGTATTCGTCTTATACCAATCGCAGCGGTAGACTGACGACTTTCCCCACGGCAGAGCCGATTTGTTTTCGTAAATTCAGGGATACGCCCGCCAATCCTGCGGGCAACGATTTTCCGCTTTTACGTTATGCCGAAGCCTTGCTTATTTATGCCGAGGCGGTAAGCCAAGCCAACAACGGCCCCACCGCCCAAGCCTTGGAAAGCCTCAATAAAGTACACCGTCGGGCGTATGGGTATCCTTCAGGGGCGGCATCTCCCGTTGATTTTACGTTGGAAGGACAATCGGCGGCGTCTTTTAGAGAATTGGTCATGACCGAACGAGCCTACGAATTTATGATGGAAGCAAGTCGTTGGTATGATCTCAAGCGATTGGGCGTGGCCAAACTCAAAGAAATCATCAAAACGGCGCGCGGCAAAGACGTGAAAGATGCGCATTTGTTTTGGCCGATTCCGAAGCAAGAAATGGATAATAATCCTGATTTATCACCTGCTGACCAAAATCCCGGATACTAATATCTTAAGGTGTTTTTAGGTAGTAAAATATACTTAAAAACACCTTTTTTAACCAATAATCACTTTTTTACAATGAACAAAATTCGCTCTCTGGTGTGGCTGATTGCCACCGTTATTTTATTGCCGAGTCATAAAATGGGAGGTTTGATGGAATCTCCGAAAAATGCACAAAATAGCCCAATGGCGGTGCGACAGGCCGATGTGATTATTTATGGTGGAACCTGCGCGGCAGTCATTGCGGCGGTACAGGTGAAAAAAATGGGTAAAACCGTCATTGTTGTTTCTCCCGACAAACACTTGGGCGGCTTGTCGTCGGGTGGGTTGGGCTTTACCGACACGGGCAACAAAGAAGTGATTGGGGGCTTGTCGCGCGAGTTTTATCAGCGACTCTATACGCATTATCAGAAAGAAGCCTCGTGGAAATGGCAGAAAAAAGAAGAATACGGCAACAAAGGGCAAGGTACGCCTGCTCTTGACGGCACCAACCGGACCATGTGGATTTTTGAGCCTCACGCGGCAGAAGGCGTTTTTGAGGATTTTGTCAAAGAGTACAAATTGACCATTTATCGTAACGAATGGCTCGACCGTTCGGCCAAAGGAATCACCAAAAAATCGGGCGGAATCACTTCCATTAAGACCCTGAGTGGCAATGTATATCAGGGAAAAATGTTTATCGACGCTACCTACGAAGGCGATTTAATGGCGTTGGCGGGGGTAAAATACCACGTAGGTCGCGAAGCCAACAGCGTGTACGGCGAAAAATGGAACGGCGTTCAGGCGGGTGTGTTTCAACACGGTCACTATTTCAAAGCCAACGTCAGTCCTTACAAAATTGAAGGAGACCCGAAAAGCGGATTACTACCAGAGGTATCGGCTGAACCCATCGCTGAAAACGGTACGGGCGACAATAAGATTCAGGCGTACTGCTTCAGAATGTGCCTCAGCAATAACCCCGACAACCGCATACCTTTCCCAAAACCAGAAGGTTATGACCCCGCCCGTTATGAGTTGTACGCGCGGGTGTTCAAAACGGGCTGGCGCGAAACCTACGATAAGTTTGACCCTATTCCTAACCGTAAAACCGATACCAATAACCATGGCCCGTTTAGCACGGATTATATCGGCAAAAACTACGATTATCCCGAAGCAAGCTACGAGCGCCGCCAAGAAATCATCAAAGACCATGAGTTGTATCAAAAAGGCCTGATGTATTTTCTGCAAAACGACCCGCGCGTTCCCGCCGATGTGCAGGACAAAATGAAGCAATGGGGATTGCCCAAAGATGAATTTACCGACAATGGCAACTGGCCGCACCAACTCTACATCCGCGAAGCGCGGCGCATGATTGGCGAATTTGTGATGAAAGAAGCGGACGCTTTGGCGCAAACCAAAGTGCCCAACCCTATCGGTATGGGTTCTTACGCGCTTGATGCCCATAACGCGCAGCGGTACGTCAAAAGTGATGGCTTCGTGCAAAACGAAGGTGACATTGGCGTACATCCCAAAAGTGCCTATTCTATCGCTTACGGGTCGATTTTGCCCAAAGAAAACGAGTGTAATAATCTTTTGGTGCCTGTATGCGTGTCGAGTTCACACATTGCGTTTGGCTCGATTCGGATGGAGCCCGTTTTTATGATTTTGGGACAATCGGCAGCCACGGCGGCGGTTTTAGCGATTGACGGTAAAATGTCACCCCAAAAACTTCCCTACGAAAAACTCCGCGAGGTGTTGTTGAAAGACAAACAGCGCTTGGAGTTGTAAGAATATCGGTTTTTATATCTGGGGGTTTTGACGAGTCACTTTACGGCAGAACCCCCGGTAATTCGTACAGGAGCCTCGAATTGCTACTCATCTTGTTTTCGATTCATCATTGCTTTTTTTCGATGCTACATTTTGTATCTTGATTATCACTAAGATTGCTCAACTCAGAGACACGCTTAGCTATACGATTAAAGTCTTTACCTATAAAGTGAAAGAGATTCTGAGGATGTATCTTTTACAACGACAAAAATCAACTACGGCGTCTAACCAGCGATGTCTTGCCCGATTATCATCGAGCCAGGAGACAATTGCTGCCCAGTAGATTTGTGTATTCCGTTTACAATTAAACAAACCAAAAAGGTAGGAAAACCATTGTAAATCCTATTGAAGAGAAGCAACCCTTATTTTTTTCAGTAATCTCATAGCTACCAACTCCTCGTTCACCTTGTGGGCGAGGAGTTTTTGTGTTAGGGGTATAGATACATTTTGGCATGAATTTTTCTTTCACGGGGACCTTTGCGCTCTTTGATTTATGCGTATCCTTTTTCCTACCGTTCATGGTGTATTATTTCGAATAAGTATACTATGGCATCTTACTTGATAAATAAATATTTTAAGTGGGAGTACGCATAAAATTTTGTTTCAGTCTTTCAATCCACCTTTTTTTTAATTCATAAACTTATTTGATATGACAGGTTAACATTCCTTTTTCTTAATCCATTGCTTACCTCAATCTTTGAAAATAGTCTTATGAAAAAAATATCCTTATTGCCTTTCTGAAAGGCCTCACCATTGATTGGTGTTTTATTATTTTGGCAAATAAGTAGTAGCCAAGTTTGGGGCAAACCCTTACCATTGAAGCCTCTGCCGACAAAACAGACATTCTGACTGGGGAAACGGTGCTTTATACCTTCAAGTTCGACAACATGCGTATCATATTAAGTAGACTATGTTGCCATGACATCCTACCTATTTCATATAATACTTTGAAAATTTTAATACCTAATACAATGAAAATATATTTATTATCTTTTTCCAAGAACACAGCCTTTTTGGCAATACTATTTTGCCTTTTTGCTAGTGTAGCCCAAAGTCAAGTTGTTCTTACTCTTGACTACAAAGAAAAAAATAGCCTAACGACCATTGAGGCAGGTGATAAGTATTGCCTTCAGTTAGATTATTCCATTTCCAGCACCACAGGAAATGCTTCAGGAGTGAAAGCAGTTATTAACCTACCTGATAATATTTACGGGGTAAGCGATTTTGTGGGTACAACCCACGCCCCGGTGGCAAATTTCGTCTTTACCAATACAGTAGGGGCTAAAAAACTCACCATTACCTTCGTTGATCCACTTCCATCGGGTTCGACGGGCGTATTGGAATTTTGTGTCAGAACCAATAACCTCACCACCCCCAATAATACCAATCTCTGTACCACCGCTGAAGTAACAGATGGAAGCGGAGCCACCTCCGGAGTCAAAAATCAGTGCATCAACGTTACGGCCATTCCTCGAATTTGTGCCACAAAAACGCTGCTCAATGGTGGGGCAATCAACAACATCACCACTTACCGAGTTCGGGTTTCTGCAACCAGTGGTGGTTCTTACCCCGTGCTGGCTCCCTTTGGAACGTTGCAGGCAACTAATATTACCATTACCGACAGCTTGCCTGCCAATGCAGAGTTTATCAGTGCAAAAGTATATAACTTAAACAATACAGAAATAGGGACAGGCACCTACTCCGCAGGCGTGGTGACGGCAAGCATCCCCAATCTATCATTACGACAATTGAATGGCACCGGTGCTTGGGAGAGTTTTTACTATTACTTAGATATACAGGTAAAATTCAACTCGCCTGATTTTAATGCAACCGATGTTGTGACCAATACCGCTACGGTGGCCTATACGCCCTTTTCTGGCAGTGCCTCAGTACTCAATGATGGTGATAATGTGGGAGGATGTGTTTCCGATTTAACAGAGACGACCACTCTGGCAGAGCCTACTATCTCGGCGGTATTGACAAAATCAGGCGGTGGTACTTACTACCCGGGTCAGCGATTTGCGTACCCCTGGAGTTTTACCAATAATGGGAATACCCCTTTGGATAGTGTAGAAATCATAGAGACCATTCCCGCGAATGTCATCATAGACCAAGATGCCGAATTCAATGGGGTACGGGTAGCTGAATGGGACGATGTTGATCATATTGAGTATCAAACCAATGTATCGGGGAGTACTTGGATTGTATTACCTGATGCTACGGGCGTTCCCGACCTTGCTGCGGGTACTTACTTCACCAAAATCAAGTTTGTGCTGAGAAGTCCCTTTCCGCCCAATGCATCGTTGTTGGCGAATAACCAGATATTGCATTTTAAATCAATAGGAGAAGTAACCATTCCCGAAACAGTCACTAACTGTATGGAGTGGACAAGTACCACAGCAGGAATACCTAACCAGGCAGGCCGAACTGTGTGTAATAATTCGGTAATTTTACAGCCTAGACCTACTACCTCCAAAGCTAATTATACCGCAAATCATCTATCGAACTGCTCGCAAGTATTGGGAGGGACTGTTACTTTTTCTGGAACAGTAACTGCTGATATAGGTTACGCTGATGGCAGTAACCCTGTCTGTGCTTTATTAATTCCTACAGGCTCTACTTATGTGTCAGGATCAGAGACTTTTACAGCTAACAATTCTGGTATTACAACGCCTCCTACACTGGAAATTATCCCTAATTATATAACAACAGGAGGAGTTCTAAGAGATTTGTACCGCTGGACATTTCCAAGTGGGACGATTTTGCCTTACGGTAAACAATTCACTGTGAATGTTTCCGTGAAAATTTCGCCAGCCCTTCCCCCTGGACCTTATAATGCTGAGTTTATTGCAACCTTCTCCAATGCTTCTGCGAGTGTGCCAGACTACAACTACGGAAATTTTACGGATACTCAGGACTGGGATTTGGACGGAAATACTACTGAGTTGGTAGGAAGATCTAGTACAAATTACGGGCAATGTGATATCAATATTGCAGTCTCTGCTTCTATGGAATCCATCAAATGGGTAAAAGGAATTTGTGATACGACTTACTCCAGATATCCTGCCTTTGGGCAAACAGTACCAGGAGGAAATGCTGACTACAAACTCATTGTAAAAAATACGGGTAACGTAACGATGAAAGATATCAAAATCATTGATATTCTTCCGTTTATTGGAGATAAGGGGGTAATCGACCCAAGCAATCGTTTGACAGCTTGGCGGCCTAACTTAGCCGATCCGATTTCGGCACCTGCGGGTATCACCGTTTATTATTCTACCACAGGTAACCCCTGCCGTGATGAGGTCAAACAGCCCTTGGACCCTTCTCCTTTCCCAACGGGTTGTGTACCTGCCAATTGGAGTACTACGCCGCCATCAGATATTACCAAAGTACAATCAGTCAAAATTGATTTTGGTACGACGGTACTAGCGGGAGGTGATTCATTAGTATTCAACTGGCCCATGAGAGCGCCCGTAAATGCTCCAACCAATAACGAGATTGCCTGGAACTCCTTTGGATTTGTGGCCACACGCACCGATAATAATCAAGCACTTTTGGCGGCAGAACCTATCAAAGTAGGCATCAAGGTAAAACCTGGGTCGCCCGCTTTCTATGGGGATCTAGTATGGTTTGATACCAATAAAGATGGCATTCAAGATGCCAATGAGGGCGGCGTTGATGGAATTAAAGTAAAACTATTTTCGCCAAGAGTAACGGGCGCACAAAACCCAGCCACCGACTCGCTCATTAATTTTACGATTACTGGCAACGGTGGATATTACAAGTTTACAAACTTATTACCCGGAGATTATTACGCGGTATTCTGTTTACCCGTAGGATATTCTACTTCACCTAAAAACGCAGCCAATAGCACCCCTAACAATGATTCTGATGGTAGCAATACCACCTACAACAGCGAGCCCGCTACCATTACTGCTACCACAACGCTAACCGCTGAGGAAGAAGATTATTCATGGGACCAAGGAATCTATTGTGATTTCGTGCCAGCAGTTACCTCTATTCAATCCGTAACAGAAGGAAGTTCTATTACACTTACAGCCAGTGGTGGAACTACCTATTTATGGTCGGGCCCTAACGGTTTCTCGGCTACTACGGCCTCCATTACCATTAATGCTGTGACCCCTGCTGACACAGGTACTTACACTGTCAACATTGAAGTAGGTGCTTGCCGGGCTAGTTTAATCACGGGCATTCAGTTAATTTCCTGCGTTAAGCCAGTAGTCTCAGTCACGCCTAAAGTTCAGACGATATGTGTAGGCAGTGCAGCATCAGCTTACACCGTTACACCAAGCACTGGCGTAGAGTATAAATGGTACGGCCCATTGGCCGATACGACGAGTAGTTTGGGAACCGCCATCAGCGGCCAAACTACGGCTAACTATACGCCAACAGGTGCCGCCCTCGCTGCAGCGGGTACTAAATACTATGCCGTGGTTGTCAATACGGCAGGTGATGTGACTTGTGCTGATACCGCTTTTGTGAGTATAACTGTGATACCTAGCCCTACGCCTCGTGTTGATACGATACAATGTGCTGGTGTACCACCGACCAGTGGCTTTGCTTATTTGCTCAATACGACCTTATCAGGCGGGAATTGGTCTGCATTGCCCACTAATCCAACCGTCATCACCATTGGAACGCCCACATCTACCCCTCGGCAGGTTGTAGGAGGACTTACAGTAGGCACTTATCGGTTTGTTTATACTACTTCTACCTGTTCTGATACCGTAACGGCAGTAGTGCATGAATCTGCTTCAACTATCTGTACGATTGACTCATTAAAAACTTTACAACGTTTAAGTGATGCCGGAAACAGTACCTTGGATGATGTCAATATTGTTGGAGGTGAACGTGACATGCAATTAGAACTGTTGCCATCACCACTTCCTGAGGTTATCTCGGGGTATGTGGGTAATGGTATCATCTCCCATTCGAATGGTCCTGGAAATTATTCAAAACTAACCCTCACTTGGGATGGTAACGATAATGATGCTTTAACACTGAACCCTACTGGTTTAGGAGGTATTAATATGACAGGCGGAGGAGAATTTGGGTTTCTGATTGCCGGAGCGGATATACTGCGCAGTAAATTCACACTGAGAGTTTATACGGATGCCGCTAACTATTCAGAGTCGGTAGTTGTCGTTGATTCGGGTACAGTAACACAATTTGCCAACATACCGGTGAAATTTACGACGTTTACGGCAGTAGGCTCGGGAGTAGACCTTTCAAATGTTGGTGCTATTCAGTTGATTATTGAACCTATTGATTTACAGACTTCGGCAAATGGTATAGACCTAACATTAACGTGTTTGCAGACCCCATGTATTGTACCCTGTACTAAGCCAATCGCATCCGTTACCCCTAAAACACAGGCGATATGTGTGGGTAGTTCGCCTACCGCCTATGTTGTTAGTTCAAGCACTGGCGTAGCCTACACATGGTACGGTCCGTTGGCCGATACAACGAGCAGTTTGGGAACGGCCATCAGCGGCCAAACCACGGCTTCTTATACACCCACCGGTGCCGCTCTTACCACAGCAGGTACTAAATATTACGCCGTAGTGGTCAACACCATCGGTGATGTGAGTTGTGCTGATACTGCTTTTGTCATGCTTAATATCAATGCCCAACCCGTGATTGGTGATGGCGCGGCGACGATTTGCGTAGGTGAAACGGTAGATTTGACGGCATATATTACTAACTATGCTACTTTCCTTAGTCCAGTGTGGAAGGTAGGGACTGCCAATGGCACGGTTGTGGCAACGCCCACATCGGTTCAGCCAATAACAACGACCACGTATGTGTTGGTAGCGCAAAACGCAGCAGGCTGTCAAGACACATCTCAAGTAGTGGTGACGGTGAATGCAAAACCGAATGCTGGCAGAGACACCACTTTGGCTTGCGTGGATGCCTTGAGCAACACTTTAGCGACGAGTTACACATTAGTTCCAATTCCACCCGGCGGTACGTGGTCACAAATTGGCACTACACCGACTACAGCCATCATTACGGGTAATAATGTAACTGGGATGACGTTTGCAGGAACATATAGTTTTGTGTATGATTTGAATGGCTGCAAAGACACGGTGTCGGTAACGGTATCACCTTGTGCAGGATGTGTCAAACCCGATGCTGGTCCTGACGCGGTGGCGGTCTGTCAGCCTATCAGCACGGCCAAATTAACGGCATTAACATCGGGAGGCAGTTGGTCACCGATAGGAAGCCCCGCCAACCCATCGGCAGCGATGATTGACAACAGTGGCAACATCACAGGCTTGTCTACGGCAGGTACTTACCGCTTTGTGTATTCAGTTACCTCAGGTGGTCAAACCTGTACCGATACGGCCGAGGTGATTGTCAATGCCAAACCTTCGATTGGTGATGGCGCAGTGACGATTTGCTCGGGTGAAACGGTAGATTTGACGGCTCAGATTACTAACTATGCTACTTTCCTTAGTCCAGTGTGGACGGTAGGGACTGCCAACGGCACGGTTGTGGCAACGCCCACATCGGTTCAGCCAATAACTACGACTACGTATGTGTTGGTAGCTCAAAATGCCGAAGGCTGTAAAGACACTTCTCAAGTAGTGGTGACGGTGAATCCAAAACCTAATGCGGGCAGAGACACCACTTTGGCTTGCGTTGATGCCTTGAGCAATACCTTAGCGACGAGCTACACATTAGTTCCAATTCCAACAGGCGGTACGTGGTCACAGATTGGCACTACACCGACTACAGCCATCATTACGGGTAATAATGTAACTGGGATGACGTTTGCAGGAACATATAGTTTTGTGTATGATTTGAATGGCTGCAAAGACACGGTGTCGGTAACGGTATCACCT
>NZ_QPIW01000003.1:396316-399641 GCF_003339505.1 Runella aurantiaca
ATGCTACTTTCCTTAGTCCAGTGTGGACGGTAGGGACTGCCAACGGCACGGTTGTGGCAACGCCCACATCGGTTCAGCCAATAACTACGACTACGTATGTGTTGGTAGCTCAAAATGCCGAAGGCTGTCAAGACACATCTCAAGTAGTGGTGACGGTGAATGCAAAACCGAATGCTGGCAGAGACACCACTTTGGCTTGCGTGGATGCCTTGAGCAACACTTTAGCGACGAGTTACACATTAGTTCCAATTCCACCCGGCGGTACGTGGTCACAAATTGGCACTACACCGACTACAGCCACTGTTACAGGTAACAACGTAACAGGGATGACCATGGCAGGGACATATCAATTTATTTACACGCTGAACGATTGTTCGGATACGGTATCGGTGACGGTATCACCCTGCCAAGGATGTGTTCAACCCAATGCTGGTCCTGACCAAAGTATCTGTTCACCCACAACGACGGCGACGTTGACGGCGATTACCTTGGGCGGCACATGGACTGCTCAATTGGGCAACCCTGCTCCGGCGACGATTACGAACTTGGGTGCGGTATCGGGCATGACGATTGATGGTACTTATCGGTTCATTTATTCTGTGACAAGTGGAGGCCAAACCTGTACTGACACGGTCTCCGTGATTCGTAATCCTAAACCCGAAGCGGGCCCAGATCAAAGTATCTGTTCACCGACAACAACGGCGACGTTAACGGCGATTACCTTGGGCGGCACGTGGAGTGCACAATCGGGCAATCCTGTTGCGGCAACAATCACGAATGCAGGTACAGTCACTGGCATGACAGCCAACGGCACGTACAATTTTATTTATATGATTAATGGGTGTACGGATACCGTCTCGGTGGTACGGACAGCCAAGCCCGATGCGGGAGCGGATCAAACTTTAACGTGCCCCCCCTCGGGTATTTCACCGACTACTGCTAACGTGACTGGGGCACCTTCAGGGGGAGTATGGTCCACTTTGGCCAGTAATCCTGCCGCTGCGACGGTCACAAATGCAGGGGCAGTAAGTGGAATGACAGTAGCAGGTACCTATCAATTTATTTATACGTTGAATGATTGCTCAGACACGGTTCAGATTCAGGTTCCTACTTGTATTGCCCCCGTGTTCGACTTAGCGTTGAGCAAGACGTTGGCCGTTGGCCAGAGCGCGAGCGTAGTTGCGGGCAGCACGGTGACGTTCACGATCACGGTGTTCAACCAAGGCAACGTAGATGCGACCAATATACAAGTAACGGATTATATTCCTGCGGGATTGACCTTGAACGATGCCAACTGGAGCGTGGTGGGAAGCACCGCGACTTTGAACACGGTGATTGCGAGTTTGGCGGCGGGCGCAAGCACGACGCGAGACATCACCTTCGTTGTCAGCACAGGCGTCACGGGCTCAATCACGAACTTAGCTGAAATCAGCTCGGCGACGGGCGGTGTGGATGTAGATTCAAGTCCCGATAGTAACCCCGCCAACGACGGCACACCAAAGAATGACGTCATCAACGAAAATGGCTTGACGGGCGGTGACGAGGACGACCACGACCCTGAGGTCATCACGGTCACGCCTGCCCCCGTGTTCGACTTAGCGTTGCGCAAGACGTTGGCCGTTGGCCAGAGCGCGAGCGTAGTTGCGGGCAGCACGGTGACGTTCACGATCACGGTGTTCAACCAAGGCAACGTAGATGCGACCAATATACAAGTAACGGATTATATTCCTGCGGGATTGACCTTGAACGATGCCAACTGGAGCGTGGTAGGAAGCACCGCGACTTTGAACACGGTGATTGCGAGTTTGGCGGCGGGCGCAAGCACGACGCGAGACATCACCTTCGTTGTCAGCACAGGCGTCACGGGCTCGCTTAGTAACTTAGCTGAAATCAGCTCGGCGACGGGTGGTGTGGATGTAGATTCAAGTCCCGATAGTAACCCCGCCGACGACGGCACGCCAAAGAATGACGTCATCAACGAAAGTGGTTTGACGGGTGGTGACGAGGACGACCACGACCCTGAGGTCATCACGGTCACCTCTGCGCAAGTAGACTTGTCATTGAAAAAGATGATTAGCACCAAGATTGTACAACTGGGAGACACGCTTACTTACACGATTAAAGTCTTCAACCAGTCAGGTACTTTGGCCACGGGGGTAGAAGTTAGTGATTCTCTGGCCACATCGGTACAATTTATCATGGGCAGTTTTACGACGACTCGTGGCACGGCCACGCTTAGCAATAATGTGATTGTCTGGACTATCGGCAGCATAGGGGCCAATGGAGATACGGTCACGCTGACGTATAAAGTGAAAGCGATTTCGGAGGGTGTACATTTCAATACGGCTGAGATCAGCAAGACCAACGAGCCTGATGTGGATAGTACGCCAGGCAATGGGGTAGGTAATGAGGACGATATAGACCGTCAATGTTTTACTGTACCGCTAAAATTGTGTGTAGGAGAGAAAATAGAAGTTAGTGTGCCCTCATACTTAGTGAATGTACAATGGTACAAAGATGGTGGTACTATTCCTGTTGTTTCGGGCAATGTAGTGTTATTCAGTGAGGCAGGTAGTTACACCTTTACAGCTTCCAATCAGCAGTGCCCAGCCACTGGATGTTGTCCGATTATCATCGAGCCAGGAGACAATTGCTGCCCAGTAGATTTGTGTATTCCGTTTACAATTAAACAAACCAAAAAGGCAGGAAAACCATTGTAAACCCTATTGAAGAGAAGAAATCTTTTTCTTTTCAGTAATCACATAGCTTGATTAAGTTTTACGAACTCCTCGTTCACCTTGTGGGCGAGGAGTTTTTGTGTTAGGGGTATAGATACATTTTTGGCATGAATTTTTCTTTCACGGGGACCTTTGCGCTCTTTGAATTATGCGTATCCTTTTTCCTACCGTTCATGGTTTATTTTGTCAAATAAGCATACTATGGCTCTTACTTGATAAATAAATATTTTAAGTGAGAGTACGCATAAAATTTTATTTCAGTCTTTCAATCCACCTTTTTTTTATTCATAAACTGTATTTGATATGACAGGTTAACATTCCTTTTTCTTAATCCATCTGGAGTGCAGTAGGAAGCACCGCGACTTTGAACACGGTGATTGCGAGTTTGGCGGCTGGCGCAAGCACGACGCGAGACATCACCTTCGTTGTCAGCACAGGCGTCACGGGCTCGCTTAGTAACTTAACGTGAACTTTTCAATATCTACGCAGCTATTGGCGGGCAGTACTGCCTCAATTCCAATGGAGATGCAATACTAACTTTGGGTTTTCTTTGGTAAAAAGAATAGGCACACATGGCCGCCAACGAA
>NZ_QPIW01000030.1 GCF_003339505.1 Runella aurantiaca
TAGGTTTGTTAGCACAACTAAAATACGAAAATCCCCGAATTATGCCAAATACGCGCATATTCGGGGATTATTTTTTGATGCAAAGTACTGATATTTAATATCTTAACCCTTTAAAGGGAAGCCTATTGTAGGCATCAAGAAGAATACACAATTTTACTTGAGACTTTTTTAGCGGTTAATAAAGTCAATTACTGCTTTTAAAACAGGCGTTGTAAACGGGGCTTTAAGGTAGGCCGTTTTACCTGCTTCGCTACTTGGGAGCAACAGCGTTTCGTCAGATGTACCCAACATAATTATAGAAATTTCTTTATTCAGTTCACGGGCGGTTGAAAGAATCGTATTGCTCAATGAATCATTGGCAATAATGATGGTGGATTGAAGCATCAATATGGTCATGCGGAGCGCCTCCTGAGGAGTGCCCGCCGCCCTGAAAACTTCATAACCAGCTTCTTTAATCATATTCTCAATTTGAGAAATATTCTCAAGCTTATCCTCAATTAAAAGGATTTTACCATTCAAAGCACTCATAGATTAAGGGTAAAGTGTGTACTCAAAAGCAACCAAACAATGAATGTAAGTGTTTAACAATAATGTCTTGAATGCCTTTTTTAGGTTTGCTGATGATAAAACAATAAAGCATGTGTTAACCCCTTCTATGACATCAAGGTTGTTTCATTACGCTGAAGTATAGTGCAAGGTTCTAATTTCGGCTCTAAAAATCAAATTTCAACCCCCTTAAACATACCAATGCTATCAAATAGTTATCAAACGGTATATAAAAATCAACGAATCGTATTTTCACCTCTTGATTCCTCCCTAAAATCCCCTATAAAAAAGCCTGCTTCCCATTGAAGAAAGCAGGCTTTAAACGACTAATTTTTTTCTATTTCCTCAATTTTATACACTTGAATTTCGGTGACGTAAATCATCTTATCTTTCTTGTTCTTGTACGTCCGGTAGTTAATCTTTCCTTCTACCGAAAGCAGCTTACCCTTGGCCGCCATCCGCTTACACACGTCTGCTACTTTGCCGAATGCCACGATGTTGTGCCAAGTGGTATTGGTCACTTCTTCATTGTTTTTATTGGTGTAGTTTTCGGTCGTTGCCATCGTAAAAGAGGCCAATTTGCCATTGTCGAAATCCCGTACAATCACTTCGTTCCCTACGTTGCCAATCAATGTTACCTTGTTCATGTTCCTTACAGTTTTGTGTTTATTGAATTTGTTCCCGCCAATGGTTTTACCCCGAATTGACGATACAAAGGTGGTGGATGGGCCAAAAACGATTCGGTTAGTACACGTTTCCAGTTGGATAAAAACAATTGTAAGCGTTTACAAACGAATAACACCTCCAGTCCGAAAAAGAGGCTGCATAAACGTAGCTTTCCCCACAGTCGAAGCCGAGGGTAGTTGCGTAAAACCCTCCCCTATCTACCGCGTGAGAGTGGTTTCTCAAAACCGCTCAGAGGTTGCTCACAACCTCGTTTTTTGGTTAACTTTCAGCTTTACTTCCCCCATTCAAAACCTAGAAGCGCCAGCCATAAATTTTAAGACCGCCACCTTGCCTTTTGAAGAGCATAAATACCGCTTACAATCGTTTGCAAACGGATAGTATTTTTGTACCTTGCAGGTATATGAATGTTGTGCTTCAGTGTAAAAGACCGACACTTAAAATGATAACTAAAAGTAAAAAATAAATGACCGAATACGATAAGTTTAAAAAACTTCTGGAATATTTTGTAGCCCATTTAGAATGGTGTGTTAATGAAGACCAAAATCACGTTGGATATATTACTTACATTAAACCACTAATTGATACGAACACCTTCAAGTATACTGGTCAAGGTTACAGTGGTGATAATATTCAACAGCAGATTAAAGCTTGGTGTGATTATGAGAGCGGATTGATTCATATTAATATTCAACAAAACTTTGGAAGTTATAAGTCTACTAAATGTTATCTAAACTGGGATTGGACAGGGCTAAATGTTAATGCTAAATGGACAAATGACCATATAGGGTCACTTTATCTTAATAAATATGATGAAGATACTGGTAATAACATCCTTGGATTTGAAAAGTCACTGAATGACTTAGGTTTGTTTGACAATAAGCCACCCAATAATAATTTGATTACATTATTTGACAGTTACAAATCCTTAATAATCGATTGGAACATAATGGAAGAATTTAAAAAAAAACAGCATCTTGTAGATCTACTAAAAGATTCAAAAAACATCATCCTTACAGGTGCTCCTGGAACAGGTAAAACATTTTTAGCAAAACAAATTGCAAAGCAAATGATTGGTGTAAAAACCGATGAAGAGTTAGAAGAAAGTGGACAATTTGATTTTGTGCAATTTCATCCATCCTACGATTATACAGACTTTGTTGAAGGACTTAGACCTACGCCACCAGATGAAAACGGAATAATTGGCTTTGAAATTAAGGACGGTATATTCAAATCATTTTGTGAAAAAGCATTGGAAAATTTAATAAACTCAGAAAAAACACCTGATGAAATTCATAGCGAAAGTAATATAGAATCAATTTTAGATAACTTTTTAGCAGAGTCTATTGAGAATGGAAAAAAGTTTGATTATAATGACAATTCCAATCAATTTGTTATTGTTCCTCATTCAAAAAAAGAGGAATGTTTTTATGCGAAAATATTGAATAATGAATCAATGGAGCGACAATTGGTTTTCAAAAAAGACGCAATAGAAGTATTTAAAAAAGCAGATGATATTAAGAAACCAACTGATATTCAGAAAGTATTTAATACTCGTTTTAAATATCAATATACTTTTATCTTTTTGATATTAGAACAGTTAAGAGAAAAACTAAAGAACAAAGGTGAAGAAGCGAAAATAAAAATCAACAGAAAAAATTTCATATTTGTGATTGATGAAATCAATAGAGGTGAAATTTCAAAAATATTTGGGGAACTCTTCTTTTCTATTGACCCAAGCTACAGAGGAAAAAAAGGTAGTGTTAAAACTCAATATTCAAATTTACACAATGATGATAAAGAGATTTTTTATGTACCCGAAAATGTTTACCTAATCGGCTCAATGAATGACATAGACCGAAGTGTTGAAAGCTTCGATTTTGCAATGCGAAGGCGTTTCACTTGGATTGAGATTACAGCAGAACAAAGTGCAGAAAACATGAATTTGTCACAACACATTAAAGAAAAAATGTTGAATTTAAATAAGCAAATTTCAGAGACAGATGGTCTTAATCCATCTTACCACATTGGGGCAGCCTATTTTCTCGACTCAAGCGGTAATGCAAGACAGGATATTGACAATGTTTGGAATTTACGAATTGAACCACTCTTGAAAGAATATTTGAGGGGTATGTCTGACAGCACTGAGAAAATTGAACTTTTGAAAAATGCCTTTACAGCCTAATGAGAACAACCGATAACAATGGCGGAAAAAGTATTGATAAATTTGACAGTTTGAACATTGCGGATTTATCAGCAATAGCAAATAGAAACCTTTTGGATTTACAAAACGAGAATCCTGATTTGTTTGTTTTCCCTCATTCATTTGGAAAATATCAAGACCATGTAGAAAATCCTCATATTTTCTCTCTAGACAATGAAAACCTGACGACGTATAATTTAATGGGATTTATTGGACGAAATTCAACACAACTAACCATTTCATCTCGTTTTGCAAAAGATGAAAACAACGACTATTTTTTGCATTACATGTTGCAAAAAGTCTTTTCGATAAACCTTTTAAAATTTGACCAAACACCGAATAAGGAAAACATTTGGGATTTTCTTCTTTACCTTTTTCCATACTATCTCAAAAAAGCGTATTCTCAAGGAATCTACAAAGCATACAAAAAGGAGGAATACAATGATACAAACGTTAAGGGAAGTATTGATGTTAAACGTCACATACTTAGAAACATCCCGTTTACAGGAAAAATAGCTTACACTACAAGAGAGCACAGCTATAATAATAATCTAACACAGCTAATTAGACATACAATTGAACACATCAGAACTCATCCTTATGGCGGTGGCGTACTAACAGGCGATAGTGAACTTAGAGATATTGTGAGTAAATTTATTTTTGTAACTAATAAAACATACAATGGTAATTCAAGACAAAAAGTAATTACCGCTAATTTAAAACCAGTTACACATCCATATTTTATAGAATATTCAGCCTTACAAAAAATCTGCTTAAAAATTCTGCGGCACGAGAAAATTACTTTTGGTAAAGAAAAAGATAAAGTCTACGGCTTGTTGTTTGACGGTGCTTGGCTTTGGGAAGAGTATCTTAATACCATTCTAAAAGAAAACTTCATTCATCCAGAAAACAAAACAGGTAAACATAGACATTACCTATTTGAAAACAATATACAATCAATATTTCCTGATTTTATCAGCAAATTAGAACCAAAATCTGTCGGGGATGCAAAGTATATTCCACTTGACAGACAACAATCTTATTCAGAGAACTCCGAAAAAGCTACAAGCATATACTACAAGACCATTGCTTATATGTACAGGTTTAATTCAAAAAATGGTTTTTTAATCTTCCCAAGACAAGACACGAGTTTTTTTGAAACATACCGCATAAAAGAAACAGACGGAACACTAAAGAAAATTGGACTTGCAATTCCACAGACAACTGAAAACTTTAAAGATTATATAAAAACAATGAACTTTAATGAAGAAGAATTGAGACAACATTTAATGACAAACAAAACACCGAACTCACAACAGCAGTTTGGCGTAATGGCGGGTGACGTGGTAAATTGAACAATAGTTTTTCAAATCAACATTTGTGCTTGGTTGACAGTAAAGTGCTCCGAATGCCGCCACTACGCAAAGCCGCGAAACCGCTGGGCGAAAATTGAATAAAAAACCGAAAGGGGAAGCTTCGTTTACAATTCAAAACGGCTTTGTTGCATGGTTCGCGTGAGATAGAGAGGAAATGCGGTGACGGTGTCAAATATCAACATTTAAAAACATGACAAGAATACTTCAATCGGTTAGTGTAATATTTTTATTATTACTTTTTTTTACAAACTGTCAGACCTCAAAAAGTTCGACGGATGCTCTTAGGAGCAACATTCAGCAAATCGTATCAAGCAAGAATGCAGTTGTTGGTGTTTCAATTATCGGGAACAATGGTAAAGACACCATGTCTCTACACGGAGATAGGCATTTCCCGATGCAAAGCGTATTCAAATTCCATATTGCCCTTGCCGTTTTATCAGAAGTTGACAAAGGAAAACTATCCTTAGACCAGAAAATAGAGATAGGGAAAGATGAACTTTTACCCAAGGATTTTTGGAGTCCACTCAGAGACGAAAACCCCAACGGTGGAGTTTTTACCATTGAAAGATTAATTCAATATTCGGTTTCAAATAGTGACAATACCGCTTGCGATGTTTTAATAAGGCTTATCGGAACGCCTAAAACGGTGGAAGAATATTTCAAAAAAAACAACATTCAGGACATACAAATCACCTACAATGAAGAAGAAATGCAATCAAAGTGGGAAAATATGTTTGAGAACTGGACAACCCCTAAGGCGGCAAGTGAGACGCTCAAAATGTTTTATGAAAATAAGAATAACTTATTATCAAAAAGCAGTTATGATTTCTTTTGGAAAACCAATATAGAAACAACGACTGGAGAAAAAAGAATTAAAGGGCAATTACCTATAGGAACAATTGTCGCTCATAAAACAGGTTGGTCTGGAACAAATAAAGTAACAGGTATTACGGCTGCCGTTAACAATATAGGCATTGTTTTTTTACCAAATGGTGAATACTTTATTATCAGCGTTTTTGTGAGCGAATCAAAAGAAAATTTCGACACAAACGAGAAAATTATAGCCGACATCGCAAAAGCAACTTATGACTTTTATACGGCAAATACTAAATAAAAAACTGCTAAGCCCTTTATTTAATTGTATTTGCTTATATTTCTTGGGCCATAAGCGTAGTTTACGAAAAAAGTACAAAGAATTATTTCAAGGCATTGGTCGCTTACCTTCTTGGCATGATTAGTTTTTAATTGACAACAACAATTCTAGCCGTTCTTTATGACTTCGCTATGAAAAAGTAAGAAAAACACTGTTAATGCTAGAGTAACCCAAAGAATAACAATAACTTAATTACAATTACACTCAAAGACAATCATTTTTAAATTTGTAGCTTGTTGAAATACTATGGACAAACGGTTTACGGACATAATTCAACTTATTAAACAATCTAGGATTAATGCGATAAAAGCCGTAAACGCCCAATTGATTAACCTTTATTGGAATATTGGAGAATACATCAGTAAAAAAATTGAACGATCTGACTGGGGCGACTCTGTGGTGGCAGAATTAGCTAAGTATATTCAACAAAACGAACCCGAAATAAAAGGATTCTCCGATAAGAATATTTGGAGAATGAAACAGTTTTACGAGACTTACAAGGACTCCCCAAAACTCTCAACAGTGTTGAGAGAAATTAGTTGGTCACATAACTTGGCGATATTTTCAAGGTGCAAAACTATCGAAGAAAGGGAGTTTTATCTAAAACTTGCCAAACAAGAAAATTATAGTTTTAGAGAACTAGACCGTCAAATATCCGCAAGCCTTTTCGAGCGGACAATAATTGGTAACACAAAACTCTCAACAGCGTTGAGAGAAACTAGTCAAGACACTACAAATACATTTAAAGATAGCTATGTTTTTGAATTTCTGAATTTATCTGAGCCATATAGCGAAAGTGATTTGCAACGTGGACTTGTTAGACAGATGAGAAATTTCATTCTCGAACTTGGCAAAGATTTTCTGTTTATTGGAGAAGAATACAAATTACAAGTCGGCAACAGCGATTTTTATATTGACTTGCTTTTCTATCACCGTGGCCTACAATGCTTGGTCGCTTTTGAACTCAAGGCAGACAAGTTTAAGCCCGAACATTTAGGGCAGCTCAACTTCTATTTAGAAGCATTAGACCGTGACGTGAAGAAACCCAATGAAAATCTCAGTATCGGAGTGTTGTTGTGCAAAGACAAAGACAGCGAAGTTGTGGAATATGCTCTAAGCAGAAGCCTATCACCAACAATGGTTTCAGAATACAAAACACAACTACCTGACAAGAAGATTTTACAACAGAAATTACACGAACTATTTGACAATGAAAGCGATAACAAATAGACCAAGCGCAAACCTTTGAACAATTTAAGCATTAAAAGGTAGACTCAACATAATATATGATACCCGATTTTCAAACAATTATGCTTCCGTGAACCAAAATCCGTGGTAAAATCGAGCCAATAGACTACTGAAGTACTAGGGATAAATTCAGTTTTCAAAAATTATTACTGAACAACCAGAAAAATGAGAGAATGCTTAGAATGTGGCGAAAAAATCATCGGTCGGTCTGACAAGAAATTTTGCTCAGACATGTGCCGCAACGCCTACAATAACAAATTAAATTCTGACTCCAACAATTTTGTCCGAAACGTCAACAATACGCTTCGCAAAAATCGTCGGATTCTGGAAGAAGCCTGCAAAGACGACAAGGCCAAAATTTCCAAAGCCTCCCTCCTACGCGAAGGCTTTGACTTTGGTTTTTTCACCAATACCCGCACCACCCAAAAAGGTGCTACCTACTACTTTGTGTACGAATTCGGGTATTTAGCCCTCGAAAATGACCTGTTTTTGGTAGTCAAAGACCGCAAGCCCTGACAAACGTTTTTCGTGGGTTTTGGTCAGGCATTCAACTGCTGAATTCTACGCTTCAGCATTCATTTATTCCATATCAGCCTTCTATATTTTTCAGTGCCAGTGGTGCCGTTAATTTTTGCAGGGAAATACCGCTTTTGGAAGCACTGCCATGCAAAAAAGACTCAATAAACCTTACGCAAATTACCGCGTCATTGCCCTGCTACTCGGGCTGTTTTTGTTTCTCATTTACAGCAAACCGCTTGCTGACTTATGCTTGTTTTCCTGGAATTCTGATGAAACAAAGCCCTGCTTCAAAGACGAGCCTCGGCAAAAAATTGCCCAAGCCATTGATGCGTACGATGTAGAACGGCTGAAGTTTTTGTTGCACAATCCGCCGCCCAACCTCAACGACGCTGACAACGACGCCCATATCAATCTGCTCGACTACGCCCGCGACCGTTTTAGCCGCTATACCCACACGCCCATTCACTGGAAACCCGTGTTTGAATTGCTTATCAAAGCGGGCGCAAAAATTCAAGCAACGTCCGCTGGGCGAATTGACACGCACGTCAGGAATGCGGGAATCATGGAGCCGGCGATGTTTGCGTATTTTTTGGAGAAAGGGGCCAATCCCAATGCGACCAATGAAGAAGGCCAACCGCTGATTTTATCCATCATTCAGTACGGCGATGATACGTTTGAAAAAGTACAACTGTTGCTTCAACACGGTTTAGACTTGAAACAAACCACGGGAGACCTCGAGCAGCTCAAAAATGTAACGCCGCTGATAGCCGCCGCTTCCAAACAGGAATGGGGAATCTGCAAACTGCTCGTCGACGCGGGCGACAATGTCTATTACGTAAATCCCGAAGGACTTTCGCTCAAAAAAGTAATGAATGAATACGAAAAAGCCCAAAAACAACGGAATGACCCGCTGTCGGAAGATTATTTAGAACTGAAAAAGAAAATCAAAAAGCACTGAAATACGCCCTACAAAACCAGCTGGACAAACAGCCGCTCTAGGGTTTCGGCGGCATTTTCGCACAAGCCCGGATGCACCGCCGACGTCTGTACTACGGTGCTTCGAGTAGCGGTCAACCACCGAAATCGCTCCGCGCGTGATAATTGTCCAATCGTTCCGCCCTTCGAGCGACCATCGCAGATTCGGTCAAAAGCCCCCAGTCGAGCGGTCAATTCGGGCACATCTATCCGGTCCGAAAACGCCCGCAGTCGCGCCTCGTTCAGTTCAAATTTTGTTTGTAAAAAACCTTCGGCTGAACAATAGACAATGACCCCGACGTTCAAAAACTCTTCGCGCTCGACGCGCGGCACCACGCGAATCACGGCGTACTCAAATAAGTGTTTTTCGGGCATTTTGTGCTTCTTTGACAAACAGTTCGGACGCGGCAACGCGCGTTTCTAAAAATTGAGCGTACACCTGCCGCCGCTCCTGGGGCGACATCGTCGTGGACTCATCCATGAGCCATTCATCGGGCACCAACGCCACAATGCGCTGAATCCGTTCGGGCGTCAGAATGGTCCTAAAATGGGTATCAACTTCGTCCAATTCGGACGCAAAAGGCAACAAAACATGGTCTTTAACGGACGTAAAAGGGCGTTTGGCCTGCTGTTCCCAATTGTCCCATGAGTGGTGAAAATACAGCGAGGCACCGTGGTCAATCAGCCACAAATCACGGTGCCACATCAGCATATTGGTGTTGCGAGGGGTGCGGTCTACGTTGGTAATCAGGCAATCCAGCCAAACAATCCGCGACGCGAGGGTAGCGTTGATGGTGGTTACCAAGGCATCAAAAGTAATGGCTCCCGACAAAAAATGCAGGGCCAGATTAAGCCCTACGCTTTCGCGCAGCAAATCCTGAATCTCTTCGTCGGGCTCCATGCGGCTGAATGCTTCGTGCAGGTTGCTAAACACGATTTCGGGGACGCGTAAACCAAGCGTCCGGGCTATTTCGCCCGAAATCAGTTCGGCAATGAGCGCCTTTGCTCCTTGCCCCGCACCGCGAAATTTCATCACGTACAAAAAATCATCGTCGGCCTCCACAATGGCAGGTAGCGAGCCGCCCTCCCGCAACGGCGTGACGTAGCGGGTTACGTTGACGGTTCGGATATTGATTTCAGGTTCAGCCATTTTATGCTTGCGTCGTTTACTTCTTCAAAAAGTGAGCCCGAAAGTTAGGGCGTTTTTTTGAAAAATGACGGTCCGAAAGGGCAAAAAAAGAGTGGCGAGAAAAACCTCGCCACTGAAATGGAACCACAAATAACGTATTGATGAAGTATAAAAGCGACGGAAAATGTCAAAAATCAGTTCAACTGCTTCTCCACTTCTTCCTTTCCGATGTACCCAACGTTTTGCCAAACGAGGGTTTTGTTTTTGAATAAAAGCAAAGTGGGCAAGCCTTCAATGCCAAGCTGCTGGGCCAACGCCTGATTGTCGTCGGTATTGATTCTTACGAGGTTGACTGTGTTGGCCTTCTCCGTCTTGATTTCTTCAAGAAAAGGGGCCATTTTTTTGCAGGGAGCGCACCAATCCGCGTAAAAATCGACCAAGACCAGTTTTTCAGAATTCAGCAATTCATCAAATTGTTGGCGACTCATACCCGTCGGTTTGGGCGTTTCAGCGGTGGTTTCGGGCAAGCCCTCGGCCCGCCATTTCATGATACCGCCCTCCAATTCAAACACTTGCGTAAAGCCGAAACTCCGCATTTTTTGGGCCGCGTCGGCGCTTCTACCTCCGCTGAGGCAATACACCAAAATAGGTTTGTCGCGCTCAAAACCGTCAATTTTGTTTTCAAACCCGTTGCTGTTCCAGTCAATGTTGTGCGCATTGGTCAAATGCCCCCCCGCAAATTCTTCGGGCGTTCGTACATCCACCACCGTGATGGCGGGATTAGCGTCGATTTTGGCCTTAAACTCCTTGGCCGACAACGTTCCGCCGGTGGTTTCACCGCCACCTTCGCCTTTTGGGTTGCAAGCATTGAGCACAAAAACCAACGCGCTCAGCAACATGAAAGTGTATTTGGTCATATTTTTTGAGGTTTTAAACAACTAACTCCGCTTGCGTTACAATAATTTCGGGTTGAAAGATAATTTTTGATTTTACTGAATTGCTGATTAAACAGGCCGCTTCCGCTTTGTGAAGCACCCGCATTGCTCTTTCTTTTTGGTCATCGACAGGAAGCGTCAGCACGGGCATCAGGGTGATTTCGCTGATTATGTATTTGCCGTCAACCACTTCTAGTTTTCCAACACCTTTGGATGCAAAATGGGTAAAATCTAATTTTGAATTGTCGGCAATGGCCAAAAAAGTAGTCATTAAACAACTATTCACCGCCGCCACCAGCAAATGTTCGGGCGACCAGATGCCCACCATGCCTTTGGGAAACTCGGGCGGCGTAGCCACTTCAAGGGTGTCATTCAATACGGGCGAACTCATCGTTCCTTTGCGTTCGCTGTTCCACTCAACCGAGACTTCATAAAAATGTTCCTGTGCCATAATGGTATTTGTATTTCGTAAGTATGATGCAAATATCCCCCAACTCTAGCGCCCATTCTGCGACATTTGTCACATAAGTACCCTTATTTTTATGACTAATGACATCTTTGTGCCAATTTTTGACCTACAGAAACCAAAACGACGCAGAAACGGTTTTTTAAACATAACGGTTCTTTCAAGAAAAAATAACCCACCATGGATGCTCTCATCGTTGTCCCGCTTGTCGTAATACTGTTTTTTCTGCATTACTACCTTACCGACCACGACACCCCAATCGACAAAGACCGGAAACGTTTTGCGGAGGGAATTGCGCTATTTGAATCAGGCGATTATACGGCCGCATACGCTTATTTTGACCAAAAAATAAAAGAAAACCGCAAGTCTGCCTTAGCCTACGAATACCGGGGAAAGTGCAATTTGGAAGATGGCAATCTCTACTCTGCTCTGTATGATTTTACCGAAGCATTATCGTTTGATAACACCCTGGTGGAAGTGCACTTAAAGAAGGGATTGGTTCATTATGAACTGGGTGAGTGGAACAACGCCTACCTTTCGCTCGACAAAGCCGTGTGGTTTTCGAGGGGTGAAAATGCCGATGCGCTGCATTGGCGCACGGTGGTTTACCAACAATTGCATCCTGCGGGAGCAACCGAACAGTACCGAAAAATATAGCCCTCCTTACTTCCGCATGGCGGGCATTTTATCCCCATTAAGGTCTAATATTAGTTTGTCAAATTCTCCTTTATCATTCCAAAAAAAATCAATTGTCGCGTTTACTTCACGGCAAAACAGCTTTGTTTCCGTTTCAGGATACACGGGCACGATGGCCTCTCCCGTCATTTTAGCAAAGAGTTGATTGTTTTCAAGCGTTATTTCCAACTCAAGTTTGGGCTCTATTTTATACGTTCCTACAAAAGACTGCATTGCCTGCTTTGGCAATATTAGGGGCTTTTTAGAAGGGATGATTGTCACGGACGGGTTGAAAAAACACATCCCCAAATCATCCACCGATTGGGTAGAATTGTTCAGAATCACAATGGCTTTATTGCTTTTCTGACTAAATCCAGCAAACGCCCGATAGCCCCCCGTCCCACCATTGTGCCAGTAGATTTCGTCATTGGCGGCCGCAGTAATATGCCATCCCAACGCCATTTTAAGGGTTGAATCCACTACATGCAACGGTTGTTGGCTTTGTTTCATGGCCCCCGCCGATGCCCCCGCCGACAAGTCAAGCTCCGCCCTCAGGTAGCGCATGAGGTCTTCGGCATTGGAACGAATTGCACCCGCGCCTGCCATAATGTCAAAATCCCAATGCGCCACGGGTTTGTTGTCAACATGCCCCGTCGTCAGCCAAGTTGAAGAATTTAAGGTACTGGTTTCGTTCATTTTCAGGGGGGTACAAATCACATTTTGGAGTAATTGTTCATAACTTTCCCCCGAAATCCGCGTCAGTACGTGGCCCAATAGCCCAACCCCGACGTTGGAATAATTATAATTCCCCATCCCATTTTGGAGTTGAGCCGTTTTCAGAAAAACGTATAATTCTTTTACACCATAATCGACGTAGGGGTTTTCGGGATTTTTAGGAACAATATTCGTCGGCATTCTTGGGAGGCCTGAGGTATGCGTTGCCAAATCGGCAAAAGTGATTTTACGGCCGTTGAACGACGGAATTTTGACCGAATCGGGCAGGTATTTCTCGACGGAATCCTCCAAGCGAATACCCTTTTTTTGGACTAAATCTGCCAAAAGCAACGACGTGAATGTTTTGCTGATGGAGCCAATCTCAAAGACGGATTGGGGCAGAATCACCTGCTTTTTATCTGCGTTGGCATAGCCATACGTAAAGTAGGTTTCTTTTCCACTTTCAAAAAAAGCAACCACCGTTCCCACCGAATAGTTGTTGTCAATGCGGCTCTTTACCTGAGTCTTGATTGTTTCTTGAACGGAATTTATCGGCGTTTGGGCAGGTGCGCCAAAAATACAAAATACTGATAAACAGACAATTAATCCAAAATTATAGCTTTTCATGGGCTGAATTCAAATAAAATACTCTAGCATTAACGGTTATCTTCCGACAACCAATGAAATTGCCTTTCGGCCAGTTGAAAGTTCCGGCGACGGCGTTTGAACACTACTTTTAGGGAGTCGTTATTGATTTTTCCTTTCAACAAAAGTTGATTCGTGTCGGGCATAGAATATTGAAGGGTAAACAGAGAAAGGCTATCGCCCGAGCGCTTTTTGAAAGAGATATTCTGCTTCAACGAGTCAGTCACGTACGAAAAATAAGCCCGGTTGTAGCGCTGTCGGAAAAGGGTATCGGTGGTCAGGATGCTGCCCCCGTTGTAGTTCTCAAAAACAATGTCTTTCCAACGAAGGCTATCCTCGTTCATTCGTCCACTAGCCTCAAAAGAAACCACCTCAAACATCCCCGTCGTGATGGGCTTATTTGTGGGAGATACCACATTGACCTGGTGAAGGCTTTGGTACATGCTATAAAAAGGCACTACCGCAAATATTGCGACAAAGGCGGTTTTAAGCACAATTCGACCGATTCTCATCCATTTTTCGGGCAAAGCAAACGAGGGTGACGGCGGCACAGGTTTGTTAAAAACAAAGAAATTAAGCAATCGTTTGGCATCCGCCAACAGCAAAATATTGCAAAAAACGAACATGTGTATGGAAAACAATTTGACCGGAATATCGTAGCAAAGATTCAGAACGGCCACGTTTAAAAATACACCTGCGGCCAAAAAAGCGCCTAAAACGGCCATGCGGCGATACAACAAAAGAACCCCCACCAGCACCTCCGCCGCCCCCGAAAAGAACTGATATGGACCAGAATAACCAATAAAAAGCCACGAAAACCGCATAGGCAGAAAGTCACCGAGCGGTGTGGCCAACTGACTCAGCGAAGGGAACGACATCTGAAAACCGAACACCTTGATAATCCCGTACATAAAAGAAACCATGGCAATGTAGTACCGCAAAATCACCATCAGCCAATAATAGGCCTTGTCGTAATTTTTTCGGCGGTCGAAAATCGACCAAATCACCGTTCCGAGGATGGAAGCCAACGCAAAAAAACACAATTGGGCGTAGCCGTAGGAAGTATCTCCGCTGCCGCCCATCGGCACCAGTACATCTTTGACGTGAAAAATCGTCCGATTGCACCATTCGACCAATAATTTTTCAATCTCACTGTACAGTTCGGTAAACGGAGAAATAACTGACACGCCGCGCATCCACTGAAAAAAGGACACGTAAAGCCCTAAATAAATGGCCGTAAAACGAAAGATGAGCTTGCGCCACAGGGGCCATTGAACGGCGGTTACATCTTGCATGGGTGGGTCGGTTTTGAGTAAGAAAGTAGGTTGGTAATTTACGACCTGTTGCCAAGAATACCAATGAAGGCCTAAAATCAATCTTTTGAAACGGCACAAAATATCCCAAACCCTTATTCTACCATAAATTGTTGGTTGATTTTAGCTTCATTGACCGTTAGTTCAATCGCGTATGCCCCTTTGGAAAGACGGCCCGTGGGTAGGTATTTGATTTGCGTTCCTAGATTCTGGTAGTAATCATCAATGATTGTTACCAGCGTTTGTCCTTTTTTATCTTTCAGCAATAACTTCACCTGTCCGGGTTGGTTGAGACGAAAAATGATGCGCTTGATGTTGGGTTGGTCGGTTGGCTCCGCCCCAAATTCCGTGGCGAGGGATTTCCCCTCCTGCGAAATTTGACTTTGGGCAAATATCGACTGCAAACAAGCTTCAATCTTGGCCGAAAACACCGCGCCAGAATCAATCTGAAATCCCGGCAGCAGCACAATACTGTTGCCCGCCGTAAATGCGACATTCTGGGTTGTCGGTAATTGTCCTTCCGAAAAAATCGCATTTTGGGCCTTGTGAATAGCTGGAACGAGCGTCACCCGTCCCGTTTTAATGGTATCTTCCAAACAAGCGAGTTTGATACCTTTGCACCCGCAATTCCCGTCAAATTTATCGTACACTGTCAACGGGTCGCCATCGTCGCAGGTAGTGCCGCTTTGTTGACACTGTTGCGCGTTGAAAGTTATTTTACTAAAACCTGCACAAGTGGCATGCCCCCAGTTTTCGGTGGCCGTAATCAGCACATAACGCGCCGAGAGGCTATTAAAATCAGGCCCGGTAAAACCCGCGTATTGCGCTACGCCGGGCGCATTCGGCCACGTATACTGCCCCCCCAATTGCGTCCAAACAACCCCATCGGTCGAGTAGTCGATGTAGACCGTCTTAAAGCCTTTGGTCGTTTCGTTCAACACATTGTAGTTCCACACGCGCGTTCCTTTCAAGGTATATAAATTCCCCAAATCATACTTAATCCAGTGATTCTGACCGCTTCTGGCGGGGTTTGGATTGGTCGCTTTCACGCACGAGAGCCAACCCGTTTCATTGGAATTCGTGATATTTTGGGTGGGAGCGCAGTAGTCATATTTTTGGTATTGGGCCGATGCGTCATCGCAATCGAGGCCCGTGCAAGGCGTGCCCACACATTCGCAATTTTGGTAGGTATCGTTCTTCGTAAATGCGTTGCCGTCGTTACAGGGGGTATTGTTGGGAACGCACGAAATCTCGCATTTGTAGTCGTACAGGTAAAAATCAGACACCCGTTTCCACGTTTTAAACTCGTGAAAGGGTGTTTTCCAGTACAGGTTAAAATGGTCGCGCCAACCATTTTCTTTGTGCCTTATTTCGTAGTAATAAAATTGACCTTTTTGCAGGTAAATGGGTGAGGTATTTTGAAACGTATAGGTGGAATGAGCCGTTTCGTTAATTCCAAAAATCACCATGGCTTGGTGGTACTGTTTGTACTGAATAGAGTCATTTTTACTCAGAAAAAACATCGTTTGGTCGTCGCCTGTGAGGTTAAACTCGTACATTCCCGAAACAGGAACCGTCAAATAGCCCTGCACCAGCGAGCCGTAATTGTCTTTGGCATAAGACGCAAAATCGGGGCCTGAAATCCCTTTTAGCCTCTCTTTTCGGTCGGGCAACAACGGGAATTTCGGCGCATTGACCAAATCGGGCTCTACATAACTGCCCGTGATATTGTCAAAATAATAGGCTTCCACCACGCCGCGCTCACCTACGCAGGGGTTCGTCGTCGGGGCGATTCCCACGCAGTTACAAAACCCGTCGTGTTGGTCGTTGGTGGTTTGGGCATTGCCGTCATTACAAACAGTGCCGCGTACGGGGCACGATTGCTCGCAAGCGTATTGTTTGATGTTATTAAAGTCAATGATTCGCCAAGTGGTGTCGGAGTTGGCGGTTTTACGCCAATAAAGCGTTGTATGGTCGCTGCAACAGCCTTCGAAGCTGTAAATTTCAAAGTAATAATTTTGTCCCGCCACCAATTCGATGGTCTTGGAAGTTTGGCCGGGTGTTTTGTTGTGTTCAGTTACGTCCGTGTAAGAGGTAACTTCCGCTCGCTTGCGTTTATTGGCGAGCGACTCGTCGGTACTTAGATAAAAAAGAGCGTGATCATCACCCGTTAGGTTAAAGGTGTACGTAGCGGTTTGATTCACGTAAATATAGCCCCGGGTCATGGCGGCGAAGTACTCAGTATAATTGACGGGCATTTTCAACGAACTCAACATCTGAGTCCCGTCGGGGTGACTGGGGAAATTTTCGAGCGCGGCCAAATCGGCGCTGTCGGGCAATGAGTTATTAAAACCCGACCAGTAAGACCATTTGACCTGCCCGGGAGTTCCGACGCAAGTTTGCGCAGATGAGTTTAGGGCAAAAATCACCCAAACCACCACCACCCAAAAGCAAGAACGAACTGAAAATGAAAGTTTTATCATTGGAATTGTCATGTCAACAGATACCATCCTTATTTCTTTTAAAGCCATTTGTTAATAGGTCAGGCAGTTTTGAGGAAGATTATCGGACGAAATTGTGGTTCCGTTAAAATTCATAAATCCAATGGGATATTGGCTCGGCGAATAGCTGTAAAAATTGCCGATATTGGGCAACACATAGCACAAGTCACTCGGACTAACACCGTACCAGAGTGCCAACTCCGCATAGAACTCGTCAGTTGACACCGCAGGTATATAATTACCTCTAAACGACACATTTAACGGATAATTAATATCCATTTTTGGGTAAGCACCCATGATTTTTCCGCCATTGACGGCTCCACCCATCACGATTTGATTGGCTCCCCAAGCGTGGTCGGAGCCTTTACCGTTGGAAGTGATGGTTCGGGCAAAATCAGAAATGGTAAACGATGTAACCCGGTCAGCCACACCCAATTCTACCGTCGCGTCATAAAAGGCTTTGAGCGCCTGACTCACCACGGGCAGCTTGTCATCCAGCCCCGACAACAGGTCATCGTGCATATCCCAGCCTCCGTAGTTGACAAAAAAGATTTGCCGTTTTGCGCCCAACTCATTTCGTACGCTGATGATTTTGGCGATGGCCAATAGGTCGGTTGCCAGTCTGCTCGTCGGAAAAGCGGTGGTAATGGTAGGTACTTTTTTGAGGGCTTCTTTAAACAACGCAAAGGCCGCCGTGGCTGTTTTGGTGCTCGACGAATAGGTTTGCTGCATCAGGTTGGCGTAGGTCTGCGACACCAGACTGTCCATGGTCGAGTTGCGCAAATCGGTCAGGTAACCCGAGTTTCCCCACCACGAAGGCAGAGCTTCAAAACCAACACTGTTGGGTTCAACATTATTGCTAATGGCGTATTCAGAAATATCCTTTCCCCGTTGAAAGGCATTTTTTCCCGCCAACGAAATGTTCATCGAAACCTCCTGGTTGGCATTGGCGGCATTGAGCAAATCGGCCATGCGTCCGCCAAAACCGAGGGCATCCCGGCTCTGCGGCACTGACGTTTGCCACTGCATGATTTGGTCGGAATGAGAATACAACCCCAATGGCAGCTTTTTCAGCCCGCTTTCAAATTCAGATTTAGTCAAAATCGGCTCAACCAACGTTCCAATGTTTGACATAAAAGCCAATTTCCCGCTGTTGAACAAATCGCGCACGCCAGTCATTTGGGGATGGACGCCATACGCACCATAATTGCACGCAATACCGCGAAAACCAACGCATTGGGGGTTGGTGAGCGCAATGGGATTCAACACCGATAAGTCCGTTCGGATGGCTTTGTATTCGTTAAAGCCGTTATCACCGCCCGCGTTAACCCCCATGGGAATCAGCATATTATACGAGTCTACGCCGCCCGAAAGCAAAATACAGACCAGTGCTTTATAGTCCGTGGGATAAGCCGCTCCACTGGGCTGCTTGCCCACCAGCCCGTTGAAGGAAGTCAGGTTAGTCAGCGTACTGAGCAGGGTGGTCGAACCCATACCGACACAGCCGGCTTGTTTCAGAAAATTCCGTCTATTCATAAGTTAAGTATAAAACCCTGTAATGAATTATTGTTGGATAACCGTCCCATTATCAGCGGTTAATGAGATAATCAGGGGAAGACAAAATCAACACCAGCATCAATCTGACGCGGCGATAGGCTTGGTCTGCGTTGGGCACGCCGTTGGTGTTTTCGGAATAGGGCATTTTAATGACCATCGAACGAATCAAATCCAAGGTCTTGGCCGACAGTTTTCCACCCGTAAAAAGCAGGTTATATTTGTCGAGTAATTGAACAATTTTATCATTTCGCGTAAAGGCATAATCGGCCACCAAATTAAATTTTGAATCTTGATCGGTTTTATATGTTTCACCGTTAAAAAGTCCCCAATATTCAACGGGATCGTCATCAATTAGCCATTTACCGAGCGCATTTACGTAGGCAGTGATGGTTTGGGAGTTCACCAACTGAAACTCTGGCGCAAACTTTCCCTGCGTTTTCAATTCGCCGTCGGGTTGAAAATCGGGTTGAAAAAAGTTAAACACCGAAGGTGAGTTCAGCGGTTTTTGTTCCAATCGGGAAAACAAATCCACCATCACGTTTCGATACACTCCCCCCTGCGTCGTCAGCGGCAGGCCCCGCATTAAATTCATGTATCTCAGAAAAGGTTCGCGAAGCGCTCCCACGGTACTTACGGTTTGATCGATACTGCAATCTCGCGCCTCCGCATCCAATAAAACCGCCCGAACTACCGCTTTTAAGTCGCCGCGCACCCCGCTTCCGTTGTTATTGAACACCGTCGCCACCCGCTGAATGTAACTGGGCGAAGGATTTGACATGACCAACCGCTGAATGAGCCGTCGGGCAATGAACGGACCCACGTTGGGGTGGTTGGCCAATACATCCAATGCATCCTTGATGTCTTGCTCACCCTGCAAAACGGGCCGGGCAGGAATCGTTACTCCCAGAAAAGTCTTCGGGCCGGGTTCGTGACCGTTCACGATGCGCGGAGTAGTCTTCCACGGATTTTTTTTGGCGTCGCTCGAATCAATCGGAAAAAACTTCATGGGTAAAGTGTAACTCCAATTGTTCTTTTCATTGTCGCCCAAATAACGGCTATCGCCCCACGACAGTCCCGTAAATACCTTGGCCAGGCCTGCAATGTCGTTGTTGTTGTAGGTCGGGATGAGGTTATTGTTGACGTCCCGCATTTCTGTTCCGTCCACATTTAGTTTGTAAAGTCCAATCGAAAAAAGCTGCATCAGCTCGCGGGCGTAGTTTTCGTCGGGGTAAACTTTATTGGTTGAATCCGTCGCATGGTTGTTCATGAAGGTCAAATAAACGCCCATCGCCGGATGGTACGTGATTTTTTCAAGCAGGTTACGATAGGTTCCTAAGCCATTTTCCAACAATAAATCGTAGTAACTTGACAACGCATACGGGTTGTCGTCAAACGCCGACACCCTCGACACCACAAACAACTCACTCAACGCCCACGCCACGCGCCACCTGACCGCATCGGGGGCGGTCATGGCCCCCTGAAACCACGAAACATCAAAATGCGTATTGCCCACAAACACGTTGGAAAGGGTGTAGGTATTGGAGGGATATTTAAACGTCAGCGAGTCTACCATCATTTGGTGAATCTGCGCTAGGTACGTTTGGGTACGAAAGGAATTGGGAAGCGCAAGCTGATTATCCAGCCATTTCTCAACGCCAAGGTTGGCAACATCCTGTATATGAGCAAAATTATGCCCCAGCGTAGCCTGCGACAAAAACCGCGAAGCCGCCGCTGAGTTGGGCAAAAATCCCGTACCCGTCAAGGTCTGAATCGCGGCGCTGCTTTGCGAAGAAGCCGTCACCGAAACATTCGGGGTATTTCCCTGACCAAAAGTAATGATTGATTGAGCGCGTAAATGAACCAGAAAACAGCAGTAGCAAAAAAAGAGTAGACAAAATTTCATAAACAGTGAGTTTCGCACAACGTAAAAAAAGCCATTAATGAGCATGAAAGCACCACACCACGCGTAAATTTAGCTTCTCTTATTTTTCAAAACAATTTAAGTGCCAGAATAGCCAAATTGGGTAAAATTTCTCATTGGCGGCTTCATCCAAACCTATGGGTTAAAAACGGTTTAATTAAAAAAACAACCTTATTTAAGCTCCATTTTCAACGATTCGCTCGTTTTTTTTTCGACTTCGCCCCCGTCATGACCCAACTTTGGGGCAGTAATCAAGAAAACGCAACGCATGAAAACTATTTATCTCACACTCCTCTCACTCTCTTTTTTTATCCCTCTAACTTCACAAGCCCAATACGGCACCATCTTACCCGACGGCTTTATCATCCCAAAATCCGCCACGCCCCCCGGATGTACCGTAAGCGATAAGGGCAAAATTTATTACAACAGCACCACCAACAACCTGCTGTTTTGTGATGGCTCCGCTTGGAAACCCGCTTCATCGCAATGGTCCAACCCTTTTGCTCAACCTGACGACATTTATTTTAATGCGGGCAACGTAGGCATAAACACCACCACGCCTCAATATTCGCTAGACGTAAACGGTACGGCAAGATTTACGGGAGACCTCTACACCGAAAAATTGGGAATCGGCACCACCACTCCTTCCTCAGCCATTGAAGTACTAGACGGCGACATTGCCATTACAAGCACTGTCGACGCCAAAACCTGGAAATTTGACTACACTGACGAAAGCAACAGCTTAACCCTTCGCGAAAACGGCACCGCACGCATGGTGTTTGCCAACGGCGGCAACATAACCATCGGCGCAGGAACGCCCACCGCCAAATTGACCGTGGAAGGCAACGGCAGCTTTAGCGGCGACTTGACCGTAAACAGCGGAAAGGGAATCGTAAGAAGTACCACAAGCGCCCAACTCAAATACCATACGGCCTCGGTTGCCTTGGGCACCACCTTTTCGGTCACAAACGGAGGCTGCTCTACGGCCAATGCTTCCCTGAGCGCCGCTGGATTCACCACCGCCCCAACGGTCACGGTTGGGAATCTCACGGGCGGGACGGGAGATTTTGGAAAACTGGTCATCAATGTACAATCCACCACCACCACCCAAGCCGTAGTCCGTTTTTGTAATCCTACCGCCAGCCCAATCACGTTAACTGGCATGACTTTCAACGTTTTGTGCATTGGTCAATAATATAAAAACTAAATCGAGCCATGAAATTAGCCATCCTTTTCGTTGGAATATTGTTTTTGACCCAAAAATCAATGGCCCAATTCAGTGAATTAACCGTTGATGCCCTTTCCTTACCCAACCTAACGGTAACTCCTTGTAGTGAGGGCAACATTGGTAAAATGTACTATAATGCCGTCAATGGCAAAGTGTGTTACTGCATCAACTATGTCAACTCCTCTTCTTTTGCCGAATCAAAATGGGAAAGAAAGAACAATAACATTTATTATACCCAAGGATTGGTGGGTTTAAACAAATCTACCCCTGCTTATCCGCTGGATGTCAACGGTACGGGTCGGTTCAATTCGCCGCTCTCCGTCGGTGCAAAAGTTGCCATCAACAGCTCCGTACCACCCGTGGAGAAATTACACATTACGGATGGAAATATCGCCATTAAAAGTACGGCTGATGCAAAATTATGGCGCTTATCCTACGCAGATGGTGGGGACAGGTTTGAAATAACCGAAACGGGTTTTACCCCTCGAATGATTATCAATAACGGTGGTGCCATTGGGATAGGGACCGTACCATCCGCCACCGCCGCCCTAAACGTGAGCGGAGGCGGAGCTTTTAGCGGAAATGTCTCATCGGCCAACGTCGGTATACTTCAAAATAGCAACGCCACCCAGTTAAAATTATATACGGGTAGCATCACTACCCCATCCTCTACCTTTTTGGTTCAAAGCAACGGTTGCAACATCGCGGGCTTCAATTTTCCCGCTGGAACATTCACGGCCGTACCTTCGGTTGCGGTAGGAAATAAGACTGCGGGTGGCACATTCGACCAGCGATTGACCCTCACGGTCGAGAGTGTAACGAGCACGGGAGGATACGTCAGATTTTGCAATCCCACCGCAACCAATGTCTCGCTGCTCAGCTATAGCTATACCATCTTTGCGATTGGACAATAATTTTTTTGTTGGCGGTGGAGAATATCGCCAACAAAAACGCTAAGAAGGCAATGCTTCTGACTACGATACTACGCGTCCAGAAGCATTCCAAGACCTTTTGGCCAAGGAAATCATCACAACTGATAGGAGGCAAATACCCGAAATAAACACAAAAATGATGTTGGTATTGCCCACCCAATCAATGATAAAACCGAAGAGCGGTTCGCCCAAGGCAGCAAATACATAACCGAACATATTCATAAAACCAATGCCCGTTCCGGTATAATCCCGCCCGAGCATTTCGGGACTCAACGGCCAAAAACATGATTGAGGCCCGTACACAAAAAAACCGACCGAAAGCATCAAAAATCCCGCCAACAGCAGGTTGTTGGCGGGAAGCACATAGACCAACAGCGCCATAACCGCACTCATTAACATCCCAAAACGGATGGAATGGATGCGGTTTTTCTTAAATAACGAGTCCGACAGCATTCCAAAAGACAACGCTCCCGCCGCCATGCCAACGGGCAGCAAAAATGTCACCCACAAATTGCCCGGGTTGTCTTTCCAATTTTTTCCAAGATAATGGACGGGTACCCAAAAAATAAGCCCATACCGCGCCATGCTTTCAAAACCGAAGGCAAAAGAAGTAAGCAGAAAATGAGGATATGACAAAACCACGCGGTAGCGAGTCAGCCAGCTAATTTTTTCGGAAGTGCCGTCTTTCTTAACAGGGTCATTAAAGCCCGCATCAGAGGGTTTATCGCGGGCAACAATCAAAAAAATGGTCGCTGCTACCAGCAGAAACAACACTGGCAAACGAAAAAGCATCCGCCATTCCATGCCTTGCTGCAAAAGCACGATGGACAGCAGATACGTCAGAACCGACGACAATCCCGCCGCCATCGTATAAAACCCAAAGGCTTTTCCAAGCTCCGCCTCATTCCACCAATTGCTGATTAACTTCCCGCCCGGTGCCCACGCCATGGATTGAAAATACCCGTTTAGCGCCCATAAAATCATGATAGCGGTAATGGAATCGCTATAACTGACGGCAATGTTGGTCAAAACCGACAAGTACGCGCCAGTGGTGACCATTACGCGAGCGCTTAGGCGGTCGGCGAGGTTGCCGTTGATAAATTGGCCGATGGCGTAGCCCAACAACATCGAAAAACTAATCCAGCCAATGTACGAATAAGACACATTGAGTGACGTGGCCATGCCCTTGGCAGCCCACCCGAAATTGTGCCGACCAGTGTAAAAAAACAGGTAACAAAACATCGTTACCAACAACATTTTCCACTGCTGACCTCTGAAAGACGATTGCATATTTTTTCTTTTGGTTACGGTTCTTCGATTCGAATCCCCACGCGTAAGGGCTTGTTTTTCAAGGCGTATTCAAAGGCTTGCTCCGCTTCATTCAGAGAAAACTCCTTCCCGACAATCTGCTCAAAAGGAAAACGTTGGGCATTTCGACGCATAAAATCAACGGCGTACACAAAATCATCGTAATTGTAGTTGTGCAATCCTTTGAGGGTAATCAACCGACGAATGATTTGTTCGGCATCCACCATCACTTTTCGTTGACGAAACACCGCTCCTACCCAAACGGCCACGCCACCCACGGCCAAGGCAGCCACACCTTCTTCCATCGCCTCTGGCGAGCCACTCATGTCAAACACCACTTCTATTTTTGAATAAAAAGAAGATAAACTACTTTTATTTTCCACCCCTGACGTGGGCGTCAAGAGGCAAGTTTCATCGACCCCAAAAGCCAAAGATTGCTCCAAACGCTGGGGAGAAATATCAGCCGTGATTATTTTTTTGGCACCCGCATCTTTGCACATGGCTGCGCAAACCATTCCCAACAGGCCGCTTCCCGTAATCAGCACCGTTTTGCCCTTCACCGTTCCCGCAAGTCGTAACGCTCCTGCCACCGTCGCCACTGCGCAATTGAGCGTAGCCGCCACGGGAAGCGACACATTATCAGGGACTTTGAGGATAGCGGTGTGGGATTTTAGCACACAATATTCGGCCAATCCGCCGTGAAAAGCGTCATTTTCGGTGACCGTTGCGTGGCCGTATTTAAACACCCCTGCCGTTTTTTGCGGCATCCCCTGCGCCGACATTTCAGAATCTGGGTCGGCCGAAAAAATGCTCCACGTCACAATATCACCTTCTTTCAATGGGTTTCCCGCGTAGTCTATCCCCGAATGGCTTTCGTTTATTTTTACCACTTTCCCCACAATCTCATGCCCCAAAATGGTCGGAGTATTTTCTTTTCTCAACCCACAAAAGGTATGCAAGTCGCTGCCACAAATGGTAGTGTATAAATTTCGAATCAATACTTCTCCCACCGCCAACTCAGGCAGCTCACGGTGCTGCAACTGCATCTCCTCACCCGGGCCGTTAAAAACCATCAATTTCCCTAAACTCATTTTGTGCTTTGTATTCGTTTTTTCGCAAAGGTGCTAAATTTTTGTTTACTTATTTTAAACATAAGTTTACCAAATTATAAATTTTCAAAAATTAGGGCAACAAAAAAAGTCATTAGGGTTTTTCAACCGCTAATGACTTTGGTTAGATAAATGCCGTTGGTGATATTTTCGCCGCCAAGCTATCTTTTGCTTACATCCCTTTAAGTACTTTCCACATCTCATCCGCAACGAACTGATTACCAACCTCATTTAGGTGAACGCGGTCGGAGGTGAGGATATTTTTCTCTTCGTTGTTAGGGTTGTTTTTAAGGTTATAGTCTAAAAATGCTTTACGCAGATCAATCAGCGGCAGGCCATTTTTCTTGGCCAAATTCCGAATCATTTGAGAATACTGATTAAGGTCGCCGTCTTGCTGATTGGAGAAATCGGTGCGCTCACCGATGGCGGCAGGGGTGCAAAGGGCTACGCGGATATTGGCCGCTTGCAATTTCTTCAAGATGGCTTCGTAAAACTTCACAAACTTGTCGGGGTCGGTACCTGTGCCGAGGGACGCTTTGTGCCACACGTCATTTACGCCAATGTAAATGATAACCACGTCTGGTTTTTTTGACAACACATCATCTTCCATCCGCAGATAAAGGTCATAAATTTTGTTACCGCCAATACCCGCGCCGATGAGTTCATATTTGCTTTTGAGGTTTTGTTTTTCGAGCATTTCACCCAATTTTACGATATATCCGCCTGGACGAACACCCGCCTGAGTGATGGAATCTCCGAAAAAAATGACCCGAATGGGTTTATCCTGTTGGGCTGCGAGTAGAGGAAGGGCAAAAAAACTAAGTTTGAAGTACCGAAAAAATCTTTTCATTTTAATTGTTTAGAAGTTGAGATACATTTTCCTATAAAGGAAAAATACCGTTCTTTCTAACAGTTTTTCTTTCACGCAGAGACGCAGTAAAAACCACCCTCTGCGCCTTAGCTCCTTTGCGTCTTTGCGTGAATAATCTAATCTTCTCACGCCAAGACACAGCAAAAAACACTTCGTACCTCGGCACCTCTGCGTAAATCCTTAACTGAACAGCCCCAAAATATCATCTTGCGTGAGTTTTTTCAGGAAGCCCGCTTCGGTCGACACGAGGTCGTCGGCGAGGGCGCGCTTGCGGTCTTGCAACTGTACAATTTTTTCTTCTACCGTATCTTTACAAATCATTCGGTACGCAAAAACGCGCTTGGTTTGGCCAATGCGGTGTACGCGGTCGATGGCCTGCTGCTCCACGGCGGGGTTCCACCACGGGTCTACGAGGTATACATAATCAGCTTCGGTCAGGTTGAGACCTACGCCACCCGCTTTGAGGCTCATCAAAAACACGCGGCATTCGTCGTCGCCCTGAAAACGATTCACCCGCTCGGCGCGGTCTTGCGTTTTACCGTCGAGGTATTCGTACGGAATGCGGTCGCGTTCGAGTTTTTGGCGAATCAAGTCAAGCATTTTCAGAAACTGACTGAAAATCACAATCTTGTGGTGTGAAGCGTTCTCTTCAATCTCGCGCACAATTTCGGCCAGTTTGACCGAATCTTGCCCGTAGTCTTCGTCGTCGGAAAGCAAGGCTGGGGAATCGCAAATTTGACGGAGTTTTAGCAAACCTTCCAAAATCAAAAACGACGCCTGTTCTCGCCCGACTTCCGCCATTTTACCCGCAATCATGTCGCGGTATTTATCCCGAAACGCATTGTAGACTTTGCGTTGGCGCTTGTCCATTTCGCAATAGAGCACCGTTTCCGTCTTTTCGGGCAGGTCTTTGGCTACTTCCTCCTTGGTGCGTTTGAGCATAAACGGATAAATCAAACGGCGTAGCTCCGCCGCGCGGGTTTTATCCTGGTATTTATCAATCAAGGTGGCGTACTCGGTCCTGAAAAAATCTTCGTGCCCCAAAAAGCCCGGATTCAAGAAATCAAACTGTGAATACAGGTCAAAAGTATTGTTTTCAACGGGTGTCCCCGTCATGGTCAGGCGATTTTGGGCGTTGAGGAGTTTGACCGCCTTAGAAATCATCGAATCGGGATTTTTGATGGCCTGTGCCTCATCCAACACCACGTAATGAAACCGAAAGTTGCTCAACAATTCAATGTCTGAACGTACCGAACCATACGTTGAAAGGATAATATCGTAGCGATTAAACACCTTGGCATTTTTGGTGCGTTGCGGCCCCGTGTGTACGTATAGCGTCAGCTCAGGGCAAAACTTAGCCGCCTCGGCCTGCCAGTTGAATATCAACGTTTTAGGCACCACCACCAAGTGTACACCTTTGGGATTCCGATTTTTCTGTTCCTGCAAAAACGTCAGCATTTGCAGGGTTTTGCCCAGCCCCATGTCGTCGGCCAAACAACCGCCCCAACCAAATTCATCCAAAAAATGTAGCCATTTATAGCCTTCTTCTTGGTACGGTCGCAGGGTGGCGGTGATGTTTTTGGGCAGTTTTATTTTTTTAATTTCGGTAAAATTCAACAGCTTTTCGCGCTTCTCGTCGAGTTCTTCGAGCAATTTTGGGGTTTCAATAAACTCTTTGTAGCGTTCCAAAATCGTAAAATGTTGTTTAGAAAGCCGCAACACGCCTTTCTTTTCATCCACTTTTCCAAACCGAAACAACTGCGCATATTGCGCCACCCACTCTTCGGGCAGCAGTCCGTACGAACCGTCTTTAAGTTCGACGTAATTTTGCTTTTTTAGAATAGCCTTCCTGACATCGGCCAGCGCCACCGACTGGTCGCCAAACGAAACCTCTACCTGCAAATCAAACCAATCAATGCCCGAAGAATTACGGATTTTGAAGGTTGCCTTGTTGGGGTTGTAACGGAATTTTTTGAGGTTATTAAACCCAAAAAGCTTGGTGCCGTACTGATTTAGGGCTTCATAAAACTGAAACAGCCAGCCCGCTTCCAACACCTGCTCGGAGGGCAGATAAAAATACTCGTCGGTTTGGTGCTCAAAAGCGGGGTGTTGCTTTTGCAAAAACTGCACAAAAGTTTCTTCAGAATCACGGTCCCGGCGTTGAATCTGCACGGTATTGTTGTAAGCATTGACCCGCGCCTGCCGAAAATCGCGGGGTAGTTCTATCTCGTCTCCGTCTTCGGTTGTGTACACAAAAACGGGCACAATCAGCAGGTTATCGTCGGCTTCTTTGAGGTAAACCCTTCCCTCCTGCCATTCGAGGTCAGTCTGCGAAATGGCCTGATTTTTATCAAATTCGACCGAAAACTGGTCGGCCAACGGAATCACAAAACCGTTGAAAAACGCATCATCCCGCACCGAACGCAGGCGAATGGCCCCACCCAGTTCAAAAAAATGACGGGCCACTTTGGCCGCCGCCGCCGAACGAAACCGACAAAGTAAATCATTGGGCAGCAGCGCCAACCAATACGTTTCTAAATCGGTAAGTTCCTGAAACGGAATCAGGGTTTCATTTCCGTGTTTAACAAATGCTTCCAGAATAGTTTCTTGTTCGGTACGCGAAAGCTGAAAGTGCAAATCCAGCGGGGTTTCGCTGACCGTTACGGCCGTTCCGGTGCTGTGGGAGCTAATTTTTTGATTGACCCGCACGGCATGGCCCACCAGCAACGGGAACAGTTTCTCCAGCACTTTACCCGTGATTTCGAGGGCGGCATCAATGATTTCTTCGGTGTATTTGATGTTCCAAGAAGACGTGGAAAGCTTAAACCCACGCTGTCGCAGGGTTTCGTGCATAAATTCCTGCCCCAACAACCGACTCGAATTCATAATCTCCAAATCGGTGGCATCAGCGGCGGGGCGTTCTTTATCGGTCCAGTTGATACGGGCAAAATGTGCCACTTTTCCCGTTTTGGCATTCAAAAATCCTTTGCCTACTTCCAGCCTGAAAAAAGGGAGTTCTTTGGTCGTAAAATGTTCCAATAAGTACACAAAAACGGGCTTGTCTTTGGCATTTTCGGCAGGTACAAACGGACTGGCAGACTTGATGGGCAGGGTACTTTTAAAGACATTTCCCCACTGCACCCCCGCAATCGGCTGAATGCTTTTGTCCAGTACGACCAGTTCTAATTCGCCGTAATGATTGATTTTGAAGTCAAATTTTCCGACCAAATTATCCCCCGAAGTATAGCCATATTTGGCCAGTAACGCATCTTTTTCGCGCTCCCAATTCTTTAGTAACTCCAGTGCGTACAGCCCGCGTTGTTGCTTGAGCCACACCAAAACCCCCATCATGTGCTCACAAAGCGGCGTACGAAGTTCTTGCTGACAAGTACACGAAAAATGGTACTTAAACTTCTCCAATCGGGTAATTAGCACTGTATTCACGCCTTTTTTTCGCACAGACAGCTCAAAACGTTCATAGCCTTTGCCCTGCTCTACAGGCTTCACTTCTAAATAATGACGGCGACTTGCCCAAAAAGAAAGCGGTACGTTGTTCTGAATCTGTTGATCGTCGAGGGTGCGTAAAACCACCGTCGTGTCCGTCATTCGGTGCAGGGTGGGCTTATGAAACACGAGTTTTTGGGGCTCAATCTGCCGCGACGAATCCGTGATGTCAATGATGATTTTTTTTAGGTCGTGAATCGTCGGCTTGGTTTTTTCTGAGCCTTCACTCAGAAAATTTTCTAGTGCATAAGCCGCCGCTACGCCGTGCTTACAGGGATATACCTCTGAGGGGCAACTACAGTAACATTCAATGGCATCGGTATCGTCCATACTCGACAGTTCCACCTCGTACTTCTGCGAACTCGATTGACTTTCAACGTTAAACTTTGCCGCGTAATAATCTCCGTCAAAACTCGCAATTTTTACTCCTCCACTTCTAAAAATATCATTTCCGCGTTGACGAACAGCACTTGAAGCTTCTTTTCGCAAAGCGGTCAAACTTTCTATGATTAATCCTTTAAAATAAGCCATTTTATAGTTTCAATTTCCAGGTTGCCAAGGGTTAAATTCTGACCTGTAATTCCTGCCAACCCGTTCTCAAAAGGTGGTACGTTCAATCTAATTCGTTGATATATTCCGCCGGCACATCGTAGAGTTCATTCTCAACATCCTTCATTTTGGGGAACATCTTGGTATCAGGTTGGATTCCATAACGAAATTTAATTTCGGTGAATTCAAACGAAAAGTCGCTTTTGGTCGTCGATAGTAACGGAAAGTCAACCCGTACCTGATAAATCGTCCCTTCGATGGTCTCGTAGGGAGGTTTTTTGTACAAAGTAAACAAATCAATCTTTACCCGCTCGCCAATGCGAAAGGGGGATTCAATGGTAGGTAATGGAAATAAAAGTTTCATAATAACGCGAATAACGATAAAACGGCAGTCCTTTGCAACGAAATCGTTACCTTCACCGTAATATTGAACAATTCAAAACGCAAATCGTTCTGTAATTATTCAGCTTTTTAATGATACAACGGCTACTAATTTTTGGGATATGTTGGGGTGGGCTCTTTCTTTCTGCAAAAGCCCAAGTGGAGGAATATTATCGTCCTTTTAAACGACCCAAAACGGCCATTTTTCTTCCCCAACCCGATTTAGTTCGCTCCAACAGTCATTGGTACATCGGCATGGAAGGCGGTGGAAAATGGAACGGGGCTACGCTTTCCAATTCCCTTTTTGGGCTGTTGGCCTATCGCTCTGGCTATACCGATAGCTACGCGGGCGGGCATTTGGGATATTCGCACAATTTACGGTGGTCTATCGAATCAGGCTATATTCGTAACCCCTCCAATACCATCATGCGGGTCAATGCCTTTCGGGGTTTTACGGTCCGGGTCAATGAACTTGAACACAGCATTCCGCTGCGGTTTAAATGGCGCATTCTTCGGTTGGGCAACGTCCTCAAGCAATCGGGTATCTACGTCGGTGCGGGGGTTTTATGGACTCCCACGCGCAAACGACAAAATGCCGAAACTTTTTTATTAACGGGACTTACCCGTGTATCAGGCGCTGGCAACGCACCCGATACGCTTTTGGTAGAAAATCAAACCTTCTCCACTGGAAAATCTAAACTAGAACCCGAAGTAAGCCTTGAATTTGTGGGCCGCGTATCGACCCACCTCGAACTCGTCGCCTTCGGGCGCGTTCACTACGCGGGTGCTTCTGCCCTACGCTCCGATTCCCAATTATACATCAACCGACTGATTGAAAGCACATCTTCACTTACCTTACGCCCCGTGAGTTATCAGTTTGGCGTAGCCATCCGATACATTTACGGAATGCGCAATTTGTATCGAAGTCGTTTCGAAGATTGAAAATTTAGCCTTAAAACTGCTTCAAATAGCTAATTTTGGCAATGACGTGGTCTTCAGTTTGCTTTCTCACTCCCATATTATCAAATCCACGATGGTTATACACCACGTAGATGTACGACAACGGCTGATACTCCCACGACAAGCGAATGTTGTAGTTTTGCGAATTTGTCCCCGTATTTTTCTGGTAAAACCCAATCAATTGCACGCGGGGATTCAGCGCAAAGCGCCCTTCCAAGCTGTATAAATCCACATCGGCGGTGGTTTTAGCGTCACCTACTTTATTGAAATGGTTACGATTAAAACGCCCCGTCAATGACAAATGTGGCAACGGCGCAAATTGCAATTGCGCATTCAAAGCGTTAAGTTTTCCATCAAAATATGAACCCCAACTATAATCCATGAAAAAATTCAGCATTTTCGACTGGTCGGTACTCAAGTATACCTGATGCCGCACATAATTGTACTCGCCCTCCCGGATGGTGATTCCCAAGGGCGCAAAAGGCTCCGTCAATCGTTGAAACGTAGGGTTAATCAAATACCCAAAGAAGCCACCATTCTGAAAATTAAACCAGACAGGATTTATATTTACCTGTCTTTCAATCAGTTGTCCAGTAGATGCCTGATGATAAAACTCGGTCATGATACCCGGTTCAAAGGCCCTAATGAGTTTTTTGGGCAACCATTTACCCCGGTTATAAAAAAAGATACCCGGTGTGGTGCCAATCACGTCGGTGCGCGACACAAAGCCCATTTCGGGATTAAAGTCTTTGGTCACAATCGACTGCGTCCACCACATTTTCCATTGGTTGGTGGTATAATAATATTGAGCAAACCCAGAAAAACCCTGTTTACCCGTCCCCGTTGAGGCCGAATGTACCACCATAGCGTTGATGGAATGGGAAGCGTTCAATCGAAAAAAGCCATCAAGGGTACTGGTAACGTTGGAACCGTCGGGACGGTTTTTGATGGTAACTAGTCCACCAATTCGGTTTTGTTTACCAAAATTTTCCGAAAATCGTCCCACAAAAAAGTTAGTAGCCGGCGTATCCTCCACGCCCCGTTGCCGCATCAAGATTGCCCCGAAATTACGTTTCAAAGAGCGGTACACAAAGCGCCCGCCGACATCAATGGGAATCGGATTTCCGTTGTCATCCAACCCAATTCGACGACTGAAAAAAGGTTGCACACGCATCGTACCGCCCGCCAAATCCTCACTCGGACCTACGCCCACGCCAAACAATGAGGCATTTTCGAGAAAAAACGGCCGCCGCTCAGGAAAAAACACCGAAAACCGCGTCACGTTGTTGACCTGTCGGTCGGCATCCGCCTGGGCAAAATCAGTATTGGTCGTCAAGTCCAGCACCGCGTTGGGATTGATGGCCCACTTGAGTTCCCCGCCCAATTTAAAGTTGGTATCCTCAGGCTTGATACTCGGGTCAAAATTTTTGTAGTGGTCGTAAGAAGTCAAAAAATAAGGTTGAATCCGCACGTTGGGCTTGGGCGGCGGCGGCTGGAGATTTTTCAACACACCAGCATATTCCATTCTCATGGCTGTGAAAGAGCGCGGATAGGGCGAAAAAGCCGTTTGTTCGTTGCTTAATCGGCGGTTTCGATACACGTTAAATCCCCAATCCTGCGACACTGCCTCCGTTTTGGGGTAACGTAAAGTTTGCCAAGGAATAGCGATTTCGGCCACCCAACCCGAATCTGAGCGCGAAGTACGCACCCGCCAAAGCCCATCCCAGTCGATGTCATAATAAATATCATCGAATGAAAGCAAATCCCGCTGCACCCCATAAGGGTTGGTTATCAACGCCATCGCATTGCGCTTGTCGTTAAAGCCATCAAAAACCACCCCCATAAAATCGTGCTGCCGGGCGTTAAAATCCCGCTTAAAATCCGTAGCACGAATGGCTTTTTTGCCCAGTGAGTCCCGCGAAAAAACGCCGAGGTACAAATAGTTTCGGTTGTAAAGCACCCTAACTTCGGTGGCGTGACTAGGGCTTTTTCCCTGAAAAGGTTCAATTTGGGTAAAGTCAGCGGACGGCTTGGCTTGTTTCCATTCCGCATCATTCATGAGACCGTCGATGCGAAGTGTGGAAGAAATTTGGACAGCTTCAAGTTCTTTTTTAACAGAAACTGGTTTGAAGATTTCAGCATCTTGTGCAAAAGAACATAATGAGCCAAAGACGAAAAAAAACGGAAAAATTCGAGACATAAAATGGCTGTAAATAATTTTATGGGCGTAAATTTAGCAAAATTGCCCGAAAGTTCCTTTTCGTTTCCCCATTCTAATTCATTGAACGCTGGGCTTTTTTTTAGACATTAATCAGCAAAAATGTTTCATCCGCCGACATTCATAAACTATTAAATTATGACACAACACTGGCATTTACTTTCCCCAGAAGAGGCTTTAAAACAGCAGCACAGCTCACCAACGGGCCTGACAATTTCGGTGGCCCAGCAAAAACTGCAAAGTGAAGGACGCAACGAATTGAAGACAAAGAAGAAAAAATCGCCTATTTTCATTTTTCTTCAACAATTCCTAAACGTCATGATTCTGGTGCTCATTGTGGGAGCCGTCGTGTCGGGGATTGTGGGCGAGTTATCGGATACCATCGTTATTTTAGTCATCATTCTTCTCAATGCCGTTATTGGTTTTGTGCAAGAATACCGCGCCGAAAAAGCCATGGAAGCGCTCGGAAAGCTGGCAGTTCCGACCACCAAAGTAATCCGCGACGGAAAACCCACCGATATTCCCTCCCCTGAGCTTGTCAAAGGCGACCTCGTTTTGCTAGAAGCGGGCGCGGCCGTACCCGCCGACCTGCGTTTGATGGAAGTGCATTCACTCAAAATTGAAGAAGCAGGCCTGACGGGTGAATCACAGCCTGTGGATAAAACAACCGACCCACTTGATGACAAATCGCTGCCTTTGGGCGACCGCACCAACATGGCTTTCAGCGGCACCAACGTCACCAACGGACGAGCGCAGGGCGTCGTAGTGGCCACGGGTATGGACACCGAGCTGGGCAAAATTGCGGGGATGTTGCAAGAAGAAGGCAGTGAAACGCCCCTCCAAAAAAGAATGGGCGATTTTGGCCGACGATTGACCATTATCATCCTCATCCTCTGCGGGGTACTGTTTTTGGCGGGGTATCTGCGCGGTGAAGAAATCGGCAACATGCTGCTTACGTCCATTTCGCTCGCGGTTGCGGCCATTCCCGAAGCATTACCCGCCGTCATCACGGTTTCGTTGGCATTGGGCGCGGGCCGTTTGGCCAAGCGAAATGCCCTTGTCAGAAAACTATACGCGGTCGAAACCCTCGGCTCAGTGACCTACATCTGCACCGACAAAACGGGGACTTTGACCAAAAACAAAATGGAAGTGGTGGACCTTTGGGTAACCAATGAAGCTGACCAAATGCGTATGTTGCAGGCAATGGCCCTCAATCAAGATGTAAAAAAACAAGACAACGTCCTCACTGGCGACCCCACTGAAGTGGCCATCCTCAACTACGCCCAAGCGCAGGAATCTTTTGATAAACAATGGCGGAAGAAGAACAAACGCGTGCATGAATTGCCGTTTGATTCAGACCGCAAGGCCATGACCACCATTCACGAATACGACGGTAAATTTTTGGTTATTTCCAAAGGTGCGGCCGAATCCATTGCCCAAATCAGCATTGGAGACGACACCGCTATCAAAGAACAGGAAGAACGCATGGCCCAAGAAGGAATGCGCGTTTTGGGGTTTGCCACCAAAGTATTGGACGCATTACCAGCCGACATTACCATTGAAACCATCGAAAAAGACCTCGATTTTTTGGGGCTTGTCGGCCTGATTGACCCACCCCGCGAAGAAGCACAAAAGGCCATTCAAGAATGTAAATCGGCAGGAATTGTGCCCGTGATGATCACTGGCGACCACCCACTCACGGCGGCGAGCATCGCCCGCGAAATCGGCATTTTGGACAACGATCAACAAAAGGTAATCACGGGCAAAGAACTGGCGGCCATGAGCGAAAAGAAGTTTGCCAAAGAAGTGCTAGACATTAGAGTGTACGCGCGCGTGTCGCCCGAACAAAAACTAAACATCGTAAAAGCCCTTCAGAATCGCGACCAGTTTGTGTCCATGACGGGCGACGGCGTCAACGATGCGCCTTCGCTCAAACGCGCCAACATCGGCATTGCCATGGGAATCACGGGCACCGACGTGACCAAAGAGGCCGCACACATGATTTTGTTGGACGATAATTTTGCCACCATCATCAAGGCCGTCCGCGAAGGGCGTCGCATTTACGACAATATCACCAAATTCATTAAGTACATCATGACTGGCAACGCCGCCGAAATCTGGAGCATCTTTTTGGCTCCGCTCATTGGCTTGCCTATTCCGTTGTTGCCCGTTCATATTTTATGGGTCAATTTGGTAACGGATGGTTTGCCTGCCTTGGCGCTGGCGGCCGAGCCTGCCGAAAAAGGCATCATGAGTCACCCGCCGCGCGACCCCAAAGAGAGCATTTTTGCCAACGGACTGGGCCGCCACATCATTTGGGTAGGTATTTTGGTGGGATTGCTGACCGTTGGCACGCAGTGGTACGAAATCAATTCTGGAGCTGACCACTGGCAAACGATTGTGTTTACGGTACTGTGTTTGAGTCAGCTTTGGCACGTGATGGCCGTGCGAAGCCATAAAGAATCGCTGTTTAGCCAAGGTTTATTGGGTAACAAAACCCTGCTTGGGGCCGTATTATTAACAATTGCCTTGCAGATGGCGGTGATATACGTGCCGTTTCTGAATGACTTCTTTCATACGCAACCTCTTACGTTGGAAGAATTAGCCGTTGCCTTTGGCGTATCAAGCATCACTTTTTGGGCCGTAGAAGTGGAAAAAACCTTTAAACGAAATAAAAAGTAAAAAAATAGACTTGGAAAGTTTTCCAAACTTTCCAAGTCTCCGAAGAACAGGTGATTAAAAATCGGTATTTGCTTCGGTTATGTCCATTTTCTGAATCCATATATTGCGGTAAAGCACGTCGTGGCCTTCGGCCTGTAATTTTAAGCCACCGGGCACGTCGGTAATGCCTTTGCCACCATCATTTCCCCCATCAATGCCCGAGTTCGGGCCGCCCCATACTTGACTGATGCGTTGGTTTTTGTGCACTTTTTTACCGTTAAAATAGATGGTTACCAACGGTTTTTCAACCAGTTTCCCATCCTTAAAACGCGCCGCCCTAAACATAATATCGTAGGCGTTCCATTTACCTACGCCGTTATAAGCATAATAAGGAGAAGGCGTTTCGTTGATGACCGCCGCCATGCCGTGCGAGGTGGTATCACCGTCTAATACTTGAATTTCGTAGCGATTTTGGAGATACACACCGCTGTTGCCACCGGGTTTGCTAATGTAAAACTCCACATGAAGGCGAAAATCCTTGAATTTTTCTTTGGTCACAATATCCGCCGCGCCGTACTTTCCACCCGCGGCGGCAGGGTCATTGGTATTGACGGCCGTACCCTTATCGACAGGGTCATTGACAATAAACCACTTGATGGGAAGCGTCGCCGCCAAACGTGGGCCATCCCAATACGTCCATTTTTCATCGAGCATTTTGCGCGACCCGTCAAAATACACCTCGGCTTTTTTGGGGGCTTTTACCCCGACTCCTACTTGGGCAATTGAGGGAAATGCTAAGCCAACCACAAGCATGGACCCAGCAAAAATGAACGATTTAGTGGCAATTTTATTCATGAGAAAACAAGTTTTTGGGGGTGAAATACAACTATTTATCAAAGCAAGAAAAGGCTTATTCTACTTCATTTTAAGTCGGTCTCGTACACAAACAGCGTCGAAGCGGCATCATCATCGGGCACAAAATAGCCGCGCAGACCCGTGACGGTTGATTCCATCCAAAAGGGATTGTTGGTCATGGGCGCACCCGTGGGCGACCACAGCAGCAACGGCACCTGAAACACCGGACGGTTGTCTTTCAAATCCACTACTTCCAAGCCCCCCAACGCAAAAGCCGCCGCGTCGGGAGCGGTTTTGTATTTTTTTAGCCCACCGCAAAGCATCTTGCGTTGTCCGATGTAGTGACAATCCTGATAATCAACGTAAAAGGCGGGATTATCTACCCGCAATTGCTTTGGAGAAACGGTAGTATTTGACGGCATTTCCCACTGATAAAAGCGACGAGAACCCCAACTAACCGCGTTGAGCGTATTGGCTTCGGTATCGTGGACGATGCCCCCAAGGTGATCATCCACGCGCATCACTTCGATGGCTTTCATCGTTTCAGGGTCGACTTTATAAATCACTGCGCGACTGTCGGCGCGGTATTCTGCCACGGGAACCCAGATGTGTTTTCCGTCAAAATCTATCCCGCCAGGATGATACATTAAGCCCTCGCCCAAGGTAATGGAAGCGATTAATTTGCCCTTGGAGTCAAACTTAAAAAGGTGGCCGATGCCTGCGCCTCCGTCGTTGTTTTGCCGTTTGCGGGTGACTTCTACCGAACTCAGGTAAAAATATTGGCCGATTTTGACCATTCCTTGGGGATGAAAACTCGGAAATTGAAGCCGAACCGAAGACGTTAATTTCCACGGCGAATCCGGGCGAAGTTGGGTTAGTTTTTCCACCAATTGTGCCTGTGCAAAAAGGTTAAAAAACAAGCCAAAGGTCAACACAAAGTACTTCATCGTATTTTTGAAAATGAAAGAATGAGTTGTTCTTAAAAGTAAATCAAGCCCTTATTCTTTGATTTGGATGGACATTATTAGAAAACATCCTGCGACAAAAGACAAAAAAAAGCCGCCCCTCAAGTGAAGGACGGCTTTCCGACGTTTTCTTAACCTAAACTAAAATCTTTATATGTATTTCCTGATTGTCGATACTGGCAAAAAAGGAAATGGTTACAGTGAATGTCTACATTTTGTTTGTCGCTGGTCCAAAGCGGTTTTCAGTACTCCCCCTTCAACCCCTCTCCTTTACTGGCCGGAATTGGCCCGGTTACGCAAATCTTCGGTACTTGTGCTCCGTTGACGGGCGGCTTTAACATTTTGATTTCCAAATCGGTACGTAAACGATAAGCGTACTTGGCGACTTTCCCAGCGCGAATTGACGCTGAAATTCAAGTCTTGGTATTTGACCGTTCCAGCAAAACGATTCAGGAAGAAAATATCCTGTACATTCAAACGCAACGATGCTTTCCGATTCCAAAGTGATTTGGCAAAACCAGCACTGATTTGCCCCTGTGCTTTGGCTTGGAGGATGTTGTACTGCGTTGGTGAATTCCAGAATCCGCTCAACTCCGCCGTGTAGCCCTTGGGAAGCGTAAAATTGTTGGTCACAAATACCGTCGCTCCAAATTGACCCAAATCCAAGTCGGCACCGTAGTAAAACGAGCGGTAACGGTTATAAAACGCACTCACGTTGTTTTGCATTGTCCACCATTTACTGATGGTGACGGGAATACTAAACGTTGCGTTGTAACTATCTTGGTGGTCAAGGTTTTCGGTGGTTACGTAGGTTTTATTTTCCTCGGCAATCTGTTTAGGAATCTGGTCAGCAATGACGTCGTTGATGCGACTGTAGCCCAACGTGGTCGAAAACATCCCCTTAAATACGTGTGTCACCTGAAACGAATTGGTAAACTGCGGGCGCAAATTCGGGTTCCCTTGTTGGAACGTCAACGGATCTAAAAAGAACTGGAAAGGATTCAAATTGCGGTAGTTCGGACGGTCGATGCGACGACTAAACGACACGTTCAACACGTTGTTGGTATCCAACTGACGCGACACAAACACACTGGGAAACGCGTTGATGTAGTTGCGATCAACGATGCTGTTGAGCGTTACTGAATTTCCTTTTGAGTGCGTATGCTCCACGCGCAATCCCAACTGCAACTGTGTTTTTTTATCAAGTTTTGTGCTGTAATTGGAGTAAACCGCGTTGATATTTTCGGTGTATTTAAAACGATTAGAGCGCGAAGGGTCCAGAATCCACTGCTTATCCACCTGCGTCTCAAAACGCATATCGTTGTCTGAATTTACCAAACTACTTTTGGCACCGGCTTCAAATTTACCCTTTTTGAGGGGATGGATATAGTCAACTTTTGCGGCCGCAATACCGATGGTTGAAGGCATGATGTTGCGAACAATTTCTTTGCTCGTAAGCACATCTTTGGCGTCAAAATAATTGGTATTGAGGTCATTACCAGAATTTCCGTCAAAAACCGAGTAGTCGGCATCGGCGCTCAATTCGCGTCCGTTCCCAAAATCATGTTTCAAATTGAGGTTGCCCGTGAAGTTATTCAACTTATTATGGTTGAAAGCGTCGGTGGCAAAACGGCCCGTCAGCGTACGGTTTTTGTCATAAAAATCCGTGCTTGAAATTCCGTTCATTTTGAACTGATTCAAGAAGCCCGTTGCCAAGATGCCGACGGTGGTTTTCTTGGTCACAAAATAATCCACTCCCGCCCTAAAACTCAGGTTTTGGGGATTACCCACGCGGGGGCTGTTTTGGTCCAAGTAAGTAATTTGGTCTTTGTAAGCAATGGTCCGGTCGATGTCCTGCGTGTTTTGAAAACGGGCGTGGAAGAGGCTCACGTTGGCAAATGAGTTGATTTTTGCTGTGCGGTGATTGAGACCAATCGAGCCGTTCAGTTTTTCGTATTTTCCCACTCCTGCGCTGAGGGTATAGTTTCCGTTGGTGCCGAAATTTTTGTTTTTCTTCAACACAATGTTAATCAAGCCCGAATTGCCCGCGGCGTCGTATTTGGCGGGTGGATTGGTAATCAACTCAATTTTTTCAACGTTGTCGCTGGGCATACTTTGGAGCATATTCATAAGGTCTTGCATCGAAATCTGCTGCAATTTCCCGTCAATCATCACCATCACTCCCTGACGGCCTTTCAATTGCAAACGGTCATTTTGGCGGTCAATCGTAACACCCGGTGCTTTTTCCAACACTTCCAGGGCCGTTCCACCCGCCGACACAGCGCTGTTTTCAACGTTGACCACCATCCGGTCAATCTGCTGTTCCACAAAAGGTTTCTTGGAAATCACCTTTACCTCGTCCAAGGTCTGCGAAGTTTCGGTCATCTGAAGTGCTGGCACCTGAACGGTGGAAGCGGCGGCCGAAACCGCAAAGGGAGCCGAATACGTTTTTTGAAATCCAACCATGTTGGCTCCAATCAAGTAACTGCCCTCAGGCACGTTTTCAACTTCATAATAACCCGTTTCGCTCGTGATGGCTCCTTTTACCAGTGTAGAGTCCTTTGCCTTGAGCAATAAAACCGTCGCAAATGGGAGGGCTTTTCCGTTTGTTTCACGGATTTCGCCCGATACTTTCCCCCGAACGGGGCTTTGGGCAAACATTGAAGTAGAAAGCAGCAACATAGCTGCAACCAAACTCGTAAAAGTTTTCATGGCTGTTGTTTAAAATGGCTGTTGTTAATTACTGCTTCAAAACTACGGTACTTTGCAATACAAGCTACCTTTTTTTACACAAGCGGTTTGATTTTTTGGACAAACGGTTTGAAGGAGTCGTTTTGGATAAATTTTAGATTACAGGCAGCCAATGGGATACTTTAAGAATAGTTAACTGCCTGTAATCTCTTGCTTACTTTGTTTTCACGCTGCTAATTTCAGTGATAAGATGCATTCAAGTAGCTAAAGGTTGCATGAAGTGTAAAAAAAACTTCATGAAAGGTAAAAATTGGTTTCTCAATTAGGTTTCTCTTTATTTTGTGCATTCGTCAAATCAACCCCCGTTATGCAGCTCCCTTACTATATTGATATGATTGGCGTATTGGTGTTTGCCATATCGGGTGCTTTGGCGGCTTCCGATAAGAAAATGTACCAAGACCTGTTCGGCGTCTTTTTTACGGGCTTTATCTCGGCCATCGGCGGCGGTACCCTCCGCGACGTCACGCTGGGCGTGTATCCCTTGGCGTGGGTGAAAGACATGAATTACCTGATTTTCATTACGTTGGGGGTCATCATTACGGTCCTATTCAAGCGCATCATTTTTCGGTTGCATAAAGTCATTTTTCTGCTCGACACCGTGGGCATCGGCGTCTACACGATTTTGGGCGTGCAAAAATCCCTGCAATACGGCGTCAATCCTTTTGCAGCCATTATATTAGGAATGGTATCTGCTGTCTTTGGCGGCGTCATTCGCGACACCCTCATCAACGAACTACCGCTGATTTTTCAAAAAGAAATCTACGCTACGGCCTGCATGGCGGGGGCGGTTGTGTTTGTTTTACTGGATTACTACGATTTTCATTCGGATTGGAATGCGATTGGATGCGTATTATTGATTATTATTGTTCGGTTAATCGCGGTAAAGTACCGTTTGTCTTTGCCCAAAATTGACCTGTAAATACCTGACCTCTTCCCTTTTATGAAAGAATCTTTAGCGGCGCTGGACTACATCCGCCTCGATTTTTCGGCCGAAAGCTCGGCCACCATCAACGTGGCGCTCGCGCTGATTATGTTTGGCGTAGCGCTGGAAATCAAACCCGAACATTTCAAAAACCTCATTCAAAATCCCCGACAACTCATTGCGGGCGTGTTGAGCCAAGCCATTTTATTGCCCGCCGCCACCTTTGGTCTGGTGATGGCCCTGGGCGACAATATCACCGTGGGCGTGGCCTTGGGGATGATTTTGGTGGCTGCCTGTCCGGGCGGCAATATTTCCAATTTCATCACTTCCTTTGCCAAAGGCAACGTGGCGCTGGCCGTCAGCCTAACGGCCATCAGCACGATTTTGGCGGTGGTTATGACGCCCTTTAACTTTACATTCTGGGGCAACATGTACGCGCAGGCCAACTCACTCGTGCGGCCCATCGAACTCGACTGGCGGGAGTTGCTCAAATCGGTCATGATGATTTTGGGACTGCCAATGGCGCTCGGAATGCTCTGCTCGGTTTATTTGCCTCGCCTTGCGGAGCGCCTCATCAAACCCCTGCGGCAGGCTTCGTTGGTGTTTTTTATCGTTTTGGTGGTGGTGGCATTCACCAAAAATTTCGACATTTTCATCAATCACATCACCTACGTTTTTCTGTTGGTGCTGATTCACAACGGCATCGCGCTGGGCATCGGGTACCTGACCGCGACCGTTTTTGGTCTTTCAGAAACCAACCGTCGCACGCTCAGCATCGAAACTGGCATCCACAACTCGGGCTTAGGACTCGCGCTGCTTTTTAACCCCGCCGTTTTTCCACCCGATTTGCCGCTGGGCGGCATGGCCATCGTGGCTGGTTGGTGGAGCATCTGGCACATTGTATCAGGCACGGCCTTGGCGTTTTATTGGCAACGAAAAAGTACGTTGGTGGGTGTGAAGGATTAGGTTTGGGGGATTTTTTTATTGTGGGCAAGTTTCACAGACCCTAAACACAAGACATAATACAAAAACCCAAACTTAGACTCACTTGAAAGGCTTTAAAATATTATGACACCGAATACAAATATAAAATCATTAGGAGAATACATTGAGTTTATAAATCACCAAGAACATAGACAGATATCACAATGGTTTTATAGAGGTCATAGTGATAAGTCCTATGAGCTTGTTCCAAGTCTTTTTAGAGTTAACAGAACAGAATCTTGGGCAAACTGGGACAGAATAGAAGAATACATAACGAGACAATTCAAAGCAGAATCCAGACCATTCATTAAAACTATTCCAACAAATGAAATTGAATGGTTGACAATGGCTCAACATTATGGTCTGCCAACAAGACTTCTAGACTGGTCAACAAATCCTTTAGTTGCCTTATATTTTGCCGTTGAGAATTATAAAAATAATAAAGATGCCAATGTCTGGTTATATGGGCTTATTTCAACTAATAATTGTTGGGAAGAAAGCACTTGGTTAGCAAAAAAAATTGATTTGTCAGGTGACATTTATGAAAATATTATTTTCCCTTCTCATATTGACTCCCGTATTACAAATCAATCTGGTTGTTTTACAATTCACGAAATTCCTAAAGACAATAATCCTTTTATACCCATAAATGAAAATCCAAGGATTTCTGTTGACACTTTCATAGAAATTACAATTGATAAGGACATAAAGAAGGATATATTAAACGAATTATATTATATTGGAATTCACCGTGGATTTATATATCCAGGACTTGAAGGTTTAACATCACGGCTAAAATTTGAAATTGAAACAACACATAATCGAACGACATTACAACCAGAATAAAAAAAGGACTTATAAAGAATTTGTCGTAAGCTCCCATAATGGCACACGGATGACACTGATTCCTTTGGAAACACGGGTTTTCACGAATTAAATCCATTTCAATCCGTGTTGGAACATTCGTTTTATCCGTGTTCTATTGGTCTGTGACAAATTGTTGATAATTCTGTAAAAAAATAGCATTGATTTGGCATAAGTACGGCTGACACATGTAAACTCAATATTTGCAATTCTGTATAAATGTAGAGGAGACGTTTTCCAAATGCCCCGCCTCCGCCTAGTCCCCACTCCCCACAACAATAGGGGTTAATCACCCAATACTTGTCATAGTTACGTACTTCAATAGCCATTGCAATCACTCTATTGGTTTACTCTAACCTTTAAAATCACCACTCTTTTACCCAATGAATACGCAAAATCGGGCCATCAAACTCAGCATCATGTTTATTTTTTCGGCCGTGCTGGTGTTTCATTTTTTGATTCTTGCGGGCGTTATTCCTTACGAAAATACCTGGGGTGGGCGGCTCAAAAGCCACCAAGAAATGATTCAGTTTGAAACGATTTCGATTGCCGTCAACCTGTTTTTTATGTTTTTGGTGGCCGTGAAAGCAAAATGGCTAAAAATCAACTTCCCCGGTCGTTTGCTCACGGTGCTATTTTGGGGTATGTCGTTGATTTTTGCGGTTAATACCCTCGGCAATCTCGTGGCAATCAATTCTTTAGAAAAATACATCGCCACGCCCATCACCCTGATTTTAAGCATCTTGACTGCCATCCTTGCGCGGGAGAAAGCATCCGCTTAAGGGACATCGTTTTTCGTTGGCTAAAATTTGAGAAAGCATCGTTTTGACGCCCACTTTGCCGTGATTCATGTCAAAAAATGGGTTACTTTTGCAGCCGCATGTACCCGTATTTTTTTACATAAAACACCGAAACAATCATCCCAAAACCCATCGGCCGGCAATGTTTAATAATCTTTTTTTCTATCACGCTCTTCGCGCTTATATTCGATTTTGGCACAATGTTATCTTTTATCGTAAAGTAGAAATTAAGAATTTCCCGACAGACCTTGCCCCCAATACCCCGATTTTAATCGTCACCAATCACCAAAACACGCTCATGGATGCCTTGGCGGTGGTGCTAAACGTGGGCGCTCGTCAACCCTATTTTTTAACCCGCGCCGATATTTTCAAAAAAGATTTTGTCCGAAAACTGCTCATGTACCTAAAAATGCTGCCCGTGTACCGCCTGCGCGACGGCATGGATGAAATGCAGCAAAACGACGAGATTTTTCAGATGTGCGTCAATATCCTTGGCGCGGGTGGCACGTTGGCGGCGTTTCCCGAAGGCAACCACGGGGTACAGTACCACCTACGACCGTTCAAAAAAGGCTTGGCCCGGATTGCATTTAAGGCCGAAACGGCCCACGACTGGAACCTCAACCTGCAAATTCTCCCCTGCGGTCTGTATTATACCAACTGCCAGAAAATGGGCGAAAAATTGGTCGTAAACTTTGGAGAACCTTTCAGCGTCCGCGACTTTAAGGCGGAGTACGAGCAAAACCAACCCCGCTCCCTGACCCAACTCACGAAGCGTATGTCGGACGAAATCAAAAGCAAGATGCTGCATTTTGACGACCTACCCCACCACGACACGCTCAAGTGGCTGACTGATACCGAAATACGAAAAGAAGGAGATTTGACAAACAACGTGCTCGACAAAGCAAAAGGACTGGAGCGACTACGCCAACTCAATGCCGAAACCTACACCAAGCGACTGGAAGAAACCAAAAACCTAAAGCATACTTTATCCAAACGGGGCATTGAAGCCGAAATTTACGGGCAACCCAAACCGTCCGTTTTTGCCTTGGTTTTACAAACCTTGGGTCTGCTGCTCAGCGCTCCCGTGGCGCTGTATGGCTGGCTCAACAGCGTCATTCCGTTTTCCATTCCGTTTTATGTTACCAAAAAACTCAAAGACAAGCAGTTTTCGAGCGCCATCCGCCTTGTGCTGTTTGCCCTCATTACCTTCCCATTTGTGTGGCTGATTCAATGGGGCATTGTCTTAGGATTCACCGATTTAAAAACCTCCGTTTTGTACGCGCTTTCGCTGCCCTTTACGGGTTATTTTGCGCACCGTTGGGCGCGTTGGTGGAGCGAAACGCTGCAGTTATGGAAGCTGCGCTCATAAGCAAATCCTATTTTCTAAAACTCCTCTTACCCATAAAAATAGCCCGCATCGGAGAACCAATGCGGGCTTCAACTATTGAAGGTGTGGATAAAAAAATTAGGCAATTTCTGCCATTTCTGGTTTCAGCGGCTTTCGGCCTTTACCAGTCAAACGGTCTTTAATACGGTCGACGATTAAATACGTAGCAGGAACGACAAACAGCGTGAGTATCAACGAACTGGTCAGTCCACCGATAATTACCCATGCCATCCCGTTCTTGGTTTCGGCACCCGCGCCGCTGGCCAATGCTATGGGCAACATCCCGAACACCATCGCGAGTGTCGTCATCAAAATAGGGCGCATCCGCTCTTTTCCCGCTTCAATGAGCGCGTGAATCACGTCGTGGCCTTGCTCTTTCAATTGGTTGGTAAAGTCAACAATCAAAATCGCGTTTTTGGCCACCAAACCTAACAACATAATCATCCCGACAATGGAGAAAACGGTCATGCTTTCCATGGTCAAGGCCAAAGCCAAGATGGCACCAATCAACGCGACGGGAATAGAAAATAAAACCACAAATGGATAAATAACGCTTTCGTACAAGCCCACCATGATGAAATACACCAACAAAATGGCAATCCCCAACGCCAATCCCAGACTGCCAAAGGCGTCAGATTGTTGTTGTAATTGACCTAAATACTGGACCGTTACGCCTTCGGGGAGTTTTACCTGCGCCATTTTTTTCTGAATGTCGGCCCCCACAGTACCCACTGGACGGCCGATTACCTGCGAATTGACGGTGATGGACGACAGTCGGTCGATGCGTTCAAGCACGCTTTCTCCCACTTTTTCTTCCACTTTGGCAAACTGCGACAGTTCAAATGACTTACCTTGGCTATTCACAAAAAGCAATTTGCTGACATCGGCTAAATTGCTACGGTCAAATTGGTCCAAACTGATAAGAATGTCGTATTCGTTACCATTTTGTTTAAATTTAGAACGGTCGTTTCCCCGAAAGGCATTTTGTAGAGCAATACCAACGTCGGAAGCACTGATGCCCAGTTGCGCCATTTTTTCGCGGTCAAGATTTACCGTAATTTCGGGTTTCGGGTCTTTCACCGAATATTTTACATCTTGCGTGCCCGGCACTGATTGCACCACTTTCAATACTTCTGCGGCTGATTTTCGAATCACTTCGAGACTCGTTCCTTTTACGGCAATCTGAATCGGAGCCTGCGCCGACCCGACTATACTGGTTGCATTTACGGTCACTTTTACGCCAGGGAGCTGACCCACTTCTTTTTTGAGCATCTGCCCAAAATCATCCGTCGAAAACTTCCTTTCTTTTTTATCAATCAACTTCACGTTGATGTCGGCAATGTTGCCGTTGGAAGCCGTACTGATGCCGCTGCTGGTGTAGCCAATGTTGGAAAATACGTTTGTCACCTCTGGGTGTTGCATGATGATTTCTTCGGCGCGTTGGGCAATGGCGTTGGTCTGGTAAATAGAAGCCGTAGGGGCCAATTCCAACTGAATACTCATTTCACCCTGATCGCTTTTGGGCATAAAAGCCGCCCCGATAAAGCCCGCAGGAACCAGCGAAACCGAACCCACAAACAATACGATAACGGCCAAATACATCCAGCGCTTGTGGCCCAACACCCACTTCAAATAATGCGTGTAGGTATCAATTATGCGATCGAGCAAGCGCTCAAAACCGATGTTTAGTTTGCCCCACAAACTCTTGGGATTGAGGGTTTCCATTTTTCCAAAACGCGAAACCAACAATGGAGTCAGCGTAAAGGACACCACCAAACTCATCAACGTTGAGAAAACCACCACGAGCGAAAACTCCCGCAAAATATTGCCAATCAGGCCTCCCGTCAAAGCCAAGGGAATAAATACCACCACGTCGACCAAGGTAATGGCGAGGGCCGTGAAGCCGATTTCACTCCGTCCATCGAGGGCGGCAGTGCGTTTGTCTTTGCCCATTTCGAGGTGTCGATTTATATTTTCCAACACCACAATGGAATCATCCACCAGAATCCCGACCACCAGCGAAAGCGCCATGAGCGTCATCATGTTGAGCGAGAAGCCCGCCACGTACATCAGCAAAAACGTGGGTAAAATAGAAGACGGCAACGCCACCAGTACAAAAAGCGAGGAGCGAAAACTGTGCAAAAACATCAGCATCACAACCGATACAATCAAAATTGCCAAGAATAAGTCATCAACTACGGCGTGGGCTGAGGCCAGCGTGTACACCGATTGGTCGGAGGCAATGGTGAATTTTAGGTTATTCTTACCGTATTGTTTTTCCAACACCGTAATTTTTGCCCGCACCAACTCACTCACCGACACGGCGTTGGCATCCGATTGTTTTAAAATCTGAATCCCAATCGACGGCTTGGCGTTGATGTGGTTGATGGCGCTGGGTTTGGCGGTCGCATCGACCACTTCCGCTACGTTTTTGAGTAGCACCTGACTTCCGTCGGACCGGCGCGCCACCACCAATTCCCTCATGCGGTTGGTGGTTTCGACAGACGCGTCAAAACGAATAGAATACTGCGAATTCCGCGTTTCGAGTTGCCCCGCTGGATAGCTCGTGTTGGCACTGTTGATGGCCTGCGAAACCTGCACGATTGAGACACCGTACGCCTTGAGTTTTTCACTGTCCACATTGACCTGAATCTGGCGTTCATTGCCGCCAATCAGGTTCACTTGCCCTACTCCAGGTACGTTGGAAAGCTGCGGTTTCAGCTCATCATCAATCAAATCAAACAACTCGGTAGGCGACAAATCGGCGGTAACGCCCATCCGCAAAACGGGCAATTCATCGGTCGAGAATTTATTGACAATCGGGCGGTCGGCTTCATCGGGCAAGAAGTTGATAATCTGTTCTACTTTCCGCTGCGCGTCTTGTTGGGCGAGGGTGGTATTGATGCCGTTTTTCAATTGAATGGTAACAATCGACACGCCTTGTTGCGAAATCGAGGTCATCCTATCCAAACCTTCGAGCGACGACAGCGCGTCTTCGATGCGTTTGGTGACGTTGGTTTCGACCTCATCAGCCGACGCCCCAATGTAGGTCGTGGCCACGCTGATGACGTTGGCTTCAAACTTCGGTAACAAGTTATAAGACAATTGCTTATACCCCAAAACACCGAATAAAATCAGAACGATGAACACCGTTGTGACCAATAGCGGTCGCTTAACGGCAATCTCGGTTATTGACATGGTTGTAGTATTTTAAAAAGGGTGTATTATTTCGTAATTTGTACTGGCTTGCCTTCACTCAGGTTGAGTTGGCCCGTTACGACCACCGTATCGCCTGCCGAAAGGCCGCTGAGTACTTCAATTTTATCGCCCAAATCACGGCCGATTTTGACGACACGCTGTTGCGCTATGTTGTTCGATACCACGTATACGTAAGGGTTTTTGAGGCTTTCCACCAAAGCCAAACGTGGAATTTGTAACGCTTTTTGATTTGATTTTTGCGAAAAATCTACGTTTACAAACGTTCCTGCTTTCAACCCAAGGGAATTGCTGACCGTCACTTCGACGGGATAATTGTGCTCACTGTTTCCCTGCGGAGAAATGTAGGAAATGGTCCCCGAAAGAATTCGGTCCGGAAAAATATCGCTGCTCACCCGCACCGACTGCCCAACGCGGAGTTGATACACGTCACTTTCGTTGACCAGCACTTCCGCTTTCAGCCGAGACACGTCCAAAACGGTTCCAAGAACTGCTCCTGCATTGATAAACTCACCCACTTCGATGTCTTTTTTAACGATGCGGCCGCCGATGGGTGCTTTTACAGTGGCGTCAAGCAACTGTTTTTTGATTTGCTCCGCCTGATTTATGGCATTTTCGTAATTGTACTTCACCTCATTTACCTGAAGTTCGGTGGTGGCATTGCCCGCCAACAACGTATTATAACGGTCAACATCCTTCTTTAACTTGCTGATGGTAAGCTGTGTAGCTTCTAGCGACAGTTCTTTCAATTTGTTGTCTACCTGAACCAACACCGCTCCTTGGCTCACCTGCGTGCCCAAGTTAAAGTTGACGTGGGTGACCCGACCTGCGGTGGTGGCCGAAATTGCGGCTTCTTTGAAAGGAATTAAATTCCCCGTTTTTATCAGTTGTTGACTTACATCGCCTTCCTCTACGTGACTGACCGTAACGGGAATAGCGATGGTGACGTTGGTGGCAGGTAATTGATTTTGGGTGTCAATCTTCTTTTTATTGGAAGAAAGGCGAAAGGCAATCAGGCCCATAACGGCCAATACAGCCCCGATGACGATGAATGTGGTCTTTTTCATGGTTCGGCTGAAATTTCTAAAGTTGGTTGTAAAAAGTGAGTAACGAGCCCTGCGATTGTTCCAAATCCAGTCGGGCTTGGTAAAAATTGATGAGTGAATTGATGTAATTCGACTGCGCCTGTCGGTACGAATTATCGGCATTGATCAAATCCGTCAGCGACTTGGTGCCTTGTTTGTATTGCAACGTGGTGATGTTGTACACCTCCTGCGCCAGTTTTACGGTGCGGTCGTCGTTTTGAATATTGGTCTTCGATTTTTGAATCTGCGTTTGGGCATTGCTGAACTGCAACTGATAGGCGGCGGTATTCAACCGAAGCTGTTCCTCCTGCGTCATAACCGTCAGGCGATTCTGCTGAATCTGGGCGTCACGCTGAAATCCGTCAAAAATGGGAATATTCAACCGCAGCCCAACGCTACCGAAGCCCGTAAAATTGCGAAAGCCATCGGCAAATTGATTACCCAATGCAAGCGTTCCATAACTCGCCGAAAAATTGAGCGTGGGTTGATAACCCGCTTTGGTCCGCAACAACTGCAAGCGCTGCAAGTCCAGATTTGCGGTCGCTTTTTGGTACGAAATCAAGCTCTGCGCACTAAAATTGGTTTCCTCCACGGTGGGCACTTTCTTTAACAAAAGAGAATCTGAAAGCATAAGTTCTGCTTCCTGCGACAGCCCCATCTGGTATTTTAGGCGGTTGAGCGCCAGCGCCAAGTTGTTTTCACTCAGCGAAAGTTGAGAACGAGTGTTGTTAAAACTCACCTCCGTATTGGTATAATCAATCGGCTGAATCACGCCGTTGTCGCGCTGTAATTTCAGGATATTGAGTACTTGTTGCGTGCGTTCGAGGTTATCTTTAAGCAACGCAATCTGCTGTTGCACAATGAATACCTGATAATAATTGCTCGCAATGTTGTAAATAATCTCTTCACGGGTTTGTCGTACACTAAGATCGGCCAATTTTTGATTCGCTTCGTTGGCTTTGATGCCAATGAGCAGCGATTTATCATAAATCGTTTGGGTCAGTTGCGCAGATAAGTTGGTTTGGTACTTGGAGCCCAACGAAATACGTCGCGGCTCTGGCCCCGCAAAGCCCGCCGGCAACAGCGTGGTTTGAAGTTTAAGATTATCCGTAAAATTTCCCGTTCCTGACACTTGGGGCAAATACTGTCCTAGTGCTTGCCGCGCCTGCTGGTTGGCGGTTTCGACTTGGTACTGCGCCACGCGCATCGTACCAAAATGCTGCAATCCGTAGTCGATGCACTCTTTCAGCGACCGACTTTGCTGCGCTGAAGCGGTTAACCCTGCACCGAAGGTGATGATTAAAAAGGCTGCTAAACGTTTCATTTTGTAAAAAATAAAGAAAAATATAGATTGTTGACATATCAATAGTAGACATATCAACTAATTAAATAAAAAAAACTAATTGTCAATGGTGGCGGAAATTTTTCTCAAAATTGATAGCAAGGCTGACACTTCTTCCGGGGTAAGTTGGCTAGAAATCTCTTGATTTAAGGTAACTGCCATTTCAGTGATTTTATCAATGGTAAATTTTCCTGCGGGCGTTAATTGAATTAAATTCTTACGTCGGTCGGTATCATCGCTCACGATTCGTACGTAACCATCGCGCTCTAAAGTGCGAATAGAACGCTGAATTCCCGATTTGTCGCGTTGGAGAAAGTTGGCGATGTCTTGCTGCGACAGTAATCCTTCGGTCGAATGATTGACCAAAAACAAAATAGGGAATTGTTCGATTTGAAGCGTAAACCCAGACTTGGAAAGCTCCCGGTTTACCTTTCGAGCAAACAAATGTGACACATGGTTGATATTAAAGGTCAGATATTGCCCCAGTTGTCCCCATATTTTTTCCTTTATGCTTTGCTGTTCATTCGTTATCATGGCGCAAAAATAAATATTGTTGATATGTCAACCTAATTTATTTTCAAAAAGTTTCAAAGTAATAGCAAGAATCACTATTTATCAATCACAATTCCTTCAAAATCAACCAGCTTATTCAACTTAAACTCCAAATTACCATTTTTCCAAGTGTATGCTATCGGCTGTTTACTGACCATCGAGAATATTTTTGAAGGTTTAAAGGCTGTTTGAATTTTGAACGAAAGATTGGATACGGGCAAAGGTTCAAAATACGTATTGCCGCTGAAGCCCGTGATGTTGACCAAATGCAATATCAGGCCATCCGCCGATTTTTTGTCTTTGTTTTCGGGAACATTTTTGATGTATTCTTTCAATATCACCTCCACGCGCTCGTGGGCGTTGGTTTGCAGCAGTTGGTTTGCTTCGGGATAAACAGAATCAATGACATCCAGGACAATATTCTTGTGTTCTTCGTACCCGTGCAGATAATACAAACGCCCCACATTAACAGGCAAAATCACCGCTTTACTGCGCGGATGTTGATTCAAACCCATGGCAAAATAGCCCGTTGGCTCATGCCCGCCGATGATTTCGGGCGGTCCGGGACGGCCTTTGCTCAGGATGGGCAGGAATTGTTTGTCAGTTCCCGAAAGGTCATACAAGCCTAAATTAAATTTCCAGAAAAGCATTTTTTGCTTCACAAAGCGCTTAAACAACGCATGATTGTCGGGTTTGAGGTAAAAACCGCTGCCTTCATGGTCTTTATTAATGATCTTAGCGCCAAACAGTTGATACAGAGCGTCGGGATTATCAAACATTGTCTGGTTGGTTGCCAGCAGATTTACACCCTGAAGAGCAGCCTCTTTCAACACCTGCACCGAGGCATTGCTCAAATAGGTAATGTCGGGTAAAATCACAAGGCGGTAGTTCTTCATCTTGTCGGCCAAGTGCTCAATTTGGGCGTCTTCCACAATATCAAACGGAATATGGGCTTCTTTGAGCATCAGTTGAATGCCACGATACTCCTGCATCGGCGCGCCGCTCGGCCACGCGCCCGGTGCCACCACCGCGATTTTGGCCACCGATGTGTATTTCCCAAAGTAAGGCTCGTACTTTTTATGATGGGCGTAGACTTTTTTAATTACGTCATAATTCCGCTCGTCTTCGTAGCCACGCATATCCCCCATCATGCTGATGTCTAGCCCCGAACCGTTGGCGATATTTTCGTACAATCGAATGGAAACCTCTTCTGGCTCCACGGCATTGTAGCGCGACTGAAACGAAATTTGCTGAATACTGCTATTACTAATGATGTGGTCAGGAAAGGAATTGACGGCATTTCCCACGTTGTCGGAGGCCGAATACGGCCAATAGGGCAGGCTGTTGGTTTGTGATTCGTGGCGGATGATGTCCACGTACTTGTCCATGTAGGTACAAATCGCGATTTGATTGCTTTTGGACTTAACCAATGCGTGCAGCCGCTTCGACCAATCTTCGACCGTAAACTTTTTAAAAGCCAAATATTTTTGAAAAACAGGGTCGGCTTTGTTCTCTACTGTGGGCAAGGTCAGGCCGTTACTGTACTCCGCAAAACGCTTTTTGTCGTATTCATTTTGGTCAATACCGTGGTATTTTCCCTCATACGGGTTGTTGACCTGATAACCCGGCATGTTGAGAAAAATGCCGTCAATACCGTAATTATCAATCACTTCCTCGATGATTTTAAACGCACGGTCTTGCACATACGGCGCATTGATAGACACCACGTACATATCCGTATTGATGATGCGCTCGCCTTTGGGCGAGGTATAACACCAATCGGGATGCGCCTTGAAGATACTTTCGTGTACCCGGCTGAAATCAAACCGCACAATGACTTTTATCCCCCGCTGATGACAACGCTGAATGACGTCGCCCAACATATTTCCCTTCATGTAGGGATTGGTATAGTGAAAATCGAGTTTAGTAGGATAAAATGCCATGATTCCACCAGCATTGATGAGCAGCGTATTGGCCGAACAAGCCTCCAAATCTTTGAGTAACGAATCAGGATTCAGCGTTGCGGCTTCGTAAGCGGGCAGATTGGTCTGAATGACCCGCAGGTTATTTTTCTTCCACCAAGGCATATCGACGGGCCATTGGGAGGTGGGTTTGGTATTTTTTTGGGCAAAAGAAGGCAAAAACAGGAGCAAAAAATAAAGCGCGAAGCACAGCTTTTTCATTGAGTTCGGAATGGGTTCGTTCGGGGTGTATAACTCAGGAAAGGAACGAAAAACAAAAATTTACCCTCTCTGCCACTCGTGAGGCCGCTTATGTTAAATCATTCTCATCAAAAAAACGCTCAAAGCCTTTGGCCGCTAAACCACGTTTGAGCACATCATCTCGGGTCTAAAAAGTGGCGTCTAATTCGATAGTAAGAGCAATAAAAGAAGTGTCTTTTGGGTCAATATCACGGCATAAGTAATACGCCTCGAAGTAATTTTCAATGGAAATAATTTCCTCGTTCACAAAATGGATTTTTTCTAAAATCTGATTTAAAAATTCTAAAATCTCAATTTCTGTTGCAATCGCATTTTTGAAGATACGGGTTCGATGCTTAAACAATTCTGCTATCAAAAAATTAGGGGAGCAAAACAAAACCCCAGTAGCTGCAATAAGCTTACGGCGTGTTTCAGAATCTTTGGTACGCAACGCTGAAAGTATGATGTTTGAATCTACAATAATTTTCTTCATTGCTGCTCAAAACGATGTTTATTTCGTTCCCACCAAGATGATTTAATTTCATCATCCAGGAGAAACACTTCATCATCCACGTTCATTTTCTGAGCGAGTTCTTCAATTCTTAGCCAGCTAAGTACCTTTATTAATGTATCTTTGTCAAGCAAATTTTTATCAATATTAATGATATATTGATCTTTTTCTGATTTGATGGTAAGTGCACCCATTGCAGTGTTATTTACCCAAAAATAGGTAATTACTACACAAAAAGCAACTTCAATACTTGTCTTCTGCGCCACCGCCCGCAAAATCTCCGCCACCAAATTCAACACCTTTTTCGGCCGAGTGACTATTTTGGGTCATTTGAGAAATCACGACCATTTCAATCGCAAAACGCTCGTCATTGTCTTTTTCGGGAGCGTAAATAAAGCCAAATTTAGGCGTTTTGAGCGAACGAATGAGGAAAAACGCGCTAATTGCCGCCACAACACCAACCAAAATCAACACCCACTCAATGGCCAGCATGGCATGATAATAACGGACCGTCAGAATCGTAGCCACGATGCCCAATAGCCCCAACAAAAGCAAAGTACGGTTGCGCCAGCGAAAACCGCCGTACAGATAGAGCACAGGAATTAAAATGGAAAACCCCCAAAACAACCCCGCAAAGGCAACTTCAGGAGAGGGCGAGCCGAGTCCGTTCAGTTCAGCATTTAGCTCCCGAACCACAAAATAATTGCCCGCCGCATAAAACAGCACCAAAGCGGCAGTGTTGACCCAATAAATGGCTAATTTCCAATAAAAGGCACTTGATTTTTGGCTCAGATTTCGCGTAACGACAAAAAACACTGCCGCGTAAATCATCAACGCAAAAGGCAGAAGTGCCTTGCCAATGGGGTTTTTCATTAATATGGAAGCCAGAATAAATAAGCCCGACAGAAAAGCCCCCAAAGCCACCAACGGCTCCCCAAAACTATAAACCACCACCACCAAAACGGGTAAACAAAACAACACACCTACCCAAAACTCGTTGATTCTCAGCGCATCATAAACTTCAAAAATGAGCGGCATCGTGGCACCAATAATACCGTATATGAGCGCATTGTCCACCCCCGCAAAATGCAGTTGTTTCTGTTTGATGAGTCGGAGCAACAAAAAAGTTACGCCAAAACCGTACAACAGCGCCGTGAACGCAAAGCCTCCCCCCTCACCCAAAATCATAAACACAAACCCTCCCCCAAACATGAAACAAACATTCCCAAACAGAAACAGGCCGATTTTGATAAATAGGTTGGGATTATAAGGTACTTGAGCGTGCGATTGAACGGCTTCCGCCAGTTGTTCCGTCGACAGCAAGCGCTCAGAATGCCATTTTTTAGCCATCTTTTGGGCGTATTCGTTCAGAAGAAGCGTCTCGTTGTAAGCTTTCATAATCAAAATAGAATGCTGATTTTTATGATAAATATTAGGTCTTTTGACTCACTTCTCACCGCTGCCGCTGCTGCTGCTCGTCCCTTACTTTCAACAATTTTTTAAAATTCAGGAAAAACCAAATCACTCCTCCTGTACTTGCGGCTACATAAAACATCCCAAAAAATGCCCACAACGCTTCGTTCATCACCTCAAAAAGTAGGTACGTAAACGCGATGTACCCATAAACCACCGCCATCAACAAGAAAAGAAACGATTGCGAGCGTCGGGCATGATTTACAAACAGCCAACATCCTGCGGCAATCGGCAACGCAAACCCAAAGGCCCAACCTTCTGACCGAAACAACCCCGCCAATGAACCAATAAAAAAGACGTTTCCTCCGAGCAATAAATACGTAAACGAGAAGTGTTTTTTGAAATCCATTCTCTCCGAAGCCACTCCTGCCCCAATGTATAAAATGCCCAAAAGTACCCCCGTCACGATAAGTCTCATATCGTTAAAATCGTTGTTGCTCAGCACTTCCATCGGCGCAACGGTAATGCCCACCCACGAAGCAAAGGCCGTCAGACCCATCGAAAGAACTCCCCGGTGGTCGAAACGGTACGCACAAAACAGAAAAAGGACCGCGGGCAAAACCGTAGCCAAACCGTAGCGCGTACCGAAAACATTGTAGCGCCATTGTACATATCCCTCCAATATCAGAAACAAAGTACAGGCAATGAGCAAGGCAAAATCGCTGAACTTGGCCTCGTTTTCGATGAGTCCCCGCGAAAATGGAACGCTCGTGCGGTAGACGTAGAAGAAACTACCCACCGTCAGCACCGCCAAAAGGGCAATGAGTGCCGTGTGGCCGATGGTGTCAATGTTGTTATAAATGAGTACACCAACGCCCGAAGTAAACAGCAAAATGCCTGCGTAGAGCAGGCTGCGCAGCAGGAGATACAACGAAACGGGGCGGTTGCGCTCGTGCGTTTCCAATTGCACACGCTGCTCGTTGGTCAGGAGGTGGCGTTGTTGCCACTCATCCAAAAGAAATGATAAAGGGTTCATATAAACAAAGGTGCTGATTTAGCATGAAATCAAAAAATGCACTTATTTACCGTACCTATTTTGCACGATGCATATTCGTTAAAAGACTATCTATCAATGATATACCTCTTTTTTCACATTAATTTAGCCTAACAATTCATTTTTTTTCAAGGTTTAATGCCTCAAAAAACATTTCATCCCCTAATTTTGTGCAATTTTTGCAGCAACCCTGTTGCAAAAGTTAAAAGTTAGACGCGCCACATTTATCAGAAATATCCCTATTAGGGTGTCTGAAAAGGTCAAAGCGAGCGACGAATAACAGATAACTGATAACTTTTCCTCAAAAAAATGCCAAAAAATCCAAACATCAACTCTGTCCTCATTATTGGTTCCGGTCCCATTATCATCGGTCAAGCATGTGAATTTGATTACTCCGGCTCGCAAGCCGCCCGGTCATTGAGAGAAGAAGGAATTGAGGTCATTCTGATAAATTCCAATCCGGCGACCATCATGACCGACCCCATCAACGCCGATCATGTGTACCTCAAGCCATTAGAGAAAAAGTACATTGTTGAAATCTTAGAAAAACATAAAGTCGACGCCGTTTTGCCAACTATGGGTGGTCAGACGGCGTTAAATTTAGCCATTGATTGCGACAAAGCGGGTATTTGGAAAAAATACGGCGTGCAAATCATCGGGGTGGACATTAAAGCCATCGAAACCACCGAAGATCGCGAAAAATTCCGTCTTAAAATGCTCGAATTGGGCGCGGGAGTGTGTAAAGGTCGTACGGCTAAATCATTTTTGGAAGGAAAGGAAATTGCCCAAGAAATCGGCTTCCCGCTCGTTATTCGTCCGTCGTACACGCTCGGTGGAACGGGGGGCGGTTTTGTGAATACGCCCGAAGAGTTTGACAAAGCCCTCCAACACGGCCTCATTGCTTCGCCTGTGCATGAAGTATTGGTGGAACAAAGCGTAATGGGTTGGAAAGAATACGAACTTGAATTGCTCCGCGACGGCAACGGCAACCTCATCATCGTCTGTTCGATCGAGAACTTCGACCCGATGGGTATCCACACTGGCGACAGTATCACCGTGGCCCCCGCCATGACCCTGCCCGATACGCTCTACCAAAAAATGCGCGACCTCGCCATTTTGACCATGAACGGTATCGGTAAATTTGCGGGTGGTTGTAACATTCAATTTTCGGTCAACCCCGAAACCGACGACATCATTGTCATCGAAATCAACCCGCGCGTATCACGCTCTTCGGCTTTGGCGTCCAAAGCCACGGGTTATCCGATTGCGAAGATTTCCGCCAAAATGGCCATTGGCTACAATCTTGATGAACTCATCAACCCCATTACGGGCAGCACATCGGCATTTTTTGAACCAACCATCGACTACGTTATTGTAAAAGTTCCACGCTGGAATTTTGATAAATTCCCCGGCGCTGACCGTTCGTTGGGCCTCCAAATGAAGTCAGTGGGCGAAGCGATGGGTATCGGACGCAACTTCCAAGAAGCGTTGCAGAAAGCCTGTCAGTCGCTTGAAATACGCCGCAACGGTCTCGGTGCCGACGGCAAAGAACTGACCGACGTAGCCGCCATCAAGCAAAGTTTGGCGCATCCTAGCTGGAACCGCATGTTCCACATCTACGACGCGTTCAAAATCGGTTTGTCGTTCAAAACCATCCAGAACCTTACCAAAATCGACGCGTGGTTTTTGCACCAAATTGAAGAATTGGTGGAACTGGAAAAAGAAATCCAAAAATTTGACTTGGAAGACTTGCCTGCGCATCTCCTGCTGATAGCCAAGCAAAAAGGCTACGCCGACCGCCAAATTGCGCACTTGCTGGGCGTCAAAGAAAGCAAGGTGTACAAACGCCGTCAAGAACTCAATATCAAGCGCGTGTACAAATGCGTAGATACTTGCGCGGCTGAGTTTGAAGCCAAAACGCCTTATTACTACTCAACATTCTGTATATCAGCCGATAACCCCGACAACGAATCTATCCCGTCGGACCGCAAAAAAGTGGTCGTGTTGGGCTCTGGGCCTAACCGTATCGGACAAGGCATCGAGTTTGATTACTCATGTGTACACGGGGTGTTGGCGGCCAAAGAGGCTGGTTACGAGACCATTATGATTAACTGTAACCCCGAAACGGTGTCGACCGACCCCGACATTTCAGATAAGTTATACTTTGAGCCTGTTTTCTGGGAACACGTTCACGCCATCATCCAACACGAAAAACCCGAAGGCGTGATTGTGCAGTTGGGTGGACAAACAGCCCTGAAAATTGCCGAAAAACTCCATCAATACGGCATCAAAATCATCGGTAGCAGCTTTGATACGCTCGACTTGGCCGAAGATCGCGGTCGCTTCTCGGCGCTGTTGCGTGACTTGGACATTCCCTATCCGCAGTTTGACACTGTACGCACGGCCGATGCTGCCGCCGAAATCGGCAAGAAATTGGGCTTCCCGCTTTTGGTTCGTCCAAGCTACGTATTGGGTGGACAGAGCATGAAAATTGTCATCAATGAGCAGGAATTGGAGCAACATGTAGTGAAAATCCTGAACGATATTCCTGACAACAACATCCTCCTCGACCACTACCTCGAAAACGCCATCGAAGCCGAATCTGACGCAATTTGCGACGGTGAAGATGCGTACATCATCGGGGTAATGGAGCACATCGAGCCCGCTGGTATCCATTCAGGCGACTCGCACGCTACCCTCCCGCCGTTTGATTTGACGCCCGACGAAATCCGTCAAATTGAAGAAATTACGGTAAAAGTAGCCAAAGCGATGAAGGTGGAAGGGCTGATTAACATGCAGTTTGCGGTCAAAAACGGCGTGGTGTACGTGATTGAAGCCAACCCGCGCGCCTCCCGCACGGTGCCGTTTATCTGCAAAGCCTACCAAGAACCGTACGTAAATTACGCGACGAAGTTCATGCTCGGCGACAAGAAAGTGAAAGACATCGAGTTTAAACCCGTTAAGAAAGGTTGGGCCATCAAGATTCCAGTATTCTCGTTCAACAAATTCCCGAACGTAAACAAAGAATTAGGGCCAGAGATGAAGTCTACCGGTGAAGGCATTTACTTTATAGATAGCCTCGAAGACGACTTCTTCCAAAAAATATACGGCGAGCGGAATCTGTATCTGAGCCGCTAACAATTTATCATGCTGATAAGCATCTAAAAGCCTTCGTGAAAACGAGGGCTTTTTTTATTGGCCAAATCAACAGGTTGAAGCAGGCATATTATTCGGAAGCAAACTATTATTTTTTGTCACTCTGAAAGAGTACAAGTTCGCTTGATTGGGCGCATAAAAGAGACTGGTTGGCACTTACTATGTTACAAACACTTTGTTTATTTTTGGGGTCGTAGTTCAAAACTATGACCAACTGGGGCTACTCAATGAACGACAATCAAAGGTTTTGTTAAGAATATTTGAAGCAGGTATTGAGGGCTTCAAAGGCGGTCTGAGTGCCGCCAATTTCAAAACTATCAGAGGCACTTCTGCCGCTACAACCACCCGAGACTTACAAGAGTTGGTACAACTAAATACCCTTACTAAAACAGGCGAATTGAAGCATATAAGTCACTTTTTAAACTAGGAATAAAATCTTTGTTGTGTGCATCCTAATACTTTTTTATCTTGTACAAGAAACCTGATTTTATATAGAAATTAAAAACACCTTTGTTTGGAGCCCCTTAACGAAAGCACTTAGTTTCACACCATGATTTGCTGTTGACCAAAGAATTTATTCTTGCAGGATAGTTTTTTTTATTTTCAACATAACATTTTCAAAATCATGAAAAAACTTGTTTTACTTCTGCTTTTTCTGTTCAATTTTTTGCTTGTAAAAGCCCAAGCCGTTACAATTAAGCCTGAGACTTTTCAGTACACAGGTGTTGTGGGCGCTACCTTTAGTGCGCCATCTAATTTTAACATTACGGGGTCAGGATTCTTTTTTAACAATGGCACAGCTGGGACTCTGGCAGCTAACGCTAATTTCCATTTACCCAATGGAGCAACAATTACCGAAATGACTGCGATATATGTAGATAACTCAGCAACCCAAAACATGACATTTAGACTCCTTCGTCAAGGATTTACAGGTGGAGCTGTAATCGAAACATTAGCATTAACACCTACCTCATCATCAAACGTTCAGGCTACTACAATCCCTGTTTCTCCCGAATATACTACCAATACAGGTAATGAAGTCTATTTTGTACAAGTAGGACTAAGCAACACGAGTGTCACGTGGCCTGGGAACGCATTAACGATCAATGGAGTCATCATCAAATACAAATTAGAATAAATCAGTGGCAATCTGCTGATCTACGGTTTCGTAGTTTTCAACTACGAAACTAGGGGGATAGTTATGGAAATTTTAAGTAACTAGATGAACAAAAATAATTCTGATATTGATCAAAAACTAGTTGATTCATTATTCAAGGATAGTACATTTAAAAGCAGCATTGGAGAATTAAAATTCTATATAGTTGATTATCAATATCTAAATAATTCAGATTCTATTTTGGAGTTTAAATTACAAATACAAGGTCAAAAACGAGATACCTTGCTAAAAGGAAGAGTACATAAAATAAAGGGTAATCGGCAAATAAATAATTGGTGATTATCCCTAACCCGTGGTCTAAGTCTCCACAGACCTTATTTTTTCACCCCCAAAGGAATATTTTATTATCCATAAATGTAATAGAGCAAGGTGAGGAGGGAAAACTTATTTCCCCTTTAGAATAGTTAGCGCCATTTTGATAAGAATTTAAGAAGTCGAATTAATCCAACTTTACAAAATGAAATTAATTTCCATAAAACTAGAGCAAGAGCCCCCAAAATTATGGAGAAAATCAATAGGCCCTCGAGCCAAAAAAGAGCTTCTTGGTTCATCTATTCATTGTATTTGGGTTTAGAAATACGTCCGTAGTCGGCCGGTTAAATTGAATATTGGATTTTGAACATGATGCTCCCCCACTCAACTCACTCGTTTTGGACGCAATTGTGGTTAATCGTCACTAAGAAGGCTTTATAAAATTTCAAAAGTATTCGTCTCTTTCTAAAATAGGCTAAAATCATTGGGAATTTGAAAGAATCGGGGCCAATCTCCTTATCTTTGGCGCAAGGGAAACGACATCCCCAAAAACGTCAATCCTAAACCCCTTATTCTTAAATAGCTTCTCATGAAAATCGCCATTTCTTGTCTCTTCCTTTGCGTTTTTTTGATGTCGTGCGTGGCCGAAACCACCAATAACGCCAAGAAATCTTCCTCTCCGCCCCTCGTTGGTACGTGGAAGTTATTGAAGGGCACCCTCATTGAAAAAGGCGATACGGCCGTTACGGATTATACCCAAAATACCTCGTTTATTAAAATCATTAACGATAGCCATTTTGCATTTTTACACCATGATTTGAATCAAGGCAAAGACTCGGCGGCCGTTTTTTCGGCGGGCGGAGGCAGTTATACCCTCGTCGACAGTACATACACCGAGCAGTTGGACTATTGCAGCGCCCGGGATTGGGAGCGGAATGCATTTACGTTTGCCATTAGCATAAAAAATGATACCCTCGTCCAGTACGGCGTGGAGAAAGTGGCCGGTGCGGGTGTTGACCGAATCAACATCGAAAAGTATGTTAGGGTCAAGAAGTAACACGCCTGAATACGCCCACCCCACAAATCCCCCTATGTCGACAGATGATTTTTAGCCATACCATTGACCGTTTGAAAGAAGAAATATGAGTCAAAAAGTACGTCTCATTCTTGGAATTTTTCTGTTTATGTCCCGGGTGGCTTTCCCCCAACTCACCGCCAATTCAAGCATCAGTCTCATCACCGTAGGGCCTGGAGAAGAAGTTTTTACCGCGTTTGGTCATAGCGCATTACGGATTTCTGACCCTGACTTGGGCATCGACAACATCTATAATTACGGTACATTTAGTTTTAACGAAGGTTTTTATCTGAGATTCACAAAAGGAGAATTGAATTTTTGGCTTTCCACCGCTCCCTTCCATCGAGCGTTTTATTCATGGACCGTTTATGAAAACCGTACTGTTACACAACAAGTACTGAACCTCAATCAAAACCAAAAAAATGCCCTATTTGGTTTTTTAGAGAACAATCTTGAGCCTCAAAACAGCGTGTACCGATATGATTATTTTTACGACAATTGCTCTAACCGTATTGACACCGCGTTAAAAAAAGTGTTGGGAGTAAACATAAAATTCTCTCCAGAGAGCATCGCAAAAAAACACAATACCACTGATGCATCCATCCGACAATTAACACACGGTTATTTGTTGCACAACCCTTGGGGAGAATTAGGAATTGAAACGTGTCTGGGTATCGACATGGATAAAAAAATAACAGCGGAGCAATTTAAGTTTTTGCCCGATTATTTGATGTGGAACTACGATGAAGCCAAAATACGGCCAAACGGAGCATGGGAGCCTTTGGTAAAAGAAAAAGTCGTTTTATTTCAGGCACTCAATAAAACATCTCCCCCAAATCCATTTAGTCCCAAAGCCATTTTTAGTTTCGTTCTGGTCTTATCATGCCTGTTGAGCCTTCCTACTCTACATAAAACCTTCTTTGCCCGCCTGTTTGATTTTACATTATTTTTGACTTCTGGTGCGGTGGGCTTACTCATTCTTTTTCTATGGTTTTTTACTACCCATCATTCACAGATTAATCTGAATATTCTTTGGGCAAACCCATTCAATCTTGTAGTATCATTTCTGCTTTTTTCAAAAAAACGCGGCCCAATATTACTAAAAATCAGCCTCGTTAATGGTTTGTTATTGGTACTAGTCCTTGCTTTTTGGACTATTTTACCTCAACGCCTCAACAATGCCTACCTTCTCGTTTGCATTACATTACTTATAAGGCATTCTGCGAATTATTGGTTTTTAAAGGCCGCATCAAGTAAAATTAAAACAGCCCCAAGTATCAAAGGTCTATGATTTAGCAAAATTGAAAAAATCAACAAATGATACGATTTCAACTTGCGTTAAAATTATCCTTTGGATGAGCCTTTGAAGAACAATGAAAAAGGCCAGAAAATAACCATGTTAATCGCTCTGGACCAATTAGGTTCACTGTTGCGCAGCTCTTTGCCGCAATACCAAAGAAGAAGAATGCCGACCAAAATCCATACTGCTGTCATGTTCTTTGCTATTTAAGTTTTTCCAATACTTTAGGATAAAGTACCTGATTTTTAATAGAATATCCAAAACTATCTTCTTTTTTTACGCCTCCCCATCCCTATTCATTTTTGATTTTTACAAAAAAAACGAAAAACTATTTGCGCAACCAATTAGTTGCATTTATATTTGCAACCGATTAGTTGCACAAAAATTTAGAGACGTGATGAGAAGAGACGTATTTCAGGCCATTGCCGACCCCACCCGAAGAGCCATCATTGCCCTCATTGCCTTACAGGCCATGACCCCCAATGCCCTAGCCGAGCATTTTGACACTAGCCGACAGGCGGTTTCCAAGCACATTAAAATCCTGACCGAATGTGAATTGGTCCGACAGGAGCAGTCGGGACGGGAAATTTATTATCACTTCAACCCTACTAAGATGAAAGAAATAGACCAGTGGCTCGAAAAATTCAGAGCCCTTTGGGAAGACCGTTTTAGCCAACTTGACAACGTATTATTGAACCTAAAAAACAAATAAAACCATGAAAAATGCCTTATTAATGGACTTTATCGTCGACAAAGCGACCAATTCAATCACGGTAAAAAGAGAATTTGCCGCCCAACTTCCACTGGTGTGGGATGCCTTCACCAAAAGTGAAATCCTTGACCAATGGTGGGCACCCAAACCTTGGAAAGCCCGCACCAAAACGATGGATTTCAGAGAAGGCGGACGTTGGCTTTATGCGATGGTCGGGCCCGAGGGCGAGGAGCACTGGGGTCTGGCAAGCTATCATACCATCCAACCCAAAGAGCGTTTTAGTGGAACGGACGGTTTTTCGGATGCCGAGGGAAACATCAACACCGAACTGCCACAATCGAAATGGACGAACAATTTTCAAGATAACGGCGATGCTACATTGGTAACCATTCTCATCACCTACAATGACTTGGCCCAACTCGAAGCAACCATCCAAATGGGTTTCAAAGAAGGGTTGACGATGGCCATGGAAGGATTGGATGAAGTTTTGGCCACTCTTTCTTAATCTCTCTGGGGAGCGTCTTGACAGACCTCCCCGCTTAACCAACCTCAAAAATGAAAAAAACAAAAATTGTTTATTGGGTCATTACCGGGATTTTCGGGGCATTTATGTTGTTTTCCGCCATTCCTGACATCCTCTTAGTGCCAGAAGCCGTCACGATGGTTACGGGTTTGGGCTACCCCAAATACATCATTCCATTTTTAGGCGTGGCCAAAGCATTGGGAGTGGTGGCCATCCTTATCCCCAGTTTTAACCGTATCAAAGAATGGGCGTATGCTGGTTTGTTTTTTGATTTGATTGGAGCAACCTATTCAATCATCGTCAAAGAAGGATTTCAGCCTCAAATTACCTTTATGGTCTTGCCGATTGCCTTTCTATTTCTTTCCCATTACCTTTGGCACCAAACAAAAAAAACCGTCTGAAGATAAACTATCCGTTGTCGTACCCGTTTATTTTATCGAAAATAAATGGTTTTTTGGTAAAATTCCTTCGGTCAATGATACACAAAAAAACAAAGGATGGAAAATACACGCTCCGAACGGCCACTCCCGCCGATGCTGAGCAAATGGAAGAAGTGCAGCGGATTTGTTTCCCCACCCTTGCCCCGCATGAGCTATTGACAAAGGAACATTTTGCTAATCACATCCACGTTTTTCCCGAAGGACAACTCGTCATCACCGACCGCGACAAAGTCATTGCTTCATCAAGCACCCTCCGAATCCAGTTTCCAAAACTTGACCACACTTTTATGGAAGTTACTGATAATCTATGGATTACCAACTCCCATATTCCCAACGGAGAGTGGCTCTATCAGTTTGACATTGGGGTGTTGCCCGCGTATCGGGGGCAGAAACTTTCTACGGAATTATACAACACGCAGCAAGAATTGGTCCAATCGTTGGACATGAAGGGGCAAATCCTCGTGGGTATGACGATTGGGTATGCCCGTTACAAAGACCAGTTTTCCATTGAGACCTATTGCGAAAAACTAAAAAACAATGAACTCACCGACCCCACCATCACGCCTCAGCGCAAGGCGGGGTTTGAGTGGGTACAGCCCATTTATCATTACCTTGACGACCCCACGGCGGGAAATTGTAGCGTATTGATGGTTTGGCCGCTCGAAGGCGTTTCGTTTCAGGAATACATTGAATGAGTCTGATATTCAAATACATAACCCAAAAAGCCATGAAACAAAAAATCATTGACGCCTACGAATCATTGGCCGAGAGCTACAACGCGCTCATTGACCATAAACCCCACAACGCTTACTACGACCGCCCCAATACGCTTTCGCTGATTCCAGAAATGCAGGGCAAACACATTCTCGATGCCGCCTGTGGCCCAGGGAAGTACGCCGAAATATTTCTCGAAAACGGCGCGTTTGTCACTGGATTTGACATAAGTCCGCGCATGGTGGAGCTGGCCATTGAGCGCAACAAAGGCAACGGCACTTTTTTTGTCCATGACCTATCCACCCCGCTGCCCCAACTCAAAGATGCTTCTTTCGACCTGATTGTCTGCGCGTTGGCCTTGCACTACTTGGAAGACTGGACCCCGACCCTCAAAGAATTTTTTCGGGTGCTGAAACCCAGCGGACACCTTGTTATTTCTATTGAACATCCGTTTTTTGAGTTTACCTACTTTCAATCCACCCGTTATTTTGAAACCGAACCCGTCATGTGTACGTGGAAAGGTTTTGGAAAACCCGTCGATATTCACAGTTTCCGGCGGCCGCTGGAAGCCTGCATTATGCCGCTGCTCGTCAACGGTTTCCAGCTCGATACCCTGCTCGAACCCAAACCCGTGGAGAAATTCAAAGAACTTGACCCCAAACATTACCGTGAGTTGAACGAATTTCCCGCGTTTATGTGCTTACGCGCAAAAAAGCCTATTTTTACCCTTTAAACCCTTCTCCCTATGGCCATGCACGACATTAAAATCAGCAACATTGATGCGTTTATCTCTGGCTTCCCGCCCGAAACGCAGGAAATATTAGAGCAGCTCAGAGCCACGATAAAAGACGCCGCCCCCGACGCCGAAGAAAAAATCAGTTACGGAATTCCGACTTTTAGCCTCAAAGGGAACTTGGTACATTTTGCGGCCTACAAGCACCACATCGGGTTTTATCCCGGTGCATCGTGCATTGAAGCATTCAAAAATGAACTGACGCCCTATAAATTAGCCAAAGGAACCGTTCAATTTCCGCTGGGCCAACCGCTCCCTCTTGACCTCATCACCCAAATGGTGCAGTTTAGGGTAAAAGCAAATTTGAAAAAAGCGGAGAGTAAAAGGGGCTAAAAAAAGAGGGTAATGAATTTAAATTTCAACACAAAATTAGCAGAGGGATATACAAGCAATTCCCAGATAGCACGGATTTTAACCGAAAATTGGGTTAAAGAAAACGCTTATTGCCCCTGTTGTGGTGAAATACCACTAAATGAATTTGAAAATAATAGGCCCGTTGCGGACTTTTATTGTAAAAAATGCAGTGAAGAATTTGAATTAAAAAGCAAGAGTGGAAAACTCTCAAACACCATAAATGATGGGGCATATTCAACAATGATTGAGAGAATTAATTCAAATCAGAATCCAAATTTTTTCTTTTTAACCTATTCAAAAAAATGGTCGGTGGAGAATTTTTTAATTATTCCAAAACAGTTTTTTACAAATGAAATAATTATAAAAAGACCCCCTCTTTCTGCAACTGCAAGAAGAGCAGGTTGGGTTGGTTGCAACATTGATATTTCTAGGGTGGCAGAGGCAGGGAAAGTTTTTTTGATAAAAGACACAAAACTTATCCATAAAAGCATTGTTGAGGATTCTTTTAAGAAAACACTGTTTTTAAGAAAACAAAATATCGAAATAAAGGGCTGGCTTTTGGACTTAATGGTGTGTGTTGATTCCATTGAAAACGAGACTTTTACGCTGGATGATATTTATAAATTTGAAGGTAAACTCAAGTTAAAGCATCCCAGTAATAATTTTATCAAAGACAAAATTAGACAGCAACTTCAAGTATTGAGAGACAAAGGGATTATTGAGTTTATTAGTCGAGGTAAATACAAAAAATTATGAAAATGAAACGATTCATCATTATTACGCCAGAAGGAAAAACGGGAGCGCCCAATGCTCAGTACGAAGTCAATAATATGCAAGTCGTTGGAATTGTTGAAAACGTAGATAACGAAGAAGAGGCAATCAAAAAGCTCCTTATAGAAAATGATTGGATTATTGATGCCGAATTTAACGTTGCCGAGTTTATTGTTTATCAAATCTTATGATTTCAGCATTAAAAACCTCCCTTCGATTCCTGCATCTTTGAGCGCCAACGCATTTTCTTTTCCGTATGCAATAAAAACACTTGGTGCACCAGGCGTACCTCCCTGCTCTCCCGAAACATGGTAAAATCGGATTCTCCCTTTGACAAACAGAACTCCATCCGCATCATTCCAAACATTATCAAAGAAACATTTGGTCTCCGTTCGGGCAAAAATCAGCGCAATTCCATTGCCATGAAGTTTTAATTTTTGAAGCCACAAATCCATACCTTTACCATAAGGCGGGTTTAAATAAACCCGCCCAAACCATTCTTTTAGTAGGCCATCGTCTTCAACTGTAAAATTATGAAGGGCATGTAAAAAAGGGGCGTTCACTGGACTGCACGGGTCTAAATCAAACACCCCTAATTTTTTAACTAAATCGGGAGGAGTAAGCCACTCTACTTTTGTATTTTCGCTACGTTCAAACGATGAATTCATTTGTTAATTATTTGTGCAAATATTAGATCAAATTTTTAATTTACAAATCATAACCTGATCATTTTCAAGTATTTACACAAAATACAATTAAACAGCCTGATACCCAAAGCATTACCCTTTGTATGCTATTTAGCTCAACGAGCGACATTAATTTTACTCTTTATGCCAAAATCAACTACTCCCCCAAAAACAGATGCCGAAAAGGTGGGCGAATACATGCACTTGCTGGAGCATCCGCTCAAGGCCGAAATTAACGCCCTCAGAGCCATCATCATGGCCACGCATCCTGCCCTCAGCGAGCGCATCAAATGGAATGCGCCGAGTTATTATGCAGGGGTTGACTTGGTCACTTTCAATCTTAGAATGACCCACAAAGTCCATTTGGTATTTCACCACGCGGCCATTGTCAATATTTCTTCGGCCCTGTTGGAAGGTGATTACAAAGACCGTCGAATGATGTATTTTAACAACATGGCCGAGGTCGAAACCCATCGGGCCGAACTCCAACGCATCATGGTTGAGTTGGTGACAGCAGCGGCGGCCTAACTTGTCCAAAGTTCTGACCTCCAAAAACGACAAAAGCCCCGAAAATTTCGGGGCTTTTGTGCTAAAAAATGTTTTGCTTACTTCTGCGCGGGAGCAGGCTGCTGCTGTGCAGGCGCAGGAGTGGTCGTTGGAGCAGGGGCAGGCGCGGCAGGTACCGAGCGCTGATTTGCCTTTTCAACGTTTACGCTGTTAATGCCAGCATCGGCTTGGGGAGTACCGATAAACAAATTAGATACAAGACAAAGTACGGCTAACGCACCTACCAAGCCCCAAGTAATTTGTTCCAACAAGTCGGTGGTACGTTTTACGCCAAACATTTGCGTAGCGCCCATTCCGCCCAATTCGCCCGTCAATCCGCCACCTTTTGAGTTTTGTACCAAAACAATCAAAATCAATAATACAGCGATGATGGCGATTATTACAATAAATACGGTGAACATTGTAGTTTACAGTTTAGAGTCTACAGTTTCGGTTTTCGGTCAAAAGTTTCAGGTTTTTAGGAAGCAGTTTACGTTTAAAGGCCGATTGTCTGTTTTTAACAAACTTTCTTCTCTCTTAACATTTATCCCTTACCTCTCCTCTTTACACTTTTAACTTTACACTTCTAACGTTCTACTCAGTTGTTAAATCCTTAATTTTTTCGGCAAAGTACGCTTTTTTTTCCGGTTTTTTCAACATTAGTTGTTCGTAGATTTCAATCGCCCGTTCAATTTTTCCTTGTCGCGCCATAATTTTGGCCATTCCTTCGCTGACAGCTCCGCTTGAAAAGTTCATATTACGTTTTTTGGCCAGGTCTTCCTGCTCTTGGTTGGACAAATCTTTGAAGTTGGCGCGGATGGGACCCATGCGGGCTTCATTCTCAATAAAACTGTCAATAATCTGAATCTGACGCTGACGCTCCAACTCACGTTGGTCCGGTTGGCTTTCTTCCATCACTGAACTCTCAATCTGTTCCAATTCGGTTTGTAGTGCGTTTTCGCGCAAGGTAGTATCGTCTATGGGTGGCAATTCGGGAAGACTTGGTTTTGGCTGCGGGGTTTCTGGCGCATCAAAAAAGGAAATTTTTGGCAATTCAGGCAATTTCCATTCCTGTTTGGAATACGAAGTGGCGGCAGGTTTCTGATAATCACCTGGCCAAATCAATACATTTTCAAACTGACGGCTGCGCAAATTGGGCGACCATTCAAATTCATTCTGGATTAATTTTCGTAACGTGTTGCGGCTGAGGGAATAGGCCGCTGCTTTTTGAATGCTCGCCTCGGCTTGCTCAGGATGATGAACGGCCATTGCTTTGGCGATTAATATATGCAACGACTGGCAGTAAGGATAAGTACCGGCGGCTTCCTGCAATTGCGAAATATCGCTTTCGGAAGTATCGTCGGGGTGAGCCGTCCAGTACGAAAAGGACTCTTTAACGTAACGATTATTCATACAATGGGGTCAGTAATTCAATCCGTCGTCTGCCTTCTTTGTCGGAAGGAAAACGAACAACTATATTTTTTTAGGTAGCGAAGATACTACGATTCACAGACAACAGGAACGATTTCTATAAAAAGTTACCAGTCGCCCGCCGACTTGTTGAAGATGTCCTGCACGAGTTGGTCCAAAATGAGGGGTACGAGCCTACTTTCTACTTGGTTAAGTGTCTGATTCTGGGGGAAGTCTTTAAAAAAGCTAAAGCTTTGGTCAAAGTTTTTTTCTTCGTCTTTATTGTTGGTAAACTTTACCTGTATCGTTATAGATAACCGGTTAAGTGCCGCCTGGTCGTTGGCCGTGGGCGCGGCAGGAATCACCTCATAGCCCGTAATTGTGCCTTCAAGCTGCATGTCACCGTTGGAAGGCAACAGCGCCAAACTGGTATTTCGCTGGTAATATTCCTTCATTTTTTCGTTGAACTGCAACGCCATGTTGGAAGGCCCACCCGCGGTTGCCATCGTGAAGTTGACCACCGTCACACTCTTAATATCGGGCGACAGCGACGTGCCGCTGAAAGAGTAAATCCCACAGGAATTCAGTAAGAATTGAGAAGCAAGAAGTGAGACCAGCATAACATAACTTCTCACTCCCCACTTCACGCTTCCTGCTCCTTTATTATTCTTCTTCAATATCATATTGCTTAATTTTTCGATACAGCGTTCTTTCCGAAATCCCGAGTGCCTGTGCTGCATATTTCCGTTTGCCATTACTCCGCTGTAAGGCTTTGATAATCATCTCTTTTTCTTTCTGCTCCAACGACAGCGACTCGTCTTCGGCGGTTTCGTGGGCAATGTCTTCCACGTCGTCGTAGGGCGAAATCTGAATAATGTTTGGGGTAGTGCTCTGCGTTGGTTGGCTGCTGACCGTTGGCTGATGCTGACTATGGCTAGGCAACAGTTTGGTGTCAGAATGCGGCTTTGTGAATGCACTTTCTGCTTCAATGCCGTTAAACAGCCCATCATGCTCTCGCAAAATATCACTACCGTAGGCTTCATTATTCAAGACCTTCAACACCAACTTTTTCAGGTCATTGACGTCGCGGCGCATGTCAAACAGGATTTTGTATAACAACTCCCGTTCGTTGAAAGATTCGGGACCGTTGGCTCCCCCTGCGGCACCGCCCAACAACGTCATCGAACGCGTGGAAGAAGCGTAATTGGGCAGGTATTTCACCAAAACCGTTGGCGCAATCGGCACTTTATTTTCCGCTTCCAGAATTTGAATCTGCTCGGCAATATTTTTCAACTGACGAATGTTGCCCGGGAAGTTATAGCTTATCAACATATCTCGCGCTTCGGGCGTAAGGGTGATGGGCGTGATTCGATAGCGCTCGGCAAAATCGGTGGTAAATTTCCGAAAAAGCATGTCAATATCACTTCCCCGTTCGCGCAGTGGCGGCACCGCAATCGGTACTGTATTGAGGCGATAATACAAATCTTCCCGAAACTTGCCGCGCTGTACGGCGTCGATGAGATTCACGTTGGTGGCCGCCACAACGCGCACATCCGTTTTCTGCACCTTGGAGGAGCCTACCCGAATAAATTCTTTGTTTTCCAACACCCGCAAAAGCCGGGCCTGGGTTCCAATGGGCATCTCGGCGATTTCGTCCAAAAAGATGGTTCCACCGTTGGTGATTTCGAAGTAACCTTTGCGGTCTTCAATGGCGCCCGTAAAAGAACCTTTTACGTGCCCAAATAGCTCAGAATCAATGGTTCCTTCGGGAATAGCGCCGCAGTTGATGGCAATAAAAGGGCCGTGTTTGCGCGAACTTAGGTTATGAATAATCTTTGAGAACGATTCTTTACCACTACCGCTTTCGCCCGTAATGAGCACGGTCAAATCGGTGGCGGCTACCTGTAAGGCTATGTTGAGGGCATAGTTAAGCGCAGGAGCATTTCCGATTATCCCAAAGCGGTTTTTGATGGATTGTATTTCCGGATTTGAAAGCATTTATAACATCTACAATGTACCGTTGCTGATTTTTGATGGCTAAAAACCAACGATTGAGCAACGGTACGTTAGAAAATTTTTAGTAAGAACTCTGGTCACTAACCGGATATGTATCCATTTCAACCAACCTTAGGCGGGAACCGCTTCTACCGCTTTCCCTATCAAGGTAGCGGAGGAGCATTCGGTCACCAACACGTACACATAATCCCCTTTTTTATAGTGTTCCCTTGGGAAAATCACTACTTTATTCTGGTCGTTTCGTCCACACAAATCCGCATCGGAGCGCTTAGAAGGCCCTTCAACCAATACTTTTTGGATTTTTCCCAAGGCCATTTCATTGCGCTCACTTGAATGTTGGCGCTGCACGGCAATGACCTCCTGTAAACGTCGCTTTTTGACTTCTTCTGGAACGTCATCTTTGAGTTTTTTGGCCGCTGGCGTGCCCGGGCGCTCCGAATACGCAAACATGTACGCATAATCGTATTTTACGTATTCCATCAACGACAACGTATCTTGGTGTTCTTCCTCCGTTTCGGTGCAGAAACCCGTAATCATGTCGGTTGAAATACCGCAGTCTTCGCCCAAAATCTCCCGTATGCGGTCAATCTTTTGGATGTACCATTCGCGGTCGTAGGTACGATTCATGACCTTCAACACGCGACTGTTGCCACTTTGGGCGGGAAAATGGATGTAATTACAAATATTTTCGTACTTTTTCATGGTCCAAAGTACATCATCGGTGATGTCTTTGGGGTGTGATGTACTAAACCGAACCCGCAAATCAGGGTGAATCAAGGCCACCATTTCCAACAACTGCGCGAAGTTAACAGCCTGTGAAGTTTCGGCACTTTTTTCGGTCTCGTTTTTCCACTTATAACTATCCACGTTCTGTCCGAGCAGGGTCACTTCTTTGTAACCATCGGCAAAAAGCAAACGCGCTTCTTCCACAACGCTATACGGGTCGCGGCTGCGCTCGCGGCCGCGGGTGTATGGAACCACGCAAAAACTGCACATATTGTCACAACCGCGCATGATGCTGATATAGGCCGTAATCCCGTTGGAATTCAGGCGAATCGGCGAAATATCGGCGTAGGTTTCTTCCCTCGAAAGAAACACATTAACGGCTTTTTGACCCGTTTCGGCTTCTTCCACCAAGCGCGGCAAATCGCGGTACGAATCAGGGCCCGCCACGATGTCCACCATTTTTTCTTCGTCCAACAGCTTGGTTTTCAGTCGCTCCGCCATGCACCCCAACACTCCGATGATGAGTCCTGGGCGTTTTTTCTTCAAATTATTGAGGTATTGAAGCCGATTCCGGACTTTTTGTTCGGCGTTGTCACGAATGGCGCAGGTATTCAGAAAAATAACGTCGGCGTTATCTTCCGAAGATGTAGTCGCAAAATCCGCATTCCGCATTACGGCCGCCACGATTTCACTGTCCGAAAAGTTCATCTGACAGCCATAGCTTTCGATGAACAGTCTCTTTTTATCAACGGTCAATTCCTCCTCGCTTACTTTGACCAGTTCACACGCCTCTTTATCGGCTTCCGAAAGTATTTTTAATGTTGATGTAATCATTTTGTCAATCAATGGTCGTTAGTTCATAAAGTCATCGGTATTTTTACCTAACCCTACGAATGGGTGCAAAGTTACAAAGATTCCGCGAAAACGCTGACAAAGTGTCAGGTTTTAACATATTTTAGTACAACGTCGGCGAGGTTCGGGAACAACAACGTCGGAACAACGTCGGCGAGGTTTTGAACGGGAACGCCCAGTTCTCGCCGACGTTCAGACGTTATTCAGGACAAGTACTCGTCCTGAAAGCCGCGATACGCCCGTTGGAGTTCTTGGTAGGTTTTGGTATTTTGCTGACTCAACGCCAATTGCATCCCTTTTTGGTAGAGTTGTTCAGCCAAATCCAATTGCTCCAACTCCGCAAACAAAGCCGCCGCGTGGTAGTATGTGGGCAAATAGTCGGGATGTTGCTCCAATAATAATTGGAAATATTCCGCCGCTTTGGTCACATCAGTTTGTTGATATTCCATTGCAAGAGCATACGCGTTGAAGGGGTCGTTGGAATCCTCCTCAAAAAATTGCAGCAAAAAGGCGAGACGAGTGTTATTCATAAAAAATTATTATGCAAGCATACTATTTTTAAAAACCTTGCTTTATATTCGCACCAACAAAGTAAATCTCCTAAAAGTTATATTTCAAACATTAAGATAAGCACATGAAAATTTTAGTTTGTATAACGAACGTACCTGATACAACGGCCAAAATTAGTTTTACGGACAACAACACCAAACTTAATAAAGCGGGCGTGCAGTACATCATCGGGCCCTACGATGACTATGCCTTGGCCCGGGCGGTGGAGCTAAAAGAGCAGCAGGGAGGCAGCATTACGGTATTGAACGTGGGGGAAGCCGAAAGCGACCCTCAAATCCGTAAAGCCTTAGCCATCGGTGCCGATGATGCCGTACGCGTCAACGCCGAGCCGACCGATTCGTATTTTACCGCTACCCAAATTGCCGCCATTGCCAAAGAAGGCGGTTATGATTTAATCTTGATGGGCCGTGAATCCATTGATTTCAACAGCGGCGTAGTCCACGGATTGGTGGGCGAAATGCTCGGTATCCCATCGTTTTCGCCCGTGATGAAGCTAGATATTGAAGGCGCTACCGCCAAATTTGCGCGGGAGATTGAAGGCGGAAAAGAATTTTTAGAAGCTCCCCTACCGTTGGTTTTAGGATGTCAGGAGCCCATTGCTGAATGGAAAATCCCAAACATGCGCGGCATTATGACGGCCCGTACCAAACCCCTCAAAGTGGTAGAACCCGTAGCCGTAGGAGACATGGCCACCCTTGACCAATACACCCTGCCCGCCCCCAAAGGTGCCTGCAAGATGATTCCTGCCGACCAGGCCGAAACCCTTATTTCACTCCTAAAAACGGAGGCAAAAGTGCTGTAATCATTGAGCATTTAACAATTAACATTGAGGAATACTAATTGAATGTTAATTGTTAAATGATTACTGTTAAATGTCAAACCTTCACTGCTAAATGTCAAAAGAAATGGTCTTAATATTTGTTGAATTAGATAACGGAAGCATCAAAAAAACATCCCTCGAAGCCGTGGCGTACGGAGCAGCAGTCGCCAAAGCAACGGGAACTACCGCTACCGCCTTGGCCATCGGCACGGCCGATGCCGCTGAATTAGCCAAAGCGGGTACGTATGGAGCCACCAAAGTATTGCACGCCAATGCCGCCGAACTGGCCAATGAAAACGCCATGGCCTACGCCTCAGTGCTGGCCGCCGCCGTAAAAAATGAAAACGCCGAAGTGGTTATTTTGCCCAAATCGGGGCTTTGCGATGCCATGGGTGCCCGCGCCGCCGCCAAACTGGGCGCAAGCATTGTTTCGGGCGTGACGGAATTGCCCGATGTATCAAATGGCTTCAAAGTAACCCGCAGCATATATACGGGCAAAGCCTTTGCCACCGTAGACGTCAAAGGGACCGTTAAGATTTTAGGAATCAAGAAAAACGCCATTGAAGCCGTAGAAGGAACGGGAAGCGCAACGGTAGAAGCATTCACGCCTGCCCTCAACAACGGCGACTTTGTGGCCAAAGTAACGGGTCAGGAGAAAGCCAGCGGTGAATTGTCGTTGACCGAAGCCGACATTATTGTGTCGGGAGGGCGCGGCATGAAAGGCCCCGACAACTGGCAGCCTTTGTTAGATTTAGCGAGTGCTTTGGGAGCCGCAACGGGCTGTTCTAAGCCCGTTTCTGACCTCGATTGGCGTCCTCACCATGAGCACATTGGACAGACAGGCATCAAAGTAGCTCCAAATCTGTACATTGCCTGCGGTATTTCGGGAGCGATTCAGCACTTGGCGGGGGTAAACTCGTCTAAGGTAATCGTAGCTATCAACAAAGACCCCGAAGCACCTTTCTTCAAAGCGGCCGATTACGGCATTGTAGGGGATGTTTTTGACATTTTACCACGATTGACAAAAGCCGTAAAAGACGCGAAATAGGGCATTTAATTGCCTTTTTAGAACAAAGTTTTAGCTACGGGAACACCAGAAGTACTTTCAAACGTTAATAAACCTGCGGAGAACGGAAAAACTTTCCATTTTCACCGCAGGTTTATTATTTTTGCATCCTCTTTGAAAGAAGAGTCGTTGTTTGTCCCCTTCATTTTTAAGATGAGAAACCACAGACAACCAATAAAAGATAACTTAACAAAGTAGTGGAAAAAATAAAATTGGAAATTTTGGGGCTCTCACCGAGTCAGTCACAAGCAGGTTCGTTTGCCCTAGTGCTTGGCGAAGAGTACGGCAATCGCCGCTTACCCATCATCATTGGAATGTTTGAAGCACAGGCCATTGCGATTGAGATTGAAAAAATTCAGCCCAACCGCCCCATGACCCACGATCTCTTCAAGTCATTTGCCAAGGCGTTTAATTATACCGTCAACGAAATTATCATTTCTGATTTGCGCGAAGGTATCTTTTTTGCCCGGGTTCATTGCTCAAGTTCCGATGGGCTGAGAGAAACCATCGTGGATGCTCGTCCATCTGACGCTATTGCCATTGCGCTCCGTTTCAGCGTCCCGATTTACACTTATGAAACCATCCTTTCGGAAGCAGGGATTGTTTCGGGGTCACAATCAGAACCCGACGATGCCATTGAAGAAATAGTGCAACAATCGAAACCCCGCTCCTTGAGCGAGCAAATCAAAAATATGAGTCTCGATGAACTCCACCGCATTTTGGACGAATCGCTTAACAACGAAGAATACGAAAAAGCGGCAAAGATTCGGGATGAGATTGCACGCAGAAATTAGTCTGTCTGAATACTATTGACCCCTTAAATCAAAAGCCCCGACTCATCATCGGGGCTTTTGATTTAAGGCAGTTTAAGAAAACTATTTTTTCTTCTTAATTGACTTCAACGCTTCTGGAACTGGCACTTTTGACAGATACTCAGTAGCGCCTTTTTCAATGGCATCTTTGAAGAATGGGAAAGCGGCGTCGTTGCTTGACTGACCTAGCTCAAGGGCTTTTTTGGCCAATGGCGCGGCTTCGGCAAAGTTGCCTAGTTTGGCCAAGATTTGCGCTTTTGTCCACAGGTTGCGGAAAGTCTCTTTGTAGGCCACGGCCTGATTAATCATCGAAAGCGCTTTTTGCATATTGAGCCCTTTTCCTAACAAATAAGTTGCTCCCGCGTTCATGTTGTTTGCGCTTGCTTCGGCCGCTTTGTCAATCGCCGTTTCTACCATTTTAGTCGTACTTACCGACAGTTTAGGACTTACTTTTACGTTGGCCCACGTGAGGTCAAGGGCGGCGGTTGAATCCGTAATGTCCGAAAAACTTATCATGAATGTTTCGGTCATGGGTGCCTGAGTGGGCTTTACGCTTACGCGTACCACGTCGTCGGCTTGCTTGTATTGCTCAGGAGCCGTAGCCGCTGATTTGTTGATGATGACCGTCCATGCATCAGCGTTGGGAATGCTGTACAGAAAATACTTACCAGCAGGAACATTTTGTCCTTCCAACATCACATCCGTCGAAAATTCAATGGCGGTGGCTTGGTTGGCACCCGTCCGCCAAAACTGACCGTAAGGAATCAATTTACCAAAAATTTCGCGTCCTTTCATACTTGGGCGTGAGTATTTTACGGTAATATCAGTAACACCAACGGTCTGCATAACGGTAGCCGCCGAGCTGGGTTGAGGGGTACGAATTTGAGCAAATGCGCTTAGGCTTCCAAAAATTAGGGCTGTCAGCACGAATGATTTCATCATGATTTTTAGCAGTTTTGTAAATACATTAGTAGACTTTCGACCGCGAAGATATAGAAAAGTAACAATACCCCCTCAATCCTATCTATTATTAAGATTCATTCATTAACCAAACAATATGAAACGTACTGCCCTCCTGACGCTGCTCCGCCAACACGCTCCTTTTGACGATGAAGAACAAAAAATGTGGCTTGATACCCTGCAATTTGTGGAACAAAACCCCGATTGTTTTGAAAGATGGCTACAAATTGGACACGTTACGGGCTCGGCCTGGATTGTAGACGAAACCAAAACCTCGGCCCTATTAATGCACCACCGTAAACTCGATAAATGGTTTCAACCAGGAGGACACGCCGACGGAGAATCGAATATTCTGAAGGTTGCATTAAAGGAAGCACAAGAAGAAACTGGGCTGGGAGACATCACCGTATTAAACACTCAGATTTTTGACGTAGATGTGCATCTCATTCCGGCCAACGCCAAAGACCCCGCCCATTACCATTATGACATTCGGTTTTTATTCCAATCCGACAGCCAGAAACTACTCCTCATCAACAACGAATCGAAGGATTTGGCTTGGGTTAAGTTGCCCGATATTCAACGCTATAATGATTCTGATTCCATCCTGAGAATGGTCAGAAAAATGGCAAAAATGCAAGATTTTCTAAAAAAAGATAGTTAGATATACTTAGTTTTTTTACTTTAGTAGCTGTATTCCAATAGTATTTGTATTCCATTAATCGATAAAAAACATCATGAAGTACCTTGTCTCCTTTCGCTTGGGCGGATGGGCCATGGCATTGCTCTTATTGTCGTCTACTTTGTGCGCCCAGACCGCCAAAGAAAACCGTAATAATTATGCCAAACCCCTCCCCAAAACCGATAAAATAAAGTTTTCGGTTCAACAACAGGCCGAGCCGTTTATTTTTTCTCCACACCTATCTTACAAAGAGCAAAAACAGATTCAGGTGGCCAAAAAGAAAATAGGCGGTATTACTTTTGTTGTGAAGCCTTCACGCACAAACAGCAACGGCAATTCTTCCGCCAATTATAAACGTCAGACGCCCAATGCGAGGGCCAGGTCTGCTTCGTATGAACAATATATAGCGGATACAACAGCGCCCTTTGTACGGTACGAATTGACCGATTCTTCCAAATTTGTCAATCGCTGATTGGGGAAGATTATTTTCAGGAAGATTCCGCAAGAATCAGATTGAACTACCCGTTGGGGTCAAGTACCTTTGTTGACGTAAAATGTAACAAACATGGAAACAATCAACGAACAACAGGTACTTGACTATCAGCGCGTCGAAAAAGCAATTGCGTTTATTGAGCAAAACTTTAAACAACAGCCTTCACTAAGCGAAATTGCCGACCACGTTGCCCTGTCGGAATTTCATTTTAACCGTCTTTTCAGTCGTTGGGCGGGCACCAGCCCCCAGCGTTTTATGCGTTTCCTGACCAAAGAATTTGCCAAGGAATGTCTTTCCAACGCTGACAATCTACTTCACGCCACCTACGAAACGGGCCTCTCAAGTACCAGCCGCCTACACGATTTGTTTGTCACCTACGAAGCCATGACGCCCGCCGAATACAAATCCAAGGGCGCAGGATTGACGATTCATTATGGCATTCATGAAACCCCTTTCGGAGCCTGTTTGATTGCGGTCACCGCCCGAGGAATCACCGATTTACAATTCTTGAGTGAAGACGCCGCTGAGGCCGTTTCGGATAAAATTCGTCAGGATTGGGCCAATGCTGATTGGATTGAAAATACGGCCTTGACCCAACCCTATATCGACCAAATTTTTTATCAATCGTCATCCAACGATGTGCCTCTGACGATGCTCCTGCGCGGCACCAATTTTCAAATCAAGGTATGGGAGGCATTACTTCGGATTCCGTTTGGTCAATTGGTCAGTTACGACGAAATAGCGCAGCACATCGGACAGCCCAAGGCAAGTCGGGCGGTGGGAACAGCCATTGGTAGCAACCGCATCGGGTTTCTGATTCCGTGCCATCGCGTGCTGCAAAAAGTGGGAGGAATCGGTGGATACCGATGGGGAATTACACGCAAAAAAGCGATTTTAGGCTGGGAAATGAGCCATAGTTCGTAAAAAAGGCGAACTTTGCCAGCGATTCTCTCATTAATTGTACTTTTTAGCTGGTTATTTTATTTCATGAATGCACCTTTGATTGCCCCTTCCGTCTTAGCCGCCGACTTTGCCAATCTCCAACGCGACGTAGAAATGCTCAACCGCAGCGCTGCCGATTGGATTCACGTTGATATTATGGACGGGGTTTTTGTTCCCAATATTTCGTTTGGTCTGCCCGTAACGGCGGCCATCAAAAAACACGCCCAAAAACCGCTGGACGTTCATTTAATGATTGTTCAGCCCGAGCGTTATCTCGAAGCGTTTCGCGACGCGGGTGCCGATATTCTCACGGTTCACTACGAAGCCTGTCCGCACCTGCACCGCACCATTCAGCAAATCAAATCGTTGGGGGCCAAGGCGGGCGTGGCACTCAACCCGCATACTCCCGTTAGTATGTTGCAGGATGTAATAGCGGATTTGGACTTGGTATTGATTATGTCGGTCAACCCAGGCTTTGGCGGGCAAAAATTCATTGAGCGTACCTACGAGCGTGTGCGTCAGACGGCCGCAATGATTGCAGAAGCGGGCAGCAAAGCCATCATTGAGATTGATGGTGGCGTCAATCAGTCCAACGCCCCCTTGCTATATCACGCAGGTGCGCGCGCACTAGTAGCGGGAAATTTTGTCTTTACCGCCGCTGACCCCGTGCAGACGATTGCGGAGTTGAAGAAGGTTTGGTAAATTATAAATCACGCGAATGTGAAAAATCATTCGCGTGATTCTTTACGCCGTGGCCGATGTCCTCACAGACCCTTTACACTCGTCCATCGCAAAATATTAAGATCTTTGTTTGTAATGAGGCAAAATCGCCCATACCTTTTTTCAGGGCTTTCTCATAAAAAAAGGCAAGTAGAAGATTGCCGTATTTTTGTGGTGACTAAACTACAAAACTATGGTTACTGCGACTTGCCCATCCAAAGTTACACTATTTTTTGAGTGTTTATCCAATT
>NZ_QPIW01000031.1 GCF_003339505.1 Runella aurantiaca
GTGATAGGTAGGTTGCATACGCGTTACGCACCCGTACGACAGTGACATTGCTGCCCCTTCGCCTTGCATGTATTAGGCCTGCCGCTAGCGTTCATCCTGAGCCAGGATCAAACTCTCCATCGTAAATATTATTGAAAATCAAATTGACTGATTCGCAAAAGACTAGCTATTAAACCTTAACTTACTCATCATTTCAAAGAGCTAACCAAACTTTTTCTTTCGAAAAAACCTCACATCGTTTGTGAGAATCTCGTGTTTGGGGTTGCAAAGGTCTGAATTTGAATTCTTATTTCCAAATTTTATTTTTGATTTTTTTACTATTCAAAAACTTATTTAGAACAACCTTTTCAACTTTTTCCCCTCACTCATTGTTTGGGGTTGCAAAGGTCTGAATTTGAATTCTTATTTCCAAATTTTATTTTTGATTTTTTTACTATTCAAAAACTTATTTAGAACAACCTTTTCAACTTTTTCCCCTCACTCATTGTTTGGGGTTGCAAAGGTCTGAATTTGAATTCTTATTTCCAAATTTTATTTTTGATTTTTTTATTTCTCAAAATTTTATTTGGAATTTACCTTTGTTTTGGCCCTAACTCGTTGTTTGGGAGTGCAAAGGTAGGTAGTTCATTTTATAATCCAAGACCTTTTTTGAAAAAAAACGACAATTATCAAAAGTTCTTTAAATAGTAAAATGCTACTTACTTAATAGTGCAATTTTCTAAGTATTTCCACTAGATAAGTGACCACAGATTATCTACGCCTAGTATTCTGCGAGAAGTAAAACCTTCTCCATACTTTACGCCTATATAATGTCCATACTCTTTTGATCTGGCTTCCAAAAACTCTAAAAACTCGGGAGAAGAAATATAACTATTGGGTTCTTGGCTGTTGGGATCATGAAATTGGCTCCTAAACGCTCGAATAGCCTCTTCTTTCTTTTTCCAGTAAGGTGTTATGTCTACTACGAAATCGGGCTTAATGTATCTATCTTGGGTAAAATGGTAGATAAACTTAGGCCGCCAAGCCGCCTGAGCGTTTCCAAACTCATCAAATGTATCTATTTGTCGCAATCCAGATAAGAAACAAGCATCATAAATGAGGTTTGCCCCCTTCCCATGGTCGGGGTGTCGGTCTTCTTGGGCATTGGCTAAGACTATCTCTGGTTGGTATTTCCTTATATAAGGTACAAGGGCCAGTTGGTTTTCCTTATCATTTTGAAAAAAACCATCCGCCAGTCCAACATTGTCTCTGACTTCGGCACCAAGTATTTTTGCCGCTGCATCAGCTTCAGCCCTACGGATTTCGGGGGTTCCGCGGGTTCCTAACTCTCCACGGGTCAGGTCTACGATTCCAACGCGCCGTCCTTGGGCTATAGACCCCAAAATAGTGCCAGCGCATCCCAACTCTATGTCGTCAGGATGCGCCGAAATTGCTAGTATATCAAGTTTCATTATTATTTATTTTACGCGAAGCTTTTGGCCGATTTGTAATCGTGCGCTTAACCGAATGCGGTTCTTTTGTGCCAACTCAGAAGCCGACATACCATATTTATTGGCAATAGAGTCGAGGGTTTCTCCCCGGCGTACCCGATGCAGAACGGTACGTTTTACTGCTGCTTTACTTATATCAAACTCACTATCAATTGATTTTCCACCTCTGAGGTGGTCCCAAACCCGGGGCGATAACACAAAACGCTCGCTTCGAATGGTCTGTCCAGGAAAATCCCAAACCCATGCAGGACTAAACGGATTGCCCTCATAGCGGTTTTCATAATGAAGGTGGTCGCCATAGCTTCGACCCGTGTTTCCTCCCAATCCAACCATATCGCCCGCTTTTACGAGCTGTCCTACTTCAACGGTTGTTTTTGATAAGTGACCATATAAGGTTTCGAGACCATTGTAATGACGAACTAGCACGAATCTTCCGTAACCGCCGCCATTGTAAGCAACCACCCGAACAATGCCGTCGTAAGTGCTATATACTGGGTCGCCAGTATTTAAGTCCAAATCCATTCCTTCGTGCCATCTTCCCCAACGAGGGCCAAACTGTGAAGTCACTTTAGCTTCGCTCGTGGGAAGATTCCAAAAACGCCCTTTTCCTGGGTCATACAATCGAAGGGTTAAATTATCCTCAAATTCCAGCGGATTGAGGTTGTAGGGATCGATGGTTTTTGAATCCCAGATGGTGTAGTAATCTGCTACCTGAACCCAATCATCTCCCACTTGCACAGAATCGACAATTTCGGCAACGGTGGTTTCACCTTCGTCAATGGTTCCTGTGGTGTCGTCTGCTACGGTTGGATTAATTTCTTTTACTGGCTCAAACTGATTGGAGAACCGCATTTTGGGGGTTGTGGATTCAAACTCCTCAAATTCGTCCTTTTGTGGCTTGATTACAGGGGTACTGACTTTGGGTTCCTCTGTTTTGTTGGGCTTAATTTTTGGATTTTTTTTAAATAGACCTTTCTCTTGTGCTTGCAAGCCCGAAAAGCAACCAATGGAAAGGAGTACAAACAAGTAAGCAAACTTGGCTTTCATCAGCGATTGGTTTAGCCGACTTTTGAGTAGGGGGAACGCATCCATGCCTACTCAAAAGACGAAAGTTAAACATTAGTGTAAGCCTTTCTCCGCCAAATAACGTTCTGCATCCAACGCGGCCATACAACCGGTACCCGCAGCCGTTATGGCTTGACGATAAATGTTGTCTTGTGCATCGCCGCAGGCAAATACACCTTCTACATTCGTTTTAGAACTTCCTTTGATGGTTTGGATATATCCTGCGCCATCCATATCAATGTATTCTTTGAAAATATCGGTGTTGGGTTGGTGCCCGATGGCTACAAAAAAGCCAGTAACATCCAGTACTGTCGATTCACCAGTCTTAATATTGCGAATTTTTGCACCCGTTACTTCTCCGTTACCAATAATCTCTTCGGTTTCGGTATTCCACAATATTTCGATGTTGGGCAATGATTTGACACGATCTTGCATAATCTGCGAAGCCCGCAACTCATTACGACGAACAATCATGTAGACTTTCTTGCAAAGCTTTGACAAATAGCTGGCTTCCTCACATGCCGTATCTCCTCCTCCTACAATTGCGACCTCTTGATTACGAAAGAAAAATCCATCACAAACCGCGCAAGCCGATACTCCATGCCCATTCAGACGTTGCTCCGATTCCAAGCCGAGCCACTTTGCAGATGCGCCTGTGGCGATAATGACGGTTGGCGACTCGATAAGATGGTCATTGTCAATCCAAACTTTATGAAGAGTTGGATCCGAAAAATCTACTTTTGTGGCTAATCCGTATCGGATATCGCTACCAAAGCGGCGCGCCTGCGCCTCAAAATCCATCATCATTTGGGGTCCCTGTACTCCTTCTGGATAACCCGGGTAATTATCAACCTCGGTCGTGATGGTCAATTGACCGCCAGGCTGTCCGCCTGTGTATAAGACCGGCTTCAAACCGGCACGAGATGCATAAATTGCTGCTGTATACCCCGCAGGGCCTGAACCAACTATTAAACAAGAAACTTTTTCTGAAGACATTACGAAATTACGATTAAGATTCAACGATTTCTCGATGGTTTTTATATTAAATTCTACAACCCATTCCTAAAAATCGTTCATCTATTCAATGCAATTATTTGCAAAAGAGTTGCAAAATTAAGTAAAAAAGTACCGGATAACAAAACGAAGGGAGACCGCTTTTCAAAACTCACCAAATGCGCCATTCTATCCGGCGATTAAGCTGCCGATTCTCTTCGGAAGTATTCGGAGCCATCGGTTTCGCCTCTCCAAACCCAATCGCACGAATGCGCTCACGGGAAATACCTGCAGTAATCAGATAGTCTGCCACGCTTTGCGCCCGTTTTTGGGAAAGGATTTGGTTTTGTTTTGGGTCCCCTACGTCGTCGGTATGGCCTGCGATTTCGATACGTAAGGTGGACTGGAGTTTCAACTCTTCAATCAGCTTGTTGAGTTCAGTCCGCGATTTATCCTGAAGATCCGCCTTGCCTGTTTCAAAATAGATATTACTCAACACGCCGAACGTGTTAAGGTTCATCGGCTCCAGTTTAATGTCAAGTTGCAACCCCTCGGCCTTGTTTTTTTGCGTGTAATCAAAGGATAAACTTTTATAAAAATAACCCGCCGCGTTTACGTACAATCCCCATTCGCTTCCGTTGGGCAGGGTAGTGAGATACTGTCCATTTTCGGTATCAGTCGAAAACCGTTGAACGACCTTTCCCGTTTTTAAATCAATTAATTCAAGATTTGCCTTCACTGATTTTCCCGAGCGGGCGTCTGTTACTAGCCCTTTTAAGTAATTGGCCGCGTTGAATTTTTGTTGTAGTTCGGTCGGCAATCTAAACCGATATAATCTGGACACCCGCTGATTTCCAACCCGCTTGGTATCCAACGAATAATAGCCGTATTGGCTGTCGGACGTAATGACCAAAGCCACCTGATTATCTGACGTATTAATAGGATAGCCTAAGTTCTCGGGTTTTTGCCAGCCCGTAGCGGTGCTGTCGGAGAAAAACAAGTCATATCCGCCAAATCCTTGATGGCCTTCGGAAGCAAAAAATAGGGTATGGCCATTGGCGTGTAAGTAGGGTGAGGCTTCGTCGTCGGGGGTGTTGACTGGCCCTCCAATATTTTTGGCGGCACTCCATTCGCCATTTTTTTGAAGAGATGTGTACCAAACATCTCGTCCGCCGATTCCTCCTTTACGGTCAGATATAAAATATAAGGTGCGACCATCGGGCGACAGCGTTGGTTGCGACTCCCAAAAAGGAGTATTTACGTTGATTCCGATGTTTTTGGGTGCTTCCCAATCTTTGCCGTTTTTACGGCTGATGTATAAATCACAACTTCCGTAGCCATCCCGCCGGTTACAAGCCGTAAAAACCAAGGTACGCCCATCGGCCGACAGCGTTCCCGTTCCTTCATTCTCAGCCGTATTTATTTTATCAGAAATCGACACCGGCGAAGTCCAATGGCCATCTTTAAAATGGGTAATGTACAAATCTTCATCGTTTTCGGGTCTTAATGCGGTAAACAAGAGCGTTTCACCGTCGGCAGTCAGGGCGGGAAAATACTGAAGAATGAATTGATTGACCGTGTCCGATAATTCTTCGGGACTAATGACCAAGGGGTTTTCGATGGCTTTCTCGCCAAATGCACAGGTGAGCAACTGCCGTTGTGCCCGCTTTTGGGCTACACTATTCGGTCGTAATAAAGGAATATAATGGGTTAAATCGTTTTTGGCCTGAGCATATTCACCCGCTCGTAAGTGATATTCGATGAGCTTTTGATAGGCGGCAGCTGACTGCGGCGCATCGGGGCGCAACGTAACTACCTTTCGGTAAGATTGCAACGCCAAATCGGGTTGCGTATAAATTTCGTACAAATGAGCTTTGCGAAAATGGGCCTCGGCAAAAGTGGAATCGTACTTCAGGGTCTCGTCGGTCCAACGATTGGCCTGTTCGTAATTTTTCTCAATAAAAAACTTTGTACTTCGCTCAAATGCTTCAATCGCTTTTTTATTACCCGAAGGGTTGGGAAGAAAGGATTGGGGAGATTGGGCGAAAAGCGACGAAGAGATAAGGAGACTAAAAAAGAATATACTCCTATTTCGCACGGCTGAAGATTGCATTAATCTCGTCCAAAACAATCGTTCATTATGGCTCTTTTTCATTCTTATGTTATTCAATTACTCGCCAAGAAACCCTCCGATTTAGACGACGAGCTTCCTCTGATTTATTATGAATCAATGGTTTACGATAACCAAACCCTTCTGCGCGTAAACGTTTTGAATCCACTCCATTCACTATCAAATAATGAACCACTTTTTTTGCCCTATCCAAAGAAAGCAGTTCATTATACTTGCTGTCACCCAAATCGTCGGTATGCCCCTCTATAATCAACTTAACAGACTTATTTTTTTCCAGAAAATACACAAGTCGGTCCAATTCTCCACTGGATACCGCCTCTAATTCCGCGCTTCCTAGCACAAACAGTACATTTTTTAATACCTCACTTTTATCAGAATGGAAACGCACTAATGCTATTTCCATTTCCTCGTTTTCAGTGATTGTAGCCGAATCTACCCTAAGTATTTTGGGGTAATAACCACTACTTTCCACTAAAACAAATGCATCTGCCCGATTAGGAAAAATAACCACACACTCACCTGTAGAGTCATTGGTTGCGTAGACCGACAGCGGAAATGATGGTATGCTTTGATTATGGATAGTTAACGTAGCCTTAAGAGGTTTACGTATTTCGGCATCCAATACTTTTCCTTTAAGAACAAACGTTCTTGGACACAAAGCCGCCAGTGTATCTGGCAATTGCAAGTAACAAATCTTAGAGCCGGCCGTTATGCCGTCCTCTTTATCAGCCAACTTGTATTTGTATGAGTAAAACGCCTGTTTGCAATCGGGTGCTATATAAAAACCCTGTTGGTCTGCAAAGTCATTCAATGGATACCCCAAATTAATAGGAACTGACCAATGAATATCGGTCAATTTGGAAAGATATACATCAAAACCGCCCATTCCTTCTCGACCATCCGAAGCAAAAAAGAGGGATTCATTGTTGGAGTGAATAAAAGGCGAAATTTCATCAAACGCTGTATTAACGGTTTTTCCAAGATTTTGAGGGCTAGTCCATACACCCGAAGTGTCCAATTGGGCAACCCAAATATCTTTCCCACCAACTCCCAAGGGGCGGTCTGACGAAAAATACAATGTACGTCCATCTGCCGAAAGCCCCGGCTGCGACTCCCAATTTTGAGAATTAATAATCGGCCCAAGGTTTTGGGGCAATTGCCACGTTTGGCTTATTCTTTTAGAAATGTATAAATCACAACTGCCAAGGCCGTCTGGGCGATGACATGCCGTAAAGACTAGGGTGTTTCCATCGGCAGAAACACTACAAGTCCCTTCATTTTTATCGGTATTGATTATCGGGGAAAGGCTACGAGGAACTGACCAGCCAGTTTCTTCTTTTTGAGAGACAAACAGATCTTCATCTCCCCGAAAACGGGTAAAAATCAGGGTCTTTAAATCAGCCGTCAAAACGGGATAACTTTGAAAATCATTACCATTAATCGGCGAAGGTAGGGAGAAACGGGAGGTAGAATCAGCATTGACGGCCAATACCTTTTGGGCGTAAAGACATTGACTCAGATAACGCTGTATGTTTTGTTGATGGGGAAGGTACGTGCCGGGGAATTTTAAATACCCCTGAAAAAAACGAACGGCTTTAGAATAAACTCCTCGGGCTAAATAATGCTTCCCAAGAATTTCATATAGGTTTTTGAACGCTATTTCGGTAGAATCCAATTCTACCGCTTTTTCATAAAAATTAATTGCCGTGCCTTTTTGCGTCAAGTCCCGTTCTAACAATTGCCCGATGCGCATATAAGCGGGCGCAAACGTGCTATCTAAAATAAGAATTTGACGAAATTCTTTTAGTGCCTGTTCAGGATTAAACTGCAATGTCCGATTGGCAGCCTCAAATTCTTTCTGAGCATGTTTTTGAACGCGCTTTTGGGCAGTTGATATGAAGACAACCAGAAAAAGTAAAAAGGAATGAAGCAACGGCAGGGCTCTACTTCTAAAATACGGGCGAAACGCTATGGAATATCCATGTATTTGTGAGTCTGTAACGAAACGCGCCATTGCGGATGCTGTTTTACATACTCAACGATGAGAGGCGTCATTTCTTGCACACGGCTCCATTCGGGTTGAAGCAATAAGACACATTCTTTGTTGACCAAGGCAGCGTGTTGTTCGGCAAATTCAAAATCCGTTTTGTTATACACAATGACTTTCAGTTCATGGGCCTGCGCATACACGCTCGGATGAGGCGCTTTAAATTTTTTGGGAGAAAAACAGACCCAATCCCAACGCCCCGACATCGGATGAGCGCCGGAGGTTTCGATGTTGGTATGAAAACCAGCCGCCTGCAACGCCTCGGTGAGTTGCTCCAAATTGTGCATTAATGGCTCTCCCCCCGTTACAACCGCCATGCGTGCTGGGTACTTCAGCGCCTCTTCCACCATCTCTTTGATACTTACTTTGGGGTGCGCTTCTACATCCCATGATTCCTTTACATCGCACCACACACAACCCACGTCACAGCCTCCGAGGCGAATAAAATAAGCCGCCTTGCCGCTGTGATAGCCTTCTCCCTGAAGGGTATAAAAGGCTTCCATTAAAGGGAGTACTTCGTTCATAGCTTAAAACTAAAATGTGGCCGGCGCAAAACACCGGCCACAGAATCTTTATTTGTTTTTCGTTAGGGTAACTTACCGCTAACGAGTATTATTTCAAATCCTGAATGTCTAACATCCCGACAGCCTTGCCGCCCTCAGTTACCAAAATAGTATCTACGCTGGTTTTTTTGAACAAAGCGGCAGCGGCATCCAACAAAGCATCGGCTTCGATGGAAACGGGCATTTTGTATTCAAAATCACCGATTTTCTTGCCCAATACATCGCGGCCTTCCGAAGAAAGATAACGACGAAGGTCACCGTCGGTAAATACGCCTTTTACGCTTCCATCAGCATTCACTACCGTTACACAACCAAAACCGTATTCGGTCATTTTAACGATGGCATCGGCCAAGGTTGTATCGGTCGAAACCGTCGGATTAACGCCGTTGATGGCTTCGCCAACGGTAACCGTGATAAGGCGCGTATGCTCCACAAACTGCTGCGTACCTAAAGCCGTAAAGCTGTTTTCGGTCAATACCTTCATGATTTTCCAAGGCACCGTAATGGTGTGGCAACCCAAGTCGAGGGCGTTGCGTACGTGCTCGGCATTGCGCACCGAAGAGAACATTACCTTCGCGTCTGAGCCATAAAAATTAACCATTTCTACGCATTCGCCAATCAATTTGATGGCGTCGTAGCCTTGGTCCTGCATCCGACCTGCCAACACGCAAATGTAGCTTGCACCCGCTGCCATGGCCATATACGCCTGCTGAATGGTGTAAACAAGGTGTACGTTGACCATCATGCCACGGTCGCGCAACAACTTACACGCCCGAACGCCTTCCAGCGAAACGGGAATCTTAAACACTGTTTTGGCAGGGTCAAGGCCTAGCGCCAATTGACGTTCTGCATCTTTCAGAATATCTTCGGCGGTATCGCCAAGGGCTTCAATTTGTAAAACAGGAACAATCTTAGAGAGTTTCACAATCATGGCATCGAGGTCGGTAACTCCTTCGCGGTGCATGAATGTGGGTGTAGTGGTGAGACCCGCTAAAAAACCTAATTGAAACGCATTTTCGATTTCTTTAAGGTCGGCTGAATCAAGGTATAATTCCATTTTTTTGGGAAGAATTGTTAATCGTTGTATGTTAACTGCTTGCGGCAATTCGTAAAGTGTAGGTTACGATTACTCCTAAACAAGCAACTATTTTTAGGATGGTTTTTCTAAACAGGCAGCAAAGGTACGGCAAATATTTCGGTTTTGATATAACGCATTGAAGTTGAAAAGACAAGCCTTTTGGCTGGCACTTTCTTTCCATACAGTTCTGAGTACCACCCCTGCGTCTCTTGAGCCATCAATTCTTGGTTATTTTGGTCAACGGCTTTTATCGAAAATCCTTCAAAAAAAGCCTCAGAAGGATGCCAAATTTGGTGCATCGGTACACTTTCGGGGGCGTTTTCGAGCCAATCTTCCACCAGCCAGCGATATGTTCCTGTGTATTTTGTCACCCGACGGCGGTAAATGATGTTTTTTCCTACCTGACCAAAAGCCTGAATATACCCCTCAAAGATTTGGCAGGGCGGGTCTCCTGCTTCATTTTTCCATGCGCCGCTCGCCTTTTTTACCCAATGGTACCACACAAAACGCGGCCCTTTCAGCATTTGGTCATGTTGGCCAAGCATCACCGTATTGTGCGAGGCCGTACCTGCAAAATATTGGGTCCACTTTTCATCCGTGTTATAGAGGTAAGAACCAGCATCGCGCAGAAGATTTTTGCCGTTTACCCAAAGGTCTACATGCAAATCATCGGCCTGAAACGGGCGGTCTTTGTAAGCTCCGCAACGAATAAAGGTCAGCGAATCGCCATCGTGCAGGGTGTAGTAGCCGCCTTGCGGGAACCCCACCCCCTGCCCCCTCCCCTGTAAGGAGGGTGATTCATTGGCCCTCCCTACAGGGGAGAGTTGGGGGGAGTTCAATCCGTACCAAAAACCATCTTCAAAACATCCTTCTTCTATTTTCAGAACCGAAGCTAAGGCATTCAATTGGGGACGGTAATCGCGAAAATGAGCAGCGTTAAGTGGAAAAAATAAAGCGCCGTCGTTGTTTCCGTAGTTGGGCAACCACCCTGATTTTTTATCCTGACAGGCCCGCAAAAATTCTAATGATTTTTGAGCACGCTCGTACACTACGTTATTAAATCGCTCTCCGTTGAGTTCGGCCAGACGAATTCCCCATGTGAGCAGTTGAATCACCACCCGATGATAATTCATCGAAAACTGCAAAAAAGTCCCGTCTTCATAAATCTGATAGGCTATTTCTTCTTCAAACCATTGTTTACCAAGCGTTTTCCAGCGTTTTGATTCAGGAAAGAAGGGATACAAAAGCCCTACCAAATACAACGTGAGGGTTTCGGTAATGGCGTGGTTGTTGCGAACGGCAATGCGTGAAAAATCAATATTTGCCTCTACGTGGCGCATTTGCCAGTAGATGACGTGCATCATTCGCTGAAAACGCTCTTCGGTCAGGGCGGGAGAACTTTTATAATAATGTAGGGCAAACGTCCAGTTGAGCACTCGCAACGATATTTCCTGACTGCACCGCCAATTGGGACCGCAATTGATTGGGTTGGCCGTTATCCAACTCTCTATTTCTGCAAAAACCGTTTCTGATAAATCCTCTTTAGTATAAAAATCGTACCGAATCAGGGGATACAAAAACGCAAAACGAGATTTTTCCCAAACGTATTTTATATCGCCCGCCGTGGGTGAAAAGTCAGGAATTTGGGTCCAATGTTTTGTGGCATCGTAGCGATAACCGTTGACGGGGTTGGTCAGCCAATCACTGACTGAATAGTAGGATGCGCTGAAAAACAGGATGTTTCCTTTCTGATATTCGGCTATTTGTTGTTTTAACGCATCTGACGGTTTGGAACCGTCGGACACATTTTGGGTGGCGGAAGATTTTGGGGAGGATGCGTCTGACGGTTTGGAACCGTCGGATGCATTTGCAAGAAGTTCTTCACGACTTTCGAAGAAAAACCTTCCATGATGTTTTTTCCATTGAGGCAGCGTAATCAACGCTTTTACTGGAGGATTGACGGGGAATTGGGCTTTCAACAGACCAGTCCTTCGGCGCAATTCGTAGCGTAAACGAAACCACACGTAGCGCGGCCCCATGTTGACCAGTAAGTTAAAAAAAAACAACATGCGTTGGAAAGAGAAAAAGCCGTGACCTTACATCACGGCTTCGTACAAAGTGTTGCGGTGAGACTACTTACTTTCTTCGGCAGGCTGTTCGCTGCTTTCTTCGGACGGTTGTTCTTCCGATGATTTTTCAAACACTTCTGGGGCGTAAGCCGTCAAGATATTATACCAATTGATAATTTTACGAATATCAGAAAGGTATACTTTTTCGGTATCATATCCAGGCAAAACTTCCGACATAAAATCTACCAACTGATAATCCGACAATGTTTTTGCGTCGGGCTTGTTATCTTGGTATTTTTCATGAATGCTCGCAAAGACATCTCCCAGTGGAGTGGCTTTTTCCTCATCCTGCATGAAGATGGAGATATCTTTCAACACTGACACCCGCGCCGAAGCACCAATCATTGATTTTTCGCGTTTGTCGTCCAAACTTTCAACAATTACACCCCCACGACCGGGTTTCAAAATACGGTACAACCCACTTTTACCCGAAAAATTGGCAATTTCTTTCAACAATTCCATATCCAATGGTTATAATAAAACGTTTCAATCCATTTATTGAGCGGCAAAAATAAAGGAATTTCGCGAATCCGTCACATTTTCCCAAAAGCCGCATTTCATTAACGTTCAAAACAAGGAGAAATAGGCTATTTTTGCCATTAAAATTTCAAAAACGTATTTTGCCCCAAGCGTTATTCCCCAAACCCACTATTTCATGCGTCTATTCTTAATTGTTTTCGGTCTTTTCATTGCTACCAAAAGCTTCTCTCAATCCGATACTACGATTACATTACAAGCCATTACGGGGCTTCAATATGACTTGGTAAGGATTGCGGTAAAACCTTTACAGAAAGTAACAATCATTCTTAAAAATGAGGATGATATGGCCCACAATCTGGTGTTTACTAAACCCGACAAACGCTTATCGGTGGTGGAAGCCGCCATTAAAATGGGCGATAAAGGGCAAGCGGTTAACTACGTACCCGAGTCAGATGATGTATTGGCGGCGAGCAAAATATTGATTCCCAACACCACACAAACATTTACGTTTACGGCCCCCAGCAACGAAGGGGCATACCCATACGTGTGTACTTACCCAGGGCACGGCTATGTCATGTACGGCGCACTCTACGTGACGACCAAGCCGTTACCTCCCTTGGCAACCGACCCCAACATTCCGCCTTCTCGCCAAAACACCGAGATTATGGTCAGTTCTCCGCATCCGTTTACGCTAGAATACCCGCTTTTGTACCGCACGTTTATGCCTGACTGCGGCCCAGCGGCCATTGCGGTAGCGCTGACTTCTACGCATTCGTACTGTTTCGACGCGGGCAAATGTTATCTGCGCTACGCCTGGGCGGGCGGGTTTGTGGACAACACCGCCCATTGGAAAGGCAATGGTAATGCGTTTGCCAAAATTCAGGGCAATATTTATTTCAAAGATAACGTCACCTATCCGCTGCGCGTGGGCAAAGCAGATAAATTGCCCGATGTCAGTTTCAAAGGATATACTTTAGCAAACCGTTTGCCCACATTCAACTATGCGCTTGACGGCGTTGACGTGAAGGAAACATTGAAAACCCTCGCCAATGAAGAAGGCCTAACCCGCGTCTTTACGTTTGCCAAACCCACTACCCAAACGTTGTATTTTGTTACCAAGTCCGACGACGGAATCACGTACAAATCGTCCGTGGGGAAATGGCAACATGGCACGCTGGCAATTCCTAAAGGCACCTCAAAAGTGACATTGACCATGAAACGGAACAAGACACAGACACCACACGCCGCCGCCCACAGTCATTAATTTTACAACATTTTTAAGAGACGTAATTCACTCATTTATAGATGCTTATTTAGCATGAAAAAACATCCTTCATTCCCTCAGCTATTATCGTTTTTGTTCGTTGGCTACTTGCTTTTCGGCTCATTCAACGATTGTTTTGCACAACGCGATACCATCACAAATTATTACGAAACCGAGCAAATCAAGCTCCCCAAAGGTCTACGAGCCGAGACCGGCGGTATGGATTTTATGCCCGATGGGCGCTTGGTAGCGTGTTTTCATTTGGGCGAAGTAATGACCTACAACCCTAAAACAAAAACGTGGAAAAAGTTTGCGGAAGGGCTACACGATCCGTTGGGCGTAGTGGCCGTCAGCAATTCGGAGATTTTGGTGGTGCAACGCCCCGAAATGACCCGCATCAAAGACACCAATGCCGACGGCGTAGCCGATGTGTACGAAACCATCACCGACGATTTTGGGATGTCGGGCAATTACCACGAATTTGCTTTTGGGCCGTTGAAAGACAAAGAAGGTAACCTATTTATGGCCCTCAATGTTGCATCCAACGGCGCTGGCATTCGTCCCGAAATACGTGGGCAATACGACTCACTCAGTCGCGAAGGCCGGATGTATTCCTGCGTGCCGTACCGCGGTTGGGTCATGAAATACAACGTTAAAACCAAAAAACTGGAGCCGTACGCCTCAGGTTTTCGGTCGCCCAACGGCTTAGGCTTTGATGCTAAAGGCCGACTATTTGTTTCTGACAATCAGGGCGATTGGCGCGGAACCAGTCCGCTGTATCACGTCGAAAAAGGAAGATTCTATGGTCACGTAGCTAGCTTGATTTGGCAGGAAGGTTTTCCGAGGGTAAAGCCTTTGTCGTTGCCCGTGGCGCAACTCGACAGCATGAGAACACGCGAATCTATCGCATTCCCCCACACCGAAATCGCCCACTCTCCTACCCAACCGCTGTTGGATAATACAGGCGGAAAATTCGGTCCTTTTGCTGGGCAATTGTTTATTGGAGAAATGGATTATCCAAGATTGGTACGGCTCCTGATGGAAGAAGTAAATGGCCAATTGCAAGGTGCCTGCGTTGCTTTCGGCGACGGAACGGGGCTACTGAAAGGCAATAATCGATTGGTTTTCGACAAAAACGGCGACTTATGGGTAGGGCACAACGACCATGGCTGGGTAGGCGACGAAGGACTATCAAGGATTCACTGGAAAGGCAAAGTGCCGCTGGATATTATAGCGATGAATTTGACCACGGAGGGCTTTGAGCTTACTTTTTCTTTACCCGTAGACCCCAAAATCGCTTCTAACCCTGAACTTTACAAATTTCAACGGTATTACTACAAATACCACCAGCCCTACGGTTCGCCCAAAACCGACGTAGCCGACGTAGCTATTAAAGAAGTGAAAGTCGCCCCCGACGGCCGTAAAGTGACATTCAAACTAGCGGAATTGAAAGCGGGTTATGTATATGACCTAAAGATGGGAGAATTACAAACTCCCGACGGCAAGTTGCTGATGAACAGGGCAGTGTTTTATACTTTGAATCAGTTGAAGAAGTAATTACCGCTGATACACCCGCACATAATCAATCTCATACTTTGAGGGAAATTTTGTACCCGAAGGGTCGCCGCCGTTATCGCCACCGACCGCGAGGTTGAGCAGTAGATAGTGGGGTTGCATAAAAGGATTTTTCCCCGAACCATCGCGGTTAACGGTTTGGGAAAGCTCCACAAAATTGAGCAGTTCGTTGTCTACATACAGCCGAATGGCTTTTTCGTCCCAATCCATGCGCCACACGTGAAATTTCTTGCCCCAACGGCGGTCTTCAAAGGTTTCGATGGGTTTCTTGAGGTCTTGCCAAACGCCCTTAAAACGCGTCTCGCTACCCCAGGCGATGTTGGCCAGCAGCATTCCCCGGTAAAATTCCATAATATCAATTTCGCCATTGCGCGGCCATTCGCCTTCTACGCCCAGCGTCCAGAAGGCGGGCCAGAGTCCAGGGCGGGTGTCGATCCGGGCGCGCATCTCGATGCGCCCGTATTTCCAACTGTGCAGCCCCTGCGTTTTTAGGCTCGACGCGGTGTATTCTATTTCTTTGCGGTTCTTTTTCCAGTCCTGACTGTTGGAATCATAGTTTGGATTTGGGCGGTTTTCGCGGCGCGCTTCGATGATGAGTTTGCCTTTTTTGCAATAAGCATTTTCGGGCTGGTACCACTGCAATTCGTGGTTACGTACAAATCCCTTTTCAAATGTCCAATTGTTTTTATCAGGCGCACCGTCAACGTTAAATTCATCGGCCCAAACAAGGCCCCAACCAAAATATTCACGTTTTTTTTGGGCTTGCACTGATACCGAAACAATGAAAAATAAGCAAAGAAGGCTGCGAAATTGACGCGTCATTTTAGTGTATTTTGCGGGTAAACGAACAGGTTTTATGTGCCAAAGCCCTCACCTGCCTCAAAACTACTTTGTTCGTTTTTTATTTCATCATTATCACCGCCCTATCCTAAAACTTTCAATTATCACAACCTATCCCAGCTTGCGCCGTGAAAACACTGTTTCCGCTTGCGCTAAAACCCGGGTTTAGGAGAATGGCATTGTTGGCTCGGTATTGAATTTGGGCGGGGGTTTCTATTTCGTTAGAGGCCGTAATGGTCATTCCCGTAAAAGTCTGCACCGAATTGGCGTATATTTTGTCCGTAATCAATACATTCGTCAACGGCGATACAAAAGCGACGGTATTGGACGTAATGGGCGCGCAGGTGGCTAGTGAATCGGTGCAGGTGGCGGAATAATTAATCGGCGTGGATGGGGTGACGAGAAGCGCTTGACTCTTTTTGCCGTTTGACCACGAGATTTTGTTCGTTGGACAACCGATGGCCAGCAGCAAATATGTTTTTGTCGAACAAAGCGTGACGGGGCTTGTCAACGGCGGCGTATTGCCAATCACCACACCTCCTACCATCGTTGAATCAACTATTACATACTGATTATTAGTGTCTTTAGCCACCTGAAGTGGTTGATTTTTTAGAAAGTTATTAAACGTACTATCATTGGCTAAGTTCATTGAAATCGGAAATACGTAGACTTGCGGTACAGGCGTAACTGTCACAGTAACGGGCGTTCTGGGGCTTGGGCAAAGCCCTTCGCACCTAGATTGCACATAATAGGTCTGCACTCCAACCATGGTCGTCAAGGCTAAATACTCCGCTCCAGCACCCAAAAGCACCCCTCCTGTGGCAGAATCCCACCAAGTAACGGTCGGTGACTGCGCTGGGCTATTGGTGGTAAGGGTAACTGAAAAATTTTTGACACACAAGGGGTCAATAAAACCATTGTCCTCGGCCAAAAGCGTCCATGCCCCAGCAGGTTCTTCATTGATAAAAGCAGAAAATGATTGAGTGGGAGCAAATGTACCCGATATTGGAAGTGAGTTGAGAAGTATTGGGCTTGCGCTATCTTCAAAAACCGTTGTTACAACGCCAGAAGTAGTTGTCCCTGAGGCATAAGTGTTGGCCGCAATTAAGGTAATGACCGTTCCCGATGGGGATTTAAGTTTAAAAGAAACCTCCTCGTTGAACGGCTTACCACCCCCGTCCGCTGCATCGCAGGTGTTTTCATCGCCTTGGTCTTTTTTCTCCCATGTAATCGACACTTTCACCGAAGTGATTAAACCGCCCAAGCCCGCGGCATTTACGCTTGGATCATCGCCGTTTTTACTAAATCCGTCATAACCAACGGTCGGTCCGTTATACGTAAAAGTCGTAGGGCCTGCGTAGTTGCAGTCAGCCGCATTGGCCAACAATCCGTTTCCGATGGTTAAAGGCGTACAATAAGAGACCTCTTTGTTGGTTACACTCGGGGCCGCTGTAGCGAGCGTATTGTATCTTACCTTAACCGTACCCGAATTGATAACGCATTGCTGTTTTGAAATTGTTACCTGATAGTCATTGGCGGTATTGACTACCAACGAATCAGCGACATTCGTGGTTTCTGCCCCATTCACCCGCCATTGATAACTTAGGCCCGGGCCAGTATTGGCCGACAACGTAACCGATTCACCCTCACAAAGATACGTTGAGCCATTAGCCATAATCGTTGCCGAAAATATCCCCTGTGTGGAGCACGAAATCGCCTTCAACAAGTTGATTCTACCTGCCCCTAAAAGCCCAATTTGGGTAGGATTAGCCGCGTCGATGTTATCCGCGGTATTGACTAAAATACTTTCAAGCTCCGCAGAAGTCAACGAAGGGGAGCACGACCAAATATAACCTAATACACTCGCCACCAACGGGGTAGCCATCGACGTACCATTAAAAGAGGCGTATTCATCAGTGGGCACTGTACTTAAAATACCGCGCCCCGGTGCCGAAATATCCACCCAAGAACCATAGGTAGAAAACGAACTGCGCTTATCGTCGGCATCAAGGCTGGCAACCGAAATCACATGCGTATACGCCGCTGGAAAACTTTCCACATCGTTGTTGTTGTTTCCTGCCGCCGCCACAATCACAATCCCTTTTGAATGCACATAGTCAATCACTTCTTGCTCGGCCTGCGAATACCCCGCCCCGCCCCATGAGAGGCTGATGATTTGGGCCCCATTGTCGGCCGCCCAAGTGATACCCTCAAATCCGTTGTAGATTCCCAGCGGACTTCCGCCGTCAGGTGTAGCTTTTACGGGCAAAATCTTGATTCGGTTGTTTGAGGCCGACGCTATTCCTATCGTATTATTACTCACGGCGCTGAGGATTCCCGCCACGTGCGTACCGTGGCTAAAGCTGGTATTGGGAGGATTGGGGTTATTGTCGTTATCTGACAAATCAAACCCTGGGAGCATATTCGCCTGTAAGTCAACGTGGTTTGTTTGAATGGCATTGTCTACCACCGCCACCACAATATTTGTATCACCAGCATTTACATCCCAAGCTTCAAATGCTTTGATTTTGGTTAAAGACCATTGTGCCGCCACAATCGAGTCATTGGGCGTAGCGATGATTGTACGAAAAGGCACTTTCTCAACGTATTCAACCTCGGGATTTTGCTTGAGCAAATCAATCAGCTCATCTATTTTATCTGGTTTTTTTACGGTAAGACGGTATATTTTTTGAAGTTTTTCAGAACCCGTGGTGAAGAATGCACGACTCATTTTTGTCAGGACAAAATCCGTAGAAAAATCCTTTAAAAAAGGGAGTTCCCTCTCGAAATTGACCGTAGCCGTCAAAGTTCCGACGGGCTTTTTAGTAACTTTTAGGTATATTTCTCCATCAATAAAATCTTTGTTAATTTTCTGACCAAATGAAAAATGAGAAAAAAGAAGGCTAAAAAAAAGCAACTGAACACGCCTTGTCATACCGCACTGATTTTTGGATGCTGTTAAAATGTAATATTTGACCAAGACGAAGTTAGAGAAAAACAATCATTTTCTACTTTCTTTCCTCCAACTTAACCCTTATCGGCTTTTTAACTAAGCCCCAACCCCACCTTTCTGGTCAATTTCAAACATCCATTTTCTAAGATAAATCCGCCACTTACCACATCTTCGGCCAAGTCAAAACTACCATCCAAATCAAGGTAACGGGTGTTGGAACAGGCAAATGCCGCGTGGAGCGCCGCCGCAATGCTCACGATGCTTTCGTCATTGCAACCCCAAAAAAGGTCGATACCAGCGTGTTGGGCAATGTTAGCAATTTCCAACGCGCTGATGATTCCACCGCATTTCATGAGTTTGATATTAAAACTACCAAAAGGCTGTGGTTGCTGCGCCAATTGCAACGCATAATGCGCATCTTTGAGGGATTCGTCGGCCGTTAAAATCCGCCTTTCTTCTTCTTTCAAAACCAGCAACTCTAGCTCTTTTCCAACCAACAAAGGCTGCTCAATCAACTCTAAATCAACGGATTGCATAGCATTCAAAAACTTTTGTAAATCAACCAATGCGTAACCTTGATTGGCATCGACTCTGATTTTGATTTTGTTTTGAAAACGTTCGTTCAATTTCAAAACCCGTTCAATATCTTGCTCTACGTTCTCGCCCGTTTTTACTTTCAGCACTTTGAAGCCAAGTCTGACGTATTCCGCTGCCTCTCTGAGCGTATCCTCCACCGACATGATTCCGATGGTCACGGATGTAGGGAGCTGCGTTATTTTTTGGCCGTAAAACTCCACCACCGGGATTCCTAAAAATTGCCCGAAGGCATCGTGTAGGGCAATATCAAGGGCGGCCTGCGTACCGGGCAACTGCGGAAAATGGCGTTTTACTTCGTCAATTAATTGCCTAAAATGCCGAATATCCCGTCCTACGAGGTTTTCAAAAAAGGCAGATTGACAGTTTTTAAAAGTCTGTTTGCAGGTTTCTCCCACTACCTCTTCTGCGGGGCTTGCTGCACCCTTGCCCACCATGCCGTTTTCTAGCTCTACTTCCAAAAACACATTTTCTACGTCCGAAAACGTATACCCCGCAATACTGTAAGGCTTGCTCAAAGCTAGATTTTTCAGATAAGCACGAATCGATTTTATTTTCATATAAAAGCCCAAAGGTTAACGGCCTAAATCCTTCTTCATCAGCCTCGTTTGTGTCATCAACGCGCTACGTTCAAGCGCGTCAATTCTTTCAAAGTTGGCATCAATGCTTCCACCCCTTCTTCCAATGGCAACAGCACCGAAATTTGCAGCTGTTGTTCGTAATGTTTCTGGTAATCAAGCGCTTCCTGCGCTGAGCAGTCTTCCGTATTCAACGCCAAAGCAATTATTTTTGCCCCAAATTTTTCAATAATTTCCACTTCCGACTCCACACTCGGAATCCTGCCCCAATGGGGCTCGTTGTCAAAATATTTTCGTTTGGGTGCATGAACCAAAATAACGTGTTTGGCATTTCCTGAAATCAAAAACTCCAACCCGCACGGCCCACTAGGATTGCGCAGCGACGATTGTCCTTCCACCAAAATCAGGTCAGCATGGGTTTCTTTCCAACACGAAACAATCGCGTGTTCCACCTCGCCCGATACAAAATCGTTGAGGGTGGAGTCAAAAATAAAACCGTATTTCCCGCCTTGTAACCAGCCCGTCTGCCCCGTATAAATCATCTGGGCATTTATCCCTTGGCTTTCGCACACCTGACGAACCATCCGAGCCGTGGTACGTTTTCCCAGCGCACAATCCATGCCGATGACCGCAATTATTGGGGCCTTTACGTCATAAATTTCTCCCGTCCAGAAGTGTAAATCTTGGCGAGATTTGGGTTTACGAACGTCAATCAACTGCACTTGATGTTGCGCCGCCAGCGCCACAAGTTCAGGTTTTTCGCTCAAGTATTCGTGGAGTCCATTGACGATGGAAATCTGCTGTTGGATAGCTTCTTTTATAATATTCAACATGTTTTCGGGCAAAACACCGCCCACCGTTGCCACTCCAACAATCAGATAATCAACCTGTTTCAACTGAGCAAGTGCACTCAAAAGTGAATCGAAAATGGGGATATTTCTGGCTTTTCCGTCCAGCACGTCGCCTGCGTCGCGGCCCGCCGTGGGTGGGTCAATTACCCCGACGATTTCATAACGCTCCGTACCCCGAATTAAGCCGTGGGCCGTTTTGGCATCGTTGGTAGTGAGCAGGCCGTTGGTTAAAATAATAGCTTTGTTCATGGTGTGTACCTTTTTTTATAACCTTAAACAAGGACGTTTAGGCTTTGTTGATTGCTATTTTCTTTTGATAAATACCCCAGGGAATTTACCCGTGGTTTTCTGCGACTCATAAACGAGTTGGCCGTTGACCCACACTTTTTCAATCCCCGACGAAAGCGCGGTAGGGTTTTGAATATTGGCGTTGTCTTTCACGGTTTCGGGGTTTAGCAGCACCAAATCGGCATAGTACCCCCATTGTACAATTCCACGGTCAGTAATTCCTAGATGCTCCGCCGTTAGCCCCGTCATTTTATGAATGGCGGTTTCTAAAGGCATGATTTTTTTGTCGCGTACGTACATTCCTAAAACCCTCGTAAAAGCCCCATGCCCACGGGGATGCCCACGCCATGCGCCATCGGAACAGATATTTGTGTGCGACCAACTCAGGAAATCCGCAATGTCAGACTCATCCATCGACTTGCCCATAATTGCCTCAATTCCACCCTCATAATCTGGATTTTTCTCCTCAAACTCAGCCGCTTGTGCAATCAAAGTCATCAAGGTTTGGGCGGGTTTTTCTTGGCGAAGCGTGGCAATTTGAGAAAGGGTTTTGCCCGCGTAATCTTTATTGGGTGCAAACCGCACGACAACCGATTTTTTGGGGTCACACAGTTGGGTTACGGCAAACTCAGCACTTGCACTATTTGTATAATCTCGATTGGGAAAAAGCACCCGCAACGTGGAGTTCCAAAAATCGTACGGGTAACAATCGGCCGTGATGTTTACGCCTTGGGAGCGGGCTTTTTGGAGCTTGCCCAACAGCGCCGACGCGCTTCCCCATTGGTCACGTTTGGCAATTTTGATGTGCGAAATCTGCACGGGCATTTTCGTTTGTTTACCGATTTCAATGATTTCGTCAATGGCTTCATCGAGATTAATATCCTCGCTTCTGATGTGGCTCATGTACCGTCCACCCGACTCCGCCGCTACTTTAGCCAATTCCAATACTTCGTCTCGATTGGAAAAAAAAGCCGACTCATATTCCAACCCCGTCGCCAATCCCAGCGAGCCTTTTTTCATTTCGTCGCGCAGCAAAATCTTCATCTTTTCTACCTCCTCTGGCTTGGCAGTTCGGTATAAACTCTTGACTCCCATCGCTTTGGTCCGCAATGTAGAATGTCCCGTATAACTGGCGACGTTGATGGCAACAGGCCGTTTTTTGAAAAAACTTTGTATCGTATCCATCGGCGTACTACCACCGTCTTGCCCAGTTACAATCGTCGTAACTCCCTGATTAAGTGCCGCAATCGCATCGGGATGTTCTTCTAAACCGCCAAAATGGTGACTGTGGCTGTCAATAAAACCGGGCGCGAGCGTCATTCCTTTTCCATCGGTCACGGATTCGTTGGGGAATGGCATTAAATCACCGATTTCCCATATCTTGTCGTCTCTCAATCGTACAGCCGTTTGCCGGCTGGCAGCGCCCGTTCCATCAATGAGTTTAATGTTCGAAATCAGTTGTGTTTGAGGAAGTTTAGGGAGTTTATCCGCCAGAATATCTCTTACAATTCTAATGGCCGTTACATCGGTAGAATTGGTCAGAACAATAATGGTTTGTTTCTTTTCTACATTTCGAACAATCACGTTCAAAAAACCGACCCAACCTCCCGTGTGCGACAATAATTTACCTTCTTCTTCTATTTTCCAGCCGAATCCGTAAGGGTAAGTCGTACCGTTGTTGAGTTTAACGGGCGTAATTGCCTCCTGCCACGTAGCGAGGCTGACCAGTTTTTGAGTATACAAGGCTTGGTCCCATTTCAGTAAATCTTCGACCGAAGAATACACATTGCCATCACCAACAACTCCATCCAAACGTATTAAATCATTGGGCACATTCTGTCCGTTTTTTCGCTGATAACCCATTACCCGATTGACGGGTGATTGCTTCATACGCAGGCAATAAATGTAGGTATCATTCATACCCAACGACCTTGTAATCTGCTGTTTAAAAAAATCTTCAATGGGCATACCCGCCGCTTTTTCAATCACCGAAGCCAGAATGACGTAACCGGTATTATTGTACTCCCATTTTTCTCCTGCTTCAAAATCGACGTTGGGTTGATGGGTTTTCAACAGCTGAAGCAGCTTTTCGTTGGTCAGCGTATCCAGCGTATTGTTGTGTTTCTGGGCCAACTCAAAATATTCGGGCAGGCCGCTCGTGTGGGTAAGCAGGTGCCGAATGCTTATTTTTTTGTAGGGAAAATCGGGTAAATGTTGCTGCACCTTATCGTCAAATTGTAGTTTCCCTTGCTCTTTCAACATCATGACCATCATCGCCATAAATTGCTTCGAAATCGAGGCCAAATTGAAGGATGACGTTGTTTGGAGGGGTGCCTGCGTGGTCAAATTGGCGATGCCAATCGCTTTTTTGTACACAATTTTTCCATTTTCGGCCACCAAAACCGCCCCGCTAAACGACGCTCGTTGGTGCAAAATCGTCAATGCCGAATCCAACGTTTTCAATTTTGAAGAGCTGTATTGAGCGTAAGAAAACTGAATACTCAACAGCACACAGAGTACCGAAAAGAATCGTTTGGCTGCCATAAAATTGGGGTTGAAAATTTCGATAAAAGATTCAGGAAGTAGTTGGCAAATCGGAAATATGCCTGCCGTTTGATTCTTATTAATGTTGATGAAGTGTGGACGAAAATAGTTTTTTATTCTTTAAACAAAGAATTTATTAGTTACAAAAAATAGTATGTCATAAAAAATAAGCATATTTTGCTTTAAATAAAGTCAAATACCCCATCCCAAAAGGAAATTATGCTTGACGAAACTGACCTCCGTATTTTGGCGCTGTTGCAACAAAACGCCAAGTTGACCATCAAAGAATTGGCCGAAGCCCTTCACCTGACTACCTCCCCCGTTTTTGAACGTATCAAACGCTTGGAAAAAGAAGGCTACATCAATAATTATGTGGCATTGGTCAACCCCGAAAAAGTAGGGCGCGGACAAGTAGTGTTTTGCAACGTTTCGATGCCCGTTTATACCACCGAAAACATCGAAACATTTGAGAAAATTGTCCGTCAGATGCCGCAGGTAATGGAATGTTATCATTTGGCGGGAATGGTTGATTATCAACTAAAAGTCCTCGTCAGAGACATCAAAGAATACGACAGTTTCCTGAAAACATTCGCCGAAATACCGATGGTAAAAGTCCACAGCAGTGTGGTGGTATTGCACGATGTGAAATACTCCACCGAAGTGCCGCTATAGGAAAAATAATGGCTTTTATTTTAAATGAACCCGCCGAGCTAGTACATTATCCAAAGCATTGCATCATCTTTTCAGTAAATAACTGCACTTTTTTACGCCTCCCTTTTTTTCAACACTTTTCCAAAGTAGATTTGGAAACCGTAACCTAATCTAAATCCGTATCACTTCATGAAAAAACTGATTACACTTCTCATCACAGTATCGGTATGTACGTCCATTTGGGCCCAAACGCCCACTTTTCCGCGCAACGGCGTTTATGACGAGCGCCCCGAATTGTACGCTTTCACCAATGCCACCATTTACATTGACGCGCGCAACGTACTCGAAAATGGGACTTTACTCATCAAAAATGGCGTCATCGTTGGCGTGGGCAAAGACCTCCAAATTCCAAACGGAACCGTCGTAAACGACCTCAAAGGCAAGCGCATCTATCCCGCCCTGATTGACATGGAATCGGACTACGGAATGCCCGAAGTCAAACGCACCCAAGGTGGCGGACGCGGCACTCCGCAGCAGATTGAATCCAACAAAAAAGGCGCTTACGGCTGGAATCAAGCCCTTAATCCCGAAACGGAAGCAGGGAAATTATTTACCGTCAACAATGCCAAAGCCGATGAAATGCGCAAATTGGGCTTTGCCACGGTGCTCACTCACCACCACGACGGCATCGTACGCGGTAGCGGCGCACTCGTAACATTGGCTACCGATAGCGAAAACAGCGTCATTATTCGTAGCCCCGTTTCGGCCCATTTATCGTTCAGCAAAGGCTCTTCTGGTCAACAATATCCCAACTCACCCATGGGTGCGATGGCGTTGTTGCGCCAAACCTACTACGATGCCGAATGGTATAAAAATGCGGGCAAAAATGTTGAATACAATATATCACTCGACGCTTTTAATGCCCTGAGCGGATTGCCAACCGTATTTGAAGCAACCGACAAATGGAGCTTGCTCCGGGCCGACAAACTAGGTAACGAATTCAAAACACAATATATTTTTCGGGGCAATGGCGATGAATACCAGCGCATTGACGAAATAAAAGCCTCGGGGGGCACGCTCATTGTTCCGCTCAACTTTCCAGCGGCCTTCGATGTCGAAGATGTTTGGGATGCCGACAACGTGAGCCTTGCCGAAATGAAACACTGGGAAATGGCTCCCGCAAACGCGGCAGCAATCGAGAAAGCGGGCGTTAGTTTTGTACTGACTTCGGCATTGCTCAAAACAAAAACCGAATTTTGGACCAACCTGCGCAAAGCCATCGAATACGGTTTATCAGAAACCAAAGCATTGGAAGCCCTCACGACGGTTCCTGCCCAGCTCCTCAAATGCGACGATAAAGTAGGAAGCCTCAAAACGGGCGCTTGGGCCAATTTTATCATTACTTCGGGCAATTTGTTCAACGCCGATAATGTCATCTACGAAAACTGGATTCGGGGCAAAAAATACATCATCAATAACATCAATCAAGCCGATATTCGGGGAACGTACAACTTAAGCATGGAGGCCGAAAAAGGGAAACTAATCATCAGTGGAAAACCCGAAAAGCCTGATTATCAAATTGTGCTGAGCGATACCGTGAAAATTACGCCGAAAGTCACTTACCTCAACGACGTGATTTCACTCAATTTTCAACCCGACAGAAAAGCCCCCAACGCAACCACCCGCCTGACGGGTTACCGGGAAGGAACGGGCTTCAAAGGAAGCGGCGAAACCGCCAAAGGCACGCCTACCAAGTGGGAGGCAGCCTTGCAGGAACCCATAAAATTGGCCGAAGCGCGCCGCGATTCGACCCGCAAACCTGCTCCGAATGTTGGAAAACCGTTGTTTCCATTTGTTGGATTTGGGAATGCTGAAAAACCAAAATCAGAAACGTTATTGATTAAAAATGCCACCGTTTGGACCAGCGACGACGCAGGGATGTTGCCCAACAGTGATGTATTGGTGGAAAACGGCAAAATTGCCCGCATTGGCAAAAACCTCTCTGCCGCCAACGCCCGCGTGATTGACGGCACAGGAAAACACCTCACGCCGGGTATCATTGACGAGCACTCGCACATCGCGCTTTTCTCCATCAATGAAGGCGGCCAATCCAGTTCCGCCGAAGTACGCATGAGCGATGTTATTAACCCCGACGATATTAATATTTATCGCCAATTGGCGGGCGGCGTCACCATGTCACAGCTATTGCACGGCTCCGCAAATTCCATCGGTGGACAATCGGCGGTGGTGAAGTTAAAATGGGGCGGCAATGTTTCGGATATGCTACTGCCTGAAGCGCAGTTTATCAAATTTGCCTTGGGCGAAAACGTAAAACAGGCCAACAGCGGTAATCCAACGAGCCGTTATCCGCAAACGCGGATGGGTGTTGAACAGGTTTTTATGGATCATTTCACCCGCGCCCGCGAGTATGAGCGCGCCTGGGATTCCTACAATTCCATGAAGACCAAAATTGGAATGCCCGTGCCTCGCCGTGATATTGAACTAGACGCTTTGGTTGAAATTCTTAACGCCAAGCGTTTTATCACTTGCCACTCGTATGTGCAATCCGAAATCAACATGCTCTTGAAAGTCGCTGATTCTTTAGGCTTCAAAATCAACACGTTTACGCACATTTTGGAGGGTTATAAAGTAGCCGATAAAATGAAAAAACACGGGGCGGCAGGTTCATCCTTCGCCGACTGGTGGGCGTATAAAATGGAAGTAAAAGACGCGATTCCGTACAATGCCGCGATTTTGACCAAAGTAGGCGTATTGACCAGTATCAACTCCGACGATGCCGAAATGGCCCGCCGCCTCAATCAGGAAGCCGCCAAAGCGGTAGAATACGGCGGCATCGCAGAAACCGAAGCCCTCAAAATGGTGACCATCAATCCCGCCAAAATCATGCACTTGGATAAGCGTACGGGCAGCATCAAGACGGGCAAAGACGCCGATTTGGTATTGTGGAACAACCACCCGCTTTCTATCTACGCCCGTCCTGACTATACCATTGTTGAAGGAGCGATTTACTACTCCACCGAAGGCGATGACAAACGACGCGACGAAGTAGAAAAAGAACGCGCTCGTTTGGTACAGAAAATGATTTCTGCCAAAACGGGCGGCGCTACCGCCATCCGTCCGCCTTTCCGCCGTCAGCGTATGTGGCATTGCGAAGATGTAGAGGGCGTTATGGCAGAAGGCGAAGAGCAAAGCGAGGAGGAAAAGAAATAGGAAAAAAGAAACAGGAAGTAAGAAGTAGGAGCCAAGAATTTTATACATCATGGATAATAAAACGCCCATCCAAACTTTCCGAGATTTACAAGTTTATACTTTGGCTCATCAATTAGCCATGAAAATTTTTTGGCTCAGTACAAAATTTCCTTCTGAAGAAAAATACTCCTTAACCGATCAAATACGACGTTCCTCTCGCTCCGTTGCAGCAAATATTGCAGAAGGTTGGGGAAAGAGAAGATTTGAAAATACATTCAAAAGGCATTTAATCGACTCCATCGGCTCTCTTGAAGAGACTAAATGTTGGTTATTATTCGCTTTAGATTGTCTGTATATTAGTCAAGAATCATACAAAGAACTAACTACCGATACTGAATATCTCGGTGCTAAACTTTCGAAATTACATGAGAACTGGAAGACCTTCTAACTATTCCATAAAAGTCCATAAGTTATATTTTGCTCAGGCATCTTATTTCTTACGGCCTATTTCTTATTTCTTACTTCTTATTTCGGGTCTCTTATTTCAGCCCGTATCGGCACAAAACCCCGCGCCTGCCAAGCCCCAAACCAAGCCTATTGCACTGGTGGGCGGCACGGTTCATGTAGGAAACGGAACCGTGATTGACAAAGGAACGGTGGTCTTTGACAAAGGAATCCTTACCGCCGTAGGCGATGCGAGTACGACTTTTGACCGCAACGCCACCGAAGTCATTGACGTAACTGGCAAACACCTTTATCCGGGCCTCATCGCGATGGGCGCCACGACGGGCTTGGTCGAAATCAGTTCGGTTCGGGCCACTACCGACAATCAGGAAATCGGGGCGCTCAATCCCAATGTTCGGGCATTGGTTGCGTATAATACTGATTCTGAAGTCATTCCTACCTTACGCAACAATGGATTATTACTTACCCAAGCAACTCCCCAAGGTGGCACGATTTCGGGTTCGTCGTCGGTGATGGAACTCGACGGATGGAATTGGGAAGATGCCGTTCTGAAAAAAGACGATGGCTTGTGGCTAACATGGCCGCCGTTTTTTGCCCGTGAGTTCAACTTCGAGGATTTTTCGGTAAGCCTCCAGCGAAACAGCCGCCGTCAGGAGGTAATCAATAATCTTGCGCAACTGTTTTCGGATGCCCGCGCGTACAGCCAAATCAAAAACCCAAGCATTACCAATCTCAAATTGGAAGCGTTGCGGGGGCTATTTAGTGGCAATCAAAACTTGTATATCCGCGCCGACAACAGCAAAGACATTATCGAAGCCGTCAAATTTGCCAAATCGCACGGGGTTCAGAAACCCGTCATTGTGGGAGCAGAAGACGCTTTGCGGGTGGTAGATTTTCTGAAAGAAAACAATATTCCCGTGGTCTTGGGAGAAACCCACCGCCTCCCCAACCGTCAAGATGAGCCCGTGTATCAGCCCTATCAACTGCCTTCTTTGTTGCAAAAAGCGGGCGTCACGGTTGCATTAAGCTACGGTGAAGCCTATTGGCGTACGCGCAACTTACCATTTGTGGCGGGAACTGCCGCTGGTTTTGGCAACCTCGACCGCGAAGAAGCGCTAAAAATGATTACATCTATCCCCGCCAAAATTCTGGGTGTTGACAAACAAGTAGGGACGTTGGAAAAAGGGAAGCTGGCCACGCTCGTGGTCTGCAAAGGCGACATTCTGGATATGCGCTCCAACGGCATTGAACACGCTTTCATCAGGGGCCGTAAGACCGACCTCGACGACCGCCACAAACGCCAGTACAAAAAATACAACGACAAATACGATATCGGAAACAAATAAAGGCTTATTACCATACTTGCCAAGACTCAGCGTCTCTATTTCGAGTCTTGGCAAGTATTAACCATTATTGCTTGTTGCCGTGTTGTTTTATCATCTCTTCCATTATTTTTTTACGCTCGGCAGGCGTCATATTCTGGATTTTGTTTGGGTCAATGGAAGTCCCTTTTTTATAGTCCGCTGGAATGTTGAACAGGGTAGCCGACACGGGCTTAGTATCGTATTTCACCAACTCCATCGTCATTCCCCCTTCTTTATTTTTCATTTGCGTTTTGACCACAAAACCTTCAGCACCCGCTTTTTTCATTTCGCGGTACATTTGGTCATTGCCACCGCTCATGCTTGATTTCCAATAACCCATCATGCTTTCATAGCCAGCGATGTCTTTCGTGGTCCACATATCCATGGGGCGGTTGCTCATGGTCACCACGATGTGCGTGCAGTTGAGATTTTGAATCTTTTCTTTTCCCACCACTTTTACCGTCACCTTTGCGGCATTGGGGTCTTTGGGGGCCGAATTGGTATTTACTTCGGTGTAGGTTTTAGCCCCTTCATTCAGCATAATCATGGCATTGGGCTTATTGGGAAGCATCAGCATTACCTGCTTGTGCGACATTCCTGGCATATTGAGACTGGTTTCCATCCGCACTTTACCGCTCGCAAATTGCATTTTGCTGGTCGATACATTACTTTGCCCTTGCCCCGACATGGTCATTTTGTATTCAATCGTTCCTTGTTGTGCCTGTACTGAAATGACTCCCGCCAACGCAAGAGTAAGCGTTAAGAATTGTTTCATAGTATTGATTTTTATGGGAAAGATATACAACGTCGGTTGTTATGATTTTGTATGGTAGAATGGTTTAAAATCAAAAAAGGGCTATTAGCCCTCAATCCTCAAGTACCCATTTTCATCTTTACAAACCCAAACGACTCTCTTCCCATAAACACCAAAATTCACAAAGCTAAGGGCGATTGCTGAGAATTCAACAACCGCCCTTAAAATCTTAACTTACCGCATTAAATGCAACAGAAAATTCTTTTTTAGCAAAATCCTCAAACGTTGTCGGTGTGGTATTGGCCGTATCACGCTCGTAGCCGTTGAGGTACTCTCCTGAGTTTAAGCCCGCAAAAAGTTCGTTGTAACCGTCGGCAATGGTTTCGGGGAGGCCCGCGCCAATCATCCCCGCCCGGGCATCTTCGGGCGAAAATTGTACATAATGAAAAGGCTTTCCAACGGCATCGCTCAAAATAGCCGTTGCTTCCGTCATGGTGTAATCGGCCGCTCCCGCCACAAAAACATAGGAATGACCTTCAAAATCAAGCGTTAAAAAATACTTAACGGCCACTTCTGCAATGTCGTGCGTATGCACCAACGGAACCTTTAAGTCAGCATTCAGAGTATACCCCTGAATTCCTGCGGCCTTGATTAAACCGATGTTGCCGAAAAAATTCTCCATAAAATAACCTGCGCGCAAATTGAGTACGTTCAACCCTTCCACGGTTTTGAGTGCCTGTTCTAAATCGTACAATCCACTTACGGGTCCAGCCCCCGTTGGCATGTGTGCCCCCATTGAACTCAATACCACGGCGTATTTTACGCCCGATTCCTGCAATGCGTCCACAAAATTCTGAATGATTTCACGCTGATACGCCCGCCAATCTGTAATGTTCCACTTGGGAGGAACCATCAAATAAACGGCTTCAGCACCTTTGAATGTTTCTTTCAGAAATGCCGCATCTTCCAAATCACCAACGGCCAATTGGGCTCCTTTTTCGGCCAATGCGGCTCCCTTCGTTGCGTTGCGAACAACGGCTTTTACTTTTTTTCCTGCAGCAAGTAGCTCTTCGGCAATAATGTGCCCAGTGTGTCCGGTGGCTCCTGTAATAACGTACATGTTTCTTTGATTTTAATAAATTTAAATTTGTTTTTCATTGTACGTACATACCAGTTGGTATGTACGTGGGCAAAAAAAATCAGACTTTAAGTCCTTCGGAAAATTGTTTTAATTGGGCAATAACCATTTCAAAAGCGGCCCGACTTTGCATGGCTTTGGCCACGCTAAAACCTCCTTCAATGGCTGATAAGTAGAAAAAAGCGGTCTGAGTTGGGTTAAAATCAAGTTTAAACTCCCCCGCCAATTGGGCATTTTTTAGGCCTGTCTCAACCTGTAACTGCATTTGGTGGGTAATTCGGTGCAATCTTTTACGAAACCCTTCATCCAAAGGCGGCATTTCCTGCGTAAGATTAGTAAGTGGGCAACCAAGCTTGATTTCTTCGTCAGTTTTGGCAAAATCTCGATAGGATTCTAGTACATCCAATAAAACAACGCCAAAATTTTTCTCGGCGCGTTCAAACGGTTGCCAGATTTTTAGGTAGTGTGGCGCCAACAATTCGTCCAAAATAGCGTACCCTAAATCAAATTTATTGGGGAAGTAATGATACAACGCCCCCTTCGTAATACCCATTTCAGCCACTACCTTATCGGCACGAACTCCCTGAAAGCCATTGCGGTGAATGGCTTCGTAGTTTTTGTGCAATATTTCGGTGCGTGTATCTGTCATTGTGGCACAAAGGTAAACATACCAATTAGTATGTCAAGTTTTTTATCAATTATTTTTGAAAAAAAATAAGCCCCTTATGAAAAGGGGCCTACAAAAAGAAATAGAAAAATATTTTAAACCATTAACTATCAGTACGTTACCCACGTATCTTTTCCACCACCCCCTTGCGATGAGTTTACGACCAACGAACCTTTGCGCAAAGCAACGCGCGTGAGTCCGCCCGGAATGACGTTGATACCGTCGCCGTAAAGAATATAAGGGCGCAAATCTACGTGACGACCTTCGGCGTGGTCGTCCACGATACACGGCACGCGTGAGAGCGAAATCACGGGCTGGGCAATGTAGTTACGGGGATTGTCTTTGATTTTCTGACGGAACAGTTCGTGTTCTTCTTTAGTCGCTTTCGGCCCAATGAGCATTCCGTAGCCTCCTGCTTCGTTGGCTTCTTTAATGACCAGATTTTCCACGTTTTCAAGTACGTATTTCAGGTCATCGGCTTCGCGACAAATGTACGTCTGAACGTTAGGAATCATGGCTTCTTGATCCAGATAATACTTGATAATGCGCGGCACGTACGCATAAATCACTTTATCGTCGGCAACGCCCGTTCCAGGCGCATTGGCAAGGGCTACGCGGCCTTTTTTGTACACATCAAATATTCCCGGAATCCCGATGAGCGAATGCGGATTAAACGCCTGCGGGTCCAAAAACGTATCATCCAAACGACGGTAGATTACATCCACAATCTCAAACCCACGGGTTGTCCGCATTTTTACGTATCCTCCCGAAACCACTAAATCGCGAGCATCGACGAGTTCAACGCCCATTTGCTGCGCCAAATACGAGTGCTCAAAGTAAGCCGAATTATAAATCCCCGGCGTCAGTACCACAATGTTTGGATCGGGACGGTCGGCAATAAATTTAAGCATTTCAAACAAACGCGCTGGATAATCCGACACGGGCCGTACCCCCGTTCGGGCCAAGACTTCGGGAAAAATCTGCTTAGATAACTCCCTGTTTTCCAGCATATAAGACACCCCTGACGGACAACGGAGATTATCTTCCAAAACCATGAATGTTCCGTCGTCGCCCCGAATCAAATCCGTACCCGTGATGTGGCACCAAATTCCCTTCGGGGGTTTTAACCCCTTACAGGCTTCGAGATAACATTTTGAGGTTTCAATCAAATCTCTCGGTACCACTCCGTCATCCAGAATTTTCTGGTCGTTGTAGATATCGTCAATAAACATATTCAGGGCCGTAATCCGCTGAATAAGTCCTTTTTCCAGTCGATTCCAATCGTCGCCCGCAACGACCCTCGGGATAATGTCAAGCGGCATAATACGTTCGGTTCCTTCTCCTTCAGAATAAACATTGAACGTAATTCCCATTGACATGAGCGCCCTTTCGGCGGTATGCTGGCGGTTCATCAATTCGGTTTGCGTCAATTGTTCTACGCGTTGTTTAAATGCCTCACAGCCGGGGCGAATCCTGCCGTCCGACGAAAACATTTCATCGTAAAACTTCTCGGTGTCATAATTTTTAAAAGAGAAATGCATAATGGCGAAAAAGTAGGTGAGTTATTTGTTTTGCCGAACAAGATATGTACAAAATAACAATTTAGCCAAATTTTCTACCTCAATTTATCCTATTCATTTTACATTTCTTAAATTGTATGATTATATCGTACTTTGCATCACCTTTTTACGTTTCTTGAGAAGGAAGATATAGTATTTCCAACAAATCTTATTTTCCGCTGGTTTTAATACAAACTAACACTTTACTCTTTTGGGATGACACGTTGCCTTTTGGTCATTATTGTTGGAATACTGAGTTGCCTATCTGCCCAAGCTCAACACTGGCTGGGGCTATCTTCGAGCAATTATGCTGGTACAAACGCACTTTTTTTAAACCCTGCTCATGCCGCCGACTCTCGACATAAATTGTACATAAATCTTATTGGCAACGATTTTTTTTTAATCAACAACTACCTTCGTTACGATGCTCCTTACTCATTTATAAGTTTAATCACCAACAGTGTTTCCCAAAAATACCGTAGCGAACGTGGTTTAATTATCTGGAAAGACACCTATTATGCCGAGCGCCTCAATGGTAAACCGAAACATTTTCATACTGGCGGTGATTTGCGGGGACCGTCTGCCTTATTTTCTTTCAAAAACAATCGCTTTGCCATAGCACTAACCACCCGAGGTAGGTATACCCTCAACCTGACAGATGTATCGGAAGAAACCGCGCGCGTGATTCGCTACGGAACCAATTTGGTTGAGTTGCAAAGTAAGGATTTCACCAATCAAACCGCCAAGTTGTCGACCAACGGCTTTGTAGAAATGGGCGCCACGTTTGGTGCCGTACTGGCCGATTGGGACGAAGACTTTCTGAAGATAGGCGTGACCGTGAAGCGATTGGTTGGCGTTTATAATGTCCACGCCGACATGCAAGACGCCGCTTATCGAATCAACGTTGAAAGTCTCAACCCAGAACGTGAATTTATTCTTGCCTCCAAATTACAGGCAACTTACGGATACACCACCGAAGAAGCCTTCTCTAATCTGGGACTAAGCCCCCAATTTTTGTTCGGGAATCGCTCGGCTGGGGGCGGCTGGGGCTTTGACCTCGGAGCGGTATATGAGTACCGACCAGACGTACAAAAACTCAAAATCGGTGGACCACGGGGAGGGCGGCACCACGATCCCAACAAAAACAAATACAAATACCGTATTTCAGCGGCGCTGACAGATATTGGGGCTATCCGCTACAAGAACTTAAATTATGTACGAGAAATCGATGTTGACCCACCAGCAGCCCAGTTTTCGTACGCCTATTTTAACAGCCTTCCGAGTACTGGAGCCGCTGTCGATGCCGTCAATAGAAGCATTGGCGTCCGGCCCGCTGATACTCCCCGAGGATGGACCGTTGGTCTGCCCACTTCTTTCAATGCAAGTTTTGACTATCATCACAAAAATCGTTTGTACGTCAATGCGCTTTGGGTACAGGGATTGGGTGGCAAAAATTATGCAGACATAAAACCACAATCAGTATTTGCCATAACACCCCGCTACGAAACCAAATGGTTTGAAGTATCCACGCCTTTGGCCATGGTTGACAATTATCGAGTATTTACCGTGGGATTAGCCACCCGAATCGGCCCAGTTATCATCGGAACCGACCATTTGGGAGGGCTTTTGGACATTGGCAAACCCCAAGGATTGGACTTTTACTTTGGGTTGTACGCTCCATTCTTCCATCGCAAACCCGACGATCCAAACAAGTGCTGGTATCAGCCTTACGAAAAATCCTCGCGTCGTAAACGATAATCCGCTTATGGAACCTCATGTCACCGTCGACCTTTCTCCCGAAGGAATCGCTACGATTACTTTTTTCCATCCTGCCCAAAACGCCATGCCGAGTTTTCTTTTGCGGCAGTTGGCCGAAACCATCCATGAAACGGGTCAAAATCCTGCCACAAAAGTCATTATTTTACAAAGCGGAGGTGAGCGTACATTTTGCGCGGGGGCAAGTTTTGACGAACTAGCCACGATTCAAACCGAAGAAGAAGGCTTGACTTTTTTTTCGGGCTTCGCCAACGTCATCAATGCTTGTCGTACGAGTCCAGTGATTATTTTGGGGCGGGTACAGGGTAAAGCCGTAGGCGGCGGGGTAGGTTTAGCCGCCGCGACCGACTATTGTTTTGCCACCCAACACGCCGCTATTCGGTTGAGTGAATTATTGATTGGAATCGGCCCGTTTGTGGTAGGGCCTGCCATTGAGCGCAAGATAGGCGTATCAGCCTTTTCACAACTAACGCTCAATGCTTCTACCTTTTACTCTGCCACTTGGGCCCAAGACAAAGGTCTTTATACTGAGGTTTTTGAAACAACCGCCGAATTGGATACGGCCATCAGCGTCTTTGCACGTTCTCTCACTGCCTACCATCCCGCTGCTTTACAAGAATTGAAGAAAGTATTTTGGCAAGGCACAGAACATTGGAATACCCTCTTGACCGAGCGTGCAGCCATCAGCGGCCGACTCGTGCTGTCGGATTTTACACGTGCGGCTATTGCCCGAATGAAAGCAAAAAGCTAATAAATCAGGGGCGAAATCGCAATTGAATGACCAGTGGATAATGGTCTGACTTGGTGTATTTTCCCTTCTGAAATGCGACCGTTTCTAGTCGGTTATTGATTAAACAATGGTCAATCGGAATCAACATAAGTGGCATCCAAACGGGCCAACTTGGATGAAGACCAAACCCTTCGCGGCAATTGGTTAGCCCTGACTTCATTATAAAATCTTGGTAAATAACCGACCATGGTGTGATGTTCAAGTCACCAATCACGAGCGTTGGATTCCGTTCTTGGGTCACCAATGCTGCAATGTGCTTCAATTCCTGATTACGGATTATAAAATCCACTTCCTTGATGGGGTTGTAAGCATGGCACGCAATGATGGTCAAGGGTTTGTTTTTGACAATAGTGGTCAATCGCATCAATCCTCGCACAGCAAAAGTCGCCGCTGAATCAACCACAATCGGCGTACGACTTGCCATAAACACCTCAGTGTCATTTTTAGCAAAAACTACGAAGGAATGTGGATATTCTTGCGCAAACGTCTTTTTTAAGTGCGCGATAAGCGGCGGTGTGGCTTCATTGATGGAGAAAAAATCAGGTTTTTCTTCCCGAATTTGCTGAGTAACGAGCGAATAATCATGGTTTTTGAAAAGAACGTTGGCATGATAAACTTTAAAATCCGTTTGACCTTGAAAAGGGGTTTTGGAGGCAAATAACCAATTTTCGACCAACCAAGCATTCCCTAAAAATACCAATACACTCACCGCAGTCAATGTCCATTGCTTCCGCAAAAGCTGCCAAATGGCTAACATCAAACTTAAAAAGCAGTATTGAACCCGGAAGCTAGAAAAATGATCAAACCAACGGCTGTATTCACCCAAATATCCAATCAACGAGGCAAAAAGCACCAACCAAGAAGCGTATTGTAAGGTTTGTTTCAGTACTCGTACCATTCGCCCCACCATTTTTGCAATTGTTTACGAATTTCATTTTCCCGGGCATTTTGTCCTGGCTGGTACAAAACAGTGCCTTTCAGCTCGTCGGGCATAAAATTTTGAGCTGCAAAATTTCCAGGATGATTATGAGAATATTGGTAGTTTTTGCCGTAGCCGATTTCTTTCATCAACTTCGTCGGGGCGTTGCGTAGGTGCAGCGGCACGGGCAAATGTGCGGTTTGTTCAGCCAACGCCAATGCCTCATCAATGGCCAAATAACTCGCATTGCTTTTGGGCGAAGTAGCCAAGTACACCGCCACCTGCGACATGATAATGCGAGACTCGGGATAGCCAATCACTTTAACGGCCTGCAAACAAGCATTGGCCATAATCACCGCCGTCGGATTGGCGTTTCCAATGTCTTCGGAAGCCATAATCAACATACGCCGGGCGATAAAATCGGGGTCCTCCCCCGCTTTTATCATTCGGGCCATCCAATAAAGAGCCGCGTTGGGGTCACTTCCCCGGAGCGATTTAATGAAAGCCGAGATAATGTCATAATGTTGCTCTCCCGATTTATCATAACGCGCCATATTTTGCTGGGCTACTTCGGTCACCATTTCATCGGTAATCGCAATCAGCGACTCCTGACTATGGGCATTGACCACCAATTCCAGCAGATTCAACAGCTTTCGTCCATCGCCTCCCGACAACCGTAACAGGGCATCATACGACTCAAACTGAATGGTTTTGGTCTTCAAGTCTTCGTCTTTTTCCACCGCTTGGTGCAGCATTTTTATCAACTCTTCTTTTCCGAGCGCTTCTAAAATATACACCTGACAACGCGACAGCAGCGCCGAATTGATTTCAAATGACGGATTTTCGGTGGTTGCGCCAATGAGGGTAATTTGTCCCTTTTCGACCGCGCCAAGCAGCGCATCCTGTTGACTTTTGTTGTAACGGTGAATCTCATCAATAAACACCACGGGCGAAAAAAGACCAGACGGGCGCGCCAAGACATCGCGCAACTCTTTCACTCCAGAACTTACCGCGCTCAAACTGTAGAGGGTACGTTTGGTCGATTCGGCAATGAGCAGCGCCAAGGTTGTTTTTCCTACGCCCGGTGGCCCCCACAAAATCATGGACGGCACCAAATTGTTTTGGATAGCCCGACGTAAAGCACCGTTGGCCCCCAATAGTTTGGGTTGGCCGATAAAATCATTGAGCGTGCGCGGGCGCATGCGTTCGGGCAAGGGAGCAAGCATATGATTTTTTGTTTATTCCGAAATCACTCGGGCCGTTAATAGTGGGTACAAAAATACCAACGCCCGTAGAAATTCATCCACGGGCGTTGGCCTAAATATCAAATTAAAGCAAAATTCTTTTTTACGCTACACGATTACGCGCTCCATCGACAGCTGTTTTTTCAAGCTAGTCAACGCGCCAAATACGAGGTTATACACCGATTGGATATTGATTTTCATGAAGTTAGAAATTTCTTCGTTGGTCATATTAACGTAGAATTTCAGGAAAATCGCTTCGCGCTGACGGCGGGGCAGTTTTTCGAGTGCTTCATTCAGGTTACGATTGGTTTGCAAATAATCTTCCTGAGCAATCACATAAGATTCAGCTGATGCGGTATACAAATGATGATACTCCAACGGAATCTCCTCGCTGCTGGTGTTTTTTTGCTGAGCATTGAGGTGACGAACTAACTTACGCTTAATCGAAGCCATCAAATAATAACGTACCGAGGTGGTATCGCCGAGCGTGTGGCGGTGCTGCCAAAGTTCCACAAACAAATCGTGGATACAATCCTTGATTAAAGCCTTATCGGCGCTGAATTGTGTACAGTAGTTGTACAAAAGTTGAACATAACATTGATACAAACGTGCAAAAGAAGGCTCATCGTCTTGGCGGAACTGATTCCAGAGAGTTACCTCTTCTTGGGTTGTAAGGTGAAAACGAGGCATTGGGGTGGAGGGGTTTGGGGTTTAGAAACAATCACGCCTCAAATGTAATTTTCTTTATAATAAGTTGCAAAATAAAAAGTGTTTTTTTAACAATTAATTTTTAAAAATATAATTTGGTAAAACTGAAACTTTGCCCATCAAATAAACCTAAATCACTCATTTTCAACGAAGGAATTACTAAAAGGCCCATAAAAGATAGCGTCATAAATGGCGAATTTAGCTTCGAACCAAGTTGAGATTTAACAAAAAAATCAATTTGCGTATACTGTTCCGCCACATTATATCCATCAACGTCCGACATCAAACCCGCAATTGGGAGCGGTAGAAGATGCGCCGCACCCGCTTTAGGGCTGACCGCACTCACGCCCCCTTGGGCTTCAATGACCAAATTGATGGCCTGTACCAAACTTTCATCGTCACTGCCCACGGCAATGATATTGTGCGAATCGTGCGCCACCGACGACGCAATCGCGCCTTCCTCCAATCCGATGTTTTTTATAAATCCTACCGCAACAGGGGCAGGATGATAGCGATTTACAACGACGATTTTCAAAATATCCCGCGCCGTATCCGACACAATAAGACCATCCTGTATCAGCGCTGGCACTTCCAGCAGGTTTGTGATGAGTTGTCCATCCAACGCCTCAATGACGTTTAATGTCAAGGACAATGAAGTCGTTTCAATTCTCAAATCAGTGGCCTGTAATAATTTACAGTCAAATTGGTTGACCAGTGGGCTTCGCAGGTCAGGGATATTTGAGCTGCCGTTTTTGGATACCTTCTCTCCTTCAATGTAGGTCTCCAAAATGTCAAAATCTTGAAGATTGTTGACCAAAATAAAATCGGCGGGGTCTCCCTCGCGCAACAAACCGACGTTGAGACGATAATGCAATACGGGATTCAGGCAGGCCGCCCGCAACACGCTGAAAAGCGGGTAACCTTTGGCCAACGCCCGCTTCACTAACTGATTGATATGGCCTTCCACCAAATTATCAGGATGCTTATCGTCCGAGCAAAACATCAGCCGGTTAGGAAAATCGGCGATGAGCGGGATAAGCGCCTCAAAATTTTTAGCAGCGCTTCCTTCGCGTATCAAAATATAATCTAAGCCAAGTTGGAGTTTATCAAGCGCTTCGTCGTAGGTGAAGCACTCGTGGTCGGTCGTGATGCCCGCGTCGATGTATTTTTGAGCGTCGGTGCCGCGCAGCCCTGGCGCATGTCCGTCTACGGGCTTATTAAATGCCTGCGCCAAGCGGATTTTCATCATCACATCGGGGTCTTCGTGCAAAACACCCGGAAAATTCATCATCTCGGCCAAGTAGCCAATTTCTTTCATGGCCAACAACCGACGAACATCTGTGACAGAAATTACTGCCCCGGCGGTTTCAAAAGTAGTAGCGGGTACGCACGAAGGCGCACCAAAGCAAAACTTAAACGGTACGCGTTTGCTATCTTCAATCATGTATTCTACGCCCGCCACGCCCAACACATTCCCGATTTCGTGCGGGTCAGAGACCGTTGCGACGGTTCCGTGGACAACCGCTAGCCGGGCAAATTGCGCTGGGGTCAACATCGAACTTTCAATGTGGACGTGGGCATCCACAAAACCGGGCATGATGTACGGCAGTTCTGGCTCCTCGGCTCCAATTATTTTGATACTGATGATTCTTTTTTCGGCTACTTCAATTTCTGCCTTTCCAATGGTGTGGTCAAAAAGATTAAGTAAATTGGCTGTAAATAACATAGTTCCCGAAAGGGTTAGGGGTTTACAATGAAAGAGTTAAGCGCAAATAAATACTTTATAATCGGTAAGAAAAGAAGCAATAATACCCTTGCCACTTTTAGATTTAGCCCTCAACCCGTTGAGAAAGTTGCCTAAAATTAGTTCTTTCGTAAAAAGTTGTCAAACCTTTTACGAAAACCATGCCAAAACAATTTCGTCTGCCCATGATTTTAGTACACACTCCTTTTTTGTGGGTGGAAGGGCTGACGTTTTTTCCGTGGGTGTTTTGCAGAGACGCCAGCCCGCCCAAATGGCTGCTCAATCACGAGCGCATTCATCTTCGCCAGCAGCTTGAGTTGGGAATATTTCTTTTTTATGCTTGGTATTTGGTAGAGTTCCTCGTGCGGTTGATTCAGTACCGTCGTCGATACGCTGCTTATCGAAACATCAGCTTTGAGCGCGAAGCCTACACAAATGACAAGGATTTAATATACCTAAAGACCCGAAAAGCTTGGGCTTTTTGGAAATATTTGTGAGTTATTGAGCTATGAGATGGTTGTTGGTACACAAAACCCTTAAATTTGTTCTTTCCTAATCTATCCCTCGTAAACAACCCACCGCATTTGATGAGAATTCTACTTTTACTCCTATTTTCCATCCCGGTATTATCCCAAAACACAACCCCTTACAAAGTCAATTTTACGACGGAGAAAATCAAAATTGACGGTGTTTTGGACGAACCCATCTGGGAAAAAAGTGCCACATTAGGGGATTTTTGGCAATACTTCCCCACTGATACCCTAAAAGCCGTGTACAAAACGGATGTAAAAATCGCGTACGACGATAAGTTCGTTTACATCAGTGCTAAATGCTATTCTCAAAGCAACAAGTTTGTCATTCTTTCCTACCGGCGGGATTATCGGGCGGGCGGCAACGACAACGTTACCTTTGTCATTGACACGTTCAACGATAAGACCAACGCGTTTTTGTTTGGAATGAACCCCTTAGGCGTGATGCGGGAGGCATTGCTCTACAACGGCGCGACCGACAACTCGTTTTTTAGCGAATTTTGGGACAATAAATGGACGGGCGAATCAAAGATTTATGATAACTATTGGACCACCGAAATCGCGATTCCCTTTACGACCTTGCGTTTTAAAGAAAACACGCCTCAATGGTTGTTTAAAAGTTATCGTTTTGATACCCAAATCAACGAGCAAAGCACGCTTGTGCAAATCCCCCAAAATCAGATTATCATGAATTTGGGCTATGCCATTCCGATTGAATTCGAAAAACCTTTGAAAAAATCAGGAGCCAATATCTCACTGATTCCGTACATTGCGGCGGGCAACGCGCAAGACTTTGTGAATACTAAAAACCCCAACAATGGAAGCCGGCTCAACTTCGGAGGAGACGCCAAAATCGCCGTTACGTCGGGGCTTAATTTGGATTTGACCATCAATCCCGATTTTTCCAATGTAGAAGCCGACCGGCAAGTCATCAACCTCTCCCGGTTTGACATCAACTATCCCGAACAGCGGCAATTTTTCTTGGAAAACTCCGATTTGTTTTCAGGTTTCGGCAGTTACGTCATCAACCCTTTTTTGCCACCGCAAAGCAACCTCGGCGGAGCGGGCAATCAAATCATTAGTCCTTTTTTCTCGCGTCAAATCGGCATCGCCCGCGACTCCACGACGGGCTTAGGCGTTCCTAACCGTATTGTGTACGGCGCACGTTTGAGCGGAAAGTTGGACGACAACTGGCGTCTTGGTCTACTCAACGCCCAAACTGCCGATGATGAATTTAAGGGAATATCGGGGGCAAATTATGGCGTACTGGCCGTGCAACGGAAGATATTTAACCGGTCAAATATCGCGGCTATTTTTGTCAACAAACAGACCCTACACCCCGAAATGAGCCCCAAACTGACGAATTTCAACCGAGTGGGCGGTCTGGAATACAATTTCACCTCAAAAGACAGCCGCTGGACGGGCAAAGCTTATTATCACCAATCCTTCAGTGAAACCAAGCAAAAAGATGCTTTTGCCAATGGATTCTCCATCATGTACAGTGTGTTGAAATATACTTTCCGCTGGGCGCACGATTGGGTGGGCAAGGGCTACGACGCCGAAGTGGGTTTTGTACCCCGCAAAGATTACCTGCGTATCAACCCTACACTCGGGTTTTCGTTTTATCCGCGCAACAAACTCGTCAACCGGTACAGTGTTGGGGTGGCCTTGGAGCAATACACCATGCCCAACATCGGTACCACCGACCGCATAGCGGGGCCGTTTCTATCCATGTTTTTCAATAGTTCGGCGCGGATGCTATTCTCGGTGAATCAAAACTACACGTATCTTTTTTCCGATTTTGACGCCTTGCGAAGCAACAACAAACTGGCCCCTTTGAAAAGAGGTTCGGAGTATACTTACTACAACGCTTCGCTCAATTATTTCTCGGACCAACGCAAAAAATGGTGGCTTTTTGCCCAGCCCCTCATCGGGCAATATTACGACGGAAACATCGTGAGTCTGGCGGGTTCGCTAAACTATCGTTATCAGCCCTACATTGCATTGGCGATGAATTTCACCTACAACCACATTGATTTGCCCATTGGCAAAAACAACGTTTTTTTGATTGGCCCACGCTTAGACTGGACGTTCTCCAAAAAGGTTTTTTTGACAACCTATATGCAATACAACAGTCAATTTGAGAACATGAACATCAATACGCGTTTTCAGTGGCGATTTGCGCCCGTGTCAGATTTCTTTTTGGTCTACATCGACAACTACAACACCGCCAACGGCCAATCCCGCAACCGCTCTATTCAGGCCAAGCTGACGTACTGGTTTAATCTGTAAGTTATCTACGCACTTTGGTATTGGATTAAAAAACGATGGTTTCTTTGAAGAATGATTATACCCCTTAAAACGAGGTACAATCTGCTGACGTACAAACAATCCTACCAAAGCCGCTGTTATTCGGCTAATCTGACGTAATTTTGCGAACCAATTGGGTATTGAGTAGTTAGTGTTGAGTTTTGGGTACTGTTTTTGTATCAAACTCTTACTACTCAATACGCTGCACTCAATACTAAATTTTTAATGAAACACATTCGTAATTTCTGCATTATTGCCCACATTGACCACGGCAAAAGCACGCTGGCCGACCGCTTATTGGAGTTTACCAAGACGGTCACTAACCGTCAAATGCAAGCCCAGCTACTTGATGACATGGATTTGGAGCGTGAGCGCGGTATCACCATCAAGAGCCACGCCATCCAAATGGATTATTTATATAAAGGCGAAAAATACACCCTTAATTTGATTGATACGCCTGGCCACGTGGATTTTAGCTATGAGGTATCGCGCTCGATTGCCGCCTGCGAAGGCGCGCTGTTGCTCGTAGATGCTTCGCAAGGCGTGGAGGCACAAACGATTTCCAACCTGTATTTGGCGATGAATCAGGGGTTGGTCATCATCCCCGTTTTGAACAAAATTGACCTTCCGGGTGCCATGCCCGAAGAAGTCAAAGACGAAATGGAAGACCTCCTCGGCTGCGACCGCGACGACATTATTCCCGCCTCGGGCAAAGCAGGCATCGGCATTGAAGAAATTTTAGCGGCCATCATTGAGCGTGTTCCCGCCCCGAAAGGCAACCCTGACATTGAACTCCAAGCCCTGATTTTTGACTCTGTTTTTAACTCTTATCGTGGTATTGAAGTAATTTTTCGCGTTCAGAACGGAAGCATCCGCAAAGGCGACAAGGTAAAATTTGTGGCCACGGGCAAAGAATACAACGCCGACGAAATCGGGACGCTACGTCTGGAAAAAGAACCCAAAGAGGTGATTGAATGTGGCGATGTAGGGTACTTGATTTCGGGTATCAAAGTAGCTCGTGAAGTAAAAGTTGGGGATACGATTACGCACGTAGATAAACCGTCCAAAGAACCCATCAAAGGGTTTGAAGAAGTAAAACCGATGGTATTTGCGGGACTTTACCCCGTCGAAACCAGTGAGTTTGAAGAAATGCGTGAGGCCATGGAAAAGCTGCAACTCAATGATGCAGCCCTCGTGTGGGAACCCGAAACCTCGGCGGCGTTGGGCTTCGGTTTCCGTTGCGGCTTCTTAGGAATGTTGCACATGGAAATCGTGCAAGAACGCCTAGAGCGGGAGTTTGACATGACCGTGATTACGACCGTTCCTTCGGTAAAATTCAACGTGGTGACCACCAAAGGAAACATGCTCGAAGTAAGTGCGCCTTCAGAAATGCCCGAACCCAACTACATTGAATGGATTGAAGAGCCTTTTATCAAAGCACAAATCATCACGAAATCAGAATACATCGGGCCCATTTTGAAGCTCTGTATGGACAAGCGCGGCCTGCTCAAAAACCAAAATTACCTCACCGCCGAGCGCGTGGAGTTGGTGTTTGAAATGCCGTTGGCCGAAGTAGTATTTGACTTTTTCGATAAGCTAAAAACCATCTCGCGCGGATATGCTTCACTCGACTATGAGCTATTGGATTACCGTGAGTCAGATATGATTAAACTCGACGTGATGCTCAACGGCGACGGGATAGATGCCCTTTCGGCCATCGTACACCGTACCAAAGCCTACGAATGGGGAAAGAAACTTTGCGAAAAATTACGCGAACTTATTCCCCGTCAAATGTTTGAAATTGCCATTCAGGCCGCTATCGGACAAAAAATCATTGCCCGCGAAACCGTCAAAGCCATGCGTAAAGACGTATTGGCTAAGTGTTACGGAGGGGATATTTCCCGTAAACGTAAGCTGTTGGAAAAACAGAAAAAAGGGAAGAAACGGATGCGTCAGGTCGGTAGCGTAGAGATACCGCAAGAGGCATTTATGGCGGTGTTGAAGATTAATTAATGCATAAAGATGGGTTTGCCAGCACACAATCATCCAGTTTATACCATTGCTGAATACCTCGAACTCGAACGCCAAACTGGTATTAAATACGAGTATGAAGACGGTGAAGTATTTGCGATAGCTGGAGGAACGGTTGAACACAGTCTTATTGGAAACAATAGTAGGTGGAGAACTCCGCCGTGTTCTCAAAAATCGTCCGTGCAATGCCTACAACAGCGACCTAAAAATCGCCATCAACGAGGAAAAATATCGCTACGCTGAAGCATCGGTAATTTGTGGCCCAGTAGAATACTTTGATGAGAATCCCGAAGCCGCCAAAAATCCCGTGCTGATTGTAGAAGTGCTTTCCGAAAGTTCAGAATCGTACGACCGAGGTGAGAAATTTAAAAAATACCGCCAAATTCCTACTTTCAGGGAATATGTATTAATTGAGCAACGCTTTCCGTTGGTAGAAGTATTTTTAAAATAGACGAAAAGACTTGGCAATACCGGGTGTATGAACAATTGGACCGAATGGTGCAGTTAGATTCTATCGAAGCCGAAATTCCGCTTGCCGAATTATACAGCGGAGTGATTTTTAATGAACAAACATCGAACTAATTTCTGAAAGAAATAAACGACTTTTGAGTGTTTCTACTAATTTTGACACTCGAAACTTAAAGGAACTATTCCCTATTCATTCTCACTCATATGGCAGAAGTAATCCGAATGCCCAAGATGTCCGATACCATGACCGAAGGCGTCATAGCAGCTTGGAACAAGAAAGTAGGAGATGTAATTAAATCAGGCGACATCATCGCCGAAGTAGAAACCGATAAAGCGACCATGGACTTGGAGTCGTACCAAGAAGGTACACTTTTGTACATTGGCGTAGAAAAAGGCGCTGCCGTACCCATAGATGGAATCATGGCAATCGTGGGTGCGCCTGGCGAAGATTACAAGGCGCTGCTTGATGGCGGCGCTGCTCCATCTCAACCCGCGCCTGCGGCTCCCACTGAGCAACCAGCGGCGGCACCTGCTCCCGCAGTAGCAGCCCCTACGCCCGCCGCGAATGTCAACGCAACAATCGTTCGGATGCCTAAAATGAGCGATACCATGACCGAAGGCGTACTGGTAGCGTGGCTAAAAAAAGTAGGAGACAAAGTAAAATCAGGCGATATTCTGGCCGAAGTCGAAACCGACAAAGCCACCATGGAACTTGAAAACTACGAAGACGGCACCTTGCTCTACGTTGGAGCCAAAGAAGGAGAAGCCGTAGCCGTAGATGGCGTCATTGCTATCATTGGCGAAGAAGGCGCTAATTACCAAGCTTTATTGAACAGCGATGGTCAACCAGCCCCCGTTGCAGTCGCAGCACCTGCTCCCGCCGCAACGCCTCCTGCTGCTCAGGCCCCGCAAGTCTCCGACAACGGTGCCGACGCTCGCATTAAGGCGTCGCCCTTGGCAAAAGCGTTGGCAAAAGATAAAAACGTTGATTTAACCAAAATCACGGGTTCGGGCGAAGGTGGACGCATCGTTAAGAAAGACATTGACGCCGCACAATCAGCAGTTAGCAGTTCGCCGTCGGCAGTTGACAGTGCAAAGCCTGCACCACAAGCCGAAAAATCCGCACCCGCCGCTGCTCCAGCGCCCGTGGGCGAATACGAAGACGTGCCGGTATCGCAAATGCGCAAGACCATTGCCCGTCGTTTGAGCGAAAGTTTGTTTACAGCACCGCATTTCTACCTTACCATGGAAATTACCATGGACAAAGCCATGGAATTGCGCGGTAAAATCAACGAAGTTAGCCCTGTCAAAATATCATTTAACGACATGGTCATCAAAGCCGCTGCGTTGGCATTGAAACAACACCCTGCCGTTAACTCTGCGTGGCTAGGTGATAAGATTCGCAAATACCATTACGTAAATATTGGGGTTGCCGTAGCCGTTGACGAAGGTCTGTTGGTTCCCGTAGTGCGTGATGCCGACAAGAAAGTTCTTTCTATCATTGCCGGTGAAGTGAAAGAAATGGCCGCCAAAGCCAAAGACAAAAAACTTCAACCTAAAGATTGGGAAGGCAATACATTCTCGATTTCAAACCTTGGAATGTTTGGAATCGACGAATTTACGGCTATTATCAATCCGCCAGATTCGTGCATCATGGCCGTGGGTGGCATCAAGAAAGTAGCCGCGTTCAAAGAAGACGGTACGATTTATCCCACCAACATCATGAAAGTAACGCTCTCTTGCGACCACCGCGTGGTGGATGGTGCTACAGGCTCGGCCTTCCTCCAAACATTTAAGAAACTGTTGGAGAACCCGCTCGGAATGTTGGTATAATCAACCTCACGGCGGCGGCCAACCGTCCTTAGTCCCTCTCCTACTGTCATTTTTTAGGAGAGGGATTTTTATTGTCTATCAATTGTTTTTCAATCATCAGACTCATTTATATCATGCAACCAATTCATGCCACAACCGTAGTAGGTATCATTCATAACGGAGAAGTAGTAGTAGGCGCCGACGGACAGGCCACCATGGGAAATACCGTTGCCAAAAGCAACGTTCGTAAAGTAAGAAGCTTAGCTGGCGGAAAAGTAATTGCGGGATTTGCAGGCTCCACCGCCGACGCGTTTACGCTCATCGAACGTTTTGAAGAAAAACTCAATGCCTACGGCGGCAACCTCAAACGCGCCGCCATCGAACTCGCCAAAGACTGGCGCACCGACCGATACCTTCGCAAATTGGAAGCCATGATGATTGTGGCGGGAAAAGACGAGCTGCTCGTTATCTCAGGCACGGGCGATGTACTCGAACCCGACAATCAGGTGGCCGCTATTGGCTCAGGAGCGATGTTTGCCCAAAGTGCGGCCTTGGCGCTCAAAAAACACGCACAGCACCTTTCAGCCGAAGATATGGTCCGCGAAAGTCTTCACATTGCCGCCGATATTTGTATCTATACCAACCACAATCTGGTCGTGGAGAAAGTCAAAGAATAAAGGCTGGATTCACTTTTTTGTTTTATAATCAATTACACTTTCTATGAAATACCTCGTCGTAGGTCTCGGCAACATTGGACCTGAATACGCATTTACGCGCCACAACGTAGGCTTTATGGTACTTGACCGACTGGCCGCCCAACATGACTTTAAGTTTTCGATGCAAAAACTGGCCTATACCGCCGAGTTTAAATACAAAGGACGGCAAATTTACTTTATCAAACCGACCACATACATGAATCTCAGCGGCAAAGCCGTGCGATACTACATGGACTCGTGGAAAATCCCCGTTGAAAATGTGCTGGTCGTGACGGATGAGATTCAACTTCCGCAGGGCAAGATTCGAATCAAACCCAAAGGCTCCAATGGTGGACACAACGGCTTACGAAATATTGAAGAATTGCTGGGCACTCAGGAGTACACCCGATTGCGGTTTGGGGTTGGCGATGATTTTCCCCGTGGACAACAGGTAAAATATGTTTTAAGTAATTTTCCCGAAAATAGTTTCGAAGAATTACTCATTGATTTGGACCGTGCTGGAGAAGCAATACTTAGTTTTTGTACTTTAGGACTTCAAAATGCTATGAATAATTTCAATCAATGATTGTACTTTTTAAAGAATTTTACTTTTTTGCAAATAAAAATTTTATTAAAGTTGTATTATTTTAATCAGAATAATATTCTGAAATTTTCAACCAAATACTTTGTTTTTTATTAAAAATCAGGGTTTTATGAAAGATTAAACAGAATATTATTTCGAATATCAAAAATTAAAAATTTGGACTTATAAAATCTTGCCGTACCTTTGTATCGTTCAATCAGCAGAAGAGAATTGAACTATATTATGAAATACCCAGTTAAGTTAATTATATTTGTAATAGGATTCTGTTTGAGTTTAGTTTCAATCGAATCAAACGCAAAAGATGATAAGAGTACCGTAAATACCGCGGGCTTATCAAAAGGAAGAGAAAAGGCATTTGAACAGTACATTACCGATCATTTTACGCCTTTTATTGAGCAGGACGAGTGGAAAGTTTTTACGGAAGTTGTGACTTTATACAACCAAAGCCCGTCCAAGTTAGTGAATGTAAACGCCGAAAAGCAGCAAGAGTTTAAAAGTGCAGTGAAGTTGTTGAATCATGCCATGAAGAGCAGCGATGACGAAAATGCAAAAATTTGGCTCGAAAACGTTCGCAAAACGGCACATAATATAAATTTTCTGTGGACTGTAGATTGGGAAACATTGACTCCCGCCCACGACACAGAAAGAATCATTGGGGAACCAATCAGCATGCTCAACGGTTTTTAGTAACTTTTGAAAAGCTGCAAAGAATTTAAAGTTAGTTTTTTCATGTAGAAAAGGTTAAGGGTTTAGGAATAGTCAGTATAAAGCCCCGCTCTCGATAGCGGGGCTTTATCTTTTTGTACCTATCAAGAGTTCTACACATTCACCAGCATTCCGAGCTTACGCGCTTCTTTCCAGCGTCCCCGGGTAAAATCCGGGAATTTAACTGGCGCATTGCCACCCTGAATCGAAAGCGCCGAAAGCGGCGTAACCGACGACCACGAGGCCGCATCGTACACGTCCATATCCAGCGACGTACCCCGGTTGAAGCAATCAATCAAACGGTAAATCAACACAAAGTCCATCCCGCCGTGTCCACCGTTTTTCTCAATTTCGTCCTTCATTTTGGCCCAAATCGGGTGTTTGTATTGCTCTCTGAGCGCCTTGTATTCTTCGTCTTTCAAAAATCCGTGGCCCTGTCCTTTTTTCGAGAAATGACTTGGATAGCCCATGTGAAACGCTTTGGTTCCCGCCAACATGTTGATACGACTGTAAGGCCGCGCCGTAACAATATCGTGCTGCACCAAAATCGAGCGACCTAAATGTGTCTTAATCAAGGTGTTGTTCATGTCACCTTTCTTAAATCCTTTGCGACCGTGAAACTCATTTGTAGGGTCGGTCATTACCGTCGAATCTTCGCTCAAGCTTGCTTCCAAACTGCTCATCGAAACCAAGTGATTGAAGCGGTCGCCACGGTCGATGTTCATGTATTGAGCTACTGGCCCCAAACCGTGCATCGGATACAGGTTTCCATCGCGGGCGTAGTTGTGACGAATGCGCCACATGTTGTAGTAATCTGTTTTGGAGAAAAGCAACTCACGCAGGTCGTGGATATAACCGCACTCCGCGTAGGTAAGCGTGCCAAAAAGACCTTCATTGGCCATGTTGAGCAGCCATAATTCTTCGTCACCATAACAGACGTTTTCGAGCATCATACAGTTACGCTGGGTTTGTTCAGCGGTGTTGACCAATTTCCAGCAATCTTCCAAGGTATACGCTGCGGGCACTTCAGTGGCTGCGTGTTTGCCCTGTTGCATGGCATAAACGCACATGGGCACGTGGTCTTCCCAAGGCGTAGCGATGATGACAAGGTCAATATCATCGCGGCGACACATTTCTTTCCAAGCATCCACTTTGGTGTGGTAGTAAGCAACATCATTTACGCCCTGTTTTTCCAACCATTGCTTTGTACGATTGGTGTAACGCTCCTGAATATCGCAAACCGCCACAATTTTAGCCTTAGCTCCGCAGGCATGTACAAGCTTTACGTGCCCCGAACCTCGGTTTCCAACCCCAATAAAGGCGACACGGACTTGGGCAATGGGTGGCATTTTGAGGCCGATTACCGACTTACCCACGGGTTTAGGCGCGAAAGTGGCCCGTTCGATTTGCGCCTCAACAGAATTGTTATTGGCTTTGGAAATAAAAGGTAATCCTAAAGCGGAACCTATCGCCGCCGATGCTTTCAAAAATGAACGGCGTTCCAGGAAATTTTTCATGAAATAGGAGGGGTTTGAAGGTTAATTAAATAGTGTCGATTACGGAGTTTTATTGTCTATTTCTGCGATGCAATACGTATCGTTAATTTAATAATAAAATTAGAAATAGTTATAGTACAATTGGGAAGCAAATTAATAAAATAATTTAAAAAACGAAAAAAGGGTCTGACGGTTTAAAACCGTCAGACCCTTTCAAACAATTGTCTCCTCCTAAATCTATGAAATCGAAGCACCCGCCCACACCTCTTTGTGGGGCTGAATCAGCGAAAGGCTGCCATCGCGGTCTTCGGCCATGAGAATCATGCCGTTGGATTCTTGCCCCATGATTTTGCGCGGGGCGAGGTTGGCAATGAAGGTCACTTGACGACCCACCATTTCTTCGGGCGTGAAATGTTTGGCAATCCCGCTTAAAATGGTGCGTTTTTCAAAACCGTCATCCACTAAAAACTTCAACAATTTATCACTTTTAGGCACCCGTTCAGCTTCCAGAATGGTCCCAATGCGGAGGTCTAATTTGGCAAAATCGTCAAATTGTACCGTTGGCTTCAACTCAGGTACTGATTTGGTTTCTAATTCATTCATTTTTTTTGCGTCGTGTAATTTTTGAATTTGTTTTTCAATGACAGCGTCTTCAATTTTTTCAAATAACAAAAATGCGTCGCCAATCGCCTGTCCTTCAACCAATAAATCTGCACTTCCCGCTTCTTCCCATTTCCATTGCCCCTCTCCCAACTGTTGGCGCAATTTTTTGCCTGTAAAAGGCAAAAACGGCTCACTCACAATGGCCAAGTTGGCCGCAATTTGCAGTGCAATGTTCATGATTGTATTTACTCGTTCAGCATCGGTCTTGATGACTTGCCAAGGCTGCGTTTCGGCCAAGTATTTATTCCCCAAACGCGCCAAATCCATCAAAAACGACAAGCCTTCACGGAAACGATAGGTCTCAATGGCCTCGGCGATTCGGGCTGGGAAAGCCGACAGCGTTGCCAAGGTTTCTTTATCAAAATCGGTCAATTCGCCGCGTACTGGCACTTTTCCGTCGCAATATTTGTGCGTCAACACCACGGCACGATTCACGAAATTGCCGTAAATAGCCACCAATTCGCTGTTGTTGCGGGTTTGGAAATCTTTCCACGTAAACTCGCTGTCTTTGGTTTCGGGGGCATTGGCCGTTAGCACATACCGCAACACATCCTGTTTGTCAGGCATTTCTTCCAAAAACTCATGCAACCACACGGCCCAGTTGCGGGATGTCGAAATTTTATCGCCTTCCAAATTCATGAATTCATTGGCAGGCACATTGTCGGGCAAAATGTAATCGTCACCCATCGCCATTAAAGTAGCGGGGAAGATGATGCAATGAAATACGATGTTGTCTTTGCCGATAAAGTGAATCAATTTGGTATCTTGGTCTTCTGGTGACGACCGCCGCCACCAAGTTTCCCAACCGGCGTCGGTGCCGTTTTTCTGAATCAACCAATCTTTGGTGGCCGAAATGTACCCGATTGGCGCTTCAAACCACACATACAGCACTTTGCCGTCGGTATCGGGCAGCGGCACTTTGATACCCCAATCCAAGTCGCGGGTCATGGCGCGCGGGCGCAGCCCTTCTTTCAACCAAGACTGGCATTGACCTGCCACGTTGGTCTTCCATTCGGTATGGCTATTGACGTATTTTTCAATGTCAGGCTGCATTTTATCCAGCGGCAAAAACCAGTTTTTAGTAGCCCGCAATACTGGTTTTGAACCTGACAAAGTAGAATGTGGATTCTTTAACTCCAACGGACTCAACGCCGTACCGCAACGCTCGCACTGGTCGCCGTAGGCGTTGGGATTGGCGCACACGGGGCAAGTACCCACGATGTAGCGGTCGGCCAAAAACTGCTGCGCCACTTCGTCGTAGTATTGCTCACTCGTTTCTTCAATGAAGCCGTCTTTATCGTAAATGGTTTTAAAAAATTCCTGCGACGTTTGGTGGTGAATGGGCAGGCTCGTGCGGGAATACACATCGAACGAAATTCCAAAATCCACAAACGACTGCTTGATTTGGGTATAATATTTGTCGACGACGGCCTGAGGCGTTAGGCCTTCTTTTTTGGCGCGGATTGTAATAGGCACGCCGTGCTCATCGGTGCCACTCACGAAGGTAACGTCGGCGCCTTTGGCCCGCAAATAGCGCACATAAATATCCGCCGGTACGTAACAGCCCGCCAAGTGCCCAATGTGAATGGGGCCATTGGCATAAATAAGCGCGGCGGTGACGGTGTATCTCTTACTCATAAGGTGTAATATCAAATTTGAGGGGGCAAAATTAGTAAAATTAGTTTGCGATGGTTTGAGTTAAACACACAAACTACCGCCCTTTGCTCTGCTTCAGGGCAGACGCAAGGGCTTCAACTACTCGTCATTACCGCGTTTGAGGTCGCGCTCTTTGATGGTTTCGCGTTTGTCGTAGAGTTTCTTCCCTTTGGCAAGGGCAACATCCACTTTGGCTAAGCCTTTTTCATTGATAAAAATACGCGTCGGCACCACCGTCAATCCTTGGTCTTTCAGCTTCAACTGCAATTTTTTTAGCTCCCGTTTTTTCAACAACAGCTTGCGGTCACGCGTGGGATTGTGGTTGGCGTAAGTACCTTTTTCGTAAGGCGAAATGTGCAAATGATGCACGAGCAATTCGCCGTCCTGAAAAATACAATAGGCATCGGTCAGGTTGACTTTTCCTTCTCGGATAGATTTGATTTCGGTGCCAGTCAGCACCACTCCAGCCGTGTACGTCTCCAAAAAGAAGTACTCAAACGAGGCACGGCGGTTGTTTATATTGATGGTTCTGCTCATTTCTACGATAAAGAGCCAGAAGAAAGCAGGAAAGAAGTCCGCAATTCTCGCTTCTCTAGCCTCACTCCTCGCTTCTATTTTAATTTTTTAAGGGTGCGAAGATAACAATTTCCTTTCTTTTATCTTCATTCGCAAAAGTTGCGAAATAATTGCTTTACCAAGTAACGTTGCTCTTGCTTACATTTGTTCAAAATTCTCAATTCATCCAGTCTAAACTCCAAATTTTTATGAAAAAACTCTTTGTACTACTTGGTTTCTTCCTCAGCACATTCGCCATTGCCCAACCCAAACCCAAGCCGGCGATGACGTGGAAAGACGTGCTGATGTGGAAAGCAATACCCGGTTTTGGCGGCACCCAACTCTCCCCCGACGGTCAGTGGTATGCATACGTGCTGAGTGCGTATGAAAGCGACGCCGAACTCATCATCCAAAAAACAACCGATTCCACCAAATATGTGTACCCCATCGGTGCGCCGACATTTGCACAGATGAGTTTTTCGGACAATAGCAAGTGGATTGCTTTCAAGGTTTTTGCCAAAGACAAAGACAAGAAAGCCGCCGCCAAGCCCGGCGGTAAGCCCATTCCTGACAAAGTATTTTTGGTAGAATTGGCCTCCAACAAAAAAACAGAATTTGAGCGTGTAAAATCCTTTGCCTTCAACGGCGAAAAAGCGACGCATTTGGCGTTGTCACTTACGGCAGCGGGCGGAGGTGCACCCGCTGGACCTCCAAGCGGCGATGCTGCCAAAGGCACCGATTTATTATTGTTTGACCTTGCCACGAGCAAAACCCAAAACATCGGAAACGTGTCGGAAATGGCGTTTGACAAATCTGGAAACTGGCTGGCTCTGACCATTGATGCCAACGAAAAAGCAGGAAACGGGGTGCAACTCCGCAACATGACCACGGGCGTAACCCTTACGATGGACAATGACAAAGCCCGTTACCAATCGCTCAACTGGACCGAAAAAGGCGACGCATTGGCCTTGCTAAAAAGCACCAAAGACGAAAAATACAAAAATGAACGCGTTGGCGTATTGGGCATCAAAAACTTTGGAACCATGCCCGAGTTGACTGCGTATGAACCCAAAACCGATAGCGTTAATTTTCCGAAAGAAATGACCGTTAGCCCCAACCGTTCGCCCTATTGGTCAGAAGATTTAACGCGATTGTTCTTCGGAATTCATAAACTAGAACTGGCAAAGAAAGAAGACAAAAAACCCGCCGAAGCCAAAAAGGACACGACCAAACAGCTTTCTGACGTCGAAAAACTAGCCAAAATCAAGGCCGACACCACCCTGAAAACCCTTGAAGATTTACAAAAAGCATTGGCAAAACTTAAAACGGATTCAACCAAAACCGCCGTTGCCGCCAAGCCAAACGATGCCGAAAAACCCGAAGTGACCGTTTGGCATTGGCAGGACAAACGCCTCCAATCGCGGCAACAAGTGCAGGAAACACAAGATAAAAACCAGAATTACCTGTCGATGTACGACGTGGCCGCCAAGAAGTTTATTCAATTGGCCGACAGCACCGTCAAAAACGTATCGGCAGCGCCCAAACAGCTCTTTGGCCTGGGAACCGACAATTCAAACTACGAACTGGAAGGCAGCCTTGACGGGCAAAATTATGCCGATGTTTATTTGGTTGACCTCAAAACGGGCAAACGCGACAAAATCCGCGAGAAGCATTATTTGCCTAGCTTCTGGGCCAGTCCGCAACCCTCACCCGACGGAACCAAATTTCTATACTGGGAAGGCACGCATTATTTCTTGTACGATATGATCAACAAAACATCGCGCAATCTTACCCAAGACATCAAGACATCTTTTGTTGACGTAGAAGACGACCACAACCAAAAAACGCCACCGTACGGCATCATCGGCTGGAGCAGCGACAGTAAAGCGGTGCTATTGAGCGATGGCTGGGACATTTGGCAAGTACCCACCGACTTGAAGGACGCCAAAGGGAAAGCACTAATAGCCTTCAACTTAACCCAGAATGGCAAACGCGACAAAATCCGCTATGAGCAACGCTACCAACTTGACCCCGAAGAAAAAGGGATTGATTTGAAAAAACCGATTTATGTACGCATCTACGGCGAATGGACCAAAAAGAGCGGTCTGGCGCGCATTGAAAATGGAAAAACGTTGGTTGTCAAACCTTTGATTTGGGAAGATGCCGCCATCGGAAGCCTCACCAAAGCCAAAAAAGCCGATGTATTTGTGTTTGCGAAAGAAACCTTCACCAAACCGCGTCAGTATTTTGTGAGCAACAGTGTGGAGTTAACTTCTGAAAAACAGCTCACCAAAAATGCACCATTGTTTGACAAATACGCTTGGTCGGCAGGGGCTCGTTTGGTGGATTATGTCAGTGATAAAGGCGATTCGTTGCAGGGAGCACTGTTTTTGCCCGCTGGCTATGAGCAGGGTAAAAAATACCCAACCATCATTTATTACTACGAAAAGCTTTCGCAATCACTGCACAACTTCTCTAACCCAAGCTACTCAGGAACAGGCTGGAACCCAGCAATCTATACTTCCAACGGCTACGCCGTATTTATTCCCGACATTGTGTACAAACTCAACGATCCGGGGATGTCGGCCGTTTGGTGTGTGTTGCCGGGCGTAAAAGCAGCACTCAAAACGGGCGTAATTGACGAAGCCCGCATGGGCATTCACGGGCACTCATGGGGCGGCTACCAGACCAGTTTTTTGATTACCCAAACCAATATGTTTAAAGCCGCCGCCGCTGGTGCACCGCTGACCGACATGATTTCGATGTATAATCTCATCTATAAAAACAGCGGTACAAGCAACGGCCAGATTTTTGAAGGCTCGCAGGGACGCTTGGTAGCTCCTTGGGAGAACTGGGATGCCTACCACCGCAATTCACCCATCTATCACGTCACCAAAGTACAAACGCCGCTGCTACTATTGCACAACGACGCCGACGGTGCCGTAGACTTTACGCAGGGTGTGGAATTTTATACGGCCTTGCGCCGCCTGAAAAAGCCCGTCGTGATGATGCAGTACAAAGGCGAAAACCACGGCTTGGCCAAACAACCCAACCGCAAAGATTATTCGGTACGAATGATGGAATTTTTTGATGCGCAACTGAAAGGCAAACCCGCCCCCGAATGGTGGTCAAAGGGTATCCCTCGGCTGGATTTAGAAAAACACTTGGAAAACCGCATTTTTGAAGATTAAGCACTCGCTGCGCTGACCGTTATTGGTATATTTGTTATTGGTAAGTGTGTTTTACAATAGCCCTGGCGAGATTCAAGTCTTGTCAGGGTTCTTTGTTTCTACCCTAAACTTCACATAAACATGTTCGTCCCATATTTTATCTTCTTTGCAGACGGATTGCCGTAATACCGCTTCAAACTGATAACCAGCCTTTTCTAGCACGCGCATAGAAGCTCGGTTATATTCGAAAACACCTGCGTACAGCCGATGTACCTCGTAGTGTTTAAAGGTATATTCCGTCATTTCTTTCACCGCTTCCGCCATAATTCCTCTGCCCCAAAAGGGTTCGGCCAGCCAATAGCCAATCTCAGCATTTTTACGAAAAACATCTTTTTGAAGGATGATTCCCACCCCACCTACGGCTTCTCCCTCCACGTCGATGGCAAAGACGGAAGGGCGTTTTTCCATTTCACAAAGTTCAATCCAGTGGTGAGCATCGTCGAGGGTATAAGGATGCGGAAAGGAATCACGTACGTTACGCCAAATTCGGTAATTGTTGGCGTATTTGGCCAGTGCCAGTTCGTCGCCCGGTTGCCAACGGCGTAGATGATATAGAATAGACGTTGGCATATCAGTTTGATTTATCAATATCCTTCAGCAACGTTAAAAGTTCTTTATCAGTGATGTCCTCTTTTTCTGATTTATCATAAATAGTGAGCAAAACCACTTGATCATCCACTATTTTGACGCAGGTAATTACCCGCGCACCGCCACTTTTTCCTTGTTTTTTGGAAGAAATAGCCATTCTGATTTTATAACAATCCTGCCCGAGTGGAGTACCAAGTTGAGGGTTTTGGCGAAGCAGATCAAATAATTGAGCGATATCGGTACCCAAAGATGCGTACTTTTTTGCCAATCGCTTAAAATCACGATTGAACTTTTTACCGATGATTATTCTCATAAGTAGCCTTCCTGTTTGAGCTCTTCCAAGAATTCTTCGGCAGTCTGTAACTGAATTTTCCCCTGACGATATAATTTTACTTCTTCTACCGCTTCTTTAAGATTTGCCAAAACTTCGGCTTTGGTAAAAACAGGAGGGGTATCCTCTTCACCTTCTTCCTCCAAGTTGAGTACTTTTTTATACATTTCCCATTCTTTAATAGGAATGATAACCGCTTTTTTGCGCCCTTTTTTATCCGTTATGTATTGGAAAGATGTCATGTCCTTTTTTTATACAAAAATACAAAAACATCTGACTCACGCACTACCGCTTGACATTCATCTGCTTATGTTGCCTTTAATCCAAAAAATATCCCGATTCTATATGTCTTTTTACTATTTTCGTAAAAACAACCCTTACAGATATTTTATGAAACTAACCATCCAAGATCTCTCCAAAACGTATTCAAATGGAGTACAGGCGCTCAAAGGCGTATCGTTGACCATCAACCAAGGCATGTTTGGGCTGCTGGGGCCCAATGGGGCAGGGAAATCATCGCTCATGCGAACCATCGCTACGCTCCAAGAAGCCGACAGTGGTAGCGTTATGTTGGACGATTTAGACGTGCTTCGTCAGAAAGAAGAGGTCCGCAAAGTGCTGGGCTATCTGCCTCAGGAATTCGGGGTATATCCACGAGTAACGGCTGAAACCATGCTCGACCACATTGCGAGTTTGAAGGGTATCCAAAATGCCAAACAACGCAAAGAAATTGTGGAAGGGCTGTTGCAAAAAGTGAACCTGTTCCAAGTTAGAAAGAAGAATTTAGGAACATTTTCGGGGGGAATGAAACAACGTTTTGGCATTGCACAGGCATTGTTGGGCAATCCAAAACTCATCATTGTGGACGAACCAACCGCCGGTCTCGACCCCGCTGAACGAAATCGTTTTCATAACCTTCTTTCAGAAATCGGCGAAAATACGATTGTGATTCTCTCGACCCACATTGTAGAAGATGTCACAAACTTGTGTTCCGACATGGCCATTATTTGCCTCGGTGAAGTGGTTGCGCAAGGCAATCCAAATGACTTAGTGAAAGAAATCAGCGGTAAGGTGTGGAAAAAAATGATTGATAAATCAGAATTAGAGCATCATCAGACCAACTATGAGGTCATTTCTACGTCGTTGAAAATGGGCAAAACCCAAATCAGGGTGATTTCAGAGGAGCCACTTAGCAGTTTTGAACTCGCCACTGCCGATTTGGAAGACGTTTATTTCTCCGAAATCACAAAACGAGTGGGATTGGCGGTGTAGTTTTTTAGAAGCCAGAAGAGAGAAGTGAGTAGCGAGAATAAAATAGAGTTTTAACTTGACAACATTGAATGATACAATGGAAAAATCAAAAGGATTTAAAGAATTAATTGTATGGCAGAAAGCCCATCAACTTGTTTTGGCAGTTTATCAACTCACTCGTACTTTTCCCAAAGAAGAATTGTTTGGTTTAATCTCACAAATGCGTCGTAGTTCAGTTTCAGTAGCTGCCAATATTACGGAAGGCTACCGTAAACGGACAAAACCAGATAAAATAAAATTCATGAATATTGCACAAGGTTCTTTGGACGAAACGCACTACTATCTAATCTTATCTCAAGATTTGGCTTATGCCGATACAATGGTTTTACAAAATCAACTGGAGGAAGTAGCAAAACTTTTGAACGCGTACACTCACGCAATCGAAGCATCAAAGTAAAAAACTACTCGCTACTCACTCCTCATTCCTCACTCCTAAAATTATGTTCAAAGAAATATTCCTTTTTGAGTTAAAATACCGCTTCAAGCGCCCTGCTACTTATCTGTATTTTGGCCTGTTGTTTTTGTTCATGTTTTTGAACATCATCTACGGCAGCGGTCCCGCTTCCGAAAAAGCGAACCTCAATTCGCCCTACGCCATCTCACAGATGTTGATTATCATCTCCATTTTTGCCAGCTTAATCAGCTCCGCCATCATGGGCGTACCCGTCTATCGAGATGTAGAATTTGGCACTAAAGATTACTTTTTTAGCTTTCCAATTACCGAAAAAGGCTACTTACTGGGGCGTTTTTTGGGGTCATTTGTTACACTTTTGTTTGTGTGTTTTGGCATGGTATTAGGCATCATGCTGGGAGGGATTTTAGGTCCCTTGCTCGGACTAGCCGAAAACGCCAGCCGCTTTGCTCCCGTCAATCTATGGCATCATTTGCAGCCCTATTTGCTATTTGTTGTACCCAACATGCTTTTTACGGGTTGTCTGTTTTTTAGTTTGGTAGCACTCACGCGCAAGGTGTTTATCATCTACTCTGGAGGTATTTTACTGCTGATTGCCTATCTACTTTCCACCGTTTTGACCCGTGATTTGGAAAACAAAAACCTCGTGGATTTGATTGACCCCTTTGGCCTAACCACTTTCAACAACGCTACTAAATACTGGACTCCTTTTGAACAAAATACCCTCACCGCCCCACTCGTAGGTAATTTGCTCTACAACCGCCTGATATGGACGGGCTTAGGATTACTGGTGTTTTTGGGCGTATTGTATCGGTTTAGTTTTCAGCGGTTTCTGTCGGTAAAACTTGGCAAAAAACAAAAAGACGAAGAGCGTCCAACCACCCGTTTGTCGCTGGCAGATTTGCCCGTGGCCGATAAAATCTATTCAAGCAGCATCTTTCTTCGCCAAATGTTCAGCCAAGCGTGGTTGGAGTTTGGGCAGATTATCCGTGACCCGTACTTTCTTGCCATCATGGTAGGGGCGTTGTTTTTTCTATTTACGGATGGTTGGTTTGGTTTCCCCACCTTCGGCACGCCCTCATTGCCGCTGACCTACTACATGATTGAGGTGAAAGACTTCAACTATGGGTTGTTCGTGTATATTATCTTGATTTTTTACACGGGAGAGGTAGTCCATCGCGACAAGTCGGTGAAGTATAACCTCATCTCCGATTCGTTGCCCGTACCCAACTGGATGGTATATGGCTCTAAGTTTTTGGCCATTGTGCTGGTAGGATTTGTGATGGCTAATTTGGTGATTGTGAGTGGCGTAGCCAATCAGGTAATAAAAGGGTATTTCAACTTTGAGTTTGATAAATACTTCACCGACTTGTATTTGATTGAGTTTCCCGAATACATCGAATTGGCGATGTTGGCCTTTTTTATGCACATTTTGGTCAACCAAAAATTCCTCGGCCACATTTTTACCATCGGGCTTTGGTTTTTGTTGGGCAGCATTCAGAGTTTTGCCGAAATCAACTACAATCTGCTGTTTTTTAGCTATTTCCCTAACTACCGAATTTCGGATATGAACGGCTTTGGTCATTTTGCGGCCCCGCTTTTCTGGTTTCATTTCAACTGGTTGGCGTTAGGGGCTTTGCTTTTGGTGGTAGGCAATTTGTTTTGGAACCGAGGGTCAGAAGATGCTTTCAAAGCCCGTTGGCAATTGATGAAGCAGCGTCTCAGCGGCAAATCATACGTCTGGCTCACGCTTTTTACGGTGCTGTGGCTGGGGGCGAGTGCTTACATTTATTACAACGTCAGCATCCTGAACAAATACGTCGGAATTGAAGAAGGGCGAGAACAAGGCTCAAATTATGAGAAAAAATACAAAAAGTATGAGCGTACGCCCCAGCCTAAAGTGATAGACGTGAAGGTGAATATTGATCTTTTTCCGAATGAGCGGGCGTGTGATGCCCAAGGTGTGTTTACGCTGGTCAATAAAACCCAAGTGCCTATTGATTCGCTGCACCTGAACATGGGTAGTCCCATCGCCCACACTGACATCAAAAAGTTGACCATCAACGGAATAGCTCCAAAAATCATTTTGGATGACAAAGTTTTGAAGTATCAGATTTATCGTTTTCCCAAAACGCTGCAACCTGGCGATACCGTTAAAATGGAGGTAGTGGTGCGCGCCGAAAATCGGGGTTTTGAGAACAGCGGTTTGAGTCGCGAAATTGTCGAGAATGGGACATTTTTTGACCTCCAAATCTTTCCTTCAATGGGTTATGGTGGCGACAAAATTGACTCGGATAAGTACCGCAAAAAATACGGATTGCCCGAAAAGAAATATACGTTACCTACCCAATCCGATGCCTTTGGGTTGAGTACGTTGCTCTTCAACGACGATGCTGACTTAGTTACGTTTGAAGGCACGGTCAGTACCGAACCCGACCAGATTGCCATCATGCCCGGCTACCTCCAAAAAGAGTGGACCGACAAGGGACGGCGGTATTTTTACTACAAGCAGGAAGGGCTGATGGACTTGTTTTTTAACGTTTGTTCGGCTCGCTACGTGGTCAAAAAAGACGTTTGGAAAGCCCCCGACGGCAAGGAAATCAAAATTGCAATTTATCACCACCCCGGCCACGAGAAGAATTTAGGCCATTTCATTAAAGGCGTAAAGGATGCCTTGGCGTACAACCACGTTAATTATCGTCCGTATCAGTACAGCGAAATGCGCATCATCGAGTTTCCGCGCTATGCAGGTTTTGCGCAATCATTTCCTAATACCGTGCCTTACACCGAAAGTTTTGGCTGGGTAGCCGATTTCTCTGACCCCAACGACACCGACTACGCCTACTACGTGACGGCCCACGAAGTGGCGCACCAATGGTGGGGGCATCAGGTATGTCCGAGTTATACGCGCGGTGCCAATCAGATTTCGGAATCTATGGCCGAATACTCTTCGCTCATGGTGTTGAAGCAAGAATACGGCGAAGATGCCATGCAAAACCGCCTCAAGTACTGCTTAGATGCCTACCTGCGCGGGCGTTCTAACGAGAGCAAGTTTGAAGAAACGCTCCTCGAAAACGACAGCCGTTCTTACGTGTGGTATGACAAAGGCTCGTTGGTACTCTACGCTTTGCAGGATTTGATTGGAGAAAAAAACATGAACAAAGCCCTCAGTGATTTTGCCAATGAAAATGCGTTTCTGGAAAAACCGCCTTATCCCACCTCGGGCAAGTGGTTTGCGGCGCTGCGGAAAGTCGTGCCTGATTCGTTGCAGTATTTTGCCGAAGATAGTTTTGAGAAAATAGCCCTGTACGAAAACCGAATTACCAAAGCCGAAGCCACTAAAGGAAAAGGCAACGAGTACAAGGTAAAACTCACCGTACAGGCCAAAAAACTCTACTACGACAAGCAAGGCAAGGAAATCAGTACGGGCAAAGGGCGCGATTATATCGACATCGGTATCTTTGCCGAAGAAGGTAAAAATGCCAAAGGCATGAAGAAAAAAGTGCCGCTCTACCTCAAAAAACATTGGCTTACCCCTGGCGAGCACACGCTCGAATTTACCGTCAAAGGTGAACCAAAAAAAGCAGGCATCGACCCTTACAACAAACTCATCGACCGAATTTCGGATGATAACGTGACGACGGTGGAGGGGTTGTAGAGATAGAAAAAAACGGCGAGTTAGGTTCCATACAGGACTACTCGCCGTCCTGTTTTCTAATCTTTAAATTTGTTTTTATTTTTGTCAAAACTTTATGAGAGATGAAATCAGAGATATCCTTTCAAGAATTGGAGAAGTTACAGATAGAAATCTTATCCAAACAGCCTTGCTTTACCTTAGCACAAGCGAAAGCACAGGTAGAACGACTCAAAAAACAGAACTCTTCAGTAAAAAAGACGAGGTAAAGTTATTGTCTCTTTTTTCTACTCAATACGATTACTGGCATTCATTAATTGATGATAATCAGTACATTGGCGAAGGAGCAGAGCAGCAAGTTTTTCTCAATAATGATGGCAAGAGCGTCACCCAAATTAATGATGCCATTTTTTACGAAAGTTGGAAAGAATATTTTATTAGCCTACTTATTCACAATTTTTTATTCCCGAGTACCCATTACGAACTGCTTGGTTTTTATCTTAAAGACAACAATTTTTATTCAGTTGTCAAACAGTCATTTATAGAATCTACACAGCCTACTGACTTAGATGAACTGAGGAAATTCTTAGAACGAAACGGTTTTAAACACAAGAGAAATAACGATTATTATCATCCTGAATGGGGTATTATTTTGAAGATTTACACGACGAAAATGTCTTGACCAACCATGGTGTTTTTTTCTTTATAGACACGGTTATTTATCTCTTACCCTAATCATTTTGATATGCTATCTAATCCGAACATTTCAAAGGCGGTTACAACAAACTCATCGACCGTATTTCCGATGATAATGTGACGACGGTGGAGGGGTTGTAGAGAGGAGGCATCCCCTGCGGGAAGCCCCATAAAATTTCACTCGTTTATAAATGCCCATGCTTTAAATTCTTGCAAAAGTGTTGTCGGGTTTCAACGTGCCGTCGGGTTTGAGAATCCGACGGCACGTTGAGTTTAAAATTCAGCGACCAAATCGCCGCGTTTTAATGGCTGCCAACGCAAGTACGTAAGCGAACGCCACAGCCACTCGACTGGCCCGTAGGTGTAGTTTGAAAGCCACCAACGGCTAAAAATAATCTGCACAACAAAGACAGGAATCGTCATGAGTAAGCAAATCCAAGGATTTACCTCGCCTATGAGGTTGAAACCTACTCCGTAAAAAAGAATTATCCCAATCAGGGTCTGACTTAAATACGAGGTAAGAGCCATTTTACCGATAACCGAAAAATTTTGCAACGCCCCCTGCCAACTTTTCTTTTGCAACAAAAGCGTCACGCCAACGATGTAGAAAATCGTCAACAACATACAATGGACATCATATAACGCGCTCATCAGGAGGTTAAACCACGGTTTTGGTTCGCCATTGCCAAAGAAAATTCCCAACGGAACCGCCACTGCAATAATACCCAACGTGGCAAAGCCGCTGATTTTAAGCCATTTTTTAAAAAACATTCGGTGTTCCTCCCATTTGGCAAACCATTTGCGCCGCCCCGCCAACAAACCCAACAGAAAATAGCCAAGCGTAATATAAATACGGCCGCTGTCAAACTGAAAGTCAAATTTATCGGCAATGGCGGGCACGTTGGCCGTGATGAGTTCACGGTAATCGCCCTTTTTTACGGTATCCCAATACGACTTATTTTTTTGTTCATTTTGTTTTTGTTGCTGTGCCGTCGGTGGCGGGGTTGGGTAGAAAAACCGGTACCCATCACGGATGCGAATCGGCAGGTTAAGAATCAGCAATAACGATGCAATAATCAGCACCTTGTCGGAAGCGTTGCGAAACAAAATCATGACCAAACCTACGACAAAATAAATGCTCAGGATGTCGCCTCGCCAATGCAGGCTGTGCGCCAAGCCAATCAATCCCAAAATAAACAAACGCCACACAAACCGCCCGATGGTAAAGCTTTTGCTCTCCATTTGCAGCGCAAAACTTAATCCGAAAAGAAAGGAAAAAAAGGTGTAAAATTTCCCCGAAACAAAAATCCCTTCGAAGGCCCCCGCGATTTGAAAACCGATGTCGTTGGTATATTTCTGAAAAATATCGTCGGGAGTCGGCCCTGCGTTGAACCAATACGTAATATGGGCAATGAGAATTCCTAAAAGGGCAAACCCTCGCAGACCGTCAATGAGTAAAATGCGCTCCTTGGGAGCAATGGCTGTTGTTTTCATAAAATTTGTGTTAATGGCTTGTATAGTAGGCAAAAGACATTTTAACAGCACTTCTCCCCTACGGACTTATGGAATAATTGCAACGCCTTTTTTGAAGCACAATTCGGTTGCATCAACGGCTTTTTAGTAAGTTGCAGGCAAATTATATCAAACATTCCTAAACATGTTAAAACTTGGATTTGTAAGCGCCATTTTAGCCGATTTTGGCTATGAACACGTTATTGATTTTGCCGCAAATCACGGATTCTCTTGCGTTGAAATGATGTGCTGGCCCACCAACAACGCCGACGCCCGGCGCTATGCGGGTGTCACACACATTGATACTGACCGCGTACTCACCGATACCATTTACGCCCACAACCTCATTCATTTTGCCAAAGAAAAACAGATAACCATTTCAGCGTTAGGCTATTACCCCAACCCTTTGGACCCCGATACCGAAAAAGCCGTTTTTTACCGCGAACACATCAAGCAATTAATCAAAGCCGCCGCGAAGCTTGGCTTACATAACGTCAATACGTTTATCGGCCGCGACCCGTCCAAAAGCATTACCGAAAACCTGAAAACGTTTGGTAAAGTATGGCCCGAAATTATTCAGGTAGCCGAAGCCCACAACGTCAAAATCGGCATCGAAAACTGCCCCATGTTTTTTACGGACGACGAGTGGCCCGGCGGCAAAAACTTGGCTACTACGCCCGCCGTGTGGGACCGCATGTTTGAAATCATCCCCAGCCCTATTTTGGGTTTGAATTACGACCCGTCGCACATGATTTGGCAGATGATGGACGAAGCAAAACCCATTTATGATTACAAAGACCGCCTGCACCATATCCACCTCAAAGACGCCAAACTCTACAAAGAAAAGCTCGACCGTGTGGGCATTATGGCCAATCCGCTTGAGTACCACAGCCCAAAACTCCCCGGCTTGGGCGATGTAAACTGGCGTAAATTCTTCGCGGCCCTGACCGATGTACGCTACCGAGGCCCCGTATGTATTGAAGTCGAAGACAAAGCCTACGAAGGGAGCATTGACGACGTAAAAGAGGCGATTTTGACCAGTAGGAACTATTTGCGTCAGTTTTTAGGGTAGCAGAAATCGCCCATGGCAAGCAACTTTCCGAAAGATGTACTACCTTTCGGAAAGTTTTTTTATTTCCACTCCTCGCAAATGAACGGAAACCTAAACGATGGGCTCAATTTCTTGTCCAAACTATCCCGCAAGCGGATCTGGAATGCCCTGAAGGTGATTTATAGTTTTTACGAATCCAAATGGACGGGCAAAGCCACCCAACGCGGCTTACCGATGAGCATTTCTTTTGAGCCCACCACGAGCTGCAATCTTCGCTGCCCAGAGTGCCCCAGTGGCCTGCGGTCTTTTACCCGGCCAACGGGAATGTTGGAAGATGGGTTATTCAAAAAGACCATCGACGAGCTTTCGGATACGCTTTTGTACCTCATTTTTTATTTTCAGGGAGAACCTTACCTGCACCCCAAATTTTTGGAATTGGTTAAATATGCCTCCAAAAAAGGCATCTACACCGCCACCTCCACCAACGCCCATTATCTCAACGACGCCACCGCCCGCCGCACCGTGGAAAGTGGCCTCGACCGCCTTATTGTGTCAATAGATGGTACTACGCAGGATGTGTACGAACAATACCGCGTAGGCGGAAAACTGGAAAAAGTGTTGGACGGAACCCGCAACATCCTGAAATGGAAACGCGAACTGAAGTCAAAAACGCCGCACGTCGTTTTTCAGTTTTTGGTGGTACAACCCAACGAACACCAAATCGAAGACGTAAAACGATTGGCCGACGAGCTGGGCGTGGATGAATTAGGACTTAAAACCGCCCAAATTTACGATTATGAACACGGTGACCCGCTGATTCCGACCATTGATAAATACTCCCGTTATTCGCAAAAACCCGATGGCACGTATCAAATCAAAAACGGGTTGGACGGACATTGTTGGAAAATGTGGCACTCGTGCGTCATTACGTGGGACGGCAAGGTGGTTCCGTGCTGTTTTGACAAAGACGCGCATTACCGCTTGGGCGATGTGTCGGAAACGACATTCAAAAATCTTTGGCAAAGCGATGCTTACCGTCAGTTTCGCCAAACCCTGATTCGGTCACGCTCGGAGATTGAAATGTGCAAAAACTGCACCGAAGGTACGCAGGTGTGGGCGTGATTTATTGGGAGTAGGGAGTGAAAATAGCACTCCAAAATGCAAAGAGGCTGCTTTACTTCCGTAAAACAGCCTCTTTGCATTAAAGTATCATTGCCGAAACTATGGCGCTTGCAAGGTGCAATATTGCAAATCCAAGTGAATCACATAAAACGCCTGAGGAGCAATCGACCCCGTTAAACTTGTGCCTTTGTAGCTCGAAGGCCCTGAAAACAGGCCAGCTGCGGGTCGGCTGGCAGGAAGAGTAATATAACCCTGAATTTTTACCGATTCGGTTGTTCCATCTTTCAATGACCAGCCTGGCGCCAAACTGATGGTATAGTTGCCCGCAGCATCAATCGTTACCGTACCCGCTACTTTGGTTTGACCCGCGTAAATGGTTTTCACGCCCGAGCCTGCGGGGTAATAATACCACCAAGCTTTACCAGCCCCTTTGTCTGTTCCGCCAAAACCTGTATCGTAGGTATAAGTACAAACTGGCGGCGGCGGGCAAAGTGTAACGATACTATATGACAAGTCCTCTATTACAATAGGTGGACCGCCCGCTCCGATAACGGTCAGGTCAGTGAGCAGTTTGTCGCAAGCCTGCAATGTGCCGATGGGCTTGGTAAACTCATAAACATTTTGATTATCGCCACCCTCTTTCACGCCATCCACTTCCAAATTTCCAATTTGGTCGTCATTGTTGGCGTCGGGGTCTAAACGATACACTTTGAAGTAAACAGTTGTAGCGTCATTCCAAACGTCTACTTTGACACCTCTATCGTACTCATAAATAACCTTATCTTCATCACTGTACTCTTCTACGCAATCACAATCTCCTTCTTCTCTCAGCGCACTGTGAGAGGGAGTTGTTGAGGGTGCAGAGGCATCTAATACCTCTTTTTGACATGCGACAAACATGCTGCCGACCAAGGCCAGCAAGCATACTAAACGGATTGTTTTCATTTTAGGTAAAGTTGGTTTTAAGGATTAAGAACAGTTACTGAATGATGCGGCACAGCTGGGTTTTCTCTCCTCAAATACGCCACATATTACACTAATATAAATGTACACAATACGCTATTTTGTACAAATAAATATACCTATAATTCAAATAAAAGTTATCAAATGGTCATTTTTTTATTATATACAGAAAATAAAACCATAATAGACCATTTTTTGCATTCCAAAAATAAATTTCATTACACAGTATAAACTTTCCATTCCATTCAGACACGGAAGTCAATCGACATTCATCATAGTCAGTCCTGAACGGCCTTGTATAAACGAAGTGATCTATCAATAAAAAAAAGGTTATTACGACAACAGGTACAAAAAGTCGTTTCCGAAGTAGTTTTTAGTAGTATTATTGTGCAGGATTTTGGTACAATTCCGCTTTAACAGCAAGAATAACGATTACCCCGCCCATGATGCAGAGTAATCAACAGGTCATCGTTCGATTGACCATGAACTAAAGAGTAGAATTGTATTATAAATCCGCTTATGACCGTTATTATTCTCTTCAAATAAATCTTTTTTAATCAAGTGAATCTGAACCTTAGAGAAAAAGTAATCATTGTGACGGGTGGAGCCAAAGGAATCGGCGAAGCCATTGCTCGCACTTTAGCCGTTGAAGAAGCCATTCCCGTCATTATCGGACGCAGCGCGGCAGACAATCAGGCTGTAATCGAAAAAATCGAAGCCCTCGGCGGCATTGCTTACGGCATCGAGGCCGAACTCACCAACCCCGCTGAGTGCGAGAAAGCCATTCGCCTCACGGTAGAGCGCTTTGGACGCATTGACGGATTGGTCAACAACGCGGGCGTCAACGACGGCGTAGGACTCGAAAACGGCAGCTATGAAGCCTTTATGGCATCGTTGCACAAAAATGTGGTACATTATTATCTCCTTGCCCAACACGCCCTGCCGTACCTCATCAAAACCAAAGGCCCGATTGTGAACATCAGCTCCAAAGTAGCCGAAACGGGACAGGGAAATACCTCGGCCTACGCAGCCTCCAACGGTGCCCGCAACGCCCTGACGCGTGAATGGGCCGTGGAATTGCTCAAATACGGCATCCGAGTCAACGCCGTGATTGTGGCCGAGTCGTGGACGCCATTGTATGAAAAATGGATTCAAACCCTGCCCAATCCCGAAGAAACCCTCAACGAAATCAACAGTCGGATTCCGCTCGGCAACCGCATGACCACCACCGACGAGATTGCGCACGCCGTAGTATTTTTGCTTTCCAACAAATCAAGCCACACCACGGGGCAGTTGATTCACGTGGACGGTGGCTATGTGCATCTGGACCGGTCAGTAAGCAGTTTGCAGTAAGCAGTTTTGTGATTTTGTGATTTTGCAGTTTTACAATTCGCGGTTTTGCAGTTTTGCGGTTTTACAGTTTTGATCTAAGCTGAGTAACAAAATCAATCCTTCAATTAATATTCCTGAACCCTTTACTAACATTATTAATGAAAAAAGCCCCTTTACTAACCTCCAAATACGTCCCAACCTACGTTTTCGTGACGAGCCTTTTCTTACTGTGGGGGATTGCCATCACGATGGGAGATTTGTTAAACCGTCGTTTTCAAACCGTTTTGAATGTATCGCTGGCCGATTCGGGTTTGGTCCAATTTTCCATTTTCGGAGCTTATTTTGTCATGGGTATTCCCGCGGGGATGTTCATGAAAAAATACGGCTACAAAAACGGCGTTATTTTAGGCTTGGCGCTGTACGCCATCGGGGCTTTTATGTTTTATCCCGCCGCCGAAGCCCAATCTTTTGATTTCTTTCGGTTGGCCCTATTTATTCTGGCCTGTGGTTTAGCCACGCTCGAAACCGTTGCTCACCCTTTTTCGGCCGCTCTTGGCCATGAAGATACCTCTGAGCAACGCATCAACCTTTCACAAACCTTCAACGGGGTAGGCGCCATCATTGGGCCAGTGTTGGGTTCATTCATCATCTTACGTAATGTTCCCACGGGCGACGTAACCGTCGATTTAGCGCCCGTCAAATACCTTTACATTGCCATTGGTCTAGTAGTTACCACCGTGGCAGTGGCTTTCTCATTCATCAAAGTACCGCCCCTTACGTCTGAGAGTTCAGAAGACGAAGGCGGTAGCGTTGGTCCCAAAAAAGGGCTATTCCAACATCGTCACTTTATTTGGGCAGCCATTGCGCAGTTTTTCAACGTGGCAGCCCAAGGCGCTACGTGGGCTTTCTTCATCAACTATGCCGTCAAATACATCCCTGACATGACCGACGAAAAGGCGGGGTATTATTTCTCTTTCAGCATGGTACTTTTGTTGGCAGGCCGTGCGGTGGGTACGTTTTTGATGCGGTTTATTAAGCCCAACATTTTGTTGGCCATTTTTGCCGGAGCCAATATTGTGATGTGTTTAATTATCTCTCAAACTTGGGGATGGGCATCGTTTATTGCCCTGATGATGCTCAATTTCTTTATGAGTATCATGTTTCCAACCATCTTCGGGTTGGGGTTACGCAACTTGGGCGAGCACAAGCAGCGCGCCTCTTCGTTTATCGTGATGGGCGTAGTAGGTGGCGCGGTTTTCCCTCCTATTATGGGAAAAGTCGCCGACATTGACGTGGCGCAATCTTACCTCACCCCGATTATCTGTTACGCCGTGATTTTGTTGTTTGGTTTGGTTTTCTCTAAGCCGAAGAATTAATTACAAGTATCTGTTATTTATTTTTATCTGTCCAATAGAAAATTATTCATGTAATTTGAATTTTTAATGTTCAAATTACATGAATAATTAAGACAGGCAGGCTATTTTAATGGCCTATCTTATTCTTCACTTAAAATACAGTTTTTCTAGTTCAAACTAAGTTCCAGAATCTCACCGACCACTTCGGGCGTAATATCGGCACGCTCGCCAAAATTCATCCCGCGCTCTACAAATCGTTTTACGATTTCTTGCACGGTCTCTTCGGTAATTGGATACGCACTTGCTTTGGTCGGGATGCCCAAGGATTCATAAAATTCGGCCGTTTTTTGGATGGCTCCTGCCACTACTTCATCGTCGGTACCAGTCAGTTGCCATACGCGTTTGCCGTACTGGACGAGTTTGTCCCTTTTAGTATCTTTTTTGATTTCCAATAAATGCGGCAATACCACCGCCAACGTGCGTGCATGGTCGATGCCGTGCAGGGCCGTCAGCTCATGTCCAATCTGGTGCGTGGCCCAATCCGTCGGCACACCCGCCGCAAGCAAGCCATTGAGGGCCATTGTCGCGGCCCACATTACGTTGGCGGCGGCGTCATAATCGGTCGGGTTAAGCATCATTTTTGGGCCTTCGTCAATCAGCGTTAGCAGCACGGCTTCGGCCATACGGTCCTGCATTTCGGCCCGTACTGAGTAGGTCATGTATTGCTCCATCACGTGCGTAAAGGCATCGGCAATGCCGTTGGCAATTTGGCGCGGCGGCAACGAAAACGTCGTTTCGGGGTCCAGAATAGAGAACTTTGGATATACGAGCGGATTTCCAAGTCCCTTTTTCTCGTGCGTTTCTTTACGGCTAATAACCGCGTAATAGTTCATTTCTGAGCCTGTAGCGGGGAGCGTCAAAACAGCACCGAGCGGGAGGGCAGTAGTAATTTTAACACGATTACCCACAATTTGCCAAGGGTCGTTGCCCGTAAAAGGAATGGCCGCTGCGATGAATTTTGTACCGTCAAGCACCGAGCCACCACCCACGGCCAACAGAAAATCAATCTTTTCGGCACGTCCCAATTCCACGGCTTTCATCAGAGTTTCGTAGGTAGGATTGGCTTCAATACCCCCAAACTCAACGGTTTTGTGCCCGGCAAGTGCCGATTTTACTTGCTCGTATACGCCGTTTTTGAAAATACTCCCACCGCCATAGGTAATCATTATGGTGGCATCGGTGGGGATTTGCTTTGATAATTGTGCAATTTGGCCTTTTCCGAAAATGATTCGAACCGGATTGTGATACTGAAAGTTTATCATAAAAAATGAAATTTTTTAACTCGCTATTTAGTTTGACTAACTAATCCATCACTAGTTTAGTTTCCAACATTTTTCGTATTATTACATTCCCAAAACATCCCTTTTAGCTTTCCCTCTCATGAAAATTTTGGTAGTTGACGACGAACAGGACATAAAAACGCTCTTTGAACAACGCTTTCGACGTGAAATAAGAAGCGGTGAATTAAATTTTGATTTTGCCCACTCTGGAGAAGAGGCTCTGAGCTATTTGAATGACCATTTTTCAGAAATTGTGTTGATTCTTTCCGACATCAATATGCCCGGCATGAGCGGAATCGAACTGTTGAAACGGATTCGGACGGAGCGCCCCAGTGCCCCTCCAATGGTGATGATGATAACGGCCTACAATGACGACGAGAATTTTAACCAAGCCAAAAAATACGGAGCCGATGATTTTCTAACCAAACCGATTGACTTCGCCAACCTCAAACAGAAACTTACCCTCTCATTATGAATAAAGCCAAAATGCTCGTCGTAGATGACGAAAGCGATTTGGAATTGCTGATCAAACAAAAATTTAGACGACAAATCCGCGAAGGTCTCTACCAGTTTGTCTTTGCACCCAACGGCGTGGAAGCCTTCAAACTTCTACAGGAAACCCCCGACATAGATTTAGTGCTGAGCGACATCAACATGCCTCTCATGGATGGGCTGACGCTATTGAGCAAGGTGAGCGAGTTGAGCCCACTTATTAAAGTTATCATGGTTTCCGCTTATGGCGACATGGACAACATCCGCACCGCCATGAACCGAGGAGCCTTTGATTTTGTGTGTAAACCCGTCAATTTTGAAGATTTAGAGCTAACCGTTCAGAAAACCCTCGTACACGTTCAGCAACTGCGCGATACCCTCAAGGCCATCAAAGAAAACAACATTCTGCGGATGTACGTGGATGAGAATGTGTTGAGTTTTATGAGCCGCAAAGAATTCGAGTCGGCTATCATGGTCAACGAAACGGTAGAGGCAACGGTCGTGTTCATGGATATTTGCGGCTTCACGGCCATTACCGAAAACGCCGACCCCGATACCGTCGTGCACTTAATCAACAAGTATTTTGACGTGATGGTCAAAGAAATCATTGCGCAGGGAGGCCACGTAGATAAATTTATGGGCGATGCTGTCATGGCTGTCTTTCGGGGCGAATACCACCTCGACCACGCCATCGAAGCCGCCTTGGCCGTGCGTAGCCACATTGCTGCCATTCAGGAAAACCTGCTCGACCATACCACCTACATGCCCCGCGTAGCCATCGGAATCAACTCTGGCGAAATGATTTCGGGAAATATCGGTTCGGTCTCGCTGCGGCGGCTCGACTATACGGTTATTGGCGATACCGTCAACGTAGCCCAGCGCTTTCAGTCGGTAGCCAAACCGGGCCAAATTGTGATTGGACAAGCGGCTTACAATCAAGTAAAAGAATCTTTCAACTGTCAGCCCGTGGGTGAAGTAATCCTAAAAAACAAGGCAAACCCGCTGATGATTTATGAAGTATTGGAATAACTACAAGCACTTATATAGCCATTCCAAAAAAATATCCTGACCCGAAAAGACGAAATCACTAGCCATTTCTTTCAACTCTTGGACGAGCCTATCAACAATATGCAATACTAGTTTAGTAGTTATATTTGCTAACGTAATGGTTAATATTTGTTACCTACATGCCCCGTTTCAATTCGATTGCCGGCCAACGAGTACAACGCATTGAAGCCCTGAGCGACGGCGTTTTTTCAATCGCCATGACCCTTCTGGTTTTCAATATGAAAGACCCCGTCAGCGGGATGGTGATTTCTGACGGAAAACTCCTTGCTGCGCTCTACGATACCCTGCCCACGTTACTCACCTATTTTTTGAGTTTCATGACGCTCGGTATTTTTTGGACTGGCCAATCTACGCAGTTTCATTACATTCAAAAATACGACCGAAACCTCAGTTGGATTTCCCTGTTTTTTTTAATGTTTGTGTCAATATTACCCTTTACGACGGGAATTTTGAGCAATCACATCACCAACCGACTTTCAATCGGTATTTATTGGCTGAATATTGTAGCGCTGGGCACGCTCCTGTATTCGCATTGGCACTATGCCTATAAACACCACTGCGTCAATTTTCCAGACAACAACGGCCCAGTCGTCAACAGCGCCCTGCAAAATCGAGTCCTGACGGCCCAAAGTCTATACACCATAGCCGCGGCTCTTTGTTTTATCAATACCTACGTAAGTATCATTGCTATCATTCTGATTCAGTTAAACTACGCCCTCGGCCTCTTCAACCCTAAATTAGCCAAACTGTAATGCACGCAGGAAGCCATTATAAACTCAAAGAATTTTTGCTCTGGACACGCCGTGAGATTTATGTTTTACTGGTTTTAGGAATCGTCCCGACCGCTTTGTACCAATACCTCGACTGGCATTGGCTGGCGGTTCCGTGGGTGCCCATCACGCTGGTAGGCACGGCGGCGGCTTTCATTGTCGGTTTTAAAAATACTCAAACTTATAATCGTCTCTGGGAAGCCCGACAAATTTGGGGAGCTATCGTCAATACCAGCCGGGCTTGGGGAATTATGGTAAAGGATTGTGTCATCGTCCCCGATGCTCCCCACGACGCCAAAGCCCTACATCAACAGTTGATATACCGTCATGTGGCTTGGCTAACGGCACTGCGTTTTCAGTTGCGAGAAGCCCGGCTGTGGGAAAATACCAACAAGAGTTATAACAAAGAATACCGCCGTTTTTTTTCGGTTCCTGAAAAGGAGCAGAAACTCGACGATGAACTCAAAAAGTATCTCTCCGACCAAGAATTGACTTACGTACTCGGCAAGAAAAACCGCGCCACGCACATAGTGAGCCTGCAATCAAAGCAGCTAAGAGAATTGAAGCAACAAGGCTACATTGACCCGCTAAATTACGTAGAAATGGAAAACCTGTTGGTGAATCTTTACGAACAGCAAGGCAAATGTGAGCGCATCAAAAACTTCCCCTATCCGCGTCAATTTGCCTCCATCAATTTCTTCTTTGTGCGCCTTTTCGTTTTCATGGTTCCTTTTGGAATGTTGAAAGAATTTGAAAAGTTGGGCGAACACATGGTTTGGATGACTATTCCATTCAGTGTACTGGTGTCGTGGGTGTTTTCGAGCATGGAAAAAGTAGGAGAAAGCACCGAAAATCCCTTTGAAGGCGGCTCCAATGACGTGCCTATTACGTCTATGAGCCGTACGATTGAAATAGACCTGCGAGAAATGTTGGACGAAACCGATTTGCCCCCCGCGATTCAGGCAGTAAACAATATTTTAATGTAAGACAGGGCTTACCATCGTCGTTTTTCACAACGTCAGCATTACCCCATGAGAGAACATCCCCACGAATATATTCTTGAAAACAGCACCATTGCCACGCTCACTTATTCAGACTTATTAAAACACAGCACCGACTTCTTTGACGTGGGCGCAAGGGGCTTTTTTGATATTCATCCCCAAACCATTGACCTCAACGTCGGGGTATTTACGCATTCGTCAACGACACTTGCGTTCCCTGCCGTATCTGTCTCACAATTAAACAATTCCGTCGTTATTTCCTGCGGATGCCAAGCCCTAAAAAAGAAATTATGCGAGCACCAAGCACAGGTATTGTACAACATTATTGACCGTCTGTATCTGCGTATTTTTTTTGATACCCACTTGCGAAAAACCAAAATGCAGCAAGTAGCCAAAGAATATGGATTGGAAGAAGAAGCCGAATTAGATGATTTTTTTTACGTTGAATACATCAATAAATCGTTTGAAATCAAGCCAAAAATCAAAGAGTTATTGCCCCTCAATAAAGCCACGAACGACTATTTTCGAGAACATTTATTGCCGCAAAAAAACCTTGTCCTGCCCGGCATCGTCGATGAGAAATCCAACTCCAAGATGGCCATTGTGTTTCGGAAACATAAGTACTACGAACGGTTCGTGGTGGAGCTTTTTGAAGGGCAAGTAAGCCGCGACGGCAAACTCAAAAATCCCTTTAGCTCCGTAGACCCGCTAAATCTTATCTGGAAAACTGAAAAACTGGAAGATGCGAAATTTTATACCGCTATTTCAAAATTTCAGCAACATTTTACCACCGACAAATCGGCATCGGTGCTCGAAGCCTTAAAAGTAATCGTTAAAAATCCGCTCAATCTGGACGTTTATTCCCACGAAATTGGCCAATCTGACAACGTTACGGCCAACTCGATTGTGAAAGTTCAGCTGCGAAAAGCGGCGCTTGACGTAAAATTATCGGTCGACCAACGCAAACAGTTTTTCGAAATCACCGGCGAACTGGTCGTAAATGACAAGGCGTATCCGTTAAAAAACCTGACCTTGAAATACGATTATTTTGTCCACATCGGAGAAACCTTGTACCTGGTCAGCAACCCCGATATGCTCCGCGTGATTCAGTTTTTCAAAAAAAGCAACCCCGTTTTGCTCATTCATGCTTCCAAATACGATGAGTTTAAGGAGACCATTCTTGCCGAACTCGAACACCAAATCAGCATCCGATACGCCTACCTCCGCCCCGCCACTCAAAAGCAACTCATTGAACATGAGGCCGAAACCACCATTGAAAAAATCATTTACCTCTCAGACCGCAATAATTACGTAGTACTCACGCCCGTGGTCAAATACGGTAGCATCGAGATTCCTGTTTCGTCCCGCAAACAAATTTATGATACGGACCAAAACGGCAATGTCTTTCAGATTGAGCGAGATGAGGAGCTAGAAATCCAGTTTACGGCGGTAGTAGCCCAACAACATCCTGATTTTCAGGAGCAACTTCAGGAGATGGATTATTTCTATCTGCACAAAAATCGGTTCTTGGACGAGGATTGGTTTTTGGAGGCTTTTCAGGTGTGGAAAAATGAGAATATTACCATTTTAGGATTTAATGAATTAACCAACAATCGACTCAATCAGCACAAAGCGCGGGTTTCCATCAGCGTTGTGAGTGGCACAGATTGGTTTGATACGTCGCTAGAAATCAAGTACGGCAAGCAAAAAGCCTCGCTAAAACAATTGCATAAATCCATTCGTAATAAAAGTAAATTTGTGCAACTCGACGACGGTACGATGGGCATTTTGCCCGACGAATGGATGAAAAAAATTGCCGCCTTTTTTCAGGCGGGAGAAGTCGAAGAAGAGGTCCTAAAAATTCCGAAAAACAATTTTACACAAATTGATCAACTTTTTGAAAATGAATCGTTAAGCCAAGAAGTAAAAGATGAACTGGCTTTTTATTCGACAAAATTCTCCTCTCTCAAAAACCTTAAAGAAGTACCTGTACCACCCGAGCTTAACGCCACCCTACGCGATTATCAGCGGCAGGGACTAAACTGGTTGAATTTTCTGGATGAGCATAATTTTGGCGCGTGCCTTGCCGACGACATGGGCTTGGGAAAAACCATCCAAATCATCGCCTTTATTCTTTCACAACGCACCAAGCGCCCCAACACCACCAACCTGATTGTGGTGCCTACGTCGCTGCTTTTCAACTGGCAAGACGAAGTTGCCAAATTTGCGCCATCCATGCGGTTGTTTACACATTATGGCCCCAATCGACCGAAATCCGTCGGTGAGTTTGACCGTTACGAAGTGATTTTGACGACCTACGGCATGGTGCTTTCCGATGTTCATTTTCTGAAATCATACCGGTTCAATTACATTTTTTTGGACGAATCGCAGGCCATCAAAAACCCCGAATCGCAGCGCTATAAAGCCGTTCGGATGCTCCACTCCCGCAACAAAGTAGTACTTACGGGTACGCCGATTGAAAACAACACCTTTGATATTTTCGGGCAACTTTCTTTTGCCTGCCCGGGATTGCTGGGCAGCAAACAATATTTTAAGGCCATTTATTCGATGCCCATCGACAAGTTTGAAGACCGCAAAAGGTCCAACGAACTGCAAAAACGAATTGAGCCGTTTATTCTGCGAAGAACAAAAAAACAGGTAGCCACCGAACTCCCCGACAAAACGGAAATGGTGATTTACTGCGAAATGGGCGAAGAACAACGCAAGGTTTATGATGCTTGCGAGAAAGAATTGCGGGAGTATATTTTGGGCAAAACCCAAGACGACCTCACCCACAGCAGTATGCACGTGCTGACGGGCCTGACCAAATTACGTCAGATTTGCAATTCGCCCGCGCTGCTGAAAGACGAAGAATTTAAGGGCAACCATTCGGCGAAAATTGAGGTGCTGGTAGAGCAAATTGAGAACAAATCATCGCAGCACAAAATCTTGGTTTTTTCACAATTCGTATCCATGCTTGATTTGATAAAAAAAGAGCTGGAAGCCAAGGGAATTGTCTTCGAATACCTCACCGGACAAACTAAAAACCGCGCCGCCAAAGTGAATGAATTTCAGAATAACGACAACGTGCGCGTGTTTCTCATCAGTTTGAAAGCGGGCGGCACGGGACTCAATTTGACCGAAGCTGATTACGTGTACCTTATCGACCCGTGGTGGAATCCTTCCGTCGAAAACCAGGCGATTGACCGCAGTTACCGCATCGGTCAAACCAAAAATGTCATTGCGGTACGGCTGATTTGCCCCAACACGATTGAAGAAAAAGTCGTGAAATTGCAGGAGTCAAAAACCAAATTGGCGGGAAACTTACTGAAATCCGATGAGTCCATTCTAAAATCATTTTCAAGAGACGATTTACTGGGATTATTGGGGTAGCCTGACGCCCTTTTGCGATTCCTAAAAATATCCCCAAAAAGTCATTTTTTGCGTAGAATTGACCATTTGGGGAGGATTATCAACCAACCTTTAATACCTTTACACTCATAAAAATGACGTACTTGAAAAAGTAAAACCGACAACCCTTCACCAAAACCATCTCGCTCAACCCCATGATTCTCAGGAAAAACTTTGACCTCCGCATTGTATTCTGGAACATTCGTTACGAAACAGGCATTACTCTTTTTGTCTCAATTATTATTTGGCTGCTGCACAAATACGGCGCCATCGAAGTTGTTCTCCCATTTAGTGTAGCGGCTATTTTAGGCTCGGCACTGGCTATTTTTATTGCGTTTCGAAACCAAAGTGCGTACGCGCGCTGGTGGGAAGCCCGGACAATATGGGGCGGAATCATCAATAACAGCCGGATTTTTGCCCGGCAGGTAATTGCCAATGCCGACAACGCCGCCGCCCTCGGCAAAATAAGCCACGAAGCCGCCCAAGCCTACAAAAAAGAAATGGTGTATCGTCAGATTGCCTTTGCGCACACGCTGCGCCTTCATTTGAGGCGGCAAACTCAGTGGAGTGACTTACAGCATTTACTAAGTCCCGAGGAATTTGAGTCCTTCTTAAAGGCACAAAATAAGCCCAACATCCTCCTCAACACGCAAGGAGTTCGCCTGAGAGAAGGCATGAGAACTGGCGCGCTGGATATTGTTGACAATTTCACGATGGAGCCAAATTTAGCTACCTTCAACAACTGGCAAGGCGCTTGCGAACGCATCAAAAACACGCCCTTACCGCGCAATTATCATTATTTCACGCGGCTCTTTTTGTACACCTTCATTTTTGTCCTTCCCATTTGTTTGGTGAGTGATTTAAAAAAAATGGAGGTTGATTACATGGTAACACCCGTAAGTTTTATCCTTTGTTTCGTGTTTTCGGTCATGAATCGCGTGGGAGAAATCAATGAGGCACCTTTCGAAAACGGCTTGCAAGACGTTCCAATGACTGCCTTATGCAACACCATTGAGCGCGATTTGAAGGAGCAATTGGGCGAGACCGAGTTGCCCATAAAACTCGAACCCGTGAAAGGTTTTCTTTTTTAATCTGCGGAGCAATACTGCCTATTTTTCACCCTATAAACATATAAGACATTATATAGGCTTCCCTTGGAAATTACTTTGGACTTTGTTTTTCTTTAAAAACCCCAGCTAACTATTGCTGGGGTTTTTAACTTTTGATTAACTTACCACAGAATAATACAACATTTACAAATTTTTCATCTA
>NZ_QPIW01000032.1 GCF_003339505.1 Runella aurantiaca
TTTTTTGAAGCAATTTAATAACTTCGTCCCTAATGATTTTTTTCATTCTTAAAGGCTGGTTTGATGCTTGGTCGCTTCAAAATTCAGCCTTTTTGTTTTACATAGCAATTATCTTCGGGTACAGTACGAAGAATGAATGATTTTAAAAGATTCTTAAAATTATACAATTAAACGTCATCATTTTCAATCTTTTAAGTAGATTAGTGTAGAAATAAAGCAATTTTTTAGGGAGACGTAAAATCAAAGCCGTAATTTTACGTTTTATTAAATCAGATGAGAATTTAGCTGTTATTATGAAATATTCGGTTCATTTCCTTGTCCTGCTGTTTCTTTTCTCCTATACATTACTCCGAGCGCAGGACAATCGTTCCAGTTTCCAAATCGAAGTCCCTACCGAACCCAATTGGAATTGGGTGTCGGAAGGGAGTCGTTTAGAATTTACTTTAAAAACATCAGGAGGCAAAGGTGACTCGGTGACTTTCGTCATTATGCAAGGGTTGATTGAAGGAATGTCCTTTGATTCAACAGGCCATTTTGCGTGGGTTCCCTCCTACGACTTGGCCGACCGCACCAATACGCAAAAAAACATTCAGGTTATTTTTGAGGCACGAAACAATCAAAACGAAACCACCACACGTTCGGTAGAGCTCAAGGTATTTCACGTCAATCGCCCACCACGGGTCGAAGATTTAAAGCCTTTTTACGTACAAAATCGCACGCAGAATGTTTATAAAATAGACGCCAATGCGCTCAAAGACGATGACAGCGACCCTTTAGTCATCATTCCCGTCGCGGAGACCTTGCCCGAAGGCGCTAAGCTTAGTTCGGCAGGAGAACTCACGTGGCAACCTTCGCTGACGCAGTTTAATAACCTCAAATCAAGCCCGATTTTTATTGATTTTTTTGTGGAAGACCAGCCAGCTAAAGCACGGGCCAAAGGGCGTCTAAAAATTGAGGCTACGCAGATGGATTTGCCACCAAGCATTATTCAGATTCCCAAAGGAGAATATTTTAAGTCCAAAGAAAACGCAACCGTTAATCTTAAGTTTTTCCTGTCTGACCCCAACGGCGATGATGATATTGCCACGTTTGACTTAGTAACCGACAACCCAGAGGTTCCAGCAAGTACGCTGGTACGAAATACGCCTAACCAATACGAGTTTATTTGGACGCCTAATTATGATTTCGTTAAAGACCCCTACGATTCTTTGTCGTTCCACATCACTTTTTTTGTGATTGATAAAGAGCAAAATCGCGATGAGCGTAAAATCAGATTTACAATTCTCAATGCCGTCAATGAAGCCGAAAAAGACCGACAACTCTATGAAATGTACCGGGTGTCGTTGGTAGAAGCTTGGAATCTAGTTACGCAACTCAGTGAGAAAGAGCAAGAACTCAAAAGATCGTACTTAAAAGCCAAAAAAGGAAAAAAGAATCGGTCGATGGTCAACGCAGGCTTAGGCGCAACGACGGGTCTTTCTCCAGCCATCATAAAAACGCCACAAACTAAATCCATTGTATCGGCCGTGGGTGGTACAACGATTGTCACTATCGGAGCCTTAGAAGCAGCCGAGGTCATTGGAAAACCGCTACGCGATTTGTTGGACCGGTACAATTATGTATTGGAAAAGAAAATCGAGATTCAAAATAAAGGCGACGTTTTTGCCCGTGAATATGCCCTCAAAGCAGCGCGCCGTCAGCCAGATTATGCCAAAAAACGCGATGAATTTAAAGCCGCGCTTTCCATCAAAGGGCTAGTAACGCTTGATTTGGATGCTGGTTGGGAAAACAAAAAAGAAGCCACCGATAAGGCTATTGGCCGCGCTTTCAAGGATTTTACACCGTTGGAATCACAGAATCGCGCCCGTCAATAAGTACGAATTACAACAAAAAACGACCTCTAAGCAAGCTTAGAGGTCGTTTTTTGTTACTCAATTGTCAAGTAGTAAAACCCACTGACAATCATCCTATTTTTTTTATTTGGTCACTTTCAACTTGCCTTGCATCAAGGTATGGTGTCCAGGAAATGTACACAGAAAAGTGTAGTCGCCGGGTTCGTTGGGTGCGATAAAATAAATGGCTTCGCTTGTTTCTGGCTGCAAAATATTGGTATGAAACAATACATTTGCTGACTTAGGAACATATTGTAAATCAGACCCTTTCAAACCTAACTTAATGGCAGCTTCGCCGATTGGATTGGCCGTCCCAGGTTTTACAATGACGCAATTGTGAAGCATGTCATCGTTGTTATTGAAGACCCATTTTATCCGGCTTCCCGCTTTTACTTGTACCTGAGTGATGTCAAACTTTAATCCTGGCACTGTACCAAGGGTTATCACTTGGTCGGGACCGTTTGTCCAGTCTGCGGGTTGTTCAACGTTTCTTTTTGCAGTACTTGGCCCTTTGGGCACAGCGGTTGTAGCGGCAGGCATGGTATGCCCACTGTGGGCCGCCATAGAATTATCGGCTGGTTTTGATACACTTACCGTCCATTGAGACGCGGGGATTTTTTCACCTTCTGCAATTTCATTCAGAGTATAGTAACCTACGTTATGTAACAAAGGCAAACCCGCCGCCGACCGAATGCCTTCGGCTTTGATTTCGTGGATATAGCCCAGTTTCAAGCTATCCAACACAATTCTGGCTTTCAAGCCATTGTCCGACACAACAATGTGGCGTATTGCGCGCTCAGAAGCATTGATGATGGGACTTCCGTAGTTGTGGTGATACTTGTAGGTAAACGAATTGAACTGGTACGAGGCTGGATCCTGCGCCGTTTTTTTATCAACGGGCAATGTAAATTCCACTTCAAAACCATCAGGCTTCGAGATAACTTTTTTCATTTCAAAAGGCATTTGCCCAGTCCACACCAACCGTTGGATGCCAAACGGGTCTTTGCCAGTAGCCGACCAACCCCGACTGGTTTGTCCTACAAACATCGAACCATCCAATCCCCAGACCATCCGTAAAATCCCCGACTGAAATCCTTCACGAAAAGGGAAACAGATACCCTGCCAGCGGCCTTTTACTTTTTCAAGCATCACCCGCATGATTTTACTGTGGCCTTGGTCTCCCACAAACAATTGCCCTTCAAAAGGCCCAAAGGCCCCTTTTGTCATATCCTCTGTAATGTCTGACGTTGAAATTCCCATCAGCGTATGCGGAAACCAAACCGCAGGCGCTTTCAGGCCCGGCACTCGTTTAGCAACATCATACAAAGGCTCGCCCGTATCAGGGATGTCTTTCATGGTCAATTTTACAGGGGATTCGGGGTCCTGACTCCAAACAAGCCCTTCGGGATTACCAGCAAAATCTCCTGTTTCTAAGTGCGTCATGCGGCCAGACCCAACCCAATCACCTTGGTTTTCGGTATAAAACATGTCACCGTTTTGTAGCGCAATATAGCCTGCGGGAGAGCGCAAGCCCGTGGCAATGGGCTTCATATTGGCTTTATCGTCGAACTTCAATAACCAGCCACGCCACTTTGCCAAACTCGCTCCGTGGCCAATCCAGTCCAAATTGAGCGTAACCAGCAAATCACCGTTGGGAGCCAATACTGGGCCATACGAATATTCGTGGTAATTGCCCGACAAAGGCCATTTGTAAAACGACTCGTAGACATCGGCAACCCCGTCGCCATCTGAATCCACCAAATGCGTAATTTCTCCCCGCTGCGAAAGCAAAAAGGAGCCATCTGGACGGTACAGGAGGCCCAATGGCTCGTGCAAACCGTGCGCAAAACGCTTGTAAGTAGGTTGTCCTGAACCTTTTAGATAGGGATTATTAATCATCCAAACTTCTCCACGACGGGTAGAGGCGGCCAAGCGGCCATCAGGTAATACTGACAAGCCTCCGACTTCCAATTGGACATTTTCGGGAATGGGAAGTGTGACAATTCGATAATAATCTTCTTCGGTCATGGGACGGTTCTGCGCCTGACCCACGAGTGCCGAAGCAAACGACAGAATGAATGAATATAAAACGATTTTTTTCATGAACACCAACCTTGTTTTAACTGATAAAGACCACTTAGCCCTGCTTTTACCCAAAAGAAAAGCGAGGTACACAAGGCGCCCCGCTTTTCTTTGTAAGAACTTAACGTCAATTACATCGTTGAAAGTACGTTGTTCATCGTGCGAACAGCATCGGCCGATTTGGCAAACGTTGCTTTTTCAGCTTCGCTCAAGCGTAGGCTGATGATTTTTTCCCAGCCACCAGCACCGATTACTACTGGAACACCTAAGCAAATGTCTTTTTGGCCATATTCGCCATTAAGATATACTGAACAAGGGAAAATGCGCTTTTGGTCACGAACGATGCTTTCTACCAACGTAGCTACCGCCGCACCTGGGGCGTACCAAGCTGAAGTACCAATCAATTTAGTTAGGGTAGCACCGCCCACCATAGTGTCGGCGGCTACTTGCTGTAGTTTTTCTTCGGATAAAAAACGGCTTACCGGAATACCGTTGTAGGTAGCCAAACGGGTCAAAGGAATCATGGTAGTGTCACCGTGACCACCGATTACCATTCCGTGAAGGTCGTTGGGAGATACGTTCATCGCCATTGATAAGTAGGTTTTGAAACGTGCGCTGTCCAAAATACCACCCATTCCGATGATGCGTTTTTTTGGCAATCCCAATTCTTTAAATGCCAAGTAGGTCATAGTATCCATTGGGTTGGAAACAATGATGATGATGGCTTTAGGCGAATATTTCAGAATATTTTCGGCAACTCCCTTTACGATACCCGCGTTGATGCCAATGAGTTCTTCGCGCGTCATACCGGGCTTGCGCGGAATTCCTGAAGTGATTACTACTACTTCCGAACCTTTGGTTTTTTCGTAGTCGTTGGTCGAACCAGTGATTTTGGTATCGAATCCGTTCAAAGTAGCGGTTTGAAACATATCAAGGGCTTTTCCTTCCGACAAGCCTTCTTTGATGTCGAGCAATACTACTTCCTGAGCCAACTGACGGCGAGCGATGTTGTCAGCGCAGGTTGCGCCTACTGCCCCTGCTCCTACTACGGTAATTTTCATTGGGATTATGAATTTATTGGTGAATTAACGTTTTTTTTAAACCGGCCGTAAATATAGGGCGAAAACCTTTTAAAGCTACTCTTAAAGGCATTTTTAATGCTAAAAACATATAGTGAAGCGGTAGTTAGGAGTTTATAGAGCAAACTTCTTGACTTAGGTAAGTGATAGTTTGAAACAGGATTTCCTAAGCTCTCCAAAGGAACCATGCGTCTGACGGTTCTGAACCGTCGGACAGCATGATGCTGCATCTGGCTGCCTGAGCGCCCCCGTTAAAACTGTCGGATACATTCTTCCTTTTACCGTTCATCCAAGTTTTACAAGAGTGACTTTAATTAAAAAGGCTGCTCATCCGATTTCATTGGTGGCCTTTAAATCAATACCTTACCTTTACGTTACCTTTTTCAGCCATGAAACACTAACTTTATCGTTGATTATCAAACAACCTTTACACACATGACACCTAAACGTCAAGGGGCCGTCGTCAAGACTGTCAAAGACATTACAATCGGCGCTGCCCTGACGGTGGCGTTATTGAACGGAGGAATGATGCTCCAAAGCTGCAGCAGTTCCGACGACGAACAAAAGCAACAGGAAGCCCCTTTTAAAGGGCGTCCCGTGAGGACTTACATCACGGAAATGAAACCCGGTGAGTATAAAATCACGGACGAAGTAGCCGTCAGCAGTGATAAAGAAGCGGGCGCCATAGTTCGTTATGTGGACGGGCGACGCGACACGCTCACCGTGGCGGAAGCACAAAGATTGGTCAAAACCGACTCGACCACCCGCGATTATTACAACAATCCCAATCACTACCATTCGCATCATCACCACAGCAGTTCGTTATCAAATGCCTTGCTATGGGGCGGTATGGGGTACATGTTGGGTCGGAATAATAATTCTCAATTCTATAACGAAGGGCGCGAACGGCAATACAGCTCTGGCGCTTATGCCAACTCTTCCGTTTATCAGCGTTCGGCTGGTATTCACGAAAGCTACCACAGCCACCGCAAAAGCGTAGCCGCGCGTCCGAGCAGCAGCCGCAGTGGATTTTTCAGCCGCAGTCGCAGTTCTGGGAGTTAATTTTTTATTCAGGCAAAGAGGCATAAGATGCAGAGACGCAAAAACACTGCGACTTAGCGGCTCTGCGTGAACTTACATTTGATAAAAAAATGATCAACACAAGATATTTGAATAACAGTCCAGAAACCCAACTGCGCAATGTAGGCTGGGATTGGATGCTCGGGGCTGATACGTTACCTTATCTGACCAACGAGGCGGTCACGGTGAAGACCTACGAAGCAGACGCTTATTACAACGCCGCCAACGAACTGTATGAGATTTATGCAGAGGCCGCTCAACACGCCATTGACCGCAATCTGTGGAAGGAAATGGGCATACCTGAAAGTCTCATTGAATTGATAAAACTGACGTGGGAAGACGACCGTCATTGGCACATCTATGGGCGTTTTGACTTGGCCGGAGGCGTAAGCAGAGAACCCATCAAACTCATTGAATTCAACGCCGACACTGCTACCTGCATTCCCGAAACGGCCGTGGTGCAATGGGCGCACCTCAAGGCCAATCACATGGATGAAAGCAAGCAGTTCAACAATGTGTATGAGGCATTGAAAGAGCAGTTTGCCGAGCTTCGCCGCCGCAATATGCACCTGACGCCCACGCTGCTGTTCTCAACTATGCGCGACGCTCCCGAAGACGACACCAACGTAGCAGTACTCGGTGAAGCCGCTCGTGAAGCAGGGTTTGACGTAGAATTTAGCTACATGGACGAAGTGGAATTTACGGCCACCGAAGGAATTTTCAAGCAAAATCCCAAAAACGGCAAGTTTGAGCAATTTGACTTTTGGTTTAAGCTCGTACCCTGGGAATACATCGGCTACGACGAACCTGAATTGGCGGAATTACTGACAAAAATCGTTAAAAACGGCAAAGCGGTCATCATCAATCCGGCATATACATTGCTGTTCCAATCAAAATATATCTTGAAATTGTTGTGGGATTTGTACCCCAATCACCCTCTTTTGTTGCCCACTACGGCACAGCCGCTTCCCAATAAAGTAAGCGTAGAAAAAGTGCTCTTTGGCCGCGAAGGTGCCAATGTACGCATTCTGGAAACCAACGGCACGGTCATCACGGCCGCCGACGGCGACTACGGGGATTATGAAAAAATCTATCAGGAATACGTAGAGTTCCCACGCGACGCCCTCGGCCAGCGCTACCAAGCGGGCGTATTTTGGGCGGGCGACGCCTGCGGGTTAGGCTATCGTCGCGGTGGAAAAATCATTGACAATACGGCGCAGTTTGTGGGGCATTTGGTGGAGTGAAGAAGCTGAACGAAAAGGAATCAGGCCGCAGCAGCGAGCGTAATTTTAACCAGCAGTTGAGAAGCCAATGAGGGCAATTTCAAAAAACAGCGAGTGAATTCTGCTCGAAGCAGGGATTGTTCGGCAAGGGAAAGCGTAGCAATTTCCTGCCATAACTTTTGAGTTAATACATCTTTTTCAGCTTCCGTGTCAGCCATCAGATAAAGCGTAAAAAAAGTAGAATCGTCGGTTAAACGATTGACGAATTCCCTAACTTTTGCGTATTTATTAAGCATTTTTAGTCTCGTTTTAGCAGTTCATCAATTTCATTGGCTCTGTATTTACTTGAAAATTAAGCCAGTATCGGCAAGCTCACCTCCCCCCGCTCACAATCTTCCCATCCGACATTTCAATGATCCGATCGCCGCCTTTGGCGAAGTCGGGGTCGTGGGTGACGGTGATGATGGTTTGGTGGTTTTCGTGGGAGATTTTACGAAAAATATCAAAGACTAGATTTGAATTTGCTTTGTCGAGGTTGCCCGTCGGCTCGTCGCCCATGATGATGGTCGGGTCGTTGATGAGCGCGCGGGCAATGGCTACGCGTTGCTGCTGTCCGCCCGACAGTTTGGAAGATTGCTTGCGGGCGTAGTCTTCCATGTTGACCAGTTTTAGTTTTTCGTAGGCGCGGGCTTCAATCTCTTTGGTGCTGTATTTTCCCAGTTTTTGCGCTGGCAACATCACATTCTGTAATACGGTAAACTCAGCCAACAAAAAGTGAAACTGAAACACAAACCCCAGATGCTCATTGCGAAAGTCGGCAAGGCGGTCTTGACTGAGGCCCGTAAGGCGACTGCCATTCATTTCCAGATTGCCTTCGTAGTCGGTATCCATGGTCGAAAGGATATACAGCAATGTAGACTTGCCGCAACCAGATTTACCAACGATTGACAAAAACTCCCCTTTTTTCACTTCAAAGTTGACATTCTCCAACACCTGAAACTTTTCTGGCTCGTAGAAATATTTGTTGATATGGCTGGCTTGAAGAACCGTATTGCTCATGGTTAGTGTTGTTTGTTGCTACGCAGACACAGAAAAAAACAATTACCCTCTCAATATCGCTACTGGATCAATTTTAGAGGCTTTTTTGGAAGGGAAATACCCCGCTAAAATGGTCGTAATCAAGCCAAAAGCCAATCCCATCACGTAATATTCGACGCGAAAAACCACGGGAAATGTTTTGAGGCTAATCATATCGCCCGTTTCAAACGGGGAAATGGACAAAAGATAGCTGATACCGAATCCAATAACCAACCCCAACAATCCTCCCGCCAAGCCAATGATGATGGCTTGCAACAGGAATACCGCCACCACATCTTTGCCACCAAAACCCGTCGCTTTCAGAATGGCAATGTCTTTGAGTTTGTTAATGACGTTCATGTTCATAATATTATAAATCCCAAAACCTGCCACCACCAGCAGCGTCATGGACACCACAAACGTCATGACGTTACGGATTTTCTCTCCCGCCAAAATAGCCTGATTGGCCGTAGACCAATCTTCGGTGTAGGTATTGAATTGCTTGCTGAGGGTTTTGCCAAAGGCAATGGCCTGCAAGGGGTCGTCCATTTTAATGTGAATATCGGTGATATAACTTGCGTCTTTTCCGAGTATCTCCTGCACCGTGCTGATGCTTGTATAGCAGCGAATATTGTCGACCGTGCCAATGCCAAATCCAAACGTACCGACCACGCGTAAGGTGATATTGCCGCCAAGCGGTGTCGTTACGCTTACTTTATCCCCTACTTTTACATTCAGCTTTCGGGCCAACGTAGCTCCTAACACAATGCCATTGGGATTGGCCAAAAGCGACTTAAAACTGCCCGTTTTTATCCGGCTGTCGAGGTTATACAATCGGTTTTCGCGCGGGTAATCAATCCCCGCAATGACGCCCGAAATCTGAATGGGGCCATTGTTGAAAAATGCCTGCGAACTTACCTCTGGCGAAACGCCCAACACGCCCGGCATTTGCTCAATCATGCTCACCATTTGTAGCCCGTTTTTGATGCGGGTCAGTTGTTGTTTGGGTTTTTGGTGATAGACAATGTTCATTTGGTCGTCACCATTTTCAACCGCATCAAGGATGCTGGGCCGCTGGGTGTTGACATCGTTGTAAATCCGTACGTGTGGACTGGCATCCAGCGCGGAATCTTCCAAAAATTGGTTGACACCCTGCATAAAGCTGATCATGACGATAAACATCGCTATCCCAAACGTGACGCCCAACATGGCCACCAACGTTTGGCGTTTTTTGGCTAAAAGGTGGGTTTTAGCGATTTGGAAGGAGAGACTAAGGTTCATAGTTTTCTAAAATTTTTCATTGCATCTTTCTTTCCAAAACTCTTCTACTTCAATCAGCAAATATCCGCGCTCTTGGGCGATAATTTCCATGCCTTCGATGATGGTTTGGTAATCATTGTAGGTCACAATGTCTTTTACTTTTTGCCGATAATGGGTCTTCTCCAAAATATCACGGCGGTCTTTGTAGGCATCTTCAATGCCTTCCCACAAACCATTATCCACCAAAGGATGAATCCATTTTATCAAATCGGGGCGACCAAAACCTGCTATATTAACCGTAGTTTTTAAAAAATAATTGAGCACTTTAGCGGCCCATCCTACGGACAAATTCGGCTTTTCGATAATCATTTCGAGCACCGTTTGCCGATGCCAATTCTCAAACTCATGTTTTGTGATTGGTTGTTCTCCGTCAAATATTTGAGTATAGTCGGGCATTGCTCTTTCGATTTTTTAATGGTATTCTGCCAAAAGCTGTTCTAAATTTTTCAATTCGCGATAAGCCTATAGTGAGGCTGCCTACCCGAAACTCACCAGAATATTTTCACCTTTTTCCGTTAACATTTCTCCGTCTATCCTTACTTCCCTTTTTCGGGCGCATCGGCGCTCCGATTTACATTTCTCGGTTTTACATTTTTCAGTTTTACACCGCGAGGGCGGTTTATCGTTACTCTTTCACCAACACACTCTTGTCCGTCAATCCGCCTTTTACTTCTACCAATTCAAAGTTTTCGGCTCCTTTTTGCACTTTTATCTTTTTCTTTTCTTTGCCTTCTTCAATCCACACGCTGTCTTTCCCCACCATATATGCCTTGGGAATGGTCAGTGCTTTAGGGTTTTTGGAAATAACGATGTTGGCTTCAACCGTCAGGCCGTAATAGGCCGAGGGGCTTTCGCCCACAAAATCGGCATCGACCCTAAACGACTGGTCTACTTTGTTGAGTTTTGGATAAATCTTGGTGACTTTGGCTTTAAACACTTTTTCGCCATAAGCATCCATCTTAATCAATACTTCCTGCCCCTCTTTGAGTTTTGAAAAATCTGTTTCATCCACGGCTAATTGTAAATACACTTCGTTGGGATTTCCCAACAGCGCAATGGCTTCACCTTTACGGACCAATTCTCCCACTTTTTTATACACTTCATACACCCGCGCCGACTCAATGCTCCGAATCCGATAATTATCTCCTTCGCGGGCATTCACCCGAAAATTGGAACGTGTGTTTTGTAAATCTACATACAATTGGCTCTTGGTCCGTGCCAACGCTTTTTGGCGGGCTGCCAAGTCATTTTTGGATGTACGATAGGCCAGTTCTACCCGTTCGAGGTCGGCTTTAGCGGTTGCATTTTGGTCGTATAATGCTTTGTAACGAAAATAATTAACAGAATCATTTTCAAGTTTTGTGCGGACGCTACGCAAAGCGGCTTCCAATTCGGCCAAAATCGGTGAGTTATCAGCATAATTGGCTTCGGCTTGTCGGTAAATATTGGCTGCTGCCTCGGCGCGGGCATCCTGTGAGAGGCTTTCTAGCGTAAATAACAATTGATTTCCTTTCACTACATCTCCTTCATTGACCGACTGCTGCTGCAAATACCCATCGGCATTGGCCACGACTTTGTACTCATTTTTCGGAAACACGTTCCCAGAAGCATAGACTGCTTCGGTAAGGTCTTTATAGGTTGGAGAGGCGGTTTCAGTTTTAGAGTTGCAGGAAGTAAGCAAAAGAGCCATCGCCAACATTATAGAGGTCGTTTCACAGATCCTTTCAGGAGGACAAAAAGGTATTTTTTTCATTTTCTTTTCAAGTCTAATCATCAATATGAACTTCTGATTTCCAACAGTTTACCATTAATCATCACATCTGCTAGCGTGCGGAGGTACTTGTTCTGGGCGTTGAGCGCTTCATTAAATACGTTGAGGTATTGGTCATAGCTCAGGATGCCACCTCTGTATTTAATGAGCACTAATTTCATATTCTCCTCATTCAGTTGGTACGCTTCCTGATTGATTTTGAGCGAATTAAGCGATTGATTGTACGTAATGAGCAAATCCTGCGTTTCGGAATCATACTTGCGTTTTTCGTTGTCAAGTTGCAATTGGGCAATTTCAGCATTGACCCGAGCGCGGGCAATGCCGCTTTCCCGAATCCGTCCGCTGTAAATCGGTGCTTCAAAACGCAGCCCCGCTACGCCAATTCCAAACCATTTTTCATTGAAATTCAGAAAATTCAATTGGTTGCGTTGCGCCTGCTCAGAATAACGGGCATAAGCCGAAAGCGTTGGCAATCGGAGCTTTTGCTCTTTTTTAACCTGCTCTTTGGCCAACGAAAACTGCGCCGCCCGGAGCTGTAGGCGGGGCACCTCATTGCTGGAGGGAAGTTCGCCCCCCTTTTCCTTGAAGGAGACGGGATTGGGAGATGAGGTTATCACCGTGGCAGTTGAATCTCCCAGCACCAATCTCAATTGATTTAGATTCTTTTGGTAGGCCATTTCATTTTGGTGAAGTACATCTTCGATGGCCAAACGCGTAGAGCGTACACGATTGTATTCGAGTTGGTCAATCAGGCCTTTTTCTTTACGCTCCGCAACTATACGAGCAATGCTGTCGGTATTGGCAAGATTTTGTTGGGTAATGGTAATGTATTGCTGGGTAAACACCGTCGCAAAATACAGCCGTGCGACTTGCGTGCTGAGGTCGTCTTGCAAGACTAGAGTTTGTAAAATACCGATTTTTTGGTTGGCTTTGGCAATCTCTACCTCTTGTTTCAAGCCCGCATTCCAAAGAGGAACATTTCCTTCTAGGCCTGCCGTGAGGTTGAACGGAACACCGAATTGAATACTGCGAAACTCCCCTTCTCTACCACCAAAAAACTGCGCGGGTATCAACTGCGTAGGTAAAACAAAATTATAATCAAAAGCGGTCGTAAATTTTAACTGCGGCAATCGGACGCCTTTGGCCGCCGTCACATTCCACTGCTGTACCTGAGCGGTTTGTCGTGAAATTTGAAGGTCTAGGTTACTTTTTCGGGCGAGTTCAATCGCTTCATTTACATCCTTAATAACGGTTTGGCTAAAAATAGGATGCGAGAACGAGAGAATGAGAATATAAACCAGCGTTTTCTTTTTCATCATGCTGTATGAACTAGGTTCCTAATAGAATGGCAATGATTACGATTCAAAACAACATAACCTATGACTAATATCAAAGTCAAGGTTTTTGAAGCGGACAAAAAGCGCCATAAAACGGAAGAAAGCCCTTACCTTTGTGTACCACATATCTTACGCGTTTTTCGTCAACCACCCCCGAATTTTTCTGGTTAACGGAAAACAGACAACCGAAACAAAATGCACGTTACAGGCTTTACTTTTATTCGCAATGCCGTCAAATTTGACTTCCCGATTGTTGAAGCAATTACGTCTATTTTACCTATCTGTGATGAATTTGTGGTAGCCGTCGGAAAAAGTGAAGATGAAACCCTGCAACTCATTCAAGAAATAGACCCCGTAAAAATTCGAATCATTGAAACAATCTGGAACGAATCGTTGCGGGAAGGCGGGACGGTCTACGCCAAAGAAACCGACAAGGCTTTTCAGGCAATTTCCCAAAAATCAGACTGGGCATTTTATATTCAGGGCGACGAAGTAATTCACGAAAAAGACCTTCCAGCCATCAAAACCGCCATGCAACGCTGGAAAGATGACGACAACGTTGACGGTCTTTTGTTTAAGTACATCCACTTTTATGGTTCATACGATTACGTGGGCGACTCGCCCCAATGGTACCGCCACGAAATACGCATTGTCAAAAACAACAAAAACATCTATTCATACCGCGATGCGCAAGGGTTTCGAAAAAACGACAACCAAAAGCTGCGCGTCAAGCCCATTGAAGCGAGTGTTTATCATTACGGCTGGGTGAAAGACCCGCGTGTGATGCAGCAAAAACACCTTCATATTCATAAATATTGGCATCCAGGCGACCCCGAAAAGCACATAAAAGTCTCCTCGGAGGGTTTTGATTATTCACAAATTGATTCTCTGGCCAAATTTACGGGTACGCACCCCCACATAATGCAAGCGCGGTTGAAGCGACAAAATTGGCAGTTCAGCCACGACATTTCTCATAAAAACCTGAGCCTAAAATACCGACTGAAACTTTGGGTCGCCAAACTGACGGGCTGGTACATTGGTGAATACAAGAATTATAAAGTGGTGTAGTCCAATGATTTTTAACTTGAAACCCTGTTGCACCCGTTTTTTATTTAAACTTGCCTCATGAAATGGTTTTCACTCTTTTGGGCAAGCTATCTGGTGATTTTGTCGTGCATTCCCTGCACGCATCACCACGATTTGCATATAATTCCCGATAGAGAAACGATTTCTCACCACGCATCACACGACGACGAAAACGACCATAACGAGGATGACAATGAACACCATCACGTTTGTTCTCCTTTTTGCCAGTGTACCTGCAATGGCGGTTTTACGGTTCCTACGCCTCATTTCGAACTTCAAATAATACCGCTGATTTGCTCAGCCCAAACGCGTGTTTTTAGCAATCAATCTTCTTATACACCAAGCCTTTTTGCTGCCATCTGGCAACCGCCCAAATTGCCAGTACAGGGATAATTATGCCCTTTTTTCGCTGAATTCAATTCATTTCATCTGATTTTGAGGAAAAATACCTCCTCATTGAAGTACGAACCAACGCGCTCCTTGGGATTGGAGTTGCTTTTTTTCAATGAAACACTATTGGCAAAAATCCATTCTTGCTTTTGGATTGATAATGCAATTCAGCCCTCTAATTATTGGGCAAGTCAGGCTCTCCGCTGAGGAGGCCGTCAATCTCGCTTTGCAGAAAAATCCAGCAATCAAAGCCTCGGCATTGGCTGTGGAGCGCAACGAACAGCTATTGGGCGCAACCCGTAACGTTCCAAATCCTGACCTAACGTTTGATAGTCCAACGGGTGTTTTTTATACCATTGGGGTTCAGCAATCGTTTCGCTTTCCTACGGTGTACGGCCGTCAATATCAACAACAGCAGCAGCAAATACTGTTGTCCCAAAAAGAACAGGTCATTACGGCCAATGACCTTAAATACCGCGTCCATACCATTTATTCCGCTATCCAATCGGCCGAAGCTTATCAACGGCAACTGCTTTCTCAAGACAGCTTGTACACCCAAATCAGCCAAGCGGCACAACGTAACTTTGATGCGGGAACCATTGATAAACTGGCACTTCTATATGCCCAAACGCAGGCCGCAGAGGTAAAAAGTCAGGCGCGAACTGCGGGTTTTCGAGTTTTGAGTCAGAAAAAACAATTAGAGATTTTAATGGGAATCTCGCTTTCTGCTTCTGTATTCACGCCTTTAGCAAAACTTCCATCTCCCGCATTGGATACCTCAACCATTGTCCAAAACCCAACAGTTCAGGTGGCACAGCAATGGGAAAACGTAACTCAAAAAGCCGTTGAAGTGGAGCGCGCCAATGCCCTCCCAGGTTTTATGGTAGGGTATTATAACCAAGGCACGCAAGAAGCCGCTTTCGGATTACGCTGGCGGGCAGGAATCAGCCTTCCGCTGTGGGCAGGACAATATAAAAGCCGCATCAATGCCGCGCAAACCGAGCAACAGATGGCCCGCCAAAACACCGAAGTGCAAAAACAAACGGTTAGCTCGGCATTGCAACAGGCGCAAGATGACCTGATTTCATCCGCCAATTCTCTGACTTTTTACGAAACCATTGCTTTGGGCCAAGCCGACGCGATTATAGACATAGCAAGGCGTTTTTTTGAAAATGGCCAAACCGACTACACCAATTTTTTACGCACTACCAACGACGCATACGCCATCAAACTACGCTATTTGGAAGCCTTACAAAATTATAATCAAGCAGTATTGGCCATTCATTATTTGACCGGAAACTTATGAAACAGATACTAAAAAAAGCAATGGGAATAGGGAACACGGAACACGGAGACATGTTCTTATCCAAAGTATATCCAAACTTCCACCAAAAATATACATGGTTGCTAATCCTCGTATTTATTACCCAATCCTTCCTGCTTACTGCTGCTTACGCCCAACACGACCATGACCACGGTGACGGCGGCCACAGCCACGGCGAAGAAACGGCAAAGACAGAAGAGGTAAAATTACAGAAATCTGAAGCAGTTTCAGGTAAGTATGAAGCAGTGCTGAAATACGAACACCTTCATGCTGGCGAAGCCGAAAAAATGACCCTTTATCTCGCCGACCCTACCACCAATCAAGCCATTGCGGGCGCATCATTGAAATTGACGACCTCATTGGACAGCAAAGCCAAATTTGATATTATCCCCAAAGAATCAGGAGTTTACGAAATATCTGCCACTTTCTCGCGCGATAGAACTTTTACGTTAACGTTGGCCATCAACGGCACTAATGGCACTGAAATACTTCTTTTGAAAGGAATCAGAGTAGGCCATGATGAAGATGCTCATGTCCACAATGAAGCCAACGGATGGCAGGTAGCCTTGGGAAATTGGCAAACTTGGGGCATCTTTGGCGGCGGTCTTTTGGTAGGGTTAGGGGTCATGTTTTTGGTCATGAAAAGCCGAAATCGGACATTATTTGTCATTCTGATTTTAGGATTTTGTCTTTTTCCTCTCGCCAATTATCAGCCTGTTTCTGCCCAACACGACCATGACCATGAGGGAGAAAATACCCATCAGGCCAATGCAACGTTGACCGATGTATTTGAAGTACCGAAAGAAACCCAATTTTTGTTTGAAGTGTTGACCCAACCAGTCAGCGCGGGTGGTTTTGTTCCTACTACGCAGCTCAACGGCACAGTTATTCCTTCTTCCACGGGGCTGGCCGTGGTACAGCCTCCCCAACCCGGGCGAATCATTTCGCTAAATGTGCGGGTAGGCCAAAAAGTAACTAAAGGCCAAACCTTAGCCATCATAGAACAGACTTTGGACGCAACAGCATTGGTAGGCCTCCAAGTGGAGCGCAATACCCTTGAAGCCGAGCTTTCTGTGGCCCAACGAGAATATGACCGCCTCAAAAAAATCGAAGACATTGCCACTAAGCGTGAGGTATCAGAAGCCACTGCACGCTTGCAAAAAGCACAGGAAAATCTCAAAGTGTTCAACGACATTGCCCAAGGCGGCAAAGGTACCCATCGTCGCTTTCCGCTCGTTGCGCCCATTAGCGGGCTGGTATCGCCCTTTAGTGTCGCTATCGGCTCTACCGTTGGGATGGGAGATACAGTTTTTCAACTGACCAACTTAGCCAAAGTGTACGTGGAAGCACAGCTATTTGAACGCGATGCTGAGAGCCTACTCTCCGCAACTGGCTACGAAGTTATCTGTCAACGGGAGGCAGGCCAACACCGTACAACCCGCGTGCGACTATTATCCGCCGCACAGTCGGTCAACGCCAATCAGTCCCAAAAAGCACTTTTTGAAGTTGAAAATCCTGAGGGTGATTTTAAAATTGGCGAGTTTGTGTCGATTCGAATTCAGGAGAAAGCAAATGGGAACACTTTAGCACTGCCCAATTCGGCTCTAAGTCAAGTCAACGGAAAACCCTGTGTTTTTATCAAAGAATCCCCAGAAAATTACCGAATTCAATACGTAGCCACTGGCCCTAACAACGGTGACTTTACGACCATTCTAAAAGGCATCAACAACGGCGATAAAGTAGTGGTGGCTTCGGCCTATCAATTAAAAATGATCTTTATAAATCGGTAATATGCTCGACAGAATCATCAAATTTTCGTTACACAACCGTCTGTTGGTCATCGCATTATCGGCAATGTTGTTGGTCTATGGCGTGTACGTAAGTCTTCAACTTCCCATCGACGTGTTACCCGATTTGAATCGCCCTAGGGTGACTGTTTTTTTGGAATCCAATGGATTAGCACCCGAAGAAATAGAAACACAGGTGGTATTGCCCGTCGAAACAGCCCTCAACGGCGCTCCGGGCGTAGAAACCGTCCGAAGCACTTCTGCCATCGGATTGGGAATGGTGTTTGTGGAGTTTGACTGGGATGTTGAGATTTACAAAGCTCGTCAACTGGTGGCGGAAAAGCTCCAAACGGTGCAGCTTCCCAACGGCATCACGCCCATCATGGGGCCGATAAGCTCAGTCATGGGCCAAATCATGTACGTAGGTGTAAGCGCCGACACCACCAATCCCGCCGACCTTCGGACGTTGGCAGATTTCAGCATTCGACGCAGGCTATTGAGTATCAAAGGGGTATCTCAAGTCATTCCGATTGGTGGCGAGCGGCGTCAGTATCAAGTACAAGTTTCTGGCCAACGGCTCAAGCAGTATAAGGTGAGTCTCGACCAAGTTGAAAATGCGCTTTCAAAGGCCTCTCAAAATACGTCAGGAAACTTTTATTATGAATACGGAAGCGAGGTTTTGATTCGTAACATTGGCCGCGCCCAATCGTTGGAAGACTTGGCCAATACCGTGGTCACAAGTCAGGGCGGTGTGCCGATTCTACTATCTCAGGTGGCCGATGTCAAATTTGGCTCTGCCTTCAAACGAGGCGACGGTAGCATCAACGGAAAACCCGCTGTGATATTGGCCGTAGAAAAACAACCGGGTGCGAATACTGTCGGCCTCACAAAACAGATTGAGCAGGCCTGTAGCGAACTTCAACGGTCACTCCCGAAAGACATTACGATAAATCCATCCATTTTTCAGCAAAGCAAATTCATTCAAGCATCCATTGACAATGTTCTGGAAGCGCTCCGCGATGGATTTATTCTGGTCGTTATTGTACTGTTTTTATTCTTGATGAATCTCCGCACCACCGTCATTACCTTGACAGCCATCCCATTATCACTGGTCATTACCGCCCTGATTTTCAAAGCATTTGATTTGTCTATCAACACCCTAACCTTGGGCGGCTTGGCCATCGCCATTGGTGAATTGGTAGATGACGCCATCGTAGATGTCGAAAATGTATTTAGGCGTCTGCGCGAAAATCAGCAACTCGATATGCCCAAATCTACCTTACGCGTGGTTTATGAAGCCAGTTCTGAGGTTCGAAATTCCATCGTGTATGCCACGGTCATTGTGGTGCTGGTTTTTATCCCGCTGTTTTACATGGAAGGCATCGAAGGGCGGATTTTTGCCCCTTTGGGCATTGCTTACATTACGTCCATTACGGCCTCGCTGTTTGTTTCTCTCACACTTACGCCCGTCTTGTGCAGTTATTTTTTAAAAATAAAAAGTGCTAGTAAGCAGTCAAAAGGCTTTTGGAATCGAATTTCAACATTAGCGACTTCAGAAACCGACACCCGTTTGGTAAAGTGGTTAAAAACAAAAGACACGCGGTTGCTTCATTGGTCGCTCAATCGGCCTAAGGCCATTATTGGTACTGCTATTCTAATGATTTTAATTTCTTTGGGAACGGTTCCTTTTTTTGGGACTGAGTTTTTGCCGCCATTTAATGAAGGTGCTTTTACCGTTAATTTAATTGCCCCCACGGGAACTTCGCTTGAGGAATCCAATAAGATAGGGACGCTGGCCGAAAAACTAATGATGCAAATTCCCGAAGTGGAATACGCCAGCCGTCGAACAGGCCGAGCCGAGCTGGACGAACACGTTGAACCCGTCAGTCGGTCGGAAATTGATGTCACGATACGGCCTGATATTGAGCGGAGTCGTAGCGAAATCATTGCCGATATTCGCAAAAAACTGAGCATTTTAAAGGGCGTTTCAGTAGGCGTTGGGCAACCGATTTCTCACCGCATTGAGCATTTGCTCTCGGGGGTTCAGGCGCAGGTTGTGTTGAAAATTTACGGAAACGATTTGGCCGAACTGCGCTCTACTGCTCAGAAGGTGCAGGCTACCATACAGGGGGTAGAGGGAGTAACTGACCTTGCCATCGAACGCCAAACGCTGGTGCCCCAATTGTTGATTCGGGTACGGCGCAATGACCTGCAACGTTTTGGATTACAGGCGGGAAAAGTCACCGAAGAATTGGAAGTATTTTATAATGGAAAGATAACGGGACAAATCTACGAAGGGCAAAAATCATTTGACATCCTGATTCGCACCAACGAGCACGAACGCAGCAATTTAGAAGCCATTCGAAACACCCAAATCTCCACGCCCGAAGGTGAGCTTATTCCATTGCACCAAATCGCGGATATTGAACAAACCATGACCGTCAATCAAGTGGTACACGAAAATACCCAACGGCGCATGGTGGTTTCGGCCAATGTACAGGGACGTGATTTGGGGAGTACGGTTGAAGAAATCAAGCAGAAAATGAGCAAAGTTCCGTTGCCTCAAGGCTATTTTATTGTGTATTCAGGCCTGATTGAGAGTCAAGAATCAGCCTCGCAATTGATTGTATTTTTAGCCATTTTCTCGATTTTGGCCATTTTTTTGGTGCTTTATACCCATTTCAAATCCATCGCCATCGTATTACAAATCATGCTCAATATTCCGCTGGCGTTGATTGGCAGCGTGGTAGCGGTCATGCTTACGGGTGGCACTTTTTCGGTTGCTACGCTGGTTGGATTTATCACACTCACGGGCATCGCGAGTCGAAATGGGATTATGATGATTTCCCACTACATTCACTTGGTGGAAAAAGAAGGTGAAACATTCGGCAAATCCATGATTATCCGAGGTTCTCTCGAACGGCTTGTACCCGTATTAATGACGGCACTGGTAGCCGCCTTAGCGCTCGTTCCGCTCACGCTCGACCCACAAGCGGCGGGCAAAGAAATACTTTACCCCGTTGCAACGGTAATTCTGGGCGGGCTGCTTTCGAGTACATTCTTGGATATTATTGTAACGCCCGTGGTGTTCTATACGTTTGGTAAAAAAGCATTGGAAACCTATTTTTCCCTAAAGAATAAGCAAGATATATTAAGTTAAATTCTATCAAAATGGTTAACAAACACACCGCTATTCTCCTTATTTTACTGACATTCACTACTACACTTTTGGCGCAAACCAAAGGAGTAGTTCTATCGGGCAAAATCAGGGATGCCCAAACCAAAGCTGCGCTGCCCTTTGTAAATATTGTCTTAAAAACCGACACCGACAGTGCTTTTGTGGTCGGGACAATCACCAATGAGGAAGGGATTTTTTCGCTGCCTTCCGTCAAAAAGGGTAAATACAAATTGACCGCTTCGTTTGTGGGGTATCAAGTTACCAAACAAACGGTATCGGTGGGGCAATTGAGCGACTTTTTAGATTTAGGCACCATTGACTTGCCCGAAGACCGTCAGGTACTTGAAGAAGTAAAGGTAGTGGCTCAGCAACAGGGTATTGCGGGCACAATGGATAAAAAAACATTTATGACCGCCGATAATATCAGCCAAACTGGCGGCTCAGTATTGCAAATGATGAACAATCTGCCGGGCATTACCACCTCACAAGAAGGTAAAATTCAGCTCAGGGGCAGCGATAAAGTGGTGGTGCTGATTGACGGAAAGCAAACGGCATTGACGGGCTTTGGCAGTCAAACAGGGCTTGATAATCTGCCCGCTTCGGCCATTGAAAAAATCGAAATCATCAACAACCCTTCCGCCAAATATGACGCCAACGGCAACGCGGGCATTATCAATATCATTTTCAAAAAGAATGAACAATACGGCTGGAACAGCAAAGTCGGCTTGGCGGCGGGCTTGGGCGCTTTATGGGTTAGAAAAGAAAACCTGCCTACGATTCGTCCCCAGTTTCAGAATACTCCCAAGCTAAACCCTTCCTTTTCCATCAATCACCGCAAACACAAAGCCAATGTGTTTTTACAAGGCGATTGGCTTTATACCCAAACGCTCAATAAAAATGAATTTTCTACCAGGACCTATGATACGGGAGAAAACATCATTCAGCAAATCAAACGCAACCGAACCACCACCTATGCCACCGTCAAAACGGGAATGGACTACGCTTTCAATTCCAACAATACACTGACGGTTTCGGGGCTGTTTAACCGTGAAAAGATTCTTGACAACGGCGACAACCCCTATTTTAAGGACGATTTCTCCAATCGGTATCGTTTATGGCAGTTTTTGGAAGATGAGGTGAAATACACCGCCATGGCCACGGCGGTATTTGTTCATAAGTTCAGACAACCAGGACGTTTGCTAAATTTCAATTATAATTACACGTTTCACCGCGAAGACGAAAAATACTTCTTTACTAACACCCTGCCAGCATCTATTGGCACTGATTCCTTCAAATTGCTTTCGGATGAGCAAGTTTCCGATTTCAACGTTGACTACGTCCGCCCGCTTCGGCAGGGCAAGTTGGAAACGGGCGTGAAGTTGAGAAGACGGAGTATTCCCGTCAATATGCAATTCTTTCCAGATCAAAATTCACCGTTGGACGTAAATGCCGGCGGTTGGGCCAATTATTACGAAACCATTCCCGCCCTGTACGGAAATTATGTGTTTGAAAACGATAAGATAGAATTGGAAAGTGGCCTTCGGGTGGAGTACGTAAAGGTCAATTACGAAGTAAATCCCAACCATAATACCTACAAAAGCGACGGCTATAACTACACACAGCCTTTTCCAAACCTGAGGCTGGCCTATAAATTCAATGATAAAAACAAAATTTCGTTCTTTTTTAACCGGCGCGTAGACCGTCCCAATGAAGTAGATATTCGCATTTTCCCCAAATACGATGAACCTGAGCTGATAAAGGTCGGCAACCCAACCCTCAAACCTCAGTTTACAAGTTCTTTTGAAATGGGGTATAAAACCAATTGGCTAAACGGTAACCTTTATGCCGCAGCGTACCAACGCATCACCGACGGTACCATTACACGCATTGCCACTCAGGTGCCGGGGAGTGTTTTACTGTATAATATCTTTCAAAACATCGGGCGAAGCTACAACACCGGCATAGAAATGGTGTGGCAACAGCAACTTACCAAACCAGTCTCGCTGAATGCAAGTGTGAATATTTATCAAAATACGATTAACGCATTTTCGGTTATCAACAAATATCCCGTACCCACAACCTATACCGCCGATAAACAGCAACTCGTATCTGGAAACGTGAAGCTCAACAGTCTGGCACATTTGTCAAACGGCTTTGATGTGCAGGTCAGTGCCGTCTATCTAGCCCCCGACCTTATTCCGCAGGGGCGCATCGAACAACGCTTTTCACTTGATTTAGGCATTAAGAAAAATGTACAAAAAGGTAAAGGTGACATTTTTTTGAACGCCACCGACCTACTGAATACTATGCAAATCAGAAAAAAAATTACGGGAAATGGTTTTGTACTACAAAGCACTGACTATTACGAAACGCAGGTAGTGCGCTTAGGATATAATCGCAAGTTTTAATCAGAAATAAGCCAAACAACCATGAATGAAATCCTCTTTGGGTCTTTAGTTTTAAGCATTTTACACGCCCTGATTCCTAGTCATTGGCTACCTTTTGTGACCATCGGCAAAACCGAACATTGGTCTGAAAGCCGCACGCTGGCGGTGACGGGTTTAGCAGGACTGGCTCATACGGTCAGCACAACCATTTTGGGGCTTATCATCGGATATGCGGGCTACGAATTATCCGAAAGCTACCACGAGCTTGCCGAAAGCGTTATTCCTGCGGTTTTATTGATGTTGGGCCTTTGGTACTTGATACAACACATTAGACATTCGCACGCTCACGAGCACATTGACCCCTCTGCCATTAATGGAAAATCGTTCAAAACCCTGCTTTTATCGCTTTGTGTGGGCATGTTTTTATCGCCTTGCATGGAGATTAATGCGTATTTTCTGAGCGCGGGCGCGTTGGGTTGGCAGGCGTTGGGTTTAGTTGCTTTGATTTACAACGTGGTTACGTTGGCAGGAATGATTCTGATGGTTTGGGTGGCGAGTCGGGGTCTACGGTTGGTCAATGCGCACTGGTTTGAACACAACGAGAATCTTATTACGGGTCTCACACTCATTGGGTTAGCCATTTTAAATTTCTTTATTGAGTTCTAAAAAGACATTTATATGAAAAATACCGATAGTGTCCCTTTGCCACAACAGACTCCCGAAAAAGCCAATAAGCCTACCCACGACCACGAACATAATCACTCAAAAGCCCCTGAAGAAAGTCTCCTAAAAATCTATTGGCGGTTGTGGTTAAGCTTGGCTATTTTGATGGGTTTTCTGCTGCTAACATTTGTCTTATCCTACGAACTGAGTCAATCCGTAGAGATAGGCCTGATGGCGGCGGCCTACTTATTGGCGGGTTATCCTACCCTCGAACGCGCTTTTCGCTCAATAAAACGCGGCGATTTTTTCAATGAATTTACGTTGATGTCAATCGCTACACTCGGTGCTTTTTACATTGGCGAATACAGCGAAGGCGTGGCCGTGATGGTCTTTTACGAAATCGGTGAGTTGTTTCAGAGTCTGGCGGTAAATCGTTCCAAACGTTCTATCAAAGCCTTATTGGATATTCGTCCCGATTCGGTTACTGTTGTACGCAATGGAAATCATCAGGTAATTCATCCTTCCGACGTGGCAGTTGGGGAAACGATTATGGTAAAAGCGGGGGAAAAAATCGCGCTTGATGGTGCACTTCTCACCGAAAAAGCAACTTTCAATACCTCCGCCCTCACGGGAGAATTTCGCCCCGCTACCAAACGCGCTGGCGATGCTGTATTGGCGGGAATGATTAACTTAGAGACGGTCATTAAAATGCAGGTTTCAACCGCTTTCAAGGACTCTAAGCTGTCGCGCATTTTGTCTATGGTCCAAGACGCCACCGCCCGAAAAGCCCCTACTCAGCTGTTTATCAGCCGTTTCGCCAAAGTCTACACGCCCATTGTTTTCTTTTTGGCATTATCGGTGATTCTTCTTCCTTTCTTTTTTGTGGATACCTATCAATTCAGAGAATGGCTGTACCGAGGCATGGTTTTTCTGGTGATTGCGTGCCCATGTGCCTTAACGGTCTCCATTCCGCTGGGCTATTTTGGGGGAATCGGGCTGGCTTCTCGTCATGGAATCTTGGTGAAAGGCGCTAATTTTTTGGATGTAATGACCGAGTTAACCACCGTTGTTTCTGACAAAACGGGGACCCTTACCAAAGGGGTTTTCAAGGTTCAGGAAATAAAAACAAGTCTTGACGAACAGGAATTTATTGACACTGTGGCTGCGCTGGAAAAGTCCTCAACACACCCCATTGCCAAAGCCATCGTCGAATATGCCCATGAAAAAACCCAAACACACAACGTTGAAAGGGTAGAAGAAATCGCGGGACAGGGTTTAAAAGGAATCGTTGCTGGCAAAACCGTTCTGTGCGGCAATCTTAAACTTTTGCAAAAATTCAACATTACTTATCCCACCGAGCTGGAACGAATCGTTGACACCATCGTCGCTGTTGGTATCGATAATCAATATGTTGGTTATCTTACCATTGCCGATGAAGTAAAAGAAGATGCCCTAAAAACCGTAGCCGATTTAAAAAAGTTGGGCATTGAGACCATTATGCTCTCGGGCGATAAAGCGGCGGTGGTTCAAAAAATAGCCAACCAACTTCACATCTCAACCGCCTACGGCGATTTGTTTCCCGAAGATAAAGTACAAAAAGTACAGGAGCTTAAAAACGCGGGCAAACGCATCGCGTTCGTTGGTGATGGGGTCAATGATGCGCCCGTCGTGGCCCTTGCCGATGCGGGCATTGCCATGGGCGGCTTAGGCTCGGATGCCACCATCGAAACCGCTGATATTGTGATTCAAAATGACCAGCCTTCGCGCATTGTGACCGCCATTAAAATCGGCAAACTCACAAAACAAGTTGTTTGGCAAAACATTATCTTGGCAATGGGCGTAAAAATAGCCGTTATGGCGCTGGGTGCAGGCGGCGTTGCCAACCTCTGGGAAGCCGTTTTTGCTGACGTAGGCGTGGCGTTATTGGCGATTTTGAATGCTTACCGAATTCAATCCAAAACCCTTTCCTAAAGGCATGACTACCTATTCAGACATCGACGATTTTTTTGCCAATCAAACCCCCGAAATCCGACAGGTACTCCAGTACATTCGACAGTTATTGCTCGTCGCACACCCAAAAATGCGCGAAAAGTTTATGTACAGCAATACCATTTTTTTTATTTGCCTAGACTACATCTGTTATTTTGGAAAAATACACAAAACCAAAGGCGTTGAAATTGGCTTTGTAAAAGGTTTTTTGTTGTCAAACGAGCAGGGATTGTTGGAAGATAAAGGCCGCAAGCTAATTCGGGGTATAACGGTACGCAACCTTCAGGAATTCCGAGCCATTGAAGATTCCTTTCTGGAAATTGTGCAGGAAGCCATTCTAATTAACGAAACACAACCCGATAAAACCTTCGCCAAAATCATTTTTGAAAAGCGTAAAAAAACATAGAGACGCATGATTATGCGTCTCTACCCAATTAATTCCTTAAAACTCCATTTTCTTAATAACTCAAAATCGTAAATTCAGTACGGCGGTTTTTCTGGTGTTCATCTTCGGTTTTCGCCTCCTTGATAATCAACCGCGATTCACCGTAACCTTTGGCAATCAATCGTTCTTTTTCAATTCCTTTCGTCGCGATATAATCCACCGCCGATTGTGCCCGATTTTGCGACAGTTTGTTGTTGTAGCTCTCCGAAGCGCGCGCATCGGTATGCGAACTCAGCTCAATACTTACGGTAGGGTTATCTTTCAGGATTTGAACCAATTTGTCCAGTTCAACGGCGGCATCTGAGCGGATATTGAATTTATCCAAGTCGTAGTAAATATTTTCAAGTACAAAGGTCTTGTTCACCGCCAAACGGTCCATTTTCAGCGCTACATAAAACGTGGTATCCATCGTCAGCTTCTTACGAAAAATTTGCGGAATGGATTTTCCCGCCATCGTAAATGGCTCTCGTTTGGTGATATATCCCCGCTTTTCAATCAACAAAGAATAATCTTTTCCTTCTTCCAACGGAAACGTACCAAATACACCACCACCAGTTGAAACGCCCTGTCCCACCAAGCTATCGGCGCTGATTTCAAATACTTTTACAATGACCGAATCGAGCAACGCCGCTGGTGTTTCGTTGGAAGCAACCGTTCCTGCCAAGTAGTAATTGACAATTTTAGGCGGCTCGGGCTTGCCAACCGTCCGACGACGAGGGTCATCCAGAGGTAGTTTTTCAAGCTCGGCGATTTGGGTAGAATCTAACCCTACGCTTTCATCTTCAAAGGTATAAATATCGTCATCTCCCTTTCCTCCTTCTCGGTTGGAAGAGAAGAAACCGTATTTCATGTCTTCGTCGGCGTATACCAATCCAAAATCGTCAAAGCGGGAATTGATAGGAGCGCCGAGGTTTTCGATGGTAATTACCCCTTGCGAACGCGTTGCCACAAATAAATCCAGTTTGCCTAAGCCCGGGTGACCATCAGACGCGAAATACAGTTTCGCATCGGGCCCTACGTACGGAAACATCTCATCGCCAGGTGTGTTAATATCTTTGCCCATATTGACGGGCTTACTGAAACGCCCCGAGGCATCCATGTTGGCCCGATAAATATCAATTCCGCCCACTCCACCCAGACGATTCGAACAAAAATAAAGCGTCCGACCATCACGCGAAAAGGCTGGGCTACCATCCCACGCCGCAGAATCGCTCACGGGAATCAGGCGCGGCTCGGTCCATTTATTACTCGCAAAGCGGCTAAGGTACAAATCCACATCGGCGGTTCCTTTCTTTTTGCCCGTATTTCCGCGCGCAAATACAACCGTTTTTCCGTCTTTGGTAAACGTAACGTTGGCCTCATTGACTCCCTCCAAAAACAAGGCTGGACTGAACACCTCTGGCTCACCGCCCGTTTCGTCATAGTTTTCCGCCAATTTTACTTTATAAATTCCCGTCATCGGCATCCCGTTGTTTTTGTACAGGGTTGCTTTGCGGGTGGCAGCAAAAATCAGGTCTTCATCTTTCACAAAAGGCGAAAATTCTGCGCCAGCGGTATTAAGTTTGCCCAAATTTTTGACCAGATAAAAGGTCTTTTTCTGCTGAATAATATCAATCGCTTTGAGGGTATACAATTCACGGTTTGCTTTTTCGGTAGCTACTTTATTGGTAGGATTGCTCGCAATGTATTTTTCGAGTTGAGCGGCGGCTTCGGCGTATTTGCCTGCGGCTTTGAGCGCAAAGGCATAATTAAAGGGGGCTTCTGGATTGGTTACCCCGTTTTCTAAGGCTTTTTGATAATACGGAACCGCCAACTCGAACCGATTCGACATACGAAACGATTCGGCAATGAGATAGTTGGCACGACCAAGTTCGTAACCAGCGGTAACTGCCGCCTGTAAATCCTTAATTGCCAGGCTGTATTCACCGTTGTCAAACTTGCGAACTCCCTGTTTAAAAATAGATTGTGTAGAATTACACGCGGTCAAAATGGCCATTAAACCCACAAAGGCCAAGCCGGATATGAATGTATGCTTTTGCATAATAAGTCGGGTGCGATGCGTAAGCGGCTAAGTTAGCAAAATGATTAATTTCTGCTAAACTTTAACGCGAAATAGTGCTCAAATGTTGCATAAAAAAACCTGACGGAGTCGAAATTCCGTCAGGTTTTTAAAAGATATTTCCGTCAGTATTTTTGAGTTATAAAATCCAGCGGAAAAATACGTAGAGTGTAAACGACAGAAAAATAGAAACGGGCAACGTCAAAACCCACGCAAGCAAAATATTTCGAACCGTTTTGGCTTGCAGGTTTTTGATTCCTTTGCTGGCCACCATCGTGCCCGCAATCCCCGACGAGAGCATATGTGTAGTGCTCACGGGAAGTCCCAACCCAGAAGCCAAGCCTATCGTACTGGCCGCTACTAGCTCTGCCGATGCGCCCTGCGCATAGGTAAGGTGCGACTTACCGATTTTTTCACCCACGGTCACTACGATACGTTTCCAACCCACCATCGTACCCAAGCCCAACGAAAGCGAAATCATCAAAACAACCCAGAAAGGTGCGTAATCGGTATACCGCCGCAGGCCTTTTTTGTCATCGGTATTTTCTTTGATGGACGCTTTATCCTGCTCACTAAGGTTGGCCGAAGCACTTTCAGTCAATTTTTTCAAATTACTGTTAATCACCAATATATCGCGGCGCGCATTCAGGCGCTCGTCCTGCCGTATTTTCCCTTCTGTGGTGTGTACCACTAAGGTATTCAGGTCACTGCTGCTACTTCTGATTTTTGAGAGTTGTTTTTTTTCTTCGATTCCCAGCAATGTGGTATCAATCTTCGCCAACGTCTGTTCGATGGTCACCAAATTTTGCTTCAGTGACTTAGGGTCTACTTCATTGTTAAGCGCAAAATACGTAGGTACAATACCAATCAAAATTAGCATAACCAGCCCCACTCCTTTCTGACCGTCGTTGTTACCATGGAAAAAACTTACCCCTGTACAAGTTACAATCAGCACAATCCGAATCCACAACGGCGGCTTTTGGTTTTTCTTAGGTTCACTAAATACTTGTTCGCGGGCTTCTTTGCTCAAGGCACGCCGCAATACAAACATGAGGATAACGGCCAAACTAAACCCAACCAGCGGCGACAACAGCAGCGACCCAAAGATTTCGGTGGCCTTGCCCCAGTTTACGCCCGCACCTTCGGTGGCTTCGGGCATCACCGAAAACGCCAAACCTACCCCTAAGATAGAACCAATCAACGTGTGAGAACTTGAAGAGGGCAATCCGAAATACCAAGTTCCGAAATTCCAGATGATGGCGCTCAATAGCAACGCAAGCACCATAGCGATGCTGTGATAGACATTTTGGTCAATGAGCAACTCAACGGGCAAAAGGTTCACAATTCCCATTGCCACGGCAATCCCTCCCAAAATAACACCTAAAAAATTACAGAAACCCGACCAGATAACGGCGGTAGTGGGTTTAAGGGAATTGGTGTAAATAACGGTAGCAACAGCGTTGGCGGTATCGTGAAAACCATTGACAAATTCAAAAGCACAGGCGCATAAAATGCAAATACAGAGAAGAATAAAAATGTCTGTTTCTAAGCCAAACATGGGGAGTTCGTAGTTTATCGTTTATAGTTTACTTTTTACCTTTTTTTTGATACTTAAAGGCTTACACCTATGTAAACTATCTACTTATGTGTTTATTAAGCTAGGTTTTGAGGGCAAAGGTAAAGTAAACTTTTGAGGCGTATGTTAAGAAATTGTTAACACCATCTTTCAAAAACAAAGGTTATCTTAAGTTTAAAGGCGATGAATCTGGTCGGTCGGCCCGTCTTAACTTCTTACGCCAATCCAATTGATATTTCAACTTAATTTCCCCTTTTTCGTCCAAAGCCCTAATGACCAAATTATTTCCATTTAAGTTATGCATTATGGTATCATTTGTACTCCGTTTCAGGTTACTTAGGGGTACTTGCACCAACAAATCCGTTTTATCTCTGAAACTATAAGTTCCTCCCACAAAAAAGGTAAGCACGCTGGATTCGATTTTCATTTGCTCCATGTTTATCTCTTGTCCCTGAAGAATAAACTGGTTTTTAATGTTCTCAAACCGCACGTTTTCAAAATCTCTTTTTCTGAAAAAGATTCGTTGAATCCGTTGAATCGGCTCAAAATGATTCAATTCCCCATTGGAAAGCTCAAATGAAAGGCGCCCTTTCATGCTCGCTGGCACAAACTTAAATGAAGTCGTCAGTTGGCTGCTGTAAGTGAAATCCGTGCTGATTTTTCCGCTGAGATTACGGTCCGAAATGGTGGTCTGCCCAAAATTTTCAAACGCATAAAAAACCTTTTGGACGTCGGCATGATTTACATTTCCCCGCGCATATAGACGGTGAACTGGACGGTCAAAATCCTCAATTCCTCCAGTGACGTAAAAATCACCGCCAAAGGCGTTCATTTTTACGTTTTCACATTTTACTGATTTCTCACTGAAATAGATGTGCCCTTTTACATTTGTAGCTTCAAACTTACGATAATGCACTTTTTTAGCCATCACCACCGCCTTCAATTCAAGCTGTGACGCGATTTTGGCAATCAATTTGGTAAAAAGCTTATTGTTTTTTCTAGAAATCGTTTTGTTATAGTCCCGAATCCAATCCAATCCCAAATCTGGCGTAAACAGAGCTATGTATCCATTGACTTTATCGGACGAATTGAACGCATAAGGCAACAGCCCCGTCACTTTGCCACTTATCCGAATTTTGTTTCGTCGGTGATTAAAATGCAGGTAGGACAAATCAACCGTTTTTTCATTGAATCGGATAGAACTGTACATGCGGGTAAAATTCATTCGTTGAGGAAAATACGTAAAAGCGGCATTTTCGAGTTTGGCAGTCCCGTCCAACTTCCCGTTCAATTCATTGGTTTTTTCGTTAAAAATAGGATTCATTTTGCCCGTATAACAATAACTGATAAGCGCTTTTCCTGCATTTAATCTAAAGTAATTTTCGTCAAACAATGAATTTAATTGGGGCAAATCTGCTTGGAAGTTGCCTTCCATGGACAGAAAGGGTGTCTCAAAATTAGTGACCGTGAAAAATGTATTCAATGGGATATTTCCATACAATTGGCCCGTTACATGCTTAGCAATCAGGCGGGAATTTTGGTCACTTGCCGGCAGCGCAGGATTGGCCTGATTGGTAAAATGGGCCGTTGCCACTACGTTTAATATAGCTCCAATGGGGCTTTCATAATTAAATGTTTTGGTCTGAAAATCAATTGACACCGTTGGATTTTCCCGTTGAAACAACGGCGCATCCAACTGGACGGTAGCAGTTACGACGGGCAGAATATTAAACCGGCTGATTGTATCGGCTAGCCGTTTGGGGAGAATCGCCAATGCCCGCGTCGCGTGAATCGTGTCGGTCTTAATTTCAAGGCGAGCGTGGCCTTGAGGTGCAAAATCAAAGCTACCTTTCAATTCAAAAGTATCGTCATAGACTTTGACCTTGGAAGGAAAAATGCGCAAAAAGGACGTTTGAGAGCTAAACGTCATGTTCATATCCAGTTCGGTGGGTTTATGATTCAGAAACGCCCCCCGCTTTTTATTGAACGTCATTTCATCAAAATAGACTTTCCCTTTCAACTCCAGCTCCCAAAGCGTATCCCGTCGGTTGACGAAATTGGTCAAATCTTCGGCTTTTAAGGCAATGTGTTGGGCTTTGCGGATATTTTCCAAAGAAAAGGATACATTTTTGAGACACACATCCCTTAAATTTCCAATTACTTTATTGAGGGATGCAGGGTCTCTCTTTTGGCCCACTGACAAGCTATCTCGTGGACGAAAAACGCTAAGGTTACTGTACCCGTCTTTGTCGACGAGAATATTGATTTTACCTTCTTTCAGACAAACTGATTTAATTTGAAATTCTTTTTTAAACAGGCTTTTTACGTCTACCTGAATCGTAAGTTGCTGAATAAAAAGAAGCTCTGTACGATGCTTGGCATAAGCCGTATCTTGCAAATGAACGTCAAAAAGCGAGAAGGAGAAGCCAATTCCGTTAGCAAAAGGCGTAAAGCCAAAATCACGGGCCGTCAACCGACCATTAATATTTTGATTTGCTTTTTTTAGAATGTATTGAAAAGCGTCGTCGCGGTATTGATAGGCCCAAGTCAACATGCCTCCCACCACAACCGCTAACACGCCGAATAAGGAAAGGATGATTTGAGTTGTTTTGGAAAAAGACATACTTGAAACCGAAAAATTGCAAACAGTAAAACGTAAATAAAAAGGTATTGAGAAAGAGTACTTTGCAAACTAAAAATGGTCACTCTACACAAAAGTCATTTTTACATAAAAGTAATACTACAACATACATTACTTTTATCATATAAAAATATCATACCAACACGATGCAATATAGAAGATTTGGAAGAACAGATTGGCAGGTAAGCGAAATCGGCTACGGAATGTGGGGGCTGGCAGGATGGACTGGCTCCGAAGAAAATGAGTACAATGCGGCACTGAATCGCTCCGTCGAACTAGGCTGTAATTTCTTTGACACCGCCTGGGGATACGGTGCCGGGCAAAGCGAACGAACCCTCGGCGAACTAGTAAAACGTCATCCAGACCAACGTCTGTACCTAGCTACCAAAATCCCGCCTAAAAACTTTAAATGGCCATCCAAAGCTGAATATCCATTAGAAGAATGCTTTCCGGCGTCACATATTATTGAGTACACCGAAAAAAGCCTTCGGAATCTCGGCGTTGAAACCATTGATTTACAGCAGTTTCACGTATGGGAAGACCATTGGGCTCAGCACGAAGAATGGCAAAAAGCGATTGAGCAGCTCACCCGCGACGGAAAAGTACTGCACTGGGGTATCAGCGTAAATCGTTGGGAACCCGATAACGTACTGAACACTCTCAAAACAGGGCTTATTTCGTCGGTGCAAGTCATTTATAATATTTTTGACCAAGCGCCCGAAGACAATCTGTTCCCATTATGCCGCGAGTTGGACGTGGCTGTGATTGCCCGTGTACCATTTGATGAAGGTACGCTCACTGGAACGATGACCAAAGAAACCACGTTCCCGTCGAACGATTGGCGGGCTACGTATTTTGTGCCCGAAAACCTCAATTCCAGCGTCGACCACGCCGATGCACTACGGCCACTGATTCCGTCGGGTATGACCATGCCAGAAATGGCACTGCGGTTTATTTTAAGTAATCCCGATGTGGCAACCACCATTCCAGGAATGCGCAAACTCCGTAACGTAGAAGCCAACATGGCCTCTTCTGACGGAACGGGATTAGAGGCAGAATTGCTCGAAATACTCAAAGGCCACCGCTGGGACCGCGAGCCAACTAGCTGGAGTCAATAGGAGCAGAAAAAAATGCTGAAGGCAGGAACAACGCCTTCGGCATTTTATTTTCAAAACCGCGCTTCTTCCCGACTCGAATCCAAATCTTTCAGATAGCACTTATATACCGCCACTTTCTTTTGAATCCTTTCTTCTTTGGCATTCAGTTCTTCGATTCGTTTAATTACGGCCTCATAAAATTCCGTCAAATGATCCCGAAGACTGTTTCGGTGTTCGCACCTAGCAAATGAACCCGCATACTTTGTTGACGAATCTGGAGTTATGGTATGAAGGTACTGCAATTCCAAATCATCCACTTGATGGGCTATTACCAAAAGCCTGTCAGAGGTAGGCATAAAGGGCACCAAATTGGTGATGGTCTTCACAATGTGCCTCACAACGATGTAGTCCTCTCTTCCCCAAAAATAAATTTGATCAAAGGCCAAATCCACGAGTTGTTCGAAATTAAACTCCCGAATAAAAATATTTTTTGCGGCCAACAGTTTTGCTTCTTTGGAAACAATTTCGCTCAACGCCGCTTTTTCGATGATTGTTCCTAGATAATCAAGGCAGTTTAGGGCAGTAGTTGGGTCATTGACGGCGGGCGAGATGGCTTTAATGGCTATATCGACCAATTGCCTGATTCCGAAGGGGATATCCTGTTTATAACTGCGAAATTTATCCACCACAAAACAAGCCGATATGTCTTTTTCTAAGGCCTTAAAAAGGTTTTTTCTCTCGGAAGGACACTTTATTTCGGCTAAAATCCCCCCCTGAATCACAAAACTGCCAATGTGCGGACGCACATCCATTCTGACATGACGGTCATCGGGAAAAATTTGGGCTAACTTTTGATACCGCAAAGAATCCAAGTATCCGCTGATAGGTGACCTAATCCGAATCACCGTTTCTGTTTCAGGCAGAGGCGGCAGGGCGTCGTACAATTCGTCGATTTCCCGAACGGTTCGAAGGGCAATGTTATGCGTAATACTGGACGCGTTGATGTTGCCAATAATGTGATGAATGAATAACGGAAACACCATTATAATCAGGTAAAAGCTACCCACAATCCCGAATTTGGGATAAATCAGGGCCGCATCTGACCACCCAAAATATTGTAAACCCATCAGGTACGCTACGCACGCCAGAAATGACCACAGAAAAAAACGGCTAAATTGATCATATTCAAAAAAAGACCGTATGATACGCGGTGAAAATTGCACCGAAGCCAATTGCAACGCCACAAATACAAACGAAAAAGTAGTCACCACAATCGTGGTTAAAATACCTGCCAGAGCCGTCAGAAAACCGTCCAAAAGCACTCCTGCCTCCCCTGGTTGCCACGCGTGGAGGCCAAGCGTCAAAAAAGCGGTAATCAAATAAGAAGTCAAAACCAACCACAGCCAATTTGACTTGATTCGTTCATGAAATTGATAAATGCGGCGAAAAAACATACGAGTAAGAAAAAACAACTCCAATATTGAAGCGTACGAAAAAATGAACGCGGGTCAAAATTAGGCGATTATCAGCATTTTCCTAGTTTACTTTTTGCCTTTCCAACTTATCAGAAATACCCCCACAAGCACCAGCAATGTTCCGAAAATCTGGAGTGGGGTAATAAGTTCGTCTAAAATGGTGGTAGCCAGAAAAATCGTAAAAATCGGGCCAATACTGGCAATAATAGACGCATTTCCTGCTCCTACCCGCTTGATTCCCTCCGCCAACGCAAACGTAGGCAGTACCGTAACCACAATGGCCATCGTGATTCCAATCCAATAGACCTGCGGCGGATAGTGCCAAATTTCGAGACCGTTGACGGCATAACAATGTAAAATGGTAGGAATAGTGGCGGCAATCATTGCGTAGCTCGTAAATTTTTGCGAGCCTACTTTTGGAATGATTTTATCGCCTCCTACCAAATAAAACGCATAAACCAACCCGCTCAACGTAACCCAAAAAGCACCTAAAATGAGGTTTTTTTGCTGCCCAGGCTCAATGTTTTGCAGAAATGCTAACAAAATCCCAAAGTAGGTTAAGCCCAAGGCCGCCATTTGCAGTTTGGTTACACGTTTTTTTCTAAAAATGGCGTTAATAACCAATACAAACGTAGGATACGTAAACAACAGGATTCGTTCTAGGCCCGCACTGATGTAATTAAACGCCAAAAAATTAAAGTAGCTTGAAAAATAATACCCTGTAATTCCCAAACCTGCCACCCACAACCAATCTTTTAGGGTAAACCGAACATTGGTTTCCTGTACGGTAAGACGAAAGGCAAAAAACGCATAAATAGGGAACGAAAGCCCCATCCTGAGTGTCAAAAGTGAAATAGTATCTATCTCATAACGATACGCCAATTTGATAAATATTCCTTTGAGTGCAAAGCAAAAAGCCGCTACAAAAACCATTGCGGCCCCCAACCAATAGTATGTTTTAGACATATTGACTAAACTGAAAAACCTTTACCTTTGGTTCTTGCTTATCAAAAAAATCAGGCATGAATACTCATTCCAAAATCACTTCAACTCATCAACGCTAATGCACGTCTACATTGTTTCGGCCGTAAGAACACCCATTGGTAGCTTCGGCGGCACATTATCAAGTCTTTCAGCTACGAATTTAGGCGCGGCAGCCATTCACGGGGCGCTGTCATCTCTATCTCTCGACCCGCAACTCGTAGAAGCCGTGTACATGGGCAACGTGGTATCCGCCAATCTTGGGCAGGCTCCCGCGCGTCAGGCGGCTATTTTGGGAGGCCTCAGCAAATATGCTACCTGCACAACCGTCAACAAAGTATGCGCTTCTGGCATGAAGTCTGTGATGATGGGCGCACAGGATATTTTACTAGGTCAAGCCGATGTGGTGGTAGCAGGTGGTATGGAAAGCATGTCAAACGCTCCTTTTTATCTCGACAAGGCCCGTTTTGGCGGCTACGGCTACGGCAATGGCACCTTTATCGACGGTCTCGCCAAAGATGGTTTGGTAGATGCATACGGCGGGATGGCCATGGGCGTATGCGCCGATGCTACCGCCGTCAAATACGGTTTCACGCGTGAGGAGCAGGATGCCTTTAGCATCGCTTCCTATCAACGCAGCGCCGAAGCATGGAAGGCAGGCTATTTTGATAAAGAAGTGATTTCGGTTGAAGTCCCTCAGCGCAAAGGCGATGCCATCGTAGTGGCACAGGACGAAGAATACAAAAACGTTAAGTTCGATAAAATTCCTACGCTACGGCCCGCCTTCAACAAAGACGGCACCGTAACGGCAGCAAATTCTTCCACAATCAACGACGGAGCGGCGGCACTGGTCTTGATGAGCGAACGAAAAGTAAACGAATTGGGCATTACTCCTTTGGCCCGGATTGTTTCCTTTGCCGATGCTGAGCATGAGCCAGAATGGTTTACAACCGCTCCCACGGTGGCGGCTCCCAAAGCCCTCAAAAAGGCGGGCCTCACTATAGATCAAATTGACTATTTTGAAGTAAATGAGGCGTTTGCCGTAGTGACTATGGCATTTATGAAAGAAATGGGCATTGCCCACGAAAAAACCAACGTGTTTGGTGGCGCCGTATCGTTAGGCCATCCATTAGGGTGCTCAGGGGCGCGTATTATGGTCACCCTCCAAAATGTATTGAACCAAAAAGGCGGTAAATACGGTCTTGCCGCTATTTGCAACGGCGGTGGTGGCGCATCGGCGATTGTCATTGAAAAGGTTTAACCAGCGTTCTACCTAGTTAATGAGTCTCTTGCAAGAGAATTTATAGGTGACTTTTTGGTAGCAAACTTGACTATACGCCAAATGTCACTTATCTTTGTGTCAAATAGCACACTACCATGATGGCGCCATCAAGAAAATCAACCTTCATGCTGCTGACCTTTGATGACCCTTTTTTGCTCATCGAAAAAACCCGCGAAGGTCTCACCAAAGACGACGCCGATGCGTTGGCAGAAGTTTATGGCCTGACCGACCGCGAAATGGCTCGAATCCTTAATCTTTCGGAACGTACCTATCACCGATATAAAGAAGAAGCACGCCTTGATGTAAGTGCCTCTGACCGACTGTTGCAGTTAAAAAAATTACTCCAATATGGTGAAGAGGTATTTGAAGACCGGGAAAAGTTTAAGCGTTGGATGAGGCGACACCTGCGCACTATGTATGGCGAAGCCCCACTTGCCCTACTCAATACAATGACCGGTATGAAAATCGTTGAAACTGCCTTAGGACGCATCGAACACAGCGTGTATATCTGACAATGATTCAAGTATTTCGTCTTCAAAAAGCAAAGTTTGCTTCCATCGAAAACATTTTATCAGGATATGGTGCCGAACTATTTGGAGGTCGGTGGAACACGATTGGCAACGCCGTCGTTTATACTTCTGCTTCTCCAGAGTTAGCTCTTTTAGAAACGTTGGTACATATTGAAGAAATGTACCTTGATGATTTACCACGGCACGTTTTGGCAACCATCGAAATCCCGTCAGACACTATTTTGCGAGTGAATGCTGAGCTATTGCCACAAAACTGGAATGATATTCATATATCAGCGGCTACTCAACAATTTACAGCAAATTGGTTTGCTCAACAAACGCATTTAACAATCGGATTACCATCAGTTATTGTACCAATGTCTTTCAACTACCTTATCAATCCAAATCATCCCCGCATGAAGGAAGCAAAAGTTGTAGAAATTGTCCCTTTCTCCTTCGATAGCCGTCTTTTAAAATGAAATACCATTATTTCCTCATTTACAAGCCCTTCGGCATGATGTCGCAGTTTTCGCGAGAAGGCGACAAGGCTACGTTGGCAGATTTACCTTTTGATTTTTCCAAAGACGTGTACCCTGTCGGTCGGTTAGATGCCGATAGTGAAGGACTGCTTTTGTTAACCAACGATACTTTTCTCAACAATCGTCTGCTAAATCCAAAATTCAAACATCAGCGGACTTACTTTGTGCAGGTAGACGGACAAATTACAGACACCGCTCTTGAAGAACTTCAGAAAGGGGTAAAAATTTCGATAGATGGCAAGCCTCACCAAACGCTTCCCGCAAAGGTAGAATTATTGGTCAACGAGCCCCCTTTACCACCGCGCACTCCCCCGATTAGAGTGCGCCAAAGCATTCCGACAAGTTGGATAGCACTTACGCTTCATGAAGGAAAAAACCGCCAAGTGAGGCGCATGACCGCAACCGTAGGATTTCCCACGCTGCGCTTGGTCCGTTGGGCCATTGAAGATATTAAGCTGGGCACAATGCAACCCGCCGAAGTAGTTGAAGTAGAGAAGGAATGGCTGTTTAAAAAACTGAAAATCAACAGATAACAACCATTCCTTTGTCTTATATTATCTTAAATGCTTGTAATTGCTGCTCCATTTCCTGCTGCATTCGTTTTGCCTCCTCGCCCGCCTTTTGGGCAAAATCAATCCCTGAAGACGCGTAAATAATGCTCCGCGAAGCATTGACCAACAATCCACATTCTTTGGTCATGCCGTATTTACATACTTCTTCTAGGCTGCCCCCTTGCGCACCTACGCCCGGAATCAGCAGAAAATGCTCAGGCGCAAGTTTACGGATTTGTTGCAACATAGGTGCTTGTGTAGCCCCCACAACATACATAAGGCGGTCATTGCCCCCCCACTGTTGAGATACCCGAATGACCCGCTCAAACAAATATTCGTTTTCGTTATCCAGCACCACCTGACTGTTGGAAAGCCCAAAATCATCGTCATCGTTGCGGGAGAGTTTGGGGTTCATCATCATGGTTTGAAAATCAGCGCTGCCTTCGTTGGAAGTCAAGGCCAACAAAATCACCCATTTATCTTTAAATTCTAAAAAAGGAATGACCGAATCGCGCCCCATGTAAGGAGCTACCGTAATGCTGTCGAACGACATTCCCGAAGAACCTTTATCAAAAAACGCCTGTGCATAGAGCGAGGAAGTATTGCCAATATCACCCCGTTTGGCATCGGCAATGGTAAAACAATCCTTGGGAATGTATCCTAATGTACGCTGCAAACTATTCCAACCGCGCGGACCGAGGGCTTCATAAAAAGCAATGTTGGGTTTATAGGCTACGGCATAAGGGGCCGTCGCGTCGATGAGCCGTTTGTTAAACTCAAAAATGGCATCTGGCTCACGGAGAATATGCTTGGGGAGTTTTTTTAAATCAGGGTCAAGGCCAACACAGAGGAATGATTTTTTTCGTTTTATCTGTTCAATCAGTTGAGTACGATTCATGATTAGAGGGTTTCGAGAGATTGTAAATGAGCAATATCGTTTTCTTTTTGTAGAGAAAAGCTTTTTGAATTGTAATCGTAATGCAACAGATATAAGCCCAAATTAGTGTGAAGAAACTCATCCATCAAGTGCAAAGGTCGATTAAAAATAGTGGCTAAAAGTACCCTCATTGCCCGGCCGTGCATGGCTACCAGCACCGTTTTTTCTTCGGGGCGGGCCAGAATCAAGTCAATCACTGGCAACTGCCTTTTTTGAACATCTTCGGGACTTTCTCCTCCTTCGGCCTGCAAATCGGTTTTTCCCTGCTGCCAACTAGTCACTAGCCAACGGTAATAGTCGTTGTCCATGCTGTTGGGCGTACGCCCCTCTCTAATTCCCCAACTAATCTCATTCAGTCCCTCATATGCCTCGTGCGGCAGCCCCTTATCCAAAAAACCGCGTACACTTTGTACCGTCCTAATCAACTTTGAAGTGTATACTTTATCAAATGTGATGTCTTGATATACCTCAAAAAACGCTTTTGCTTGTGCCTCACCAAGTTCGTTGAGATGGGCATCAATGCCGCTTCCTTGTACAACACCGCGACGATTATAATCTGTTTCGCCGTGGCGAATCAAATAAATAGTTTTTGAAGACAATTTGTGGGTAATTTTAAGTTTAATGTATGTTCGGCGGTTCTTTGTAGTTTTGTGCAGAAAGAAAATATTATTCAACTTTCTAAAATCAAACGACCCGACCCCGACTTAAATTCTGTTTACAAAAATACCCCTTTTCCTGATGTTCAACAAAAATATTGCGCTCGAACACCTTCAACAGTGGAACAAAAACACCATTGGCGACCATTTAGGCATCGAATACCTTGAAATCGGCGAGGATTATATCGCGGCGCGAATGCCCGTTGACCACCGTACGCATCAACCGTTTGGTATATTACACGGGGGGGCGTCTGTTGTGTTGGCCGAAACCCTCGGTAGCCTCTCGTCATTCCTACTCCTGCCCGACGCCACCAAGCAGCAAGCCGTAGGGCTTGATATTAATGCCAACCATATTAGAGCGGTAAAAAGTGGGTGGGTCTACGGAAAATCCACCCCTATTCACGTTGGTCGAACGACGCACGTCTGGGAAATCCGAATTACGAACGAAGAAAACAAACTGGTTTGTATCAGCCGTTTAACAATGGCCATTATCAACCTATAAAACACCAAAACGCCTCTCTCTAAAGATAGAGAGAGGCGTTTTGGCAGTGTTTTTTCTTACAGAACGATTACTGAGTTCTCTTCGTAAGATACTCCGCTTGGGATATATTTGTCAGCGGCTTCGTCGTTGGTCCAGGTAGCGCCGTCGATCAAATAACGGAAAGCATATTCTTTTCCGGCTTCCAATTCGAGCGTTGCTTTATATGAACCATCTTTCTGTTTCTTCAATTTAGTAGCGGCTTCGGCAGCCCAGTCATTAAACTCGCCTACTACTGCTACATCTTTAGCATCTGCCACTACATCAGCAGACAGAGAGAACGTTACTTTGCAGACAGGTTTGCTTTTCAAAAATTGCTTTGCAATAGCCATAGTGTTTTTGTTGGTTTTGGTTTGCAGCACAAAGGTATAAAATAAATACAATTAAAGTCAATGAATACCAATTAGTTACCTATCAACATTCTTCTAAAAGTACATTTAAAAACTTTATCATTACAATTAACCCCAAAAAAAACCATTTTATCTAACCCCTTCAAAATCAATTTTCTTCCGAAATCTGCGCATTTACCTGCTGAACCCGTTGGTTCATAATTGTTGCTATACTATAAGCACGGTACTTGGCTTCGGCGGCAATGTCACCTTCAAACAAGGCATCCACATTTTCAAAAAACAAATGGAGCCAACGGTCAAAGTGCTCTGGCGTAAGTGTATACTTGGTAGTAAGGCGAAAATGAGGAGGCATAGGACGACCCATGTAATTGGCCGTTCCGAGCAAAATTCCTTCCCAAAAATCATACATTTTGGGAAGATGCAGGTCCCAGTCTATGTGTGCAACCTCCTCAAAAATATACCCAAGCTCAGCATCCTGACGAATTTTTTGGTAAAACTGATTAACCATCAGCTCTACATCTTCACGGGTTTCCAATAGTTTTGGCATGGTATAAAAACAAATGTCCGGCAAGATAGGTGCCGGACTTGGTTGAATGTAATGACAAAAATCATGTAAAAATGCCTAATCATTCAAAAAGCTGCTGCAACTGTTTGGCTTCCACGGCTCCCACCATTCTATTTTGCAATTGCAGATGTTGATCAAAGAAGACCGTCGTAGGGTACGTTAACCGCCCTTTGTCGGTTCCCAGCAGTTCAGCCAATTCATGCACGCCAGTATTGACGCCACTGGGTTTAAATTTATACTTTTTATTTAAAAACAGAATCGTACGGGTATCTTCGGCATTAAGATCTAAACAGTAAAATTGAGCGTTTAACACCTTCACAAGTTCGGGTTCGGTAAATGTTTTCAACTCCATCATTTTGCAGTACTTACACCAATCTGTATGGATAAAAATCAGCAAAGGACGCCGCTCTTTCCGAAGGCTGTCATTTAGATGCTCAAATGACGTCCATTGCAGGGTTTGGGCTTCTACCTGAGTGGTATAAAGCCCAAACCAAGCGAAAATCAAGATGAGAATGCCTTTTTTCATTTGAATAAATTATATCTAATTCCCAAAAATGTACGAATGCCTTGGTTGGGTGCATATACGTACGAGGGGTCAAACGTCAACGCATTGGGGTTATTGGGTGTCGGAATCACCTGCCCATCGGCACCAAAAGTCACCTGTTTATCAAAAGGGTCAAAGGCCCGAGCAATGGCGTCGCGTGTTGGGGTAAAGTTGAGCAGATTCTTTACACCTCCATAAATTTCTAGCCCATTATTAAATTTCTTGGTCAATTGAATATTCTGTAAGCTCCACCAAGGCGAATACTCAGGGCGCGGGTCCATCGGCCCTAAAATGGGCAATTTCATGGGGCCATACAGATTTCCAGTATAATCAATCGACAAACCGATGCGCTGGAAAGAATACGAAACAGACCAAACACCCGTAAATTTCTCCGTCAGCAATTGCGTCATTTTTACCAACTCCCCACTTCCATCATCCTCTCGTTGGAATACATCCATGGCCGTAGCACCCGCCATGGCTTTTAGGCCATTCGCAAAGGAAAAATCCACATTTAGCGAAATCCCACGCGACACGGCATTACCAGCTAAGTTACTGTAAATGATTTTGTTAGGGTCGGTTAAGTAATCAGGGATGATACGGTTGTTAAAATAGGTATAAAAGGCCGTGGCATCCAAGCCAATGAAGCTTCCGTTTGTCAGGAAGAATTTGCGAACGTAATTCAAGTTACCGTTCCACGAACGTTCAGGCTTCAATTCTTCCGTAAATACCACCTGCCGCGCTCCCGTCAGGGCAGCGTGGTCTTCGGTAAATACGTTGGCTACTCGGTATCCATTGCCAAAACTAGCCCGCAATACATTTCGCTTGTCCGTGGAGGTCCATTTGTAGTTTAAACGGGGCGTCAGAATACTTCCGTGAATCGAGTTGTAGTCATATCGAAGTCCCAACAACAATTTGTTATTGGCATTCAGTGAAATTTCATCTTGGGCAAATATTCCAGGGAGCTTCACAACAGAAGGGGCATTCCGGCCATCAAGCGCAGTGGCGGTGGTATTATCGTCGTAGTGTGTGTAGCGAAGAGCAGTGCCAATCAACAAATCGTGATTCTCTCCCGCTTTCTTATCCCACGTTAACTGTCCGAAAGCAATTGTTTGCAGCGCATTAAAGGGAGTAGTGCCGTAGTATGAATCCTGATTGTGACCGTTGGCAGAAAATTGAAACGTGATTTTCTCTTTAATTGGCAATTGATACGCTCCTATCACCTCCCACCGCTTAGTTTGAATCGTTTCAGCGTATACTTCATTACTTCCTCGGTATTTGGGGGTCCATTGGGTTTGACCTCCCCAACGGTCTTCGTACACGTAGCGGGCGCCTACCGTAAACAAACGATTATCTTTACGTTCAACACTGAATTTATTGAATAATGAAATACGATTTTGAAGGGTAATATCCGTAAATCCGTCGCCGTTTTTATCAGTAGGCTGCTGAAAATTAAAGTAGTTTAGACCAAACAATGATTGGACTTTTTCACCTAACCGGTATTTTACTCCCAAATCAGTATTAAACTCAGACCATGAAGTTGCCATTACATCAGCCGAGACCAAAGGAGCAGACGATGGTTTTTTAGTAATAACATTTATCAGACCCCCTACCGCTTCTGAGCCATAAAGCGTTGATGCAGGTCCTTTTACGATTTCTACCCGCTCAATAAGGGCACTCGGAATTCCGCTCAAACCATAGACCGTCGACAAGCCCGAAACGATGGGCATTCCGTCAATCATAATCATGGTATAGGGTCCTTCCAAGCCATTGATGTGAATATCTCCAGTGTTGCAAACATTACAGTTTAACTGTGGACGAATCCCGTTGATGTTTTGCAGTGATTCAAAAAGGTTTGGCACTGGGTTTCGCTTAAAAAAAACAGGCGTGTAAATTTCAACGGGAACGGGACTGTCAAGCTTTGATACTTCTTTCATGGTTCCTGTAACCACCACCTCACTGAGCGAATTTTCCAATTCTTCGGTTTGAAGGGTAAGTTCCTGAAAAAACTTCGCTTCCGAAATCGTCACCGCCTTGGTGATGTTGCGGTATCCGATAGACGATATAACCAACTGATACGTTCCGTACTTTACATTTTTAAGCTCAAAAACTCCTAACTCATTGGTAGTAGTCCCATATTGTGTCCCCTTAAGGGCTGCCGTAGCAAACTCAAGTGGTTTTCCTTTTACGGTCACAGTACCTCTAATACTTCCTGTTTGGGCATACGCAGAAAGTTGTACCAGCAAAAATGCCAGCAATACATATAGTTTCTTCATTGAGAATCAGTGTAAATAAATAATGATGCAATACATCCACATCAATCCCCTGTTGCAGGTTTTGACATAGAAATCCATTAAAGAAATGAAATCATTAACACTGATGAGCGGGCGGGCCTCGATGGGAGAAATTGCCAAAGAATGGCTTACGATAGGCCGTTAATAAGTAGAAGGACTGATATTGAGGAAAAACAATCTGACTGATTTTGACGCTTGCCAAAGCCACCGTTAAGGTCAATCCCACAAACACCGCATTGGTGACGGTATCCAGCAAAAAAATCTCGTTACTGGAGTGGTCGTTGGGCTGAAAAGGAGAATTAGGATTGGACGGTTTGTAAGGGTGGGCGTGGGTTATTATTTTTCCGCTCGACAGTTTGTGCGCGTGCCTGAATACAATGCCATTCAGGAGCATCAGGGCAAAAAGCACCAAGATGCCATTGGCGATTGTTTTTCGTATGCGCTGACTGAAGAGCATGGAGATGGTGTTGTTTCGTAAATTTAACTACGTTATTTGATAAAAAGTTTAAATCCACAAAATAATTGCCAAAAACCGCGAAATTTACACGCGTCTCACCCTTACAACATTAATTTCTATGGAACTTTTTGGATTTTCTGTATTACTACTTTCTAAACTCTTTTTTGCAGCGTTTAACGGAATCCTATTTACCCAGTCGGGCTTGGACAAAGTCTTTCATTATCAAGGGAATCTGGATTATTTTAAAGGCCATTTCAAAAAATCTCCCCTTGCTTCTACCGTTGGTTTACTGATGCCCGTCATTACCCTGCTCGAAACATCGGCGGGTGTCACCTCTTTGGTTGGCTTACTTTTACTGCTACTTGGACACGACGCGGGCAACAGTGTTGCGGCTACGGGCATGGGCTTGGGAGGGTTATCGTTGGTGTGTCTGTTTTTTGGCCAACGAGTTGCGCAGGATTATGCAGGAGCAGCGACATTAGTGCCTTACTTTCTGATGACAATGGCGGGGTTTGTCTTGTACGCCTTTTAAGAATACGCCGCTAAAGTGCCCAATTTTTCGGTCTTTAGCGGCGTATACAATGTACCGGACTTTTACGGTTAGTTCATTCGGTTGGCTTTCCACTTACTTTTGACGGACCCTGCAGCGCCCGTGCTGCCACCGACTGGCTTTTTTGCCTGCTCCATCAAATACCCCACCAACGCCGCCGCAATTTGGGCCTCCTCTTCATCGATGCCTTTTTTTAGTACTTCTGGGGTAAAATAATGCTTCACAAAATGGGTATCAAATTGACCCGAAGTAAATGCTTCATGTAACATCACAAATCGGCAGAAGCCCAACGTCGTTTGTACGCCCGTGATTTCGTACTCATCTATGGCCCTTACCATCTTATCAATAGACTCCTGACGCGTAGCCGCATACGTTATCAATTTTGCAATCATTGGGTCGTAGTAAATCGGAATAGCCATGCCTTGCTCAAACCCATCATCTACCCGGACACCATTCCCCTGCGGACGAATGTAGGTATGTAAAGTGCCCACATCTGGCAAAAAATTGTTGGTCGGGTCTTCGGCATACACGCGTACTTCCATCGCGTGGCCGTTGATTTTCAGGTCTTCTTGTTTGATTTCCAAGGCCTTTCCTTCCGCGATATAAATCATTTGTCGCACCAAATCTACGCCCGTAATCATCTCCGACACAGGGTGTTCTACCTGCAAACGTGTATTCATTTCCAGAAAATAGAAATTGAGTTTTTCGTCGACAATAAACTCAACCGTTCCAGCACCATAATACCCGCACGAACGCGCTACGTCAATGGCGCATTTACCCATGGCTTCCCGGATTTCGGGTGTCAGGCAAGACGAAGGCGCTTCTTCCACCACTTTCTGGTGCCGGCGCTGTACCGAGCATTCTCGCTCAAATAAATGAATGATGTTGCCATGTTGGTCCCCCAACACCTGAATTTCTACGTGCCGAGGCGATGCGACGTATTTTTCGACAAAAACGGCACCATCGCCAAACGAGGAAATTGCCTCACTGACGGCACGCTCCATTTGTTCATCAAACTCTTCTTCATTTTCAACAATCCGCATCCCTTTACCCCCACCCCCAGCACTGGCCTTAATCAAAACCGGATAACCAATTTGATTCGCAATTAATTTTGCCTCAGCACGGTCTTCGACCGCATCGGGTGTGCCGGGCACCATTGGAATATTATACTTTGCCACGGTTCGTTTGGCCGATAATTTATCGCCCATAATCTCAATACTCTGCGCCGACGGGCCAATAAAAATCAGCCCTGCGTCTTTTACCATCTGCGAAAAGCGGGCATTTTCTGACAAAAAACCGTATCCCGGATGAATTGCGTCGACTCCTAACTGCTTACACACTTCAATGATTTTATCACCTCTCAAATAAGATTCTGAGGAGGCTGCCGGACCAATACACACCGACTCATCGGCGTATCTAACATGCAAGGCCGTACGGTCAGGCTCGCTATATACGGCTACTGTTTTGATGCCCATTTCACGGGCGGTGCGCATCACACGCAACGCAATTTCACCACGGTTGGCAACGAGGATTTTTTTTATAGAAGGCATTGGAAATCATTAGATTATATAAATTCAAATCGGCTGTTGGCCAGAAACACACAACCTACTTAAATCAATGAATAACTTTTGTGCTTTTAAAAGCACCGAAAGTTACAATTTATCGTTAAATGAGTTAAATTTATATTGGTAAATCACTATAGGCTAATGATAAAAAGCATTGGATTGTTGGGCGCTTGGTTATTTTTTGGGCATCAACTCGTTCAGGCCCAGAAGGTATCGGTTGTGAAATGGAAAGAAATCCAAGACATTTTGTCACAGTCGTCTGATACAACATACATTGTCAACTTCTGGGCAACGTGGTGCAAACCCTGCGTGGCAGAATTGCCGCACTTTGAAGAGGTTCAAAAAAATTACAAAGACCGGAATGTCAAAGTAATCATGGTTAGCATGGATTTTGCAAAGGATTTAACGGCGCGGGTAATTCCGTTTGTAAGTCAACATCAACTCACTGGAAAAGTTTGGTTGTTGAATGAACCAGATGCCAACAATTGGATTGATAAAATCAGCACCGAATGGTCGGGGGCGATTCCAGCAACGTTGATTGTCAACAATCAAAAAAAGAAAAAAGTCTTTTTTGAACAAAAATTAGACTATGACCGTTTGGTGAAGGAACTATCTGATTTTCTGTGACTTTTTAATCGAATAGGGTCAAAACAGCAGTTAACATAACTAACATGAAAAAGAAATTTTGGCTACCATTTATCATAACCCTGACCCTAGGCACTTTGGTCAGCGCGGCACTCCGACAAGAGAGCACTCAAACCCCGCCTGCGGGCTATCCGATAGGTGGAACCGTGGCCGACTTCAAGCTCAAAAACGTAGACGGCAACGTTATTTCTTTATCAAATTACAAAGATAAAAAAGGCGTAATTGTAGTCTTTACGAGCAATCACTGTCCATTTTCGAAGGCCTATGAAGAGCGCATCGTCGGACTGGATAAAAAATACGCCGCACAAGGCTTTCCGGTATTGGCCATCAACTCTAACGATGCTGGCGATTACGAAGAAAATTCCTTTGAAAACATGAAAAAACGCGCTCAAGAAAAAGGATACTCGTTCCCTTATTTACAGGATGAAACCCAAGGGGTCGCGAAAGCATTTGGCGCTACGCGTACTCCTCATGTATTTATACTACGAAACGACGGCGGCAAATTTACGGTACAGTACATCGGAACCATCGACGACAATTATCAAGACCCCGCTGGAGTAACCAAAAGATACGTGGAAGATGCCGTCTCCAATATTCTGATGGGCAAGCCAGTAGTTGTAACACAAACGAAGGCCGTTGGCTGCGCCATTGGTTGGAAAGACGCCTAAAATTTCTGATACAATCTATAAAGAAAAGGGCCAACGTTTGTTGGTCCTTTTCTTTTAGGCTTCCAATAAACTCCACTTCCAAAGGCCCAACTTGGCCAAGCAATAACGGCCAGAGACTCTCAAAACCCCCAACCCATACTTCATGCTTCGTTGAAAGTTAATGGAAGAAGCTTCATCAAAATACTTGGTCGGACACGTCACTTCCGCGATTTCGTAACCTTTCCAGAAAACTTGGGCAATCATTTCGTTGTCAAAGACAAAATCATCATCGCACTTATTGAAAGGAACCTTTCGCAGTACTTCGCCAGAAAAGGCGCGATACCCCGTATGGTATTCCGACAATTTTTGATTCATTAGAATATTTTGCGCAAGCGTCAAAAACCGATTGGCGATGTATTTGTACATTGGCATTCCCCCTTTAAGCGCTCCTTTTCCCAAAATTCTTGACCCAAATACCACTTGGTAAAGATCATTTCCAATGATTGAAATCATGGCCGTAAGTAGCAAGGGAGTATACTGATAATCAGGATGAAGCATGATGACGATATCGCCCCCAAGTTCAAGTGCTTTAGAGTAGCAGGTTTTTTGGTTGCCACCATAACCTTTATTTTTATCGTGGCGAATCACGTGTTTAATCCCAAGCCGTTCTGCCACTTCGGTGGTGTTGTCGGGACTGGCATCATCTACCAAAATCACCTCATCGACCAAATCAAAAGGTATTTCAAGATACGTTTTTTCGAGCGTAAGCGCTGCCTTATACGCAGGCATTACAACAATCACTTTTTTGTTTTTATACATAAAATCAGATTCCGCAATTCAACGTTTTATGAACTGCGAAGCGGCAAAATTAGTCTTATCAAACAGAATTTCCAATCGCTTCCAAAACTTCCACCCGAACAGGCACTCCCACAAAAACCGCGTTGCCAGTCAATTCATCAATGACCAAGTCATCCGTCAAGTCATTGACACTCACTCCTGCGTGCGTTTGCGCTACCGAAAGTTGGACACCCTCTCGCCCATGACCGTATCCATGAGGCAGACTCACGGTCCCTTTCATTACCTTTTCCGTAATTTCGACGGGAACCGTCACCTCCCCTACCCGTGAACTGATTTTTACATTATCCATCTCAGAAATAGCACGTTGCCTAGCATCGTCGGGGTGCATCATTAATGTACACCGATTGCGGCCTTTTACGAGTCGCTGCGAGTTGTGCAGCCATGAGTTGTTATCACGTAAATGCCGACGATTGGTCAATAACAAGTCAAAGTGCGTATTTATCTTACTTTCCTGCCACACCTTTCTGATACGGCTCATATCTTTTACCAGTAGTTCGGGGGCAAGATGAATTTTTTTATCCTGCGTTAACAACCGATTTGGTAAATCAGGCCGTAACGGCCCCAAATCCAACCCATGAGGATGTTGACGGAGCTGTTCTAAGCTTAAATTGTACCCACCAAAACGCAGGCCCAAATCAACTTTTACGTGCGGGTCTTGAGGAACGGCCCCAATCTCTCCCGAAAGCCGCGCCGATAGTTCTTGAAAAATTTCCCAATCGTATTTTCCATTTTCTATTTTGGGAAACAACGGCTCCGAAAAACGCGTGACGTTTCGAACGGCCAAGGCGTTGAATGTCAAATCGTAATGCGCCACCTCCAAGCCCGTAGCGGGTGGTAAAATATAATCTGCATGGCGGGTGGTTTCATTAATGTAAATATCAATCGCGACCATGAATTCCAGTCTTTCCAGCGCTTTATCCAATTGCCGACCATTGGGTGTCGACAGGATTGGATTACCACAACTGGTGATCAGTGCTTTTATCTGCCCCTGCCCTTCGGTTAGTATTTCTTCTGCAAGCACAGATACAGGAAGCTCGCCCATGAATTCGGGTAAACCCCGAACTCGGCTACGATGACGATTGTACTTATTATACATTCCTTTAGTGTTGGCCAATATATCAACGGCAGGGTGGGTAAACATGGCCGTACCAGCCCGGTCAATATTGCCCGTTACTACATTCAGGGCATTTAAAAGCCATTGACATGCCCCACCAAATGCTTGCATTGAAAGCCCGACGCGTCCATACACGACAGCTGAAGGAGCATTTGCAAACGCCCGGGTTAAGTTTCTAATGGAATCAGCCGCGATGCCCGTTTGCACTTCTACTTTTTCTGGTAAAAACTCGGCTACCAGTGCCCTTAACTCATCCAATCCCGTGACAAAAGCGGGCGTTTTGTCTAAGTCTTCGTCAAACACAACCTGCAACATCGCCAAAAGTAAAAACACATCTGTACCTGGCCGGATAAAATGATGTGCATCGGCTTTGGCAGCAGTTTCGGTAAAACGCGGGTCAATCACCACCACTTTTCCTCCCCGCTGTTGGATGGCTTTCAGTCGGTTAGCCACATCTGGAACCGTCATCAGGCTACCATTAGAAGCAATGGGATTACCGCCCATAATAAGCCAAAAATCAGTATGGTCAATGTCGGGAATGGGTAACAGAAAAGGATGCCCGAACATTTGCCAAGCCGCAAAATGATGAGGCAACTGGTCAACAGAAGTAGCAGAATATATATTTTGGGTCTTCAATGCCCGCATCAACCCCGTTCCAGAGAGGAAAGTACCCGAATTATGGACCGACGGATTGCCTGCATACATAGCAACGGCGTTGTGGCCATCGCGCTCCTGAATTGCTTTTAGCTTCGTTGTTATATCATCAAATGCTTCCGACCAACTTATTGTTTCCCACCCTGTTTCGGTACGCTTCAATGGCAACTTAAGTCGGTTAGTATCTTCGTATATATCCTTTAATGCCAATGCTTTAGGGCAAATATGACCTCGGCTAAAGGGGTCGTTTTTATCCCCGTTGATGGCCACAACTTCAGTGCCTGAATGAGAAATCTCTAATCCACAAATAGCTTCGCATAAATTGCACGCGCGGTAATGAACACTGGGATTTGTCATGTTTTTAGCTTGTTTGATGCAATTTATCAATTTTCTGAATGCTGATTGTGAGTTTTTTAGGTGAAAAACAATAAAGCGACAACACACTGTAAATGAACACTTTACTTTTTCATTCTCCTCTGAGTTTCTAACTTCTTTTTTTAGATACTTTTTTGATTTTCAAAAAGTTACTATCTTTGCGTCCCGTTTTAGAAAAAGCACAGTAACATCATAAATAGTTGATACAGAAATGAAAAAGGGCATTCATCCAGATTACAGAGAGGTAGTTTTTTGGGATTTGTCGAGCGATCACAAATTCATCACGCGTTCTTGCGCACCTACCAAAGAAACCATTGATTTCGAAGGCAAAAACTATCCTGTTTACAAAGTTGAAGTTAGTTCAGAATCTCACCCATTCTATACTGGCAAAAACACTTTGATTGACACCACAGGTCGTGTTGATAAATTCTTCAAGAAATACGGAAAGAAGTAATCATCCGTTATTTCCTGATTTAATTGGAAATCGAAACAAAAAAGCGGTAAGTTGCCTCTGGCATTTTACCGCTTTTTTTGTTTTTCAGTGGATAAGTTTGAAGAACTGCAAACCCGCCATTCCTAAAAATACCCAGCCCAGTAATTGATTAAGGTTGATTCTTCCCAACCTCCCAAGCAATTTTTCCCGGTATCGGCTTGTCAAATAGGCTACTCCAAACAATAAGCCTACTGCCCCCAAAACTGCTCCCATTATAAAAGCAATCTGTTCTCTCGGTAGGTGAACTTTTAATTGTTCATACCCTTGAAATTGCACCAGTATAAACAACCAATACGGAAAGAGTTGGGGATTCAAAATCGCTAAAGAGAAGCCTTTTAACACATCCGACCGGCCCGTAGGCGATTCCGCTTTATTCATTGTTTGGGCACTACTCCGAAGTATGGCAATGCCTATCGCAATAAATATCGGAATAGAAGCCCATTCAAGCAGTCGCCAAACATCGGGATGTTTTTCCAACCACATTCCAGCCCATACGGCGGCAGCGGCATAAATCAATTCGGGTACACATCCTCCCAGCGCAACCAATAATCCAGCCTTTAAGCGGCGTTTCAAGACCGTATGTATCACCGTAAGATTTACGGGGCCTAATTGAAGCGAACCTACAAAACTAATTCCTGCAGTAGTCAGAAAGATAAGAAGAGCTTTTTCCATGCATCCTTAACGCACAATGGCCTACGGTGGTTTCAACTTTCATAAGGCGACGGGCTCACTGCCGTCCATCCTCCATCCACAACGAGCGATTGCCCCGTTATATGACCCGCTAGAGGCGAAACCAAAAACAACGCCGCATGGGCAATATCCTGCACTTTGGCAGGCCGTCCGATTGGTGTTATGCGTCCCCACGTTTTTTCATACTCGGGGTCTTCAGCTGTGCGTTCGGTCATGGTAGCGCCAGGCGCTACGGCGTTAATGGTAATACCGTAAGGGGAAAGTTCAACAACTAAACTTTTGGCCAACATTTCGAGCGCCGCTTTTGTCATGCCATAGGCCGCAAGAAATTGGTGCGCTTGATGGCCCGTTACCGACGACATCAGCAAAACACGCCCTCCTTCTCCCTGTATGCGCATTTGTCGCGCCGCCGCCTGTGTTAAGAAAAAACTACCCCGGAGGTTTAAATCTAACAGCTTTTGCAGCGATTCGGGCGTGTACTCAAAAAAATCTCCAAAGGTAGTGATACCCGCATTGGCAACAATTATCGTAAGTTTACCAAACACGCGTACGGCTTCACTCACCATGGCCTGCACAAAATCTACATCTGCGGCATTGCCACTGTAAGCAACGCACTCTCCTCCCGACTTTTGAATAAATTCAGCAGCCTTTTCGGCCAGTTCTTCATCCAAATCATTGAGCAAAACCGCCGCTCCCTGCTCCGCCAATTGTCGCGCAATCTCTAGTCCAATGCCTTGCCCCGCGCCAGTTACGATGGCAACTTGATTTTTAAATTGTAACATTAATTGTTGTACTTATTTATTTTGAGATGAATCAATGGTGGGCTTTTTACTCCACCAACTCGCCAATAATGAGCCTGTGATATTCATAATGGGACCAAAAAGTGCTGGCGCAAGGCCGACGGTAGCTACTTTTCCCATTTGCAGCGCAATCCCTGATGCTAATCCACCATTTTGCAGTCCTACTTCAATCGCCACCGTACGACAATCCTGCTCGGGAAGTTTTAACGCTCGTGAGCTCCAATAACCCAACAAATAGCCACTTATGTTATGGATTAAGGTACAAATAATCAATACCCCTCCTACTTTGAGTAAACTTTCGCGCCCGGCTGCCGTAATGATGCAAATAATCAGAGCAATACCCGCCATAGAAACCAGCGGCATGTACTTATTTAAAAACTCTGCTTGATTTCTAAACACTTTATTGACTATCAATCCCACGCCAATTGGTAATATGATAATTTTCAGAATTTCAACCATCATCTTAAAGAAATCAACCTCAATAAATGCTCCTCCTAAAAGTTTCATTAGTAATGGCGTCAAAATAGGGGCCAACAAAGTCGCACACGAAGTAATGGTAAGCGACAACGCGACGTTAGCTTTGGCAATATAAGCCATTACATTAGAGGCCAAGCCACTTGGTGAACATCCTATCAGAATTACGCCCGCGGCAATTTCAGGAGGAAAATTAAAACTTGTTGCTAAGGTATAACCAATAAGCGGCATGATTGTAAACTGACAAATTAGCCCGATAACTACACTTTTTGGTGATTTTACAACGGCTTCAAAATCTTTAGGACTCATGGTGGTACCCATGCCAAACATAATGATTTGGAGCAAAGGTACGATGAGTGTTTTTAGCTGAAAATCTCCGACCTGGGTAAAGTATTCTGGAAAAATCATGGCCAGTGTTGCAGCCACTATAATGGATAGCGTGTACAGGTAACTTTTCATTCGTTAAGATAGTCAGAGGTTTAAAAGCATAAATGCACCTACAAAAGCAAAAGCAAAGCCTGAATTACTGCCAGTTGGCTATAAAGCCCCTTTTAAATTCAAAAAGCTTCCTGCCATTGGCAAGAAGCTTTTGAATTTAACTATTTGTATTTTTTATGCTTCAAACAATTTCACAAAATCATCGAAAAGATAACGTGAATCATGAGGGCCCGGCGAAGCTTCGGGGTGATATTGCACCGAAAACGCTGGCTTATCTTTTCTTTTAATTCCTTCTATTGTTTTGTCATTAAGATTAATGTGGGTCACTTCTACATCAGGATGCGCCTCGATTTCGTCAGGGCTAACCGCAAAACCGTGATTTTGTGAGGTTATTTCACACAGACCCGTTTGGAAGTTTTTCACGGGGTGATTTAACCCCCGGTGCCCGTGGTGCATTTTAAAAGTTGAAATTCCACTGGCCAAACCCAGAATTTGATGCCCTAAACAGATACCGAAAAGGGGTTTGTTCGTGTCCAAAAACTGTTGAACAGTCTTCACCGCATAAGGCATTGCCGAAGGGTCACCTGGGCCATTGGAGATAAAAAATCCATCTGGGTTCCATGCCATTACTTCTTCAAAAGATGTTTTTGCGGGAAACACTTTACAAAAACATCCCCGTTGGGTTAAATTCAACAAAATGCTTTTTTTAACCCCATAATCCATCACCGCTATACGATACTGCGCCGTTGATTCATCGCCCATAAAATAGGGTTCGGTCGTACTCACCAACGACGAAAGCTCCAGTCCATCCATGCTCGGAACCTCTTTCAAGTGTTCCATTAATTTTTTCTCATCGAGTATTTCAGACGAAATAATCGCATTCATAACCCCTTTTTGTCGTACATGACGTACCAACTGGCGGGTATCCACTTCACTTATGCCAACGATATTGGCTTTTTCGAAGTATGATTGAAGCGAAAAGTCGGCTGTTTTCCGAGAATAAATCTGCGAGAATGAATTACAGACCATCCCGCTTATTTTGATTGAGCTGGATTCCTCCTCACTTTCCAATTGTACACCATAATTGCCGATGTGCGCATTTGTATTAACTACAATTTGACCATAGTAAGATGGATCAGTATAGATTTCCTGATAACCCGTCATACCAGTGTTGAAACATATTTCACCACCCATGGTACCGATTTTACCGAGAGCTAAACCTTTCAGTGCTGTTCCGTCTTCAAGAAGTAAGAGTGCTGGTTGTTGAGAACCCATTTTATATTGGTATTGTATGGTTACGGTTGTCATAAACGAGCGTATTTTTTCTCTCTATTTATGCCAACCTTAATTTGATTTTGCAAATTTCAAAAAAAAGGGGCTAAACTTTCGTTTAACCCCTTCTATATTTTAACTTTTCTTCATTTTATTAAAGTATATATGAAAAAAGTTATTCTTGGCCACCGTTTAATTCATCTTGCCAAGCTTTCAATTCATCAAATTTGCCATCACGAGCAAGGGCGGCTTGCTGAGGCCATGTTGTGGGGCTTTTTGAACCGATGCCAGCTGCCGATACAATTTCCTGAATTGCTTCAGGAGTCATGTCTGCCAATTGAGCAAAAGTCGTTACACCTGCATCTGCAAGAGCTTCGGCGATTTTCGGTCCAATTCCTTCTACAATTTCCAAATCGTCAGCACTTGAAGTTTCAGCTTCTGCTACAGGAGCTTCTTCAATAACTGGAGTTGCTTTTACTTCTACGGCCGAGGTCTCAGCATCAGCGCCTTTTTTGCCACCGCGGCGGCTACGACGTGTTTTGGTTGCTTTTTCTTCGGCAGCAGTCAATAATGTTTCGTTGAAATCAACCAATTCCATCAAACAAACTTCAGCAGCATCGCCTTGGCGTGTACCCAGTTTGATAATACGAGTGTAACCACCCGGACGGTCAGCGATTTTGTCAGCGACAGTGCTGAAAAGTTCTTTCACTACATCCTTCTCAGGAATGTAAGAGAATACAATACGACGGTTGTGCGTATTATCTTCTTTTGCACGGGTCAAAATTGGCTCAATGAACTTCTTAAGTTCTTTTGCTTTCGCCAATGTTGTCTGAATGCGTTTGTGTAAAATCAAAGACGCCGCCATGTTACGCAACAAAGCGCTGCGGTGCGAGGAGGTACGTCCTAAATGATTGTCTTTCTTACCGTGTCTCATTGGTTTGAGTTTGTGATTAGCTTCGAGCGGCGGTTCACGCGCTTCAGAATACTAACCGGTGAAACAATTTACTTAAAATTTGGGCTTCGAAAGACCATGATTTATTGCTAAATCAGCTTTCGAAGCCCAGTAATTACTTAGTCCTCATCCAAGCGGTACTTCACAACGTCCATACCGAATATCAGATTTTTCTCAGCGACAAGTTGCTCCAATTCAGTAAGTGATTTTTTACCGAAATTACGGAACTTCATCATATCGGCTACTTCAAGTTTAACAAGGTCTCCCAAGGTCTTGATATCGGCTGATTTGAGACAGTTGTAAGCTCTCACTGACAAATCAAGGTCAGCAAGAGGTGTCTTCAGAAGTTTACGCATACGCAACATTTCTTCATCAACCTCGCTTACTTCGTCGTTTTTCTGAGTCTCAAACGTCATTGTTTGATCTGAGAACAACATAAAGTGCTGAATCAAAATGTAAGCTGCGCCTTTCAGTGCTTCTTCTGGGTGAATTGACCCATCGGTTGTCACTTCAATTAACAATTTTTCGTAGTCAGTTTTCTGCTCAACGCGCGTGTTTTCAACGCTGTACTTAACATTTTTGATAGGTGTGTAAATCGCATCAATAGGAATATGGCCGATTGGCAACTCCTGATTACGCGGTTCATCAGCTGGTACATAACCACGACCTTTTTCAATCAAGATTTCCATCTCAAATGTCATCTGGTCGTCAATATGGCAAATAACTAAATCAGGGTTTAAAACCTGGAATGATGACGTAAACTTGGCAATGTCGCCCGCAGTCACCACCGATTGATTTTTAACGCTTACTGTGATTTTGTTATCAACCATTTCCGAAATCTTTTTGAAGCGAACCATTTTGAGGTTCAGCACGATTTCGGTAACATCTTCCACAACTCCTTCAATCGAAGAGAATTCATGGAGCACACTGGGAAATCTGACGCTGGTGATGGCATAGCCTTCCAACGATGAAAGTAGGATACGACGCAACGCATTACCGATGGTTACACCGAAACCTTTCTCCAGTGGCTTGAACTCAAACAACCCGTGAAAGTCGTCGGCTTTTTCCATTACGACTTTGTCGGGCATTTGGAATGCTAAAATAGACATAGGATTAGCAGTTTTTTTAGAGTCCGAAGGGCGGTAATTAACCGCAAAAAAGTATGTTTTACCAAACACACAAAACAAAACCCTTGACATGGAAACACCACATCAAATGGGTTTTGTAATGATTTAAGACTATTTAGAGTACAATTCGACGATTGCTTGCTCGTTCACGTTCTCAGGAATCTGATCGCGTTCTGGATACTGAACAAACTTGCCAACCAACAAACTGTTATCCCACTCAAGCCAATTGAAACGTTTTGCAGTAGCTGTACGCGCCGCCAAACTTTCAGTGATTGCTTCAAGAGATTTTGATTTCTCGCGAACACCCACGATTTGACCAGGACGCAGTGAGAATGATGGAACATTCACTACTTCTCCATCAATTGTAATGTGCTTGTGACTAACCAATTGACGAGCCGCACGGCGAGTAGGAGCAATTCCTAAACGATAAACGGTGTTATCAAGACGAGCTTCACAAAGTTTTAAAAGGTTTACACCTGTAATACCTTCACGAACAGCTGCACGGTGAAATAAGTTACGGAATTGGCGTTCCAAAATTCCGTAGGTATATTTTACCTTTTGTTTTTCTTGCAATTGAAGTGCATATTCAGACTTCTTGCTGCGGCGTCCGCGACCATGCTGGCCGGGAGGATAGTTTTTCTTATTCAGCGCCTTGCTGGGACCCATGATGGCCTCACCAAAACGACGCGAAATCTTGGACTTTGGACCTGTATAACGTGCCATTTGAATTTGATTTATTTAAACACAAAAATTACCATAAGAACAATCCTGCAACCCCAGTGTCCAAATTGCGGATTGTCCTTACGGCCTTATAATAACTTAAAAATTAAACTCTTCTACGTTTGGGGGGACGGCAACCATTGTGTGGCAGCGGAGTAATGTCTTTGATTGTAGTAACTTCAATACCGACATTTTGTACGGTACGGATAGCTGATTCACGACCTGAACCTGGACCTTTCACAAAGACTTCTGCTTTACGCATGCCAAGGTCGTAGGCAACTTGAGCACAGCTTTGAGCGGCAGTTTGAGCAGCATAAGGAGTGTTTTTCTTAGAGCCTTTGAAGCCCATTTTACCAGCAGATGCCCAAGAAATCACTTGTCCAGACATGTTGGTAACCGAAATAATAATGTTGTTAAATGAAGCTCTAATGTGAACTTGACCCACTTGCTCCACCTGTACAACGCGCTTTTTAGCTTTATCTTTACGCTTATTTTGAGCCATTTTTTTGTAATGTTAATCGTTAGTTGTTATCGCTTCGGAAAGCCGTTTGTTAATGGTTATCTGTTACAGATGTTCACAATTAACAAACAGATAACGGATAACTTTACTTACTACTTAGTAGCTTTTTTCTTGTTGGCTACTGTCTTACGCTTACCTTTACGAGTACGGCTATTATTTTTGGTTCTTTGGCCACGTACAGGCAATCCTTTACGGTGACGCAAGCCACGATAACAACCGATATCCATCAACCGTTTGATACTTAGCTGTACTTCTGAACGAAGTGCACCTTCGGTATTAAATTCACCGTTAATGATTCCACGAACAGCATTAGACTCTTCGTCAGACCATTCAGATACTTTTTTGTCAAAATTGATTCCAGCTTTCTCCAAAATTTTACGAGCAGAGCTACGGCCTATCCCGTAGATGTAAGTCAACGAGATTTCTCCACGTTTTTTGTCTGGAATGTCAACACCTGCAATACGTGCCATATCTTATAATTATCCTTGTCTTTGTTTGTACTTGGGATTTTTCTTATTGATAACGTAAAGTTTACCTTTTCGGCGAATTACTTTACAATCAGCACTGCGCTTTTTAATAGACGCTTTTACTTTCATTGTTGTATGTGATTTTGGATTTAAGATTTCGGCCTCTCGTGACGGGAATTCTACTAAACTCCTTTATCCTATTTTAACCTACAATCTGCAATCAAGTTACTACTATTTATATCGGTAAATAATCCGAGCCTTTGACAAGTCGTAAGGCGACATTTCGAGTTTAACTCGGTCACCTTGCAAAATTTTAATATAGTTCATTCGCATCTTACCAGAGATATGAGCAATTACCTCATGTTTGTTCTCTAGCTGTACTCGAAACATAGCGTTAGAGAGCGCTTCTACTATAATTCCGTCAACTTCGATGAGTCCTTGTTTTGCCATATACTGCTTTTCGGTAAGTGAATTAGATGCTTACCATTAACGTCGTATTTTCAGTTACTTCTTCTATGTACTTAAACGTCGTTAAAATTTCTGCTTTGCCTTTACGAACCAACACAGTGTGCTCAAAATGTGCAGCAGGTTTTCTATCTGTGGTTCGGATAGTCCAACCGTCTTTTTCCTGAACCACGGATCTTTTTCCTAACGTAATCATTGGTTCAATCGCAATCACAATTCCTTCTCGCAACTTAGGCCCTTGTCCTCGTTTGCCGTAATTTGGAACTTCGGGACTTTCATGTAAATTTCGACCTACACCATGTCCAACCAACTCCCTAACGACACCGTAGCCGAATTTTTCAACGTAAGATTGAATCACATATCCAATATCACCAACTCTTTTACCTTCTACGGCCTGCTCAATCCCTAAATACAGTGACTGTTTAGTACGTTTTAGAAGATTCATTACTTCCACCGTTACATTTCCTACGGGGTAGGTATATGCACTGTCACTATGAAATCCATTTAACTTAACTCCGCAGTCAATAGAGATAATATCTCCTTCACGCAATTGATATTGACTTGGAAAACCATGTACCACAATATCATTCAGTGAGATACAAAGTGCTGCTGGAAAACCATTATAGCCTTTAAAAGAAGGCTGACCTTTGTGGTCTTTAATATACTCTTCAGCGACTTTATCTAATTGCTTAGTAGTAATACCAGGTTTTATCCACTTTGCCACTTCGGCATGGGCTTTTCCTAGAACTTGAGCGCTTTCTTTAATCAGTAAAACTTCTTCTTCTGATTTAAGAAAAATCATTTTTGTCATTATACCGCTACAGTTTCAGTACGGCCTTTTACTCGACCAGACTTCATTAAACCTTCATAGCGTTTCATGAGGAGATAACTTTCTACTTGTTGCAAAGTATCAAGTACAACACCAACCAAAATCAACAATGATGTACCTCCAAAAAACTGAGCAAATTCTCTCGTCATACCAGTCATACTTGCCAGTGATGGAAGAATAGCAACCACCGCGAGAAGTATACCTCCAGGTAAAGTAATACGATCTAACACAGTAGCAATAAAGTCAGAAGTTGAAAGTCCTGGTTTAACCCCTGGAATAAACCCTCCTCCTCTTTTCATATCGTCAGCAATTTGCTGCGGACTAATTGCAATTGCAGTATAGAAAAACGTAAATACGATAATTAAAGTTGCAAACAGACCATTGTATTGCCAAGTTGTATAATCATTGAAAGTGGTAGCAATTGAGCTAGCGAAATCACTTTTTTCGGCAAATAACCCAGCAATCAATGAAGGTATAAACATCAGCGCCTGCGCAAAGATAATTGGCATTACACCAGAAGTATTGAGCTTGAGGGGCAAATACTGTCTCTGACCACCCATTACTTTATTTCCAACTACTTGTTTTGCATATTGAATCGGCACTCTACGTACTGCTTGTGTCAAAGCTACTGCAAACATTACTACTAAGAACAGTGCTACGATTTCAAGAACGAAAATCAACGCTTCACCTGTACCTCTTGAAACAGCTTCCTGATAAATAGCTCTTGGAAAACGTGACACAATACCAATCATAATCAGCATTGATGTACCATTTCCAATTCCGCGGTCAGTGATTCTTTCACCCAACCACATACAAAAAATCGTACCTGCTGTTAAAATAAAAACGGATGATATTGTAAAAGCTGCACGAGTAATTAAAAGTGCATCCGTTGGTATCGTAGTTTGCAAATAACTTACCGACTGAGCAATTGTAACAAAAATGGTTAATACTCGCGTAATCTGATTCAATTTCTTGCGCCCTGATTCTCCTTCCTTCTGCATTTTTTGGAAATACGGAAGCGCCATTGTTAACAACTGAATGGCAATAGAAGCAGAAATGTAGGGCATGATACCCAAAGCGAAGATTGAAGCCTTACTGAAAGCGCCTCCCAAAAATGTATCTAACAAGCCTAATAAGCCTGATGTATCGATATTAAGTTTGCTACTGTCTACTCCCGGTAGAACAATGTAGTAACCAAGACGATAAACCGCAATCAAAAGGAGAGTATAAAGAATTCTATTCTTTAACTCTTCAATTGAAAAGATATTTTTTAAGGTCTGTATAAACCGTTTCATGCGTTTGTTAGATTTACCCGTGAAAAAATCAGGCAAAGTTACAAAAAATCTTTGGTAAGATTACAAAGTAACGGCTTTACCGCCTGCTTTTTCGATAGCCTCTGCTGCTGCTTTTGAAAAAGCATGAGCTTTCAATTCTACGGCAACTTTTAATTCGCCACGGCTAAGAATCTTTACTAAGTCAGTTTTTGAAACTAAACCGTTGTTGTACAACACTTCAATGTCGATAACAGTAGCATTTGTTTTTTCAACCAATGCCTGAATAGAATCTAAGTTGAGTGCTTTGTACTCTACGCGATTAATGTTTTTGAAGCCAAACTTCGGAACACGTCTTTGAAGTGGCATTTGCCCTCCTTCGAAGTGACTTTTTTGGCTATAGCCTGAACGTGATTGAGCACCTTTGTGTCCACGCGTAGATGTACCACCCATTCCTGAGCCATGCCCTCTACCTAGGCGTTTTTTTGTTTTTACCGAGCCTGAGGCTGGTTTTAATGAGCTAAGATTCATTGTCATATGCCAATTAGATCTCTTCGACTTTCACCAAATGATTTACTTTCTGAATCATACCAGAAATGGCAGGATTGATTTCAATCTCTATACTGCGACTGATTTTACCTAATCCCAAAGCAGCTAAAGTGCGCTTTTGATCTTCGGGTCTACCAATCTTACTTCTAACTTGTGTTACTCTTACCTTTGCCATTTTCCCAAAAGATTATCCATTAAATACTTTGGCCAACTTTACTCCGCGTTGGAATGCAACTTGGTGAGGAGCTCTCATCTTAAGGAGTGCATCAATCGTTGCCTTCACTACGTTGTGAGGGTTCGATGATCCTTTTGATTTTGCTAACACGTCGTGTATACCAGCGGCTTCTAAAACAGCACGCATAGCACCTCCTGCAATAACACCCGTTCCAGGGGCGGCTGGCTTAACAAAAACCAGACCTCCACTAAATTTACCGTGCATTTCATGAGGAACTGTTCCTTTTAAGAGAGGAACTTGTACAAGGTTTTTCTTGGCGTCCTCGATTCCTTTTGCAATAGCATCAGTTACTTCGTTAGCTTTACCTAAGCCGTAACCTACTACTCCTTTGCCGTCACCTACGACTACAATTGCTGAGAAACTAAAACGACGACCACCTTTTACTACTTTGGCAACGCGGTTGATAGCCACAACCTTTTCTTTCAGGTCTGCCTCGTTGTATTTCACAGGTTTGATACTGTTTGACATATCTTATTAGAATTTGAGACCCCCTTCGCGGGCGCCGTCTGCCAGTGCTTTTACTTTGCCGTGATATAAATAACCGTTGCGATCAAATACAACTGAACTAACGCCAGCTGCAATTGCTTTCTCAGCCAGTTTAATGCCTACTTTTTTCGCATCTTCTGCATTGACACTCGCTTTATTAGTGGTATCAAGCTCAATAGATGAAGCAGAGACTAAAGTTACTCCTTTTGTATCATCAATTACCTGCGCATAAATGCGCGCATTTGAACGAAATACTGAAAGGCGAGGCTTTTCTGTTGTTCCAGCTACTTTCTTCCGAATCCGGTACTTGATGCGCTGTCTTCTGTCGCTTCTTGCTAAAGCCATGATTGATTACAATTTTCAGATTACTGATTACTTCTTAGCCGCTGCTTTACCAGCTTTACGTCTGATTTGTTCTCCAATGAAGCGGATACCTTTACCTTTGTAAGGTTCTACTTTACGGAACGAGCGGATTTTAGCGGCAATTTGACCTAAAAGTTCTTTATCGATACACTCTAAAAAAACCTTCGGGTTCTGTCCTTTTTCCATTGTTGCAGTAACCTTCACTTCTGAAGGAACCGCAAAATAGATACCGTGTGAGTAGCCGAGGCTCATCTCAAGAATATTATTATTCACGGACGCCTTATAACCTACCCCAACAACTTCTAGCTCAGCTTTGTAGCCTTCATGCACACCCGTCACCATGTTACTGATGAGAGAGCGATAGAGACCGTGCAATGCTTTATGACGCTTTTGTTCAGTCGGACGTACGACTGTCAATTCGCTTCCTTCTACTTCTACCTTAATGTCGCGGTCAATGGTACGGGCTAACGTTCCTTTGGGACCTTTCACAGTCACAACGTTATCGTCAGATACACTTACTGTGACGTTTGCTGGTAGCGTAATCGGCTTTTTTCCTATACGTGACATGTTCTTTCTGTGAATTTTATCAGTAAACGTAACACAATACTTCTCCGCCCACGTTGAGCACGCGCGCTTCTTTGTCGGTCATTACCCCCTTAGAGGTAGATACAATCGCTACTCCAAGGCCATTGAGGATGCGTGGAATATCGGTAGCACCCGAATATTTACGCAAACCTGGCTTGCTTACACGTTGCAAGTCAACAATTGCTGATTGCTTTGTTACTGGGTTGTACTTTAAAGCAATCTTAATAATACCCTGCGGGCCATTATCTTCAAACTTGTAGTTTTGGATAAAGCCTTTATCGTAGAGTACCTTGGTGATCTCCTTCTTAATATTAGAAGCAGGTATCTCCACAACCCGGTGCTTCGCCTTTATGGCGTTTCTGATTCTCGTCAGATAATCTGCTATGGGATCGGTTAACATTTCTCTACTGATTTGTTGCGGCCCTTCCGTAAAAGGGCTGCAAAGTTACGGAATTGATTTTAAAAAACAAAAGAGATTTACCAGCTGGCTTTGGTAACACCAGGAATTTTTCCTGCCGAAGCCATTTCGCGGAACACCACCCGGCAAATACCAAACTTACGCATGTATCCACGGGGACGTCCGGTTAAACGGCAACGGTTGTGCAAACGAACTGCTGATGAACTACGTGGCAGCTTGTCTAAACCTTCCCAATCGCCAGCTTCTTTCAATGCAGCTCTTTTGGAGGCATATTTAGCAACCAGCTTTTGTTTTTTCAATTCTCTTGCTTTTACGGATTCTTTAGCCATTTCCTTATTTCGTTGAAAAAGGGATTCTTATTTCTTACCTTTAGTAAAGGGCATACCAAGCGATTTGAGCAATTCGTAGCTTTCTTCGTCAGTATTGGCGGTAGTTACGAACGTGATATCCATACCAGAGATTTTGTTAATTTTATCAAACTGAATCTCAGGGAAGATAATCTGCTCTTTTACACCAAATGTATAGTTACCACGTCCATCAAAACCTTTGTCGCTGATACCTTGAAAATCACGTACACGAGGTAGAGCAATAGAAGTCAAGCGGTCTAAGAATTCAAACATACGGTTGCCACGAAGAGTAACTTTAACGCCGATTGGCATTTTTTCACGCAACTTAAAGTTTGAAATCGCTTTCTTAGAGATAGTAGGTACTGCTTTTTGACCAGCAATAATGGTAATCTCTTCAAGCCCCTGATCAATTAACTTCTTATCAGCTACCGCTGCACCAATTCCTTTGTTGATAACAATTTTCGACAAACGAGGTACTTGCATTACCGATTTATACTGGAACTTGTCTTGCAAATGCTTAACGACGTCCTTTGTGTATTTTTCTTTTAATCTCGGAGTTGCCATTTTTTAATTTTTTTTGTGGATTTCCGACCCACAGTTATTTATTAGAGTTTTTAATGAATGGTTTTAGACATTCACCAAACCACTTACTTTGAAGGATCAGCAATAAACTTACCTGATTCTTTCGAGTAACGTTGCAACTTACCTTCTTCATTGGCTTTGCGGCCAATACGAGTAGGTTGTCCAGTTGCAGGATCAACAAGCATCAGATTACTGATATGGATTGAGCCTTCTGTTTTCTTCAGTTCACCTTGTGGATTGGCGGCAGTTGGCTTGATGTGTTTAGTGATCAAATTGACCCCTTCCACGATAGCACGTTGCTTCTCTACCAATACTTTGGTGACTTTACCCGACTGGCCTTTAGAGTTACCAGCAATTACCTTCACCGTGTCACCGGTACGAATGTGTAATTTGGGTTGTTTGTTGTATTTTCTTTCCATTGCTTCTACAATACTTCAGGTGCCAATGAAACAATTTTCATAAAATTTTTCTCGCGCAATTCACGAGCAACAGGACCGAAGATACGAGTACCGCGAGGTTCATCTTGGTTGTTGAGTAATACGACGGCATTGTCTTCAAATCGAATATAAGAGCCGTCTTTGCGACGGATTTCTTTTTTGGTACGAACAACTACAGCTTTTGAAACTGTACCTTTCTTTACGTTACCTGAAGGAATTGCCTGCTTAACTGTCACTACTACTTTGTCTCCGATAGAGGCGTATCGTTTCCCAGTTCCGCCTAATACACGGATAACTAGTACTTCTTTTGCGCCACTGTTATCGGCCACAGACAGTCTTGATTCTTGCTGTACCATTGTTATTTCGCTTTTTCAATGATTTCGACTAATCTCCAACGCTTGTTCTTACTGAGCGGGCGAGTTTCCATTACGCGAATGGTGTCTCCTACTCCACACTCATTGTTTTCGTCATGCACCATCAGTTTGGTAGTTTTTTTCATAAACTTACCGTATTTTGGGTGCTTAACTTTACGCTCTACCGCGACAACACAAGATTTTTCCATCTTGCTGCTTACCACGCGGCCAACTCTGACTTTGCGTAAATTTCTTTCTACAGTTGTAGTTGTTTGTGCTGCTGCCTCCATTGTGTCGGTTATTTTGCAATTGGGGTCTCCTGACCATTATTACGCGCTTGCGGCTTTATCCTTAGCCGACAACTCCGTCATCAACCTTGCAATCAGACGGCGCGTATTACGAATACGCATCGGATTTTCAATCGGAGATACGGCGTGAGCAAACTTCAACTTGAGTAGACGATCTTGCTCCTCAATAAGGGTTTGCTTCAATTGCTCTACCGTCAGCGCTTTGATTTCACTATTTTTCATTTGACTAATGCTTATTCTGCTTCTTCTTGATGATCGCGACGAACTACGAATTTAGTCTTAACAGGTAACTTTTGAGCGGCTAACCGAAGTGCTTCACTTGCGAGTTCGAGTGATACTCCTGTAGCTTCAAATAGAATCGTTCCTGCCTTAACGGGGGCTACCCAATATTCGGGAGCACCTTTACCTTTACCCATACGAACCTCTAGGGGTTTTTTGGTAATAGGTTTGTCAGGAAAAATTCGAATCCAAACCTGACCTTCACGCTTCATAGCACGCGTTACAGAAATACGAGCCGCTTCAATCTGTCTGGCTGTAATCCAGCCTGGTTCAAGCGTTTTGATGGCAAACGTACCGAAAGCGATCTGGTGGCCACGAGTGGCCATCCCTTTTTCAGACCCTTTACTTTTCTGTTGTTTGCGGAACTTGGTTCTTTTCGGTTGTAACATGGTTCAGCAGTATTTTCGGAGTCAATAAAGACCCGTTGCTTTCGATAATTACTTTTTCTTATTACGGTTATTGTTGTTCCGGCCTTTACCAGGGCCGTTTCCAGCTCCAGGACCGTTTCCAGCTCCGCGGCGATCTCCACCTCCGTCACGATCTCCACCACCACCTCTGCGACGGTCTCCATCACCACCTCTGCGACGATCTCCACGGTCTCCGCCACGGTCATTACCACCAGCACGTTCTGCCGAAGCAGCGCCACCGCTTATTGGAGATAAATCACGCTTTCCGAAGATTTCACCTTTGAAAACCCATACTTTGATACCGATTTTACCATATACGGTAAGTGCTTCTGAAATTGCATAATCAATATCGGCACGGAGTGTATGAAGAGGCACACGTCCTTCTTTATATTCTTCTGTACGGGCCATTTCAGCACCACCCAGACGACCAGATACACGTACTTTGATTCCTTGAGCACCTACACGCATCGCAGACGATATCGCTTGCTTCATTGCACGACGATATGAGATACGATTTTCTAACTGTTGAGCGATAGACTCTCCCACTAATTTAGCATCAATTTCAGGACGCTTAATTTCGTAGATGTTGATTTGGATATCTTTACCCGTAATCTTCTTTAACTCTTCTTTAATCTTGTCGACCTCGTTTCCGCCTTTACCGATTACAATTCCTGGGCGAGCCGTGTGAATTGTAAGAGTGATACGCTTCAAAGTACGTTCAATGACTACTTTGGAGATAGCACCTTTAGGAATACGAGCGGAAATGTATTTGCGGATCTGCTCGTCTTCAATCAGCTTGTCGGCAAACTCACGTCCTCCGTACCAGCTTGAATCCCAACCACGGACGATACCGAGTCGCAGACCTATAGGATTAACTTTCTGTCCCATTCGTTATTGAAATTTTAGGCTTCTTGTTGGATTACTTCTGCTGCATCATCTACCACAATTGTGATGTGGTTAGAGCGTTTACGAACACGGTAAGCACGACCCTGAGGTGCTGGACGCAGACGCTTCAACATTGCGCCACAATCAACAAAAATTGTTTTTACGTATAATTCAGCATCTTCGAGTTTAGCATCTTCGTTTCGTTGCTGCCAGTTGGCAACAGCCGACATCAATACTTTTTTCAAAACTGGAGCGGCACCCTGCGGTTGATATTGCAAAATTGCCAGCGCACGGCTCACTTTCTGTCCTCTAATCATATCAGCTACAAGCCGCATTTTACGAGGTGAAGTGGGTACGTTTCTTAATATAGCTCTTGCTTCCATTTTCTTGTTGTGCGTCGTTAGTGGTTAGTGTCAGTCATTAGGTCAAATGGCTATTGACTGAACAACTATTGACTATTCTATCTTTTGCCTTTATCTTTTTTGGCAATGTGCCCCCGGAAATTACGTGTTGGGGAAAACTCACCCAATTTGTGCCCGACCATGTTTTCGGTTACGTACACAGGGATGAACTTATTTCCATTGTGTACTGCAAAAGTATGACCAATAAAATCTGGAGAGATTGTACTGCGTCTTGACCAAGTCTTGATAACTGATTTCTTGCCGGCACCATTCATTACATCAATTTTGGTCTGAAGGCGGAAATCAATGTACGGTCCTTTTTTTATCGAACGTCCCATTTATCTTCGATTATTTTTTACGTTTGCTAATAATCAAACGGTTTGAATACTTTTTCGGAGTACGCGTCTTTTTACCTTTAGCGTATAAGCCCGTACGAGAACGAGGGTGACCTCCTGATGCACGACCTTCACCACCACCCATAGGGTGATCGACTGGGTTCATCGCAACCCCACGAACTCGTGGACGAACACCCAACCAACGCTTACGGCCTGCTTTTCCGAGGCTTACGTTCATGTGGTCAGCGTTAGAGACTGAACCTACCGTAGCAATACACGTCGAAAGTATCATGCGCATTTCACTTGATGGCATACGCAATACTGCATATTTACCATCACGAGCTACTAACTGTGCATAAGTACCAGCGCTGCGCACCAATTGTCCTCCTTTACCAGGATGTAATTCTACATTGTGAACAATTGTACCAATCGGCATTGAACTTAAAGGAAGTGCGTTACCTACTTCAGGTGCTACACTAGTTCCTGACACAACAGTTTGTCCTACTTTAATACCCTGCGGGGCAAGGATATAACGTTTTTCTCCGTCTTGGTATTCAACCAATGCGATACGAGAAGAACGGTTAGGATCGTATTCGACTGATACTACTGTTGCTGCAACATCAAACTTGTCACGTTTGAAGTCGATAATACGGTACATGCGCTTGTGACCACCACCAATATAACGAGCTGTACGACGACCTTGGTTGTTACGTCCACCTGTCTTTTTAATAGGGGCCAACAAGCTTTTCTCAGGCTTGTCGGTTGTGATTTCATCAAACGACGGAGCCGTACGAAAGCGCTGACCGGGAGTTGTTGGTTTTAGCTTAATGACTGCCATTGTTTTTTTCAGTTATTTGCTACTTCAACGATTTAGTTAGGCGATATCTGAATAAATATCAATTATTTCGCCTGCTTTTAGAGTCACGATGGCTTTCTTGTACGTTGAAGTAATACCACTAATTGCTTTACCTCGTGACATTCTTGATTTTTTTCTACCGATTGAACGCATGGTATCTACACTTGCTACCTTAACACCATACACTTTTTCGATGGCGTTTGCGATTTCAATTTTATTGGCAGTTTTAGACACTTCAAATACATACTTGCCCAAATTGCTGAGCGCAGTAGCTTTTTCGGTCAATATCGGTCGCTTGAGTACACTCATTGTCTTACTTGTTCAAGAGATTTTCTAACTTCGACACTGCAGTCTCGCTAATCAACAATACTTCAGCATTGATGAGATCGTAAGTATTTACAGAGTCAACCGTAGTGATGTTTACCTTTGGAATATTGCGGCCAGACAAAAATACGTTATCGTCGTGGTTGGGCAGAATAAGAAGTGTTTTCTTATTTGTTAAAGAGAAAGCACTCAAGAAAGAAAGATACTGCTTGGTTTTAGGACCGTCAAAAGTAAAATCTTCTACAATCGAGATGCCGTTTGCCTTCGCTTTTGTCGAAAGAACTGACTTACGTGCCAATACTTTCACTTTCTTATTAAGTTTGAAACTGTAGTCACGAGGTCTTGGTCCAAACACTCGACCACCCCCTACGAACAAAGGCGATTTGATTGACCCTGCACGGGCGCCTCCAGTTCCTTTCTGACGCTTAATTTTTCTTGTAGAGTACGAAACTTCTGCGCGCTCTTTTGATTTGTGTGTACCCTGACGTTGGTTAGCAAGATATTGCTTTACGTCTAAATACACTACGTGCTGATTTGGCTCAATGCCGAATACTGTTTCGGCAAGGGCTACTTTCTTGCCCGTATCTTGTCCTTTTATATCTAATACTGAAAGTTCCATTGTCTTGATCGGATTGAACGGTTCGCGTTAGCGATTAATTACTTCTCGATGATTACAAACGAATTTTTCGCACCCGGCACCGAACCACTGATAACAACGAGATTCTGCTCAGGAATTACTTTCAACACTTTAAGGTTTTGAACCTTAACGCGGTTATTCCCCATGCGTCCTGCCATACGAATCCCTTTGAATACTCGAGAAGGGAATGAACATGCACCAATTGAACCCGGGTGACGTTGGCGGTTGTGCTGACCGTGTGTTTGGCCGCCTACCCCTGCGAAACCGTGACGTTTTACTACACCTTGAAAACCACGTCCTTTGGCAGTACCTACCACATCAACGAAGTCTCCTTCACCAAATACATCTGCTACTGACAATGCTTGACCAAGGTTAAGTTCTTCTTCGAACTCCTTAAATTCAACCAATTTGCGCTTTGGCGTAGTACCTGCCTTCTTAAAATGACCCACGAGCGGTTGAGTCGTATGCTTTTCTTTCTTTTCTCCGAAACCGAGTTGGACAGCCTTGTATCCATCAGTTTCATCGGTTTTGACTTGCGTAACAACACAAGGACCAGCTTCAATTACCGTACATGCCAGAGCCTGCCCGTCCGCACTGTACACACTAGTCATCCCGATTTTTTTTCCTATTAAACCAGACATCTTTTTGATTTACAGCAGGTTATAAAATTTATTTTACAAAACGGACTGCAAAAGTCTGAAATTAATTTCAGCAATCCAACTATTTTACTTTTTTTATTTTTTATTTCAACAAAAAAGGTCAGATGATAAACATCTGACCTCATTTTACTGTGGGAAAGTAATTGCTACTTAGCCTAAGTTATGAATCCAGATGTGGTTTCCTTTCGGACCTTCATCCAATCTATGTCGATTGAAACTTTAAAAGTGTCTTTTTTTAAAGGCTCGCAAAGGTCTGAATTTTATTCTTGAAAAGCAAGCTAAATTTTAAAAATTTCAGAAGATAATTTTAATCCTTTATTTTTGGCAGCTTTATACCTTAACAATTCAATTGTTCAATGTATAACTGTTGGCACAGTTTTCGTTAGTAGACTATACGAGGAACAACCCGTAAACTATGACAAATGTATGTATTAGAGTGGCTTTCACCCTCTTAGCTATTTTCTTCTGTGCAGACGCCAGCGCTCAATCGAGGCGGAATAGCCCTGTTCGCCGGAATGTTCCTGCGTTTGGCGTAATTAAAGTTTTTGCGGGAGGCGGCATATCTTATTATATGGGCGACATGCGTGCCAAAACTGATTTGAGGTTTATCCAACCTCATTTAGCACTGGGAGTCAGTTATAGACTAGCCGAGCGCATTGCCTTACGGGGAGAAGTGGATATATATCGTATTTCAGGAAAACAGGCTGGCGGCCCAATTTGGTACAATAATCTTTCCTTTCGTTCTGATAACCCTGCTGGGTATATAGGATTGCAAATTGATGCATTCCGTTATAACGACGAACGCTTATTAAAACCTTATTTATTGGGTGGAATAGGCATGACAAGAATTAACCCTAAAGCAAATTATCAGGGCACTTGGCATAGTTTACCGCCGCTAATGACTGAAGGAGTAGCTTACAAACGTAACGTGCGTATTGCCGTGATTGGGGTGGGAGTTTCTTGGAAACACGACGACCGTTGGAGTTTTGCCGTTGAGCTTAGTGATAATTTTGCAAATTCAGATTATTTGGATGATGTTAGTACAAATTATCCTAATCCAGGGGGGATGTCTGAACTGGCACTGGCTTTGTCGGATAGAAGACCTGAATTAACCAACCTGCCGTCTGGGTATTCTCCTCAAAATGAGCCTGGAAATCAACGAGGAAATCCTAAAGTAAAAGACTCTTACGGATTCTTATCGTTTCGGGCCGAGTATTTACTCGGTACTCAAGCCCGCCGTGCCGAGCGCCGAAAGTTAAGATGTTACTATTAGGAACATAAAATAGTATTTTAGATTTTTCAGAAAAGCGGTTATATAGCAATATAAACCGCTTTTTACGTATACAAACCTATTGAAATATGAAACATATTCTACTTATGAACGGCCCTGATAACAAAGGGCTTATTTATAACGTAACCCATGTACTGTACAATCATAACCAAAATATTATCAGTCAGGATGAATACGTAAGCCCTTCCAAACAGTTTTTTATGAGAACCGAATTTGAAGGCGAAGGTAATCCTGAAAAAATAATTAACGACCTGTACAGTACACTACCTACGGGCATCAACTTACGTCTCAATCCTAAAAAAAAGAAAGACATTGTCGTGTTTGTAACAAAAGAGCATGACTGTTTGGGCGAATTGCTCATAAGATATGCTTTTGACGAACTGGATGCCACAATCCAAGCCGTTATAAGCAATTACAATACTTTACAACCTTTGGTCAGCAAATTTGGCATTCCTTTTCATTTTATTTCTCACGAACACAAAACCCGCAATGAACATGAAGAGGCGATTCTAAGAACCCTTGATATTTACAAACCTGAGTATCTAGTTTTAGCCAAATATATGCGTGTTCTTACTACCGATTTTGTAAAACACTACCCCCATCGAATTGTAAACATTCATCATTCCTTTCTTCCCGCCTTTATTGGAGCCAACCCTTATCGTCAAGCTTATGAGCGAGGTGTCAAAATCATTGGAGCTACGGCCCATTTTGTCAATGATAATCTTGACGAAGGGCCGATTATTGCCCAAGACGTAAAGGAAGTAGATCACCGCCTAACGGCGCTAGATATGGCTACTTTGGGAAAAGATACCGAAAAATCTGTACTGTCTAAAGCCTTAAAGTTGGTATTCAATGACCGCGTCTTTATCTATGGCAATCGTACAGTTATATTGTAGATTATTACTAAAATGGTATTTTTCCTATTTTTTTATACACATTTAAGTATCTTGCACCCCGTTTTTTAACCCTCATACTAACCTTTCTGGAAGACATGCAAAAACTTCAAACCTTAGACTATCTGGTATTTCTTTTTTACTTCATAGTAGTAGCTGGCTACGGCTATTGGATTTATCAACGAAAAAAAACCAAAGAAGCCAGCACAACCGATTTCTTTCTGGCTGAAGGCTCACTTACTTGGTGGGCAATTGGTGCATCCTTAATCGCCTCTAATATTTCGGCTGAACAATTCATTGGGATGTCGGGCAATGGTTTTTCAATGGGACTGGCTATTGCAACCTATGAATGGATGGCCGCCGCCACGCTGTTAGTGGTGGGGATCTTCTTTATGCCCATCTATCTGAAGAATCGAATTTTTACAATGCCACAATTCCTGAATCAACGTTATAATACGACCGTTAGCTTAATTATGGCCATTTTTTGGCTGTTTTTGTACGTTTTAGTAAATTTAACCTCTATCCTGTTTTTAGGGGCACTTGCGGTTTCTACCATTTCGGGAATTGATTTTACAGTGTGTATGATTGGACTGGCCATTTTTGCCGTTATCATTACGGTAGGTGGAATGAAAGTAATTGGATATACCGACGTTATTCAGGTATTTTTCCTCATTTTGGGAGGATTAGCAACCACCTACCTAGCCATGGATTTGGTTTCTCAAGAGTTTGGCGTAGACGGAATTACGAGTGCTTTCGGTACCATGCTTGAAAAGTCAGAAGATCACTTCCACATGATTTTCCAAGAAGGAAGCCCGCACTACATGGCGTTGCCTGGTTTGACAGTTCTCATTGGAGGAATGTGGATTGTCAACCTAAATTATTGGGGTTGTAATCAATACATTACGCAACGTGCGCTCGGTGCTGATCTCAAAACAGCACGGGAAGGGATTCTTTTTGCCGCGTTTTTAAAACTTTTGATGCCTGTAATTGTGGTACTACCAGGAATCGCTGCTTATACGTTATATCAAAAAGGTCTGTTTCAAATGGAAATGCTTGAAGGTGGTGAACTCAATCAGGACCGCGCCTATCCTGTATTGCTAAATTTACTGCCAGTGGGGCTTAAGGGTCTTTCTTTTGCGGCTCTAACTGCGGCAATTGTTGCTTCTTTGGCAGGAAAAGCAAACAGTATTTCAACTATTTTCACCCTTGATATTTATAAAAAATACATCGGCCAAGATGCTGATGAAAAGAAACTTGTTTGGATTGGACGGGTAACGATTGTTGTTGCCATGATTTTAGCAATTATTATTTCTCCTTACATGGGCATTGACAAAAAAGGTGGTTTTCAGTTTATTCAGGAAATGACAGGTCTTGTTTCACCCGGTGTATTTGCCGCTTTTATTCTCGGCTTTTTCTGGAAAAAAACCAATTCTGCGGGAGCCCTTTTTGCAATTGTCGGTGGCTTTCTTATTGCCTTCTCCATGCACAACAACTGGCTACCCGGTACTGACTGGACCTTGGTTCCGTTCTTAGACAGAATGGGAATCGTATTCTTAATCTGCGTGGCAGTAATGGTGGTACTAGGACTTTGGCAACCTAGCAGTAAAGGCTTAGCAATTGATTCATCTATGTTCAAAATCAAAGGAACCTTTGCCATCGGCACAGCAGTTATCTGTGCAATTATCGCAATACTCTATACCGTATTCTGGTAATTAGTTTTACTTTTTTACAAAAAATACCCCTGTCGAGTGTTTCATCGGCAGGGGTATTTTTTTGCCCTTCATTAAACTTTTGCTCCTCACCCCTCATCTAAGATTTAAAGCTGCCTGAAAACTTACACAAACAAACGCTCAACACCATTCATCTGCATGGACGCTATCCAACACCAACGCACTATTCAACACCTATTTTGGAGAGCTGGCTTCGGAGCTTCACCTAGTGAAGTAAAGAAAGCGATGTCAATATCAAGACTTCAGCTTGTTAAAAGTTTATTTAGAGATAGCAGCAACATAAAACTGTTGACACAAGTCTCCGATGCTCCTGCTCAAGATTTAAAAAATATTCGGCAGGCGGTTAAACAAAATGCAGGAGGCTCCCGTGAAGACCTGCGCGACAAGCTTAAACTCATGGCCCAAGAACGCCGTGAAAGCATTAGTAGCCTCAATGATGCATGGGTTGCTCAAATGGGAAATGGAGCTTATGCATTTCGTGAGAAAATGGCCCTTTTTTGGCACAACCATTTCGCCTGCCGCAGTAGAGCTGTTGGCTTCATTCAACAACAAAATAACACCTTACGCACCCATGCACTTGGCAAATTCGGTGACTTGTTGATGGCCGTTTCAAAAGACGCTGCAATGCTACAGTTTTTGAACAATCAACAAAACAGAAAACGTAGCCCTAATGAAAATTTTGCCCGAGAAGTGATGGAATTATTTACCCTAGGGCGAGGACAATATACCGAACAAGATATTAAAGAAGCAGCGCGGGCTTTTACAGGATGGGGTTTTAATATCAATGGTGATTTCGTTTTTAGAGAAAACTTTCACGACGACGGCCTCAAAACCATCTTTGGCAAATCTGGGAATTATAAAGGAGAAGATGTAATCGAAATGCTCCTCGCAAATCCTAAAACAGCCCTACACATTTCAACCAAAATTTATCGCGCATTTGTCAATGAAAAAGTAGACGAAGCTCACATCGCAGCAATGGCAAAACGTTTTTATCATAGCCAGTACAACATTGCCGATTTGATGGAATACGTTTTTACTTCTGACTGGTTTTACCATTCCGTAAACATTGGTGCGCAAATTAAATCTCCTGTAGAATATCTGTCTGGCTTGCAACGAACCTTCAATCTCGATTTTGTGGATAAAACGCCCGTGTTATACACCCAAAAAATATTAGGCCAAGTTCTTTTTAATCCTCCCAATGTCGCTGGTTGGCCTGGCGGAAAAGCTTGGATTGATAGTTCCAGTTTGCTTTCGCGGTTACAACTCCCTAGTGTACTCTTTCGCAACGAAACTATAAACGTCAGCGTAAAAGAAAGTGGAGATGTAAATGAAGAACAATTAGTCCGCAAGAATAAGTTTGAAATCAATATGAACTGGCAGGATTTTGCCCATTCCTTCGAATCAATTCCAGACGCCGCTCTTTGCAAAACCTTGGCATCCTATTTGTTACAGGTACCAATTAATGATGCAACTATAAAACGCATTGAAAATAAGGTTTCGGCACCCGAACGCTCAGAGACTGTAAAACAACTTTGCATTTCTTTAATGAGTACCCTCGAATATCAAGTTTGCTAATCCGATTTTCATAAATAGTATTTCAATAATGAAACGTCGCACATTTCTCAAAAAAACGGCTTTTACCACCGCTGGCTCACTTTTAATTCCTCAGTTTTTAAAAGCGTATGAGCAAAAACACTTTGGACAAAAACTGCTCAATGATAAAATTCTGGTGGTCATTCAACTCTCTGGGGGCAATGACGGCCTTAATACGGTCGTTCCGTTTCGGAATGATATTTACTACCGAGAGCGCCCGTCCATTGCCATCAATCAAAATAATGTTCTGCGGCTCAACGATGAAATTGGTTTTAATCCAGCACTCGAAAAAATCAAAGAGCTGTACGATAATGGCTTGGTTTCTGTCATCAATAATGTAGGTTATCCCAATCCAGACCGCTCCCATTTTCGCTCGATGGATATTTGGCAAACAGGAAGCAGTTCGGAAGAATATCTATCCAGCGGCTGGATAGGTCGTTATTTGGATGCTCAATGCATTGGCCAATCCTGCCTCCCCCACCAAGCCCTTGAAATTGACGACACATTAAGTTTGGCTTTAAAAGGACAGCAAGTCAATGGGTTATCGTTGCAAAACCCTGAAAAGTTATACCGACAAACGCAAAGTGCATTTGTCAAAACATTGACCGATATTCCTGCGGCAGATAACCATGACAATGTAGCTTATCTCTATAAAACGCTGGCCGAAACCGTGTCGTCTGCCGAATATGTTCACACGAAAGCAAAAGTCAATAAATCCCGAATGATGTATCCAACGACTGAATTAGGGAAAAGCCTTAATACCATTGCTGAACTTATTACATCTGGCGTAAGCACAAGCGTGTACTACGTTTCTTTGTCTGGTTTTGATACGCACATACGCCAAAATGACCAACAAGACCGCCTTCTTCGCCAATATGCTGAAGCGGTAAGTATTTTTGTCAATGATATGAAAGCCAATAGCCGCCTCGATGATGTTATGGTTCTGACATTCAGCGAATTTGGCCGACGAGTAAAGCAAAATGCGAGTAGCGGTACCGATCATGGAACTGCCAATAATGTATTTTTAATAGGTGGCCCGAAACGTACCCGCCCTATTTTAAACGAAGCTCCTGATTTAACAAACTTAGATAACGGAGACTTAAAATACAGCATTGATTTCCGAGAAGTATACGCAACATTATTGGATGATTGGCTCCACACTGATTCCACCAAGGTTCTTACCCAAAAATTCAACAAACTGCCACTCTTCTAACTTAAAACGACTGCTTTAAGGCAGTCGTTTTAAGTTAGCTCCCAATTATCTTTCTTTATTCTCACCTTCCTTGAGAGGATTTCCCTATTTTTACGCTAATCAATAAAAAAGGGGATGGCCGATACGATTCAAGATACTTCTACTCTTTTCAGCAAATTGGGAGGAGAATTTATTATTCCTACGGAGCTTTTTGCGGAGAAATTAAAAAAGATAAAAGCCTTTATTTTTGACTGGGATGGCGTATTCAACGACGGTACAAAAAATGAACACGGAACCAGCAATTTCAGTGAAGTAGATTCAATGGGAATCAACTTACTTCGTTTTGGTTGGTGGTTGTCTCAGTCCAAGATGCCGTATACTGCCGTAATTTCGGGAGAACGGAATACCATGTCTTTTCAGCTGGCCAAACGAGAGCACTACGACTCCTGCTATTTTCGTATCAAACATAAAATTGCCGCTCTTGAACATTTTATGGCAATCCATCATCTCAAACCAGAAGAAGTAGCCTTTTTTTTTGACGATGCACTGGATTTATCCATTGCCGAGCAGTGCGGCATCCGCATCATGGTTCGGCATGGTGGCAATTCCTTGTTTCAAAAATACGTTATCGACCATAACCTTGTCGACTACATCACTGGACAGCCTGGTGGTGCTTTTGCGGTTAGAGAAGGGTGTGAACTTTTGCTGGGGCTTTCCCAAATACATGATCAAACGATTACCAATAGGCTACGTTTTTATCCAGAGTATGACCAATACCTTTCCCAACGGCAATTAATTGAAACTTCTTTTTTTACGTTGTCTGATGGGAAATTCGAATCACAAACAATCTAGCGTTTATCACAAATGTCGCAAGCAATAGATTTTCAGGAAAACAGAGTAAAAACGGGAGAAGGTGGCATAATTCTTACAAGTGTAGAGGATTTACTCAACTGGTCAAGATTATCATCGTTGTGGCCAATGGGATTTGGCTTGGCATGCTGCGCCATTGAAATGATGGCTTCCTACGCCTCAAACTATGACCTTGAAAGATTTGGGATATTCCCCCGCCCTTCTCCTCGTCAATCAGACGTAATGATTGTTGCTGGAACTGTTACCTTCAAAATGGCAGATAGGATTCGTCGTTTATATGAACAAATGCCAGAACCCCGCTACGTAATCTCCATGGGGAGCTGTTCAAACTGCGGAGGCCCCTACTGGGAACATGGATACCACGTTGTAAAAGGAATAGATAGAATCATTCCAGTAGACGTCTACGTGCCTGGATGCCCGCCGCGCCCAGAAGCATTAATTGGAGGTTTTTTAAAATTGCAGGAAAAAATTCGCCTGGAACATCCAATTGCCCCCACGTTACTTTTGGAGTTAGAGGCCGAAAACCATATCACCTAATCACATGACCACACATGATATAGTAGAGAGATTAAGCAGTAAATTCAGCACGGATGCAATTCTGGTTGTAAACGAAAAAACTGCTCAACCCATAATACAGATTCCCGCAAATTTACTTTTGGACATTTGTCAATTTCTACATGAAGATGAGTTACTGTACTTTGACTTTATGGCTTGTCTGACCGGAATTGATAATGGCCCAGAAAAAGGCTCAATGGAAGTAATTTACCATTTGACTTCAATTCCCTATCAAAGGAATCTAATTTTGAAGGTTATACTTCCACGACAGATTGATGGTCAACCACCTTCTATCCCCAGCTTATCTAGTATTTGGAAAACAGCTGATTGGCATGAACGCGAAACATTTGATTTAATCGGAATTCGCTTTGAAAATCATCCTGATTTGCGTCGAATTCTACTTCCAAAAGATTGGGAAGGTCATCCCCTCCAAAAAGATTATCAAGAACAAGACTCGTACCATGGAATAAAAGTAAAATACTAATAATCAATGAGTTGAAAATTTTTCTTGACATAACCAAAAAAAATGCTATCCTTCGCAACAAATTCAACAAAAAAAGCGTTGGATTGGCAAGTTTGCTTGGTTTTTAAACCTTATTTTAGAACTAATAAAAGGAATTGAGTATGTATTGGACACTGGAATTAGCCTCTTATTTGGAGGATGCGCCTTGGCCCGCCACAAAGGACGAATTAATTGATTTTGCGATTCGCACGGGAGCTCCTCTGGAAGTCGTCGAAAACCTACAGGAACTGGAAGATGATGGCCAACCTTATGAAAGTATTGAGGAAATATGGCCTGATTATCCCACAAAGGACGATTTCTTCTTTAACGAAGATGAATATTAATGATTAGAAGAAGCCCATTTACTGGGCTTTTTTTATGTTTCTTTTTAGCGTTTTCTATTAACGCAAAAGAGCCCGCCTTTCAGCGAGCTCTTCATTGATAATATTGTGGCGGCTACCTACTTTTCCAAGTTTTATCTCAGTATCATCGGCGGAGCGGGGCTTAACTTCTCTGTTCGGAATGGGAAGAGGTGAACACCCGCCCTGTAACCACCATCAAGGTCGTTA
>NZ_QPIW01000033.1 GCF_003339505.1 Runella aurantiaca
GGAGTGGATAGCTAATTTGTTTGAATCTCTCTTTCGTACAGCGAAAAAAGAAAAGAGAAGGCTGGACAAAAACACGATTAGACCATCGCCCAAAGATATTTTAATGGCTTAGCCTGACGGCTATGGTCTGACACACCACCACGCTATAACCCGCCTGCATGGCGGCTTCTTCGATGCTGTTGAGAACCGATGAAAAAAAGTAATAACTCAACGTAGGCAAAATAACCCCGATGGTTCGGGTACGGCTTTTCACCAGATTCTTGGCCAGTTGATTGGGCTGGTAGTCCCATTCTTGCGCCAACTGCAAAACAGCCTGCCGCGTTTCGGGATGTATTTCGGGCATACCTCGCAAGGCACGCGAGACGGTAGAAGCCGATAAATTCAGGGCGTGTGCAATGTCTTTAATGGTGACAGGCGTATTTTTGGTCATCGTGTTTAGGAAATATCATTTTTACAATAAACGGTGTTAAAACATACAAGTCAGAGACCGAAGAAAATATGATTTTACGAACGTTTTACTGAACAAATATAATTTAATTTTTTAAAGACCTGAAATTCATTTTCATAAAAACCGCAAACGTTTGCGGTTACGTTTGCAAACAACCACAATAAATTTTTAGCCTTTTTTTTGCCTTTTTACTCGCTTAAATTGTAATTTTTCCTTAGTTTTAAAGCAGCAAGAAGTTTTTTTTGTATTAAACCACAAAAAAGCTCCTTTATAAGCTAAGCTATTTACGAATTCTTTTTTTGTACTTTTCTACTATTTTTAAACGATTTTATTTATCTAACTTTTAACCGTCTTTGTTGATGAAAAAAGTATTATCTCTTTGCCTTGTTCTAGTGGCCTTTGCGGCCCAGAGCCAATCAAAAATTGATGTAAAAAAGGAATTTGAATTTGCCGCCAAACAATACGAAGGAATGTTGGCCGCCCACCCCGACCTCACTAAATTCCCGCAGTCGACCAATGCCGACGGCACCCCACGCGACATGAAATCAGACTGGTGGTGCAGTGGATTTTTTGGAGGTTCGCTTTGGTATATTTATGAATACAACAAAGCTCCACAGTGGAAAGAAGCCGCCCACAAATGGACCATGGCCGTAGAAAAAGAGCAGTACAACACAGGCACACACGACCTAGGCTTTATGATTTATTGCCCCTTCGGAAACGGCTACCGCCTCACCAAAAACGAAGCGTATAAGCCCATCATGCTCACGGGGGCTAAGTCACTTTCGACACGTTTTGACCCCAAAAGAGGCGTGATTAAATCTTGGAACAGCTTCAAAGGCGGGTATGATTATCCCGTCATCATCGACAACATGATGAACCTAGAGTTTTTGTTTTGGGCCGCGCGCGAGTCGGGCAACAAGGAGTTTTATAACCTCAGCGTAATCCACGCCGACAATACCCTCAAAAATCACTACCGCCCCGACCACAGCGCCTATCACGTGTTGTGCTACGGTCCAAACGGCGAAGTATTGGCCAAGAAAAACCATCAAGGAGCCGCCGACGAATCAGCTTGGTCGCGCGGGCAAGCTTGGGGATTGTACGGCTACACGGTGATGTACCGCGAAACCAAAGACCAAAAATACCTTGACCACGCGCGCAACATCGCCGATTTTATCTTAAACAACCCCACCCTACCCGCCGATAAAATTCCGTACTGGGATTACAGCAAACCCGGCGAAGAGCGCGACGCTTCTGCAGGTGCTATTGCGGCTTCGGCCCTGTTGGAATTGAGTACGTATGGCGGCAAAAACGCCAAAAAATACTACAACGATGCCGTCATAATGCTCGAAAACCTGTCAAAAGCACCGTACAAAGCTGAGTTGGGCAAGAACAACCATTTTATTTTGCAACACAGCACTGGTCATAAGTTGGGAAAATCAGAGATTGATGTGCCGTTGGTGTACGCTGATTATTATTATCTGGAAGGATTGCTTCGTTATGATGCGTTGAACAAACGAAAAAAATAACCCATTCTTAAAAAAAACGGCCTTCCGGAGAGTATGATGCTCTCGGAAGGCTTCTTTTCAAAAAAAACGCATGGTGAAACTCCCCGACAACCAATCGACCTTTTCTGATCTTCAGCTTTGGATTCAGCTGAAGAACGGAAGTGAGTTGGCCTTGGGTAAACTCATCAAAAAATACTTCAATCCTTTACAAAACTACGGGTACAAGTTTGTCCGCGACGAAGATTTTGTGAAGGATTGTGTTCAGGAAGTTTTTATTGAGGTATGGCAGCGCCGCGACCGCCTCAGCACACCCGACAGTGTGCGGGCCTACCTGTTGAGTTCGGTTAGGAAGCGGGTGCTCCGCGAAGGGTTTCGTCAGCAGATTATCAAGGAAGACGAGCCCCTCGACCTCGAAAACAATTGGCATTTTGTTGAACTTCCGCACGAACGATTGATGATTGAAGCAGAGCACGAAGCCCAGCTCAAACACAAGATAGGCGCGCTGCTCAACCAACTCCCTAAACGCCAGCGAGAAGCCATTTATTTGCAGTTTTACCAGAATTTGGAGCGCGAAGAAATTGCCCAAATCATGGATATTCACCCGCAATCCGTCTCTAATTTATTGCAAACGGCGTTTAAGTTATTTCGCGAAAATTGGCAGGTAATCTATGCTTTGCTGGGGATGTTTGATTTGTTTATTTTTTAAAAATCCCGAAAAAACAAGTATTTCTCTTCTCCTATTGCCATCTATTAAAAATGCCCCTTGGCCTCTGCCAACTTTAACGAAACCGTTCCTCTATGAATACTTTGTATCGCAACTACCGATTCGAAGATTTTGCCCGCGATGAGCGCTTTCGTCGGTGGGTTCTTGACAACGAACCGGAAAGCACCCATTATTGGACTGAATGGATGAACCAAAATCCCGACTGTGCCGATACGATTAAGTTGGCTAAGGCCTTTTTGTTAACACTTGAAAATGACGAGATAATTTTCGATCAAGAGGAGTTGGAACAGATTACCCAACGCATAGTGGCTCTTCCCGAAAAACCCGTGGTCTCGTTCTGGAAAAACACCGCCTTTCGTTTGGCCGCTTCCATCCTTTTGGTGGTGGGGGTTGGATTTGGCTTGTACAAATATCTAAGCACGCCCTCACTTCCCCTCGCGGAGGTTGACGATTCATTTCTGCCACAACTTACCAACAACTACCTAGAAAGCACCAATCAAACCACTGTTCCGCAAAAAATCAGCCTCGAAGATGGCAGCACCGTTACGCTGTATCCTAAAAGCAGCCTGCGCTATCCCAACCCCTTCAACGCCTCCCGAAGAGAAGTATATTTGAACGGAAAAGCGTTTTTCGACATTGCCAAAAATCCTCAAAAACCATTCTGGGTCTACACGCACCATATTTCAACACAGGTTTTGGGAACGAGTTTCATGGTCAATTCTTTTGCGGATGCCCAAGAAGCAAAAGTGGAAGTAAAAACGGGTAAGGTATCGGTGTATACCCGCAAAGACCTCGAAAAAGCCAAAGAAACCCAACAAAACGTAATGGCTGGCGTAGTGCTGACGCCCAACCAACAGGCTGCATTCTCAAAAAATGAAGAGCGCCTCTTCAAATCCATCGTAGAGGCCCCCGAAGCAGTGGCTGAAGCCCCCAAACAGGAATTCATTTTTGAAGAAACTCCTGTAGCTCAGGTATTTAAATTTGTGGAAAAGATGTACGGGATTTCCGTCATTTATGACGCAAAGACCATGGAATCCTGCTATCTCACGGCCAATCTCTCCGACGAATCACTTTTTGACAAGCTTGATTTAATCTGTAAAATCACCCATTCTACCTACGAAATGGTTGATGGTCAAATCATTATCCATAGTCGAGGCTGTAAATAGAACTTTTTCAAAAAAAAACGTTAAAAAACAAGTATCTTAGCTTCCTATCCGCTATCCATGAGAAAACCACTATTTCATCATGGATAAATTCTACCAAACAACCAATCTTCTCCGAACACTCATGAGAATTTCCTTCACACAGATGATTATTGCCATTCTGTGCATGAGTGCCTCCTATGCGCACGACGCGGTGGGTCAGGAAATGCTTGATCAAAAAGTAACCCTTAAACTTTCCAATGAGGATTTGAAAAGCACCTTGGGTGCCCTTGAACGCACCACCAACGTGCGGTTTATCTACAACCCTAAGGAAATCAAGGCCAATCAAAAAATTAACATTAACGCCCAAAACGAAAAGCTGAAATCAGTACTTGAGCAAGTACTAACGCCGCTCAACATCAGTTTTGAGGCCAAAGGCAAACAAATCGCTCTTTTCAAAAAAGCGGTGGGGTTTATCGAAACACCCCTCCAAACTCCAAGTCTTCTGCAAAATCAGTCTATTGACCGGAATGTAACCGGTAAAGTGACCGACGAGAAAGGTGAGGCATTGGTCGGGGTAACGGTACAAGTGAGAGGAACCACCCGGGGAGCTACGTCAGACGCGCAGGGGACCTTCCGTATTTCGGTAGTGGATGATAAATCGGTGCTGGTATTTTCCTACATCGGCTACGCCAAACAAGAAATTACGGTAGGCAATCAGACCAATTTCAACATCAGTTTGGTGGTTGATGATAAAAGCCTCGAAGAGGTCGTGGTGGTAGGCTACGGAACCCAAAAGAAAGTAAATCTGACGGGGGCCGTGTCGACGGTAGATTCCAAAATGATTCAAAACCGCCCCAGTAGCAACTTAGCCAACGCCCTTCAAGGAACGACCCCCGGCTTAATTGTAACCCGCGTAACGGGGCAGCCCGGTAATGAAAGCCTCAACCTGCAAATCAGGGGCGCAACCACCGCCAACGGAGACGTGCCACCCCTCGTGATTTTGGACGGAGTAACAGTACCCAGCTCCACGCTCCTCAACATGAACCCCAACGACGTAGAAAGCATGAGTGTGCTAAAAGATGCCGCCGCCGCCGCTATTTATGGCGCACAGGCTGCGGGAGGGGTAATATTAGTAACCACCAAAAAAGGAAAAGCGGGCAAAGTCACTTTTGATTATTTGGGTCAATACGGTACCGAGTGGGCCATCAATGTGCCTGAACGATTGAGTTTATTGGACGAAGCCAATCTGGTAAATTTGGGCCAACTCAATGCAGGCGCAGGCCCCGAATACAATGCATTTGACTTGGAACAAATCCGTAACAACGTTCCGTATGTGGTCAACCCCGCCGATACCAACAACTATTTGTTTTATAATCAGGAGCCACTTACCGACCGACTTTTACGGAAATATACGTCCATGCGTACGCACAACATCACAGCGCGCGGCGGTACGGATAAGTTTAACTTCATGGTTTCGGGCGGTTATTACGAAAAACAAGGCGTTTTCAAAGTTGGCCCAGACAACAACAAACGCTATAACCTGCGCGTAAACTTAGGCACTCAGCTCACCAAACACCTTTCGTTGGACACCCGAATTGCCTATACCCTCGAAAAAACACGTCAGTCTTCTTCGGGAGCCGATGGCGGCGGACTTTTATACCAAGTGTATCGCCTACGTACCCGAACGCCTTTCTTCACGCCCGAGGGACGCTACAACGGCGCTGGTTCGGCCGCTTCGGCCTATGCTGAGTTGGAATCGGGAGGCTACAACAATCTCGACAAAAACTTCTTTGACGGAACTTTTACCCTCAAAGCCGCCGAAATCGTAAAAGGCCTGACCCTTCGGGCCGTGGCAGGAACGCAGTTTCGTCCCCAAAACCGCAACACCTTTTTCCGGACGGTTCCTTTGTGGGGCCGCAACAGCATCTCGCGCTACATAAATCAGGTAAACTCGTACCGCGTCACCCGCGATTTGACCAAAAACTTGAATTTACAGTTCTTGGCCGATTACAACTTCAAAATCGGCGACAAACACAGCTTCAGCGTATTGGGAGGCTATCAGTGGGAAGATTCCCGTTTTGAAAGTGTATTTACCCAAGCCAACAACCTTGTAAGCAACGACTTGCCTACGTTAAGCCTCGGCGACGACGCCACCAAAAGCAACAGCGAGACCATCCGGACCTACGCGTTTCAATCAATTTTTGGTCGTTTCAACTACAATTTCAGCGACAAATATTTATTTGAGGTGACCGTTCGTCAAGACGAAAGTTCTAAACTTGCACCTGGCTTGCGTACCCAAATTTTCCCTGCGGCATCGGTGGGTTGGAACGTTCACCGCGAAGCGTGGTTTGCCAACTCATTAGGCTTTATCTCTGAGCTTAAACTGCGTGGTTCATGGGGCCGTTTGGGCGGTGCGTTGGGCAGTACCCTTGGCTTTTACGATTACCTAAACCAATTGTCGAGAAGCTCAACCCTTGTATTGGGTGATGCCCGGGCTTCTTACATCGGTCAAACGTTTATTCCGTCGGCGGCGCTTTCTTGGGAAACCATCGAAACCACCAACGGAGGGGTTGACCTCGGATTTTTCCAAAATCGTTTGCAGGCCAACTTTGATTATTACGTCAAGTTCAACCGGAACATGCTCACCCCGCAGCAGCTTCCCGCCACCATCGGGATTGCCACTCCGCGCAAAAACAACGGAGAGTTAAAATCATGGGGCTGGGAACTTGACCTGCGCTACCGCGACCGTATCGGCAAAGATTTCAACTACAATGTTTCGTTTAATCTTTCCGACAACCAAAACAAACTTATCAATTTCTCGGGCCGCCGGGTTATCAATGCGGGCTTCAACAGCCTCATTGAGGGCTACCCCATCAATACCCTTTGGGGCTACCAAACCGCTGGGTATTTCACATCGGCAGATGAAGTCAAAGCCTCTCCATTCCAAGATAACCGTACAGGCCCGGGCGACGTAAAATACATCGACCGCAACGGTGACAACCGCCTCACGGTGGGCAAAGGAAACGTAGACGATTTTGGTGATTTAGTGTATTTGGGCACCGACCAACCTCGTTTGTTATTTGGCTCAACATTGGGATTCGATTGGAAAGGTTTTGACTTCATGGTGTTCTTCCAAGGTGTGGGCAAACGCCGCTTCCGTCCCAATACCGAGTCTATTGCTCCTCGTTTAGTGACTTGGAAACAGCCTTTGGCCATTCACGCCGACTACTGGACCCCCGAAAATCCTGACGCCCTTTATCCTCGCCCGTTTACGGGTGCTACGCACAACTATGTAGCCTCTGACAAATGGATTTTGGACGGTAAATATATGCGTCTTAAAAACTTCCAAGTGGGCTACACCCTGCCAAGTACGTTGACCAAGCGCGTTAAAATCGAGCGCGCCCGCTTCTTCTTCTCAGGACAGGATTTATTTACAATTTCGGGCTTGGGAGCATTCCAAGGCTATTATGACCCCGAAACCCGCAACGGCGTCGAAAACGATTATCCGTTTTTTGCTACGGCATCAGTGGGTTTGAACGTCTCTTTCTAAGCACCGAATTTTAAATTTTAGCACTTTCGAAAATGAAAAAAATACTTAATTATACCGCTTACTCTTTCGCATTGCTGCTGGGACTGTCGGCTTGCGAAGTGAACCGCTTGCCCGAAACCGCCATCAGCGACGACACCTTCTGGCGCTCAGAATCTGACCTTAAACAAGCCGCCAATTATCTGTACACTTGGATGCCCGGGTTTAATACCGACGACAACTGGTCGGACGACGCCATCGGCTTGTCGTCTAACGGCATCAGCGACGGCTCACGTTTGGCCCCATCAACCGACGGGTCGTACAACACTCCATACCAACTCATCAGAGCCGCCAACAACATCATTGAGAAAGCTCCACGCGCCACTTCGGCTCCTGTGGCGGTCATTGATCGGTACATTGCCGAGGCTCGTTTTTTCAGAGCCTTTGGGTATTTCTCTCTGGTTCAACGTTATGGGAGTGTGCCCTTGATTCTGAAAACACTCACCGATGACTCACCAGAATTGACCGCTGCTGCTGCTCCGCGTGAGCAAATTGTGGAGCAAATGTATCAGGACTTAGATTTCGCCGCTTCAAAATTACCGACGCCGACTCAGTTAGGAAATGCCGATTACGGTCGCATATCCAACACTGCCGCCTTGGCGTTCAAAGCCCGCGTAGCGTTGTTTGAAGGCACACGCGCCAAATTTCACAATTCGGGCGACCCTGTCAAGCACTTGACGGCCGCTGTCAACGCCGCCAAAGCAGTCATTGACAGCAAACAGCACGATTTGTTCGGCAATTATTTTAACCTGTTTCAATACGAAGGAGAAGGGCGTCAAAACCGCGAAAATATCATGGTGCGCCAGTATGGAGTTTCCATCACCGACCGGGTTTCAACCCACGCTTACTACCGGGGCTCCATGGAAAACGGTAATACCAATCCAACGAAAGCGCTTTCTGACTCATACGTGATGAGCGATGGGTTGCCCATCACAAAATCACCGCTGTACAAAACACCAACGGCCACCATCGAGATATTTGCCAACCGCGATGCCCGGATGATTGCCACTTTTATGAAACGTGGCGACGCTCAGATGACCACCAAACCCATCTTCGACGTAGCCAACCTTTCGTTCAATAAAACGGGTTACATGTTCCGCAAGTTTGCCAATGTTGACGACTGGAACACGCAAGCATCACGCATCGACCGCCCCGTTTTGCGCTACGCCGAGGTACTACTTACTTACGCGGAAGCCCGTTTTGAGTTGGACAATGCCATCAGCGACGCCGACCTTGACCTAACCCTCAACCGCCTTCGGGCCCGCGCTGGCGTGGCCAAATTGACCAATGCTTTTGTAACCACCAATGGCCTGACGATGCGCGAAGAAATCCGCCGCGAACGTCGCGTAGAATTGGCCCAAGAAGGATTCCGGTACTGGGATTTGATTCGTTGGAAAACTGCCGAAGTTGAGCTTCCGAAGCCCATTTTAGGCATTTATTTCTTTAAATCAGAGTTCCCGCCCGCGACCGTCAACCTGACACCCGATAACTTTATTTTGGTGCAGGCAGCCAATTTCCGCAAGTTTGACCCTGCCAAAGATTATTTGTGGCCATTGCCCATCAACGAAATATCGCTCAACCCATCGTTGAAGCAAAATCCCGGTTGGTAATCGTAGTGGTGTAGGATGCTTACATCCTACACCCTTCAAAAGCCGCTACTCAAGGATACCAAATCTGGGGTATTTTTATTCAACACAAACCTTTAGAGGCACATAAAACACCTACAAAACAACGGTGTGTTTTGTGTGCCTTACTTTTTTCGATAAAAACACTTTAGTAGTCAATAGTAAATGCGGGTCATATTTCTCTTGATGCAGTAGCAAAGAATTAACGTTTGTACCAACCACTCACAACCATCATGAAACCTGTCATTACTGCTTCTCGACTCCTTTCCTGCTCATTGGCCCTCCTGCTGGTGGGAATCATGTCGTTTATCCCGCCCAAAAAGAAAGACAAAGAAGATTGGATTTCTTTGTTTAACGGAAAAAATATCAAAAACTGGACGGTCAAAATTCACCACCACGAGGTCGGCGATAACTACGGGAACACGTTTCGGGTGGAAGATGGCATCATCAAAGTGCGCTACGACCAATATGATAAGTTCAACGAGCGCTACGGACATTTGTACTTCAACACGCCTTACTCCTACTATCACCTCAAAATGGAGTACCGATTTACGGGAATATGGCGCAAAGATGCTCCTAGTTACACCGAACTCAACAGCGGTGTGATGTTTCACTCCCAAGACCCGCACACCATGCCCAAAGAACAGGATTGGCCTATCTCGGTAGAAATGCAGTTTTTGGCAGGACTGGCCGACGGCAAGCCGCGCCCCACGGGCAATATGTGCTCACCGGGTACCGACGTGATTTTTGAAGGTAAAAAAGACCCACGTCACTGCATCAACTCAACCTCCAAGACCTACCCCAAAGAAGAATGGGTAACGGCAGAACTCATCGTGTTGGGCGACTCGCTCATTACGCACAAAATCAACGGCGAAGTCGTGCTGCAATATGCAAACCCGCAAATCGGCGGCGGAGTGGCTAATCGTTATGACCCCGCCATCAAACAAGACGGTAAAATGCTCAAAGAAGGATTTATTGCCCTGCAAAGCGAAGGGCAGGAAATTGATTTCAGAAACATTCAACTCCTGAATCTGGAAGGCTGCATGGACCCGAAATCCAAATCATACCGACCGTATTATGTCAAAGACAACCCTTCAAAATGCAGGTAAAAAACTAAAAACCGTTCTCTGTTGCCTGTATGCTGTGTTTTTTCTATGGGCAACAGAGTCCTGCAAACCAGCGGAAACCACCCCGCCCATGCCTGAATTTACGGGCATTTTAAAAACCATCAAGGCTGACCATCCACGCCTGATGCTTTCCAATGAGCGCATTGAAGCGCTGAAGGCATTACAAAAAACCGACCCTACGCTCGATAAATACATCAAAGCGGTGTTGGCAACGGCCAATGCCATGCTCACCAAAGCACCGCTGCAACGGGTGTTGGAAGGCCCCCGGCTACTGGGCGTAAGCCGCGAATTGCTCAACCGCGTCACACATCTGTCGCTAAGCTACCGCCTCACCAACGACAAAAAATACCTGACCACCGCCCTTACCAATCTGAAAGCCGTTTGCGCATTTTCTGACTGGAACCCCTCTCATTTTTTGGACGTCGCCGAAATGCTGCATGGCGTAGCGATTGGTTATGATTGGCTATATGCCGACCTAAGCCAAGCCGACCGAGATGTGCTTCGAGAAGGCATCAAAAAGCACGGATTGGCCGAATACCGCAAACGCTACGCCACCGAATGGTGGAGCAAAGCCGAAAACAACTGGAATCAAGTATGCAACGGCGGACTCATTGTAGGCGCATTGGCCGTAGCCGAAACCGACCCTACTTACGCGCAAGATTTTATTCCTATGGCCATACAAAATATGCCCATAGCCCTCAAAAATTACGCCCCCGACGGACTTTGGTACGAAGGCCCTGCCTACTGGAGCTATGCCACGGAGTATTTGGTGTACGGCATGGCAGCGTTGCAATCAGCCTTGGGCACGATGGGCGACTTGGACAAATTGGCGGGGTTAGATAAAACAGGCTTGGTTCCGATGATTTGTACTTCACCCAACTACGGTTTTTTAAACTTTGCCGATGCGGGCGAAAACAGCAAATCCGACGCTTCCAAAGCTTTCTTTTATTTGGCTAAAATCTACAACAACGCCAACATTTCAAACTACGCCCACGAAGTCATCAAAAACCGCAACTTATTGGCACAGCCGCACCATGTGCTGTGGTACCAAGCACCCACGACTAGCACTCCTGCTCGCGATTTGGACAGTTATTTTAAAGGAAAAGTAGAACTGGTTACGCTGCGGAGCGCTTGGAACGACCCCAATGCACTTTGGTTGGGCGTTAAAGGCGGGGTGAACAGCTCTGAACACTCGCACCTCGACTTGGGTAATTTTGAACTGGAAGCGGGTGGCGTGCGCTGGGCGCGGGATTTAGGCTCCGACGATTATAACCTGCCCGGCTACTGGACCATGGGCGTAGGCGGCCAACGATGGACGTACTATCGCCTCAATTCGTTCAGCCACAATGTGCCGCTGTTGGGTAATAAAAACCAATATGAACTGGCCAAAGCAACTTTTATCGAAACCAATCTAAACACCGCAACTCCGTCTGCTGTGCTTGATTTGACGGAAGCTTACCGCGATTTTTCTTCCAAAAGCACCCGAAAAATCAGCATGATTGAGACCCGCAAAGCGTTTTTAATCGAAGATACGCACAAGTTAACCAAAAACGCCGAAGTGGCTTGGGGCATGACAACTGCCAACCAAATTGAGCTTTTGAGGGGCGGGAAGGCCATTTTACGCAATTCTACCATCACCACCCGAACCCTAGAAGCTGAAATCATCGCTCCCGTAGGAGCAGAATTTACGGTAGAATCCGCGACGCAAAAAGCCCCCGAAAAATTAAACACGGGCAACAGCCGCCTGATGCTGCGCCTGCCAAATCAAACGGGAGAAATAAAAATTGTGGTTAAATTAACGCCGAAGATGTCTTAATACAGCATGAACCCTTCGGAAACCTTCAATACAACGTGGCGCAAAACCGCCTCCACGATTTATAAAAAACCCATTGATTCAAAGATTTTCGGCTCGGTCGAAATCGACATTACGGAGCTAGAACGCTACATTCAGACCCAACGTAAAGCCGGCGTCAAAGCCACACTGACCCATTTTTTTCTGTTGGCAACGGCCCGGGCCATCAAAGAAGAGGTGCCTGAATTCAATACCTACCTCAAACGCGGCAACATCTACACCCACCCTCACATCGACGCCACGGTGAGCGTACTGCGCCACGACGGCGAAATGGGTTCGGTCAAAATGAACAACATTGATACTTACACCTTGGCCGAATTGGTCGAATACCTCCGCAAAGAAATCCGAACCGCCCAAAAAGGAGACGATACCTCTAAGGCCATGAAAGATTCGTTGGCTCGCATTCCGTGGCCGTTGCGCGGCATGGTGTATCAGTTTATCAAATACATCACGGTGCATCTGGGGCTTTCGATTCCTTTCCTAAACCTGTCGGCCAATCACTTCGGGGCGTTTTTTCTGTCCAATATCGGCAGCCTCGGACTGGATATTGGCTATCCTGCGTTGTTTCCATCGGCCAATGTTTCTTTTGTGCTCATCATGGGTGGTATTTCCAAAAAGCCTTGGGTTGTCAACAACGAGATTGTTCCGCGCACCATTATGACCCTCGGTGCCGCCCTCGACCACCGCGTGGTTGATGCCTCTCACGGCGGGAAATTGTTTACCTATTTGAAAAAAGTCGTCGCAAAGCCCGAATTGCTGGAAAAAATATCCTCCCGTTAATTTAACCTCCCTGCCAAGTTACTACTCCTCTAAAAAGTAGATTATTTTTATATCCAACCCGCCAAAATGAATATACGTTGCCCGATGTAATTTTTGAACGATAAAGGTTAGTTTAATTTTTTCAAGTTGTTCAAAAGTAAAAAACCGTAACCACAAACGTAACCGCAAACGTTTGCGTAAAATCTGTCCACGCAAATTTGGGTCATCTATTGTCTTTTTTTATTTATTAATAGTAATTTACCCATATTTTTAAAGTAGAAAAGGGTCAAAACTTCTTTTAAAACAAAATCAAATTTACTTTCTTTCGTTTTTTTTTCACACACCACTATTGTACTTTTTTAACAATTACCCTTTAATAGTTAATATAAAATAAGTACTTTAACCATAAACATTTTACCCCAAACAGCAATCTCAGGCGTTCAGGTGTGACGCGGCCTGTTTCTCCAATACAAAGTTTGAATTCTATCAAAATCAACCCAACATCAAGGCAAATCAAAGCTGAGATGTTGCGGAGCATCTTAGCTTTGATTTGCCTTGAAAGATTCAGCCAGCCTACGCGTATTACATGAGTTTGACTACCACTTTTCTTATACTTACTATACGCTTACCTTTTCTTAATAATTTCACTTAAAACAACTTAACAAATGAAAAAACAATTACACGTATGTTGGCAAATCGCCCGAAATACGCTTTTTGGCAGTATTTTAGGGTTATTTTGCCTAGCGAGTGTAGCCCGAAGCCAAAGCATTTCGGGACAAATCACGGCGGCTGAAAACGGCGAAGGTCTGCCCGGCGTCAGCATCCTTGTAAAAGGAACCAACCAAGGAACTACCACCGACAATACGGGAAAATATACCCTCAAAGTGCCCAACAGCAATAATACAACGCTCGTCGTGAGTTTTATCGGCTACTTGAAGCAGGAAATAGCGGTAGCTGGCCGCTCGGTCGTCAACATTTCCCTTGAAATCGACACGAAAGCCCTCGAAGAGGTCGTGGTGGTCGGGTACGGGGTGCAGGAAAAAGTAAACCTCACGGGAGCCGTCGGAACCGCCGACAGCAAGCGCCTGATGAACCGCCCCATCGCCAATGCGGGTGAAGGTTTGCAAGGCGTGATTCCCAACCTAAACGTCAATGTTCGTAACGGTGACCCTGCCGCCGCCGTAACGTTCAACATCCGTGGTTATGAATCTATCAACGGTGGTTCACCACTTGTTTTGGTGGACAATGTACCGATGGATTTGAACCGAATCAATCCCAATGACATTGAAAGCATCAGTGTATTGAAAGATGCTTCTGCCGCCGCCGTTTACGGTGCACGGGCGGCTTTCGGGGTAGTTTTGGTGACCACAAAAAGTGGAAAAAGCGGCAAAGTAACCGTTAATTTTGGCACGCAGACGTCGTTGGCCAAGCCCATTTTTAATATGGATGTAGTAACCGATCCTTACGAATTTGTACAGGCCCGTAACGCCGCCAACATCCGTACCAGTGGTACTCCTTCTTACGACGCCGACATGGTGGCAGGGACAAAAGCTTATTCAGAAAATCCCGCCACGGCTCCCCAATGGAAAGTTGTCAACGGAGCGCTTCGTTACTACGGTTTCAATGACTATCAAAACCAAATCATGACCGACTATGCCCCGACCAATCAGTCGGATTTATCCGTTTCGGGTGGTTCTGACAAGTCGAAATTTTTTGTCTCATTAGGGTACTTCAGCAAGGATGGTTATCTGAAAGACAAAGCAAAAAATGAATCTTTCAAACGCTATAACATCTTATTAAAAGCCGATTTTAAAGTAAATGACTGGTTGAGTTTGGACGAAAAAGTAGTTTTTAACTCTGAAAACAGCAATAAACCCCACTTTTACAACTGGGATGTAAACATCAACTCGCTGGCGCGGGTACCGCCCATTATGCCAGTTCAATTCCCGGATTTACCATTTTATGTAACCCAAGGCGATAGAGAGAAATATGCACCTTACATTGGCAAATATTTCGGCGGCACCAATTTCTTCCCTTATTTGAAAGACGGTGGCCGTACTACCTACACCAACAACGACATTTGGCTCACCCAAGGCGTGACGCTTACCCCGCTGAAAGGCCTAAAAATCCGTTCAGATTTCTCGTACAACATTTTCAACCGCATGTACCAAGATGTACAAAGCAAAATTGAAATTGTAGACGCCAACCTGTTGGCTGCCAACTTAATAAGCAATGGTTTCAGCGGTGACGATTGGATTCGTAATGAAAATAATTACAATCAATACTACGTTTTCAATGCCTTTGCGGAGTATAAACTGCCACTGCCTGTGAACCACAACGTGACCGCGATGGTGGGCTTCAACCAAGAGCGCGGCCAAAACCGCTATTCGGGAGCACAGGCACGGGGGCTTATCACACCGTTGGTTACCGACTTAAATGCCACGACGGGCGTACAGCAAACCTTCGGCAGCAAGTCGCACGTGGCTTTGCGCGGGGCTTTTTACCGTTTGAACTACAACTTCAGAGAGCGGTATTTGATTGAATTTAACGGACGCTATGATGGCACCTCACGCTTTCCGCAAGCCAGCCGTTTTGGCTTTTTCCCTTCTTTCTCGGCGGGATGGCGTATCAGCAATGAAAACTTCATGGCAGGTACCAGTAAATGGTTGGACAATCTGAAAATTCGGGCTTCATACGGAACACTAGGCAATCAGTTGTTGGGCAACAATTTTTATCCCTACGTTTCTACCATGGGAACGGGCCAATCTCCCTACATCTTTGGTACGGGTACCATCCCTGTGGTAACGGCGGCGGGTTTGGTAAGCCCAAGTCTGACTTGGGAAACGGTAGTTTCCAAAAACATTGGTCTTGATTTTACCATGCTGAAAGGCCGTTTGGATGCTTCTTTTGACCTCTTCACGCGGGATACCAAAGATATGCTCATGAACGTGACCTATCCAGCTATCTTGGGAACCAACGCACCGCAGGAAAACGCGGCTGATTTGCGCACCAAGGGTTGGGAATTGGCAATGACATGGCGCGACCGTATCAAGAAAGACTGGAGTTATGACGTGACCTTAGCTCTTTCTGATTGGACAGCTGAAATTACTAAATTCAACAACCCCACGGGAGCCATCAACAACTACCGAGTAGGACAACAATTAGGCGAAATCTGGGGATTTGAAACCGTTGGTATTTTCCAAACCGCCGACGACGTAGCCAAAGCGCCCAAACAAACCAACATCGGTAACAACTGGAGAGCGGGCGATATTCAGTACGCTGATATCAACGGCGATGGCAACATCACCCTCGGTAACAACACCGTGGGCAATCCTGGCGACCGTAAAATCATCGGTAATTCTACACCTCGTTATAGCTTTGGTATCAACAGCGGTATTAGTTACAAAAACTTCCGATTGGGGCTGTTCTTTCAGGGAATCGGCAAAAAAGACCACTGGCCTACTTCCGACAACTGGACGTGGTTCTTCCCATTCAATGCAGGTCACGTAGAGCGTTATTACATTACCGACACCTGGCGTGAAGACAACCGCGACGCGTATTTCCCCGCCGCGCACATTTCAACCAACGACAAGAAAAACGTGCAGGTACAGTCGCGTTATCTGCAAAGTGCCGCCTATATCCGTTTGAAAAACATCACGTTTAGCTACGACTTGCCTCAAGACTTAATCAAGAAAATCGGCATGGGTAGGGCGCAAGTGTTTGCTACGGGCATGAACCTCTGGGAGTATACCAAAATGCGTAAGCCTTTAGACCCTGAAAGCATTCAATCGGCGGCGATTGAGTACCCTATGCAGCGAATCATGACGTTGGGACTCAATGTGTCATTCTAATTTCAATCACTTAAAAAGCGAGTTCAAATGAAAAATAATATAATCAAATCGTGCTTAATCGCTTTCACTGTTTTGGTGGTAAGTGGTTGTAATGACGAATTTTTGGAACGATATCCGTTGGATAGAATCACGAACGATACTTTTTGGAATACCGAAAACGACTTGCGGGTGTACAACAATAGCATCTACGATCTGGCCCGCAACGACGACAACGTGCCCATCCTGATGGCGCACCACAACGGGTTTGACAGCCACTGGGCAAGCGTATGGTTTCAAGATGAGTTTGCCGACAACATGGCCCCGCGCCACGCGCGCCACACGGTGTTTCAGCAAGTACGCGCCGGCAAGCACACCATTCCCGCCGCTCCACAGCAGTTTGGCTACAAAGGTTGGAACTTTGTAAGAGCCTGTAATGTAGGTTTGGCCAACTACGGTAAAGCCAACATTGCCCAGAACATCAAAGACCGTTACATTGCCGAAGCACGTTTGTTCAGAGGCTGGTTTTATGCCGAGAAAGTATCCAAATTCGGCGATGTGCCATGGGTAGAAAAAGAACTCAACACTGAGTCAGAAGAACTGTTTGCCGCCCGTATGCCACGCGAGCAAGCCATGGAAAAAGTGTTAGAAGATCTGAATTTTGCTGCCACCAAACTCCCCGACAACTGGGGCGACGGCGGTGCGCCGGGCCGCCTCAATCGTTGGGCTGCGCTGTTGGTTAAATCACGCGTTTGTTTGTTTGAAGGCACTTGGCGCAAGTACCACGGCGGCACCGACCCCAACAAGTGGCTACAAGCCGCCGCCGATGCCGCCAAAGAATTGATGGACAAAGGCCCGTACAGACTTTATAGTACAGGAGACCCTCAAAACGACTATAACGCCTACCACCGGGTCTTGAATCTTGCTGGCAATCCTGAAGTATTGTACTGGCGCAAGTATCAACTGGGCGTATTTACCAACCACGTACAATCTTATTTTGAATACGCTGGCGGCGCTACCAAAAGTTTGGTAGAAGATTATTTATGTACTGATGGTTTGCCGATTTCATTGTCACCACTTTACAAAGGCGACGGCAAAATCGAAGATGTATTTGAAAACCGCGACCCACGTTTACGCCAAACCGTGCTTCACCCTGCCGATGCCGCTAAGTACAAATATCACTTGGGCGATGGCCGCACCTACCCACGCATCTTGGGTATGGCAGGTGGCTACATCTCCGAAACCGGCTATCACATCATCAAGCATTACAACGCCGACGATATGATTGGCAAAGCTTTTGACACGGCCGAAGCCCCGGGTATCATCCTGCGTTTTGGCGAAGCTTTGCTGAACTATGCTGAAGCACAGGCTGAGCTGGGCAAAATCACTCAAGGAGACCTTGATGCTAGCATCAACAAACTCCGCGACCGCGTCAAAATGCCGCACCTCATGTTGGACAAAGTCCCCGTTGACCCACGTTACACCAGCGACGGCGTAGCGCCAATCATCGTCGAAATCCGTCGTGAGCGCCGCATTGAATTGTTTATGGAAGGCTTCCGGTATGGCGACCTCAGACGTTGGAAACAGGGCAAAAAACTTACCATTCCTACGATGGGAATGCAGTGGGACGATGCCGCCAAAGCTCGCTACCCGGGCGTAGTGGCCAAAACCTCCGTTGACCCCGTTTCAAAGAAAACCTACATCGACGTCTATCAGGGAACTGATTTTGCAGTTCCTGTTTTCGACGAAAGTAAGCACTACCTGTGGCCAATTCCGCTAAACTCACTGGCCGAAAACCCAGCCATTAAGCAGAATCCGGGCTGGCAGTAAGTCATTTATAAATAATTTTCAAACGCTGCCAAGGCTTGTTACTCGCAATTTCAAGCTTTGGCAGTTTGTTTTGTAAAAGTCAAAACTATCCGTAATAACTTCCCAGTTAGGCTAGCCAACCATTTACAGAAAAGGTAAATCTCATGCTCAATCGCCGAAATTTCCTCAAAACGGGCTTATTGGCTGCGGCTTTTCCAGTCTGCCCAGCAGTCGCTGATACCGACGAACTTCCTCATTGGCCCCAACCCAACTTGAAAGCCGTCTTTCCCGACATCATCAAAATTGATTCGGTCGAACTCCTTCAAACGCAGGGAGAACTGATGCTCGTTGTTAGGGCCAATGGCCAAATGGGGGTTACGCAGTGCAACGACCGTATGCAACATCTTGTGTCGCTACTCAAAGGCTTGGTGTTGCCGCATTTTGTGGGAAAAGATGCCCGTAATTTACCCCAATTGGTGGACAATGCCTATCGTCTTAACAGTAATTACAAATACGCGGGAATGCCGCTCTGGAACTGCATCGGTAGCGTCGAAATAGCCGTTTGGGATTTGTTGGGAAGAACTGCCCAAAAGCCTGTTTATGAATTTCTTGGCAAACCAATTCGTACCGACTACCCCGTTTATATTTCTGATTTTAACCGTGAAGGTGACCCCGAAAAAATCGCCAATCAACTCCTTGAAAAATTACAAGCGACAGGAGCCAAAGGCGTCAAGATAAAAGTGGGCGGACGCATGGTCAATACGCCCGAAAACGCCGCCCAAACCCGAAAATATATTCCTCTATTGCGCAAAATTTTGGGCAATGACGCCACGATTTATGCCGATGCCAACGGCTCTTATACCCCCCGCGAAGGCATTGAAGCAGGCATAATGCTGGAAAACAATGGTGTAGCTATCTTTGAAGAACCCTGCAATTTTGAAGACGAAGAAGGCATGAAGAAGGTAACCAAAGCCCTGGCTAAAATTGTGCTCGCTGGCGGAGAGCAAGACAGTAGCTTGTTTCGCTTTCGGCGCTTGGCACAGGACAAAGTATATGACCTTCTCCAACCCGACATGTACTATAACGGCGGTATATTACGGGCTTTGCAAGTAGCCGAAATTGCCAAAAAATACGGTGCAGTGGGGATTGCACCACATACCCCCAAAGCCGACCCACTCATTGCCCCCTTTTGGCAGGTGGCGGCACTTATTCCAAATCTCTATGGGTTGCAGGAGTTTGTCTATAATCCTAATGAAAAAAAGCCCGCTTGGCATACTGAAATCAAAGTCACGGATGGTAAAGTACAAATTCCGAAACGTATGGGTCTGGGTGTGGAATATGATGAAAGTGTGTGGAAGACAGCAGAAAAAATATTATAGAACGTATATAATCGTAAATGGCTTTTGAGTATGACTCAAGTTAATAAATTACTACAAATTACTCTTTGGCTTTTGTGGGCAGTGGCAGCAGTAGGCCAACCACAAAAACCCAACAATTTGAGGTCGGTCATCACCGAAACCCTCCAAAAAAGCACCCTCAAGCAGGCCGACTGGGCCATGTCCCAAAGCCCTGTTACGATTACGGCCGAGCAATGCGAACGTTCGGCGGGTGGGCTGCATGATTTCTATTCGGAAGGGGATTATTGGTGGAAAAATCCCGACGACCCCAACGGGCCTTACATTCAGCGAGATGGACAATCGAACCCCGACAATTTTACGGCCCACCGCAAAGCCATGGTGCGTTTCAGCCAAATTATCGGCTCTTTGGCCTCCGCGTATTTGATGACTCACAATGAAATGTACGTCAAGCAGGCTTTTGTGCACCTCAAGGCGTGGTTTGTAGACGAAAAAACATACATGAACCCTTCCCTCCTGTATGCTCAAGCCATCAAAGGCCGAGCTACGGGGCGCGGTATCGGCATCATTGACATGATTCAAATGATGGAGGTAGCGCAAGGGATTAGGGTCATGGAAAACGCAAAATCGGTAAACAGCACTGATTTACAGCGCATTAAAAACTGGTTTTCGAACTATTTAAGCTGGATAACCACGCACCAATACGGCATCGACGAGCGCGAAGCCAAAAACAACCACGGAACCTGTTGGGTGATGCAAGTGGCGGTTTTTGCCAAATTGGTGGAAAATCAAGCATTGATTGATTTTTGCAAAACCCGATTTAAGACGATTTTACTTCCCAGTCAATTAGAAAAGGGCGGTAGTTTTCCTTTAGAACTCAAACGCACCAAGCCTTACGGCTATTCACTTTTTAATTTGGATGCCATGACCACCGTTTGCCATGTGCTTTCTGACGACAAAGAAGACCTTTGGGATTACACCCTTACCGATGGTCGCACGCTCAGAAAAGCCATTGAATTTATGTACCCTTTTGTAGAAAATAAATCAACATGGACATATCCAAAAGACGTAATGTATTGGGATGAATGGCCCGTGGCACAGCCTTTTTTGTTGTTTGGTTACCAAAAATACCGAACGGAACCTTGGCTCAAAACATGGACAAAACTCGAACATTTTCCCACCACCGAAGAAGTCATCAGGAACTTGCCCGTAAGAAATCCTCTGATTTGGGTGCAATAACTCAAACCCCGCGTCCACCATTTGTCTATCATTAAATCAGACTTTAAAATGAAAAAAGCACCATTTTTTTTGTACTTCATAGGAGTCATTTTCTTCCTTAACGGTGTCGCTTTTGCGCAACTCAAACACTTTAACCATGTCAGCAAACTCCCTGACCACCCGCGAATTATGTTGTTGAAAGGAGAAGAAAAAGGGATTCTGAACAACATCAACTCCGATAAAAATTGGGCCACCATTCACCAAACAATTTTGGTCGAAAGTGATAAAATCATCGACCTGCCGCCGTTGGAACGCATCCAAATCGGGCGGCGTTTGCTTGATAAATCGCGCGAGGCGTTGCGTCGAATTTTCATGCTTTCGTACGCGTATCGCATTACCCGCGACCAAAAATACCTCAACCGCGCCGAAACTGAATTATTGAAAGTTTCATCGTTTTCGGACTGGAATCCGTCTCACTTCCTCGACGTAGGCGAAATGACCATGGCTGTGGCCATCGGGTACGATTGGCTATACAACGATTTGCAAAAATCTTCTTTGCCCATCCTCAAAGAAGCCATTCTTAAAAAAGGCATTGAACCCTCGCTTGATTCAAAATACAACAGCTGGCTGACCGCCTCCCACAACTGGAATCAGGTCTGCAACGCGGGCATGACCTACGGTGCATTGGCCATTTATGAGGACAACCCAACGCTAGCCAAGCAAATCATTGACCGCGCCATTGAGTCCATCAAACTGCCCATGGAAGACTATAACCCCGACGGCGCATATCCCGAAGGTTACGGCTACTGGGGCTACGGAACAAGCTTCAACGTATTGTTTCTGAGTGCCGTACAAAAAGCACTCGGCAGCGATTTTGGCTTATCAAACGGCCGTGGATTCCTAAATACGGCCGCTTATTACCAGCACATGGTAGGTACGTCGGGCAAAACCTTTAACTATTCCGACGCAGGCAGCGGCTCGGGCGGCGTCAGTCCAGCGGTATTCTGGTTTGCCAACCGCACCCATTCTCCTTCGTTGTTATTCGGGCCCAAAAATATCCTTGAAAAAGGAGCGCCCAATATGGGACGTGACCGGATTTTGCCCGCCGCCATGATTTGGGGCAACGGCATTAAATTTGAAAAAGTAACTGCCCCCAAAGCCCTCCTCTGGGCAGGTAAAGGCAAAAACCCCGTAGCCATGATGCGCTCGTCTTGGACCGACCCCTCTGCTATATACGTTGGATTAAAAGCGGGCTCGCCTTCTGTCAACCACGCCCACATGGACATCGGCTCATTTGTGATGGACGCCCTCGGGGAGCGTTGGTCGATGGACTTAGGAATGCAAGAGTATGAATCATTGGAATCAAAAGGTGTAAAGCTGTGGGATAAAGGGCAAAACGCCCAACGTTGGGAAGTGTACCGGTACAACAACATGGCCCACAGCACCCTGACATTCAACAATGAACTACAACGCGTGGAAGGCTACGCTCCGCTTTCGGGAACGGTCAATAAGCAGGCCTTTACAGGAGCCATTACCGACATGAGCGCGGTGTACAAAAACGCCGTCGCCGCCGCCAATCGCGGCATTGCGATTGTGGATGGCCAATACGTGGTAGTGAAAGATGAAATTTTAACCAACGACAAACCCGCCACCGTCAAATGGGTTATGCTTACCCCCGCCGAGGTGCGCATCGACGAAAACGGAATGGCCGAATTGAGTCAAAACGGCAAAAAACTTCAACTAAAAGTAGCCGAACCCGCCAATATTTCCATCAAAACCCGACTGGCTCAGCCTACACACGATTACGATGCGCCGAATCCTGGGGCAACACTTGTCGAGTTTGAAATCAATCTGCCTGCCAATACAAAAAACACCATCAATGTATTACTGATTCCAGAGAGTGTTTCGGTCAATAAAGAGACGAAAATTCCGTCATTGAGCGATTGGAAGAAGTGATTTATCAGAAAATTCAGCAATCATACCAACCCACCTAACGAGTACTTTCTCAATCCTAATTAATTCATGAAAAAATGGCTTTTATTGCTAACGTCGGCAGGGTTCCAAACCCTGCCGACGTTCTTGCCAACCTCAGTTTTACAGGCGCAAACCCTCAACCAGACCGATGATGGATTTCGCGGCATTTGGTACCACATCGGTAAACTCGATAACGAATACGTCCACAAATACAGCGGCGGACTCGGCACCTACCCCGCCAACCACAGTCCATTTTCAGTCTATAGTCCCGAAGTCAAAAAGACGTTTTTTTGCTTCGGAGGTGCATCAAAAGATTCCAAACCCAGTCTTTTACACGAAATTTCTTACTTCGACCATACCACGGGCCAAGTAGCCCGCCCGACCGTTGTACTCAATAAAGCCACCGACGACGCCCACGACAACCCCGTACTCAACATCGACGCCCAAGGGTACCTTTGGTTGTTTTCGACCTCCCACGGCGTCGAACGTCCATCGTATACCCACCGCAGTCGGAAGCCGTACGACATCAGCACCTTTGACAAAATCGAAGCAACGTACTTCAAAAATGGTAAACAATTGCCTTTTGATAACTTTTCGTACCTGCAAAGTTTCTACCAAAAAGGCAAAGGTTTTTTTCATTTGATGACGCACTATGAGCGAGGAATTTTGAAATATGGAGCTAAAAAACCGCGTCGCACCATTGGCTACATCACGAGCAAAGACGGCATTCAATGGTCTGATATTAAAGACATTGGCACCATTGAAGAGGGACATTATCAAACGGGCGGACAGTGGAACAACAAAATTGGTACGTCGTTCAATATGCACCCCGACACCGAAAAAGGTGCGGGCTTGGACTACCGCACCAATTTGTATTACGTAGAAACCAATGATTTTGGACAAAGTTGGCAAAACGCCCAAGGCGAAAAATTGACCTTGCCTCTATCCACTCCCCAAAACGGTGGGCTGGTCAAAGAATACCGCTCTGCGGGCTTAAATGTCTACATCAACGACCTCACCTACGACGCCAAAGGGCGGCCGATTATTTTGTTTGTCACCAGCAAAGGCCCAGACCCTGGGCCAAGTCAAGGGCCGCACACGTGGCAAGTGGCTTTTTTCAACGGCAAAACGTGGGAAATCAACCCCGTGACGACCGCCGACCACAACTACGACATGGGTTCTCTATACGTCGAAAACTCAACCACTTGGAAAATCATCGGCCCCACCGAAGCAGGCCCACAGCCCTACGGGACGGGCGGCGAAGTAGCGGTTTGGCTCAGCAAAAACCAAGGCAAAACGTGGAAAAAACAGATTAATCTGACCCCAAACAGCGCCTTCAATCATTCCTACGTGCGACGGCCGCAGAATGTACATCCCGATTTTTACGCTTTTTGGGCCGATGGTCACGCACGGCAGCCTTCGGAGTCGTCGCTGTATTTTTCCACAAAAAAGGGCGAAGTGTTTCGTCTGCCGCGTCAAATGAAAAATGAACTTGAAAAGCCAATTCGGGTGAAGCCATAAACATAAACCATTCCTCACTCATTCCTGAAGTTTGACGGTTGGCCAGTTTTTATTGGCTTTGTCAATAAAGTTAGCTTGGTCTTTACGCCAATTCTCCATCACTTTTTTGTTGTAGTTTAGGTATAATTTTCCGTCACTGACTGTCCACGCATCCGGGTCAGTGGGCGCTTTGTGACCATCAGCAGTGCCATAAGCGCAGTAACCGCCGTATTGTGGAGCGTACTTTTCAGGGGAAGCTTTGAAGGCTTCTTGATTTTCGCGATTGGCAAAATACCATTTACCACCTTTCCAAACGTAAACAAACTCTGAATCGCCTTTCACAGGGGCCGATTGGGTGAAATACGCCACTACATCATAGCCTCTGACCGCAACACTGTCTTTGACGAAAATTTCTGATTTTTGCGCTTGCAAATGAATTGATACTACCAACAAAACAATAATACTTCCTGCTAACTTTTTCATGTGTTTTTGCTTTTAGTTTTAAACAACATCCCAAAGTTTGCAGGAATAAAAAAGGTGAATTGTCGGCTATGCGACACTAATTCACATTTTGGTTGCAAATAGAGGTTTTCACAAGTAAACCACGAGAGGCAAGCCATAAACATTCAGCTGAAGGCTGGGATTGAACTAGAGAGAGCATTGTGAAGTATTTAGACTAAGATAGGCAGCCCTTAGATTACAACATTAAATTGCGCCCCTTTTTGCTTTTATAAATATGTCTAAATCCTTCTCCATGAAGACCTTCCCCTTTTTTCTGCTTTTCATCCTTGCCGCAGTTGTGGGTTTTGCTCAAGCACCATTTACATCGCAAGAAAAAGTAAATTTTGAGCAAGCCCTCACCAACGGCCAAGCCGCCAATGAAGCCTTTCGTCGGAGTCACCGTTTTTTGTTGGGCTGGCTTAGCAAAGCCGACCCCACTACCGGCCTCATTCCACGTAATCTCAAAGAAAGTACCTGCATTTGGAACGCATACGATGCCGCCGCCGACAATTATCCGTTTATGGTCATGACCGCCGCGATGCTCGACAAACCGCTTTTTGAGGGAAAAATGCGCGAAATGCTCGCCACCGAAACCCGCCTAACATCGCGCGTGGGCCGCCTGCCCGATACCTATTCTTTTTGCAAAAAAGGGTTTCAGAATGACCACATCGATACCAGTCAGGTGGTGTTTGGCAGTGCCGAATACATGAAAGACGGGCTTGTGCCACTCACCGAATGGCTCGGCCCTAGTCCGTGGTCGGAGCGGATGCTGGGTATTTTAGAAGACCTTGACAAAATCGTGGATGTTCCGACTCAAATCAAAGGAAATTTCTTCGGCAACAGCGCCGTCGTGGAAGTAGGCGGGGATTTATTGCAAGTGTTGGCGCGGATGTATTGGCTCACCAAAAACCCAAAATGGCTGGCGTGGGGCATTCAAATCGGCGATTATTATTTGAGCGATGCCCATTTACCCACGCGGACCCTCTCCCGCTTGCGTTTGCGCGACCACGGTTGCGAAATCGTGGCTGGATTGGCCGAGATGTATGCTGTGGTCGCTACGGAGAATCTCGCCAAAAAGCAGCAATGGCAACCTTATTTGCACGAAATGCTTATTACCATTTTGGCCACTGGTCGCAATGAACACGGACTTTTTTACGATGAGGTCAATCCGCTGACGGGTGAGGTAGTACAAAAACGAATCGCCGACAATTTTGGCTATACACTCAACGCCTTTTATACGGTCTACATGATTGATGGGGTAGCCGCTTACCGGGAAGCAACGCTGAAAGCACTCGGCTCGCTTTCAGCAAATTACCGTAACCATGATTGGGAAAACGGCAGTGCCGACGGCTACGCCGACGCCATTGAAGGAGCCTTAAATTTATACCTGAGAGAGCCGATTCCGAGCGTCAAAGACTGGCTCGAAAGCGAGATAAAAGTGCTTTGGAATTTCCAAAAACCCGATGGAATTATTGAAGGCTGGCACGGCGACGGAAATTTTGCGCGGACCTCGCTGATGTATGCACTCTGGAAAACCGCAGGAGTTCATATTTCTGACTGGAACCCTGAGGTGATTTACGGTGCTGTAAACAACAAAAACAATATTTACATCACGCTGACTTCGCCCACGGCTTGGAAAGGGAAGCTCATCTTCGGAGCCAATTGGCACGCAGACCACCTCCACATGCCCACTGATTACCCTCGCATCAATCAGTTTCAGGAATGGTTTTCGATTGAGGCAACCAAAAACTATCGACTGACCATTGGCAATAAAACACAGACTATAAAAGGCTCAACGCTGATTGCAGGTTTTCCCATTTCTCTCAAACCCAACGAAACGATTCACTTGCGCTGCGCTCGCTGAGCAACTCTCCTGTTGTGGGTTTTGAGAAACCCACAACACCAGCTACACCCAGCAACTCTCACGGCGGGTTTTGAGAAACCGCCTCCACACCCGCTCAATTCGTTTACTTTAGAAATTAAAATGCGTTCGAAGCGTAAAAACACCGTCTTTTACGTCGCTTTCGTAGCCTTTCACCGCCGTTTTTTCGTTGATGGGATGTTCATACCAAAAAACCACGCGAAGGTATTGATTAACGTAATATACGTAGCCGCTGCCAAAAGTATCGAACCGAACATCCGCACCTGTAAAACCATTTTTGACATCAATCATTTTTCCCTTCACGTCGGTATTGGGATTGTACCAATCGTACTTTAACACCAACTGATGGCTCTGGCTTCCAAGATGTTGAAGAAAATAAAAGTAAGCCCCGTCAAATCGGCGCGTGTAGAGAGGCAATGGCACTCCCGCGCTCGAAACAGGATAACTCCCCGGTGTGGTACTTGAGGTCGCCGTCGCGGTTTGTACACCCCGAATGTATTCCGCCCGAAATTCAGTCTGCCCATTTTTGTTAGGGAAAACCAGTTGAAAATCAGCCCCCAGATAGCGCCTTGGGGCAGTGCGCCCGATATTTGATATGGCCGAATCTTTTTCAATAATCGGCTTGCCATCCACTGTTTTAGCCGCATACATCAAGGCATTTTGACTCGTTAGCCCTCCCAAATAGCTGCTAACACCCCACGAAAGCTTGCCTCCCGACCGACTTATCGTACGCCGCTTGGAGCTAATGCGCGCCACCACATCCTTATGACTATCGTATTCGGCCGTTCCAGTAAGCCCCTGACCGTTATAGATTCCTAGGTCAATGGCTAACCATTTGAAATTAGAATTTTTTCTTCGGGGGTTAAAACTAAACATAAAGCCCAAATCACGCTCGGTTTGTACCAAAGTTTGCGACATTCGCCCGCGCTCGGGCGCCTCTCTAAACGCCGATGACAACAATACTTCATGCCCAAAGGGCCTTGCCATTACGCCCGCCGAGAAGTGAAATAAATCCCATTTATGTTCAAAAACCCGCCCCCAAAAATCACGAATATTGACCCCACGCTCGGTACCGTCAAATTGAAACACAAAATAAGTCGAAGGCCGTCCGTCGTCGGTCAAATGCGAAAAATCGGCCCGAAAACGCCCGCGACGCAGGCGAAAGCGGTTGTTGACGTGCGGTCCGAAATCCCCGCCATTGTAGATATTTCCACCCGCTCCGTTCGACTCAGCCACCTGAAACTGTGGCTGCAGATAGCCGCTGAAGCCTATTTTTCCCAGACGGCTATTGAGCGACAACATACTTTTCCCGATACGGGTGGTCGTATCAATCATATCGGTCAGCAAGCCGCCGTTGTTATTAGTTATCTGTCCAATGGATTGAAAACTGAAACAAGAAATAAAAAAAAAGAATAGCGTTTTTTGAAGAATTCTCACTGGTGTTCGGTTTATCTAAGGCGGCAAAAATTACCTTTTGCCCGCAAAAAAGAACACAAAGTTAAAGATTTGGTAACATTGTTTACCATTAGAAATCATCAAATAACAATTTGGCTAACATTTAGCGTCCCCCTTCAACCAGATTCCCTAACTCATCAATCGGTATTCGCTGGGCTTCATGCCAGTTTGTGATTTAAAAAAACGGGCAAAGTCGCTGATTTCATTTTTACCAATTCTGTAAGCAATTTCTGTAACGTTTAGGTTGGTCTGTTTCAACAGCACTTTGGCTTCGAGCAAAAGCATTTCGTTCAACAAATCGTGGGCTGATTTTCCCAAAGTTTTCTTTACACATTTGTTAAGGTGATTGGGCGAAACGGATAATAATTCGGCGTAGTCGGTGATTTTCTGTTTTTGATAAATGTGCTGAGATAATGCTTTTTTGTACTGTTCCGTAATTGTAGTGGCAGCATTGGAAGAAACCATTGCCGATGACGCAGCAAAAGGTTTTAACTCCGTAAACAAAGTGATCAGATAAGTTCTCAGAATATCGTATCGGCAGCTTGCTCCTGCTTTGTACTCGGTTAAGAGTCTTTCGAGTAAAGGAATGACAAATGCTTTGGCTTCTTCTTTGATGACAATCAAGGGATGGCTGTTAAATTCTAAAAAAGGGAACTCGTTTAATAAGTCTTTGAGCTTATAGTCTGTGGTGAGCAAATCAAGACTGAAGTGACAGTAAAATCCTTCCACATCATTTCTGATAAACTTGTGGGTAGTAATCTGATAAGCAGGCACAAAGAAAAAGGTGTTTTCACCAAAATCGTAGGTATCCAAGCCTTTGCTGCGGCTACTGGTGCCCTTGGTTAAAAAAAAGAAGTTAAAGACGGTGATTCTTCTTGGTTGTAAATCAGATTGAAGCGGGAAGTTGACCATTCGGAAGTAATCTTCTACCCGATTGATATGAAAAACCGCATGGGCATTGGCAGTCAACGATGAAACGGGAATCCCGCCCTGATACAATTCGGATTCTAATTGAGAAGTATCAATAATAGGAATTACGCCGTTCCCAATTGTATTTTTCATATTTTCATAAAATTTGAACGATTCTTTCACACGAACGCACCGCCAAAGCTACACTCGTCAGCGTTGGATTGGAAGCTGTCGGTATAGGGATCACGCCATTACCGCCCACAAACAGATTATCAAAATTCCAAACCTGTGAGTAGGTATCGCACACCGACTCTCCATCATTTTCTGCACCCATTCTGGTGGAGCCTTCATAATGCAGGGATGTGCCGGGAGGCATGAGGGTTTGTCCGCCGTCTTTTATTTCTTTCCCAAATGAATTTACTACCTTTTTTTGATACGCTTTTGCCGCTTCGATTGAGGCTAAATCATTATCCGTATATTGAAACTTAAAATTCATTTTGGGCATACCAAAGTAGTCTTTTTCCGTTTCTGAAAAAACAATTTGGTCGTCAAAATTTGATTCTTTCAAACAGCCCCAACCTAAACCAACAATTGACTTACGATTTACGATTTGCGATTTCGGATTTGAGTCAGACAAAATTCCGTTTTCAGTTTCTTCTATTGTTGTTTTCATCGGAGATAAATCCATGTGCATAATTTGCCCGTGAAATGGATGATTTGGAGCATCGAACGGCACCCAAAATACACCAACGGTTGGGTCATTCGATTTACGATTTTCGATTTCGGATTTCCGATTTTTCGAATGTTTTTTTACCAAATCTTTGTCTAATTCTACGAAAGTAAAAACAAAAGGATGTTCGTTGAGGTAATGCCCCAATGCTTTCGGTCTGATGCCCGAAGCCCAAAGCAACTGTGGTGTACGAAGCGGGTCCGCAGCTACAATAACGATTTTAGCTTCGACGGTTTCCTTTTTCCCTGAATGAATATGTTCAATTTCTGCCCCCGTGATAGAGAATTGGTCATTGGTTATCAGATAATTGTTGTTTGTATTTTCTGTTTTTTTACCAATTTCCAAGTTTACCAGTTTACCAATCACCAATCGCCTACAAATGGTTTCAGAGCGTAATTCAAAGTTTGGATTTTCGAGTGTGTTACCCAAAATCACATCAGAGGCTGTCCAATACCGATTGCCTGCTTCGTCGGTTTTGCAAGCCAAAGGCATGGGTTGAGCTTGGCGATTTTCAGCATGATTTGTACCCAATGTTTGATTGAGAATATTCAATATCGCTTCACTTTCTGGCGAAGAAGGAAAAGCCGATTGCGTTACATTCAAAATTTCTCTGGCTTTGGCAAGTGCTTTACTCATTTCATTTTCAGGAATTATGGTAATCTTCTCATCATTTCCAGGGGTTGGGCAAGCACAAGTCCAATGAATTCCCATGCCACCAATGTTAGTAGACATTGAAATTGAAGGCATTTCATTGTTTTTGATGTCATCTATTTGGTCTAAAACTAAGTGCGTTCCTGCTCTTGCCAAAATATCAGCACTGAGCTCGCCACGTTGAACCGCCATTGCCCTTTCTGCCACTGAAATCATCGGATATGGCGTTTTTTTAGGCCCTTGCGAAAGAATTTGAGCTGTTTCCATTGCTTTTGGGTCAGCAATATTTTTGGTGTGTTGCCCAATTTTATCCGAAACCTTTGGCCCTGCATCTATCATCAAGATTTTTGCATGAGGTTTTTGCTCCGAAAGTATTCTGGCGTAAGTAGCTCCAACTGGGCCAGAACCAATTATTAGAATATCTGTTTTCATTTTTAATGAAAAATTAACTTTTTTTCATCTACTCGAATACTCGGAAATGGCATATATCCAATTCTTAAATTGATTTTAAGACCGATAGTATGCTCACCTTCTGGCAAATCGTCTGGTGTTTCAATAGAAAGTGTGGCTATATCGCCCATTTCCCAGCGGTCATTGGTTTCGTTTTCTCGTTGTTCGAGGTTGTAGGTTTTGTCATTTACGGTGATATTCACAGCATTTTGTGGTAAGGTTTCACCATCCAATGATACCTCAATTTCTTCGACCATAGAAAGAGAAACTCCACGGTAATAAGGCAATCTGACTCCTATTTCAAAGCCTTTTTCGTTTTTTTTAGCCTTTTCAGGCACTATCATATATTTTTCGTACATGTTTTTTAATGTTTAATTGTGAATGTTTAATTGTGAATGTTTAATGATAAATGAAGTATTGAATCCTGTAATTAAAAATTCATCATCAAACATTTATCATTCTTTCCAACATCACTTGATGCCTGCGAACCTGTTCCACACTATCTACCTCGTAAATATCTTGTATGTGGCGATTGCCCTCGTACTCAGTAGCGATATAGCCATTGTAACCATATTTTTTCAAAACATCTATTACCTCCTTATACGGGATACTGTATTCGGTATAGTCTTCCAACATTTCAAGGCATTTGCCGTGAATGTGTACGATTCTATCAATATGTGGCACTAAACTCAGTGGATTTACGTAGGTATTGTGGCGTGAAAGTTCAGCTACGGCCATATCAATGCGGCGGTTGCTCATTCTTGACACCTCAAAAATGGTGTATTCTGCCATTATGCCTTTTTCGTGTTGTTCGCATACAAATTTGGCGATTTCGGGATCGGCACCATTGCGTATCATTCGCTCTATTTGCACTCTGGGCAGTCGTCTGGTAAAACCACCCATATCGGGAATAAATCCAAAATGTTTTGTACCTGTTTTTTCCATTACTTCCCAATGCTTGGCCATCCAAGCACTGTTGATATTCCAAGGAGCGTGTACTTCAATACCTAAGATTATGTCGTGGTCTTCGGCAAATGGCAATACTTTTTCGATGATTTGGGGGGTGGTATTTACAATTACTCGGATGATTTTGAAACCCAGTTTATGGGCAAACCGAATATCTTGCTTGAACGATTCTACGGCTTCATCGTCTGTCCAATAATGACCTTTTTTCTTATTGTAATCTAAAAACATATCGTGAGCCACAGGGGTAACTTTGTATTTGTCCATCCAACCAAACCATTGGTCAACAAAGGCATCGGATGGCAATTTTGGGCAGCCTGGCACACTTTGTTCACCTACTAATTCGATACCTGTCGCACCTGTGGTAGCAGCCGCGGCGATGCAATCTTCCAAACTCATTTTCCTTAGAAAAAACTCTTCCTGATAGCTATATAAACTTACCGCACGTTTTATATTTAATGACATATTATTTAATAGTTAACTTAATGAAAATCTGTGTATTATGGATAATTTCTTACCCGACATGACGCTCAGATTTCTTCGAATTTTTTATTTATATCTAAACACTTTGAATCGCATTACTTTGAACTCCTCTGTATTAGGAAATGCGACAGCCGCAATGCTTGGGTCTTTTTTGAAGCCAAAGCCAGCGTCGCCACCCATACTGGTAAAAGACTCGTCACCATTGAGTCGGCGAGTTGCTTTCCAGACATCATTGTCAAAGTATCCCTCCTCCATCAATTCAATATCTAAAAATGGTAAAGATGGATTGGGTGCTTTTGCTTTGAGTTCAATGTTAAAATGTTTGCCGACAATGATAAATTCATCAGGTCCAATGTTTATCAATATTCCGCCTGCCACTTCAGGTTTTGGGTCTTTTGAAGGAAAACCCGCAAAAACCAAATTAAAATCAATAATTGTTTTGCCAATATTTGCTCTGATGGCATAATCTCCCAAATCAAAACTTTGCGTAGGTTTATTTTTATCTAATAAAATACCTGTCATTTTATCGGTACTTTGGTACTTCAAAATCACGTCTTTTACTCTTGAGAGTGCCTTGTAGGTAGGAGTAAAAGGGTCTTCTTCTGGCGACATATCATCAATGCCAAAAGGTGAAAAACCTATAATTTCTTGACTTCCGAAGGCATACATACCCTCAAATGTAGCAGTATTGTGATGCCCAATTTCAGGTACAAAAACGGCGTTTCCATCTCTCCGATAGGTTTCAATTACCTCATTGGCACCAGAAATATAAATATCGGGTACAATCATATCAACGGCAGGGGCAGCCAATCGCCAAAAATCTAAGGTGTGTGGTATAGGCCCACCTGTTGGATATTTACCTGGAAAAGCCAATTTGGGTTGTTTTATCCAAGCATTGACGAACATCGGAATTGGGTATTCTGATTTGCCTGCCTCGGCTACGGCACCCATATATCGGGCGTAATGGTAAACCGTAAACAATTCATCGGTTAAATAACTCAGATTTTTCCAGTTGGCCGTAGTGGTATCGTTTTTGCCAAAAACTGCTTCCCAATTGCCTTTGGTTTTACTTCCGTTGGCTTTCCACACCTTTTCTAATTCAGGCTGTAGCTTATTGTTTTTCAGATAAGTGATTACATCTGCTGGTACTTGAGATTGGTATAGTTTATCGCCAATATAGTCACGTGATGAATAAAAGATACCTACTTCGTTTTCAATTTGAGCCATGATGACGGTCTGCTCTTTTTGGTCAAATTCTTTGATGTGTTTCATCAAGGCTTTGAACGCTCTAGCGTCTGCTTTCATGGTTTCTTCGCCAAATGCAGAAAGAGTTTGTAGGGTTTTACCATTTTTATCTTTGGCATAAGGATATTTGTCGGGGTTGCGTTTTACCCAAGATGGCACGTAAGTAGAATAACCGTTTTTCCAAGTGGCAAACCACAGAATTACAAGTTTTAGGTTTTGTTTTCGTAGGCCAACAATCATGCTATCAACCAATGCAAAATCAAAATTCCCTTCGGTTGGTTCTATCATTTCCCAATAAACAGGTGCTACTACTGTATTGAGGTTTTTCTTTTTCAATTGCTCCCAAATCGGACGCATATAGTCTGCATTTGAAGAAGAAGAATTGTGCAACTCGCCACCCAAAATCAAAAAAGGCTTATTGTTCACCATTAATTGTGCTGTATTCCCTTTTTTCTGTAAATGAGGAATTTTACCATTCGTTTGAGCCATTAAACCGCTGTAGCTTAGGCAAAAACTTAAAATTGTTATAATTAATCTATAATTCATTTCTAAAATTTTATTGAAAAAATATACTTATTGCTATTGAAATTTAACCCGAAAAATCAGGCTATTTCTTACAAAACTCTTTTATACTTACACCTCCAAAAAGAGTTATTCTTTATCAAAGATGAAGTTTACCACCACCATTACGAGGCAGATTACACCAAAAACAAGGAAGGCTTTTAGAATATCACCCGTTAAATTTCTGACAAAACCTACCACAAAAGGTGATACCGAAAGACCAAGGAAAAATCCGCTGCTCCAAATACCCATGCCACGTCCTCTGTATTCGGTAGGAACAGACCTAAGCCCGAAAGCTATCAATACTGGAATTGCCATACCACAGCCCACTTGTTGAATAACGGCACTGGCCATTACCGAGGTAAGGTCTGTGGCAAGGCCTACGCCTATAAGCCCGATCCCGATAAGCGTAAACATTAATCCAAACTGAATTCGATTGCTTTTTGTACCCAATAACTTGAATAAGACAGCCCCCAAAGGAAGCATTAGGCTGGCTACTGCCGTAATCTTTCCGACTTCTTTTGGGTCAGAAATTCCGATTTTGTCTAAAGCAAGCGAAAAATGTAGGGTGTAAACATAATATAGAACAGAAGCAAAAAAGGTAGTTAAGAATACCTTTATTAAGGCTTTTTTAGAAAATTGAAAAAAAATATCCTTGTTATTGGCAATAGAAGGGGCTTTTTCGGTAGGTTCAAAAATAAAGAAATACGCCCCAATTGGGATAATAAGCGTAATCGCATAGAGTAAAAATGGATATTGCCAACCTAATGACGCCAACTGGCCGCTTCCTGTAATGACAAAGAACCCAACCAATGGGCCAACGATATTTTGAATCATCAACCAAGTATTGCGTTTGCTTTGCTCGAAATAATCGCCCAGAAGTATATTTGAAATGGTAAGTATGAAGGCTTCGCCAATACCTAATATAAGACGACCAGCGATTAATGCACTGAAACTTTCAATAAAAAAGGGCAATACCCCACCAATAGCGTAAAGTATCGAGAAAATAATCAGTAGTTTTCGACGGCCAATTTTATCAGCTAAAAACCCTGCATAAGGCCCAAATAAAGCCACACACAAACCTGGGGCTGAAATAACAAATGGTGCTAAAGTTTCAATATAAGGCACGTCTTTGAAGTGATTTCTCAAGGTAGGCACTACAGGCATGAGCGTAATCACGGCCATTACGGGCAAAATACTAACCAAAACTGTAATTATTCCCTGAGGTATTCCAGCTTTTCTTGTCTGCGTGTTTGTCATACTGTATCTATCGTTTATTTGTTGAAATCAATGTTAAAATGTCACGATTACCTTCTGTAAAATTTATTTAAAAAATGTAATCGTGACATTTCTAATTCCTGCTACCATTTAGAATTTATATCTTAAAGTCAAGAAATAGGCTCTTGGCTGAACAGGCAAAATCTGAAAAATTGAATTAGGAGCTGTTTGTCTTCTTTCTGGAGTAAAAGAATTGTGATTAAAACTATCCACTAATGCAAACTGCGATGTAGCCATCCAGTTCATTACACCTGTACTATTCGCCAAATTATTGATATTGGCCGTCAGAGATAATTTTTTAGTTAAATCATAACCTGCACTTAGGTTTAGCTGACCAAAGCCTGGGAGGTCAAAAACATTGGCTATGTTGGCTGGTCTTGCTCCCATATATTTGTAATTGAGCATCACGAAACCTTTCGAGAAGGTAAACATTGGCGTGATATTGGCCATCAATTTTGGAATATTTACAGCACGATTTCCGTTAAAATTAGCAATTTTATCGTCTGTTTTACCGTTTGCACCCACGAGCCAGTTTTGCCATACCGTAGCCACGCCATCTTGGTAAGTTGCATTGGCATTTAGACTAAAATTTTTGGTAAAGTTGATGTTTATTTCAGTTTCAAGCCCTAAAGTGCGGATTGAATTGTACACCACTGGGGTATAGTAGCCCGAACCGTCTGTATCTTGGGCAAAAGTGGTAACAGGTATATCGCTAAGATTGCTGTAAAAAGGTATAACAGACCCTGAAGCTTTTTTTCCTTTAAATTTATATCCTAATTCAAACTGAGTGATTGTTTGAGCTTTTACTTCTGGACTGGCGGTAGGGTTTGTAAAGCTATCGTTATAAAATCCATAGTCAGGGGCTTTTTGGCTGTTTGAAAAACGTGCATAAATTGAGTTTCCTCTATTCAAAAGGTAATTTATACCACCCGAATAGGAGAATAAGTTGAGTTTTGAATTGTAATTAACGGTTGTCCCTTTTACAAAATAACTATTGTCGTATAAAGTCTTGAGGTCTCCGTCCAATCCACCCGTAGCACCTGTTGGCGTTGGCACACCTATTTGATTGCCTCCCTTTACGCTGATATTTTCTATTCTAAGTCCTAAATCAATATTCAGTTTTTCTGTAGGCTGATAGCCATCATTGAAGAAAAACGCCACTTGATTTTGCTTTACATCTGCCGACCTAAATGCCAGACCACCACCCGAAAGGCGAGCATAGCCTTGAGCATTTGTAACTTTTTGAACTACACCAGCGGGGCTTGTCCAAGTAATATCAAGTGGAGCGGCAAGGTTTTGAATTGGGCGAAGGGTAGAATTTGCCGTGCCTGCCACATCGGTAATAAAGTTGGTGAATGCCAAATAACTACCTGCTGTAAGCGAGTGTTTACCCACTTTTTTGTTTACCGTTATTTGGTCAATTACCTCACTCAAATGAGCCTTTGCATAATTTGTAAAATTATAAAGTAAGCCATTTGGCACAATATCTTGCCCTGGAAGGTTGTTTTTGGTAACCGTAAAACTTGGTCCTCTCGAAAAATCGGCAGAAACTGCTGCCAATTCTTGCCCAGTAGCTCTGTCTTTGAACGAAAACGTACCAGGACCAACCATTCCCATCAAAGCATAGGTCAATACACTTGTTAATGGCGTAGGAGTGGCCATAATCGTCAGGTCTTGTTCAATGCCTTTCAAAGACCCTCTTATATTATTCGAAATTGTCCAGCCGTTTTTCAGATTTAGGTTTAGTTCTGTACCTAAAACTTTATCTTGGCTATGAATGAGTTTTGAAGGGTCGAAAGTATAAGAATCGGCCGTATTCCAAAGTGGTTGTACAGACCCGCCCGCAGGCAACATATAGCTGAAAGTATTTGAAAAACCGTTTACAATCGTTGGATTATCGTAGTTTTGGGCAGGAAGGTTTTGTGGAATACCGTTTCTATCATCCAAGATTTTTGCATAAATCTTCCACATACCACCGTTGGCCAGTTTTTTTACCAAATTGGCTTTTATCTGCCCCCCTTTGTTTTGAGCATACCCTGGGCTTCTCTGTCCTTCTGCATGGCGATAAAAACCACCAACATTATAGTACCAGCCATTTTTACCTAATTTCCCACCGAAATTAGCATCTAAGCGATTGAATAAGTTGATTCCATCACCCTCTAAACCTACTTTGTAGGCAATTTCATTAACTGGCCTAAAACCTGTGTTTGAGATATAATTAAATATTCCACCGGGAGCGTTGTTTGATGCGATGGCAGCCGAACCACCTCTAACTACCTCCAAATTTGCCAAAGTGGCGTCGGCCCGATAAAATCTGTCGGCCACCACAGTGCCTGAGGTAAGGTTTGTTACTGGCAAACCATCTTCCATCAGCGATACATAATAATAACCATTTACGCCCGATGGCCCAAATTGATTGGCGTTTACACCTCTAGAATAAACGGTATTGTTTATTTCTCCCAAAGCCGAATTTACAAATACACCTGGTGTAAAACTCAACAAATCGGCGGCACTATTGGGAGCTAATTTGGCGATTGTTTTACTATCAAGTTTACTAATCGCAATTGAAGATTCTAAGGCTGTACGCTTGTCAAATACACCCGTCACTACTACTTCTTCAAGGTTTGCTGTTGCTGATTTGAGGGTAACATCAATGGATTTCTGGTCGCTGATTGTAATTTCTTGTAATTCATAACCTACAAAGGAGAAAATAAGCGTTTGCGCTTTTCTGGCCTCGATAGAGTAATTTCCATCTTTGTCGGTGGTTGTGCCTTTGGTTGTTCCTTTTATTACAATGCTTACGCCAGGTAGTGACTCGCCTTGGCCAGTAGTCACTTTCCCAGAAATGGTTTGCCCAATAGCAAAGCTACCCGACAGCATAAACAGAATCCCCCAAAACAGCGTATTTTGCCATCCGGATTGGTTGAAAGTAGTTTTTTTCATACTTTTGAACGGTTTGATTTTTTTGAAAAAAAGATTGTCGTCTTTAATAAGTCGGAAAGCGAACCAAGCCGTTTCTATTCGCAGTAGGAACGGCTTTTTGCTGATAGTCTATTGACTTTTCCAATGAATTTCTTGGACAAAAGTAGTTGTTGGGATAGTACAATTCATTACCAATATTCTGCTATTGACTGGCAAAATCAATCCATAAGGCATAAAAAAACGCTGCCAGCGTATTTCTTACTGGCAACGTTGGTTATTTAGGATTGAATAATAAAAAGCAGAAGGTCATTTAAGTTTCAACAGCTCCAACCCCAATATTCCTGATTCTTTAGGCTTGGGTTCACCACCAAAACGTATCCCTTTGCTGGATATTTGTAGAATTTTTTGTTCTTTGGGTAGTTTGCTATCTCCTGCTATTCGATTATCCCCTTGGTTTGTGACCTTGATTTCAAGTTTATTTTTTCCTGTTTTTACCGCTTTGGCAATATCTGCTTTCCAGAGCGTTTTGAGCTCTAAACCGTTGACCGAAACAACCGCAATATCTCTCACCGTTCCTAAATCAAGCAAAAGGACCGAATTGGGTTTTAACTCCTCTTTTTGATTTTAAACTCTTTGGAATACACCGCCGTACCACTGAAATATTTCACGCCTTCGTCGGGGTGATTGTGCCAAGAAGTCAATTCATTTAAAGTAACCTGTTTGGGTGCCCCCCAATTTTCGGGAAAATGCACCGCCCAACTACCCCGAATTGCCCCTAAATCAATGGTTTTACTTTCCTCGACACTGTATTCTTTCTGCGAAGTTGTTTTTTGAACAACAACAAAAACCGACTCCTGTGGCTCCAAATGAAGTTTTACGTTCGTCATCCCCTTTTCAATTTTGTACGAAAGAGCTTCAGTCGTGCCTTAGTCAGCTCGCCACAGTTCGGGCATTTTGCCCTCCATTCTGAAAGCTACCTCCAAATCTTCCACCTGATTACGCATGTTTAATCGGTTTTACGGTGCATCCACGACAAACGGGTATTGGTATGTGGCAGGGTGTAGTCAACGTCTTTTTTCAGGCTTATTTGACCAAAAATACCCGACAGCGGAGCATTCCAGAAAACCCTGCCTTTTCTGTACGTATTTTGGTAAGTAAACCTGCCATCCGCTACGCTCCAAACTTCGTTGGCTTTGGTCGCGATTTCAATATCAACCTCAGGATAGCCAATCAAGCTTGGCGATTTTTCGGGTTTAGGCCCCACCTATCGGCTTCGGCGGCGGTATGTTTGATGAGTTCAAACCACTCAGGGGTCATGTACTTGATTTTTTTTCGACGGTTTGGCCACCGCCAATGACTACATCAAAGGCTTGAAAACCGCCATACCCGTTCGATGCATCCATTCGAGGTCTTTGGTAATTCCTTCTTTGGTGATATTACTGCCCACTCAATGCCACCACACCACTAACTTAGCAGCATGAGGCGGGTTCTGAAAACTGGTTTTAAGCTGGTTGGTTTCTTGGGCAACTCCTTTTAAAAACAAGAGTGATAAGAGGACCACCATGTTCATCTTTATGATGTAAAAAATGCTTTTCATTATTTAATTTTTCTAATTATTTTTTGCACAAAAATACGCTTATAAAGATAAGCTATCATATCAGAATCATGCCACAACATGTCAAAATCAATCCATAAAGTGTTAATAAAAGCTACCAATAAGTAGTAGTGATTTGCCTGCTTTTCTGATTTGGGTAAAAACAAACGGGGAGATGGCGCAACGACCATCTCCCCATTCAGAAGCGTATAATCGGATTAAATTACTGCATTTGCATTCCTTCCATCGAAGAGGGGTTATTGTTTTTCTTAAACAAATTCATGTCCATTTTTCCAAAACGAATCGAGAGATTCAACTTGATAATTTGAGGATTGGTGAGGCGATAATACGTTTGTGAAAAGCCCTCTCCAGAAGACACTTGTCTATTTCCTCTCGTTCTCAAAATATCATTGACCGAAAGCGTCAGCGATGCCAAATCCTGCTTCAAGAAGGTTTTCTTAATGGCCAAATCTACTCCGTAGAATGGCTCAATGTAGCCTTGCGATGAACTTTGGGCCTGCATCATAGGGCCCCCACCAAAACCCTGATTCTGAGTCACGGGCAAATTGGTTTTGCCTTGATAATCGCCCGACAACTGAATCACCCATTTCTTCGGAAGATTAAAGTTGTTGTTCAATTTTCCAAATACCGTCCAAAGCGCATCCGTTGCTACGCTTTTGTCCACATTATCGGTGTTAATTTTTGAGTTGTAAAAGTTGACGTTGGCCGTAAAATCCCACCACTTTTTCAACTTATTGGTGTAAGTAAACTCTGTTCCGTAATTGATACTCGAATTGGCATTAATATAGGTATTGATGAGGTCGAGTTTGCCACTAATAGGGTTTATTTCCTGATTCAAATACCTCGTAATCAGATTGTTGGTGTGCTTGTAGTAAGCCGATGCCAAAAAAGTAGCCGAGCCTTTTGATTTGCTGTACGAAACCTCACCAGAAGTGGTAAACTCAGGCACCAAGTTGGCATTGCCGCGCGTGATATTGAGGCTATCGCTGTAATCAAGAAACGGAATCAACTGAAAGAAATTCGGGCGATTGACTCTTCTGGTGATGCTGAATTGAATTTGGTCGGTCTTTGACAAATTTTTGCTGATAAACACTGAAGGAAATAAACTCACGGGAAAGCTATTGCTGAATTTTTCTCCAGTATTCAGGAGTTTGCCGTCGTAGGCCGAACTTTCCGCCCGCAAGCCTACTTTGTAGGAAAACAACTTTTTGGCTTTGCCCGATACCGATACGTAAGCCGCATACACATTGTTTTTACTTTCGAAATTGACCGAGGCCGACGAAATGTTTTTATATACCTCTGAACCAATGGCTTTGAGCGAGTTGTTGTTGATATTTTGGAGGTTGTTGATTTGTGCTCTCACGCCCGTTTCAAGTGTCATCTCATTTTTGAACGGCTTCACATAATCAGTTTGGAAAGTCATAAACTGGTTGCTGCCCGAACCCACATTTTTCTGAATTTGCGTCCCCGTAATCTGATTCGATTGGTTGTAATAATGGGTCGTATAGATACCATTGCCCGCGTTTTCTCCGCCGAAATAGTTAAAATCTGCCGTCAATTCTTCGCCCGCGGTTGGAAAATTGTGTTTAAAACCTAACTGCATACCTACTGGCTTAAAGCTACGTTCCGACTGTGAGATTCGGTTGCTTACGGTGCTGTTCCCGCCCGACGTATTGGTAATCCAAATATCTTCTGAGGGGCGAAATTTACCCCCGGCCAATATGCCCGCCGCCGAGAGCGTTGTTCTATTGGAGACATTATAATCTACCCCCAAACGTCCAAAAGTCATCATCCCTTTCGTTTTGCTGTGAATATCCTGCTCCACCGAGCCGCTTGCACCTCCTAAATTACTGGTACGCTCACTATTGCCTTCGGTGTTGTTTCTCATTCGCATATTCATCCCCATCAACGTAACGCTCAATTTCTTCTGACGAACACTGATACTTCCCAGCACATTTGAGCCCCCAAAACGGTCTGCACCTACGTTGACCATACCATTGTACCCACTTTTTTTGTTTTTCTTCAAAATGATATTCAAGATACCCGCCATACTTCCCGAAGCGTCGTATTTGGCCGAAGGATTGGTAATTACTTCTACTTTTTCGATGGCATCGGCAGGGATTTGGTCAAGTGAAAGCGTCGTTGGACGACCGTCAATGAAGATAGTAGGGGCAGCATTACGCATTTTTACATTGCCGTCTATGTCAACTTGAATAGCTGGGATATTTCGCATAATGTCCACCGCAGTCCCCCCTGCCGTAACGATGTTTTTTTCTACATTAAACGTCTTCTTGTCAATGTCCATTTCGAGCAACGATTTCGTAGCGGTTACTGTCACTACATCCAATGTTTTGGTATCGCTTTCCAATTTCAGGTTACCCAAATCTTTCTCGAAACCCGCCATTATTTTTGCCAACATGACGGGGTCAGGCTGTTGCCCTGCTTTGGGGGGTGTCATTTCGTCCATCTTGGGCATAGCAAACGCCACAGTCATCTCAAAATTTTTGTACCCTACCGAACTGATTTTCAATTTTAACTTGCCCATAATCGGTACTTCAGGAAAGTTAAAATCTCCGTTTAGTTCCGAATTTTGCGCCTTGACCAACACATCTTTGTTTTGTTGGGTGGTGTTGTCAAAGACCGTTTTCAACAAAACGACCGAGGCAAACTCGACGGGCTTACCTTGCTCGTCAACAACCTTCCCGAATACCCGTCCTTCGGGTATTTTTGTGCCATTGGGTGCGCCACCTGCTGGCATCTGAGCTACACTTTTTACCGTAAAAATGGCTGCTAAAAAAATGACTATTAACCTTTTCATCGTTTTCAGAATTTAATTTTTTCCAGAACTCGATGTAAAGGTGAAGAAGAAAATAAGCGGGCGCAATTATGTGTATATCAACGCATAGGAAGTGTATATCTACGAAAAACAGGAAGGCCCTCAGCCTCAAAGAAACGCACTGATTTTGTCAGCATACATTTTTCCAACGGGTAGTTCGATGCTTGAAAGCGACACTTTGGAGTGGTGAAATGCTACGATTTTTTGTTTGTTGATGATGTAAGAATTGTGGATTCGGGCAAAGTATTTTTCGGGAAGTTTTGCTTCCATGCCTCTGAGGTTGCTACGGGTCAGGAGAGGATGCACCCGATTGACCAGATAAATTTTTACGTAATCTTTCAGCCCTTCGATATAGACAATTTCCTCAAAAAGCAGCTTAACTTTCTGATATTCGACGTTGATTACAAGGTAGTGTTCTTCCGAATCTTCTTTTAATTTCTCTCGTAGTCTCAACTGGTCTTCTACTTTTTTAAGGGCAGCGGCCAGTCGTTCTTTCCGGATGGGTTTCATCAAATAATCAACGGCATTGAGTTCAAACCCCTCTACGGCGTATTGATGATAGGCCGTAGTAAAAATAACCAAAGGTGGGTTTTCTAAATTTCGGACAAACTGCGTACCGAGCATTTCGGGCATCTGAATGTCCGAAAATATCAAATCAACGTCCTGCTTTTGGAGAAAATCAGGCACATCCACTGGACTATTGAATTTCTCAATGACCTCTACGTTGTCAAAATCCAGTAGATCGTCTTCGAGAATATTCAGTGCAAATGGCTCATCGTCAATTAAAATACATTTTATATTCATCAGCACCCAAACCCCAAATGGGGCTTTATTTATAGGTTTTAATGTAATTCCAATCTTAGTTGAACTTCAAACTCCCCCTCTGACATATTGATGGTCAGTTCGTGCTTGTTAGGGTAGAGTAATTCCAGCCTCCTTTGGATATTCACTAGGCCAATACCCTCGTTTTGAACGGTTGTTTTCTTCAACAGAATTTTATTTTTTGAGTGAAAGAGAATACCACTCGGTAGTTTCCTAAACTCAAATCGAATGTCGGGCGCATTTTTGCTGTCAATGCCGTACTTGAAAGCATTTTCTACAAAATGAATAAATAAAAGTGGCTCAATTTGATAATGATTAATCCCGTCTTCTACCTTAAAAAAGACGTTGCCTGCTATCGGTAAGCGAAGGCTTTGCAGTTCAATATAGTTTTTGAGGTGTTCTATTTCTTTACTCAACGCCACCTTCGTATCTCCCACCTCATAAATGATATACCGCAGGATTTCAGAAAGTTTGAGGATAGACTCCTCCGATTGTTCGGATTTTTTACGGACAAGCCAACGAATATTATTAAGCGTATTGAACAGAAAATGGGGGCTTATCTGCAATTTGAGCATATTGAGTTCGGTGGCTGTTTTTTCAAGTTCAATCAAGCGGTTGAGGTTTTTCTGACGGGCCTGTTCGTCGTACAAAAACATCATCGTACTCGTCAGCATACATAAAGAATAAATAAAGGTAGGGCCAACAAACACCCGAATAAAAAGGTTTTTTCTCTCTTCGAACTCTCTTATTTCTGCAACAGGATCGAATTTTAGCATCAAATAACAAATGAAAATGTAAATACCCAGTCCTAAAAAGAGAAAAGCAATAAATGTTAGCCGTCTCTTCTCAAAAAAGTACTTTGGGGCGATGTAGTAAAGATTCAGATAGAATGCTGTGGCAAAAAAAGTGATATTCAGAAAATGAGTTTTGACAAAATACACATTGACTTCTGAGGCTTTCTGGGGCTCATATAAATAGCCAATGAAAGGCAAAAACAAGAAAATAGCCCACGTGAGTATATGAGGTAAATAAGGCCTTATTATTTTCTTTATCATACTGGTTTTCAATAAAAAACAATAATAATCAATTGCGTTATCATTCTAAAATTGGGGCATAAACAAAAATTAGTTGTGCAGAAATGCAGCTGCACCACTCCCAATGATTAAGGAAATACACTCCTCTATCACCCCAAAAACATAGCCGCCTGAACCCCGCGACACAATCACCACATTACTGGCTTGGCAGCATGCGGCGGGTTCTAAAAGTGCTGAAGCAGTAGGCTTTGCGCCCACACACCATATGAAGACAATACAAGCACAAAAGTTTCTTTTTTATAAGGATATTATCTGATTAACAAACGATAAGGGGGACTAAACTTAAAGCAGGCTCAAAAAGGTATCAGAATTACGCCATTTGCTTACTAAATCAATTTCATTTTATCTCTTTGATTCTCAACGCCATGTAGGGGCGCAGAGGTAGCCTAACTTTTTTCAGGTCTTTGTCGAACAAACGATAATCCGTTTCGGGACCCGTTTCAAAAACAGTCGAAACAGCCTGTACGATCATATCCCAAGTGTCTATGATTTCGATGCTGAAACGCTTGCCAGCGGTCAGTTTCGGACCTTCTCCATTTTTAGCGGGGAGGTTAAACAACCAAAAATCATTGACTTCGCTGCCGAAATACACAAAATAATAGCCTTCGCCCGCGGAAGATGTGCGGTAATCGCGACTCACATCGCTCATCGACAGAGGCGAAGGGGCTTCTTCAAGTATTTTTCTTAGAAAGCCAAAACGCTTCCAACTTGTACCATTAAATTGGCCGCCTTTGGCCCAGAAAATAGTATCGGAGGCATCCTTGAACATGTACGACTCACCGTGCGTCACGTACGTACCCGCCATCGCGCCTACCCACGCCAAGTGGGTCATCTCCTCAGGACTGTACCGCCCCCAGCGCGATTTTAAGTTTCCTTCATACCCCACCTCGTCTAGTACAATGGGTTTGTGATACACATTGCGCAGGGTCGACACGCCGCCCGAGTGCCGAAGCGGAGCATCATCCTGAATACTTGCGTGGGTAAACGTTGGCTTCCAGTAGTCATAATAGGTAGCCGTAGAGCCATGAATAGAACACAAATGACGGTACGGATCTGACTCCACCACGGCTTGGGTAAGGGCATCCCAATCGGCGACGGTTTTGGATTTTACATAATCCCACTCGTTGGCCAATGACCACCAAACATTCCGAAAAGACCCCAATCGTGCCGTCAAGTATTTGATATACTGCACATTGACCTCATGAGGCATGGCATCAAACCCCCAACGCCCTTTATCATAAGGATGAAACAAAATCAAATCGGCTTCAATGCCCAGTCGGTTGAGGTCGTCGATGCGTTTTTCGAGGTGTTGAAAAAAGGCGGGATTAAACTGCGTAAAATCCCACACGTTGAGCACATTCCCTTTTTCGTCCTTTTTCACTTCACGCACGACAAAAGGATATAGTTCGGGCTCTTCTTTCACCAATTCGTAATTTTTGGGAAAAACGCACATTCGAATCTTGTTAAATCCTGCGTTTTGAAGCGAACGAAGGGTTTGTTCTTGCAACCCCTGCCCCATGTGGGTCCACGCGTAGGCGGTCGTGCCCAACGGATAATACCGCGTGCCGTCGGCGTACTTAAAATGATGCACATCGCTCACTTTGACGGGTCCACGGTTGTTACCAGTTGCATTGACGCATTCGAACGAGCCTTTTTTGTTGTTGAGTTCTTTTTTGTTGCTGGAAGTTGTAAATGTCCAAGTGCCCGTTTGGGTGGGCATACACCTGACTTTAAAACGGTTGTTGCCGTCATAAAACCCCGCTACCGTAAAAGTAGTATCGGGGCCCACAAATCGGGCGGAAAGTTGCACCTCACGGAAAAGATTTCCGCCCGATGCGTACGACCACTCTGCTTCAAACCTAGCCCAACGTTCAACTTTAGGCTGTGCATACACCACCGCACTGACCGAAAAAGAGAGGCAAAAAACAACTTTCCGAAGTATCGTATTCATTAAACTTATTGGTATATACGTATACAGTTTATTTTATCTCAAATACATAACTTCCCGAAACCAATGGGATAATCACGCTTCCATTTTCTTGCTTCACGCCTTTCCATTGCGCAATGATACTGGTTCTCAATAAAAAACAATAATAGTCAATTACGCTATTATTTTGAAATTGGGGCGTACACAAAAAAGATTTGTACAAATATACAGCTGTACGACCCTAGGTCGAGGGAGGTATTTGTTATAAATATTTGCGGAGCAGTAGTTGATAAGTATCCCAATAGTATTGATTTTAAAATCCTCTTTTTATTTCCTAATTTGCTTGCTACTAGTACTTGAATCATTAGCTATGCGATTCTTTGTTGTTTGTGTAAGTTTTTTATTGTCATTACCTCTGCTGGCCCAAAAACGCTTTCACTACCAGACCTCCGACGAATTGCAGTCTGTCGAATCCTTTGCTTACTACTGGGTCGACTCTTCTAAGGTGATGAATTTTAATCAAATACGCCAGTTATCAGAAGAAGCTTTTGCTCCAAACACCAAAAATTTTCTCAATTTTGGCAATACTGAATACCCCATTTGGCTACGAATTGATGTTGAAAATCAATCAAATGAAGAACTGTACTTGATTCAAGAGTTGCATGATGTTCGGCTTTTAGATGTGTTTCTGATTGACACGAAAGATTCTGTTCGGTTGTGGCAGACGGGGGCAATGCGGCCTTTTGGTACTCATTTTCTAAAACGCAGCAATACTGTTTTTGACTTAGGAAAATCGCCCAAAAGAATTTACCTGCGCATTCAGAACACGAGCGTGTATGTTCCGCTGAAAGTGGGCAACATTCAAGCCATTTCCAATTATTTACACAAATACGATTTGCTTTATGGCGGCATTTACGGCGTTTTATTGGCCCTTATGTTTTACAACTTATTCGTTTTTTTGATCGTTCGAGACAAAGTTTTTCTGTATTATTTCTTCTACATTTTATCCTCTGGATATATCATTTTTAAAGCCGACAACCATCACCAAGAATTTCTATTCAGCCAAATTTCCAATTTTAGTTCAGATATAAACTCTTCCTCTGTCATTACGCTGTTTTTTATTATCTTGTTTGCCAATGCTTATCTGAGAATGAGGGAATTAGTTCCGAAATTCTTTTGGACATTGGTAATTTTGTGGAGTATATGCCTCCTATTGTTACCCTACGAATGGCTTCCCTACAAAGGCTGGGTAAACGACATTTTTCAACTACTTGTTATCTCCATCATGTTGGTACTTTTGGGCGCAAGTATCTATATCCATTTTTTGGGCTTCAAGCACGCAAGGTACTTTGTGTTAGCCTTTGGCTTCTACATTTATGGCGTTGTCAACGTCCTTTTGGGTTTTATGGGTATCGTGTCAATGAACAATTTACGAGCGGCTTACATCTATCAAATTTGCTCGGTTTTGGAGGCTTTATTCTTTGCTTTCGCAGTTGCCTACCGTTTCAATACCTATCGAAAAGAAGCAAAAGATGCCCAAGAAATTGCGTTGAAACGTTTGCAAGAACATGAGCAGCTGCTGCTTAAAAACAGTCAATTGCTGGCCGAAAAATTGCAAATTGAGCAGACTATCAAGACCTATCACGACGACAAAGATTTGAACAAAATACTCCATAAAATCCAAATAGCGAGTCAGCCGATTAGGAAAATTTCCATTCCGACGATTGAGGGGATCATTCTTTTCCCTGAGCAAGACATCAACCGTTTGGAAGCGATGGGAAGTTACTGCACAATTCATTTGACTGACCACAAAAAAATCACAACCTCAAAACCCATGGCGCACTTTGAGCAGATGATTGATGAGACCCAGTTTATGCGCATTCACAAGTCGCATATCGTCAACCTAAACAATGTTACACGCTACATTCGGGGCGAAGGTGGCTGGGTAGAAATGAAAGACAAGGCCGAAGTGCCTGTATCAAGAAGGCTCAAAAACGAACTCTTGCAGCGCTTGACGATTGAATCGTCCGCCGTTTAGAAAGTAGTTGCCGCAGTTCAGAAAGTAGAATTGCTTTGAGGGCATAGTATCGAATACATTTGGAGCGAATTGTATTTCACGCTAAAACCTCGAAACTATGTCAAAATCGGCCAAAACAGTTCTTTTTTTCAGCTACTACCTTTTTCTTGTAGGACTTGAACTCACGTTTATCCCTAATGTCTTCACCAAAACTGCACAATTACCCGAGGCCCACGAACCATACATCCGAGTAGTAGGAATTCTGGCCATTATTCTGGGTGTGTATTATTATCAATCTGCCAAACACGACCTCACTCCTTTCCTCAAAACCACCATTTTAGGCCGTTCGATTTATTTCTTGGGCGCAGTGGGGCTGGTCGTTTCACAAATTACCCCGCCTGTTTTTATTGCCTTCGGCCTGGTTGATTTGTTGGGGGCTATCTGGACTTGGCGAACGCTGAAAAGCGAAGGCAAAATGTAATTCTTTCCTCAAAAACAGTTTTCATTTAAAACAATCCCTTCAATTTCCATGAAAAAAATCATCATTACCACGCTTTGTTTTTTTGCCATTTTACCCATGGCCTTCGCCCAAACGCAAGCCGAAAAACTCTTTCAGGCAAACGTAGAAGAATATCAGAAAAGCCCGATGAAAAACATTTTAGAGCGAGCCACCGATGATTACGTACTGATTTCGGGCAGTGGTTATATTGCCAATAAAGCGCAAATCGTTGCTTTATTTAAAAATGTAAGCCGAGTAGAAGTAAGTTTCAAAGACTTAAAAGTGCGTCAGTTTGGAAACACGGTCATTGCCACAGGCAGAGAACGTTCGGTAAGGCACTACAACGACGGTACGCCAGATTTGACCACCGATTATCTGTCGACCTACGTCTATGAAATCAAGGGAGATTATTTAGTTTCCCTAAGCGGACAGCATACCGTTCCTTCGGCAAAGTAGCTTTTTAAAAACGTTTGCTCAATACATAAAAAACACCAGAGAATCAACGGTTATCATTCTCTGGTGTTCACTTTTTTCTCTGTTAATCTCTGTATAACCTTTATAGCAGCCTTACTCTTTTATTTCAAACGTATAATTTCCCGAAACCAACGGAATAATCACACTTCCATTTTCTTGCTTCACGCCTTTCCATGTGGCAATACCTTTGCCGCTTTCCGTGATTTGAGCCGTGCTTTTTGCGGGTAAATACAAGGTAGCCGACGTGTTGGGCGGCACGGTGGTTTTATAAGTCCATTTGCCGTTTTCCCATTTCCATTCACTGCTGATTTTACCATAAACAGAATCATAATATCCTTTGGCAAAGGTCATTACTTTATCGGGGTCGGGGGTGGGTTTCAGGACAATTTGTTTGAATGCAACACTTTCGGGGTGGCGTTGAATGCCCAACGAATAATTGTACATCCACGACGCCACGGCACCAAACGAATAGTGGTTGAAGGAGTTCATGCTGTTGTTGCCACCAAATCCGTTTTCGACGGTGTACGAGTTGAGGCGCTCCCAAATCGAAGTTGCGCCGTTGACCACCGAATATAACCACGAAGGATAATTTCTTTGTTGCAACAATCGGTACGCCATGTCGTGGTTGCCATTTTCAGACAGGGCTTCGGATATGGAGGCCGTACCGATGAATCCCGTCATCAGTGAGTACTCAGGACGCTCAATGCCGCCATCGTCTTTGTTTTTTCGCTGAATGGCTTCGTTGAGGTACTTCACGGCGAAGGCTTTATTTTCTTCGTTGAATATCCCCAACGCCAACGGAATCGCATAAGATGCCTGCGTATCCATGAGTTGTCCTTTGTCGGATTTTTGCTCAGCCTGTTGCTGCCCGGGAGGGCCCATGCGAGCCGCTCTTACGCCCGACTTGACGGTGCGGTGCGTGTTTTTATCAATGTACACCTCGTTAAACTTCGCTTTGACGGCGTTGTGCTGCGTCATAAAATTGGCCGCTTCTTCGGTTTTCCCCAGAATGGTCGCCACTTTCCCCATGATTTCTAAGTCGTAGGCATAATAGGCCATCCAGAAAAGCGTATTGTCATTTTTACCGTTTTCGGGACTCAACCAGTCGCCCAGCGGGCCTTCGTTCAGAATCCCCGTTGCCTTTTCGACTTTGGAGTCCAAAAACGCTACGTACTTTTTCATGGCGTCGTAATGCTCTTTTAGCAGTTGCACGTCGCCGTATTGTTGGTACGTTTCCCAAGCTACAACGATGCCCGCGCTACCCCAGAGGGTTCCGCCAAAACCACCTCCCATGGGAGCTACGTCGGTAAAACGGCCGCTCTCGGCCTGCACGTCGCGCATGGCCAAGAGATGACGACGGAGAAACAAATCGGAATGGGTCAAATAAGTAGCGCTGCGCGAAAACACCGAAATATCGCCGCTCCAGCCCATGCGCTCGTTGCGGGCGGGGGTATCGGTAGGAATAGAAAGGAAATTGCTGCGCAACGACCACGTAATGTTTTGCCAAAGTTTATTGACCAACTCGTTGGAGGTTTCGTAACTTGACGAAAGGCCCGTAATTGAACTGATGACCAAGCCTTTGACCGAAGCCGCAGAAACAGCTTGGTCGATGCCCGTGATTTCGACATAACGATAGCCGTGGAAAGTAAATCGTGGCTGAATGGTTTCATCGCCGCCTTTCAGAATGTAGGTATCTTGGGTAAGGGCGGCGCGGATGTTTTCCATCATCACCATTCCTTCATTGCCTTTATAATCAGGCAAATTCGGGTATTTTACTTCCGCGTATCGCAGAATAATTTCCTGTCCTTTTTTGCCGTTTTTGATTTGAATCTGCGGCACACCCACCATGTTTTGGCCCATGTCGTACACAAACACCTTGGGTCTCACTTCTTCCACGCTGCGGGCCGTGAGGGTTTTGACGATGCTTGCATTGTCGCCCATTTGCCCGATGAGTTTGAAATCGTTGTACTCCAGCGACGACTTTCTACCCATCACATCGGTAAAAGTTCCCTTAAACGCGTTGCCATCCAGCGGCACTTCCACGGTCGATTTCCAGCCATTGTCGTTATATGAAGCCAGCGACCAATCTTTTATCAGGGCTTCTTTGCCCGCATCATAGACTTCCCCCTGGAAGAAACTTCCGTAGCGAACGGGTCCGTCAGTAAAAAGCTTCCAATCTGTAGGATTTGAGGTAATAATTTGCTCAGAACCATCGGAATACGTAATGACCAATTTACTCAAAAGCGATTGGCGGTCGCCGAAAAAATTCCAGCTTTCACCGCTAAACGTGATGTTTCCGCTCCACCAACCCTCGCTCAACCAAGCTCCGATGGCGTTTTTGGTGCCCTGTTTCACCGAAGCCGTCACGTCGTAGGTTTGGTACATGTGGTTTTTGTTGTACTGCGTCAGGCCTGGATTGAAATAATCGTTGCTCACCCGCTGGCCGTTCAGATACATCTCATAAATCCCGCGTGCCGTTACGTACAAACGGGCGTTTTTGATGGATTTTGCCTGCGTCGCAAAGGTAGTCCTGAGCATTGGCGCCGCATTTTTGCTCGGATTAGCCAAAATCAGGGCATTACCTTTGATTTTATAAGCGCCATTTTCAACCGTCAGGTTAGGCGATTTGAAAATGCCCGAATAGGTAGTCGAACTAAGTTTTTCCGTAAATAAAGCGTTGGAAGGAAAACGGTAGTTTTTGACGCTTACTTCCGAAAATTGCGCCGTTTGATTGCTCCCAACCCCAAAACCAATATCGGCCAACATCGGAAAGCTAATGTAGTTGTTACCACTGCCCACGGGATTTAGGTTAATACCCCGCGCACCAAAGCCACCTCCCGCCGCTGGGCCGGTTGTTTTTTCTTTCAGTTTGTTATCGTTTTCTCTTCCATCAATGTACAGCTCAAACAACCCAAAATTACAGTCGGCAAATACCTTGTGCTTTTCGTATTTGTTGGCGTTATTGATGAGTTTTTGCGGAATCTCAAGGCTTTTAAACGGTACTTCTGCTTTGTCGTCGGGCGTGTAGCCTACCCGGTAAATATGCAATTTTGCTAATCCTTCGGGAGAATCATTTACGCCCGAAATGTCCAATTCAAACGCGATATAGCTTTGATTATCACCCGTTTCAACGCCCATTAGATTCAAGGCTTTTTTCATCAACCGCTTATCGTTTCCGCCAAACAAAAAAGACGCTTTGGTCGAATTCGTAGCTTTATCGAGCTGAATACCGTATTCAAATTTGAATACCGACAGATAATGCGAATAAAACACCAAGTCATCCTCGCCGCCACCAATCCATCGTGCCCCCGACCAAGCAGAGATATTTGGGTTCATCAGGCCCGTTTCAAACCACGAACTGCTTGATACAGTAGCGTTTGCATTGTCCCAAACCGTCACTTTCCAAGTATAACGCGTGGTAGCTTTTAGCGGAGTGCCCGCGTATTCGATACCGTGCGAAATATCGGAGTTGACTTTTTTAGAATCCCAAACCACCTGATTATTGGCATCGGTCACCACGATTTGATAGGCTTTTTGCGCGTATCCTCGTTTGGAATCTAAGGCCTTCATTTGCCAACTAAAATGCGGATTAGCAATGTCAATCCCCAAAGGTTTTTCCTGATAATCCACGCTTAAATTGACGATGGACACACCCGCAAAAACGGGAGCAATCAGGGCGGTCAGCAATAAGAGAATAAAGGAGAATTTCTTCATAGGTTTTAGATGATTTCAGAGATGAGAAGGGCGTTATCAATGAGTAGATGGGACAGTATTCTTTTGTAAGTTCAAAAGAATAACAATTTTATACTATCCGTATCCTGTACAATCCCACTATTGACTCATCGTGAGACAATAAAAGAGAGCAACTTCAGAAAATGAGTTTGTCTGTGTATTTTTCACTATTCAATGATTTTTCTCGTATTTTAGTGAAAAATAAAGATTACAAGAGGTATGAACTCTTCCGTTACAACACTTTTTCACGAGGCAGAACGCTTAGACAATCGTTCATTAGATGCCTTTATTGACGATATTCTTTCGTTGCGTATTCGGCGTGAAACTCCTGATAAACAGAAAGAAGAGGCTATGTTGTTGAAAAAAATAAACAGAAGCCTACCTATTGAACAAATACAACGTTTTAGAGTGTTAAACCAAAAACGCTTGGAAGATGATATTTCAGAGCCAGAGTATGCTGAATTGCTTATTTTACTCCATAAAATTGAAAAGCTGAATGTGAGCCGTCTCAAATATTTAACCTCACTTGCCCGATTGCGTAAGGTTTCTGTCCGCGAATTGATGAATCAATTAGGTATTTCAAACTCCCTGAATGGCTAAATTTTATATTTCATCAAGTATCAAACAGGCCATTTTTGCAAGAGCGCAGGGTTATTGCGAGTATTGTAAAAGTTCTGCTGACTTTACCACAGAACCATTTTCCATTGAGCATATCCTGCCGCTTTCTAAAAATGGCTCAAATGATTTTCTTAATTTGGCATTGGCCTGCCTCGGATGCAATATTATCAAATCTGACAAAACTGAATTTATTGACCCTGTTTCATTACAAGTTTCCTCCTTGTTCAATCCACGTACAATGTTGTGGGGTAATCATTTTATATGGGATGACACATTGACTTCAATTATTGGCAAAACAGCTATCGGGCGAGCAACTATCGAAGCTTTAAAACTGAATCGCCGGCCATTAATAAACCTTAGACGCGCCCTAATCGCCATCGGCGAACATCCTCCTAAATAACGCTACAAATAGTACGCCGCGCTGCGACTTATGTTTATCCTCCTTCTATTTCACATAGGTTAGTCTTTATCCTCATATGACACAAACTCATAGGTAGCGTCGCCACCGGATACATTAAATTTCAAAAAACCCCTTGAACCATGTGTATTACCGCGCCAAGATGGTCGTCCAGCGATGGATCCACCAGTTATGTAGTGGGTTTTTCCCGCTATATTTAAGTCCTCAAACCAGTGAATGTGTCCTTGAAGAACAAACTTGAGGTTATGGTCTTTAAAAAGGGTTAAGACTTCGTTACGGTTAGAAACTGGGGGCTGAGAGAGATAGCCGTTTTGAGGAGGATGCAGGTCATGATAAGTTGTAACCAAAGGAATATGGGCCACCACCACCACGGGTGTTTCGGGTTTTACGGAACTGAGATCGTTTTTTATCCACTTTAACTGACCTTCATCCACTCTCCCAATATACTTATAGTTATCTACATCCAGAACGTTTAAGACAATGAAATGCCATCCTTTGTGGTCAAATGAATAGTAGGGGTCACCAAAATATCGCTTGAACATGCCCAGTTTATAGTCGGGATGTGAGGAATCCTCTGGGCTTTCCTCATATATGCCAAAGAGGTCGTGGTTTCCTACGCAATTGTAAACCGGAACTTTAAATCTACGGGTCTGACTGAGGTAATAGGTAAAAAGAGAATCTCCTTTTGCTCGATTCCCCCGCATAATATCAAAAATCTGGTCTCCTCCTGAAAGTACAAAGTCAGGTTTTATTTGCTCTATTCGTTGTACTACTTTATTGAATGCTTTTTCTACAACGGGGTCGGGGCGCAAATGCATATCAGTCATAAAAACGAAGGAAAAGTTTCCGTTTTGAGCCAAAACTGTTTCTACACTGAGACAGTAAAACAAAACAAGTAGAAGGTGCTTCATTATGAAAATACGATTTTTAAAGGTATAACTTAAAAAAGCACTGTTCAGGCTATGGCGTTAGATAAATAAAAGAGATACAATCAAACCCCTCTGAAGTTGGTGAAAAACACCAACTTCGGCAGAGACTCTAACTGCTTTACCCAAGCTTCACTCCTTTCATCACCTCTTCCTTCATAAAGGGCTGATTGTAAAGCCGTTTTCCCGTGGCTTTAAAGAAGGCATTGGCCAAAGCCGCCGCTGCTGGCGGCAGGGCGGGCTCTCCGAGTCCCGTCGGATTGATGGCGCTGTCTACAAAATATACCTCTATGTCGGGGATTTCTTTCATGCGTATCAGGCGGTAGGTGTCGAAGTTTTTTTGGTCGGGTACGCCGTCTTTGAGGGTTACTTCACCGTACAAGGCGTGTCCCAAACCGTCAATGATACCTCCTTTTACCTGTTGGTACGCACCGCTTAGGTTCACAACTACCCCACAATCTACCGCTGCGTACATTTTAAGCAATACGGGATTCCCATTCTGCATTTCAATCTCAGCCACCTGCGCGATGTACGAGCCGTGCGAAAAATAAGCACTGAACCCTTGGAATACCTTTTTGTTTTTGCCCCAACCTGATTTTTCCTCTACCAATTCGATTACGCCTTTCATGCGGTCAATATCATATTTTACCGCTCCAGTGGGCGATTTTTTGGCTTTATCAAGGTACGCCAGTCGGTATTCGATAGGGTCGCGGTTGGCGGCCGTGGCGATTTCATCAAAAAAAGATTGCTCAGCAAATCCCAGAAAATTCTCAGAAGGTGCCCGCCACGGACTCGTCGTTACGGGGGATTTATGGTCGATGGAATCCACCAAAAAATTAGGCACGGCTCCAGCGGGAAAATGATCAGGACGGGTGCTATTGCCAGAGTTGACGCCCACCCCGCGCATTCTATACCCAATCCAATTGCCCTCAGCATCCAGTGCCGCCTGAAAACGATAGCGCATCGCGGGTCGGTATTGGCCGCCTCGCATGTCGTCTTCCCGCGTCCACATTACTTTGACGGGCGCTTTCAAGAGGCTTGACAACTCGGCCGCTTCCATCGAATAGTCGGAGCGCTGCCTACGTCCGAAGCCGCCTCCCATGCGCGTCATTTCCAGCGTAATCTTCTCAAGTTCAACGCCTAACAATTTAGCAACATTCTTTCGGGTGTCTTCGGGCAATTGGGCAGGGCCAATCAATTCCACGCCATCCGAACGCACATGGGCAAAGAAATTCATCGGCTCCATGCAGGCATGGGATAAAAAAGGCGCTTGGTACTCCCGCGTAATTACCTTGGCGGCGGTTTTAAAGACGGCCTCCACATCGCCGTCTTTACGCGAGGGTTTTACTTCTGCTTTATCCAACAGTTGTTTCATCAAACGGTCATGGTCGGCCGTACTTTCGACCGCACCGTCTGGCTCGTATTCAACTTTCAGTAATTTCCGGGCTTTGGTTACCTGCCACGTAGATTTGCCCAAAACCGCCACTTTGTCTTTAAAAATAACCACATCGACAATGCCTGGCATGGCCTTGGCCGCAGTCACATCTGCTGATTTTATTTTTGTCCCAAACGGAGGACGTTCAATCATGGCCAGCAACATTCCTTCACGGTAGACGTCCAAACCATACAACGGCTTGCCCGTAATCATCTCCGCATTGTCGACGTTGTGAATGGGCTTACCAATCAATTTATAGTCTTTTTTCGCTTTGAATTTCACTTCTGTCGGAACCGCCATCGTAGCCGCTTCCGTGGCCAATGCCCCGTAGTTGAGCTTACGACCAGTTTCTTTATGCAACACAAACCCGTTTTCGGTGGTCAACGTTGCCGAAGAAACATTCCAGCGTTTGGCGGCCGCTTCCATCAACATCAGTCGGGCGGTAGCTCCAGCTTTGCGCAGTCGGTCCCATGAATGCTGCATGGCACCGCTTCCTGCGGTGGCCTGACGGTTGAATTTTTGCGTATCCAAATTGGCCTGTACCACTTTCACATTTTTCCAATCGGCATCCAGTTCTTCGGCCACAATCATCGGAAAAGACGTTTTGATGTTTTGTCCCACCTCGGGATTGGGTGACAAAATGGTAATTACATTATCGGGAGAAATGGAAAGGTAACTGTTAAACGACACCTCCCCTGCGGCACTTTCTGTGAGTGGAGCCGTCAGCGCGTCGGTCCAGCGAAAACTCAGCAAAAACCCGCCTCCCGCCATGACGGAGGCTTTTATAAAATCTCTTCTGGTTGATTTCATTGACATGATGTGTGGTTATTTGCGTTTGGTGGCGGCAAGGGCAACGGCTTCACGGATACGGTGATAGGTTCCACAACGGCAGATGTTGCCGTTCATGGCTTCTTCAATTTGTTCGGAAGATGGTTTGGAATTTTTGCTGAGAAATGCCGCCGCAGTCATCATCTGACCCGCTTGGCAATACCCGCACTGAGGAACGTCCAGCTCAGACCAAGCTTTTTGGACGGGGTGCTCGCCGTGGGCCGACAGCCCTTCGATAGTAGTAATTTTTTTGGTTCCAATCGCCGAAACCGGCAACACGCAGGAACGCACGGCTGTGCCATTCAAATGCACGGTACAGGCTCCGCACTGCGCTATGCCGCAACCATACTTGGTGCCTACCAAACCAAGATTATCGCGGAGTACCCACAACAACGGAGTGTCTTCTTCGACATCCACTCGGTAGTTTTTGTTATTGATTTGTAAGGTGTAGTTAGCCATTTTACGGTCACGTTCTCGGTTTGACTTTAATTTATAAAAAAGCCAGTAAACCGAGATATATACCGTAAAGGCTACCTATTCTTAACGGGTTTCAATCGTTAAAAACCCATCTTTTACGCCATCTGCTTTGGCTTTTAGCGTAATTTTTCCCGCTTTTTCAGTCGGGCGAACAATAACCAAGCCTCTGCCTTGGAATACTGTTTTTTCGGGCTTTTGAAAACTGCTCATATCTCTTGGATTGCCATTGCCTACACCTACAATGCTACCATTACCAGATATTTGGTATTTGACCAAAACATCATCCATGTTTGGCACAACATTTCCTACTTCATCCACGATTTCTACACTGATATAAGCCAAGTCATTTCTATTAGCTTTGATGGTCTTTCTATCTGCTTTTAAGCGAATTGCAACTGATTTTCCAGCAGTTGTCAGGGTTTGTGAAGCGACTTCTTTATCGCCGTCATAACAACGCGCCACTAATTTTCCAGCGGTATATGGTACTTTAAAGACGGCAGTTATCGAGCCTTTTTCCAGATTTTGTTCGGCAATAATTTTACCGTTCAATTCCAATTTCACTTGGGCACTTCTCGTAAAAACCCTCACTTGTAAAGAGTCTTTTTCGTGCCCCGGCCAAGTCCAGCTTTTTAGTTCATCAGGAAAATCATAAAAACCAGTAATTTCCCTTTTTCCTGCTGGAATTGGACGATGAACAAGAACCTCCATCGGGCTTCTACGCCACACCACATCTAAATAATAAGAGGCCGATTTTTTATTCCCAATTAAATCTAACTCGCCCGTGTAAGCATTAAAAATCGGCCATTCGGGAGCCATGAAAGTTTCTTGAAATCCGCCAACTTTATCACTTTTGTTCTTCAACCTTGACAAACCAAGTCCTGCTTCGCCCAAATAGTCAATCGCCGACCAGCTAAACATCCCTATCACATACGAATTTTTCTCTACAGCATTCCAATTTTCGAGGGCTTTGGGTGGAAAATACTCCGTGGCCACCATGAGTCTATCGGGATATTTTTTGTGGTCGCTTTCGTAATATTGACTAGCGTAATTATACCCTCCCACATCTAAACTGGCAAATGCGGGGTCGGTAACGTCCCATTTTTTTCTGGCAATTAAGGGAAGGTGAAACGGAATGGCATTGGAAACAGGACGGGTAGTATCTAAACTACGTACAAAATCAGCCAATTTTGCCGAAGTTTCATGACCTGTGCTATCAATGATTTCGGGGATTTCGTTACCAATACTCCATAGTATTACAGATGGATGATTAAAGTCTTTTTGAATGATAGAAGTTAAATCTTTTTGCCACCAATCTTTGAAATAATCGGCGTAATCATCGGGGGTTTTGTTGCGCTCCCACATATCAAAAGCCTCATTCATCACCAGCATACCGAGGCGGTCGCAGGCATCTAAAAGCTCCGCAGAAAAAGGATTATGCGCAAATCGAACGGCATTGTAACCATTCTTTTTGAGCAATTCTATTTTTCTTTCTTCGGCTCTATCAATAGCGGCGGCTCCCAAAGGGCCATTGTCGTGGTGGATACAGCCACCTTTGAGTTTCACGTTTTTGCCGTTTAAAGTAAAACCCGTTTTTGCATCGAAATGGATACTTCTTACCCCAAAATTTTGGGTGTATTCATCAATTACTTTCCCATTTTGTTTGAGAACGATTTTGGCTTTATACAAATGAGGGCTTTCAATATCCCATAGTTTCGGATTCTTCAAAACAATCATTTGCTCGGCCTTATTTTTGCCAGAAACATCCGTTGTTTTTGAGATAACCAATTTATTATCAAACGAATACAAATTCGTTGTGAGCAAAATATTTTGAGCAGAATTTTCGATTTTTGTCGTTATATGAACGTCAGCCGATTGCTCCGAAACCTTGCTTGAAACTATCTGTACGCCCCAATTTTCGATATGCACCGCATTAACCACACTCAACCATACATGGCGATAAATGCCCGAGCCTGCGTACCAACGTGAATTGTCACCTTCGTTTTTTACTTGAACAGCTATTACATTTTCTTTACCAATAGGATTCAAATGAGTGGTCAAATCATAAATGAATGACGTATAACCATTAGGGTGATTGCCTAAATGATGACCGTTGAGCCAAAAATCAGCATTCATGTACACGCCATCAAATTGGATAAAAACCTTTTTGCCTGCGGTAGTTTTGTCCATCACAAAAGTCTTACGATACCAAGCCGTTCCGCCCACCGTAAAGGCAGTGGCATTTTTACCAACGGCTTTTTTGTAGAAGGGGCCCAAACTAGACGGTCCGATGATGCTATCAGATGGATTTTCGGCTAAATCTTCGATACTCCAATCGTGCGGAATGTCTAATTTACGCCAATCGGCATCATTGAAATTAGCGGCTTTTGCGTCAATTTCTTTGCCTTTTTTAAATTTCCAATTGGCATCAAAAGATTGATTTCGACTTACTTTTATTTGGGAAAAAGAAGTCTGAAAAAAGAACAAATAGCTGATTATGAACAAAATACAATTTCTCATTTTGTTTTATTTTTTTGCCACGAACGCACGAATGATTCGTGGCAAAATTTCAATTATTTCATTCTTTTTGCCTTGACATCAAACATATTCATCATTGAGCCTTTCAGATTTTCATCATCTACTTTTTCTAACAAAACATTGACATCATAATCTTGAATAGTAAAGTAAAGGGTAATTTTCCCTTCGGCTTCTTCAATGTTTGAAATCTTAATTTCTTCTTTTTGATCGCTCGTTTTGGGGATAATTGTACCCGTCAACTTTCCCTCTTTACGAACCAAAACTGTAGTAAGCGCAGCATCACCATTGGGTGTGCCAATGATTAACATTTCCCATTTGCCAGTATAAACGTCACTGGTTGGGGCAGCGGGGGTAGCGGCTTGTGAAAAACCTTGGAGTGCGATTCCGAAGAATGCTAGGATAAGTAAGAGACTTGCTTTTTTCATTTGTTTTTGCGTTTGGTGCGTCGCCACGGTTGTTTTAAAATTTCTCTACAAATGTAGGCAAATTTTTTTATTGTCTAAATAAATAGACAATAAAAGATTTAACTATTATATCTTTGAATAATTATAGCTGACGAATGGTGTTTTTTAAGGATGAGAAGTACCTTTGCTAAAACCATTACTTAGATTTTCAGATGAATTTATTCGCTAACCAAGACTATATATCCCAGCTTGCGATTGACTGTGTGATATTTGGCTACCAAGAAAGAGAGCTTAAAGTATTAATTACGAAGTTGAATTTTAAAGGCGACTTTTATTCGCTACCAAGCGGCTTTATTCTCCAAAAAGAAGGGATTGATGAGGCTGCGCATCGAATTTTGGAAGAGCGAACGGGCATTTCAAACATATTTCTAACGCATTTCAAGAACTTTGGTCAGACAGATAGAACTAACAAAAAATTCTTGGAGCACATGATTGAACTGAACCAAGAGCATTTTATGGGCGATATTGCTTTATCAAAGGCAGATTTTGAATGGCTCACCAGCCGATTTATTTCATTAGGCTACTACGCGTTGGTGGATATTAACAAAGTCACGCCCATCAAAACCGCCTTAGACGAGTCTATGGAGTGGTACAACATCCATGCACTACCCAACATGATGATGGACCATAAAGAAATGGTGGAAAAGGCGCTGGAATCCTTACGGCTTAATCTCGACAACAATATCATTGTGCTGAATCTGCTTCCCGAAACCTTTACCATGAAAGAAGTTCAAGATTTGTACGAAACCATTTTTGAAAAAGAATACGCCCGTAATAATTTCCAGAAGAAAATTTTGGATTTGAATGTACTCGAACGTTTGGAAAAAAAATACACGGGAGCCTCAAACAAAGCGCCGTATTTGTATCGGTTTAGGAAAGAGAATGAATAAAACCTTCAAAAAATATAACTTCAAATCGGGGCTGCCACAAGAGTTTGAAATTGTGCGTACTGGTACATTGTATCGGCTTTGTTGGCTATTTGCCTTCCAGAATCAATTTGAAATCACTATGGTACTCCGATAATTTTTATGGACACCTAACAGCATTAAAAGGAATCGTTAAGCCCTCATCTACCGTCAAAACAGAACCTGTCATATAACCCGCATCTGGGCCCGCCAAAAACCACTCAACTCCTGCAACTTCCTCCGGCTTCCCTGCTCTTTTTAGCCGAAAATGGTCATTTTTAACGTAATTTTCATAAAATCATTCCGACCGAATCCAGTTCATCTTTTCCATCGCCTTTTACCGACATGGGCGTAGCTATAAAACCCGGTGCAATGGTATTTGCTATATTATCTCTCATTGCCCAATGGCAAATTAAGTAAGACTTTCTAAACCAAATGTTGCAAGAGTGTCTGCTATTGGCAAAGTCTTTAGTCCTAGTTTCGTCAAAGAATATTCAACCCTTGGGGGAATTTCTGGATAGGCTTTTTTAGAAACGAATTTATGCTCTACCAAAAAATTGAGTTCTTGGATTAACATTTTTTCACTGATGCCAGGTATCGCTCTTTTCAATTCACCGTATCTTATAATTCTTTCATTGATTTGAAATAAAATTAAAAGTGTCCATTTGCCACCTAATAAATTTAATGAACGCCTTACAGGGCAATTTTCATCCGAAGCAAAAATAATCTTTTGACTTTTTTCCATATTATATACTGATTATTCTTATTTCTAACTTTTAGGTTAGTACCTTACTATTTTGTAAGTACTTGTACAAAGGTAAGCAACGGTTTAGATTTGTACAATAATTAAATAATTAAAATAAAATGACAGCAAAAGAAGTAGTAGAGGCTTATTCAATAGCCCTTTCAAAAGGAGATATCCCAACAGCATTTTCGCATTTTAGTCCAAATGCAAAATGGCACCAACCTGGCAACCACCAATATGCTGGTACTAAAACAGGACTTGAAGCCATTGGCAAAATGCTGGGCGATATGATGGGTGCTACACAAGGCTCATTAGTTATTAAACCTGCTGGTGCTATGATGGTTAATGGAAATCTAGTTTCATTTCCTGTACATTTTAGTGGTAAAATTGGCGATAAAACAGTGGATATGAAGGGCAACGATTTGTTTGAAGTTGTTGATGGTAAAATTGTACAAGTTTGGTTATTTTCAGAAGACCAAGCTGCCGAAGATGTGTTTTGGAATTAAAATTTTAGGGCAACCTTTAAAGTAAAGAGAGACTATGCTGCGTAGGATAGTCTCTCTTTTGTTTTGGTTGCTCACTAATGTTACATTAGACTTTGTTTAAATGACTGATGTAACGCATTTATTCTTTACCTTAAAACACCTGCAACACCCGTAGGTAGTCCTTTGGCCAAATCCACTTCAATTGTGTGTTTGTCGAGTTGAGCCCTAATAATTCCTGATGACATACTTGTAATTCTGAACTTTACCTCTTTAGCAAGCAAATAGCCGGTATGTTTACCGCTTACTTTTATATCTGCTTCCCAAATTACCGGCTTGTCATAGCCACCGAGTCTTAAGGTAGATGACTCGGTTCCATTCAAAATGTACTCACCGTCATCCGTAAAATCTACATATTTTATCACTCTGCGAGGCTCATCAGCGGAACCCTGTGCTGGTTTCAGCGTACTAATTTCAGCATAGCCCGAAACTTTTCCTTTCAATACGCCCTGTTCCGGATAATTAGCAGTTGTCCATTTAAAATCTTTAAGGTCAGTTGCCCATTTCAGATCAGGAAAAACGACAGGCAGAGGTTTGGTCGGTTTTCTGGAAGTGAACGTAATAAACCGAAGTCTTCCTGTAAGTTCCCCTGGTTTTACGGTAGCGGGGTCTTTTTGCTCCCAGAAAAATCCACGTGTACTTGTAGGGTGCCATGCAAAATTCCCCAAATGATTATAGAGTTTAGCATCTTCTTTGTCTGTCATGATACTTGTACCGGTGTAGCCCTCTTGGGGTAATCTGGCTCTGTCGCCATGTTTATCAGTCATTGTGAGTCCGTAGAAACGTGTCGCTTTATAATTACCCTTTTCAAATTCGGCGTTACGTTGGTACGACACCCCCGCTGCCTGTGGCAGGCCTGCAATAAGCGGTCGGGGAATCAGGCCGAAAGCATCCATCCGTGTGGTATGTCTGTGTGTTTGAAAAATGAACCAATTTCCGTCAGGGGAAGGATAAGTGCCTTCATCGTAGCTGAAATGCTTGGTCAGACGGCTAATGTTGCCATTTGTAAGGTCTATTTTTGCCAAGTCATAATTATTACCTTCAAACAGTGCGAGATTAATGAGCGATTTACCCCCGTCGGCAAAGCTTTTCACTTCACCTGCTCCATCAATTTTTGGTCTGAATGCTGCAAAATCAGCCTCATTTGGGCTACTTGCCACAACTTTTCCATTTTGCAATTCATAACGATCGCCTTTTTCGTCAGACACTCTTGTCAATTCACTTATTAATACAAGATACCCTCTGGTAGTTACCAATCCTGAGGCAACTTGTTTGCCGTTGGGCGACATATTAGTGGCTATTCTTCTAATAATTTTAGCTTCAGGAATTTCCGGATAAATCAGGGGAAGAATTCGGGATTCTTTACAGTTTACGATGGATGGACTGCATTCCAAAACACCGCGAGGCGAGTAAATCCTCTTTCCATCCGGCAGCGGAACGGGCATTTCGTCGCCGATTTCTTCTTCCAGCTCACAGGTAAGACATTTAAAATCAGTGCCATCCTCTTTCATTACGGCAAGATCACTCTTTTTTTTACCAACAAAATGAGCCTCCATAATGATGTGTTTTCCGTCTGGCAGATAATTTACCAAATCAGTCTCAAACACATTATTGGGGATAGATACTGTTTTTACAATAAATGGCTCCGCCTTTGGGGCAGCCGGAAGTTTGGGAATAATAGAGTGATTTTTATCTACATTTTGTGCAAATATGTTTATGCAGCTCGCAAACAGGATTACAGTCAGGGAATTAAATTGCTTCTTCATTTTTATTTTTTCTTAAAAAATCATTCACCTTTGATTGTACAGTTATTTTACAACAACCCTCACCCTATCCAAATTTTGAATACGGGTATAGGGTGTTTTAGCATCGCCCTCTCTTTGCGAAGCGACTCTTAACGTCGGGAAATAAGTCCCTGATTTAGAAAACGTATAGGTCGTTTTTAGGGAGAAATGACCCTTTTTCTCGTCAAAAGAAATGGCTTTTTGGCTTATTGGAAATGTACCTGCCCCTTCAAAATCCCATTCTGCCGAAACGATTTTGCCAGTATGCGGCGGTACTTCTACCACTGCGGCAAATGTGACGGTTTGACCTGATTTTACATCTGCTCGTTTCCCTCCATTTACTTTCAGGGCCACTAATGGCTGAATTCCAGCTCTTTTATTGGCAGTTTCGGGTACGATTACCTGTCCGTCCACCACTTCGTAATTGGTAGAAGGCGCGGGGACAATGCCTTTTTCCACCCAATCGCTCAGGTCGAGCAATGCCTGTTGTAATACCCCAACATAACTTACGGTTCTGGTAGGATCTTCCTGTTTGGTTAAATCGCCGTGTAAGGCACGGTCGGTAAACCACAATCGGAAGTTTTCGTTGGCTTTGTCCCCTAAATTCTCAATGACTTTTGAACGATACCAATCGGCCTGCCATGGGAAAGCTTCTCTATCCCAAAGTGATTCGAGCATAATCATTTTCCCCTTGAATTTACCGTTTGGCAAGACGCCCGAAGCACCTCGGGTAAACATCGGCCCTAACAAAAAAGAACCCTGCGGATATAGTGGTTCGCCTTTTTCATTTCTGAATTGGTTCCATACTTTGTATTCTTTGCCCGGCACCTGATGCCTATGATAAGTTTGAGCGGCTAAGAAATTGGAATTATCGACCACCACTTCGTCACCCGTTTTTATTTGGGCTAAAATTTGGGGGGCAGTTGCACCCAAAACCACTTTATCGCCTACTACAGCGAGCAATTGGATGGTTTTCCCGGCAGCTTCTCCCGTTTTTATGAGCAGGTCTCCCCCAAGGAAATTTACATTGGGCAGAATATCTTCTAACTGGAACGCCACCGGCAAGGTCCCTTCGGTGTTTCCCAGACTTTTCCAAGCAGCTTCGGCTGTTCCTTTTTCTTGGTCAGACATCGGCTCCACCAACTTAGTATCAACAGCTTCCACATACGGAATTCCTTTTTTGATTTTACTCGTTTTCTGTAAACGCGCTTTCAGAAATGAGGCTGGCGGCTTTGATCCGTAATAGCCTTCCTTCGTCCAAAAGTTTTGAAAATAGGCTCTATCGGCCATGGTCATCCCCGAATAAATCGCCCTGAAACCATGCACACCCATCGTTTTATAGCCAAACCATGATTTAGGGGGGAAACCCATTTTAGTTACTTCCACCAAAGCCGCTTTTTCTTCTTCGTTAAGACCAGCATACATATCGCCGCTTCCACCAGGCTCTAAGGCATCAATTATTTGCGGAAATTTATCATTCAAAATACGCATGGCGTGCATTCTTACCGAGAACACATTCGGAATAGCCATAGGCGAACCCACTACATAAGGCACCACGCCATCCCATACCCCTTCCGTATTTTCGATAGCACCAATGGTACGATATGCCCCACCGCTACCACCAAATGCATAGCCATAGGTACGGTGGGGGCCAAAGATTTTAGAGGCAAATGTTTTAGAAAATTGCGACGCCGCCGCATTGGCTTTATAAGCGCCAATTAATGGGTCGCTTGCTTTTTTTTGACCCGTAAAATCAAACCTTCCTCCGCCGTTGGTTTCAATAAAATACGCACCGTGACTCACCGAAAACCCGATTTTATCCTCCTCACCTTCTGCCCCCTGCGAAAGATTTTCATTATCAGGAAATGGGGTGATGTACTGAAAAAAGTGACCCTTATATTGCTCTTTTGAAGGGAAATAAAAAGAGAATCGAGCCTCAGTACCTTCAAAACCGCCGTGTACATAGCGGTGTCTGACAGGTTTTTCCCGCCATTCGTCAGCATCAATATATGGTTTATTGAAGAGTGTATCTTTTGCTACGGCACTTTGAGTTTGACCCAAGGTTTTCCCGATACCTATTGTACAGAAAAACAGGTAGAATAATGCTTTTTTCATGGGTTTGATGGTTTCTTCCTTGGAATTATATCCCCACTTTTTTCATCATTTTGCCAATGAAATTGGTGGCAAATCGTGGGTTGAATCGGTAGAGAATGTCGAGCATCGTGGCATCTTTTCCTACCGTTACTCTAAACTTGTTTTTCTCCATGGCCCGAATGATGATTTCGGCGGCTTTTCTGGGAGAAAGTGTCATTTTAGCGGCAGCACCAGCATTTTTAGGGTCGGTTGGGTCTATTTTTGGCTTGCCCAAACCTGAGTTTTCGGTGATGTTGGTCGCAATTGCCCCCGGGTGAACTACCGTAACGCGCACATTTGTATCTTTGAGTTCGGCATAAAGCCCTTCCGTAAAGATTTTTACCGCCGCTTTTGCCGCCCCATAAATGGTTTGTTTCGGAAAGGGTATAAACCCTCCCATGCTCGAAATATTCACAATGTGGGCTTCGGGACGTTCTAAAAACAAAGGCAAAAAGGCTTTCGTCAGGTAAACCGTTCCATAAAAATTCACGTTCATCACCCGGTTGATGTCTTCGATGGTCAGGTCATTGACGGCAATAAATTTCTGAATGATTCCTGCATTATTGATGATGCCATCTACTGAGCCAAAGTGTCTGATGACTTCTGCCGGCAAAGCATCTACTTTCGCTTTATCGGTAATATCCATCACAAAACCTTTAAAACGGTCGTCGCCAACATCCGCTATTTTTTGGGTTTCAGCAAGGGCATCAGCGTGAATGTCTACACCTGCGACATTGGCTTGTTTTTGCAATAATAACAGGGTCAATTCTCTACCAATGCCACTTCCAGCACCCGTAACTACGATTGTTTTGTTGGCTACTTGCATTATCTTAGTCCTTTATCCTTTTGGCGGTGGCTTCAAAATCCATCAATTTTCCTTTGAGATTGTTATCATCCACTTTCTCTAAGTCTATAGAGATTTCTCCACCCTGCTGTGACTCAAAGTATATTTTCAGTACTTTGTCGGTTTCTTCTATTTTGGTGATTGGACGTTTTCCCGCAGTTGGATCATCAGCCCTCGCCAACTCACCTGTCAGTTTCCCCTCTTTACGAACAAGATTTGTGGTAAATTTTACATCTCCCATGGGTGTTCCAGCCAGTGCGATTTCCCATTTCCCAGCAAAGAAATCAGTTGACGGAGTAGTTTGAGAAAATACTTCCGTAAGAACTCCTAAGAAAAGTACGATAAAAAAGAGACTTGCTTTTTTCATTGAGATTGCGTTTGGTGCGTCAACACGCCGTCGCCACGTTTGTTTAGTGAATATTTTTAAAACAAATTATTTTTAGAATTTCTCAAACGTAAGAAACAGTATGCTGTGCGCGGGCAATTTTACTACGCCTGCTTTTACCTTTTTGCCAACTAAGACGGGTACTTCATCTTTTGGGGTAAGCATCAGTTCTTTTCCATTCAGTTTTACTTTTTTTGTCATCAGCTCATCTGCCGTCATTAAATATTGACGCGCATTTGCAGGAATAATGAGCGATGCCTCCGTTTCGTTGGTATTTAAAATCAGGATTGTTCTGCCGTTTGATTTATTTTTTAAGTTATGGGCAAAAATATCAACGCCCGGGGCTATACTTCCAGCTTCATATACTTGAGTTCCCATGAATTTGTTCCAAAGCAATGCCGCCCAGTAGTTGGGTCTGGGATTGTGGGTATCATGGTCTAATAAAGCGTATTCGCTGCGAGCGAGGGTATTGTGCATCACCACCTGAACCCCTTTTTTGGCCAATCGACCCAGCTGTTCTAAGTATCGAAAGCTATCAAGATAGGTAGCGGCCCAAGGATTGCCCCCACAAGCGGCTTCGGCGGTCTCGGTCAGCCAGATGGGCGCATTGGGCACGTATTTATCTCTGGCGTTTTGGTAAAATTCCAGTCCTTTTTCGGTTCTGCTCAGCCATTCGGCAGAGAGGGCATTTTCGGGCTTTTGTCCACCCATACAACGCCTTGACACCGTGCCATAATAGTGGTACGTAAATACTTCAAAAGTGGGTTTGGGGGTGGCCGACAATAGCTCATCCACCGATAGGTCCAACCCCGAGGGGAGTATGCCTTCGCCCGTTGAGCCCGGGCCAATGATTTTCATTTTAGGGGCGGCATCGGTGGCAAAAGCGCTAAAAGCCGCAAAGTCTTTCGCAAATCGTGCACCGTTGTAGCCTTTGGGCGCATCGCCATGCGAGGCATGAGAAGGTTCGTTGAACAGTTCAGCGGCGGCTATTTCTCCTCCTATGGAGCGAGTATAGTCCAAAATAGATTTTATCTGCGTTGGGGTCCAGTTTCCGTCTTTATCTCTAATTCCATCACTAATCGGAAAAGAACTTACCAATTTACCATCCACTGCCTTGCAAAAATCTACCACCCCTTTCCACTGCTGACGGGTAAGAATATTCTTAAAACCCGCAGGTGGGCTGGCTAACTTGGCCTCGTCATTGTCTTGAAAATAGACGGCATTGGCCCACGTACCGCTTACCCTCACATACGTTGGCCCTAAGGCAGCCGCCAGATTACGAAGCTTTTGCTGATACAAATTGATGGGCTCGATTTTCCATTTGAGGGCATCTATTCCTTTTTTATTAGAATGTTTTCTTACCGAGTCTATTAACTCGTAAGGAATCCAAAAATCGCCGCCAATCACCTCACACATCTCTACGTTAAATGATTGGTACCGTTCGTCAACCTTTCCAATCAGGCCCATTTGCGTCAGATTGAGTTGGTTTTGCGCAAAAGTTTCTTGTACAAAGCCCGACAAAGGGAAATAAGCAAGAAAAGTTACCAAAAGATAAAATTGTATTTTTCTCATCGCCATAAAGATTAATGCTTACACAATCAAACACCGAAAAGGCTGATTATTAGTGATTGACAAGACAAAGGTAAATAAAGTTTTGTTATTGTATATTTTTTATACAATAATTTTTATTCAATTATATACCTTTGCAGTACAATTATAATTGAGGCTGTTTTTCCTTCATTCATTGGGCATTTTTATAAAACACCACAAATCTTAGATTCAGCGTGGCTAAATGCACAAATTTGCACATCACAACAGACCATTGTAGTTATAATATCCATTTATGAAGAATCCAAGTCAACAAAACTATATTTCCCAAGTATCCATTGATTGTGTGATTTTTGGCTATCATGACCGACAACTCAAAGTCTTGATTCCCAAAATCAATTTCAAGGGTGACTTTTGGGCGTTACCGAGTGGGTTCGTGTATCAAGACGAAGACATAGACCAGGCCGCCGAGCGCATTTTGCGCGACCGCACCAGCATCCAAGATATTTATTTGGAGCAATTTCGGGTGTTTGGCAAAGCAAGTAGAACCAATAAGCCCTTTCTTGATGAATTGATTGCCTTCAACTTCGATAAATTAAGTGTAAAAAATGAGGCTCAACAAGAATACGATTGGTTTACGAAGCGGTTTATTTCGATAGGGTACTATGCGTTGGTGGACATCAACAAGGTTGTACCACAAAAAACAGATTTAGATGAATCAATCGAATGGTACAGCATTCATGAGTTACCAAGGATGATTATGGACCATAGCGACATCGTCGATGAAGCCCTAAAAACGCTACAAAGCCACCTCGACGATAAGATTAATGCGTTTAATCTCCTCCCTGACACATTTACAATGAAGGAAGTGCAAGAACTGTACGAGACGATTTTTGATAAGACTTTTGTCCGTACCAATTTTCAAAAAATGATTCTGGATATGAACGTGCTCGAACGCCTCGAAAAGAAGTTTACGGGAGCCGCCAACAAAGCACCCTATTTGTATCGGTTTAAGAAATAAACACTTAAAATATTGATTATCAAAGCATTAAATTTGTATCTTATAAATCTCTACTGCGTCATTGGAAATTCAACAGCTCCCTTAAATTCACCTTTAGGCAATAAGTCCAAATCATACAAAACTCGTAAACCCAAATTACATATCCTGTGATGTGCGTGATCGTAAAATTTGTATCTAAAATCTTGTTCAGTCCAACCAAATCCCTATCAATCATCAACGGGGTTAGTTGGTGAGTTACATCAAGAACTTTCGATTTGTCAGTCTCTATTTCCATCACCTCTTTTATTTCAGAGATTGTTTGTGAATAAGGCGGGGCCGCAATGATAAGAATAGACTTATTTTCACAAAACAGTAGCGTGTATCCGTGGCAAATTTCAGCTTTTTCTAAACTTTACAGGACTCATTTCCGTGTGCTTTTTAAAGAAATTATTAAAATACGTCACCTCCGTAAAACCCAAAGAAAATGCAATTTCTGACACATTCCATTTACTTTGTTTGAGCATGATTTTAGCTTCTCGCAAAAGCCGTTCGGCAATTAGATTTGAGGTCGTTTTACCACTGGTCTCTCTGACCGCTCGGTTGAGGTGATTGACATGAACATTCAACTGGTCAGCAAAATCGGAGGCGGTTCTTAGCTTAATTTCGGTATGGTTTTCGTCAATCGGAAACTGTCTTTCGAGTAGTTCCAAAAACAACCAATAGATTCGCTGCGAGGCATTGATAGGAAGCTGCTCAATGCGCGTCGATGGTCGCGTTTTCATGGCATAATGAATCAACTCGTATATCAAGTTTCTGATGACATCGTACTTATGAATGTATTCAGAACTGAGTTCAGCTTCCATTTTTTCATAAATCCCGCATAGATGCTCAAATTGAGCATCGTCTAATTCAAAAACGTGGGTACCCGTTGGCTGAAACACCTCATACTGAATCAGATTGCCAAATTGATTAAAAAAAACAGTATTGAATATCACATAAAACCCAGATACTTCCTCATTTATATGCTCCCATTTGTAGGGAATAAATGGGTTTGAAAAAACAAGTGCCTGCTTCTCGAATGAAAAAACCTTGTCGGCATAATGGATACGACTACCCCCTCGACAGAGCGTAACTTTAAAGAAATCACGTCGGCGATAGGGCACTGGTTTATTGGCAGGATGCGGCAACCGAAACATATTTACATGGCCAATATCTTTACTCAGATTTTCGGGTATCCACTCAAATTTTCGACTATAAAAATCTTGCAAGGTTTCTGACTTTTCCATCATTTATTTTTTTAAAATCAGTTTTCTATCCAACGAATAACCCAAACTTATATTCCAATCGAATAATTTCCCTGCAATGTTAGTTTTAATTGGTTTATTGATGGTTGAACCAAGATAAAACGGCGATTTTTTGGATGAAAGGGTAAAATTTGAGGCAAAATAATAACCATCTTTCGCATCTAATTTTAGATAAAACAATTGCGGATTGATTCGAAATGAGAGGTTTTTATTAATTGAAATAGTGGAAATAGCCCTCAACGAAACCAAAGCGGTATGATTGGTGGCATCATCGCTAACGCCCTTGGCGTACAAACTAAATAAAAGACCACGAACGCCCATCTTTTAGGGCAAAGCGAAACACTGGTTCGAAACTAAACCGTTTACCACCGTTGATGTTAAAATTAAAAATAGCGGCGGGTTTTCCTAGCGAAAAAGCAGGAATAAACGAAAATCCATTATTGGTTAGGCTGGCAGCTCCTCTGAAATTGATAATTTTTGAGGTACTATCGGTATCTTGTGCAAAGGAAATTTGAAGGGTAATTGTAAGGAAAAGTGTCAGAATTATCTTTTGGAGGATGTTTTTTGGAAAAGAATAAATCATTGGTCCTATTTTGAAAATTTTTGTTGCTGCAAAAGTAGCAGCACTCTGTGCCATATTTTAACACTTTTCAAATCAAAACTTACAAAAATCAAACAATAAAACACCCGCAAAAAGCGCTGATTTTCAGCAACTCAGCATTTCGACAAAATGATTTTGAACGTATTTTATCAACTACTCAACGCTTGTTTGTTTCTGCTTCTGATAATCCAACGGCCAACCCCGAAAATCGTCAAACCAGTCAGGGCACAGCCCGCCATCACGCCGGTCATGGGCAGGCTGGTTCCGTTGCTCAATACACTCACCAGCGCCGCTGCCAGCGACGCAAGGCCCATCTGTAAAGCTCCTAACAGCGCCGATGCTCTGCCGGCTTCTTTTGAAAAAGGGGCCAAAGAGAGGGCCGAGGAGTTGGGAAAACTAAAGCCTTGACAACACAGGAATAAAAAGATGAGCGAGATGGAGTTGTACAAATTGAGCCAATTGAAAAAACTCAACGTACACAAAATGATGCCCAGTGTGGTTTGAATCAACAAAGCGGCCTTAATAATCTGCTCAGAGTGGTATATGCGAAGCAATAAATTATTGAGTTGGCTACTAAGAATAAGCCCCCCTGCCAGCAACCCAAATATCCAGCCGTATTGCTGTTCGGTTACTTTAAAAATCTTCATAAAAACAAAAGGCGAACCCGACAAATAGGCGTACACCCCACCCGCTACCATTGAACCCGCAACCGCATACGTAAAGAACTGGGGATTGGTGAAAATATTTACAAAACTTGGAATAATGTGCTTTGGCAGGAGCGAAATAGAAGCGTCAGGTTTTTTACTTTCGGCCAAGACAAACACTACGGCCAACAATAACAATAAGCCCATAACACCTTGCAACCAAAACACTGAATGCCAACCCCACGCGCTAATCATATAACTCCCAACGGTGGGTGCAATGATGGGCGACACCCCAAGGATGAGGATTAACGTAGAAAATATTTTGACACTTTCCTGAATGGGAAAACTATCTCTCACGATGGCTCTCGGCGCAACCATGCCCACACAACCGCCCAAGGCTTGTAAAAAGCGTAACGCAATCAGCATCTCGATTGAAGTAGCCACGGCACAACCTATCGATGCAAAAAAATAAATGACCAGTCCGATGGTCAAAGGCGTTTTGCGACCAAAACGGTCTAGCAAGGGGCCATAGATTAATTGGCCTACCGAAATACCGATAAAAAAACTGGATAATGAGTAAGAAACATCTTCCACTGTCACCTTCAAATCGGCCGCTATACTCGGAAAACCCGACAAATAGGTATCAATCGAAAATGGGCCAATGGCTGAAAGTAAACCCAAAATCAAAATTAACAATGAACGTTTATTTTGATTTAATGCCGTTACCTCTAAGTTCATTCAAGCTTGTGTTAGGTGAATTTTTCAAAAAAAGAAAGTGACGGAGCTTGACGTCCTTGACAAGTTCCTAATCTGCCACCGTATAGGATAACCAAGCCCATCTTAAAATGGTGCCCTTTGCCTTTGCAGGTATTTTCAATTGCAAAACCAAAGCACGCCCAAAAACGCAGCTTTTACACCGCAAAATTAGGAGCTTGGTAGGCATTCTTGTGAACACATTTCAAAGCAATAATTACGAAAATCAAACAATTAGTTTGCTGGGGGTGGAAAACACCAGCGACAAAAATCAAATGCCAAAGAAAAAAGGAACAAGTTTCCTTGTCACTCATTTCTTTGGCAAATGGTTTTCAACGGCCTGAAACGTTCAATAAAATACTATTTCACCACATTCACCTTCACCTCTCCCACCAGTCCCGAAGGTACCAACGGTGAGTCTTTGCGATAAAAAGGCATGGTCGTAAAAGTTGTTTTTTGTTTGACGTCAGGCTGGGCATCTCCAACGAGTCGGTTTACCCAGGTGTTTGTGACGTTGACCCGGATGGCATTGTCACCTGCTTTTATTGCCTCCGTAATGTCTAACTTAAACGGCGTTTTCCACGCAGCACCCACATTTTTGCCATTTATAACCACTTCGGCGATGTTTTTGACGTCACCTAAGTCAATGACATATTTGGCGGCTTTGTCAAGAGATGTTACTTTGAAAGTATTTTCATAACTCGCTGTTCCAGAGAAATATTTAACGTCGACATCGGTGTGCTCTGTCCAAGAAGTAAGCTTGTCAAAAGCCACATTCTTATCATTAAAACTTACTTTCCAAGGGCTTGAAATCGGGGTCAATGTCGTTTCTTTGGTGGCAGGTTTAGTATAACTATTGGCCGTTGTCTTGTCTTTAAAAATGACAAAGAAAGCATCCCAAGATTCAAAGTTTAGCGGAACAATGGTGCGGCCTTCTTTGATTTGATAACTTACTTTTTCGGTTTTGCCAGTTTGGGCATTCCAGAGTTCGGGCACTTTGCCCGTTACCCGGAAACTCACTTCAGCCGAAGTTGCGTTTGCACTGCGGTTGTTGAGCCAATAAATATCTTGGTCGGCTGCCTGACGGTGACGATACAGAATCTTATTTTGCGCTTTACTCACAATCACATCTTCGCTTACGTTCTGGGCCTTCAATGCCTCGGCCACGGAGCCTTTCAAGACGTTGGGGCTACCCCAAACCTCGTTGACGATGGCTTGAAACTCGCCCTGATTATCGGCCAAACTTGGCGACTGTTCGGGTTTTGTTCCCGTAACCTTCGCACCCGCTTTTACCAAATCACGCAGTTTTTTCAACACGGGCAAGGTCATATATTCGGCGGTTTCGTCGAGCACCAACAAACTGTACGTATTGCCACTTTGGGCGACCAGTTTCCCATTTTTTACCTGAATGGCGTTGATGATGGCCGATGAATTGGCAAAATCATACTCATAGCCCGACGGTACGGCGGGGAGTTTTTCGCGACTAATCCACGTGATGTTGTTGTTTTCACCGTAGTAGTACAACACGTCGGCGATGTTTCGGCCTTGTTGTAACAAATAACAACTACGTCCCAAATACGACATCCACGCCTTGCCTCCTACCTCTGCCCAGGTTTCTTGGCGTGTGAAATACTGGCCAAATGGCCCCAGCGAAAACCCTGGTTTTTTATCATCAAGTGGCTGATGAACAGACGTATGAATCACAAAACGGTTCAGGCCCGAAGCCATCTCCAAATCGGCTGTACGTTTGAGGCGTTCGGGATATTCCTGAAAAGGTTTGCCTACTGAAGTCATAGATTCGGCGGCCACAAACGGCTTTCCGTAAATATTAGCAACCGATGCTGATTCTCTGATATCAGCTTCGCTGCGAACCTCTTCGTCGGCCCCTCCTACCAAACTGCCCGGTGTCCACATGGCCGACATCGGAATCTCGGAGTTGCGTTTGACATCCATCCCATCGGCCAAGTAAATACGTCCACCTTCGTGCGACTCCGTGTAGCGTTTCATGCCTCTTTTGTTCAACTCTTCACCAATGACATCATAGTGATTTTCGGCAATGAGTTCACCAATGGTTTTTCTAAAATCCCACAAAAACTTTTCACTGGCTTCTTCACTTTTGACGATTCGCCCCGTAAGTACGGGCAGCCAAGGCACGATGTTGTAACCGCGTCTTTTCTGAAATTCTTCAGGAAACGCTTTCGTCCAGTTCATGTGTCCCGCTTCGTAGCTATCCAACACCATGTATTGTAAACCTTTAGCCCCCATCATACCGCCCGTGGCATCTTTGTACATATCCAGATAGGTATTGATGTATTTTCTGACGGCTTCTTTATCCAATTTATCCACTTCCAAGCCCGTTGCTTCAGGCGAGGCGGGGTGGTTTTGGCGGCCCGTCAGTGAATACCCCAAACGGATAATAGCCCAAGCCCCAGAGGGTGGAGTCCAATTGAGTGTACCATCAGGTTGCATTTTGCCCGTCAAATCTATAATATCCTCAGGACTTATAGCGTCAGCAGCTGTTCCCCTATTGGAGCTGCCCGCCGCAATGGAGCCACTTTCTTTCCAGGGTGTAAAGCCCGCTTTATCTTCAAATTGATCTATGCGGTCGGTACTATACAGTACAAATTCGGCCACTTTTACGCCTTCGGGCTTTCTATCAGCCGGTGCACCCATCATTGCCATAAAACCATTTACTTCTGGTTTCAACGTTTCCCAACACATACGCCAGTATTTAGCGGTAGTTGGTGCAATAGAAACAGTATTAAAAGGATTGGTGCCTCCTTCTACGGCAGCAATAGTTCTGAAATTGACGCCATCATCACTGACTTTAAGCGTTCTGTTTTTGGGGTTACCGTTAAATTCTGCCAGCGGTGTTTCGCTTGCACCCGCCACCGAAAAAGCTTTAAACGTTTGGGGAGAGTCAAACTCGTATTGAATCCACATATCTTTCCCAATTTCCATAGCAGGCAGTTCCGATTTTTTCAACAAATCATTATCGGTCAAATCTGCCAAGGTAAAGTTGCCTCCACTTGAACTTACCTTGGGGTTGAGTGCTGCCAATGATTTTTCAGCATTAGAAAGACGGTAAGCAATTACAAACGCATCTTGGTAAAAATTAGGTTTATTTCCCACAAAACCGCCTGTCAAGCCTCCTGCACTGATTTCGACATTCTGAAATTTACCAGTGACATCCGAAGGCCGGGGCAATTTTTCAGAAAAAGCCTTTCCACCTTCAACGCGTGTCTCTGTCCAAACGTATTTCTTCATGGCATCTTTGGGTTCAACCCAAGGGCCACCCGTCACGCTCCAGCCCGGCGAACCCGCAATGGCCATTTCAAGCCCTTTTTGATCGGCCGCTTGGGTCATAAACTTGAAGGCGTCTTTCCAGTCGTGGGTCATAAAAACCAATTTTTTGGGCACAACTACAGGCGTAAAAAGGTTAGCATCAAAATTCTGAAAACCACCAATCCCCACGCGACTCATCCATTCTAAGTCTTTTTGGATGCCTTCTTTGGTGATGTTACCATTCATCCAATGCCACCAAACCCGTGGTTTAGCCGAGCTTGGGGGCGTTTGAAAGTCCCGCTGAAGTGCAGTTTGGGCTTGACTGCTTAACGCAAGCAAGATGAAAAGCGAGACGAAATAATGACTTTGTATTTTCATTTTTTGACAGAATAAAGTGATAGTTACCATTCAAAATAAATTATTTCCTTATTTTTACCTTGAAAATTTCAAAGTCAATTTTATAATTTTCAAGGTAAAATGCTGATAGAAAGACAAATTAAAGAGCAAGTAGTAAAGAATCTCACCTATTTTCCAGTGGTGGGCATTGTTGGACCAAGGCAAGTTGGAAAAACAACTTTGTCCAAAATCATCCAAAAAAACCTGAATATACCCAGCCTTCATTTGGATTTGGAATTAGACGATGATCTCTACAAACTACAAAATCCTCAAACATACCTACAAATGCACGCCGAAAAGTGTATTATTATTGACGAAATCCAGCGCTTACCCAGCCTTTTTCCACTACTTCGTGCGTTGATTGATCAAGACCGTCGCCCAGCGAGGTTTATCATTTTGGGTTCTGCTTCTCCAGAAATGATCCGCCACAGTTCAGAATCGTTGGCAGGACGTATTGCTTATTCCGAACTGACACCATTTTCGCTGCTCGAACTGCAAAGCACCACTATTCAACAGTCAACACATTGGTTTTTAGGTGGTTTCCCAAGTGCATTATTAGCCCCGAGTCCTGATTTTTCCAGAATATGGCTTCAAAACTTTATTTATACATTCATCGAAAAAGACATTCGTCTGCTGGGCTACGATATTTCAATTCCGACAATGGATAGGTTACTCAAAATGTTGGCTCATTTGCACAGTGCTATTTTGAATGTAAGCGATATTTCCCGTTCGCTGGGTGTTTCTATCCCTACCGTCAACAAATACCTTGATTTGCTGGAAGGGGGCTTTTTGATACGACGTTTACAGCCTTATTTTGTCAATTTGGGTAAACGCCTTGTCAAAACCCCAAAAATGTATATCCGTGATACGGGCATTTTACACAGTTTAGCCTCTATTCCTTCCTACGAAGCCCTGTATGCGAATCCGCTCATCGGTGCATCATGGGAGGGCTACGTGATCGAACAAATCTACCGTTGTGTTGAGCCCCGTTCTTGGAATCTTTACTACTACCGTACCCAAGTGGGAGCTGAGGTGGATTTGGTGCTGATCAGCCCTTCGGGAAAGATGACCTGCATCGAAATCAAGAACACCAATACGCCTAAACTATCAAAGGGTTTTCATCAATGTATTAACGATTTACAACCTCATTTTCAATACGTTATTACTCCATCAAGTGAACTCCTCATAACCGCCGAAGGAGTCATTATTTGCAGTTTATTGCAATTTTTAAAAATTGAACTTCCAAAAATTACTTAGTTTTAAGCCTTCAATACATGTTTTGTAATTCCAAAAAATCTTCCACATTGTTTAGTCAAAAATGCTGCACAAAATAGACATGATCGGGATGATTGAAATAAAAATCATAGTGTTCCCGCGTGTCAAATTTTTGCCTTTGCGGGCGTGTTTCCCCTAAAAAAAAATGGTTATCGATAAGGATGTTTGCTGGCGGAGAGAACACCAACAAGGCACAAATAGCATTTATTTAGGAAAAAATGGTCGAGGTAAATCCAACGTTTTATAGTAGTAATTGACCATTTGTTTTAAAGATGTTAGATTGTTTGGTTGCTCTTTTGTGTCTCGTTCAAACATGACATACCCATTAAACCTTTGGTGTTTTAATTCCGCAAAAACCGCAGGAAAATCCACAACTCCCGTACCCACAGGCACATCTTGAATTTTGTTGTTATTGTATTCCGCAATGTCTTTGAGGTGTATTCCAATGATTTTACCCTCCAATTTTTTTAACGCATCTACGGGGTTTATTCCTGATTTTGGATAATGCCCCAAATCAGGACAAGCGCCAAAATTTGGGTGGCCTTTGAGGGCTGCCAACACCGAATCGGGGTGCCAGTAAATGCTATTTTCTTTCCAATGATTATGAAGGGCTACTTTAATACCATAAATTCCTGCTAAACTATCTACGCTATCCCATAAGTTACGGGGTGGTTCTCCCGTCACGTATTTTACCCCAAAGGCTTTTGCAACCTCAAAATCTCGTTTCCAATCAGCCACATTTTTGCCTCCAATGACGTAGATAGACTCCATTTTGAGCCCTTGGTCCGCCACTTTTTTCTTTAGATTTTGAATACCTGCCAGTGACAGTTTAAATAACACGGTGTCTTTTAACTCTTTACCTGATTTGGCAAACACAAACCCTTCTACGTATTTTAGCGAAGCACTGTCGGCGTAGGCCAACTGCTCTGGAAACGACATCGAACTAAAAGTATATAAAGCCACGCCCAGCTTCCAATCAACGGCCTTAGAAGCAGGTTTATCTCCCGCCTTATTAGTACCAGACTGCGCACTTAAAGTTAATGAAAAACAGCCGTTTAACACAATAATCAACACCGCCGCACTTAATAAGTGGATTTGATATTTTCTTTTCATTTTTTGGTTTTTTTTGCCTTTACTGGTGTTTTTCACCATAGCCGTCAGGCTAAGCCATTAAAATATCTTTGGGCGATGGTCTAATCGTGTTTTTGTCCAGCCTTCTCTTTTCTTTTTTCGCTGTACGAAAGAGAGATTCAAACAAATTAGCTATCC
>NZ_QPIW01000034.1 GCF_003339505.1 Runella aurantiaca
GTTGGAAAAACTATTACGATCCTTCTAAACGGAAAGAGAAAAAATAGATTAAATTCGGACTAAGAAGAAAACGGTAAACATATTTCAGGATTAACTAAAAACGGTCAACTAATTTTAGGACAATACAAACCTTGAAGTCGTACAAAAAAGTGCCAATATTTCTATACTTCCTGTTTATCAGGACGGCAAGCCCATCATTGATATTTACCTGCAATATGACCTGACGATTGATAAAAGCAGGATTGTTGGCTTTCGGGAAAATGCCGCGAGTGATAGGCTAGATACTGCGACAATTTTTCTGGATGCGCCGGAGGTAACTCCCAATCATGTTTCTTTCGAATTTACGCACCATAAACCCAACTATACCATGGTCGATTTTCCCCCTTACGGTTTTCGCTTTATGGTGTTTGAAATGATAATCGGTGACACAAGACAAACATTTTGTGCCCCCGTATATACCTATCATTGTTTAAAGATGAAATCGGGCAGGGCTTTGTCTTTGGAAAAAACCAGTGAAATTTTGGATGCCAAAATTCGCGCTGGCCAAGAAAAAGGAAAAAGGGGGAAGAGTTTTTTATACTAACCTCATTTCTAGTGCCTTCACCACGGCTTCGGGGGCGGAGTTGACGTGCAGTTTTTCGTAAATGTGATTTACGTGCGTACACACCGTATGAAACGTAATGCCGCAGGTGTCAGCAATCATCTTGTAGCTTTGGCCTTTGACCATGCAGGCCAACACTTCTTTTTCGCGCTGCGTGAGGCCCACGTAGGTGGGTTGACCTTTCACAAATTGATTCTGAAACATATTCATCACCTTGGCGGCAATGCTTGGCGACAGGTGCGAGCCGCCGTTGTTTACTTCTCGAATGGCCTGTACATACACTTCAGGATTGGGATTTTTGACGAGATAACCCGAAGCCCCCGCGCACACGGCCTGAAATACCTTTTCGTCGTCTTCAAAAACGGTCTGAATCAGGACTTTCACCTGCGGGTACACCTTCTTGATTTCAATCATGGCTTCAATGCCCGTAAGGTGTGGCATCTGAATATCCATCAGCACAATATCAGGTTTAAGTTTTTTGACGGCACTGACGGCCTCACGCGCGTCGGCGAAGGCGCCCGCTACCCAGATTTCGTCGGTGACCGATAAATACAGTTCCAGACTCTCCCGCAGGTTTTTGTTGTCTTCAAACAAAACGATTTTTATCATGAGCTTAGAGGTTGTAGGGGTTTTACAAAATAGGAACTTCCAGTCGTAAGGAGGTACCTTTGCCAAGCGTTGACTGAATTTCCAGAAACATTTCGGCTTCTTCGGCTCGATTCTTAAAATTGCTGACACCGTTTCCGGCATGGTCGGCGGTCGCGTCAAATCCCCGACCATTGTCCTCAATCGTTATATAAAAACAATTGGGGTCTGAGGTGATTTTGGCAGAGGCTCTGTCGGCCTGCGAATGTTTGGCGATGTTGTTGACGGCTTCTTTAAAAATCAAGTAACAATTCTTGCGTTGCTCCAAAGTGAAATTTGCTTTCTGAATGTTTTCTTGAATCTCAAAATCAAACTCAATGCCTTTGTTGGACAATAACGCCGAAGCAAAAGAGCGCATTCGCTCAAACAGCTTTTCGTTGGAATCATTTTTGGGATTAATGGCCCAGACGGCATCCTGCATCAGCCCCACCGATTCTTTGGTATTATCGATGATGCGCTCCAAAATCGGGAGTGTCTCCGTTGATGTTTTTTTTCGTAATACTTCTGCAAAAATCGCAATGCTGTTCAAATTTGACCCTACTTCATCGTGCAAATCGGCGGCAATCTGGTTGCGAATGGTCTGAACCTTAAGCTTTTGTTTGAAATTATAAAGAAAAAAAAGATAAATACCCACCGAAACCACCATGACGACGTAGGTAATAATCATGGGCCAAAACCACCATTCTTCCCAAAAAGACTGTTGCACTTCAATGGGAAACGACAGAATGAAAGGGGAGCCAGAAGCCTTCTGGGCTTTGAGTTCAAGGGTATAATTGCCGCCGTTGAGTTGTTGGTAATGCGCCACGGGGTACGTCGTCCTGACCCAATGAGAATCTAATCCCAGCAAACGGTGTTCGTAAAAAAACGAGTCGATAGCGGGCATTGTTGCTTCAAGCAATAACTCATTTTGGGAGGATTTGAGCTTGATAATGGTCGTAGAAGAAGCCGAGACTTCTTTGCCGTTTATCAGCATTCGTTGCACGGTAAAAGGGGCTTTTTGGGCAATTACCTTAGTACACAGAAGGAAAAGAAGAAGGTATTTCATTGCCGTTGACCATCAGGGATTTAAGTCGACGAACGTAGCTATTTTTTTAGGTAAAAACAAAATTAACTTTTAAGCCTATTGTGATTTGTCGAAATAGGCAGAAAATGAATAAATTACCCCTTAAAATTTCGGTAAAATGCCAAAACCATAATCCCCTATTTTGGGTGAATGAAACAACGGGCGTTCCAACCTACTTTTGTAAAATATAACTCGTATACCCCTTATCCTTGTTTAAGAAGAGGGGCAGGGGTGAGGTTAACAATGAAAAAAATCTTATTACTGCTTTCTATCTGTATCTCCAATGTCGTTTGGGCAAACAACGTGATTCCTTCCGACTACTGGGACCACCTTGCTCTCAACGAAGGCCTGAGCCAAAACGAAGTGCGCAGCATCGTGCAGGACCACCGAGGGCTGATGTGGATGGGTACGCAAGACGGCCTCAATTGTTATGACGGACAGACCATCAAAAAATACCGCCACAATCCGTTTGACTCTACTACGCTCTCGCACGATGACATTACATTTTTGTACGAAGATGCGCGGCATCATCTCTGGGTGGGCACCACCAAAGGCCTGAATCGGCGGTTGTTTCGCCAGAATACTTTTCAACATTTTCCGCAAATCCAAGGCATGGTCACGAGCATTGTGGAAGATAAAAACCATACGATTTGGGTCGGAACGTCTTCAGGTTTATGGTGCCTGCGGCCACAAGGAGATGAATTTCAGCATTTTTTGTACCGTCATTCTACAGACGATGCTTATTCGCTTTCGAATGATTTTGTGGGAAGTATGACCCTTGATGCCGAAGGAAATTTATGGATAGGAACGGCCAAAGGCCTCAACAAACTATTGATTGGCAATAGCATACGCTTCGAAAATAGTCGTAACCGTTCCTTACCGCTTTTTGACGCTAACCAACCTCCTTCGCACGTCTGGAATGCGCGTGGTAAGGGGTTGTGGGTGAGTGCGCAGGGTCAGTTTGGGTTGGCCAATCCCCAAACGGGTGCATGGGAAGACCTGACAGATGGGCTGCCCATTAAAGTTCAACTTTCGACTGTTTGGACCGACCGACTCGGTGTGATTTGGATAGGAACGCAGGGGAACGGTATTTTTCGTTATCGTTTTGACGCAACCACGCGGCAATTGGTACGTATGGGGAGTTTTCAGGAAGATTTATTGGCAAAAAATGGCCTCAAAAGTAGTCATATTACGTGCATTTATGAAGGGCGAGAAGCATCGGAAGATGTGGTTTGGGTAGGTACACGCGAGGCGGGAGTACAGTTGTATTCACGTTCAAAAAATACATTTCAGCATTGGGAACGGCTATTTAGTAAAGAAAATGCCGCTGGAAAAAGTTACTTCGGCATTGGTACCGATCGGAAAGGGTTTTTGTGGACGGGGACTTTTGCCAATTTGTACCGAATTGACCGTCAGTCTCAAGCCATTAAAAAATACGCATTACCCAATGATGCCTTGGTCGAAACCATCACCGAAGATGCGCAAGGTACGCTGTGGGTAGGTGGCAATGCGGGATTGCTTCGGTATGACCGCTCTCATGATCGTTTTGCTCCGTTTGTGCTGCCCGCATTCGACAATAAAAAACCTTGGGTTTTGCGGATTTACGAAGACAAACAACAGAAAATGTGGGTAGGCACCCAGTCCTATCTGGCCAAACTCACTCCGACTGGCTCGCCCGAAATCATTCGGGAACTACCCGCTGCCCAAAATACTAAAATTGAACTTCGCAACGTCGGGGCTATTCAGAAGGATGCCAAAGGCACACTTTGGATTGGGATGCGAAATGGATTGGTACAATGGCCCGCCAACGGAAGGGGTGTCCAATTATTTCAAAATAGGCCTAGTGACCCTAAGTCGTTGATAAACAATATTGTATTGGACATTCATGTCGATGCTAAACAGCGCGTGTGGGTGTGTACCACCAAAGGGCTCAGTCGAGTGATTGAAGAAAAAGGAAAGGTGACGTTTGAGCATTTTACCGAAAAAGAAGGCCTTTCAAATGCATTCGTGTACGGGGCGTTGAGTGACTCGAAAGGGAAAATATGGCTCACCACCAATGGTGGTTTGGTTTGTTTTGACCCCGACAGACGCACTTTTCGCAATTATACTGCCCAAGACGGCCTCGGTGGTGGGGAATTTAACTCTGGGGGTTTTCACCAAAGCACCGACGGAGAGTTGTTTTTCGGTGGCAACGGTATGTTGCTGAGTTGTCGTCCCACCGAATTAGTGCCCAATCGGCACTTGCCAAAAGTCGCGGTGACGTCCTTCAAAAAGTTTGAAAAAGAATGGGACATTGACAGTCTGCTGGCGTTGAAAGAGCCCATTACCCTAAAATATGGCGAGAATTTTTTTTCGTTTGAATTGGCGGCGTTAGATTATACCAACCCCACCCAGAATCAATTTGCGTATCATTTGGAAGGGTTTGACAAAGAATGGGTCATGGCTGGTACGCGTCGCTATTTGACGTTTACTAATTTGAGCCCTGGCCAGTATACGCTACGCGTCAAAGCTGCCAACAACGAAGGGCTGTGGAATGATAAAGAAATCCTCAGCATTCCGCTTTACATCCAACCTCCTTTTTGGCAAACGTGGTGGTTTTACGCCGTAGCTTTGTTGGTATTGGCTACGGCGGCTAAGTTATTTTACGATTATCGAGTACGGGCTAAAGTGAAGTATCTGTTTGATTTGGAGAGGGTTAAGTTGGAGGAGAACGAGCGCGTACGTAAACTCGCAGCCCAAGATTTGCACGATGAATTCGGAAATACGCTGACGCGGATTTCGTTGTTAACAGAAATGATTAAAACCCGTCTCAACGGTCAGGCCAAGGGCGAAATCGGGACGTTGCTCACCAAAATCGGTGACAATTCCAACCGCATGTATCAGGGAACGAAAGATTTTATTTGGGCCATCAATCCCGAACACGATAATTTCTACGAGATTGCCATACGCCTCAAAGATTTTGGCGACGATGCGTTTGATAAAACGGGGATTCGGTTTTCGGTCAATGGCCTCAACGATGAGCTCCGCGCGGTGACGCTCTACATGGGCGAAAGCCGGCACTTAGTGTTGCTGTTTAAAGAAGCCATCAGCAACACCCTCAAACACGCCCAAGCCACGGACGTTTCGTTTACTTTTAGCGTTGAAAACGACGAAATGAGCATCAAATGGGAAGACAACGGCAAGGGCTTTTACGCTGACCAAACCCGGCAGGGTAACGGACTGACCAACATCCAGACCCGCGCCGAAAAAATAGGTGGTAGCGCCATCATCCGAACACTGGAAGGCAAAGGAACTTGTATAGAATTTCGAAAAAAAGTAGGGGCTGGAGTACAATTTAGCCCAAATATTGACAAAACTGGGCGTTAGCTCTGACTAAATTATTCCAAAAATGCCAATCCGCCTCTCCCTCGTCGAAGACGACCACCTCATCCGCGAAGCATTTACCGATTTGCTGAACAATACCGAAGATTTTTTGGTCGTTAGCTCGTATTCTAATTGTGAAGATTACCTGCGCAACCTCGCCACCGACCGCCCCGACGTAGTGCTCATGGACCTCGAACTCCCGCGCATGGGCGGTGTAGAAGGCATTGAGCGCACCAAAAAACTACGCCCTCAGACCCAACTCATTGTGGTGACTGTGTACGAAAACGATGAGTTGGTGTTCAAAGCGCTGTGCGCTGGTGCGGGTGGATACCTCACCAAAAATATGCCGCCCAGTCGTCTCATTGAGGCCATTCGTGAGATACGACAGGGCGGCGCACCCATGAGCACCAATATTGCCCGCATGGTGGTGGCGTCGTTCCAAAAAAATCATCATTCTCCCCTTACCGCCCGCGAAACGGAGGTCTTGGAGCGTATTGCGCAAGGGAAAAGCTACACGACCATTGCCGATGAATTGTTTGTGGATAAAGAAACCATCCGGACCCACATCAAAAACATCTACTGGAAGCTCGAAGTCCACTCCAAAGCAGAGGCCATTGAGAAGGCAAGGAAGGAGCGGTTGATTTGAGCGATAACTTACCCGTCTGACGGTTCTAAACCGTCAGACGGGTAGGAGATTGATTTGAATATCTACCGAATAAAGTTATTGGAAATAATGTCGGGGCAGAGAATAACGCTTTTTGTCCCAATCTTAATTCTCAATGGTGCGAAACTCTCCCCCGAAAGTACCTGCTTGGACGGGTTTATAACGACCTGGTTCATGGTAAAGGGTAGCGCTGAAGGTGCCCGCAATGGTGCCAAGTTTGCCGTTGTATTCTGTGATGGTGATGGAGCCTTTTGAATAAACCATGTCGAAACTGATGGGGTCGACGTATTGAGAATCAAATAATTTTCCAGTTTTTCCGCTTTCTTTACCGTCCATGCGGCATTTCTCGTCCGACTCAATTGTGTAGGTACCTTTTCCTTTGAAATTTTTGATGGAAACGCTGAGACCTGCTGGATAATTCGCATCTGGAGGCATGACTTCTTGCATACTGATATAAATACGGCTGCCGCTCTCGTCGTTATTGACCGAGACTTTAGGGTTTTCGTAGATTCTTCCGTTGACGGTCATTCGATTGGCGGCTACGACGGTCACGTTGGCAACCAGAATGATTTGACTACGTCCGCCCGTTTTTAGGTCAACACTGATGGCCATCGGGTTGTTGGCGGGTACTTTGCTGGGAGCGATGTAGAGTGCCTTTTCTCCTTTGTTGTGAACACTTAACGAGCCATTGGCTTTGTTGGCCGACAGTGCGGGCTCACCGTTGAGACGCCAGTTTCGGAGGTTTGTATGGTCAACGGGTTCCCACGGCTTAAGCGACGCCAACAATGTCTCTCTCGACTCCGACTCTTCTTTGTCGCTGTGGTTGGGTTGATAGGCCACCGTAAGCATTATTTGTTGGTTAGGAACCAACACACTGGCATCGTATTTCAGATAAAAATTCTGATAAAAAGCCAAAGGGTATTTTAGGTCAAATGTCGGTACGGTGAGTGTTTGAGTGGCAACGTCTACTTTGAGGTTAGACTTGCCAAGCCAAGCACCGTCTTCGCGCTGTCTGGCCAGCCCCACCACATTGGTAGCGGTGCCGTTGAGGCCGTCCTTGCCAAATTTCCAAGCGAGTGAAACAGGTTTGTTGAGTTTGGTCTCCTTGGGCGTTACTTCAAATGCTGGCCCAATACCCCCAGCGGCTTTGTTTTCTACCATTTGTAGCTGAAGGGCAGTAGGGGCACTGAGCGCCCCCGCTGGAAAAGTCAATTGTAGGCTCCCGTCGGGGGAAGTCAGCGTACCACCTTCGGGGCCGATGGATTTGGCAACGGGCGCACCGATGGGCTTCCCCTTTTCGGTGATTTCGGCGGGGAGGTTGCCTATTGGCTCTACATTAACAAGACTGCCAGGTGTTTGGCAGGCAATTTGACCCACGAGCCAGACGCCCATGGTCAATCGAGGAAGAAAATATTTCATTTTTGGCTGTATAGTTAAACGAATCGGATTCATTAAAGAGCGTTTCAGCGCGCTCGTTGTCCCAAAATTGCCCTAACACGCCCATTTTTAATAGCCAGAAATGATTGAATTGCGTCTTCCTACGTTTTAATTGAGAAAAAAAGGTAGTGAAGAGATACTATAATTCTAAACAGAAGCCTGTGAATGGAACACCGCCGTAGAGGCGCAACCATTATAGAAAATAAGCGCATCAGCCCCCAAACGTCAGCCGCATCAGAAGGTACAGAATCGAAGGACAGGCGAGGCAGCCCAGACCCGTGTAAAAAGTGGCGGTGAGGGCACCGTACGGAACAAGTTTGGGGTCGGTGGCGGCCAATCCTGCCGTTACGCCGCTGGTGGTTCCCATCAATCCACCGTAGATGAGGGCGGTGTGTGGATTATTGAGGCCGATGTATTTGGCCACGAAGGGTGTACCGATGGTTACGGCGATGGCTTTGACCACCCCCGCCGCAATGCTCAAGGCAATGACGTCGGACGAGGCACCAATTGCCGCGCCCGTTACTGGCCCGACGATGTACGTACATGCCCCCGCGCCGATGGTGGTCAGGCTGACGGCATCGCGATAACCCCAGAGCAATGCCACACCTACACCGCCCAGAAAAGAAAGTACAATGCCCAAAAACAGCGATAAAGCGCCCACCCAGCCCGTGCGCCTCAACACTAAAAAACTCGCGCCCATGGCGGTGGAAACAATGGCGAAGTCGCGAAACATGGAGCCGCCCAGCATGCCGAAGCCCGAAAAAATCTTAATATCGGCAATGCCCTTTTCCCCACCCGAATACACCCCACCAAAGTAGGCAATGACCAGACCCGCGAGAATAGCAATGGCCGAGGCGGGGATTTTACGACGGGTAAGTTTGTCGGAAATAATGCCCGACAGATAAATGATAAGCCCTACGACCAAAAAGGCAAAGACCAACCCGTTTTTTTCGAGAAATTTAACGATAATTTCCATGCTTAGTCGGGCTTGGTATTTTTAGAAAGTTTGGCTAAAAGCGGAATGGCAAGCAGGCAAATCACAAAAGGGACAATCCCCGCCATAATGGCGATGAAGCCACTCGAAACCGCCACTTTTACATTTTGAATAGCCGACATTGCTACGATAATCGGAATGTACATTTGATTCCAAAACAGGATTCCATTTTCGGTAGATTTATCAAAATAACCTTTTTTATGAAGCCAATCGCTCAGAAAAATCAACAGTAACATGGCAAAACCTACACCGCCGACGTTAGCGTCAACGCCAATGAATTTACCCAAAAATTCACCGATGAGTTGGCCGATGATGTAGCAGAAAGCCAAAATGGCTACGCCGTAAATAATCATTTTTTGGAGGTTAAAGGTTTAGAATTACGTCGGCAGGGTTGGTTGTCACGGAGAACGTCGGCAGGGTCTGAGACTGTGACGATTAACCCCGCCGACGTTGAAGAAATCAAAACAGCTTCTTGATGTCGTTTTTGGTGACTTTGCCCATGGCATTGCGGGGGAGTTCGTCGATGATTATGTAGTGGCGAGGTACCTTATAGGCGGGCATACGCTCGCGAAGCCATTGGTTGAGCGCTTTTAGGTCGATTTCGGGGTCTTTGACCATCAAGGCCGCAACGACCAACTCCCCCCATTCTTCGTTGGGAATGCCGACCACGCTGCAATCGCTGATGGCGGGATGCGTGCGTAATACTTCTTCGATTTCGAGCGCGGAGATTTTATAACCACCCGATTTGATGATGTCGATAGAATCGCGGCCCAAGATGCGGTAGTAGCCTTTTTCAACCACGGCCACGTCGCCTGTTTTGAACCAACCATCTTCCGTGAAAGTCTTTTGGGTGGCTTCGGGGCGTTGCCAGTATTCCAAAAATACGTTTTTGCCCTTCACCTGAATTTCTCCGGGTTGCCCTGTTTTGACGACTTGATTTTGCTCATCGACCAACCGAACCCGAACGCCCGGCAGAGGTTTGCCGATGTAGCCTGCTTTGCGCTCGCCATGGTACGGATTGCTAATACCCATGCCGATTTCGGTCATGCCGTAGCGTTCCAAAAGCGTATGTCCGCTGATGGTTTCCCATTTTTCCATAACCGATACAGGCAATGCAGCCGAGCCAGAAACCATCAGTCGAAAGCAGGAAAGGTTGTCTGAAATTACTTGTTGTTTCTCCTTTGGCAGACTTTCCCAGTAGGCGATAAGCTTGAAATAAATGGTCGGGACGGCCATGAATACATTGATTTTTTCTTGCAAAAATGCCCCAAAAACCGCTTCAGGCGAAAACGAAGACAAGAACTCCACCGTTGCGCCTGACCACAGCGCGCAAGAAATGACGTTAATAATGCCGTGAACGTGGTGCAACGGCAATACGCACAGAATGTGATCGTTGGCCGACCATTCCCAGGCTTTTACCAAGGTTGATACCTGCGCTTCGATGGTGCGGTGCGTCGTGACCACGCCTTTGGGCAGGTTAGTGGTTCCGCTGGTGTAGAGAATCATCGCCCGGCGGTCGGGCGAAATATTGGGCAGTTTTTGGGGAGATAAGGCAGCGTCTTTAACATCCGTTAAGGCAATGAAACGAAGGCCTTTTTGGGTAACCAACGGCGCTAAAAGCTCGGCGTATTCGGCCCCCGCCACGATGATTTGCGCGTCGGTATCGTCGATGACGTACTGTAAAGAGGGCAATGGGTACGTGATACACAACGGAACCGCCACGCCGCCAGCGCGCCAAATGCCCCACTGCACGCGCACATAATCAAAGCCGGGAGAGACCATGAAGGCGACGCGAGCTTCGGCCAAATCGGTTGTTTGCTCAAGTAATATTGACGCAAATCCGTGCGAAGCTTCCAGTAAATGTTGGTAAGTATAGGTTTGATTGTCAGCGACAATGGCTTGATTGCCTTGGGTTTGGGAGGCGTTTTTGATTAACTGTAGCATAGGTTAAAAAAAGGAAAGGCTCAAAGCTATTCGAAAACGAGCATTCTGCCAAAAATCAGCGAAGCTTATTGAAAATGGATTTCGCATTATTACAAAAGGTTATTCACGTTGAATCCATAAAAGAGAGAAGACCATGAAAAAGATATAGGTATTGCTCTGTTTTTCAATTTGTTCGGCGGTTGATGAATGGGTTAATGCAACGGCCTTCCTTTCACAATACCCCCGCGGGCGTCATCTATTCCGTGTTGAACAATAAAAGCCAAAGGGTCAATCTCGGCAATGGCATCGCGTAGGCGGCTCACTTCCAGTCGCGTAACGACAGAATAGAGTACTTTTGTGGCTTCTGTTTGAGCGCCTCTTTTTCCAAATCCTTTTTCGCTATTGAGCACTGTTACACCTTTGTGCAGTTTGTCGGTAAGCAGCTCCCGGATTTCTTCGTGATGGTCTGACACAATCCAGATGGCAGTATATTCTTCAATCCCATGAATCAGAAAATCGACGGTTTTGGAAGCGGTAAAATAGGTGAGCATAGAATAAAGGGCAATATCTACCCCCAAAAAGTAAGCAGCCGTAGCAAAAATGAAAATATTCATCCCCAGAATAACGTCGCCGACCCGCACGCTTGAGTTTCGTCGACTCACCAACAACGCGGCCACTTCTGTACCATCTAACACCGCTCCTCCTCGCATAGCCAACCCAATACCAGCTCCGATAAAGAAGCCGCCGAAAACCGATGTTAACAATAAATCGGGGGTAACATCTGGAAATTCGACCAAAGCTAGACACAACGCCAACCCCGTAATGGCGGCGGTACTTTTGAACGCAAAGGCCTTGCCGATTTGGCGATAGCCCATGATGATAAACGGAAAGTTGATGATAGGGATAAGCACCGCCAACGGAACGTGAAAAATAGAAGCCAACAACATGGAAATTCCAGTAACTCCGCCGTCGATAAAGTGGCTGGAAAGTAAGAACCCTTTCAGGCCCAATGCGGCGCTGAAAATTCCCGCCGTAATAAGTACTGCATCTTTTACTAATGAACGTTTTGTAATGCCTTGCATACTGTTAATGGTAGATATTGAGGGGTGATGATATAGTTTTAACGCTGAACTTTATCAATTACAGCAATTTTGAGGAGATTCGCAATAACCTTGATATTGACATTGGGTACGTGACTTTTCCTAATTCTATGCGGAGGAGACTATACGGGCCGCGCTCAAAATCTTTTGTTTGTGTGGCCCGTACGAGAAAAAAGTAAAATTGATTTAGTAGTTCATGCAACGTTGAGGGGCCTTTTCTCATCTTATCACAAAACCAGCCATGAGATGAAAGAACTACCGATTAATTTTAATGGGTTATTGGGGTGGATGGGCCTCTTTGGAGGTTTGGTTTGGGTGCTGCTTTTTGTGGTACGCTCTGAAAAAATGCTTCAAAAACCCATGAAAATCAACTTGCTGTTTTTTGGTAGAAAGGCAAATCAAGAATACGGCGTTCGTCTACTAAATCGCCTGTTCAGGCTCATGAACAATGAAAAACCTTATCTCGAAAAAAACATTTCACTAGAATCACTGGCGGCTCGACTCAATGTTACGGCGGCGCAGTTGACGCAGGTAATCGACGAAAATTTAGAACAAGGCTTCCCCGAATTGATTTCAACTTACCGCATTCAGGAAGCCAAGCGCTTGCTTGTAATGCCCGAATACCAACACGGCAAAATGGAAGACCTCGCGTACAAAGTGGGGTACGAGTCTATCGCTTTGTTTGACGACGCCTTTAAAAACTTCACCGAGCAGACCCCCACCGAATATAAAAAGAGAATGAGCATGATTTGTCTGTAAACTATTTTATAAACAATAGTAAAATAGTAGAGAAATCATTAACGCTACCTGTTGCCAAATCGAAAGGAGTTCCTAAATTTGAGGTACCTAAACCTTGATGATGATGAATTGGCTCTTTGCATTTTTATACCGAATTTTCGGATGGGGAATCCTTGGACGTGTTCCCAAAGACCTAAAAAAGGCAATATGGGTAGTTTGCCCGCACTGGAACAGCTCTGATTTTTTTATTGGAGTTGGCGTAAGAGCCTTCATTGGGGTTAAAATGGGCTTTCTGGGAAAAAGCTCTCTCTTTAAATGGTATTCGGCTTGGTTTTTTCGGGCATTGGGTGGGTATCCCGTATACCGTGAAAAATCCAATAATTTGGTGGATGCCGTGGCCGAGACTTTCAAACAAAACGAGTTTATTCACATCGCCATTGCCCCCGAAGGCACCCGCAGCAATACTTCCAAACTCAAAACGGGCTTTTATTTTATGGCGCTCAAAGCCCAAGTTCCGCTGGTGCTCGTCGGCTTTGATTATACCCGAAAATTGGTGGTATTCGGTGAGCCCATTTACCTCACTGGCGATTATGTCAAGGATATGAAGCCCTTCTATGATTTTTACCTGACGATTCAAAGTCCCAAAAAAGAATGGTTGCAGTTGTATGAACAAACGGGCGTTATTCCTTTTCCAAAAGAGCAAAAGACAGAAAGGTAAAGTTGAGAACCGAAAAACTGAGAAATTTAAAATGTAAATCGGGAGGCCGTGATGGCATCTTGCAGGGTGCGGCTTTAGTAACGATATAAATTTTTTGTGATACCTAATTTTATAATCTCATCAAAAACGCCGCAATTCGCTCACTTGCCAAGCCGTCGCCGTAGGGATTATTTGCCTCCGACATTTGTCGGTAAAGGGTTTCGTTTTCACATAACTCGCTGACGGAATGTACAATAGAGTCGCGATTGGCCCCTACGAGTTTAACGGTGCCCGCATCGATGGCCTCGGGGCGCTCGGTGGTGTCCCGCATGACCAAAACGGGCTTCCCCAAACTCGGAGCTTCTTCTTGCACACCGCCCGAATCGGTCAGAATGGCCCAACTTTTTTTCATGGCGTACACAAAATTGGTGTAATCCATCGGCGCTGGTAAATGTACGTTGGGTAGGTTGCCCAATCGGTCATAGACTGGTTGCTGAACGTTTGGATTGAGGTGAACCGGGTAGACTATTTCTAGGTCTAGGTATTTCTCGGCCACATGACGTAAGGCGTCACAAATTTGGATAAAGCCATCACCGAAGTTCTCGCGACGATGCCCTGTCACAAGCAAAATTTTTCGACCCGATTCAAAAACGCGTTGCACAGAAAGCGGAATGTCAACAGAAAAATGCGTGGCTCGTTGGCTGACGTAGAGTAAAGAATCAATAACCGTATTGCCCGTTTTTAAGATAAGTTCAGGAGCAATGCCCTCCTTTAAAAGTGCCTGTACATTGCGGTCGGTGGGAGCAAAATAATAGTTGGCTAAACGGTCGGTAATGAGGCGATTGGCCTCTTCAGGATAGGGTGATTGAAGATTGCCCGTACGCAACCCTGCTTCAACGTGCGCAATCTTAATGCCTGCATAAAAAGCGGCCAACGACGTAGCCATGCACGTAGTGGTATCTCCGTGTACCAACACAACATCTGGGCGATAGGATTGAAAAAGCGTGCGTAGGCCCGTCAGAATACGGCAGGTAATATCGGTCAAATCCTGCCCAGCCTGCATTACGTTGAGGTCAAAGTCGGGCGTTAGTTCAAAAATATCCAATACCTGATCCAGCATCTGCCGGTGCTGTCCAGTCACGCACAGTTTATGCTCAACGTGCGGGTTTTGGCTTAAATTTCGTACCACCATCGCCATTTTAATGGCTTCGGGGCGGGTACCGAATACGGTCAATAACTTCATTTTCTGGGAAGCAAACAATGTAAAAATGGCACTAGATACACGGTCAATTTATGCGATACTCGCCATCGTATCGGGTTTCCACCCCACGGCCACAATTTTTCCGTCTTTTTCAATGACTGGGCGCTTAATCACTGAAGGTTTCTCCATCATGAGTGCAATCGCGCTTTCGTTGTCTTGAACGGCATTTTTTTGTTCCTCAGAGAGCTGTTTCCACGTGGTTCCCGCCCGATTGATGAGGATTTCTTTGGGCTGTTGGGTGAGCCAAAGCGCCAGTTTTTCGTGCGAAATTCCCTGTTTTTTATAATCATGAAACGTGAAGGGAAATTGATTCTCTTTCAGCGCAGTTAGTGTTTTTTTGACGGTGTCGCAGTTGGGGATTCCGTAAACGGTCAACATAAGGGTAAATGTATTGGTGAATAGAACTGCAAAGTAGAAAACTTTTTTGAGTAGGGCGTGTTAAGTAGCCATGAAACTTATTCTGAGAACCACCGTTCAGCAGTCCTACTTACAGGTTTGGAAAGGCTTTGATGAAACACTCTTTCGTCGGCTGAGTCCTCCTTTTCCTCCCGTTCGGGTGGTTCGCTTTGATGGGTGTCTGAAAGGAAATATGGTGGAATTAGAACTAAATTTTTTTCTCTTCAAACAACTTTGGACGAGTAAAATTACGGAGCAGCAAGGCAATGCTGAGGAGTTTTTTTTTATTGATGAAGGTGTAAAACTTCCGTTTTTCTTAAGTTATTGGCGGCACCGTCACCGAATCATTAAAGATGGTGAGCATACCATCATTGTGGATGAGATTGACTTTCGTACGCCTTTTATCCTGACAAATTACCTGTTTTATCCCCTTTTATACGGGCAGTTTTTGTACCGAAAGCCCATTTACCGTAAAGTGTTTTCGTAAATAAATCGAAAATCCTTATTGGCGGCTCATGTCTCGTAGTAGCTTATTGGCAAAAATAAATTCATTCAGTTCGGTCACTTTTGACTGGGTAATGGTGGTGTTGTCGCCTTCCCAGACTTTATGACCTTTGTACAGAAACATCACTTTTTCGCCGATTTCCAAGACCGAGTTCATGTCGTGCGTAATCACGACGGTGGTAATGTGGTATTCGTCCGTAATTTCCTTGATGAGCTCATCAATTTTGATGGACGTGAGCGGGTCTAAGCCAGAGTTTGGCTCGTCGCAAAATAAATACTTTGGATTCATTACGATGGCCCGTGCAATGCCGACGCGCTTTTTCATCCCGCCGCTGATTTCGGAAGGCATCCGCCCAGCGGCTTGCTCAAGACCTACGCGGCTAAGGCAAAAATTTACGCGGTCGCCTTTTTCGCTTTCGCTCATATTGGTGAGCATTTCGAGCGGAAAGCGTACATTTTGGGCCACAGTCTTGGAATCAAACAACGCTCCACCCTGAAAAAGAACGCCCATTTCGCGCCGAATCTGCTTGCGGGTGTCTTCATCACTGTTCCAAAAATCGCGACCGTTGTACAGTACATTGCCGTGGTCGGGTTTGACAAGGCCAATGAGGCATTTGAGCAGCACGCTTTTACCCGTGCCGCTCCCGCCAATGATTAAGTTTGTATCGCCGGGTTTGAACGTCCCAGAAACACCCTCCAATACCATGCGTCCATCGAAGGACTTAGAAATGTCGGTAAATTGAATCATGATTAATTACATGTCAGCATCAGGATTCCAAGGCTCACCCATTGCGCTGGCTTCTTCTTCCTTGGCTTCCAATTCGGCGTCTTCTTTTTTACTGCGCTCTACCCACGCCGAAACCATGATGCTGATTTCGTACAAAAGCGTTAAAGGTAATGCCACCAATACCTGACTGAGCACGTCGGGAGAGGGGGTAATGACCGCCGCCAAAATCAAAATAACCACAAAGGCGTGTTTGCGGTACTCGCGCATGAAGCGAGGGTTAAGAAAACCGATTCGCGACAAAACGAACGCTACCACTGGCAACTGGAATGTAAGCCCGCAGGCAAGCGTCAATACCGAAATCAGCCCTACATATGAGGTGATGTCAAATTGGTTCTTGATGCGGGGGTCTAATTGGAAATTGGCTAAAAAGTTGATAGCCAGCGGAGAAACAATATAGTATCCGAAGAAAACACCCGACAAAAATAGAAAAGTAACGTAGAAAACCGCGCCCCGCGATACGCGCCGCTCAGCAGGCTTAAGACCTGGCTTGATAAAGCGCCATACTTCCCAAAAAGCATAAGGGAACGCAAACAATAAACCTATGATAACCGAAGAAAGCAGCGCCATGGTAAATTGGCCTGCCATCTCACGGCTCTGTAATTCGAAGTCTAATTTGTCAATACAAAGTCCTTCGGCACCCGTGAAGTCAGCGATTTTGCAAAGCATCCGATAGGTCCAAAAATCAGACTTGGAAGGACCTAATATGATTTTGTCATAGATTTCTTCAATGTAAATAAAAGCGGCAATGGTAAAAATTAAAATCGCCCCTACGGCCCGAATTACGTGCCAACGCAATTCTTCGAGGTGCTCAATAAAACTCATTTCGTCGCCGGTGGCATTCTCTTTATCAAATTCTTGGTCGAGTGGCATTGGTTATTTTATATTGATGGTACTCAATTTGTGTTACAAATAATGGATATTCCGGTCCTAGTAAAATACAATGCAATGTACTAACTACTCCGTACAAACATACAAAGGTACACGCTTAGACGCTTTTGCGTTACAATTTCTTTAAAAATTAGGTTCAGTTTTGGGCTTCTAGTAGGTTTTTACGACTTTTGAGAAAGATTTGCTAGCTGATTTTAAGTGGAATTGAATGGATTAGGCGTAAATTGTCTCTGTTATTCACCCTTAAAATTCCAGTAATCAACTTAAAAACATCCACATAATGGCTTCACTCCCAAAAAATATCCTGACTTTTGAGGAGCCATTTGGTGACACCAATGGCCGGATTACCGAATTACAAACTGCCTCAGAAGGGTATCGCCGTCTGCTGGAAGAAAAAATAGAAGACTTAAAAGTGGATGCCGTCGAAATCGGTAAGCAGGCGTTGGTCATCGGTGGCGTGATTGTGGCGGTCTATTTATTGGTTGATGCGCTATTGCCGGAAGATGAACCTGAAATAAAAGCAAAAAATACGAGCAACGTTTCAGGGGGCATTGAGCGTCATACAGAAAAAACATCGTGGGTTGTGAAAGCCGTTACTTCTTATGCGACGACTTGGCTACTAGGACTGGCACGACAAAAATTAATGGATTTTTTGGCTACTCAGCAAAATACGAATGCAGGCACAGATACGAACGAAACTTCAAAGTAATCTTCAAAACGGGCGAAAAGCGTTCGCAGTGTTGCTCGACCCCGACAAGGTTGAGTTGGAGTCGTTTCCGTTTATGCTCGCCGAAAGTGTGCGTTACGGAGTCGATTTTTTCTTTGTGGGCGGCAGTCTCATTACCCGGTATGCTTCAGATGAAATCATTGCCGCGATTCATAAACATACCCATATTCCTGCGATTCTTTTTCCGGGCAACAGCCTGCACATAGAGCCGTCGGCGGATGCTATTTTGTTGCTATCGCTCATTTCGGGCCGCAATCCCGAACTCCTCATTGGGCAACACGTTATTGCGGCTCCGCTGTTGAAAAAAAGCAAATTGGAAATTCTGCCCACGGGTTATATGCTCATCGAGAGTGGCCGTGCCACTACGGTGTCTTATATTAGCAACACCACTCCCATTCCCCACGATAAACCTGGAGTGGCGGCCTGTACGGCCATGGCGGGCGAATTGTTAGGGTTGCAAATCATGTATTTAGACGCAGGAAGCGGGGCACAAAAACCCGTTTCGGCCGAGATGATTGCGGCGGTGCGCCAAGCTGTAGATACCCCCATTATTGTGGGGGGAGGCATTAATTCCGTCGAAAAAGCACAATCGGCGCTTGAGGCGGGTGCCGATGTGGTAGTGGTTGGAAACGGCATTGAGAAAAACCCTGATCTTTTACCCGAAATCGCGCAGGCGGTCAGAAGCTTTAACGAAAAAATTATTGCCTGATTAATTCCCCGATGATTTTCCCTTTTTTGTTTCTTCCTTGGCATCTAAGCGCGGAGCATAAGGATCGTAAGAGAAGCGATTGATGTAAAAAACTTCACGCGGGGCGCCAACCCATTTTTCGCTGCCGATTTTCTGGTAGCCGTATGCCAAAAAGTAATGGTCATGCCACGCGGCCAAAAGTCCGCGCTCATTGTCTACAATGCGGTCGTTGTCGTCGGCGCTTTTGATGGTAAATGCTTCTTTTTCACGAACTATTTTGTTGCGCTCTATCACTTCCGTGTTAATCTTCCCGTCTTTGGGATAGCCCAGCACCAGCAGCCCATCGCGGCGAGTGACCTGAACCATGGGCAGCAACTCAATACTTTCGACATTTTCGAGGGCAAAACAGTTGTCCCATAGCAGGTTTCCTGCTTTGTCAAACCCACAAACGATGGCGTGTGTGTAGCGAAAACCATCAAATTCGCGGTTGGGGTTTCGGGCCGCCATACCTCCAGTGTACATGGTCCCATTTTTATACACGGGATAGTATACCTCCGCCACTAGCACGAACTCATCGTTGGATTTAATAACTTCATGAACCAGCAATCGGTACCGAAACTTAGGCTCTTTTCCTTCTTCCTTTCGTTTAGAAATTTTTTCTACCACCCGTTGTTTGCGTTTGGGTTTTAGGTAATTAAAAAAGTTTTCCAGTTTTGAAAAGTCGACCCATTGCAGTTTTTCAGGCTCGGCATCTTTGATTCTTGAGAAATAAAGCCCCTGCGAATACTGGGTACAGCCCTGTGCATAATTGCCGACAATGAGCGACGAAGTCTCGTCGAGCGGTAAGATTTTGCCCGAAATCAGGCCGTTATTGTCTTCAAAAGGCATCGTCGTTGTTTTGATGAGTTTGCCTTCGTACGAATAAGTTTTGATGGTAAATTGACAATCGCCCCGTTTGATGGTGTAGAGCAACACATTGAGTTGATTGCGTTGTTCGTCGAGCTCGATGTTACTGATTTCGGTGTTGGTAGTGTACAGATACGGTAGTGCCTTGATGCTTTTGTCAAAGAAAGAAAAAGCCATGACCACGGGCCGGCTGTGGTGGTAGCCGCCGATAAAAGCGGTGTTGCCCAATACTTTGAAATGCACAATGTCGGCGCGGGTCAACAAATCGCCCTTAAAAGTCTCGATTTCACCATTGTGTAAGTCTACGCGCAGCACGGTGAGCTTGTCGCTGTCGGTTTCTTGAAGCAGCCAAAAAAGGTAGTTTTGGTTGTGATAAGTTTTGATAGGATGCAGTTCGTAAGATAACTTATATTCTGCCGACCATTGTTGTTTGAGCAGGGTGTCAAAACGGAAAAAAGACCATTTTTCGTTGCCATAATATTCTTCTTTGCGCTGCGTCACCAACAAACCTTCTTTGTTGAGCGGCGTTACGTCAAAATATTCATCGTTGGTTTGGCTGACTTTAAACTCCAACCGTAAAGATTGCTCCAATTGCGCCCGAGCTTCTGAAAACAAGGCACCAATGAATATCAATAAGCGTAGTATTTGTTTCAACGTTTTCATTTCTTGACTGTTAAGTGCCGAATGGTTAGAAGTTCATCATAAACGCTTGTTATCAATAAAAGTAGCAAACGCTTTATTTAAAATCAACTTTTTTGTGCGCACTGAGGGGTTGAAGATACGAAAATACGATTAAATTATTATTTGCTTGACGAATTTGAAGTACTTTTGCGACTCGTTTGAAACCCTTATCGGTTACTGCTCTTTTCAGGGTAACAATGAGCGATTTACGACGAATAACGGAATAATGAATACGGAATTATGCATATAGAATCAATTATCAAGACGTATATCCAAAGCGCATTGCAGGAAATTTATAACGTTGCCGAAGAAACAATCCTGCTTCAGCCGACCAAAAAAGACTTTGAAGGTTTTTATACGTTTGTTACTTTTCCCTACACCAAGAGCCTTCGCAAACCTCCCGTCGAAATCGGGAATAGCCTCGGACAGTATCTGATAGAAAAATCGGGCGTGGTGAGCAAATTTAACGTGGTGCAGGGTTTTTTGAACCTCAGCATTGCTGAATCGGCCTGGATTGAAGCCCTCAATACCTTGGCGCTTGACCCAAATTTTGGTTTTTCGGCTCCCAATGGGCAATCGGTCATGGTCGAATTTTCGTCGCCCAATACCAATAAGCCGTTGCACTTGGGGCATTTACGGAATAACTTTTTGGGCGATTCGGTGTCCAGAATTTTGAAAGCCAACGGCTACGACGTGGTCAAAACTTGTTTGGTCAATGACCGAGGCATTCATATTTGTAAGTCGATGTTGGCCTACGCCAAGCTCGGCAACGGTGAAACCCCTGCGTCTTCAGGACTCAAAGGCGACCACCTGATAGGTAAATATTACGTCTTGTTTGACAAAGAATACAAACGGCAAATCGAAGCCTTGGTAGCCGAAGGCAAGACCAAAGAAGAAGCCGAGAAAAAAGCGCCGTGGATGCTCGAAGCCCAGCAACTGCTCCTGAAATGGGAACAAAGCGATGCCGAAACGATTGCGCTTTGGAAGCAAATGAATGCGTGGGTTTACGCTGGATTTAACGATACCTATCAAAAAATCGGGGTCAGTTTTGACAAGACCTACTACGAATCCAACACTTATCTTCTGGGCAAAGATGCCGTGGACGAAGGCTTGGCCAAAGGTGTTTTCTTCCAAAAACCAGACAATTCGGTGTGGATTGATTTATCGGCCGAAGGCTTGGACGAAAAACTCGTGTTGCGGGGCGATGGTACTTCCGTTTATATGACCCAAGATTTGGGAACAACCGACCTGAAGTTTGCCGATTTTCACACGAATAAATCCATTTGGGTGGTCGGAAACGAGCAAGATTACCACTTTCAGGTGTTGTTTGCCATTCTTAAACGCTTGGGTCGTGCTTACGCCGAAGGTTGTTATCACCTGAGCTACGGCATGGTGGATTTGCCGTCGGGAAAAATGAAGTCACGCGAAGGGACAGTCGTGGATGCCGATGAACTAGTGGCCGAAGTAACCGCCGCCGCCGCCGAAGAAGGCAACGCCAAAGGAAAAATTGATGATTTTAGCGAGGCCGAAAAACAAAGACTGTTTTCGATGCTAGGCTTAGGGGCTTTGAAATATTATCTGTTGAAAGTAGACCCGCAAAAGCGAATGCTGTTCAACCCGGCCGAGTCGGTGGAGTTGCACGGCCACACTGGACCGTTTATTCAATACACCCATGCCCGTACCCGCTCGGTACTGCGGAAAGCGGTACAGATGGGGGTGGAGTGGACTAAACCTGCTGTAGCAGTTGCGTTGACGGATTCGGAGAAAGAGGTTATTTTTTGCCTTACTCAATTCCCCGAACGAGTGGCCGATGCCGCTCGTAATTATTCTCCCGCGTTGATTTCGCAGTATGCGTACGAATTGGCGAAGGCGTACAATACGTTTTATGCAGAAGTATCAATATTACAAGAACCCAATGCCGACGCCCAACAGGCGCGTCTGCTGCTCTCACAAGCCGTAGCCGACGGCATCCAAAAAGCAATGGGGTTGCTAGGCATTGAAGTGCCAGATAGAATGTAGTAGAAAGTCAGGAGGGAGAGATAAGCTCACTCCTGACTTTTCTCCGCTTTCATCACATACCCACCAGCGTACTTCCGCGCAAAATGGGCACTACATCGTATAAATCTCGTTGCAGACAATACGAAATGTCCTTTTGAATGCCCAGACGTTGCAGACGACGTACGTGCGAAGAGTTGGACACGTAGCCCAACAAATCATCTTTGGCTTGCTGATAGGCCCGCATCGCCATCAGGGCGCTGTCTTCGGCAATCATGTATTCTTCTTTGAGGGCTTCTACCAACGCCCCCGCAAAAAGCGTATCTTCTAGGTTGACGCGGCCTTTCCAACCCGCACACAACACCAGCACATCGTACGATTGAGATTGCAGATAATTGGCCACGGCGCCTAAATTAAGAAACGCCCCCACCAACACCTTTACGGCATCTGCTTTGGCTTTGGTGATAGACAAGGTGCCGTTGGTGGTGGTCATGGCGACGTGCCCGCCTACGAGGCGGTCGTCCATGTAGCTGAAAGGAGAATTGTCTAGTTCAAATCCTTCTACTTTCATGGCGTTGCGCTCCGCTGCTGCAAAATACCCTTTTTGCTGATAAGCATAGCATTCTTCTACCGTAGCAACGGGCGTAATGCTTTCGATGCCATACGCCAGTCCCGTGACCATGCAGGAGGTAGCCCTGAAAATGTCGGCAACAACGACGATGGTATTGTCGATGGCATGAAGGTGTAATAAATCAGGGGTCAGGCAGACGTCAATGGATTTCATACGATGTTATTAACGTAACGAAAAGAACAGTTCATAAAACTGTTTTTCGGTTATACGGTTGGTTTTACAAATGGTAATTTTACGACTTGCGCTTTCAGCAATTTTTCACGCACTTTTACGAAAATCTCACTTCCGGGTTTGCTGTAAGTGGTAGGGACGTACCCCAGTCCGATGCCTTTGCTTAAGGTAGGTGATTGGGTGCCAGATGTTACGTGGCCCAGCGCGTTGCCTTCGGCATCACAAAGCTCATAATGACCGCGCGGAATGCCTCGGTCAATCATTTCAAAACCAACCAGTTTGCGTTGTAATCCTGCTTGTTTTTGTTGGAGAAGTGCTTCAGAATTAATGAAGTTCTTGGTGAATTTGGTCACCCAACCCAAGCCAGCTTCGAGTGGAGAAGAAGTATCGTCGATGTCGTTTCCGTAGAGGCAATAACCCATTTCGAGGCGAAGTGTGTCACGTGCACCTAAGCCGATGGGTTTGATGCCAAACTCTTTGCCCGCTTCAAAAATATGGTGCCAAACATGAATGGCCGCATATCGGGGAATGTATAACTCAAATCCGCCCGCCCCAGTATAACCAGTGGCCGAAACGATAATATCGGGTAAACCCGCAAAAGTCCCTTTTTTGAAGGTATAGTACTCCATTTCTGCCAAGTGAATACTCGTCAGTTTTTGCAGCGCTTCGGCCGCTTTGGGGCCTTGTACGGCAAAAAGACACAAATCATCTGACGCGTTAATCATCGGAACGCCTTCGGTATTATGGCTTTGAATCCAGTTCCAGTCTTTTTCGATATTAGAGGCATTGACCACCAAAAAGTATTCCTCCTCGTCGATTCGGTACACCAGCAAATCATCTACCGCACCACCTTGTTCGTTGGGCAGGTAGCTGTATTGGATTTTGCCGTCAAACAACACCGACGCGTCATTGGCCGATACCCGCTGAATGAGGTCGAGGGCTTTGGGGCCTTTAAGGATAAATTCACCCATGTGCGACACGTCAAATACGCCTACTCCGTTGCGAACACAATGGTGCTCTTCAAGGTCGGATGAATAGCGAACGGGCATCATAAAGCCAGCAAATGGTACCATTTTTGCACCCAATTTTTGGTGGAGGTCGTTGAGCGGAACCGTTTTAAGTTGATCAGTCATATGTGGTCTGTTGAAATGTTGGTACAAAGCTACCCTTCTAATTTGAAAATTTGAAAACTGGACAATTTGAAAATACACTTATTTATCACCTTTTGTGTTTTTTTTCATTTGTACATTTTCAAAATTCGTCTACTTTTGTCTTATACTCAACCTTTTAAGGTGAAATGGGGAAGAAAAAACAACCTGAAAATCAAGTCCCGATTGACTTCCGATTGCAAGACCGTACGTTGCTTCATTTGGGGCAAATCGCGGCCCAGCGCGACGGTGAACGTTTATTTCAGGGACTTTTGGCGGGAGATTGGCTATTGGAACCCGCTGGTGAGGCTGCCGATGTCTCGTCGGGGCAGGATATTATCCGCCAGCTAGGCCGCCGTTTGCCTTATCCGGAAGTGGTCAAAGTGGCGCAATTACACGCGGTAGAAACCGAATTTGTTGGCTTTTCAGCTTTGTTTCAAAACAAAGGGTGGGTGTTTTTGAATGCCAAGGCCAATGATTATGAGCGCTGTTATTACACGGCATTACTGACGGCTTCGTTGGGGTTGTACATGAGTTATCCACAGACAGATGCCTTGTGTCAACGTTCGGAAAAACTCGTTTTTGATGCGTTGCTACCCGAAAGTGAAGTGCAGAGCTTCTTTCACCGGGGCATTACCAAAATATCTTCTTCGCTGGCCGTAGATATTGCTGATTTTTTCCGGGTTCCGTTCCCGATTGTGCTAAAACGCGCGCTTTCGTTGGAGGTAATTTCTGATGAGCAATACCGCAACTTCATGACGGTCAAACCTGAGCGTCCCGTGAAGGCACGCCCGTTGTTCGTTTCTAAATCGGGCGAGTTGGAAGGAGACTTTGACGACGAACAGTGGATTGGTGGCGGGTTTTAGCCAATGATTGCGTTTGCAATCTACTATTCTTCCCCCTCGTTTCTTGCAGTTGAAAAATACCCATAAAACTTTCAGAAGAGAGTTTCAAGAGTCAGAAGAATGATGAATGTCGCATTACAGTTAAAGGAAATAGCGAAAATTAATAGACCATTAGCCCCTGATATTAAATTAATTATTCCCTGTCGTAAACATCAGTATACTGACAGTTTAATAGAGTTAATTAATGAAGCACGTTTCCAAAAGAATGATTTACTATTAGAATGCTCTTTAATCGCCTCAGAAACAGATGGGTTGAATAATAAATATACTGACCTATTTTGTAAGCTATTGGAAGAAAATTGGCATTCAAGCCAAGAAGATATAGCTGAATATTTAGAGGAGTTGAAAGATATTAATAGCATTGACACATTATTTTCCGTTGCATTACTTGATGAAAGTAAATATGATGATGAACCTATTCCATTAGCAAAGAAATGTATATGGGCTTTAGGTGCTATAAACGATAAAAAGTCTCTGAAAAAATTACAGATGCTTGCAACTTCAAGAAATCCATTGCTAAAAGAGGCAGCCGTAGCTGAGTTGAAAAAATTGAATAATTCATTTGAGTAAATATTTATGATAAATATTGAACAGGCAAAAGAACTTGTAGAAGGTGAATTGAAAGAACTTGAAAAAAGAGCTACCCGCCGTCTAAAAATAATGGAAAGTGAAACGATAGAATTTAAATTTGGATGGATTTTCTTTTATCAATCCGAAGAGTTTGTGGTTACAGGAAATGAAGATAAAATGGTTGGAGGTAATGCTCCAATTATTGTCGATAAATTTAACTCAACAGTACATATTACTGGAACGAGACGTAACGAAGATTTTTATTTAGAAAAATACTGTGAACTCAGAGATAATATTGATAAATTTAATGAGGCAATTGGTTAATTATTTATCCTGCGAAACCTAAAAAGGTCATCAAAAAAGGGTTGAAAACTAGTTTTCAACCCTTTTTTGATGACCTTAATCGTGGATTTACACCCCTTCAAACTGACGCAAAAAGCGTACATCATTTTCAGAGTATAGGCGTAGGTCACGAACGCCGTAGCGGAGCTGGGCAATGCGCTCAATGCCCATTCCGAAGGCAAAACCAGTGTATTCTTCGGGGTCGATGCCGCAGTTGGCCAAGACGTTGGGGTCTACCATGCCACTGCCAGCAATCTCTACCCAACCGGTTCCTTTAGATAAACGGTAGGTCTCTTCCGTGTCGGTTCCCAACCAAATGTCAATCTCGGCGCTTGGCTCCGTAAAGGGGAAGAACGACGGACGGAGACGTATTTTGACGTCTTTGTCAAACATCTCTTTGGAGAAGTGATAAAGCGTGTCTTTGAGGTCTTTGAAACTTACGTTTTTATCAATATACAAGCCTTCTACTTGGTGGAAAAAGCAGTGCGCGCGGGCCGAAATAGCTTCATTGCGGTACACTCGCCCTGGCATAATGGCGCGGATAGGCGGCTTTTGGCGTTCCATCATGCGGATTTGTACGTTTGAGGTATGTGTACGCAGGAGCATGTCTTGCGTGGGGGCTTCGGCATTTTTGGCCACGAAAAACGTGTCCTGCATTTCACGTGCGGGGTGGTTTTCGGGAAAATTGAGGGCCGTAAAATTGTACCAATCCGACTCAATCTCAGGGCCGTCGGCCACGCTGAAGCCCATGCGCTCAAAGATTTCGATGATTTTGGCGCGGGCCAAGGTGAGTGGGTGTATACTGCCGAGTTGATTAGGAACGACGGGCAAAGTTAAATCAACCGATGGGCCACTGGAGCCACCGTCATTGGCTTCAAATTCGGCCTGAATGACGGCGAAACGGTCGACGGCGAAATTTTTTAAAGCGTTCAATTCCTGACCTACAGCACGGCGCTCTTCTTTGGCAATGTCTTTCAGTCCTTCAAAAAGGGCTTCGACGACGCCTTTGCGTCCTACAAAGCGTTGACGATATTGTTCTAGTTGCTCCTTGGTGGCAACTTCAAACTGTTCTATTTCCTGAAATATCTCTTTGACTCGTTCGGTTAGCATCGGGTGATTAGTGATTGGTGGGTAGTGCTTAGGGACAATTTCAGCACTCAATTAGCTTCAATAATAGACTGCAAAGTTAAACATTCTTCCCAACTAACCACAAACCACCAATCACTGATTACTACTAATTACTGCCCGATACTTTTCCTGTTTTTTGGGGAATGCCCGGCTGAGTAATTTCAAAATTCTCTTCTTTTTTGGCATCGGCGACAATCTTACGCACGTCGGCCAGCAGTTTTTTGGCATCGTACACCACGCCATCTTTGACGGTGTATTTTACGCCACCCACGCGCGTCACTTCATTTTTTTCATTGAGACGAATGGCTCCCGTTCCGTAAAGCGTTTTCAGGTTGGCGAGCGGATTTTCTTCGGTAATCACAAAATCGGCCAGTTTTCCTACTTCTACCGAGCCAATATCTTTGGACATGCCGAGGGCTTCTGCTCCTTTGAGCGTGGCGGCCCGGATGATTTCCATGGGATGGAATCCTGCTTCGCGGAGCAATTCTAGTTCACGGATGTAGGCAAAACCGTATAATTGATAAATAAAGCCCGAATCAGAACCTGTGGTAACCCGGCCACCACGATTTTTGTATTCGTTGATAAACGCCATCCAAAGACGATAATTTTCTTTCCATGCTACTTCCTGCTCCGTGCCCCAGTTGTGCCAATACGACCCATGAGAGATGCGGCTGGGACCATAAAAGCGCCACAGAGAAGGCAGCGTGTATTCCTCATGCCATTCGGCGCGGCGGGCCAGCATTAGTTCGCGGTTGGCTTCGTAGATGTTGAAGGTGGGGTCAATGGTGAAATCCAGTTTCAACATTTCGTCCATCACCTGATTCCATTTTTCGGTACCAGGTTTAGCCGCTTGTTTCCAGAGTTTGCCGGCTTCTTCAAAACGGTTTTGCTCGTTGTTGTAGTTATAATCCGTTGGGTAATTTTGGAGGGTTTTATCGTCAAATAGTGCTTCTGGCAGGCCGTACCAGTGCTCCATGCTCGTTAGGCCAGCTCTAGCGGTGGCCAAGGCATTCATGCGCCCCACTTCGGTTTGGGCGTGGTGGGCGGCTGAGCCAAGCCCCAGTTTTTTGTTTTCGTCGAGGGCAGCCTTAAACACTTCGGGTTCGGCACCGAAGAATTTGATGCCGTCAGCGCCTTTTTTGGCATTTTGGCGTACCCATTCACGAGCTTGTTCGGGCGTAGATATAAAGTCGGCAGCTCCTTGTCCGAAAACGGTGTAGGCTTTGATGCGCGGAGCAGTAATCAGATTTTTGGCGCTTTTTTCTTTTTGGTCTAGCACCCAGTCCAGTCCATTACCGCAAGATGGGTCGCGGATGGTCGTGACTCCGTGCGCCATCCAGAGTTTAAACACATATTCGGCATTGGCTCCCTGCTGTACACCGCCGATGTGGCCGTGCATATCTACAAAGCCTGGCATGAGGTACATGCCTTGGCAATTCATTTCTTTGTCGCCCGGGTTGGCTTTTACGCCATTTTTGGGGTCAGCGGGCATTCCTGGATAACCTGCTTGACGAATTTGGGCAATGCGGTTGTTTTCAACCACAATATCCATGGGACCAATTGGGGGTGAACCTGTGCTGTTGATGATGGTTACACCTCTGATGATGAGTCGTTTGTGAGGGCCGTCTCCTTCGGATCGGTTGGGTGCTTTTTGCACTTGGGCCAAAATAGGGAGTGAAACTTGGGCGATAAGGAAGAACAATAAGAAGAAAAGCTTTTTCATAAAGGAAGTTGGGGTAGATGGAGTGTAATGGTATTCCAAAGTTAATCAAGATTAAAGACTTTTGGGCGATGAAGCCCAACAAAAAGGGCGAATACCCGTCGTATTCGCCCTTTTTATGAATGTAGCCTTATCTAAATCTCCTCAATTTCTATTTCTTCGGCTACTTCTGAGCCATTGGTAGTGGCTTCTTTGATGGTTTTGTTTTCTACTTCTTGCCGTTTGGCTTTGTATTTTTTTATCTGAATTTTGAGGGCCTCAAGGGCCAAATCGGTGGCTTCTTCAAAGCTTTTGCCACTTTCTTTGACAAATAGTTCTGCATTGGGAACCTTGATTTTGACTTCTAAAACTTTATTTTTGACTTTACTGCTTTCACTTTTATCTAATCGGAGGTATACTTCACCACTGGTTATTCGGTCATAAAATGTTTCGAGTTTTTCTAGTTTCTTTTCAATAAATTCGAGCAATTTTGAATCTGCGTCGAAGTGGATCGCGTGCACTTGAAGTCTCATAATTACGCACAGTTTTAGTTTAACAATTAATTGACAATCGTATTTGTGGACTCAAAAGGGGAAAAAATAGCGGTCTGCATCGCCAGACCGCTATCTCTAAAATTGAAGTCTACCTTCAACGATTGTAAATCTAAACTGTGTGTTTTTTTCTTAAAAACCAAGCATTCCGGTTAGTTTTTTTGAAATTTTATTTTATTTCACTCATTGTCAGCATATCCATATCCGTGAAGGAATAATTTTCTCCCGCCATTGCCCACAGAAACGAATAACTGGTGGTTCCGGCTCCGGCGTGGATGGACCACGGAGGAGAAATAATGGCCTGCTCGTTGGCTACTACCAAGTGGCGGGTTTCTTCGGGTGCCCCCATAAAATGGAAAATACGCTGGTCTTCTTCCATGTCAAAGTAGACGTAAATTTCGGAACGGCGGTCGTGAACATGTGGCGGCATGGTGTTCCAAACACTGCTGTACTTCATGGCCGTCATGCCCATCACGAGTTGGCAGCTTTCCAAGCCGCCCGCGTGGATGTACTTATAAATAGTACGGGTATTGGCTTTTTCGGGAGAGCCCATGTCTACGGGCATGGCGTCGGCGGCTTTCATCAGAGCCGTTGGCACAAGACGATGCGCGGGAGTCGAAATCAGAATAAACTTAGCGGGAAACTCTGGGTCCAAACTCTTGAAAGAAACCATTTTATGGCCTTTTCCTACGTACAGACAGTCGCGTTTTTGAAGCGTAAAAAGTTCTTCTCCTACCATCACAAACCCATCGCCACCCACGTTGAGAATACCTAATTCGCGGCGTTCGAGAAAATAATCAGCGCGGAGTTCCTCATAAACGGGTAGTTTATGCAATTGCCCTACGGGCTTAATTCCTCCCACAATCATGCGGTCATAGTGGGAATAAACGAAATGGAACTGATCCGGAACGAATAGTTTCTCCATTAAAAATTCCTCGCGGATTCGGTGCGTATCGTAACTTTTGAAATCCGTCGGATTGGTAGCATGTCGAACTTGGATGTGCATAAGAGTAATGTGTATTGAGTAAAGAGTCGTGAGCAGTTAAGCAATAGCATATACCCGCTCGCTAAACCAGCGACTTATTTTAGGATTGGTGCTAAAGCAACGTGATTTTGGTCCAACCATTCTGTAATATCTTCCACAATCTGGCGTACCCCAATCTGAGGCGCCCAACCAGTGAGCCGTGTTACTTTCGAATTGTCGGTAATATACAGGCGAATATCTGCCGTGCGGGTTTCGGCCACTTGTTTGATAGGGATGGTCTTGCCCGTTACTTCCTGACAGATTTTGGTGAGTTCTTGCAAGGAAGTGCTGCTTTCGTTTCCTCCGCCCGCATTGAGAATTTCACCGTTTACTTTTTCCAAATTATGCAATTGCCAGTCAATCAAACGGTATAAATCCGCCACGTGCAGCATATCACGGGTTTGTTTGCCCGTGCCACCGTAGCCAAAATACCCCAGTTGTTGTTCCCAATAATGTTTTGCAATCCAAAGAACCATCACGCCTTGGTCTACTTTGCCCATTTGCCATGGGCCCGTAATCACGCCGCAGCGATTGATGACGGTCTGTAAACCATAAAATTCATTGTATTCCTGAATGATTAATTCCGAAGCTAGTTTGGTGGTTCCGTACAAAGAACGGGCGCCCTCCAACGGAAAATCTTCGGCAATTCCTTTGGATGAAACCCCTTTAACGGGTTGTTCATCGGTCAATTCAAACCGGGTTTCAGATTCAGTAAAATTGAGTTTTTCAATGGTCTTGATGGGATATACCCGGCTCGTGGATAAGAAAATGAATTTCGCGCGGTGTTTGAGGGCGTAATTCAGGCAATTGACGGTACCGAAAAGGTTGGTATTTATTAAGTAATCGGGCGTTCCATCCAATCCTGCCAAAACCGAAGGCTCGGCAGATGCTTCAATCACAACGTCTACGGCTGGTAGCGAATCAAAATCTTCTTTGTTGCGAATGTCACCGTGAACGTACGTGATTCCGAGTTGGGAAATGCGCGCTACGTTGAGTTCTGAACCTTTTCGTTTTAGGTTATCTAAACAATAAATTTCGTAAGAAGGATAGTTGGTTTTCAATGCTATCGCTAACGAAGAGCCTACAAAGCCGGCGCCGCCGGTAATCAAAATTTTCATGGTCTATTTAATTATATCTTCTTTTGAGCAGGACATTTTCTACGGGCTGAATGACCAACGGCACTTTTTCAATCTTCACGGCACTGGCGTCTAGTCCAAACCATTTGTCTTCGCCAGGGGTGAATTGTTTGATGAAAAAATACGCCTGCATGATGATTCGTTCAAACAAAGGTAATTCGTTTTCGTAAGACAAAAACTTTTCCAGTACTACAAACCTAAAATCGCCCACTACATTGTGTCTATTGAGTGACTCATAGCGGCTGGTGATATCCACTTCTTTGTTCTTGACCATTTCTTCAATCACCTTCCGAAGGTATAGATTGATTCGTTGTTCTACCCGGAAACCCAGATAGAAATTAACTTTGACGACATCGTCAGATTCGATGATGTTGACTTTGTACTCCATTGTGTAAGGGTCGTCGGTGGTATCAACGTGTACAAACCAATAGATATCGGCCCGTTTGGGGCGTTTTTGGAAGATAGAATAAATCACTTTTGACTCAATTTCGCTTATGCGCGAAGCACTCGACATAAACACCAAGTGAGTGGCGTATTTGGGAATGCTTACGTCGCGGCTGAGTTCTTTCAATGATTCCAGAAATCTTTCTAGCTTAACGTACTCGGTCAATTGTTGCTTGATAAAAAACGAATTATACCAAATGACCATCAAAGAAACAATGGCACCGCCGATAATTAATGACACCCATCCGCCATGTGTAAATTTGAGCAGATTTGCCACCAAAAATGAACCTTCGATTCCTAAATAGAGCACAAAAAACAGCACAATTCCCCAGGCATTATAGCGCCGGGCGTATAAGTAGTAAGACATCAAGAGTGTGGTCATCAGCATGGTCAGCGTAATGGCTAAGCCGTAGGCCGCTTCCATGCGAGAAGATTCCTTGAAATATAAAACAACCCCGACGCACCCTGCCCAAAGAAGCCAATTGACGCTCGGAACGTACAATTGCCCTTTTTGGAGACTTGGGTAGCGAAGCCTTACTTTGGGCCAAAAATTGAGGCGTATTGCTTCGCTGACCAAAGTAAAAGAACCTGTAATCAAAGCCTGACTCGCAATAATCGCCGCCATGGTAGCGATGCAGATGCCCGGAAGTAAAAACCAGTCGGGCATAAGGTCATAAAAAGGATTACGGGTGCCCAAAGGCTGTCCTTTTATGCTTAGTAAATACGCGCCTTGGCCGAGGTAATTCAGAAAAAGGGCGGCTTTTACAAATACCCAACTCACCCGAATGTTGCCTCGCCCGCAGTGACCAAGGTCAGAGTAAAGCGCTTCGGCCCCAGTGGTACAGAGAAATACCGCTCCCAAAAGCCAAAAACCTTCTGGATATTCAAACAGCAACCAATAACCATAATAAGGGTTAAAGCATTTGAGCACTTCGGGGGCGTCGCTGATGTGAATGAAACCCAAAGTTGCCAGCATCAAAAACCAAATAAGCATGATTGGTCCAAAAGCCCGACCTACTACGCTTGTGCCAAAACCCTGAATTAAAAAAAGAGCCGATAGAATCGCAATGACAATTGGAATGGTCTGCAACTCAGGGTAAATAATTTTTAGCCCTTCAATAGCCGACGAAACGGAGATGGGAGGGGTAATGATGCCGTCGGCCAATAATGCCGCCCCGCCAATCATGGCTGGAATCGTAATCCATTTGGCGTGCCGGCGCACCAGAGCGTAAAGCGCAAAAATACCTCCTTCGCCCCGGTTGTCGGCTCGAAGAATCAGAATGACGTATTTAAAGGTAGTTTGAAGGGTGAGCGTCCAAAATACCAAAGAAAGTGCGCCTAAAATTTCGTTTTCTTCGATGGGTTTGGTAGTTCCGGTGACAGCCTTCATAACATAAAGGGGAGAGGTACCGATATCTCCGTAAATAATACCGAGGGCAATCAGTAGCCCGGCTGCCGTGACTTTGGAGTTGTCGTGCCGGTGGGCGTCGTTAGATTCCATATATATTTGGTTAAAAATTAGCCATAAATCCGTTGCAGATTTACCTTGTCTATGGCCCTGATGATGAGCGGGACTTTTTCGATTTTTACGGCACTGCTATCCAACCCAAACCACTTGTCTTCACTGTTGGTAAAGCTTTTGATAAAGAAGTACGCTTTCATAATAAGCTGCTCAAAAATGGGTAACTCATTTTCATACGAAAGGAATTTTTCCAACACAACAAAGCGGAAATCGCCGATAACGTTGTGGCGGTGCAGTGATTCGTAACGGCTGGTAATGTCTACTTCTTTGTTTTTTACCATGTCTTCGATGATACGGCGCAAGTAGAGGTTTATGCGTTGTTCGATTCGAAAGCCCAGCCGGAAAGTGACTTTGATGACATCGTCGGGTTCAATGACGTCGACTTTGTATTGCATTGTGTAAGGTTCATCGGTCGTGTCAACGTGGACAAACCAGTATATATCGGCCCGTTTGGGGCGTTTTTCGAAAATTGAATAAATAATTTTAGATTCAACTTCACTCGTACGCGAAGCATTTGACATAAACACTAGGTGCGTGGCGTATTTGGGGATGCTTACGTCGCGGCTGAGTTCTTTGAGTGCATCAATGTACGTAGCAAGTTTGGTATATTCCGTCAACTGTGCTTTGATTTGGCCCGCTTTGAGCCAGATAAACATAACCGTAGCGAGAATGGTGCAAATCAATACCGACACCCAACCTCCGTGCGCAAATTTCTCTAAGTTGGCGAGCATAAAAGCGCTTTCTACCGCAAAATACACCACCAAAAATACAATGACCAGCCACATATTGTAGCGATGTGTATAGAGATAGTAAGACATCAGTAGCGTGTCTACGAGCATGGTGAGTGTGATGGCCAAACCATAGGCGGCTTCCATGTTTGTGGAGCGCTTGAAATACAGCACCACAGCCACGCAACCGATAAAGAGAAGCAGGTTAATGCTAGGCACATACAATTGCCCCTTTTGGGCTGAAGGGTATTTAAGTTTGATTTTGGGCCAAAAATTGAGGCGAATAGCCTCGCTGACCAACGTAAACGAACCCGTAATCAACGCTTGACTGGCGATGATAGCGGCCATGGTAGCAATGGCAATACCAGGCAATAAAAACCAGTCTGGCATGAGTTCATAAAAAGGCTTACGGCCGTTGAGGTACTGGCCATTGTGTGCCATCAGCCATGCAGATTGACCAAAATAATTGAGCAATAAAGTGAATTTTACAAATACCCAACTTATCCGAATGTTTCCCCGCCCGCAGTGGCCCAAGTCGGAATACAGTGCTTCGGCTCCCGTGGTACAGAGAAAAACGGCTCCTAAAAGTGCAAATCCTCCGGGATGTTCAACCAACAATTGATAGGCATAATAAGGGTTGAGGGCTTTGATAACCAATGGGTTTTGGATAACGTGAGAAAATCCCAAAATACCCAAGGTGGAGAACCAAACCAACATGATAGGCCCGAAAGCCCCGCCCACTACCTTTGTTCCAAAAACCTGAATGAGAAACAAAACCGCCAAAATGACCAGTACAATCGGTACGGTCTGAATGTTGGGATATAAAATCTCCAATCCTTCGACCGCCGAAGAAACCGAAATCGGTGGACAAATAATACCGTCGGCCAAGAGCGCTGCGCCCCCAATCATGGTAGGAATGGTGAGCCACTTGGCATGACGTCGTACCAACGCAAAAAGTGCTAATGTTCCGCCTTCACCACGGTTGTCGGCCCGTAGAATTAATACGACATATTTGATGGTTGTTTGCAGCGTGAGCGTCCAGAATACGCACGAGAGCGCACCCAATACAACCTCTTCATTGATCCTGCTTTTACCGATGATGGCTTGCATTACGTACAATGGAGAGGTTCCAATGTCTCCATACACAATCCCCAATGCAACCAATAACCCAGCGCCTGAGATTTTGTCTAAATTGTGGTGACCGTTACCTTGTTCCATGAAAATCGTTTGTTCTATATAATGATAGGAAGCACTGGTTATGAAGCAGGGATGTATGTCTAATTTTAAATCGCTTTTAGAACGTGGGTTTCCGCAGATTTGGTGAAAAAGTCGGACAAATATAAATGCTTGGGCTATCCGTTGTTCTCAGAGGCCCAAAATTATTCACTAATCTGATAAGAATCAGCCAATATGGTAACGCCTAAGGCGTTTGAAGCGGCGAAAAAATACTTACAGTAACCTAATCCAGACAATCAACCCGTCGGTCTTGAAAAAGAGGGCTAAAATGGTGATTGTCAGGAGTGAAATAAGAATTGTTGCTGCGTACGAAACAGGCGACGAAACCAGTGACGATGGGCTTTTTCGAAAAAATAGATAAAAGGGAATTTTAAAATAATAAAACAGTGAAACAACGGTATTGAGCAACCCAACGACCAACAATATCACTAATAATGAGTCGCCATTGGCCTGATACGCTTCCCAAAGTGAGGAGAATACGAGTAATTTAGCCGTAAACCCTGCCGTGGGCGGCAGTCCAACCAAACCCAGCATCAGAACCGTAAAACAAACACTTAGTAAGGGATATGCCGCGCCTTTACCCGTGATAGAAGCCAAAGTTGGGGTAGCTGTATCTTGCCCCATTAAATCAATGAGAAGAAAAACTGCAATGTTGATGATGACATAGACAGTAATGTAAAACGCCGCGCTTTCAAACCCCGTTTGATTAAACGCGGTCAACCCCACAATGATAAATCCTGCCTGTGCAATGCCAGAGTAAGCCATGAGTCGTTTTAGGTCGTTTTGCCAAAGGGCAGCGAGATTGCCGACCAAAATACTCACCAACGCAATGATGGCCATGAGTTTTTGAAAATCGGCAGGGAATACACTCAAAAGACGCATCAAGAGCAACAATGCCGCCGCTTTTGGGGCGGTTGATAAAAAAGACACAATGGGCGTGGGTGCAGATTCGTACACATCTGGTGGCCACACGTGAAACGGAACCAGCGAAAGTTTGAATAGCACGCCGCTCAAGGTGAGAAATCCTACCACCAACAAAATAAGCGGCGGATTTTGGGCTAACTGACTGGCAAATACGTCGCTCGTGAAATCCAACGTGCCCGTCATCCCGTACAGTAGCGAAAGCCCGTACAGCATGATGGCCGAACTGAGTGCGCCAAACAAAAGGTATTTAATTCCGCCTTCTGCGGGTTTTTTGCCGCTGCCAAAGGTGACCATTAAATAAGACCCAATTGATACCAGTTCTATGGACAGGTACACGCTCAGGCCATTGGTGGCCATCGTCATCAGAAAAAGCCCTAAAACTACGGCCAACAAAATACTGTAAAACTCGGCGGGGAGTTTTGTCTGCACAAATTGTACGTGTAGCAGCACTAATAGCGCCGTAAGGAGGATAATAAGTTTGAAGAAAACGGCTTTATGGTCAAGATAAATCAGGTGATGAAATAAATAACCGCCCAAGTCGTTCCATTGAAGACAAACCAACACCAAAGCGACCGCCAGCGCTCCGATAGTCAAGCTACGCAGGATGCCAGTAGTCTGCAACTGCCAAGGGCTGTATTTTAGCAGAATTTCACTGAGAATAATGAACAAAAATGCTCCTGCCAGCCACGTTTCAGGTAAAAAACCGGGCAGACTTTGGATAACGTGATAAAGATGGTCTTGGAGTCGCAAGGTAGATTGTTTAATTTGCTCGCAAAAGTACAACGCAACATGAAAAAGTCATTACTCTGTGGGGGATTGATTTTACTAACCCTCGTAACTTATGCCCAAAGTATGTTTATTCAGGACATCAACGGGCGTCCTATTTTCGAAAATGGATACGTAGAAATCGAAGGTTCACCCTACCTCAACGACGCATGGTCGAGGGGGAGTGTCAAAGCCAAAAATAATGGCAAAACCTATGAGCTGGCAAAAATGCGGTATGACCTCTACAAAGACGAACTCGAATACGAAGAAAACCAAAAGCCGTACCGGTTCAGCAGCGAAATTACGGAGTTTTCGACCAACGACGGCGTGTTTAGAAGTGGTTTTCCAGCGATAGAATCCCTTACCGCCCGAAATTTTTATCAGGTAATGTACGACGGAAATGTTAAATTACTAAAACACAGCACCGTTAGGATTCAGACCGAAAAACTGTACAGCTCGGCCACCCAGACCAAACGTTTTATGAAAGAAGATGCGTTGTATTTGTTTAAAAACGGCACCTTGACCCGCCTCAAAAAAGACAAAAAAGCGTTGTTGGAAGCCCTCGGCGACAAGCAGGTCGAGTTGGAAACGTTTATCAAAGACCAAAAATTGAAACTCTCCAAAGAAGAAGATATTCTGCGCGTAGTGGAGAAGTATGAAGGATAATAATTGTTGATTATCAAAGTTTTAGGGTACTCTAAAAAAGAAGGACGCATTTTCGTGCGCCCTTCTTTTTTGAAGGAATATTGAAAAAATTAAGCCAACGCCGCTACGCCGGGCAATTCTTTTCCTTCCATGTATTCGAGCAATGCTCCGCCACCCGTTGAAACGTAGCTCACGCGGTCGCCGTAGCCAGCGTTGTTGATGGCCGAGGCCGAATCTCCCCCGCCGATGAGCGAGAACGCACCGTTTTCCTCGGTTGCTTTGACCACTGCTTTAGCGATGGCGTCAGTACCGATAGCAAAGTTAGGGAATTCAAATACACCCATCGGGCCATTCCAAAGAATGGTTTTTGAAGTACGTACTACTTCTTCAAACAATGCAATACTTTCTGGACCAATATCTAACCCTTCCCAGCCGTCGGGGATTTGTCCAGTGGCAACGATTTGGCGGTTGGCGTCGTTTGAAAAAGCATCGGCGCATACATTATCCACGGGCATGATGATATTCACGCCTTTGGCTTTGGCTTTTTCCAGAATTTCGAGGGCTAATTCTTGTTTGTCAGCTTCTAAAAGTGACTTTCCAATTTTACCGCCGAGGGCTTTGGTGAATGTATAAGTCATTCCGCCTCCGATGATGAGATTGTCCACTTTGTCCAAAAGACGCTCAATGATGAGGATTTTGTCAGAGATTTTGGCGCCTCCCATGATGGCCGTGAAAGGGCGCTCGGCGTGTTCGAGAATGCGCTGGGCATTGTCGATTTCGGCTTGCATAACGTAACCGCAGATACGGTCTTCAAAAAATTGTCCGATAACGGCCGTAGAAGCGTGGGCGCGGTGCGCGGTTCCGAAGGCATCATTTACCCAAACATCGCCGAGTTTTGAAAGTTTTTCGGCAAAGGCAGCATCGCCTTTTTCTTCCTGCTTATAAAAACGAAGGTTTTCGAGCAACAGGATTTCGCCGGGTTGGAGGGTGGTAGCTTGGTCGTAGGCAGATTCTCCGATGCAATCATCGGCAAATTTGACTGAAACCCCCAAGATTACTGATAATGGGTTGATTAAGTGTTTAAGTGAATATTTTTCGGTTGGGCCGTCTTTCGGCCGCCCCAAATGTGACATCAGAACGCAGGAGCCGCCGTCTGCCAAAATTTTGCGGATGGTGGGGAGGGTCGCCTGAATACGGGTGTCGTCAGTAATTTCGAATTTTTCATTGAGGGGCACGTTGAAGTCCACGCGAATAAGCGCTCGTTTCCCTGCAAAATTGTACGAATCTACGGTTTTCATAGGATTCCAGTGGGTTGAACTAAAGATTGATTTACAGGACAAAAATAGTTTTTTCGGCCCACTACCCTCACATTATCCGTTTTTTCTTTTTACAAACTGCCTCAGAAAGAGTGGTTGAAGGAGAATCGTAGCGGGTTTTGGGAATAAATGAACCATAAAAAATCCCCTTAACCGAGGCCAAGGGGATTTTTGTGAAAAATAAAGTCATTAAATTTTTACGGCCTGTCGGGCCAACAATTTCCAACCTCCTTTTTGTTTTTGCCACACCATCAAAAGCGAGAGATTTGCCGTGCCGGGCTTACCGCTATTGTTGGTGGTCCCCGCCAATTTATGACGTACGATGGCGGCGTTACCAGCTATTTTGATGGTTTGTTCCGTCAGGCTGATAGTTACAAAATCAGATTCGCCGCTTACAATAGCGCGCACAAATTCCGCTTTGTCTTCAATTTTGCCGTTGGAGTGGCCATAGCTGAGGGCTTCATCGGTGAGGTTTTCGAGCGTTGCTTTGTCGGCGTCAATCATTGCTTTTTTGAGTGCTTCTACGGCACTCGCAACCGCTGCTTCATCTTTTGATTGGGCAAAAGTTGTATTGAGAACCGAGAAACAAGTAATCAGTAAAAATGTGAGGGCCTTTTTCATAGTCATTTTTATAAATCTACCGGTTTCATTTTAGGGACCAAGAAGTGCATAATCGTCCACGCCAATACGTAAGCGGCACCGCACACGAAAAACATGATGTAATAGGCCGTCTCGATTTGGTTGATAGAACGGTAATAGACAAACATGTTTTTTTGAACCAAAGCAGAAAGTAAAATCCCGCCCAAGGCGCCAAACATCCCACCAATTCCGGTGACGGAGGCGGTGGTGTATTTGGGGAACATATCCGAAACCGTAGTGAAGATATTGGCGCTCCACGCTTGGTGAGCGGCGGCGGCAAATCCAATGACACAAACGGCATACCACATGTCAATGCTGCCTAAAATTTGCGAGAAAATAATCGGCGATACACAAAGGGCATAAATAAGCATGGAAGTTTTGCGCGCCCTGAACACGGGCCAGCCTGTTTTTATAAGGTACATTGGCAAGTAACCACCCAAAACACTGCCAAAGGTTGAGAGTGTATACACTACCGCAACAGGAATGGCAATCTGAGTACCCGTAAGTTTGTATTGGCTTTGCAAAAAGTCGGGCAACCAGAAAAGATAAAACCACCAGATAGGGTCGGTGAGGAGCTTGCCAATGGCGAATGCCCAAGTTTGGCGGAAACTTAAAAGTTTGAACCAAGAAACCTGCGGCTTATTGACATCGTTTTTGTCGGCCAGTACTTCAGCGGCATCAGAATGTATGTAATCGTATTCGGCTTTTGAAAGTTTTGGGCTTTTGCTTGGTACTTCATAAAACATCAGCCAAAGCACGAGCCACACAAAACCCAACATCCCCGTAATAATAAACGCCCATTGCCAACCCATTTCGGCGGCGATAAAAGGAACTGAAAGGGGAGCCACAATGGCGCCGAAGTTGGTGCCAGAGTTGAAAATTCCTGTGGCAAAAGCACGTTCTTTTTTAGGAAACCATTCGGCAACGGTCTTGATGGCGGCGGGAAAGTTTCCAGCTTCTGTAATACCGAGCGCCGAACGTACAACAGCAAACCCAAAAACAGTATTCACCAAGGCATGGGCTACGGCCGCCACGCTCCACAAAGTAGTAGCAACGGCGTAGCCGATTTTGGTGCCCAGCTTATCGACCAAACGCCCAGCGCCGAGCATCCCGAAGGCGTAAAAAAGTTTGAAGGCGATTTCAATGTTGGCGTAGTCACCATCGTTCCAGTTCAGTTCTTCCGAAAGGGTGGATTTTAATAAACTGATTACCTGCCTGTCGAGGTAGTTAATGGTGGTTGCGAAAAATACCAGACCGCAAATGGTCCAGCGATAATTACCGATTTTTTCCATGTAGAAGAAGGGTTTTGTAACAACATAGGCACAAAGGGCACATAGCTTCTGGCTATACAGTCTGTGTTTCTATGCGGTTGGAGCGAGGGTTTGGTAATAGGTTAGTAATGTATTTATCTTTTGGGCTATTTCTTCAAAATTACCTGCTTCGACAACGGCCTTTGGGAAGAGTTGTGAGCCGATGCCCACCGCACTTACCCCAGCGCTAAACCACTCTTTTAGGCTTTCGGAGGTGGGCTCTACGCCTCCCGTTACCATCACTTTAACCTTGGGTAAAGGGCCTTTCAAAGCTTTGACAAATCCAGAACCCACGACATTTCCTGGAAAGACTTTTACAATTTCTGCACCTAGTAAAGTAGCATTGTAAACTTCCGAAACGGTCATGGCACCAGGCATCCAAGCGATGTTTTGCGCCTTGCACACTTCGGCCACATCCATTGTGGTACAGGGTTGAACCACAAAATCAGCGCCCAACGCAATGAATTCCTCCGCCTGAAGCGCATTGAAAACGGTTCCAATACCTAAAGCCATTTTTGGGTAGTTTGTACTGATAAAATCGCGTAATACTTTGAAAACTTCTTTGGCGTTTTCGCCGCGATTGGTAAACTCAAACGCCCGAATCCCTCCGTCGTAACAGGCTTTAATGATTTGGCAGGTTACTTCTGCGTCGGGATGATAAAACACCGGGACGATGGGTGCGCTTGTCAGGGTTTGATAAACGAGTTGTGGTTCAAAAGCCATTGATATCGTTGTTGTTTACATTAATTCTCACTCAAAACGTTGTTTAACGTTTCTTTTACTTTTTCTACGGTTTGCTGCGAGGCATCGCCGTATTCCTGCAATTTGCCAAACGCCGCCGCTGCCGCAAAATCAATGATGTCTTGCGGAGCGTGTTGGTGGTGTAGGCCATAAATAAGACCGCCCATAAAACAATCGCCGCTGCCTACTTTATCCACCACTTTCTGGGTGGTAAATTCGGGGGAAACGTACTGTATGCCGTCTTTGAACAAAGTGGTATAATACTGAATTCCTTCTTCGAACGCGTCAAAACGGAAGGTATTGGCCACGACTTTGCATTTCGGGAATGTCGCCTGAATATTTTCGGCAGTGGCAATGCTGTGGGCCAAATACTTCTCCTGCGTAGGATTTTGCTCCACCGTTTTGTCAACTGGAATCCCCAAAAGTGTATTAGCGGCCCAGATATTACCCATGATTACGTCGCAGTACTGCGCCAAGGCGGGCATGATTTCGACGGGTTTTTTACCAAACTGCCATAGTTTGGCGCGGTAGTTTAAATCTACAGAAATGGTGATGCCCAAGCGCGAAGCTACCTGTAATGCTTCCAGACAGGCATCTGCTACATCTTGGTTGAGGGCGGGGCTGATGGCGCTAAAATGAAACCACGAGCAACCTTCCAAAATCTGTTCCCAATCTACTTTGCCCACTTTTAATTCTGAAAACGAAGAAAAAGCCCTGTCATAAATCACGCCAGCGTTTTTTAAATCTGCGCCCTGTGGCAAATAATACGCACCGATGCGCGACCCAAAATGTCGAATGCCAGATGTTTCAATCCCTTTTTCCTCAATATAGGCTTCGATTTCGGTCGAGAGTTGGTTTTCGGGTAAAACTGTGCTGTAGCGTACCGGCACTTTCCAATTGGCGAGGGCATTGGCTACGTTGAGTTCGGCACCGCCGACAAAAACGGGCATGTTAGCCTGTTTAATCCACTCACCATTGAGTTGCGGTGAAAAACGCAATAGTAATTCTCCAAAACAACAAATAGTATTTCCTGTACGCAAGGGTGTATTCTTTTGGTTATCAATTGTTTAATTAAGTAATAGCATCTGTTTGACATGTAGTGTTGGTTTAATACGTGCTGATGGTTTCTCAAAACCATCAGCATCCGTGAGGGCGGTTTCTCAAAACCGCCCTCACACGCGCCCTAAAACCAACCCGACAGATTCTTAAAATCCGAAATATTGCTTGGCGTTATTGTAGCAAATATTCTGAACTACCTGTCCAATCCACTCGGTATCATTGGGCAATTCGCCATTTTCGATGTCGTTGCCGAACATATTACACAAAATACGACGGAAATACTCGTGACGAGGAAACGATAAAAACGAACGTGAATCGGTGAGCATTCCGACGAAGCGACTCAACAGCCCCATGTTCGACAGCGCATTCATTTGTCTTTCCATGCCGTCTTTCTGGTCCATAAACCACCAACCCGAGCCGAACTGGATTTTTCCCGCTACTGAGCCGTCGTTGAAATTACCAATCATGGTGGCAATCACTTCGTTGTCGGCAGGGTTGAGGTTATAAATGATGGTTTTTGCCAATTGGTTGTATTCATCCAAACGGCCTAAAAATTTAGACAAAGCCATTGCCTGCGACCAGTCGCCGATGGAATCCCAGCCCGTATCGGGACCAAGCAGACGCAGCGCGCGGGTATTGTTGTTGCGCAATGCACCGATGTGGAATTGCTGCGTCCAGCCCAGTTCGTGGTACATGGTGCCGAGGTAGTGCAAAATCGCGGATTGGTACAATACCTGCTCCGCCGAGGTGATGGTTTGGCCCGCCAATGCTTTTTTGAAAATCGCGTTGGCATCTTCGGGCGTAAAATCAGCCGCGTATAATTGTTCCAGACCGTGGTCAGACAACAAACAACCTAAGGAAGCGAAAAAGTCAGCCCGGGCGCGTAGGGCTTTGGTCAAATCGTCGTACGATGTGATTTCAAAACCTACAATAGTGGCTAGTTTTTGGATGAAACCCGCAAAGTTTGGATTACCGATTAAAATAAATTTGTCGGGACGAAAAGCGGGACGCATTTGAATTTCAAAAGTGCCTTCGTTTTTCAATTGCTGATGGTATTCTAGCGAATCCAGTGGGTCGTCGGTGGTACAGACGACTTCGACGTTCATTTTACGCAACAGATTTCGCACCGAATAATCGGGCGTGCGGAGTTTTTCGGAGCACTCATCGTAGATTTTTCGGGCCGTTTTAGGGCTCAAAATATCGTGAACGTCAAAATAACGCTGCAACTCCAAATGTGTCCAGTGGTAAAGCGGATTTCGAAGGGTATACGGAACGGTTTCAGCCCATTTTTCAAACTTTTGATAATCACTTTTGTCGCCCGTACAGTAGCTCTCGTCTACTCCGTTGGTACGCATTCCTCGCCACTTGTAGTGGTCGCCGTAGAGCCAAATCTGCGTTAAATTCTCAAAGTTTTTATCGTTAACGATTTGGTCGGGCGGCAAGTGATTGTGGTAATCAATGATGGGCATCTGTTTCGCAAACTCATGATAAAGCGTGCGTGCCGCGTCGGTTTGCAGCAAAAAGTCTTCGTCTAAAAAAGTTTTAGTGACCAACATTTTAGTATAGCTAGATGGTTAGAGAGTCGCGTTAATTTCTACGTATGGGGTGGTATTCTTATAAAAAAAGGCTTCAATCGTGGATTTTACCCCATTTTCAAGCATATTTTCTACGTTTTCTGTTACACTTTGGGCAAAACCTGGTAATAAAGTAAGGTCGGTGTCCCAGAGCGTTTTGTTTTGCAGCACCAATTCAACCAATTGAGCAGATGTATTTTGTTGCCATTGTTGATAAAAATACTCCGCTTTTTCGTCCTGAATAGGATAGAGTTGCCCATCTCGCTCGCCAAAATAGACAAAACGCTCTTTGGCAACCGATTTCATAAAACACAAATAGGCCGCAAAACCCAACGAAAAATATTCAGGTACGCAGTTGAAAACATCGTAATAGCGAAGAAGCGTTGGAACATTACGCAGTTTCATTTTTGAGGTATAATTGAGCGTAATGCTGAGCCATTGATGGTTGAGGTGTGGATTACGAAAGCGGTCCAATACCTGCATTCCAAAACGCTGCGGGCTTTTTTCGTCCATGGGGTAAGGAATCGCCAGACCCAATTCGGCCATCATCAGATTGCTGATATACGCCGACATCGTTTCGTTTTGCATTGCACCAATGACGTTGTCAAATCCGGCTAAATAGGCTAAGCCGCTGCTCAAAGTATGGGTGCCGTTCAGTAGTCGCAGTTTAAGTTCGCGAAAGAGGTTAATATCAGGCTCAACAAAAACACCATCGTCGGCTTTGTGAAAAGAAAGTACCTGTTTTACGTGTTCGTTGCCTTCGATAGCCCACAGTCTAAATACCTCGCTCATGGTGAGCAGTCTGTCTTCGTAGCCCAATTCTTGCGTAAGTTCTTTATGAGTATCGGCGTCAGGTTTGCCAGGTACGATTCGGTCTACCAATGAGTTACAAAAATGGTTGGCGCTTTCGAGCCAATCCAGAAAACTGGACTCTAACCCGTTGCGGTGGGCCAATTCGATGACGATGGACTCTAGTTTAGTGCCGTTGTCGGTAATCAGTTCAGTAGGCACAATCACCAACCCTGAGGCTTTGCTGCCGCCGAAAGCCTGAAATCGGGCGTATAAAAACGCCAGCAATTTCCCGGGGAATGACGCGGGCGGAGTGGCAGAAATATCATCCTGCGTGAGTTGAATCCCTACCTCGGTGGTGTTGGAAATGATGATTTGCAGTTCGGGGTTCTTGGCACAATCTAAAATACGCTGCCATTGCGATTTGGCCGACAACACGCGGCTGATGGCCGAACAAACGATATTTTCTTCGACGTTTTGGCCCAGTTCAACCCCTCTAACACACAGCGTATAGAGGCTGTCTTGCTCGTCAAAAGCGGTGGCATCGCCGCCATCGGTCGATTTGACCACTACGATTCGGCCGTTGAAAATACCTTGCCGATTGGCCTTGTCAATCAAATAATCGGGCAATCCCCTCAACAAAACGCCGGTGCCGAATTGCAGTACTTTTTCGGGTAATTCAAAAACAGATTCGTCAGGAACGACTAAATTCGGTCGGTTATGAAGCTGTTTTAATTCAATTTTAGATAGATATGTCATGGTGCCGTATTGGTTGACTGGTTTTAGGGGACGGCTATTTTTTGGCAGAAAGTAGCCACGTAGCTAAATCTTTGGCAGCCGAAAAGTTTTCATAAACGACTGGAATACGGCGACCATCGGTATATTCATTGTACAGCCACGGGTCGCCCACGGCAAACACCGTTCCTTTTCCTACTTTGGCTACGCCGATAATCACGTCTCCTTTATGGCTCAGAATTCCTTGCGCGGGAGCTTTTAAGTTGAGCGGCGCCAACTCTTTGATGTAAACAGCCTTGGTATTTTTGAAGATTAGATTTCCCGCTGGAATGTCGATGCGTCCCTGCTCCCATTGCGTGCCTTGTACCATATTCACGTTTTTGGGCAAAAACTGAATGCCGAATTCATTGGCCAAACGGTTGAAATTTTTGTGCTCACAGTTGGCGGTGTCGTTGGCCATCAGCACGAGCGTTCCGCCAGCCTTTACCCAATTACTGATTTGCTGGATGTCGGTGTCTTGAATGAAATTAGGATGAGCCGTTTCTTTTTTCGTGTCGGGGTCTACGATGATGTAAACGTCTACGTTTTTGAGATTTTTGGCCGTTGGGGCGGATTGGATGGCCGTGGTTTTTGCGCCTAAATCACGGAAAATATTTCCCCACACCTTGAATCCTGAATGCATGGGGTCTTCCCAAGTGTAGTGAAACTGTTCTTCCTGCCCGTTCCAATCTTTGCGAAACTCTCGGTTGAAATAATAATCTGTGGCGACGGTTTTGCCTTTGCCAAGGCTGTTTTCGGCGGCAATTTCCATTTCGACGCTGGCAAAGATGAATGGCCCTACGCCTTTCAGGTCATTTTTACGAATGGGCTCGCTAAGGTAATATTCATAGCTTCCGTCGCGGTAAGGTGTGCCGCCGAGACCACCTACACTCACCGTTTTGTTGAGGTTAATCGTGCCGTTGGCGCCTTCTTCCACAAATTCTTTGAGGATGCCTGCGTAGCCTTTTTGGGCGGCGGGCAAATAGGTTTGGGGCAAATATCCCATGCGTACGCCTTTGGCCAATGCATACACAAACATGCACGAAGCGGAGGCTTCAAAATAATTGCCTTTGCGCGTACCTTGGGTGGTCATCTGGTACCATACGCCCGACTTGGCATCTTGATACTTGACAAGTGCGGGGGCTAAACGTTGCAGGTATTTGACGAGATTGGCGCGCTCAGGGTGAGTCTGGGGAAAATAATCCAATACATCGACCAATGCCATGGCATACCAGCCGATGGCCCGACTCCAGAAATGCGGCGAGAGGCCCGTTTTTGGGTCGGCCCATTTTTCGGATTTGCTTTCGTCGTATGCGTGATAAACGAGCCCTGTTTTTGGGTCAACGGCGTATTTCTCAATCAGCGCAAACTGTTTTGCAATGTCGTTAAAATGCGCTGGATGGTTGAAAATTAGGCTATACTCGGCCGAAAAAGGCTCGGCCATAAACAGCCCGTCGAGCCACATTTGATTGGGGTAGCGCTTTTTGTGCCAGTAACCGCCTTCTTTGGTTTGGGGCTGGTTTTCAATTTGTTTCCACAACAAATCAGCGGCTTTGCGGTATTTTTCTTTGTCGGGCTGGGTTTGTTGGTAGATTGTCAACAGCGCGCGTCCCGTCGGGATATTGTCGAGGTTGAAATCGTCGTATTTATAGGTACGAATGCTGCCGTCTTTTTGGACGTAGCGGTTTATATCCCGCACCACATACTCAAAATACTTACCGTCGCCAGTGCGGTTCCATACTTTTTCGATGGCTTTATAAATCAAACCCTGCTCGTAATCCCAGCCCGCGGGTTTCCCTTCCTTGACCGTAATGGAATCTTTGTGCCAACTCATCACTGATTCGGCCATCCGAACCGAATAAGGTGTTTTTTGGGCAATGAGTGAATGACTGACGGCCAGGATAAATGAATAAAATAGTAGGTGTTTCATAGGATAGTATGACTCAGTTTATAGCTGATAGTTAGACAAAATCTTCACGCATGGGATTAAAAACATCAATCAACAAACCTTCTTCCAAGCAAATGGCTCCGTGTAATACGTTGGAAGGAACAAAATAAACGTCTCCCTCTTTTAAGTTTCGGGTTTGGTCACCGATGGTCACTTCAAACACGCCGCTGGCCACGTAGCTGATTTGTAAATGGGGGTGTTGGTGAATTGTTCCAATCCCTCCCTGTTTAAAAGCAACTTTTACCAACATCAACTCATTGGTGTATGACATGACTTTACGCTTTATTTTCTCATCGACGGTTTCCCACGGAAGGTCATCGTCGGCGACCAGTACTTTTTCGAATGAAGGATGCATAAAAAATTAAAATTGTATTTTTCAGTTAGAGCTAGTTACCAACTCTTTGTAGGGAGTTAGCAACCGACGGATTGAGTTTATCTTTATTTTAGTTGTTTGTCAATGATTTTGACCGATATTTTTATGCAAACGTTATCGGCAACGTTGCCGAATTGTACTTAACAAAAAATAGATTGTAAAGAATCAAGAATAAGCCCCGGGTTGAACGAGTTTATGGTGAGAAAAGTGATTCTGAAAAAATGATAAAAAATTATACTTTTCAAAGTTTTAAGAAAGACTAGTTATCCCTTTATTACTTTTGTATTTTAAAGTAAAAGAATCTTCCCATCCCGTTCAAATGAATCAAACCAACAGTGTATTCTTAATCACCCTCGGCATTGCGACGATGGGTTTTTTGATTAAAAAATTTGATTTTGTAACCGAGCAGGATGGCAAAGCTATTTCAAAATTTTTGATGCACACCACTTTTCCCGCGCTGATGATTGTCAGTATGCTTCGCATCAAATTTGAACCTACGCTTTTTCTTATTCCGTTGATTTGCATTGCCTTGGGAGTTGTCATGACGTTGGTAGGGTGGGTTTGGTTTAAGGATTATCCCAATCGGCTGCGCGGCGTGCTTACCATGTCGTGTGGTGGCCTGAACGTAGGGCTTTTTGCGTTTCCCATCATTGAGGGTATTTGGGGGCGCGAAGGGTTGGTGTACGTGGCGATGTTTGACATCGGCAATACCATCATCACCTTTGGCTTGGTTTATTCCGTAGGGAGTTATTTTGCGGTGAAGGGCGAAGGAGGGGTGAACTACGGAAGAGTGTTGAAAAAAGTGATTCAATTGCCGCCGTTGCAGGCGATGTTCATTGGCTTGACCATCAATGCCTTAAAAATAGAGTTGCCAGTAGTTGCTTATGATTTTTTGGATGTATTGGCCAAGGCCAACAAGCCGCTTGTGTTGCTGCTCATGGGGATTTATATGAGTTTTTCGTTGGAGCGAAGTCAGGTGTGGGCAGTGGTAAAGGTCCTCACGATTCGTTATGCCTGCGGTTTTATCGCGGTTTTGCTTTTGTACGTATTGATTCCCGAGCCTACGCTTGCCCGTAATGTGCTGTTGGTCTGTGTTATTCTCCCGATTGGTATGACGATTCTTCCCTTTGCCGATGAGCTTAATTACGACTCGCGTATTGCGGGCGTATTGGTGAATATCTCGCTGTTAATCAGCTTTTTGCTGATGTGGGGCTTGGTGGTTGGACTGAAATTGGCGTGAGGGACAGAAGTCAGGAGCGATAACAAATTACAGAATTAATAATCCATTCTCGCGCAATTGCTTCCAAGCGGTTGTCTTGCAAAAAGCGTCAAAACTTCCGAATGGCGCGTTTTCAAAATCGTTTTGTAACTGTTGATACAGGAAAGGCTTCTCGAAGTTAGTAATCGCAATTTTTGGAAATATCTCCATCCAAAAATCTCCCATTGCCGCAGGTACTTCAAGTACCAAATCGTGCTTTTTGTGGTAAAAATGAAGTTCGGCCATATGCACCGTTTTTTTACCTTGTTTTACCTCAAAATGTGCCAAGGAAGGCAGGTTTCCCAACCAAACCACAAACGCATTTTTACGAACCGAATCTTCGTATTGGGTAATTTGCTTTTGAATGTAGTTGGGCGGAATGGTGGTGGAAGGTACTTTGAACGGAAACCACTTATTGAGTGGAATCTCAAACCCTACGCCGTGCATATAATTGAACAGTGACTTGCGCAAACCCTCCCCAAACAGGTCGTGATTGGCCCCCGTTGGGTCATCGTGGTAGAGGTCATTGTCGGCAAAACCGCCGAAATCGGGACCGATTTGCTGTACATCAAAGGCTTCGGGGTGCAAACCCACGGGGCTATGTGAGGTCATGGCAAAACGGTGCCAAAAGCCTGATTGCAACACGCCATTTTGGAATAATTGCCGCACCATTTCTAGTGAATCAACGGTTTCCTGCGCGGTTTGGGTCGGAAAACCGTACATCAAATAGGCATGAACCATGATACCCGCCTGCGTAAAACCGTCGGTGACGCGGGCTACCTGCCCTACGGTTACGCCCTTTTTCATTTTTTCCAACAACCGGTCCGACGCTACTTCCAACCCTCCCGACATGGCAATGCAGCCAGAAGCCTTCAAGAGAATGGACAAATCGTGCGTGAAATTCTTTTCAAAACGAATATTGGTCCACCAAACGACGGTCAATTTCCGACGAATGATTTCGATGGCTACATCCCGCAAGAGCGCTGGCGGCGCCGCTTCGTCCACGAAATGAAAACCGTTTTGTTTGGTTTTCTGAATGATTTCTTCGATGCGGTCGCAGATGAGCGAGGCCGTGAGTGGCTCGTAGTTTTTGATGTAATCAAGCGAAATATCGCAAAAAGAGCATTTTCCCCAGTAACAACCGTGCGCCAAAGTGAGTTTATTCCACCGCCCGTCGCTCCAGAGCCGGTGCATCGGATTGACAATCTCAATGACTGACAAATAATCCATCAACTTCAAATCGGCGTAATCGGGCGTGCCCGTTTCGCGCTGGGCTACGTCTTTCTCGGAAGCTCCGTTGTGGAAAACCACTTGGTTATCCACAACGGAAAAAATACGCTTAAGTTTTTCCAACGGCCGTTTTTGTTCCAGATACTCCAACAGCGAGCGCAAAGGTGCTTCCCCGTCATCGAGGCAAACATAATCGACGTACTCAAACACGCGCGGGTCTGAAAGCGAGCGGAGTTCGGTGTTACAAAACCCACCTCCCATCACGATTTTGACGTCGGGATAGTGTTTTTTTAGATATTGACCGCATTTAAGAGCCCCGAAAAGATTGCCTGGAAATGGTACGGTCAAGCAAACGACCGTCGGCGCAAACATCTTAATTTTTTGGTCGAGCAATTCCGTCAACAGCGTCGTAATCAGCGTATCGGGTGCTTGCAGCGAAGCCTGCATTTCATCAAAATGCGTAGCCGTGCGACCCAAACGCTCCGCATAGCGACTGAACCCGAAATGCGGGTCGATGCTTTCCTGAATAAAATCCCCCAAATCTTCCAAATACAGCGTGGCCAAGTGACGGGCTTTGTCTTGCGTGCCCATGGTGCCAAAAGCCCATTCGAGGTCTTCTACTTCTTTGAAACGAGAAGCTTCGGGCAGATACGTACGGTCACAAATGCTGTGAGCGAGCGTGGGATTTTTGTTCTGTAAAAAAAGAATTACGGGCTCAATGGTCGTAATGTACTCGTCGCGAAGACTATAAATGCGAAAGGCATTGTCCGATAGTTCTATGTCATGCTCGGCGCGGTCGAGGGCGTCAAACAATTGGGTAAGGCCCTGGGGAGAAAAAAGCGCTAAAATGACCTCAATGCCCAAATCTGCCTGCCACGACGGCACGCCCAACGTGTTCAAAAAACCCTTGATATAGGCGGTAGCCGGGTACGGGGTATTGAGTTGGGTAAACGGAGGCGTAAGTAGCAAAAGCTTGTTTGGGGAAATCATGCGCATGGGAAATGAGGCAAATAAATGCACGAAGGTAACGAAATGTACGCAAGAAAGTTACCTTCGTGCCGTTTTACGCCGTTCTACCATTCGCCCATTAGTGCACCAGATACGTTCCATGCGCTGAAGCTACCGCCTTCGGGGAGGCCCTGTGGTATGTGGACTTGGAGGGTATGCTTGCCGGCGGGTAGGTTGCCCAATTCTATCCAAATCGGGTTGGTTACCGTGCCCGGGCACCAGTTGGAGCGGCTCAGGTCAGAAGACGAGAGTCCGTTGTTGAAATTGCCCGAAGCAGGATTGACCAGTCGATAACTGCCGCAGTCGGCGCGCCAAGGCGTGATGGTAAAAACCTGTCGGCCGTCTACGGAGATTGTATTGGCTTTGGGTACAAATTCGTCGCCGTTGCCCCAGCCGCCGTGGCCAGTTGTGATGTAGCGGAGTTTTAGGTTTTTGGCCCCTTCGGGGACATCGAAGGTCACTTGTAAACCTTTTTCGTTGTTGAACATCGTTCCGTATTCCTGTCCTGCCATTTCCATGACGTTGGTCGTGTTGAAAAGCGGCACGATTCGGGCTTGCTGCTTGGCAGCGGGGCGTTCGTTGGGGTGAACAGAAAAATTGAGACTTACTTTATGGCCGCCTTTGTCGTAATTACCGATAAAAACCGCTACCCACACTTCCTGACCGTTGTAGGCGGGCAGCAAGTCGCTGATGTCTTGGCGGTAATAAGTGGAATCGCCCCAAGTTTTGTTTTTGAGTTGCAAATAATTGTACTGACGCACGCCAAAAGGCGTAAAAAACCGCATCAACTCCAGTACAGGCAGATAATCAGGCGTTTGTACAACTCCTTGGTACTGTTTTCCATTGCCGTTTTCGTAAATGGGCAATTCTTTCACCGATTTTTGCAGGGCGTCCAAAAACGATAGTTTACGTTGGGTTGGAATCATAAACACTGAGCCTGTGCGGTCGTAGGCGTCGCCGTTGGAGTACTGCGAAAGTTCTAGAAAAATATTTGAGCTGGCACCCACGTTCGGGAATTTTACTTTTTTGGCAATCACGGTACCGTGAGCAAACCGAACCACTTCGTTGGTGGCATGAACCGAATCCGAAAAATTGATGATTTGGTGACTGAAAACGGGCAGTTGAATAAATCGACTTTTCCAAAGTTCGTCCTTGTACGTAAGGGCGTCTACCCGCTGTGGATTGGGTTGAGGAAGTTGGTTTTTGGCCGCCCAAGCGGTGTTTTTTTCAATCTTCACGGCTTCGGTTTCGCTGTTGCCGTTGCGTACCATTTTCAAAACCAATCCTAAATTTTGCCCCAATGCGGAGGGCGCACCTTTTACTTTTAGCTCTTCGGTGTACCAAAGGTCGATGCGGTTGGAGTTGACAACGGTCGTGGCTTTTTTGCAGGTGTACCCTAAAATCACTTGTGTTTCTGGTAGCAATTCAATTTTTTGCTCTGCCAATGCTTTGCTGTCCTGCGTCATGAGGGTTTTGCCGTTGGCGAAAAACGCAATTTGATAGAGGCTGTTATCGGTTCGGTCCACAAAGCTGATTTCAAAAGGTGTTTTAGTCTCGCCTTTGATGGTTTTTTCTGACGAGACGCTCGTCCCCGAGGCCGATGCTAATACAATAATCGGGTCTTGATTGGGCGGTACTTTCCCGTTGTTTTTTCTTAGATACGTAATTTGCCAAACATCGTTGGTTTGCGAACTACTTTCGTAGAAACACAACAGTAAGAGTATGAATAAAGGGAATGATTTCATAGTTTTAAACCACAGAGAGACGGAGAGACACAGAGTAAACTATTGAGCGCCGCGTTTAATGGCTTTCAAAAGGGAATATTCGTCGTTGGTGTCGCAGGAAATTTCCCATATCATCACACCGCCGCAACCGCGCTCTTTGGCCATCCGGGTTTTTTGTTCGATGGTCAACGTGCCGTTGTAGAAAGCTCCTTTCCAATAATCGTCCAACGGACTGGCACCGTCTTTGAGCAGGGATTTGTAATCTGGCCCGTAGTTCCCCATTCCTTTTTTGGAGTAAAACGGCAATCCTAAAAGAGTTTTGTTGACGGGGATTTGTCTTTCTTTCGTCCAATAATCTAGACTTTTGATGGCCAAAGAATAAGGCGAATGCGCTTTGATGTAGCTCGGGCCGTAGTCGTCGTCGTAGGCCATGAGGTTGATCCAGTCCATTTTATCCAAGGCTTCTTTTTTCATGCCGTAGCCTTTTTTGCCGTACGAAATCACCGCAGCGGTCAGTTTTTTGCCTTTGGCATGGAGCGAATCGCCCAATTCATTGACTAATGCCACGTAATCATCGGCCGAGCGGCTGTCTTCGTCGGGGTATTCCCAGTCCAAATCCACGCCGTCTACGTTATAGGTACGGACGAATTTCATTACATTTTTGACAAATGTGTGCCGTCCTTCGGGGCGTTCGGCCATTTTATGAAAGCGCGTATCATCGCCGCCGCCATCACCAATGCCCCAGCCACCGATGGAAATGAAAACCTCCTTTTTGTACTTATGTACAAAACTGACCAATTTTTTCAACGGCTCGGGGTCTCTCAAAGGTTCTAGTGTATCGCCCGTTTTGGCAGGAATGGCAAAGGCAAAATTGATGTGCGTGAGTAAGTCAATCGGGATTTGTTCGGCAGGAATCGAAGGAACGTAATAGCCCACTACTTTAAATTCTTTGGACTTGGTTTGTGCGAAAGAATTTAGAATTGCCAATAGAAAGAGTGCAACGTAAATAGCGTTTTTTTTCATAATGGGGTGGTTTGTTGAAGGGTTAATTTTCTTTTAAAATGGGTTGTAATTCTTTGCCTAAAAGTTCATAACCTGCCGCGTTGGGATGCAAGCCGTCGGAAAACATCTTTTCGTCTATTTTGCCAGTTTTCAATAATAGTGATTTGCCAATATCGGCGTAACCAACGCCTATGGATTTGGTCAACGCCTGAATGCCTTTGTTTAAAGCTGTTACCCGGGTTTCCTGCTCACGGCGCGGATAGATGCCCAAAAGCGTGATTTTAGCTTTGGGTTGTAGGTTCTTAATGGCCTGCACCAAGAGTTTTAGGCCTTGAATAATTTCGTCGTCGGTGTTGAGGTGGAGGTTATTTGTACCGATGTTAATAATGATTTTTTCGGGCGAAATTCCGTCCAGTTCGTCGTGATAAACGCGCCACAGTACATTTTCAACCCTGTCCCAGCCAAAACCGAAATTACGGGGCTGAAAGGGTTCGAGGTACTTTTGCCAAGCTTCCGCTCCTTTAATGCGGTTGTTGAGGGGTTTGCCGCCCCAATTGTGCGTGATTGAATTGCCAATCATTAGCACTTTGGTCGGCTCAGTCTGATTGAGTTTTAGGATTGCGTTGTGTCGTTCTTCCCAATTGTAGCTGCCTGGTTCGCGGTTGTGCTGCACGGGAATTTGCGTCTTAAGCGTGCCAACGGGTTGTTGCAAGATTTCGCGCAACTTGTTTTCATACGCGACCGCATAACGCATCATACCCAAATCGTTGGGGTGGGTTCCGTCCACCATTCCTTCGTGGTCAATCCCAATTTCAGAGATGGGCAATAGGTAAATGTTAGACACTTTTTCGTTCGTCAATTGAGCAAAGGCTTCGCGCAAATCTTGGTTGGCATCTTCAAACAGTGGCTGACGATGCGGCATTAGGTAGCCGTCGGTGTAGCCGTCGTGCTCAGTGAGTAAAATGGGTGTATAGGGGTGTTTGGCGCGCAGGGTTTTGACCGATTCAATGATTCGCTTTTGTAACTCTTTACGTTCAACAATGGGGTAAATCAGATTCGGTAAACAATCCAACACAAATGCCTTAGCGTCGATTTCATTGATGAGGTCAATAACCTCCTTTTCCAGGCGTCCGTTTCCTGAAAAACCCAGATTAATCACCGTTCGGTCGAGTTTGCGAGCTAGAATATTTGTCCAAGCCATGCCTGGGCGCGAGGCACACGCACCCTGCGCAATGGAAGTGCCGTAGACCACGATGGGTTTTTCCATCCGTTGCGGCAGAACTGTAAAAATGCTGCCGTTGGGCACGCCAATCTCTAGGTCTCTGACGCTGTTGTACAATGGCAGAAACAGGCGGTATTCGCGGCCTAGTTTATGGTAATTGTCGTTGGGTTTGAGTTTGTCAAAATTGTACTGAACCGTATCTTTAAAACTGTACTTTCCGTTTGCCCAATGCCAATTTCCGTCGCTGTCAAGGCCGTATAAATCTACCCCGCTGACGCCCGTAGCGGGCATGTGCGGCATGGCGGCGTTGCCCGTTACTTTATAACGAACAATGATTTGCGGGGCATCGCTCACAAACCGAATCGAAAGCCCTGCGCTGTTGCGCGACAGATTCCAAACGGCTTTCCGAACGATATTTTCGGCCCTTGGCGGAAAACGCTGGATTGTATCGCGCATTTCTCCCGACCACGCCTGCCCATCAATGACGGCAAACGGACTGTCGGAGGGTTTCCACCATTTAAGCTCAACGGGGGCCTGGGCCAAAGCAATGGCGGAAAAAAGGCAAAAGAGAAAGGTAGGTAGCTGTTTCATTGAAATAACGTAAAGTGTCACCCTGAAAGGGTTTATTCGTTGCATTAGAGGCATACATTATTCCACCACCAGCCACGTATAGCCTTCGGCAGGAATAGTGACGGTAATTTCGGCGTTGTAATTTCTATCCAATACATACTTTGCCGCTTTGCCTTCTTGCGTGCGAATCATGGCTTCTTTGCTCAAACCAGTGTAGTAGAGCGGCAGTTTTATTTTTCTGGTAATGGCTTCTTTCAGGGGATTATACACCATCATCAATCCCTTTTCTTTCAACGCTGGATTTACGTGCATGATGCCGTCCCAATCACGTCCGTCGGGGCGACGCAGGTGGAGAATGTCGGAATTGAGGATGTCGCGGTATTTTTTATACCATTCAATGGTTTCTTTTACCACCTGTTTGGTGGCATCGGTATCGTACAGGCGTGGGCCTCGGTAGCAGGCTTGCACGCCCGCGCCGTAGTACTGCATCATGAGTTGTTTGTAGTCGGTCAGGTGCTCGCTCAGTGGCTCCAATACCGCGTCGGCAGTGCCGCCTTGGTATTTAGTAAGTGGCACAAACCCCCAGCTCATCGACGGCGTTTTTTCCCACAACCCGTCATAGATATTCTGCCGATTGAGGATTTTTTGCTGTGCCCTCGATAACGAGAAATTTACTTCACGGTAGCCCAATGCAATCTTGTGTGAACCGTCCAGAAAGTACCAATCGGGCGCATTGATGTACACGCCACGGCCATTGAGCCACTGATACAATTCTTTTTGCATCGACATTTGTACCCACTGCGAGTCGTCCAATCCTTTGTGGCCTGGGTGTTTGGTCGAAGCGCACACGTCGCCGGGGTAGGGGCCGTCGTGTTCGAGTAAATCAAAGCCTGTTTCGGCGATAAATTTCTTTATATTTTTTAGGTAATTGATGCCCCATTTACTCGCCAAACAAGGCGCGTGACCAAAGAACGCGGCTTTGTCCGGTAAGCCCGTAACGGGGTCAATTACGTCGTTTTCGTCGTCAATTCGGCGACTGCTGAAGAGCGAATATCCGCCTAGTTTAATGCCTTTGCTGTGGGCGTAATCGGCTAATGACTTGAATTTTTGAATGTTGGCATCGGAGGCGTCTTCCATGTTGAGGCCGCTGCCAAAACTCAAAATAACCATTTCGTAACCCGTTTCGGCACACTGGTCAATCACGCTTTTGACCTTTTCTGGCTCCGTGCTGATGAGGTGCATAAAAATGGGGTTTTGGGTCGTCCACGGAAACAGCATGCGGTACATTTTACGACGCGCTAAACCGTTGCGCTCGCGGTCGTAGGAGTCCAATAACAATTCGTATGAACGAATGGAGATGTAAGATTCTTTGGCCGCCAAATCGATGCCCACGCCCAACATCGGATACACTTCCACCACGCAGGGGGTCTCGAGGTAATAATTGACTTGCGAGGTATAGCTGCTGTCGATTTTCCAGTGCGTGGCTTGGTCCGATAGCTCGTAGCGCATGGCGTTGTTGTAGGCAAAATTATTTTCGATGTAGAGCTTATGCGGCTTTTTCATCTTTTCGGGCTTGCCCACCACCGCCGATTCTTCCTCGGGCGTGGCCAAAATCTCGTTGACTACCTGATTGATTTTTAGCTCGTTTCCTGACTTGTTTTCAATCGTTACCCATTTTTCCAATACAGGAATTCCGTCAAATATTTCATAATGCACGGCTACCTCTACGCCTTTCAGCTCGGCGTTGTTTGAGGCAAAATACAGAACCACGCCTCTGCCCGTGGGAAGGTTTTTGTTGGACGTCCACGTGGTAGGCTTCCACTCAAAATGCGGTTTTATAGCGACAATTTCGTGGCGAACAAACTGAAAATCAGTCGAATTTCCACTAAACGCGTCCGTCCATTCTTCCAACAAATAAGCATGTTCCTTCTGACCATACAGCCCGCCCACGTTGTATGTTTTGCCGTTGAGCGTTACGCGGGCTTCGGGGCGCACCGACCGCACAAACTGCTCGTTGGTCGCCAGATTTTTGTAGCTGACAGTGGCGGCATTGGGCGAAATCTGAATTTGGCGGGCAATGAGCCCGTTGCTAATTTCAATAATTTTGCCATTTTTCAAAAGTTTCACTTCGCTCTTTTGAGCAATGGGCGCAACGAGCCAGTCCTGGGCAAAAACTGATTGATAGATAAAGAATAGAAAAAAGTATTTTTTCATGGGTTAGGAGGTGGTTTTTAACCACAGAGGAAACATGGAGCTACACAGAGATCAGTAAAAAACGTGGCAAAAATTAGCCTTTCGGAAAAATACTCTTCGCCATAAATACCTTACCGCCGTCATTGGTGTGGGTGACGGAGTAATTGAAGCCGTGGTGAATAGAGTACGCGCCGTATTCGCCTTGCTTATTGATGGCGATGAATCCTACCTGAAAATCTTTGGCTTTGGTCGGGTTGATTTTTACAATGCGCTCCACGGCAATTTTGCAGGCCTCTTCGGGGCTTTTACCCATGCGCATCATCTCCACAATGAGGAATGTTCCCGCTACGCGAATGACCTCTTCGCCTTGGCCTGAACCAGTGGCGGCACCTACTTCATTGTCAACGTACAATCCTGAGCCGATGATGGGAGAGTCGCCTACGCGGCCGTGCATTTTGAAGGCCATGCCGCTGGTTGTACACGCGCCCGACAGGTTGCCCGCAGCATCCATCGCAATGGTTCCCATGGTGTCGTGGTTGGGTGTGCCGTCGTCAAAAAAGTTGGGGGCAAATGGGCCACCTTTGGCTTTTTGGCCTTTGCTTTGTTGCTGTTCGATGTTGATAACAGGCTTGTATTCAGATTTTTTTAGCCATTCTTTATACGTTTTTTCAGCATCGGCCGAAAGCTTATCGGGTTCTTTCTGAAAACCGCTTTCCAACGCAAACTGCAGTGCACCATCGCCTACAAGCTGGACGTGCGGGGTGTTTTCCATTACTTTTCGCGCCACCGAAATCGGGTGTTTGATGTGTTGGAGCGCCATTACTGAGCCGCAGTTAAATTTGTCGTCCATGATGCAGGCATCCAAGGTGACTTTTCCTTCCCGGTCGGGATTGCCGCCCAAACCTACGCAGCAGTTGATGGTATCTTCGATGGAGCGCGCGCCAGCTTCCACGGCGTCGAGTGCACGCCCGTTGGGTTGTTTCAATACTTTCCAGGCCACGGCGTTGACGGGTAGGCCACTGTCCCATGTGGAAACAACGATGGGTTTTGTCACGGCGATTTTCTTAGAAAATGCCTTGCTGAATGAAAGCAGGGGCAGGCTAAGCGCCGACCAACGGATGAAGTGTCTTCTTGATTGCATGTGTGTTGGTTTGTAGGTTGGGTAGTATTTGTAAGAAAGTCTATCCTTTACTTTGTAATTTTTAAAACGTAGGCATAACTATTAGGCGTTTTCTTCGCCAATTTTTCGGAAATCTGCACGGCTACTTTCCCTTCTTTCATGATCCATTTTAGGTTTTCGGGATTTCCTACGAGTGAAATTTTGGCGGTCTTATCTAAATTTAACTTTCCAATTTCGATGTTCGATGGCAAAGCCTCGCCTTCATCGGCAAGATAAATCGCGTAGGTTGTGTTGGCACCTTTGTGCGTAAAGACCCATTTGCCTTGTTTGCCGACTTCATTGTCGCCTCGGGTTTCGTAAATAGCTTCACCATTTACTTTTATCCATTTTCCAATTTCTTCCAAGCGTTGATAGGCTTCGGCATGAAAATCTCCGTCTGGGCTAGGGGCAATGTTGAGCAACAAGTTACCATTTTTAGAAACAATGTCGGCCAAAATATGAATCAATTTACGGGCTGATTTAAAGTTTTCTTTGGGAATATAGCTCCACGAATCGCCCATCGTCATGCAGGTTTCCCACGGAATAGGCATGTAATGGTCAGGGATTTGGTGCTCGGGCGTCACGTAATTCTCAAACTCGCCCGACACGGTTCGGTCTACCACCAACAAGCCAGGTTGAAGTTCACGGCCTCTTTTGGCAATGCGCGCCATGTCGATGTCTTGGTCAAACGGAATGGCTTTTTGCCACGAAACGGTCGTATCAATACTGCTAAAAGGCCGCACCCAACCGCCGTCGAGCCAGAGGATGTCCATTTTGCCATAATCGCTCATCAATTCTTCAATTTGGTTGTAGGTAAACTTCTTGAAGCTCTCCCATTTTTGAGGATATTTGGCCGGATGGTACGACGGGTTGCGGTCTTTGGGCGGGAAATACGACCACCAATAATCGTTGGTGTGCCAGTCGGGTTTGGAGAAATACGCACCTACCATAAAGCCTTCATTGCGAAACGCCCCGAATACTTCTTTGGCGATATTGCTGCGGGGATTGCTCCCAAAAGGCGATTTGGTGATTTTATAATCGGTTTGTTTGGTGTCAAACATGCAAAAGCCGTCGTGGTGTTTGGTCGTAAAAACCACGTATTTCATCCCTGCATTTTTGGCGGCGGCGGCCCATTTTTCGGGGGCAAACTGCGTAGGGTTGAACGTGCTTTGCAGATTTTCGTAGGCTTTTTTGTACTCAAACCAATTGTCTTTGTAAGGCCCTTTGCGTTCGCACCAGCCTTCATCTTCGGGGCAAAGGCTCCAGCTTTCTACAATGCCCCATTGGCTATAAAGGCCCCAGTGCATCAATAGGCCAAACTTGACATTTTGCCACTGGCTCAATTTCTGTTTTACCTGTGGGTCAGAAGGAGCCATGTATTTGCTGTGATTTTGCTCCGAATGCTGTTGGGCAACCAGCGTTTGTGTAATCAGCAGCGTTAGTAAGAAAGGAAAACTTTTTTTCATTGGTTTTGGCGGAAAAAGATGTTGGATATAGTCATCTTGATTTATTTACTCTGAGCCTTAGCGTCTCTGCGTGAATTATATTTTGCTCAATAGATGCGGTCGCTCGCGTTCAATTTTGAGCAATAACTCTCCAAAAAGGGTGTTGGCCCAAGCAAACCATTTGCGGGTAAATTGACTCGCATCGTCTTTGTCAAACGACTCATGCATAAATCCCGTTTTGGCGTGCGTATTTTTTAGAAAACGCAATTGGGCAAGAATTTCGTCGTCGTCGTTAGACGTCATGGCACGCATGATGATGCTCATGGGCCAAATTTGGTTCACCAACGTATGCGGACTACCGATGCCTTCGGCGGCTTTGCCTTTGAAAAAATAAGGGTTAGACTCACTCAACACAAACCGACGCGTATTTTGGTAGATTTTATCGTTGGGATTCACCGCGCCCAAATATGGCAAGCCAAGCAAATTGGGAACGTTGGCGTCGTCTTGAAAAAGGCAGTTACCGAATCCGTCGACTTCCATGGCGTATATCGGACCAAATTGTGGATGGTTGATAACAGCGTATTTCTTGATGGCTTGTTCCACTTCATTGGCAAAACTTTTGCACTCATTCGCAAATGCCTGATTCTTATAAACTTGCTCCACAATCTCCGCGATTTGACGGAAAGAAACGACGGCAAATAAATTGGATGGAATCAAAAAAGGATATTGTGTGGCATCATCGGAAGGTCTAAAAGTGCTGTGAATGAGTCCGTTGGGTTTGGTGTTGTTGCCGTATCCGTTACCGGGCACCGTATCCGTTGACCATGATGTGGTGCGCCCAAAACGGTAAGGGCCACGGCCTTTCAAGCGTTGCTGTACGCGGCAGGTGCTGATGATGAGCTGCGCTGCTTTTAGCCATTTTTCATCGAAAACGCTGATGTCTTTCGCGGTTTTCCAGTAGTGATACGCCAACCGAACCGTGTAGCAAAGGGAGTCAAGCTCCCACTTGCGCTCGTGGAGTTCGGGCTTCATGTCGGTGTGGTCTTTGAGCCATTCGCTGTGGCCTGGGCCGTCGTTGAACGCGTTGGCGTACGGGTCAATCAAAATGCACTCCGTTTGGCGGTTGACCACACCCGCAATGAGTTGTTTAAGTGAATCATCCTTAGTCACCAACGGTAAATACGGCCACACCTGCGCGGTGCTGTCGCGGAGCCACATGGCGTGGATGTCACCAGTGATGACGAATGTATCGGGACGACCGTCTTTTTGTTTAAAATGAACGGTCGTGTCCAAAGTGTTAGGGAAACAATTTTCAAAAAGCCACGCCAATTCTGGGTCTTTTATAACGCCTTTCATGCGGCTTATCGTGGCCTCAATGACGGAGCTATTAAATTTACGTTGCCCAGCGGCGACCCGCACAACGGGAAATTCGTTGGCAAGCGCATTGGCGTGAATTAGCGTGCCAATGCCTGCCAATGAGGTTGTTTTTAAAAATACTCTGCGGTCAAGTTGTTTCATTGGGTCAGGTTATCTAAACGACTAAAATAGTGTATACAGGCGGAAAGTCTCTGTAAAAATGCCTGAAAAATCTTTTTATTCAAAAAATATTTTAAAATAAGATGGCCACTAAAGAAAAAAATTAAGTAAATGTCTGTTTAGAAAATATTCTCCCTGCCGACATTCTTAAAGGAAAGTGAATGTAGTGTAAAATCCCCATGGGATAGCGCTTCTAAACAGCCCGCCGCGCGGAACTGCCACGTTGTGGGTATTACCAGATAAAAGTGGCGACGGTTTTTCCGCTGAGCGTGGGTGTGATTTGACGGTTTTTTGCGCGGATATTAAACGTCATTGGTTTGTCGCTTTCGTTCAGTACAATCAGCACCGTTTTACCATCGGGCGTTTTAAACGCTACGTTGGGCAGACTCATGGTCACGTTGGAGGCAATGCGGACAGCATTGGGCCGCACAAATTTAGCCGCGTGGGCAATGATATAATACGCCGGATTTCGGGTGACGGTTTCGCCAATCGTAACGGCACCCAAACAGGCCGTACAGCCCCCGTCAGTGTGTGGGCCTTGGTTGGGGTCGGCGGCTACATTCCATTCTAAAACGGTTTTGCTCCAATTGCGTGGTGCGCCAATGAGCAGATTTTTGACGTGCCATTGCAAATCTCCCCCGAAATTGGCGGGTGCGCCGAGCCACTGTTCGGTAAAATAAAGGTTTTTGTCAGGGTGTGCCTCATGCACATCGCGCAGTGCATCGATGCCGCCGCCGTACAGGTGAAAAGCCGAACCGTCGATGTACTTGCGGGCATCGGGGTCATTCAGGATGCTGATGGGATAGTCGGGGCGGTCGGCATTATGATCGTAGATGATGATTTTGGTGTTGAGTTTGGCGGTTTTGAAAGCAGGCCCAAGGCTCTTTTTGATGAAGTTTGCCTGCTCATCCTGCGGCATCAGCAGGCTGGGGTTATTGTCGGGGTTCAATGGTTCATTCTGTACCGTCAGAGCGTCAATTTGGATGCCCTGTTTTTTCATTTCTTGCACGTATTTCACCAAATAACGCGCATACGCCTCGTAAAACTCAGGTTTGAGGCTTCCTCCTTTAGAATCATTGTTGGTTTTCATCCAAGACGGCGGCGTCCAAGGAGAACCCAATATTTTGATTTGGGGATTGATGGCCAGAATTTGCTTTAATACTGGAATAAGGTCTTTTTGTTCTTCCGCCAACGAAAATCGGTTCAGCTTGGGGTCGGTTTGGCCCGCAGAAAGGTCGTTGTAGGTAAAAACATGGTCGCTCAAATCGGATGCTCCGACGCTGATGCGCAGATAACTGACGCCGATGTTGTTGGCATCGGTGGCAAATAATTCTTTCAGCAATGCCGCCTTTTCTGCTGGTTTCAGGCCATTGATAAGTGTGGCACTCCCGCCCGTGAGTGTATACCCAAACCCATCCATGGATTGAAACCGCTTGGTATCGTCAACATAAATGCTTGGCGACGTGCCCACCTCTGGACCAAACGCAAACTTTTCGGTTTGTTTTTGAAACAAAACCGATTGGTCGGCTTTGGTGAGCCAGAGCTCGGCCTGTTGGGCGTAGGAGGTAAGACTGAAAAGGAAGAAGAATAGGCGCTTCATTTAGATTGTTTTTTGTCACAAAGTAACGCAAAGATTTGACAGTTTTTTTAAGGTTTGACAACGCTTTTGATGTTAAGTCCTTTGGGCAATAAGTGTCGGTTAAAATGCTCGTCGGAATGGCGAATTTAAAAAAAGAGGAATGGATTGATATGCCTTTTTCTAGCCTTCGGTCGGTGAAAATTGGTCAAGTGACGATTAGCAACGTAAGTCATTTTTCTGGAAGGTCGGGAAAGGTATCTTTGTGATTTGGTGAATGTTATTTCATTTTTAACCTCTTTAAACTTATGATAAAGAAAATCTTGATTGGCTTGGGTGTGGTATTGGTGGCAATCCAATTTTTTCACCCCGAAAAAAACCTCTCTGATGACCGCACGTATGATGTTTCGACAAAATACACGATGCCCGAAGAAGTAAAAAGCACGTTGAAAGTAGCCTGCGACGATTGCCATAGTAACAAAACTGAATACCCGTGGTATTCCAACATTCAGCCGGTGGCGTGGTTCTTGGATCATCACGTTGTGGATGGAAAACGGCATTTGAACTTTTCCAATTTTACCTCACGACCCATTGCCTACCAAAACCATAAATTTGAAGAAACGATTGAGATGATTAAAGAAGGTGAAATGCCGTTACCATCTTATACTTATTTTGGTCTACACTCTGGTGCAAAGCTGACTGAAGCCCAAAAACAGATACTTATCAGTTGGGCCGAAGCAAACATGGATTCGCTGAAGGCAAACTATCCCGCCGACAGCCTCGTAATGCGTCGCCCACAGGGGCCTCCTCCCGCAAAATAAGAAGGGAAAAGAAATCAGATGGATTTGGATAATTTAAAGAAAATCCGCCTGATTTGAGTACATCCCGCAACCCATTTTCTTTATAGAGTTATGAACACTACTACACCGCTCCATTCACTTTTTAAAGCTTTTGGAATTATAAGCTTTTTCATCTTTACGACACTGAGCGTGCAAGCGCAAACTGGCAAGAAAGCAGCTGCTGTCAAGGGTAAAATTATTGATATTCAAACCAACGCACCTTTGGCCTACGCCACGATTCGGGTGCTGAAAAGCACCGATAGCACCTTGGCTGGCGGTGGGATTTCGGATGAAAAAGGACAATTTACGGTCGATGCAGCCTTTGGCGAATACTACGCTGTTGTTGAATTTATTGGGTACAAACCCTTAAAAACGGCGGTTTTTAGCCTTTCAAAAGAACAATCTTCGCAGGACTTAGGCATTTTGAAAATTGCGGCAGCTTCCCAAACATTGGATGAAGTAGTGGTTCAGGCCGAGAAGAGCTCGATGGAATTGTCGTTGGATAAAAAGATATTTAACGTCGGAAAAGACCTCGCCAACGCGGGCGGAACGGCCATTGATATTTTGAGCAATGTACCGTCGGTGTCGGTAGATACGGAAGGCAATGTTAAACTTCGTGGAAGCGACGGTGTGCGCATTTTGATTGATGGAAAACCCTCTGGATTGGTGAGTTTTAAGGGAGGAGCAGGCTTGCAGCAATTGCAGGGAAATCAAATCGAACGCGTCGAAATCATTACCAACCCTTCGGCCCGCTACGAAGCCGAGGGAATGTCGGGGATTATTAATATCGTACTGAAAAAAGAACGTAAACAGGGCTTTAACGGCTCGTTTGAGGTGGTAACGGGTTTTCGTCCCAACTACGGCATCGCTGCCAATATCAATTACCGCAAAAACAAACTGAATTTTTTCCTCAACTACGGCATTGCCTACCGCGTGCCCATCGGTGCGGGAAGATTGTACCAAGAAGTGCGGGGAAAAGATACCACAACGCTGTTGCAGCAAACCACTAACAGCCAGGTCAAAACCGTAGCCAATACCATTCGTGGGGGCTTAGATTACTTTTTTGATGAGAAAAACATTCTGACGGCTTCGTATCAGTTTCGGCGCACGGATGTGCTGCGGATTACGGATAACCAGTACAAAGATTACATCAATACCCTCAATAATCTAAGTGCCATTACTGACCGCCAACAGCGGGAAACGGAAGCGGAACCTTATTCTGAATATGCCCTCACCTACAAGAAAACGTACAATAGAAAAAATCAGGAATTTAATGCGGATGTACGCTACCTGACCTACTGGGAACGCTCGGATCAAACCTTTACCCAAAACAGTGTATTTGCCAACGGTACGCCTAACAAGGCGGGTAATCTGCTGCAAAAATCGTTGAACGATGAGTATGAAAACCAGTTTTTGGTGCAGTTGGATTATATTCACCCCGTTGGAAAAGAAGGAAAATTTGAGACGGGCGTTCGCACCAGTTTTAGGGATATGGTCAATGATTACATCGTCACCCAACGCAATGACCAAGGCATATTTGAGACACTTCCGGGACTTGACAACTATTTTATCTACAAAGAAAACATCTACGGAGGGTACGGAATCATTGGCAATAAAACGGGGAAAATAAGCTACCAAGCGGGCTTGCGCGCCGAAATAACGGACATCACGACCATCTTGCGCGAGACCAACGAAACCAATCCGCGCAATTATGCCAATCTGTTTCCCAGTGCCCACGCTACGTACAGCCTCAACAAAGACAATGCCTTGCAGGTAAGTTACAGCCGTCGCGTGCGTCGCCCTACCTACAATGATTTGAGCCCGTATGTGACCTTCTCCGACCAGCGTAACTTCTTCTCCGGAAATCCTGATTTGAACCCTGAGTTTACCAATTCGTATGATTTTGGACACATCAATTATTTCGAAAAAGGCTCGTTTACGTCTTCTATCTATTATCGTCATACTACGGGCAAGGTGTTACGTATCCGTCGCGTCGATGCGCAAGGACTCTCGAATACGCGTCCTGAAAACTTAGCGACCGAAGATGCCTTTGGTGCCGAATTTACCAGTACTTATACACCCGTAAAATGGTGGAAACTAGATTTTAACTTCAACTTCTTCCGCGCCATTACCGACGGACAAAACCTGGATGCCTCCTTCAAAGCCGATACGTACAGTTGGTTTGCACGTCAAACTTCCCGTTTTACTTTAGCTCCTAAAACGGATTTGCAACTCCGAGCCAACTACGAAGCGCCGCAGCAACTCCCGCAAGGAAGCCGCAAAGCGCGTGCGTTTGTGGATTTGGCTTTCAGCAAAGAAATCCTGAAAGGCAAAGGCACGCTGACCTTCAACGTCATCGACGTGTTTAACTCACGCTACATGCGTTCTACGTTCGAAGGGGTCAATTTCTACACCGAAGGAACGGCGGGAATGCGCGCCCGTCAGATTAACCTTACGGTGATGTACCGCCTCAACCAAGCCGCCGGTGCCAAGAAGCAAAAGAGTTTGATTAGCGGGGATGAAGGATAATGATTATGAAGCGACGTAAATTTCTGCAATCTGCTGCTTGGGCGGGATTAGGAACGGATTTTTCAAGTTCTCCCAAACCCCAAAAAGCCCTCACGTTTTTATTTCAGGGCGATTCTATCACCGACGGTAATCGTGGCCGCAATCTCGACCCCAACCACATCATGGGGCATGGGTACGCGTATTCGGTGGCAAGTCGTATCGGGGCGGATTTTCCCGAAGCAGGTTTTACGTTTTACAACCGTGGCATCAGCGCCAACAAAATCACGGATTTGCAGAAACGTTGGGAAACCGACACGCTCAATCTCAAGCCCGATGTACTGAGTATTTTGGTTGGCATCAACGATACGGGTGCAACGATCAACAAACCCGCAGAAGCCACCACCGCCGAAGAGTTTGAAATTATCTACCGTAGTCTCCTAAATGATTGCCGACGAGCCAATCCTGAGATTTTGTTTGTGCTGGGAATCCCCTTCGTCTATCCCATAGGCAAACGCATTGAACATTGGGAACAATGGCGAGACGATACCAGCAAGCGCCAAGCCGTAGTACGAAAACTGGCCAGTGAATTTGATGCCGTTTTGATAGATTATCCCGCCGTTTTTGAAAAAGCCATCCAAAAAGCCCCCATTGAATACTGGATTTGGGACGGTGTTCACCCCACCGTTTTTGCCCACGAACTCATGGCGCGGGAGTGGATGAAGCAGGTTGGGAAGCGGTTGCGGTTTTTGAGGAACTAAAAGCCTTATTTTTTTCACTGGCATACTTCTTTAGGCTTCCAAAGGAAGCAATACACTACTTTAAACTTCTATGTGATATGAAAAAAATAATGGGAATCGTTCTTATCGTCCTTGCCATTGTATTGGGATACAATGGTGTTCAGAAATTTCAGAAAAGCTCAGCATCGGTGAAAGTACTGGGCTTAAAAATTGACGCCGACAATGAAAGTGGTCAAACCTCTGCCTACATTCAATTGGGTTTGGCAGTGTTAGCGTTGGGGGCAGGTGTGTTTTTATTAAAATCTGAACGGTAATTCTAATCAGAAGACGTTGGTGTTTTTTCACCAACGTCAATACTTTTCTACTTCTTACTCACTACCTTCCCTTTCACCCCAACGCCCAATTCAACGTCTTTTTTCGCCTTTGTTGCGTCAGTATTTAGCAAACGAACGCCTTCTGAGCGCGTGCCCATGACCTTCAACAATATATCTTTTTTGGCTCCGTACGTGATGTCGTCGAGCACTACGTTTTTGCTGTTTTGTACCTGCATCACGGTTTTGTCTTTGGTCAGCAGCGTTACGTTCTTGAGGTTGATGTTTTCACCCTCTACGCACACCAAACCTTTATTGGCTTCGATGACGGCGTTTTCGATGTTGATATTTTTGATGCTCATTTCGGGCAAGCCACGCACCAAAATGGCAGTTTCGGCTCCTTGGCAGATAATATTTTTGATGTAAAAATTCTTGAACTGTGGTGTTCCTTCGTTCAATGGCTCGGCTTTGATGGTCGGCAATTCGTTGGACTCGCCTTCTTGTGGTACGGGGTCCTTGGCGGCGTAATACATGTCAAAAAGAATGGCTTCGCCGGGGATTTCGGTCATGTTGATGTCGGTTACGTAGATGTCTTCCACCACGCCGCCACGCCCACGGGCAGTTTTGAAGCGAAGGCCTACGTCGGACCCCATGAAAGTGCAGTTGGACACAAATAGGTTTCGGACACCGCCCGACATTTCGGAGCCAATCACAAAGCCGCCGTGGGCGTGGTACACTTTGCAATCTTTGATGATAAAATTTTCGGTCGGCACACCGCGTTTGCGGCCTTGCTCGTCACGGCCCGATTTGATGGTAATGCCGTCGTCGCCCGTATCAAAGGTACAACCTTCCACGATGCCGTTTCGGCAAGATTCGAGGTCGAGCGCATCACTGTTTTGGGCGTACCAGTGGTTTTTGACGGTCACGTTGCGGATGCTGACGTGGTCGCAGAGCAGCGGGTGCATGGTCCAAGCGGGAGAGTTTTGGAACGTTACACCTTCTAGCAATACATTTTTACAGCGCGTGAGGCTAATCATGTTGGGGCGTAAAAAATCTTTGTAAGACTCCAATTCGGCGGGCGTTGGGTGAATACCGTTAAGAATTCGCCCTGCATTGGGCAAATTATTCCCTTTTTTGGATTTTTCTGATGGGTACCATAAATCGTTTTTATCGCTTACTACGCCACCTGATTTTACCAACGCTGCCCATTGTGAATTGGTTTGTTTGTCGCGTTTGATGGCGCGCCACACTTCGCCGCCACCGTCGAGCACACCTTCTCCTGTGATGCCGATGTTGGTCAAATCTACACCCCAAATGGGGGCTTGGCAGCGGTATGATTCTTGGCCCTCCCAAGTGGTGACCACGATTGGATAATCGTCGTGGTTGCGGCTGAATTGCAATAAAGCGTTTTTAGCAATGTGCAGATTGACGTTGTTTTTCAACACAATCGGACCCGTGAGCCACAGACCTGCTGGCACCAATACCGTGCCGCCGCCCGCCGCATGACATACATCAATGGCTTGATTGATGGCTTTTGTATTTACCGTCAAACCGTCGGCCTTAGCGCCGTAGCGGGCAATATTGAAGGTGTCTTTGCGAAAAACGGGGGTGTAATAATGGGAAAGTTCGTAGGTGTATTTATTCGTAAATTCTGATTTTTTGACAAAGCTTTTCAAGTCAATCGGCAATTCCATGATGCCTTCCACAACCAAGCTCGCCATGACCGACGCGCCGTAACGGGAAAAATGGGTATTGTCTTCGATGCCTTTGGGAAATTTTGGGTAAATACCGCCGCTGTAGTGCATAAACAGCACTTTGGAGCCTTCTACACCGTGTTTTTCAATCGTAGCCTGACTTTTGGCGTGTAGGTCAATCATCGGTACTTTTAGTTCTTTGGCTACGTCTTTTACCACTTGTGGGTATTCGCCGTGCTGATCGACAAATGCTCCATTTTCGTCAAACTTGCGCCGCATCACGGGTGTAATCAGCAGTGGATTACCGCCTTTGGCGCGGGTTTCGTTCACAAACCGAATCAGGTTTTGGCGGTATAGCGTTTGCGCGGGAGCCGAGCGCGTGCTATCGACTATTTTTTGGTCATTGTGGCCAAATTGTATAAAAACCCAATCTCCTTTTTTCACTTGAGACACCACTTTTTGCCAACGTCCTTCGGTGATAAAACTCTTGGTACTGCGACCATTGACGGCGTGGTTTTGAATCTGTACGGCGTCGGTATTGAAGTATTCGGGCAGCACCATACCCCAGCCCGTTTCGGGCGCATCGGCGGGTAGTTTGGGGGCCAGCGTAGAATCCCCGCATAAAAAAATGGTGAGTTTTTCATCCACAGGACGAAAGGCAGTCAAGGCCAGTAAAAAGAAAATCCGAAGAAATGATTTCATGGAGTTGGTTTGGTAAAACGAGGAATCCTGTACGAGATTACTGGTTAAATTATAACAAAACAACTCATTTATTGCATTTTTTTATGCAATCGTTGTCGGCAACGTTGCCGGAAGAAGCTCAGAATAGGATTGAAACAAAATAGAAGAATGTGGCGACAAATTTTTAAATTCACCCTCCCAACCTTTCTGGTCTTATGAATGCAATTCCTAAAACTGAATTTTATGCCGACCGCGCCGTTGACCAAATTGATAACTTCACTAAAATCACTTATAAAATTATCTGGTGGATTTGGCCGACAGTCTTTTGGATTTGTTTTTTTAGTTTGTGGTTTTTACCCAAAGATATGCTGAAGGTTTTACAAGATATGGGGAGTCGTTTATTGGCCATTCTTCCCGTTCCTGACACGGTACTTTATACATTTGCATTACTGCCATTTTGGTTATGGCTTGTGGGGGAGCTGCTGTCTAGTGCGGTCAAAATCGTCCGGAAATTTATGCTGTATCCTAAGTCTGATTTTACCGAAACGGCTAAGGTCACCGTTGAAAAAAAAGAACTTATCGTACATCGCTCAAGCAAAGGTAGGACCTCGCATTCTTATTTAATATGGCTAAAACACCCTGTTTCTCAGAGCCTTATGAAAGTGGATGTAGAACAAGTAGGGACATTTGAGAAAATACAAGAAGGAAATCCCATAACAGTAAAGCATCTGCTTACGCCCACCAATATTATTTATCTGACGGTTGACTAGCCTATTTTAAATGCAAAATTCCAAATGCATCGGGGCGGTGAAAACGCGGTGTTGCGCCGCTCATTGACGGGCTCCAGCATGTAAAATCACAATCGGCAGGAGTGCATTTCCAATCGGTATTTGGGTGGGATTGGAGTGATACAATACGGTAAAAATTCAGGCGATAGGTGTCTTTTTTGCCTCCTAATAAAGCCCACGGAATCTGCATTTTGCCCGACCAAGTATCGCCATTTGCTTTCACTTCGTGTTTGATACCTGCTTTTTCGTAAGGAACAAACGTCAATTTTTGGGGTGTTTCTTTCGTTGGGTTGTCAATCCAACCCACAAATAGCGCGTTGTTGGGGTTGATTTCTAGTTCCAAATACTGCGTGGGGGTGGCGCTGCCTTCGGCAATAAACAGCTCAAAAACCTCCTGATTCCACATTTCGGTATTGTGCATTGTGTAGGTGTTTTGGCTCCAAAACGGATTTTGCAAGCACTGAAAATCAACGGATAGGTATTCGTCGTCAAAACTCAGTTTTACCAAGGTAGACTGGGGCGCTTCTTTTCCGTCGGTAGCGTGTCGAAAATAGTTTTGTGACAATGTGGTTGATTGGCCTTTCGCCAAGTGGATTTCTGGAACAGCAGAATGCATAAACAGGAGAATAAAATAAATAAAAGGCATAGTGTCGAGGCGTTTACCGAAGCGCCCCTAAAATTAACGTGAATTATGGATGACAGATTTATAAATATTTGATAATGAGAGCATAGAAGCTTAGTAATAAAGATATTTGTGGTGCTACCTCACAAATTAACTTTTTCCTACTCCTATGCTCTGTGAATCTAAAGCATTAAAACTCATCGAACTATTCATCGTCTGTGATGATTTTTGTAAGGCGCTTACCCAATGGCAACTTCAAGAGGGTAGACTTGTTAAAACTCGTTCAAGTGAATTAAGTGACAGCG